>NZ_JBEKRB010000005.1:0-160224 GCF_049519115.1 Bradyrhizobium sp.
CCGAGACCCCGTGCCTGCGCGCCAAATCAGCGGCCTTCGCGCCCGCCTCGTGCTCCCGCAACACGCCGATAATCTGCTCTTCCGTAAACCTGGCTCGCTTCATTGGTCCGTCCTTCAGAGGGGCCGGACTCTAACTTCATCTGGAGGAAATCGGCAGGGCCAGGTCACCCCGGCTCAATGCGTCAACAATATCCTGCCTTGGCACTCACCTTTAGATTGATCTTCTTCCGTCCCTCGCCCTTAGTCGTTTCGGGACTGGGGGAATTAAAAAATGCGTAAGTACGCTGTTTTGGCGTTCGCGATTATGCTTGCCAGCTGCGCGACAATTACCAAGGGGACGACTCAAACCATCGCAATCGATACCCCGGGAGTTCCTGGGGCAACTTGCACCATTCAAACTCAAAGCGGACCGCGTGGCTTAGTGACCCCCGGAACCGTCACGCTCGACAAGGGGTCCGCGCCATTGCCAATCCAGTGCACTAAGGATTGCTACGTTTTGGGATCGAGCATGATCCCCTCGAATACAGAAACGATGGCAGCAGGAAACGTTATCCTCGGAGGCGTCATCGGTCTCGGAGTCGATGCGGCAACCGGCGCCATGAATAAGTATCCGGATCTTGTCACGGTTGCGATGACACCCGATCCTCGTTGCGAACCGGAGCCACGGCGGCCGCGACGAGCAGCGCCGGCCCGAACGAATGCTCCCGCGGCCGTGGAGGATGAGAAGTAGGATTTGTTTGCGCGGCTTGGCGGGGCGCTCGCTAGGCTCCGACCATTGCCGACGGATTCTTGTGCGTTTGATGAAAAAGCTGGCATCGCGCGCAATAACCGTGACTCGACCGGGCGCTTCAAGCGGAGGTTGCGATCAGAGTTTCTTACGCAACTTTTTAATTTGTTTTCAGCACACTTCGCCTTGTCAATTCGAGTCGGGCCCCGGAAATGAATCGAATCACAATTTCTCGCGCCATTTTTGCGTTCGGCATGCTCACGCTCGCTGGTCTCATTGCGGTGATCGTTGCAAGCAACTATGCGCTTTCCCAACTCAAGGTCGGGGGACCGATATACGACAAGATCAAGCTAGGAAACGATCTTGTTGCGGACATTCTTCCTCCGCCGGAATACGTGATTGAAGCCTATCTCGAAGCGACCCTTGCGCTGCAAGATCGCTCATCGTTCTCCGCACACGGTGACCGGCGGTCCAGCTAAAAAAGGATTATGACGACCGCCACGACTTTTGGTCAAAGTCCGACCTCGACCCCTCGATCAAGACCAAGCTGGTGGAGAAATCGCACGGTGAGGTCAAACGATTCTGGGCCGCAATTGAACAGTCCTTTTTGCCTGCGCTGGCCAAGGCTGACACCGCCGCGGCAGCCAAATCATACGCGGAAATAACCGCGGCCTACTCGGCGCATCGCGCGGTGATCGACGAGATCGTCAAACAGACCAATGACGACAACGCTGCCGCCGAAGCAGACGCAACTGCCCGGGATAAATTCTTTACCCGGATTCTCTGGATCACTTCCGCGTTCGTCTTCTTCGTCGTCTGTGCTGGAATCGCTGGTGTCGCAAAGGGCGTCATTCAGCCGATCATCAAGATGACCGAGGTCATGAAGCGGCTCGCCGGCGGCGAATTGGCGAGCGAAATTCCTCGCTGGGTCGCAAGGACGAGGTCGGCGCCATGGCTGGCGCGGTGCAAGTCTTCAAGGAAAACGCCTTGCGTGTTCGGGCGATGGAAGCCGAACAAACCCTCTCCGCCGGGAAAGCCGAGGCGGACAGAAAAGCTGCGATGCTGGAGGTGGCCGAAGGTCTCGAGGAGGCCGTTGGAAATGTCGTTAGGATGGTCTCCTCTGCCTCCTCGGAAATCGAAACTGCAGCCGGCAGCCTGACCCGGACCGCTGAAACCACCCAGGAACTGTCCGCGACGGTCGCGGCTGCGTCCGCACAGTCTTCGTCGAACGTTCAGTCTGCCGCGGCGGCGTCAGAGGAAATGGCTTCCTCCGTCAACGAGATCGGCCGACAGGTTCAGCAATCTCAAACGATTGCTCACGCTGCCGTAGAGCAGGCGGAGCGAACCAATGCTCGAATATCCGAGCTGTCGCAGTCGGCGAACCGAATTGGCGAAGTCATCAAGATGATAACGGCGGTTGCCGAGCAGACAAATCTACTTGCCCTTAATGCCACGATTGAGGCCGCGCGAGCTGGCGAAGCGGGACGGAGTTTTGCCGTCGTGGCGTCCGAGGTCAAGGCGCTGTCAGCGCAAACCGCCAAGGCGACCGAAGAGATCGCCGCCCAGGTGGCGCAAATGCAGTCCGCAACCCAACACTCGGTCTCCGCCATAGCGGAGATAGGAAGCACCATCGCCCAGATTTCCGAAATTTCTGGTGCGATTGCCGCGGCTGTCGAAGAGCAGGGTGCGGCGACGCAGGAAATTGCCCGCAATGTGCAGCAGGCTGCGCGGGGAGCAACCCAGGTGACGGGCAGCATGACGGACGTCAATCGTGGCGCGGCCGACACGGGCAGCGCGGCCGAGCAGGTTCACGGCCTCGCCGTATCGCTTTCGGCGCAAAGCAACCACCTGAGCAGAGAAGTTGAAAGCTTCCTGTGCAAGATCAGGCCGGCCTGACAAACCCAGGCAACGTTTTGCTGAGAACCTTCAGCGCGGGTGGGTATCATCGCTGGCTTCCGTACGGGTAACCCCCTCTTTAGTGGCATTCAGCCTCATCGCATCGCCCTCAGCTCCGCCCCAACGCTTACAGAATTTTAACAAGACAAAGCCCGCTTCCCTCGGCATGTTTTGCAGGCATCATCACGAACAGGGGCATCGAGACATGACCTTTGTAAGAGCCGCGGCATCCGCCGCCATCATCACGCTGCTGTCTGCGGTCGGCGCGACCGCCAAGCCGGTCGCCACCACGGCCGAAACGAACCTGCGGAAATCGCCCGGCACCGACAGCGAGGTTGTCACGCTGATCCCGAAGGGCACGACCGTCGAGGTCGGCAAATGCACCAACGGCTGGTGCGAGGCCTCGGTGGACGGCAAGGACGGCTTCGTCATCGGCCGCAACGTCGGCATGGGCCCGCGGCCGGCGCCGCGCGGCGGACCCGGCCCGCAGGTGGTCGAAGAGGAAGAAGTCGTCGAGGGCCCGGTCTATGCCCGGCCGCCGGGCTATTACCGGCCCTATCCCTATTACGGGTATTACGGCTATTACCGGCCCTGGGGTTATGGCTGGGGATGGCGCGGCGGCTGGTAACAGCGCCACCTCATCACTCTTCCCGAGTTCCCCGGAACTCACCGCCATCCACAACAAGGCTGCCTCATCTGGCGGCCTTTTTTATTGCCCCTGATGAATCGCCTTTGATCCGACAAACTAACGGCTGTAACATCTCGGCAAAGATCGCGTTGCAAGCGACCGCTACAATCCGGGAAGCTAAAGCCCGGAAGTGAGTGGGAGGAACTGATGGACAACGCTCAACGGTGTCGGGCCATGGGGCTGCTCTGTCGCCAGCAGGCCTATCTGCATCCCGAAGAAAACTGGAAATGGCTCGCCCAGGCCGAACGCTGGGAACACCAGGCCGAGGCGTCGTTTACAAAGAAAAACGAACCACCGAGGCCAGAGCCGCAAGACGCCGCGGCCTGATTCCGGGCTCCGTTCAAAAGCGCGGGCTGAAAATCACTCTTCGAGTGTTGTTTTGTCTGACGAGATCGTCCTTCATCGGCGAGGATACGTCCCGTCTTCAACACTCAAAGAGGTTCCGATGATCGAGAAATATTCCGATCATGCGGCGAACGAACGGACCTTTCTGGCCTGGGTCAGGACCGGGATCGCCATCATTGCGTTTGGCTTCGTCGTCGAGAAGTTCAACCTGTTCGTCAGGACCATTGCCGAGGCCAACGCATCGGACGGTGCGAGCCGGCTACGGCTGGAACGTTTCTCAGGCTCGTTCAGCCACTATGACGGCTTCGCGCTGATCCTCATCGGGATGGCGATCATTGTGCTGTCGTTCGTGCGCTTCGTCAGGACCAGCCGAATGATCGACGACCAGCAAACTCACTCCGCCGGCGGCATCAAGGTCGAGTTTGCGCTCGCTATGGTGCTGGGGCTCGTTGTGCTGTCAATGACGGCTTATTTTGCGCTATGAGGCGCGGTCTCACACCGAGATGTCGAGCAGCGCCTTGTTGTTTTGATCGTCCGCCCTCAGCACCGCCGCATTGGCGGCAAAGCTATAGCTTGCCAGAAGCTGGCCGACGAATTCCTGGGCGAGGTCGACATTGGGCGCGGCGATGAGGCCGTCCTGGTTCGCAAAGGAAGCCTGCGGATCGTACACCGCGGTCGTGGGCGGCGACACCGTGGTGAGGGAGGTCTGGACGCCGCCACCGGCGCTCGCGGTCTGGACCAGCGCGAGCGGCGAATAGGCCTGCGGCGCCCCGGCCGGCACCGTGCCATCGGCATTCGGCAGCGCACCCGTCGTCTGCGAATTGGCGACGTTCGAGGCGGAAACCTGAAGGCGGCTCGCCGCCGCGTTAAGGCCGGACAGGGCAATGGTCGAGATGCTGCTCATCAGGGGCTCTTGCGTGTTGAGCTACACCTAACGCAGATGCCCGATAAGCAAGCTTTGAGGTCCAGGGTTGGATTCCGGCGGTCGGCGTAACGCGCCGTTTACCATTCGGCTTGCTATTTAAAGACCGATTGGTCTATATATCAACCATGAACCATCAAAACCCCGTGCAGTTGCCCCGTGGCCGGCCCCGTAGTTTCGACATGGAGGCCGCTGTCGAACGTGCGATGGGTGTGTTCTGGTCGCGCGGCTATCACGCCACGGCGCTCCCGGACCTGCTGCGTGCGACGAAGCTCTCGCGTGGCAGCCTTTACGCCGCTTTCGGCGACAAGCACTCGCTCTTCTTGCGTGCGCTCGATCGCTACATTGCCGATGCCGTGAGGCGGATGGATATCGAACTCACTCCTCCCAGAGAGCCGGTCGACGGCCTGCGGGCCTATCTTGCCGGCTACGTCGACCGCGCGAGCGGCGCCAATGGCCGGCGCGGCTGCCTGCTGGTGGCTACCGCCATGGAACTGGCTGGCCGGGATGCTGAAGTTGGCCGGCGCGTCGCGGGCTTCTTCAAAACCATGGAGGCCAGGGTGGCGGCTGCACTTTCCCGCGCGAAGACGGCGGGCCAATTGGCCGATGGCGTTGAGCCTTCAAGTGCCGCCCGAATTCTCGTCTGTTTCGTCGAGGGGCTGCGCGTGGTCGGCAAAACCGCACCGGCACGGACCACATCGCAAGCCACCGCTGACGCTCTGCTCGACCGTTTCATTAAATAGATAGCCCGTGGACGCCTCCGCGCTATCGGCGCGCCGATATTTGGACTGATCAGTCTTGAAAGGAAGAATGCCATGTCTGCCATCCAGATCATCTGCGCGGTGGCTGTGCCCTTGCTCTGGGGTTATCAGTTCGTGGCCATCAAGGTGGGTGTCACGGAGTTTCCGCCCCTGTTCTTCCTCGCGCTGCGCTTCCTCGCCATCGCGCTGCTGCTTGTTCCGTTCGTCAAAAGGCCCACGCGTCAACAGTTCGGCCCCATCGCCGCTATTTCGATCTTCCTGGGTGGACTGAACTTCGGGCTCTTTTATGTTGGCCTCGGGCTCGGCTCCGGCAGCATGTCGGCCGTCGCCTATCAACTCGCAACGCCCTTCACCGTCCTGTTAGCCTGGCCGCTGCTCGCGGAGAGGCCATCTCTCAGCACGTCCGCCGGAGTGGTGCTTGCATTCACAGGCGTGGTCGTGTTGGCAGCGGAGCCTGGCCTCTCGGCGAACGCGCTTCCGCTGCTGCTTGTGATTGGCGCTGCCTTCGCATTCGCGGTGTCCAACGTCTTGACGAAACGCTACGGCCCTTTTGATCCCCTGATGTTGATGGGGTGGTCGTCGCTGCTCACGGTGCCGCAGGTCTTGTTGATGTCGTTGCTCCTTGAGTATGGACAACTGGCGAGCCTCGTCACCGCGGATGAGCGTGGCTGGATGGCACTCGCCTACACCATTTTCATCGGAGGAATTGCAGGTTTTGGCCTTTGGTTCTGGCTGATCGGGCGTTGCTCCATGGGCCGCGTCGCTCCCTTCGGTCTGCTGCTTCCGGTGTTCGCCTTGATGTCGAGCGTGCTGTTTCTCGGCGACCACATGACCCCAAAGTTGATTGTCGGTGGGCTGCTCGCGATCTCCGGCGTCGCCATCACACAACTCAAACCGGGCGCTCGACCAATTTGAAATCCGGAAGTCGCGGATCAGCCTACATTGCTCAGAAGCGGCCTCAGGTCAGTTGATGACCCACACCTCACGGCTCCATGGTGTAGGCGCGCCCGGGTTCGAGCACGTAGATGGTCAGAAAGCGGAGCGGACGTTCGGGGTCGCAATTGCGAAACAGCGTGTGCGGAATATCGGGGCGATCCTGCAAGGTCTCGCCCGCCCGATATTGTCGCGGCTCGTCGCTGCCATAAGCGGACTCGGCAATACCCTCGACGATGTAGATCGCGCCGCCAACCGGATGCCGATGAAGCGGAGCACACCCCCCGGGTGGATAGGTTACTTCAACGACGACAAGTTCCCGATGATCTCCCGGCACGGAAAGACGTTCGAGGACCTTGCGCGTGACGCCGGCGAACCCGGTCTGCTGGGTGCCTTGGCCGCCGACAGGTTCAACCATGGGACACCTCCCTCACCCGCGCGTCGAACTGTACTTACCAGCCCCAGCCCGGCTGCGCCTGAGGCGGATAGGGTCGGCCGTCAGGATAACGCTGGCCGCGCAGACGGGTATTGGCCGCCTGGGGATTGCCAGGTTGCGGGTTGCCTTGCGGATCCCAACTGCGCTGGAAAAAGGAACCGAAGAGGTTGCCATCGTCCCCACTCGCAACGGGAAAGTCGGTCGTCGTCGGCTTGCGGGTGATGAAGCCCCCTTGCGGCTGGTTGCTCAGCACGGCGACGAACTCGGTGCGATAGTTGGTTTCCTTGCTCAAGGGCTCGTCCGAGATGACGATCGAGGATCGCGGCATGGCGGTCGGCGCGACGCGATCGAGTATATCCTGCGGGATGGTGATGCGGTCGAGCGCGTCCTTGGCGCTGTCAGAGTCGTCGATCGTGACCGCGCTCCAGCGCAGGCCCGAATCGTTGCGCGCCATCGCCGTGAAGATATGCGTGCCGATCCGCTGGTCGGGATTGCGGATCGTGACCGGAACCTCGATGCTGAAATCGAACACCTCGCCGCCGTCCGCCCACGCCTTGTGGGTGTTGCGCCGTACATAAAGTTTTTGTGTCGCGCGGCTGATGTAGATCGACACCGGCTCGAGCGCGAGCTTGGCTTCGAGCGCTGCCTTGGCGGTTTCGGCTTTTTTGGCCGCGGCCGCCTTGGCGGCGTCTTTCGCGCCAGCGGCGGCATCGAGCTTCGGCTTCACGTCGGCCTTGGCGGCGTCGAGCTGGGTCTGCGCTTCCGCAGCCTTAGGTTCGGCTTTCTGCTTTGCGTCCTCGGCCCGCGCCCTCGCCTGGTCGGTCTTGGCGTTGACGAGCGCCTTGTCGGCATAGGCGAGTTCGGCCTGGGCGCGGGTATTGAGAAATTCCAGTTTGCGTAGCGAGGCGTTAAGCGCTGCGGTGTCGCGCGCCGCTGACGCGGCGGCTACCTTGGTTTCCTCGGCCGTCCTGGCGGCATCCGCGGCCTCGAGGCTGAGTTTCTCGGCCCGCGCGGGAGCAGCCGCAAGGGCTTCCGCCTTCGGCGCGAACAGCGCCGGATGGGTAAAGTCGACCGGGGCTGCATCGTTCGGCGAGATGATCACCCGCATCCCGATCGAGGTCTTGTCGAACATCTTCTCCGCAAAGTCGTAGGGCATCCGCACGCAGCCGTGCGAGGCCGCATAGCCGGGCAGCGGCCCGCCGTGCAGCGCGATGCCGTTCCAGGTGATGCGCTGCATGTTCGGCATCCAGGCATCGTCATACATGGTCGAATGGTGGTCCTTGTCCTTCTCGACGAGGGCGAAGATACCGGCCGGCGTCTCGCGTCCGGTGGTGCCGGTTGAGACCGGCGCGCGGAAGATCCAGCCGTCGGCGTCGTAGAACGTGACCTGCTGGGACTTGATCGACACGATTGCCATGATCGGCTCGCCTGCCTCGCGCGGCGCCGTCGCCTCGGTCGGTGCTGCCGGCCGTCCCTGTCTTGCCGCGGCACCCGCCGTCAGCACCGTCAATGCGGCCATCGCCGCCAGTGTCACGACGGCGGAAGGCCGAAAGCACCGCGTTGCCAGGGTGGATTGCGCCGTCTCAAATCGAATTACCATGTCATGTCCCAGTTGAAATGCCTGTGTTCGCGCCTTCTTCAATCAAGCGCGAGATCGTGATTTTTGAATTAAAGTGTCGCCGCCATCCACACCGCCCCTCTGTAGACTATCCGACGACAAATCTCTCATATATGACAGCCCGCGCTGGAGAAAGGCCGGCCCGCGGCCGGTTCGTGATCATCTGAACCAAATTCGGCAGCAAACGGAAAGTTCGGAATGTCAGGGAAGAATTGGGACAGAGTACCGATCGACGCGCAGAGCATCGACGCTCCGCTGTCGCTTGCCGCGGTATTTCTCGTGGTCACCGTCGCACGCGAACAGGCTGCTCTCGCGAAGGTCACATCGGTGCTGGATGGGCTGGACGATCTCGTCAAGACGGTCGGATTCCGTGATCTTTCCGGCCGCCTGTCGTGCATTGCCGGGATCGGCCGCGATCTCTGGGATCGTCTGGATTCGGGCAAGCGGCCGAAGGAACTGAGACCGTTTGCCGCAATCAAGGGAACGGCCCATAACGCGCCGTCAACGCCGGGCGACCTCCTGTTCCACATCCGATCCGAACGTCCCGACCTGTGCTTTGAATTTGAACGAATCCTGCTCGACAACCTTGGCGATGACGTGGCCGTCGTCGACGAAGTTTCAGGCTTTCGATATTTCGATGCGCGCGACCTTCTCGGCTTTGTCGACGGCACGGCCAATCCGACCGGCCTCGATTTGCCGGCGTCGGCGCTGGTCGGCGGCGAAGATGCCGATTTTGCCGGCGGCAGCTATGTCGTCGTCCAGAAATATCTGCACGATCTCGGGGCGTGGACACGGACTCCAACGCCCCTCCAGGAGGAGATCATCGGCCGCACCAAGATCGACAACATCGAAATCGATGACGACGATGCGCCGCGCAAATCGCACAAGTCGCTGGCCACGATCGTGGACGCCGACGGCACCGAGCATGACATCCTGCGCGACAACATGCCCTTCGGCCGGCCCGGAAAACAGGAATTCGGAACCTATTTTATCGGTTATTCCCGGTATCTGTGGGTGATCGAAAAGATGCTGCAGCGAATGTATGTCGGCGATCCGCCGGGCGCTTACGACCGGCTGCTTGATTTTTCGACGCCGCTGACCGGAACGACGTTCTTCGCGCCGACCCGCTCCACGCTGCAAACGCTGGTGCAGGCGGCCCAGGGCGGATGACCTGCCCGACGCTTTGGTCATGGCCGGGCCTAGCCGTTCGAAGAACGGCGTCGCTTCCGTTCGCCTATGCCCGGCCATCCACGTCTTGCTTAGGTATATAGACGAAAGACGTGGATGCCCGACACAGGGCCGGGCATGACGAGTGGATAGAGGTCCGGCCACGACGAAGTATGTCCAGCTACCTTCGTCGGACAAGATGCCGCTAGATCGCGGCCCACCCCTGCGCTAGTCTTTCACCCGACCGGTTAAAATAAGACCGGCACACCAGAGGGAGGACAACGTTGAGAATTCGGGGAGGAATCCGGCTTTTTGCCGCTGCCGCATTATTGGCCGCCGCGCAGCCCGTCGCCGCGCAGGACACCATCACGGTCTGGTGGGGCAAGGGCTTTTACAAATCCGAAGACGACGCGCTGCTCAAGGTCGTCAAGAAATTCGAAGAGAAGACCGGCACCAAGGTCGAGCTGTCGCAATACGCGATCCAGGACATGATCCCGAAAACGGTCGCGGCGCTGGATTCCGGCACCGTGCCCGACGTTGCCTATTCCGACACATATGACGTGCAGGCCGGCGGCAAATGGGCCTTCGAGGGCAAGCTCGAAGACCTCTCCGACATTCTCGTACCGATGAAGGCGAAGTTCGCGCCGAACACGCTCGAGACAGCCTATCTCCTCAACGGCGAGACCAAGAAAAAAGGCTATTACGGCTTCCCGCTCAAGCAGCAGAGCATGCATGTGCAGATCTGGAAGGACATGCTGGAGAAAGCGGGCTTCAAGGAAAGCGACATTCCGACCAAATGGGAGGATTACTGGTCATTCTGGTGCGACAAGGTGCAGCCGGCAAGCCGCAAGGCCACCGGCCAGCGCGTCTACGGCATCGGCCAGCCGATGGGCGTGGAATCCACCGATTCACTTCAATCGTTCTACACCTTCATGGATGCCTACAATGTCCATCTGGTCGACGACGACGGCAAGCTCACGATCGACGACAAGGTGCGCGACGGGTTGATCCACGCGCTGAAGGATTATACCGACACTTATATCAAGGGCTGCACGCCACCCTCCTCCACCACCTGGAAAGATCCCGATAACAACGTCGCCTTCCACAACAAGACGACCGTGATGACCCACAACTTCACGATCTCGATCGCGGCGAAATGGTTCGAGGATTCCACCAATCCGGCGCTGACGCCGGAGCAGCGCGCCGCCGGCAAGAAGGCCTATGAGGAAGACATCATCACCGCGTCTTTCCCGAACAGGCCGGACGGCCAGCCGATCAAGTATCGCTCCGACGTCAAGACCGGCGTGATCTTCACCGCGGCCAAGAACAAGGCCAAGGCAAAGGAGTTCGTTGCGTTCCTGCTTCAGGAAGAAAACCTCGGCCCGTATGTCGAAGGCGCGCTCGGCCGCTGGTTTCCGGCGACCCTTGAAGGCCAGAAGAGCCCGTTCTGGCAGAACGACCGCCATCGCAAGGCGGTCTACAACCAGTTCACCGGCGGCACCCAGCCGTTCGATTTTACCAAGAACTACAAGTTCACGATTCTCAACAACGAGAATGTGTGGGCAAAGGCGATGAACCGCGTCGTCAGCGAGAAGGTGCCGGTGGAGAAGGCCGTCGATGAGCTGATCGCCCGCATCAAGGAGGTCGCGGGGTAGGATGGTCTAGCTGTCTTCCCCGCGAAAGCGGGGACCTATAACCACAGGCTTTGATTGTTGAGCGAAAGCCGACAAACACCTTCTCTCAACAAAACCGATACAGCGTATGGGTCCCGGCTCGCGCTTCGCTTGGCCGGGACGACAACCGGAATGAAAACTACGGCTGCAATATCCGTCCAAGAGTAACGCATATGGCGATCACGATCTCAGCCTCCGACCAAGCCGTATCTGGCGCGCCGCTCGCGCCGCGGCTGTCGACGACGCAGGTCTGGGGCATCGTGCTGATCGCCCCCTATCTGCTCGTGTTCGCCGCCTTCGTGGTCTATCCCGTGGCTTACGGCTTCTGGCTGGCGCGGGCGCCATCGAATTACGTCGCGCTCTATAATGATCCGATCTTCGCGCGCGCCGCGGTCAACACGCTGATCTTTCTTCTCATCGGCATCAACATCAAGATGCTGATCGCGCTGTTTCTGTCCGGCTTCTTCGTGCAGCAGCGCGGCTGGATCCGCTGGCTGTCCGTGATCTTCATCCTGCCCTGGGCGGTGCCGTCGATCCCGACGATTCTTTCGGTGCGCTTCATGCTCAATCCGGAATGGGGCATGGTGAACCAGCTGATCTTCAAGCTGACCGGCGAGGACGGGCCGAATTGGCTCAACGATCCCGCCGTGGCGCTTTCGATGGCGATCGGCGTGCACATCTGGAAATCGCTGCCGTTCTGGACACTGATCCTGATGACGGGGCGCTTAGCGATCTCGCAGGACCTGTTCGAAGCCGCCGACGTCGACGGCGCGAACTGGTGGCAGAAATTTCGCTTCATCACCTGGCCGTCGATGCAGGCGCTGTATCTGACCTGCACACTGCTTTCGATGCTCTGGACGCTGGGAGACTTCAACAGCGTGTATCTGTTGACCGGCGGCGGCCCGGCCGATCTGACCCACGTGCTGTCGACGCTCGGCATCCGGTACCTGCGCCTCGACCAGCTCAACCTCGCGATGGCCTCGATCGTCATCGCGATGCCGTTCGTGCTGCCACTGGTCTATTTCATGATGAAACGGTTGTCGCGATGAAGCTGCCATCTCTGCGCGACACCGCGACCGAAGCCCGGCTTCTTTTGATCGGCATTCCCGTGCTGATCTGGACGATGATTCCGATCTACCACATGTTCGTATTCGCGATCTCGCCCAGGGAAGACGCCTTCTCCGGCAAATTGTGGCCGGAGCATCCGACCCTGCACAATTTCGAGATCGTGTTTCTTCAGCAGCACTACTTCCTGCGCGATTTCTGGGTGCAGTTCGGCAATTCGGTCGTGATCGCAGCAGCCGTCGGCGCGCTGACGCTGGCGATCGCAACTGCGGCGGCGTTTTCGATCTCGCGGCTGCGCGTGCCGGGCGGACGCATCGTGCTCAATCTCGCGCTGTTCACCTACTTTATTCCGGCGGCGTTCCTTGCCGTGCCGATGTACCGCACCATGGGAAATTACGGCCTGCTCAACACCAGCTGGGCGCTGATCCTCGCCATGGTCACGATCGCTTCGCCCTATGCGATCTGGGTGCTGAAGCAAGCGTCCGACAAGCTGCCGGTCGAACTCGATGAAGCCGCCGTGATGGACGGCGCGACACCGTTGCAGATTTTCCGCCTGGTCTACGTGCCCTTGATGATGCCGTCGCTGGTCGCGATCGGCACCTATGCGGTGCTGCTCGCCTGGAACGAATATCTCTACGCGTTTCTGCTGCTCTCGAATGACCGCGCCATCACGCTGCCGGTCGCGCTCGGCAACTTCCTCGCCGCTGACGATTCGCCGTGGGAGTTATTGATGACGACCGGCTTCATCTATGCGCTGCCACCGGCGGCGATTTACTACGCCTTCCGCCGCTACATGGTCGGCGGCCTGACTGCGGGCGCGGTGAAGTCTTGAGCGATCACAATGGCGCCGCGCTCTTGCCGCGCGCGTCGGAGATTTTCGAGGCGAGCGAAGCGACGACGATCACGACCGCAATCAGCGCCACCACCAGCGTGCAGATCGCGTTGATTTCCGGTTTCACGCCGAGTCGCACTTCCGAATAGATCCGGATCGGCAGCGTCGCCGAGCCGGGGCCTGTGGTGAAGCTTGCGATCACGAGATCGTCGAGCGACAACGTAAAGGCCAGCATCCACCCGGCCGCGACGGATGGAACGATCAGCGGCAGGGTGACGGCCAGGAACGCGCGCGAGGGATCGCAGCCAAGATCCATCGCGGCTTCCTCGAGGCTGCGGTCAAGCGCGCCAAGCCGCGCCTGGACCACTACGGCAACAAAGCACATGGTCAGCGTGGTGTGGGCGATGACGACGGTCCAGAACCCGCGCTCGGCGTTGATGGCGACAAACAACAGCAGCAGAGAGAGACCCGTGATCACTTCGGGCATCACCAAGGGGGCATAGAGCATGCCGGAAAACAGCGTCCGCCCCTTGAAGTCCGCACCGCGCGAGAGCGCGATCGCCGCGAGGGTTCCCAATAACGTCGCGAGCGTCGCCGAGGTTGCTCCGACACGCAGGCTCATCCAGGCCGCGTCGATCATGGCGCTGTCATTGAAAAATTCGGTATACCACTGCAGCGACCAGCCGCCCCATACCGTGACCAGCCGCGAGGCGTTGAACGAATAGACGATGAGGATCACGATCGGCAGATAAAGAAAGCCGAATCCCAGCGCGAGCGCGGCGATGTTGAAGCGCGAGAGTTTGCTTGCAGCGCTTGCCATCACGCTTGCTCCAGTTGCCGGCGTTGCAGGCGATCGTACAGCAACAAGGGCGCGATCAGCAGAAGCAGAAGCACGACCGCGGTGGCGGAGGCCACCGGCCAGTCCTTGTTGGTGAAGAATTCAAGCCACAGCGTCTGGCCGATCATCAGCGCATCGGACCCCGCCAGCAAATCGGGAATCACGAACTCGCCGACAATCGGAATGAAACAAAGCAGAGCGCCGGCGCCGATGCCGGGCAACGAAAGCGGGAACGTCACCCGCCAGAAGGCTGCGCGCGGCGAAGCACCGAGATCATTGGCGGCTTCCAGCAGCGCCGGGTCCATTTTGGACAGTGTCGCATACAGCGGCAGGATCATGAACGGCAGATACGAATAGACGATGCCAAGATACATCGCACCATCCGTCGACAACCAGACCACGGGCGTAGAAACCAGATGCAGCGCGAGCAAAATCTGATTGAGCAAACCATCATGCTGCAGGATGTTGATCCAGGCATAGATGCGGATCAGAAACGAGGTCCAGAACGGAACGATCACCAGCATCATCGCGACCGCTTGCCAACGCTGCGGCAGACGCGCCATGCCGTAGGCGATGGGGTAGCCGATCAGGAGCAGGATCGAGGTCGAAATCGCGGCGACCGTGAGGCTGCGCACATACGACAGTAGATAGAGATCGTCGGAAACCAGCAGCCGGAAGTTATCGAATGACAACGCGGCAAAGGCGGCTTTGATCGCTTCCCATCCCTCGCCCACGTCGAACACCGGCGTATAAGGCGGCTGCGCGATCGCGGTCTGCGACAGGCTGATCTTCAGGACGAACAGGAACGGCACCAGAAAGAACAGCGCCATCCACAGATAGGGCGCGAAGGCCGCGAGCCGCGCCGGACGCGTAAAGATTGATGATGCGCTCATTGCTCCAGCACCACGCAATCTTCCGGCGAGAACCACGCCACCACGCGCTGGCTCGGACTATAAGCATCGAGGTCGAGCCGCGCGGTATTGGCCATCGAGGAGCGCAGCACCGCGCCGCTGTCGAGTTTGACCTTGTAGCTCGTCATGCCGCCGAGGTAACTGACATCGGTCACCACCCCTTCCAGGCGATTGATGGCGCGCGCGTCGTCGGACGCAGGCGCACGGCGCGACAGCTTGACCTTCTCGGGACGGATCGCGACGCAAAGATTGGACTTTATCAGCGGCTCGCGCGGTTCGGCGACATAGATCGTTCCGGCCTCGCCGGTTGCGATGGCGATCCGCCGCGCCATCATCGGATAAGCTCCATCGCTCGTCTCGATCTGGCCCTCGAGCAAATTGATGTCGCCGACGAATTCGGCGATCCAGCGCGAGCGCGGCCCCTCATAGAGTTCGCGCGGGGTCGCGACCTGTTCGAGACGGCCGGCATCCATCACGCCGATCCGGCCCGCCATCGTCATGGCCTCTTGCTGGTCGTGGGTCACGATGATGAAGGTCAGACCGAGCCGCCGCTGCAATTCCATCAGTTCGAGTTGGGTGCTTTCGCGCAGCTTTTTGTCGAGCGCGGCGAGCGGCTCATCGAGCAGCAGGAGTTGCGGGCGGCGCGCCAGTGACCGCGCCAAGGCCACGCGTTGCCGCTGGCCGCCGGAGAGCTGATCGGGTTTGCGCTTTTCCAGTCCATCGAGCTTGACCAGCGCAACCATTTCACTGACGCGGGCCTTGATGTCGGATTTCGACATTTCAGCGCGCTTCAATCCGAACGCGATATTGTCCCGCACGTTCAAATGGGGAAACAGCGCATAGTTCTGGAACATCATGTTGATTGGGCGCTGATGTGGCGGGACCTGCGCGATATCCTTGCCATCGAGCAGGATGCGGCCTGAGTCAGGCGTCTCGAAGCCGGCCAGCATGCGCAACAGCGTGGTCTTTCCGCAGCCGCTCGGGCCGAGCAGCGCGAAAAACTCGCCGGCTTGAATGTCGAGCGACAGGGCATCGACCGCGCGATATTGACCGAACGTCTTGACCACGGCATCGATGCGCAGGAGCGGCATGCCGGATGCCACCTGCGGAATGGATCGTGGCGAATCCGCCTCGCGCGCGGTCTTCGCGGGTTCTTCGGTCATGCTGCCAGCCTACCCCAAAGGGGCAAGCTAACCCTGCTGTGGCCCCGGCTCAACCGCAGCGCTGTGGACAGCTTTCGGAGAATCGACCCGTTGCAGCGCCATCGACATGAAGGCCGCGAGTTGTTCGCGCTCCGCGGACCCCATGGTCAGGCCGAGCTTCGTGCGCCGCCAGAGGATATCGTCCGCAAAGCGCGCCCATTCTTTTGTCATGAGATAGCGGACCTCCGCTTCCATCAGATCCGGCCCGAAGCTTTGGCCGAGATCGGCCTTTTCTCGGGCCTCGCCGAGTACCTGATGAAGCCGCGAACCGTAGGCCGAAACCAGGCGCAACCCCTGGTCGGAGCTCAAAAACCTCCACCGTTCCCGCGCAGCTTCGACCTCTGCCTCGAATCGCTCGGCTTGAAATTCGCCACCGGGCAGCGGCGCCTCGGCGCTCCAGCGCGGTGACATCGGATAGAACGGCAGGAGATAGGAGACGGCGCGCTCGGCGCGCAGCCGCGCCGTTGTGATGTCACCGCCGAAAATGGTCAGAAGCGGCGCCTTGCGCCGTCGCGCCTCGAACGTCACGGTTCCCTCGCGGGCAAATCGTTTGCCGGGACGACCGATGACGAGATTGACGCCGGCGACCGACCTGATCACGTCGGAGGTATCAATCCGCTCACGAAAATACCGGTTGGCCGCATCGCAGAGATAGGCGACCTCATCCGCGGCCATCGCGACCGCCGCCGGGTCGCCCCTGAAATTTCGCGCGACGGTGCCGATCATGGTGAAGTCGCGCTGATAGGGGCTGGCGAAAACCAGCCGCCGGTCCGAGTTCTGCAAGACGTAGACGTTATCCGTCTCAAACAAGCGCCTGACGATGATCTGGCCCAGTTTGACCGCGGACGTACGCGGTGGCGGCACCCGCAGCACGGTCTCCGCAACGGTCGCAATCCAGGCGCCCGAGGCATTGACCAGCGACCTTGTCGTGATGACCTGACGATGCCCACGATCGATCACCACCAGCCGCCAGATGTCGGTCCGGTCGGCGCGGACGCAACGGGCTCCGGTGCGGATCACCGCGCCGCGTTCGGCAGCGTCGATGGCGGTCGTCACCACCAGCCGCGTATCGTCCACCAGACAATCCGAATATCCGAAGGCGGTGCCGAATGGCCGTTGCAACGCATCGCCGATCGGATGATGGGTGATGTCGATCGTGGCGGAGCGCGGCAGGCTGCCGGGCGGACCCAGGCGGTCATAAAGATACAACCCCAGGCGCAGCAACCATGGCGGACGCTCGTCGGAATGCGCGGGAATCACGAAATGCGCCGGCCGCACCAGATGCGGCGCGATCCGCATCCAGACCTCGCGCTCGGCGAGTGCCGTGCGCGTCCGCCGGAACGCCCTTCGCTCGAGCACCGAAAGATCGCCCTGGACCAGTCGGCCGCTAGCCGCGGACGCCGCGCCGCCAAGATCCCCCTGCTCGATCAGAATGACCCTCAAGCCACGTCCGGCGGCATCCCGCGCCACGCTGACGCCATTCAACCCGCCGCCGATGATCGCAAGATCGTAATCCGCCATACTAGTGTCCCGGTTCTGACATTCGTATCTTGTCGCAGCGGGTTCGTTTACGAATGTCAGAACCAAAGGGACACTAGCAAATATCAGTTGTTAGGGCGGCTTTGGATTTGACATTCGCCCTTCGAGGACTCGCGGCCACTCTGTAGCGAATGTCAAATCCGCCGCACTAGTAGCTATAGCGTCTTCACTTGTTCATCGCTTGACAGAAATGGCGCAAGAGTTAGCCGATCTTGCGCGCGGGCTCGATGGCCGCGCCACTGGCCACACGGCCAACCAACGCGTCGTATTGCTCGATCGGGAACGGTTTGCCGATGAAGTAACCCTGCACGGCGTCGCAGCCCTGCTCAGCGAGGAACGTGAGCTGTTCCTGGGTTTCCACGCCTTCGGCGACGATCGACATTTCGAGGCCGTGACCGAGGCCGATCACCGCGCGCACGATCGCAGCCGATTGCGGGGTGCGCCCCAAATTCATGACAAATGTACGGTCAATCTTGATCTTGTCGAACGGGAACGCCTGCAGATAGCTCAGCGAGGAGTAGCCGCTGCCGAAATCGTCCATCGAAATTCGCACGCCCAGTCCCTTGAGGCGGCGCAATAGCGCCAGACCGCGATCGAAATCCTCGATGAGCACGCCCTCGGTGATTTCAAGTTCCAGCCGCCCCGGCGCGAGCCCGGTTTCGAGCAGGATCGAATGCACGAGACTGACGACATCGCCGTGCATGAATTGCGCCGGCGACAGGTTGACCGCGACCTGCAGCGGTACCGGCCATGAGGCGGCCTCGCGGCACGCTTCACGGAGAATCCACTGGCCCATCTCGAAGATCAGGCCGCTTTCTTCCGCCAGCGGAATGAAATCGGACGGCGGCACGAAACCGCGCGCGGGGTGACGCCAGCGCGCCAGCGCCTCGAAGCCGATGATCTTGCTGCTGCCCGCCGGATGCGACGATGCCTGCGGCTGGTAATAAAGCAAGATTTCTCCGTTCTTGATGGCAGTCGAGAGATCCTGGTGCAGCACGCGCCGATCGCGGATATGCTGATCCATCTCCGGTTCATAGATGCTGATCGTGCCGCGCGATTTCGCCTTGGCGCGCGACAGCGCTGCGCCGGCATTGGCAAGCAAGGACGCCGCATCGGTCCCGTTATGCGGAAATATCGAAATGCCCGTGGTCACGCCGGTGCGAACTGATTTGCCGTCGATCAGGATTTCCTTGGCCATGATCTCGGCCAGTTGCTCTGCCAGCAACATGCCGGCGATCGGCTGCTTGCCGTCGATGATCAATCCGAACTCGTCACCGGAAAGCCGCGCCACCACGCCGCCGCGCGCGGATGCTTGCAGCCGCTGCGCCACTTCGATCAAGAGCTTGTCGCCGGTGTCATGACCGAACACGTCGTTGACTTCCGTCAGACCGTCGAGGTCGATCGACAGGACGGCGAATTCTTCTTCCGCTTCGCTACAGGCCTCGATCATCTGCGTCAGCGCCTGCAGGAAGGCGGCGCGGTTCGGCAGATCGGTCAGGCCGTCGTGATAGGCCATGTGCGCCATGCGCGACTCGGTCTGGCGGCGGTCGGTGACATCTTCGTGGGTCTTGATCAGATATTGCGGCTCGCCGGTATCGTTGAGCACGGTCACCCGGCGCGTCAGGAACAGCCGCAGGCCATCCTTGGTGCTGATCGGGTGCTCTTCGGTGAGAGGCCGGCGCTTTTTGATTGCCGCCTCGTCGCGCGCCTTGATGAGCTTGGCTTCACGCTCGTTGAAGATTTCAGCCGCCGTCAGTCCTGCGACCTCTTCACGACGGCGGTTGAGAATGGTTTCCGCGCTGCGGTTTGCTAGAAGGTATCGACCGTCGCTCGCCCGTTCGACCGTCAGCGAGACCGGAATGTTGTCGACGACCAATTCGAGGAACTTCTTGGTGTTCTCCAGCTCGTGGGAAAGCACTTGGCGGTCGGTCACATCGTCAAACAGCGCGATCAGGAATTTTGGCTCGCCTTTGTCGTCGCGGGCAATCACGCGGCTGGAGGCGAGGACCCGCTTCTGCGAACCACGCTCGACGACGAATTCGTTTTTGTACTGGCCCCCTGTCGCGCTCAGCGCGGCGCGATCGGCCGCCTCGATGCCGGCCGCCGTATCGGGCGTGAAAATCTCGTCGGCGCGCTTGCCGACGATGAATTCCCTCGGGAAGCGCGAGAAGCGCTCGAACGCACGGTTGGCGAAGATGTAGCGGCCGTCCTCGATGCTTTTGACAGCCACGCAGACCGGAATGTTTTCCAGCACCGATTCGAGAAACTGCTTGGTGGAAGCGAGTTGCCGCGAAAGCTCGCGCTGCTCGCTGCAATCCTCATGCGTCGCAATCGATCCGCCATTCGACAGCGGGAAATATCTGACGTGAACCGATTGCCCGCTCGCCAATTCGGTGACAAGGCCCTCTGGATCGCCGGCGTGGGCATAGAAATCCTCGACGCTGATGTCGAGCATGCCGCGCACCTGCCGCAGTTCGAGCAGTTCCTTGCCGGTCATGGTCGGCGTGATGGCGGAACGCGAAAGGCCGTAAATCTCGAGGTAACGGTCGTTAAGGAAAACAATCCGTTGCTGCGCGTTGGTGATCACAACGCCCTGCTTGAGATTATTCAGGGCGGAGCTGACGAACGCGTTCCGGCGCAGTTTCGATTGCTTGACCCGGCGCAGCGTGGACATGACCCACAATCCGACAGCGACCAGAAAGCAGCAGACGACCAGACCGCCGAGCACGGCATCCGAGACAACCTCCGGATCGACCGTATTGAAATAACTGACAAAGGAGGATTCCGCGCCCGACGCAACGGCAGCCCAAACGGACGCAACCAGACAGACCACGATTCCTGCCGGAATCATGATCCCGCTGCCTGCCTGCCAGCTCTTGTCAGCCATCGGTCACCCGCGGATTTCTGCGGCCGACTTTCTGGCGTCACGGGTTTGGATCAGGTAAACGCGTACCCCGACCTGGCTGATTTGCTGTGCGAAATTGCACCAATTGCCGGGACATGATTAATGGATCACTAATGACTCGAGTTGACCAAGTTCCGGAACAAATCCAAAGAGTTGCTTAAATAGGCAGACCACAACCAAAGCCCCCGGCCAGGCAGGACACTTAACGCGAGAGTTGTATCAGCCAACTCGTCCGCCGCCGCCATGAGCCAGGCAAACCCGGATCAGAATTTCTTCCATGGAAAAGGTCGAATGCGTCGTCATCGGTGCGGGAGTGATCGGCCTTGCCGTGGCGCGGCGGCTGGCCCAAAGCGGCCGCGAGGTGATCGTGCTGGAGGCAGCCGAGGGAATCGGCACCGTCACCTCCTCGCGCAACAGCGAGGTGATCCACGCCGGCATCTACTACCGCGCGGATAGCCTGATGGCGCGGATGTGCGTCAGCGGCAAGCAGGCGCTCTACCGCTACTGCCGCGACCAGGGCATCGCGCATCGCAATTGCGGTAAGCTGATCGTCGCGACGACGCCCAAGGAGAGCGAAAAGCTGCAATCGATCAGGGCGCATGCCGAGGCCAACGGCGTCGCCGACTTGCAAGTCCTCACGGGCGACGCTGCGCGCGCGCTGGAGCCGGCGCTTCATTGCGAGGCGGCGTTGCTGTCGCCCTCCACCGGCATCATCGACAGCCACGCCTATATGCTGGCGCTGCGCGGCAACGCCGAAGACGCGGGCGCTGCCTTTGCGTTCCACACCCCGCTACTCGGCGCACGCGCACGTTCCGGCCGCATCGAGATTGACGCCGGCGGAGCCACTCCGATGTCGCTGGAGTGCCGGCTTCTGGTCAATGCCGCAGGACTTGGCGCCACGTCGGTTGCGCGCAGCATCGGCGGCATGCCGGTCGAAATGATTCCGCCGGCCTATCTTGCCAAGGGCAATTATTTCAGTTGCTCGGCGCGGGCGCCGTTTTCGCACCTGATCTACCCGGTGCCTGAGCCCGGCGGCCTCGGCGTGCATCTCACGCTCGATATGGCCGGACAGGCGCGGTTCGGCCCCGACGTGGAATGGGTCGATCACATCGACTATGCGGTCGATCCGGCGCGGGCCGAGCGGTTCTATCCAGCCATCCGCCGCTACTGGCCGGCCCTGCCGGATGGCGCGCTGTTGCCGAGTTATTCCGGCATGCGTCCGAAGATCGTGCCACCGGCGGTTGCCGTGCAGGATTTCCTGATCCAGGGGCCGAGAGACCACGGCATCGACGGGCTGATCAACCTGTTCGGCATTGAATCGCCAGGCCTGACGTCGTCATTGGCGATCGCGGATTATGTCGGCGAGCTAGTGTCCCGGTTCTGACGTTCGTATCATGTCGGGGCAGGTTCGCTTACGAATGTCAGAACCAAAGGGATACCAGCAAATATCGTATTCCAGTGTGGTGGAGGCGCAAGAACGTTTATCTCAACCGCAAGACCGCAACTGCTCGGCATAGACAATGCCGAGCGACCGCCGCGATCAAAGCGAATGTCAGGTCTCTGCTGCGACTGATTAGTGCAACGTGGCGCTGGCGGAATGCCTCAAGCGCTCAATCTCGTCCTTGACCATCAATTTCCGGCGCTTGAGTTCGACAATCTGCAAATCATCTGTTGAAAGGTGTAGAAGAGCATCGTGCAATTCGTGTTCGAGAACCTTGTGTTTCCGTTCCAGTTCAACGAGATGAGCCTGAATTGCCATTCGAAACCTCCTCGGTTGGATTAAGACCTCAGATTCGATCCGGACGCTGGACTCTACACCAAGGCTTGAATCTGTCGATGGCTTTGGCAGACGCCATCCTCATATTTCACCGGCATCTGTAACGAATCGTGAGCAGCGAGCCTGTAGTCTCGCCCCGCGCCGGCGCCCTTGCACGGGAACCCGAAGGCAAGGACTGGCGCGGAGATGGCAACACCCGGCCGGACCAGGCGGTTCTGTCGCTCGCTTGGCTTTACGCGCTTTCACCCGTTCTAGGCCGCCCTCGAAGCTGCTTGCGGAGCAGCTTGCCCCGGAGGATATTCGTGTTCGGCTTGAACTTTTCGCAAATCTCATCCGCGTTTTCGATTAAATAAACCATGACCGACGAAGATGAGCGCGAACTCCAATCCGAGCTCGCAAGGTTGCAACAGGAACACCGCGATCTCGACGCGGCGATTGATGCGCTGCACCAGTCGCCGGCGCCGGACTTGCTGCGGCTGCAACGGCTAAAGAAACGCAAGCTGCAGTTGCGCGACCGGATCGCCTTCATCGAAGACCAGATCACGCCCGACATCATTGCCTGAGACGAAGGCGGAGGCATTCGGCGCAAAAACAGCGCTTGACTTTTTGAGAACAAAATAGGAACATTTGTGCGGTGTCGACGTCGCGCTTTGAGGAATTACGCCATGCCCGAACCTGCTTCGTTTCCCTATAGCCCGAGCTACGAACAGGCCTGCGACCGGCTCATCGCAATGTGCAATGGCGATGCGCGCAGCACCATCAAGGCCCTGATCCTGGCGAATGAATATCTGGAAATCGAATTGAGCGAACTACGAACGAAAGCATCACACCTGGGCGTCTCGGCCCGACAGGCCCGCGCCAGAAGAGACAGAGCCTGATCCATCAGAAGGTGGGAGACGCGTAAATGGCCAACGTCACTTATTACGTCGCGATGCCGTTTTTGCAGGATGACACCGGCATGCCGGTCGCAGGTGCTGCGGAAGAGTGTCAGCATTCAAGCGCCGCATTGCGGCGCGCCGAAGCGATGTCGCGCGCTGTCGGCAGCATCGGCGCGGTAGCCTTCTGCCGCAGCGGCGACCCGATGGTCGGCGAATTTAGCGATGCGCGCGTGCTCCAGAAATTCGGACAGGTGCCGGACGATCTGGTGTCCTGTTTCTGACATTCGTACCGTGTTGCGGCGGACTGGTTTACGAATGTCAGAAACAAAAGACGCCAGCAAATATAAGATTCCAGTGCGGTTTTGGATTTGACGTTCGCTCTACCGAACCCGCGGCCACGCTGGAGCGAATATCAAATCCACCGCACTATCGGGGCTATGGAATTTCAGCGCAATTCGCGAAAGAACGCGCGCACCTCACGGGCAAGAGCTTCGGGTTGTTCGAGCGCGGCAAAGTGGCCGCCTTTGTCCATGACGCTCCAGCGCCGGATGTCCTTGAACATCCGTTCGGCGGTGCTGCGCGGGGGTCTCAGGATTTCACGCGGGAATTGCGCATAGCCGGTCGGAACCGTGATGACCTCGCCGGGCGGCAGGATGGCGGAGCCATGCAGCCTGGCGTAATAGGGCCAGAATGAAGATCCGATCGCGCCGGTGAACCAATAGAGCGCGATATCGGCGAGCATGCGGTCGCGGCTGATCGCGCGCTCGACGTCGCCATCGCAATCCGACCAGGCACGGAATTTCTCGACAATCCAGGCCGCCAGTCCTGCCGGCGAATCCGTGAGCGCAAAGGAAAGCGTCTGCGGACGTGTTCCCTGAATCCATTGATAGCCGGTTTCCTCGCGCGTCCAGTGCGCCAGCTCGCGAAGATAGCCGTTCTCCTCCTCGGTCGGATTTTGAACCGCATTGGGATCGCGGCCTGCCGCCATCATGAAATTGAGGTGGATGCCGATCATTTTCTCTGCATGGGCGTAGCCGAGCCGGCTGGCGACGCCGGCTCCCCAATCGCCGCCTTGCGCGGCGAAACGCGAGAAGCCCAGCACATCGTGCATCAGCGCGGCGACGCAGTCCGCCATTTCAGGGACGCCGTATCTTTTTTGACCGGGTTTGAACGAAAGCCCGTAACCCGGCAAGGAAGGTGCGATCACCGTAAAGGCGTCGCGCGAATGGCCTCCGAAGCGCGCCGGGTCGGTCAGGCGCGGAATGATGTCGAGAAATTCGAATACCGAACCCGGCCAGCCATGCAACAGCAGCAGCGGCATCGGGTTTTCGCCGACGCCGGGCACATGCAGATAATGCAGATCGATACCGTCGAGAGATACGCGAAATTGCGGAAATGCGTTCAGCGCCGCCTCTTCCGCGCGCCAGTCAAACCCGCTGCGCCAATATTCCACGAGGCTGCGCAAATAGGCGACGTCGGTGCCATATGACCAGGTCTCGCCGGGCGCGGAATCAGGAAAGCGCGAACGGGCGAGACGGTCTTTCAGATCGGCGATATCGGCGTCAGCCACGTGAAGCGTAAACGGCTCAGGCTTGGTCATGGTGCGGCTCCGCTCGCTATAAAGGGATGAAGGGACTTTTTCCGAAAGGTTCGTGTCAGATTTCGTGGCGCCGCTGCGCCTTGCGCACATACATCGCGCGGTCGGCGTCCGCGAGCGCCTTGGCGCCGTCCGAATGCGGTCCGAGAATAGCGACGCCCGCGGAAACGCCGGTCGCAACCATGTGGCCTTCGAAGATGAAACTAAGGCGGTCGATGTCCTCCTCAAATGCCGCCGCCTTGGCGTGGGCATCGGTTTCGCTGAGATTCCACAACAGCAACGCAAACTCGTCGCCGCCGAGCCGCCCAATGACGTCAGAGGAACGGATCTGTTGCGATAGCATGGCGACGATCGCCTTCAGCACCTCGTCTCCGGCCGCGTGGCCGAAATTGTCGTTGATCGGTTTGAGCCGATCAACGTCGAGCACGATCAGCGCGCCGCCGGCCTGATAGCGCTGGATATAGGAGATGGCGCGGCCGAGCTCGCGTTCGAAACCGCGCCGATTGGGAATCCCGAGCAGGAAATCCGTCTCGGCCGCCGCCTGCAACGTCTCGATGTGCGCATTAGCCCTGGCAATCTGCATTTTGAGCCGGCGCATTTCGGCCTTGGCATCACCACTTGCCGCCGGTGGCTGCACGACCGGCGCGGCGCGACGCACGAGCGCTTGACCGGCTGCCGGCGCGCCCTTGCGCCGTTTCGCAGTTCGCGTGGCGCTCGCCCTGGCTTTTTTCTTCATCGCTTTTCCTAAAAGGCGCGGGTTTCGGCTTCGAAAACCCCTGCAACCCGCCTTAATCTTAACCCCACCGGCCAGTTCTGCGCCAAGAAGACTTGCTCGTTCGCACCAAGACAGGATAGTCCATTGTCGATCCCTTACCAGCGCGGTGGATTTGACATTCGCTCCAGCGGAGCCGCGAGTCGTCAGATGCGAACGTCAAATCCAAAACCGCACTGGAATTTATAGATCTGCTAGTGTCCCTCTGGTTCTGCCATTCGTAAACGAACTCGCCTCGGCGGCATACGAATGGCAGAACCGGACACCAGCCTTGCCGAACGGAGGGCCGATCCTATAATCCGGCTATGAGTTTTGGATTCTGTTGCGAAGAATTAACGACATGCCTGCGCCGATCGCCATCATCATGGGAAGCCAGTCGGACTGGGACACCATGCGCCACGCCGCCGAAACACTCGGTGCGCTGGTCGTTGCCTGCGAGAAACGCATCGTCTCCGCCCATCGCACGCCGGAGCGGCTCTATGCTTTTGCCAAGGGCGCGAAGGCGGCCGGCTTCAAGATCATCATTGCAGGTGCAGGCGGCGCCGCGCATCTGCCGGGCATGACCGCGTCGCTGACGGAACTTCCGGTCCTCGGCGTGCCGATCGAATCGAAGGCGCTGTCCGGCATCGATTCGCTCTATTCCATCGTCCAGATGCCCGCCGGCGTTCCCGTCGGAACGTTGGCGATCGGCAAAGCCGGTGCGATCAATGCGGCGCTGTTGGCTGCGAGCATGCTGGCGCTGAACGACAAGCCGCTGGCGGAACGGCTCTCCGCCTGGCGCAAGCAGCAGACGGACGCAGTCGCGGAGCGCCCGGAGGGCTCGGCGTGACGGCGCTATTGCCGGTGAAGCTGAAACCGGGCGATACCATCGGAATTGTCGGCGGCGGACAGCTCGGCCGGATGCTGGCAATGGCCGCTGCGCGGCTTGGCCTGCGCTGCCGGGTGTTTTCGCCGGATCCGGATTCGCCGGCCTTCGACGTCGTGGCCAACGCGACCTGCGCCGAATATGCCGATGTCGAGGCGCTTGAGCTGTTCGCAAGCGACGTCGACGTCATCACCTATGAATTCGAAAATGTGCCGGCAGCGTCCGCGATGATTCTGGCGGCGCGGCGGCCGGTGCTGCCCGATCGCAAGATTCTTGAAACCACGCAAGACCGCCTGGTCGAGAAGGATTTCGTCAAACGTCTGGGCATCAAGACCGCCGACTATGCCGACGTTTCATCGCCGCAGACGTTGCACGCCGCGATCGCGAGAATCGGCCTCCCCGCCGTGCTCAAAACCCGCCGCTTCGGCTATGACGGCAAGGGCCAGACGATGATCCGCGCCGACGACGATCCGGATCGCGCCTGGGACGACCTCGGCACCAAATCGGCGATCCTCGAGGCCTTCGTTCCGTTCGAGCGCGAAATTTCTGTCATCGCCGCCCGCTCCGCCGACGGTCACGTCGAGTGTTTTGACGTCACCGAAAACGAGCACAGGGATCACATCCTCAAGGTCTCGCGCGTGCCCGCGGCCATATCAGATGCGCTCGCGGCACAAGCCCGCGACACCGCGCAGCGGATTGCGGACGCGCTCGACTATGTCGGCGTGCTGGCGGTCGAGATGTTCGTGGTGCCAGGCGACCAGGGACCGCAGATTTTGGTCAATGAGATTGCGCCGCGCGTGCATAATTCAGGACACTGGACACTGGACGGTGCGTCGATTTCGCAGTTCGAACAGCACATCCGCGCCATTGCCGGGTGGCCGCTCGGCAAGCCGCTCCGCCATGGCGAGGTCACCATGACCAACCTGATCGGCGACGAGATCAACGGCTATGGGGAATGGCTCGCCGTTCCCGGCGCGACAGTCCACCTCTATGGCAAGGGTACCCCTCGGCCCGGGCGCAAAATGGGACATGTCACCCGCGTGATCCCACCTGAAAGGCCTCCGAAAACCGCGTGAGCGGTACCCCGGGGAGCTGGTTTCGGCACGATCGCCTCCTCTATTTTTGCTTGTGGCGGTGGACATTAGCACCTTTGTCTGATACATCCGCGCGCTCAAAGGTCAGGTGCTTGGCTTTTTGCTGGCCCTTTGACCTTACCAGAATCCAAACCGATCAATTGAAAGAGGATGCCGCGTGCAGGTTCTCGTTCGCGATAACAATGTCGACCAAGCCCTCAAGGCGCTGAAGAAGAAGATGCAGCGTGAGGGTATTTTCCGCGAGATGAAACTCCGCGGTCATTACGAAAAGCCCTCCGAGAAAAAGGCCCGTGAAAAGGCCGAAGCTGTGCGCCGCGCGCGCAAGCTGGCCCGCAAGAAGTTGCAGCGTGAAGGCCTGTTGCCGATGAAGCCGAAGCCGGTGTTTGGCGCTGGTCCTGGCGCCGAGCGCAGTGGTCCGGGCGGCGGCCGTGGCGGTGCGGGCGGACCTCGCGGACCGCGCTGATCTATCAACATTCGGACACGATCTCATCGACGCGGGCCGTTGGTGGCGTGGATTTGACATTCGCCACTCGCCCAGCCGCGAACTCGCAAAGCGAATGTCAAATCCTAAACTCCGCTAACAATTTATAATTGCTAGTGGTCCTTTGATTCTAAGATTCGCTAAGGCGCCTGCTGAAACGGGAGGCGAATGTTAGAATCGGACCACTAGGCCCCCCGCGTTGTTGTTTATATACCTTCGTCCGTAAACCTACTGGCGATTTGACCGATGCATTTCGCAACGGAGCGCGTTACCACTAAGTAGTGAGCGCGTGAGTATCCCGTTCGATGACTGTACCGGTGCCCTTTTCCGGAAATTTGCGCCACGTACCGCGCGCATCGGCTGCGATTGCGCTGGCGGCGATCACCTCGGCTGCGATCGCGCTCGGCGGCTGTTCGATGACGCTGGGATCGCTGACGAACGCCCCGGAACCAAAGGAAGAGCCGGCGCAGCTTACCTCTTCGGCCAACATCTCCTCGCTCGGTGAGACCATCAAGAACAACCCCGACAATCCGCAGGCCTATAATATGCGGGGATCGGTGCTGGCGCAGGCCGGAAAGACCGAGGAAGCGCTGGCTGATTTCAACAAGGCGATCAGCCTCGACCCCAATTACGGACAGGCCTTCGCCAACCGCGGCCAGATCTTCCGCAAGACCAAACGTCTTGACCAGGCGATGTCCGATTATGAACGGGCGCTGGCGCTCGATGCCAATTACGCACCGGCCTGGCTTGGCCGAGGCCTGGTTCACAAGGCGCGCGGCGAAGCGACCCAGGCGCTCGAGGACTTCAACAAGGCGATCGCGCTGCGCCCCGACGATGCCGAGGCTTATTACAATCGCGGCCTGCTCTATCAGAGCGAGAAGCAACACCTCTTCGCGATCGAGGACTTCACCGCGGCGAACGGCCTGGTGCCACAGCAGCTTGAGCCCTTGCTCGGCCGCGCACTGAGTTATCTGGCTCTCGGCAAAGCCAAGGAGGCAGCCAGCGATCTCGACGAGGCCGTGCAAGACGATCCGCAAAACGTGCAAGCCTGGATGACCCGTGGGCTCGCCTACGAACGTCTGGGCGACAAGACCAAGGCCGCCGGCTCCTACGGCCGCGCCATTAACCTGCGTCCGAAGGACGAAGCTGCGCGGTCCGCCTTCGCCCGCGTCGGCGGCAGACCCGGCCAGAGCTACGAAACGTTCTGAAATGGTTTGCTAAAGCGTGATCCGGAAAAGTGTGAAGCGGTTTTCCCTCGCGACAAACGCAAAGCGTTTGCGCGGAGATCATGCGAAAACAAGCTGAGCCGGGCCAGCCAGTTCGACGCCGCGGCCGGTTGGCGTGCGAATCACTGTTGCTGCTGCTTCGGCAACACCGAGTTGAACAGCTTCTTGGTGGCCGAGAGCACATCGTCGGCAACAGATGGCCGTTTCATCGGCTGATCTGTGGTGGCATCGGCCCGCAAATCCAGCGGGGCATGGGGATCGGGAATATCAGCCGGCGGTGTCGGTCGGAGCGGATCGTCGACCCGCGCCGCGGACGGCTTGTTCTCAACCTGCGGCGTCGACACCATGATCGGCGGCGGCAACGGCTGGAGCGACGGCGCAGTTGCAACTGGTACCGGGGCAGGTGCGGGCACGGCCGGCGTTGCCACAACGCGCGGCGGTTCAGTCGTTTTGGGCGGTTCCGGCACTCGGGGTTCCGGCACTCGGGCGCTTTCCTGCACGCGGGGAGCAGGTTCAGTGCCGCGCAGGCGCTCGATCGCGGCCCGCGCCAGATCGTTGGCGTCCGGGGTAACGGTAGCATCAGCGGGCGGAGCGGTAACCGGCGCGGCAACCACAGGCTCGGCAGCGGGAGCCGGCGGAGCCTTCGAGGCTGCTTTCTCACGCGGCGGCTGGTGGCGGCGCGTATCTGCAGGCGCGGTCGGGGGGATGCTGGCGGTTTCCGAGGGCCGATCAGCCTTGTCGACGGGCTTTTCGGCCGCCTTATCAACGGGCTTTTCGATCACGGCTTTGTCAGTGGCCGATTTGTCGATAATGGACTTTTCCGAAATGCCCCTGGCCCGGACACCCGGTTCGGGAAGGTTTCCGAGATCGGCCGATCGTTCGGCCGGCTTCGAATCAGCCTTTGAGGCCGCCTTTTTCGGGTCGGCCGAAGACACCGCGGCCGCTGTCGCGGCAGCATCGGCGGGTGGCTTGGCGTTGATGTAATGATTGACGATATAGGCGCCGAGGATGGTCGCAATCACCGACGGAAAGATGTCCATCGCAAATTTTGAAGCCAATTTCAGCATGCCGACAACTCCCGCGCGGGCCCAGATGCCCGAGCTTTGAGGCATATCGGTGGCAATTCGGTAAACATCGGGTTTATGGTTTCAACTCCACTTCCAGAAAGACGATCTCGGACGCACTCTCGTTGAGCACATCGTGTTCAACGCCAGCTTTACGGAAATATGACTGCCCCACCCCAAGCTGGGCCTTGGAGCGCTCGCCATTGGGCGCAACAATCGTCATTTCGCCGGCGGTCACGGGAACGATAACATAATCCATCCCGTGAATGTGGGGTCCCGTGGCGGTTCCAGGGGCTAGGCGCCACCGGGTGACGCGCACCTCCGCCGTATCGACCTGAACATCGGACGTGGCGCTGATCATTTTCAGCTCTTCTTCCACTTAAGGGACGAAAACCAGGAACACAAATACCGCAAATACCACAAGGTGGACCAGCCCGAAAAGGATGTTGGTTCGGCCGCTGCCGAGCGTCAGCAGGCTGAGCAGCAGCGTCAGCGCCAACAGCACCATGTCCTGAGCTGAAAGTCCCAGCACCAGTTGCTTGTCGAGTTCATAGGCGGCCACCGCCACGGCCGGAATCGTCAGGCCGATGGTGGCGAGCGATGAGCCGAGCGCGAGGTTGATGCTTTTTTGCAAATCGTTCCTGCGCGCCGCCACGATCGCGGCAAGCCCCTCCGGCATCAGGATCAACAGCGCCACCAGAATGCCGGCAAAGGCCGGTGGCGCGCCGATCAAGGCGGCGCCGGCATCGACCACTTGCGAGAATTTCTTCGCCAGCAACACCACGGCCAACAGCGAGATCAGCAACAGGATGGCGCTGACAACGATTGTCCGGTTCGAGGCTTGCGGACCGTCATGCGCCGTATCGCCCGCTTGCGCGACGAAATAATCCCGGTGCCGAACGGTCTGCGTATAGAGAAAGACGCCGTAGAGCAGGATGGTGACGGCACTGACAAAGCCGAGTTGCACGGTTGAATAAACCGGTCCGGGCGTCGTCAGCGTGTAATTGGGCATGATGAGGGTGATGGTGGCGAGCACCGAGAGAACGCTGAGATAGAGGCTCGATCCGCTCACCTGGATATCCTGCTCGCGGTACCGCAAACCACCGGCCAGGATGCAAATGCCGACCAGCCCGTTGCAGACGATCATCACCACTGCAAACACCGTATCGCGCGCCAGCGTGGTGACGGCGGCTTTCTCGCCGAGCATGATAGTCGCGATCAGCGCGACCTCGATGATGGTGACGGAGAGCGTCAGCAACAACGTACCGAAGGGCTCACCGATGCGCTCCGCCACGACTTCGGCGTGATGCACGGCCGCAAATACCGTTCCGAACAGGATCAGGAGCAGCACGCCGGCGAACACAAATCCGGCCGGCGATGGCGTAAAACTGTAGCCGGCCGCGGTCACGGCCGCGAACAAGAAAACCGCAAGCGCCGGGAATATCCATGCCGATTTCGGCATCGGTCCGTGCAAGCTCACCTCACCCCCTCCGCAACCTCGAAGCCGTCAACCACCTGAAGCTCCTATAAATCGCCGCACGGTCTCGATAGCACCGAATTCGTCCAGATTTTCGTGACCGCCACCGGGAAAACGGACGAATTGTTTCGGCTCATGGGCCATCGCAAATAAGCGTTCGCCAAACCTGATATTAATGGCGGGATCGGCCTCACCATGCATGATGAGAAGCGGCACTGTCACGCGGCCAATGCGCTGGTCGGAATGAAATTGATCGCGCATCAGTAGGCGGACAGGAACGATGGGCAACAATGAGGCGGCAACATCGACCGTAGACGTGTAGGGCGCCTCCAGGATCAGTTTTGCGACCGGGTGTTCGGACGCGATCGCTACCGCAACGCCGCTGCCGAGCGAAAATCCCCAGATCACGATCCGGCCAGCTTCGTAGCGGGCGGCTGTAAAAGCGTAGGCCGCCGCGCCATCCTTCAAGAGGCCCTCCTCGCTCGGCGATCCCGTCGATCCGGCGTAGCCGCGGAACGAGAGCGCAACGAGACCGGTCCCATCTGAAACCAAATTGTGAAAGCGGCTGACGCGGCCGGCCAGAAAATCGCCATTGCCATGGAAGAACAGGGTGACGGGTCGGCCCGGTTTTGCCGGCACGTGCCAGACAATGACTTTTTCGCCGTCGTCGGTCGTCAGCACCTGTTCTTCGGCTTCGGGGAGACCGGCTGCGGCCGGCGCCGTGCGCCCGACCGGCGGAATTGGAAATAACATCGACCGCTGTTTGAAAAACACGACGGCGACCCCGCCGACGTAGAGAACACCTACGAGAACGAGGATCCATTTCAGGATGGTCATGAGTTCTCGTCGGGGCGGATTACATCGCCTTGACGATGTTCTCGGTGACCTTCTTGGCGTCGCCGAGCAGCATCATGGTATTGTCGCGATAGAACAAGGGATTGTCGATGCCGGCATAACCCGATGCCAGCGAGCGCTTGATGAACATCACGGTGCCGGCCTTCCACACCTGAAGCACCGGCATGCCGTAGATCGGCGATGTCTTGTCGTCCTCGGCGGCCGGGTTGGTGACGTCGTTGGCCCCGATCACGAAGGCGATGTCGGCCTGTGCGAACTCCGAATTGATATCCTCAAGCTCGAACACCTCGTCATAGGGCACGTTGGCCTCGGCGAGCAGCACGTTCATGTGGCCGGGCATGCGGCCTGCGACCGGGTGAATGGCGTATTTCACCTCGACGCCCTCTTTCTTGAGGATGTCGGCCATTTCACGCAACGCGTGCTGTGCCTGCGCTACCGCCATGCCGTAGCCCGGCACGATGATGACCTTGGAAGCGTTCTTCATGATGAAAGCGGCATCATCCGCCGAGCCGAGCTTGGCCGGCTTCTGCTCGCCGCTGCCGCCGCCAGCCGCCACGGTCTCGCCGCCGAAGCCGCCGAGGATCACCGAGATGAACGAGCGGTTCATCGCGTGGCACATGATGTAGGACAGGATCGCGCCCGATGAGCCGACCAGCGCGCCGGTGATGATCAGCGCCGAATTGCCAAGCGTGAAGCCGATGCCGGCCGCCGCCCAGCCGGAGTACGAATTCAGCATCGAGATCACGACCGGCATGTCGGCGCCGCCGATCGGAACGATCATGAGCACGCCGAGCGCAAGCGCGAGGATCGTGATCAACCAGAAGTCGAGCGCGCTGCCGCTCATCACGAGGCCGACGATGAAGAACACCAGCGCTAAGGCCAGCACGATGTTGATGACGTGCCGGAACGGCAGAATGATCGGTGCACCGCTCATCCGCGCCGACAACTTCAGAAACGCAATCACCGAGCCGGTGAAGGTCAGAGCGCCGATCGCAACCCCGAGCGACATCTCGACCAGGCTTTGTGCATGGATGTGGCCGGGCGTGCCGATATCGAAGGCTTCAGGCGCATAGAACGCACCGGCGGCGACCAGCACGGCCGCCATGCCGACCAGCGAGTGAAACGCCGCGACCAGTTCCGGCATCGAGGTCATCGGTACGCGGCGTGCAATCACCGCGCCGATGCCGCCGCCGATCGCAACACCGAGGATCACCAGAAGCCAGGCAATACCGTCAGCCGGCGGATGAGCGGCAAGCGTGGTCGCCACCGCGATCGCCATGCCGGTCATGCCGAAGAAATTGCCCTGCCGCGAGCTTGCCGGGCTCGACAGCCCCCGGAGCGACAGGATGAACAGCACGCCTGCCACGAGATACAATACTGCAGAGAGATTGGCGCTCATCTCAGGTCCCCCGTTTGCCTGTTCAGCCCGAGTTGATTGCCGCTCATTTCGATTTCTTCTTGTACATCGCGAGCATGCGCTGGGTGACCAGGAAGCCGCCGAAAATATTCACGCACGCAAAGATCAGCGCGACGAAACCGAAACCGCGCGCCCAGCCCGAGCCCGAGGAAATCATGCCGACGCCGACGGCGAGCAGCGCACCGACCACGATCACCGAGGAGATCGCGTTGGTCACGCTCATCAGCGGCGTATGCAGCGCGGGCGTCACCGACCACACCACGAAGTAGCCGACGAACACGGCAAGCACGAAAATCGACAGCCGGAACACGAAGGGATCAACGGCCTGCGCGAGATGCTCCATGGCTTCTCCTCCTATTTCGGCTGGAAGTTCGGATGGATGACGGCGCCGTCTTTGGTCAGCGCGGTCGCCTTGACCAGTTCATCGTCCCAGTTAACGGCCAGCGCCTTGTTGGCCTTGTCAATCATGGTCTCGATGAAGTTGAACAGGTTGCGCGCATAAAGACTCGAAGCCGAGGCTGCAACGCGGCCCGCAACATTGGTGTAGCCGACGATCTTGATGCCATCGATCTCGGCAACTTCGCCTGCTCTGGCGCCTTCGACATTGCCGCCGCGCTCGACCGCGAGATCGACCAGCACGGAGCCTGGTTTCATCGATTTGACCATTTCGGCTGAAACCAGCTTTGGCGCCGGGCGGCCCGGGATCAGCGCGGTCGTGATCACGATGTCCTGCTTCTTGATATGCTCGGCCGTGAGCGCAGCCTGCTTGGCCTGATACTCCTTCGACATCTCCTTGGCGTAACCGCCGGCGGTCTGCGCGTTCTTGAATTCCTCGTCCTCGACCGCAAGGAATTTCGCGCCGAGACTTTCAACCTGTTCCTTGGTGGCCGGGCGCACGTCGGTCGCCGTGACAATGGCGCCGAGACGCCGCGCGGTCGCGATCGCCTGCAGGCCGGCGACGCCGACGCCCATCACGAAGACTTTCGCCGCCGGCACGGTGCCGGCCGCCGTCATCATCATCGGGAAAGCGCGGCCAAAGGCTTCGGCGCCCTCGATCACCGCGCGGTAACCGGCAAGGTTGGCCTGCGAGGACAACACGTCCATCGCCTGGGCACGGGTGATGCGCGGCATCAATTCCATCGCAAAGGCCGAGACGCCCGCATCCGCCATCACCTTCAGCGCGGCGTCATTGCCGTAAGGGTCCATGATGGCGACCACCAGCGCACCGCGCTTGTAGTTGGCGAGTTCGGAAGCTTCCGGCCGCTTCACCTTGATGACGATGTCGGCGTCCTTGAGCGCACCCGCGGCCACCGTGGCGCCGACGGCGGTGAACTCCGAATCCGGCAGGCCGGACTTGATCCCGGCGCCCGGCTCGACGAAGACCTCGGCCCCCAGCGCCTTGAATTTTTTTATCGTGTCGGGCGAAGCGGCGACCCGCGGCTCAGCGGGATCGATTTCCTTGGCGACGGCAATCTTCATGGGGCCTCCGGCGGCGCGGAAAACTCGCAGGCGTCATTTGCCGCGCTAGCTTTGCAAATCCGACACCGGCCCTGCAACCACCAACGTCGGTTCACGGCGAGCTCCGTCTCAAAATCGCGCCTCCCTTTGGCGGCGCGAGCAGGCGTCAGGTCAGGAAGATCGCCATCATGGCGACGATGAAGATGACGGCGGCAGAGCCATACTTCACCAGCTTGATGAAGCCCTCATAGGTCTGCTCATGGGCCACGTAGTCGTTGCCGTCGGCGGTCGTGTAGGCCACTTCGCTATGGTCTGCCATCTCTGTCCCCAGTGAATCTCAGCGCCAGTCAATTAGCCGTCGAATTACCGCAAACCGCAAGGCAGGGCAACGCCGCATGGACAGCTTTTGTCGGCTTATCGGGTCATTGGAGGGGTCGATCGCCACGATTTGGGTTCAAAGAGCCGGCTAGCCCATCGCCTCCAGCTCATCGATCATGCCGGAGATGACCGATAACCCCCCGTTCCAGAATTGGGGGTCCTTGGCGTCGAGCCCGAAGGGCTCGAGCAACTCGGAATAGTGCTTGGTGCCGCCGGCCGACAGCATGGCGAGGTAACGTTCGGCAAAGCCGCTTTGCGCGTTTTCATAGGCGCCATAGAGCGAGTTCACGAGGCAGTCGCCGAAGGCGTAGGCGTACACGTAGAACGGCGAATGGATGAAGTGCGGGATGTACATCCAGAAATTTTCATAGCCGGGGCGGATATCGATCGCTGGCCCCAGGCTCTCGCCCTGCACGCTGAGCCAGATTTGACCGATCCGCTCGGCCGTCAATTCGCCGCCTCTGCGCTCGGTGTGGATGGCGCGCTCGAAGGTATAGAACGCGATCTGCCGCACCACGGTATTGATCATGTCCTCGACCTTGCCGGCGAGCAGCGCCTGGCGCTGTTTGGCGCTCTTGGTCTCGCCGAGCAGCCGGCGGAAGGTCAGCATTTCGCCGAACACACTTGCGGTTTCCGCCAGGGTCAGCGGCGTCGGCGCCATCAGCGCGCCGTTCTTGGCCGCGAGCACCTGGTGCACGCCGTGGCCGAGCTCATGCGCGAGCGTCATCACATCCCGCGGCTTGCCCTGATAGTTCATCAGCACATAGGGATGCGCCGATGGCGTCGTCGGATGCGAGAAAGCGCCCGGCGCCTTGCCCGGCCGCACCGGCGCATCGATCCAGCGATCGGTGAAAAAACGCTCGGCAATGCCGGCCATTTCCGGCGAGAAGCCACGATAGGCCGACAGCACCATGTTCTTGGCGTCGAGCCAGCCAATCGCGCCTGAGGCGGCAAACGGCAGCGGCGCATTGCGATCCCAATGCGGCAGCTTCTTCTTTTTGAACCAGCCGGCCTTGAGCCGATAATAACGGTGCGAGAGCGTCGGATAGGCCGCACGGACCGCGCTGACTAACGCATCGACCACCTCGCGTTCGACGCGGTTATTCAAATGGCGCGAATCTGCGACATCCTTGAAGCCACGCCAGCGGTCGGAAATTTCCTTGTCTTTGGACAAGGTATTGGTGATCAGGGCAAACGTCCGCTCATTGGCCTTGAAGGTTTTGGCCAAAGCTTCGGCCGCGGCCTTGCGCTTCGCACCATCGCGGTCCTGCAACAGGCTGAGCGTCGGCTCGATCGCAAGCTCCTTGGCCGAAACCTTGAAGCGCAAGGAAGAGATGGTCTGGTCGAACAACCGGTTCCAGGCGGCATATCCGCTTTGGGCCTTTTCGTGAAACAGCTGCTCGACGCGGTCCTCCAGCTGATACGGCTTGTCCTTGCGCAGATCCTCGATCCAGGGACGATAATGCGCCAACTCCGATGCGCGCATCGCATTCTCGATCACCGCGTCGTCGATCCGGTTGAGTTCGAGCGCAAAGAACAACAGATGCACCGAGGCATTGGTCAGCCGTTCGGAGACGTCACCGTAGAATTTCGAGATCACGGCATCGACGCTGTCGCCGGCATGCGCCAGTCCAGCATAGGAAGAGAGACGGCCGGCAAGATCGTCGATCGCCTCATAGCGCTTCACGGCTCCGGCGAGCCTGCGTCCGCCGCCCTCCCCTGCCGTGCGCTCGGCAAGCTTGCCTTTGTAGTCGTTCTCGAACGCGACACATTCGGCATCCAACCTGTCGAGATCGCGCGTCACTTCCGGCGCGTCGATCGCGGAATAGAGATCGGAAAGATTCCATTCCGGCAGCTTGTCGACCCTCGATGAGGAGGAGGCTTTCCTGGAATTCGTCTTGCGTGGGGCGGTCGATTTGCGAAGGGCTGAGGCGGTGCGCGAGGTCATCTTGTTCGAAACCTGTATTCGATCAGAACGGCGAGGCAAGGTTTAAGCAGTCGTTAATCGACGTCGGCCAGAGTGCCCCGATTCGAGACAGATAGTTGTTGCGTATGAGGAACACCATGCCTGCCACCATTTTGATCGCCGACGACGATTCCGTGCAACGCCGCCTGGTAGAGAATATGGTGCAAAAATGCGGGTATGAAACCGTCGTGGTCGATTCCGGCGACGCCGCGATCGCGCTATTGACCGCTCCCGACGCGCCCGTGATCGATGCCCTCGTGCTCGACCTTGTGATGCCCGGCCTCGACGGGATGGGCGTTCTCGCCAAAATTCGTGAAGCCGGCCTTTCCATCCCCGTCGTGGTGCAGACCGCCCATGGCGGGATCGACAATGTGGTGTCGGCGATGCGCTCGGGCGCCCAGGACTTTGTCGTCAAGCCGGTCGGCATGGAACGGCTGCAAGTGAGCCTGCACAATGCACTCACGACCAGCGCGCTGAAGGGCGAGTTGCAGCGCATCCGGCACAGCCGCGAAGGCCGGCTGACCTTCGCCGACATCGTCACCCGCAGCGAGGCGATGGCCGGCGTGATGCGCACGGCGAAGAAGGCGGCGGCCTCGACCATTCCGGTGCTGATCGAGGGCGAGTCCGGGGTCGGCAAGGAATTATTCGCGCGCGCCATCCACGGCAGCGGTGAGCGCAAATCGCGACCGTTCGTCGCCGTCAACTGCGGCGCAATCCCCGACAACCTCGTCGAGTCGATTCTGTTCGGTCACGAAAAGGGAGCTTTCACCGGCGCGACTGAACGTCACACCGGAAAGTTCGTCGAAGCCTCCGGCGGCACGCTGTTCCTCGACGAGGTCTCCGAGCTTCCGCTCGCAGCCCAGGTCAAACTGTTGCGCGCATTGCAGGAAGGTCTGGTCGAGGCGGTCGGCGCGCGCAAGCCGGTGAAGGTTGACGTGCGGATCGTGTCCGCGACCAACCGCAAATTGCTCGAGCGGGTCAAAAGCGGGCACTTCCGCGAGGACCTGTTCTACCGGCTTCACGTATTGCCGCTCACCGTTCCACCGCTGCGGACGCGCTCGGAGGATATTCCGCATCTGGTGCGGCATTTCCTCGCCCGGTTCTGCGCCGAGGAAAACCGTCACATCACCGGCGTCAGCGGCGAAGCGATGGCGCATCTGTCGCAACTGGATTGGCCGGGCAATATCCGCCAGCTTGAGAACGCGGTTTACCGCGCCGTCGTGATGAGCGAGGGCGATCAGCTTGTCCTGTCGGACTTCCCGCAAACTGCGGGAATGCCGTCGCCGCCAACGGCAGCCCACGGCGAGCCCCTGAGCGTCGAGCAGGGCTTCCACTCAACGGCAGCCGCCGCGGTAAATGGTAATGAAATACCAATCGCGCCGCTTCCGGCGTCGGGCACACTCTCGATGCTGACCAATAGCGGCGAAGTCCGGCCGCTGGAAGAACTGGAAAGCGAGATCATTCGCTTCGCGATTGCGCATTACCGCGGGCAAATGTCGGAAGTGGCGCGCCGCCTCAAAATCGGCCGCTCGACGCTTTATCGCAAGCTTGACGAAGAGGCGGCAGACTCCGCGGACGGCGCAACGGATCAAGCAGGATAGCGCTTGATTAGGAATACGCCTCCCGTAACGCACGGATGAAGCGGCCGAAATCCCAGCAGCGGATCGTTTTGAACCGTTGCCCGCAAGTGACAGACAAATGGCAGCTCGCGTGGCAAGAATCTTGTTGAAGGCGATGCCACAGGACACGATGAAGTCAGTTTGTCGTGAGTTGCCATAGGGCGGCTGGCCGCATGAGGGGCCCGCGTGTATCGTTTGTATGAATCGTTACGGCAGCCATGCTTGGAACTCTGGAGCAATTTTCACTTGCACAAGCTTCAGATCCGACCAGGCCGGCGCTTTCGCGAAAGCTTTGACGGACAAACCAAGGCTGCTCCAGAGCGGGGCAGCTCACCCAAGGGGTGTGAAGATGCGTGAATGTTGGAAGAACCGTGCGGGATATGACCGCGTCTTGATGACGGTCGCGGCGACCTTCCTCACGGTGTCGGCGAGTTCGGCATTCGCGCAAAATGTTGCCCCGCGCAACTCCGCCGCTGAGCTCGCGATCGATGCGGCGGTTCCCCGCCCCGAGCCCGCCAACGTCCCGCCGCCGACCGCAGCTGATTTCAAGCTCGACACCCCATCCGTCGACGCGACCAAGACAGAGGCGACCAAGACAGAGGCGACCAAGGCAGACGCGAACAAGGCAGCCGAGCAAGCGACCCCGGCTTCCAAGCCCGCCGATGTCGCCACGGCTCCGATTTCCGAACCCACCAAGATCGAGGCCGCCAAGCCGGAAGCTGCGAAGCAAGAAGCGACCAAGACCGAACCCGGCAAGAACGACGCCCCCCAAAATGACACGGCAGCCGTCGCCCCGGCTCAGTCGCCGGCGCCCGCTGCCACCGCGTCCTCGCCGGAGCCCGTCAAAGCCGCCAGCAATGTCGCGACCGAGGATCAGCCGGTTGCCGACAAGTTGCGCGAGGCGTTCGGCGCCAAGGCGCAGCGCTATTTCGACCGCAAGGCAGAACGGACGACAGTCGAAAAATTCTACACTGCGCGCGATTTCGCGCCGATGTGGACGCAAGGCGGCAAGCTGACCGACAGCGCCAAGGGCGTCGTCGCCCGGTTAAAGGACGCCGCTTCCGACGGCTTGAATCCGTCGGACTATCCCATTCCCGATTTTACTGCTGCGACCTCGCCCGATGCGCTGGCCGATTCAGACCTGAAGCTGACCGCCAGCATGCTCGACTATGCGCGCCATGCCCAGAGCGGCCGGATGCACTGGTCGCAGGTGTCGGGCGATATCCAATATCCGGAGCATCCGACCGACCCGGCCGAAGTGCTTGCCAACGTGGCTTCGGCGAAGGACGCCTCGCTTGCCCTCGACGGCTATAACCCGCCGCACAAGCTCTATCGCGCCCTGAAGAAGAAGCTCGCCGAACTGCGTGGCCAGGGCGATGGACCGGTGATTCAGATCGCCGATGGTCCAATGCTCAAGTTCACGCCCGCGCGGGCCAAGAACCAGTCCGCGGTTGAAGTGGAAGATGACCGCGTGCCGCAACTGCGCGCCAAGCTCGGCATCACCGAGAACGCCGACGACCGCCATTACGACGCCAAGGTCGCGGAAGCCGTCCGCAAGTTCCAGGCTTCGGTGGAGCTCAAGCCGACCGGCGTGCTCGACGACAGGACCGTCAAGGCGATCAACAGCCCGAAGCGCGACCGCCAGATCGATACGGTGATTGTGAACATGGAGCGTTGGCGCTGGCTGCCGCGCGACCTCGGCGCGCCCGCAATCGGCAACGCCTATGTCATTCTCAACATCCCCGACTATACGCTCAAGGTGATGCAGAACGGCGCGCAGGTCTGGACCACGCGGGTGGTGACCGGCCAGCCCGGCATTCATGCCACGCCGCTCCTGACGGAGACGATGAAGTTCATCACCGTCAACCCAACCTGGAACGTGCCGCCGTCGATCATCTACAACGAATATCTGCCGGCCCTTCAGCAGGACCCGACGGTGCTTGAGCGCATGGGGCTGAAGCTCGAGCACAACCGCGACGGCAGCATCCACATTTCGCAGCCGCCCGGTGAACGAAACGCGCTCGGCCGCATCCGCTTCAATTTCCCGAACAAGTTCCTGGTGTATCAGCACGACACCCCGGACAAGAACCTGTTCGCGAGGGAAGACCGCGCCTTCAGCCATGGCTGCATGCGGGTCCAGAATCCGGACCAGTACGCCTCGGTCCTGCTCAACATCACCGAGCCGAACGCGCACTACACCCCGGAAAAAATCAAGAGCATGTACGGGCAGAGCGAGATCGACCTGAAATTCCCGACGCCGATCCCGGTCAACATCACCTACCAGACCGCCTTCGTGGATGACGAGGGTAACCTGCAGTTCCGCAAGGACGTCTATGGCCGCGACGCGAACATGCTGTCGCTGCTGCGTTCGGGCAAGAACAAGGATCTGGAGAATGTGATCGCCCATTCCCAGCCGAACTATGTGCGCCCGGCCGGCGATTTGCGGATCGCCAGCGACAATTCGTTCTCGTCGTCGTCAGGACCATCGTTCTTCGAGCGGCTGTTCGGCGGTCCCAGCCAGCCCTACCCGGCCCCTCCCGGTCGTCGGCGGCAGCCGCAGCAGGGGCAGTCGTACTATCAACGCTGAGAAGTCCGGCCCCGCCACGCGCGGTTTAAGACTGGCCAGCCAGATTTACCAAGTAAAATCAAAGGCCTCGCCCTTCGGCGGAGCATTTTAACGTTAACCATCCTCCATCCAGGCTTAACCAATGGCTCTTTTTCGCCACACTAAAAGGGTTAGTTCCCAGTGGATTTGGGGGGGAAAGGGTTAAATCCTGCTTAACCCTCCCGCGTTAAGCGTGCATTTACCCTCTTTCGCCACACGGGGTCGCGAAAGAATTCAACGTTCGGTCGTCAATTGGGGTGGGCTCATTAACTTGCTGACCGGTTTCGCGCGCCAATTCAATCTGTCGTCTCTGCCAAAGGCCGGATACCAGCTCGGGTTAACCTCGGTGCTGCTCCTGGCAGGGATTGGCTCGGTCCACGATGCGACCGCGCTGAACGAAACCCGCACGCTGTCGTTCCACCACAGCCATTCGGGCGAAGACCTCACCGTGACCTTCAAGCGCGACGGCCGCTTCGATGAAGAGGCCTTGAAGCAGATCAACCATTTCCTGCGCGACTGGCGTACCCAGGAACAGACGACGATGGATCGCCATCTGTTCGATATCATCTGGGAAGTCTATCGCGACGTTGACGGCAAGAAGCCGATCCAGATCATCTCCGCCTACCGCTCCCCCGAGACCAACGCCATGCTCCGCCGCCGCTCCGCCCATACCGGCGTGGCGCGCTTCAGCCAGCACATGCTCGGCCATGCGATGGATTTTTACATCCCGGATGTGCCGCTCGAGCAGATCCGGTACGCCGGCCTGCGCTTGCAGCGCGGCGGCGTCGGCTTCTACCCGACCTCGGGATCGCCGTTCGTGCACCTCGATACCGGCAACATCCGCCACTGGCCGCGCATGACCCACGACCAGCTCGCGCGCGTCTTCCCCGACGGACGTACCGTCCATGTCCCCTCCGATGGTACGCCGCTGAAGGGATATGAACTCGCCCGCGCCGAGATCGAGCGGCGCGGCGAGGATGATGGCCCGGCTACGGTGAGCAAGCCCAATTTGTTGACCCGTCTGTTCGGCGGCAAGTCGAACGACGATGATGAGGAAGCTTCTGCTCCCGTCCAGGACAAGACCGCCACCCAAGTGGCCGCAGCGAAGCCCGCCGACGCGGTGCCCATGCCGCGTGGGAAGCCTGCCGCCGCGACGCTGCAACTGGCCTCGGCCGACATGCAGATCGTACAGCCCGCCAAACCGAAACAGCCCGCCGCCTCCGATAAGTCTGACGCAAAGCCGGAAACGCCGGCTGATATCATCAATGCGCGCGGTTTCTGGGACGACATGCCGGCGGCGCCGAAGCAGGCCACGCCCGCGCAGGTCGCAGCTATCGGCGCCCGCCAGGCGTTGGCATCCACCGATCCGCAATCGACCTCGAGCGTTCCGGCCGCCTATCGGGCACTGGCTTACGCTCCCACGGAGTCGCCGGTTGATCGCGCCAGCGCACCGGCTCCCCGCAACGCGCGCGCCGCTTCAGCCAACCGCAACCCAACGGCCGCGAACGACCCCGCGCCCGCCGCCAAGGGCCAGGACGGCGTGGTGGCCACCTCCACGCGGATCGTCGCGTCAAAGGGCGCCGGCGATACCTGGATGCGCATCATGATGCTGGCGCCGAGCGCGAGCACGTCGATGTCGGTCACCGTGCTCGGCGATGCCAACATGACGCTGCTGAGCGCGATGTTCGTCAAGCCGCAAGCCGTGGTCGTGATGGACTTCTCGGAAGATCCGCAAGCGGGCCTGACCGCTAACCGCTTTAGCGGCTCGGCCACTGCGACGCTTGCGACGCAGTCCTTCGTGTTGCGGACGGCGTCGCTGCACTAAGCATTATCTCCTCAGGATTGAGGAGCAGCGCTACAGCATTCCCAACGCCTGCATATAGGTTTCCAGGATCGTTTCGGCTTCAGCCCGCTCGTTGGCATCCTGCTTGCGCAACCGCACGATGGTGCGCAGCGCCTTGACGTCGAAACCATTGCCCTTGGCTTCGGCATAGACATCGCGGATGTCGTCGGAGATGGTCTTCTTTTCCTCCTCCAGCCGCTCGATGCGTTCGATGATGGCCTTGAGCTGATCCTTGGCGAATTTCGTCGCGGGGGCTTCGTCTTCCTTGACGGCAGCAGAGGTGGCCATCGATTGGGTACTCCTGAAATAAACTGGCGGTTGGATGAAAAAGAAAGCGCCGCACGTCTCAAGCGCCAAGCGCAACTCTCAAAATGACCCTCAAGAGTAAGGCTGCTCGCGTCAAGGCGACTTGCATGCTCATCCACAGCGCGCCCACAGGAAGGCGCCCAATCGTCCCGCTTCGATGCACCTCATCAATGGCCGGGATTGACTTTGTTCATTGCAGCCAGTTGCTCGGACGTTGCGGTTCCCTGAAATTTTTCCTTCCAGGTCTCATAGGGCATGCCGTAGACAACCTCGCGGCTCTCGTCCTTGCTCATCGTGACGCCCTTGGCGTCAGCTTCTTCCTTGAGCCAGTTGGACAGGCAGTTGCGACAGAAGCCGGCCAGGTTCATCAGATCGATGTTCTGAACGTCGGTACGACCGCGCAGATGCTCTACAAGCCGCCGAAACGCAGCGGCTTCAAGTTCTGTTCTGGTTTTGTCGTCGATCGCCATGCCAATTCCACCCTTCCATGCATGACCCAGAAAGGTCATGCTCTCACCGTAGGTAAGAAACTGTCACATATTTTTCCACATCGCGACGCAAACATTCAGACGGCTTTTATGGGGCTTGTATGGGACTTGGGCCGATCCGAAGGGCTGAAAACGCAGTGAAATTCCGCTTAACCGTCGATGGCCGCCCACGCGAAACCGTCAATATCTTGATATAACTTGGCCTTGATGATCGCAAGAGATTCGCTTCCCCTGGCCCTGACAGCAAAACGCTTCCGCGCCGCGCTGGCACCAGCTCTGCTGTTTGTGCTGGTCTGCCTGTGGAACGGATCGGCAGCGGCGGACTTTCGTCTGTGCAATAACACCTCTAGCCGGGTTGGGATCGCCCTCGGTTACAAGGATGCCGAGGGCTGGACCACGGAAGGCTGGTGGAACGTGTCCTCGCGAAGCTGTGAGACACTGCTGCGCGGCACGCTTGTGGCGCGATTCTATTACATCTATGCGCTCGATTACGATCGCGGCGGCGAATGGTCGGGACAGGCTTTCATGTGCTCGCGCGACAAGGAATTCACCATCCGCGGTGCGGATAATTGTTTGGCGCGCGGCTTCGACCGGACTGGCTTCTTTGAAGTCGATACCGGCGATCAGCGGGCCTGGACGGTGCAGCTCACCGAATCCAACGAGCAGCAACCCGCGCAGCGCGTGCCGGGGATTCCCGGCACGATCGGCCCGGGTGGCCCCGGAAATATTCCCGGCCTCCCCAACCAGCCGGGCGGATTGTCTCCGGGCGGGACAGGCCTGCCGCCAGCCGCAGCACCCGGGACCAAGCCATGAGGCGTATGCGCCGCATCAAGATCCTCGCAACGCTGGGCCCCGTCTCTTCCGACAGCTCCGCCATCCGGAAGCTGTTCGAGGCCGGCGCCGATGTTTTCCGGATCAATATGAGCCACACCACGCACGACAAGATGCGGGAACTGGTCGCAACCATTCGCAGTGTCGAGAGCAGCTATGGCCGGCCGATCGGCATTCTGGTCGACCTGCAAGGCCCGAAGCTGCGGCTCGGCTCTTTTGCCGAAGGCTCCATTCAGCTCAACAACGGCCAGAGTTTTACGCTCGATTCCGACAAGGCGCCGGGCGACAATACGCGCGTTCATCTGCCCCATCCGGAAATTCTCGCCGCGCTCAAGCCGGGCCACGCCCTTCTGCTCGACGACGGCAAGGTGCGGCTGATCGCCGAGGAGACCTCTCCCGATCACGCCGTCACTCGCGTGGTGATCGGCGGCCGGATGTCGGACCGCAAGGGCGTCAGCCTGCCCGACACTGATCTTCCGGTTTCCGCGATGACGCCAAAGGACCGGGCTGATCTCGAAGCAGCGCTGGTGACCGGCGTCGACTGGATCGCGCTTTCCTTCGTGCAGCGCGCTGACGATGTCATCGAAGCCAAGAAACTGATCCGCGGCCGCGCCGCCGTGATGGCCAAGATCGAAAAGCCGCAGGCGATCGATCGCCTGGGCGAAATCCTCGAGGTATCCGACGCGCTGATGGTGGCGCGCGGCGATCTCGGCGTCGAACTGCCGCTGGAGCGCGTGCCGAGCCTGCAGAAGCAGATGACGCGGATGGCACGGCGCGCCGGCAAACCGGTGGTGGTCGCAACCCAGATGCTGGAATCGATGATCCAGTCCCCGGTGCCGACGCGCGCCGAGGTCTCCGACGTCGCCACCGCGGTCTATGAAGGCGCCGACGCCATCATGCTGTCGGCGGAATCGGCGGCCGGCAAATTCCCGGTCGAGGCGGTCTCGACCATGAATCGCATCGGCGAGGAAGTCGAGCGCGATCCGACCTATCGTGGCGTCGTCAACGCGCAACGCGCCGAACCCGAACCGACCGTCGGCGATGCCATCGCAGATGCGGCGCGGCAGATTGCCGAGACGCTCGATCTTTCCGCGATCATTTGCTGGACCAGTTCAGGATCGACGGCGCTGCGCGTCGCACGCGAACGGCCCAAACCGCCGGTGGTGGCGATCACGCCGAATCTTGTCACCGGCCGCAAGCTGTCGGTGGTGTGGGGCGTGCACTGCGTCGTCGCCGAGGATGCACAAAATCTCGACGACATGGTGAACCGCGCCGGCAGCATTGCGTTTCGCGACGGTTTTTCGCGGGCCGGCCAACGCATCATCATCGTGGCCGGCGTACCGCTTCGCGCGCCCGGCACCACCAATATGTTACGCATCGCCTCGGTGGGTCCGGACGAAGACGCAGATATCTAAAGCGGGAACCGGTTTTCCCTCGCGACAAACGCGGAACGCGTTTGCACGGAGATCACGCCTAAGCAACAAACCAACGCGCGATGGTGATTTGGTTTAGTACCAATCGCGCATCGGGAGCGTGGGTCGCCTCTCCTCAGAGCAGCTTTGCGTCGAACGAAATCTTGGTGTTGAGAAGTTTCGACACCGGACATCCGGCCTTGGCCATGCCAGCCAGTTCCTGAAACTTCGCGTTGTCGGCGCCGGGGATTTTCGCTTGAAGCGAAAGATGGACCGAGGTGATGGCAAAGCCGTCGCCGACCTTTTCGAGCGTCACGTCTGCCTTGGTTTCCATCTGCTCGGCAGTGAGCTTGGCTTCGCCGAGGATCAGCGACAGCGCCATCGTGAAACAAGCTGCGTGTGCGGCTCCGATCAGTTCCTCCGGATTAGAACCCGGTTTGCCTTCGAAGCGGCTGGCGAAGCCGTAAGGGTAATCTTTCAAGGCGCCGCTCTTGGTCGAAATCGCGCCCTTGCCGTCCTTGATACCGCCCTGCCATTTGGCAGATCCCGATGTGGTCGTCATGTGAGCTCCCTGATACTCGAGGTGAACACCAACCATACCCTGGACCATCAATGCGGCGAAATTTTTCGAGGTTGGTCTTGCTGCAGGGCCGGCCGCAAGTTCCACGCAAGCCTTCGTTAACCAGAAGAACGTTCAGCCGGCGATAACGAAAATGCTTCGATGGCCTTTACTCAACTTTAGATGGATCACCTTAAAGCGACTGATGTTTGCAACTTGCAAACCCAAAAGCATGCAGAGCCCCTAAGGCGGCTCGCGTCGATTGTCAGGGAGCCCGCTATGCACGCGCTGGAGGTCTGGGCCGGCTCCAAGTTTGGTCAAGGGCCAAGGACGATCGGGACTTATTTCCAGACGTCCGGAATTTACATCTTCCTGATCTCATTCGGGTGCGTGTATTACCTTTCGAACGCGTCGCTCCTGCTTGGCCACTATGATTTGGGATGGCACTTGGCCGCCGGAGACCTGATCAGGGAAAGAGAGGCAGTGTTCCTCTCCAGGATCCATGGGCGTTCACCCTTGCCGACAAGCAGTGGTACAATCTTTCCTGGCTCTGGGACGTCATCGCCAGCGTCCTGTTTCAGTACACGGGTTTTAGCGGTCTCACACTGCTTGTCGTTGCCTGTGGCGCCGTCATCGTCGGATATCTGACGTATGCCTGCCTAGACCGCGGAGCCTCGGCACTGGCCGTTTGTATTTCCGTTTTCTCCGCGTGCCTGCTTTATCCTGCCTTTGCCACGGCGCCAAATATCTATCTCGCTGCTTCGCCGAACACATTTACGATGTTGTTTTGCGTAATTTTCTATGCGGAGTGCCTGACAGCAACGCGCCGCTTTTTGCTGCCGTTGATGATGGTCCTTTGGGTCAACCTGCACGGCGGCTTTGTGCTGGGTATTCTTGTTCTCGGTATTTTTTGTGGCGCGGCTTTGCTTAGGCGAGATTGGGCCAATTTCAAAATCCACAGTTTCGTAGGCGCAGGCTGCCTCGTCGCGATCCTCTGCAATCCTCTCGGCTGGCACATCTCGGACGGCGTAACGGCAACGTTAGGCCACTTTGTGCAAGCCTCCATTACCGAGTGGATGTCTTACTCCCAAAACATGACGATGCCCGGAAGCATTCCCGGCATCATCTATATTCTCGCATTTGTGGCGCTCGAACTGCGTTACGGCGGTTCCAGTCCCGTTCCCCTTGAGTCACGGCTGTTATCCTGGCTCTTTCTGGTCCTGGGACTTTATCAATTCAGGTACATGTCTTTCTTTTTTCTGTTCTCGACCGTCCCGTTGGCTCTTCACATCCACCGGATGCTGCCTAAGCGGCTGAATAATCTTGAGGTCCAAAAGTCGTTGTTGGCCGCGGGCATCATCGGCCTGTGCGCGCTGCCGGTGACCTTTATGCGAATGGAACCGGCTCTCGGACTTCCCGAGATGCTTTCGCAGCAGGATGCCCTTTATCTCCAGAAGCATTTTTCGCATCGGCGGATTCTGAACCACTGGAATGTTGGCGGACTCTTGATTTTCCGCACCCACGGCTCCGTGCCTGTGTTCGTCGACGGCCGGGCGGCGACCGCTTACCCGGATGCTTTGCTGCGTGACTATTTCGAGCTAGCCGAATGGGAGATCGACGAGAGCGCTTGGGACACCGTGCTTGAGAAATACAACATTGATGCGGTGCTTTGGGTGAAAGCACATGACGGGCTCAGGCGATTTCTCGTGGATGAGAGGCTGGAAGGAAGCATATACGGGCTCCTATGAGAGCCTTTACGTCAAACCCTAGCCGCACTTTTCCTGCACGGCTAGAGGGTCGAGTTGCGCCGATAGCTTACGCGCCGACCAGTGTCTTGGCGGGCAAGACCGCCTGCACCACGAGGCCACGGGCGCGAGCATCCAACACACCGACCGCGCGCAGCACAAGCAGCGTCACGGTCTGAACGGCATCGCGGAGCTTTCCCGGATCGTCCATGTTCTCCGCCGCGAGTGGCCCGACCAACGCCTCGTTCAAGGCACCGAGCAGCGCGGTCGCAGCCAGGCTCGTGTCCTGCGCCGGCAAATGTCCGGCACGGACCGCCGCATCGATCCGGCCCGCGATTTCGCCAACGACCGCGCGGCGGCTGGCGAGCCGCGATGCCGTGACATCGACATCGACGGGTTCGGCCAGAATGCCCCAGGTGAGCTTGCGCTGCGACAACGCATGCACCGCGACCGTGGTGACCGCTGCCGCCAGCGCCGATGACGGACCAGGGGCTGCGTCCGCGGCTCGACGAATAGCCGTCAGCTCGTCGCGCGAAACATCGGCGATCAGTTCGGAAATCAGGTCGGCCTTGGACGGGAAGTAGCGGTAGACGGTGCCGGCGGCGACATTGGCTCGGACCGCGACCGGCGCGATCTGTACGGCGGCCATACCGCCATCGGCGGCGGCGTTTCTCGCCGCGGTCAGGATGGCGCTGCGGCGCGCCGCGAGGCGTTTCACGACCTGATGGGTCCGCCGATAAACCATGATGCGTTTCCCGTTCCCACGCACTTCAGAGGGAAAGAACCCGCCGCAGCACGCATTAGTTTTTGGCGATCGACGATTGATCGCTCCAAGAAGTGAACAATAATTCAGACGCAAAGACAAGCCGGTTTTGGATGCAGGCCTATTCGGCGGGCGCCATGGAAGGCGACTTGGCAGGCGACTGGGCGGCGGGCAACGGCGCGACCGGCTCGCGCCACCACGGCCCTACGCGCCAGCCGATCAGGGCGGTGACGACAAGCGTTGCCCCGAACCCGGTCGGCGCGCCCAAGAGCGGGTAGAACATCAGGAGCGCGGCGACGAGGCCGAGCGCCGGCAGTTCGTGGCGCGCAAACCCCTCATCCAGTCCGATGCGGACGAGAAATGCGACCGCAATCGCCAGCACCATCTCATCATAGAGAAACAGATAAGGCGTCACCAACAGCGTACCGGCCGCGAGCGCGGCGGCCTTCAACGGATACTCGACCTTGCGGCTGCGCCATAGAAGCGCAAGCACAACAGCCACCGTGGCGCTCATGATCCACTGCAACATCCAGGCGAATGACTCAGGCCCGCCGAAATAGCGGGTCAGCGCGAAAATGCTTTGCATCTTGCCCCATGGCGCGCGTCCCTCGACAAGGAAGGCCTTGTTGAACATCGGCATCCAGTGGACGAACGCCTGCCAGCTCTCGGTGCCGAAGGCGAGCCACGACAGCATCGCCATCAAAACCGCAACCGCGCCTGCTGTAAAAAATACCCGCCATTGCGCGGCCGCGATCAGCACGAGCGGAAACAGCAATCCATATTGCGGCTTGTAGCTCAAAAGCCCGAGGCAGATGCCGGAAAGCACCGGCCACCTCGGCAGCAGAACGAGCGTACCGCCGATCAGCGAGGCCGTAAGAAATCCGTTCTGTCCGACCAGCGTATTGGTAAACACCACCGGAAAAGCAGCCGCGAGCAAAAATCCAAACGAGCGGCCGACGATGGCGCGCATCGCGGCCAGATAAGGCATGAAGCTCACAAGCGCCCAGCCGGCATAGGCCGCGGGGTAAGGAAAATGCGCCAGCACTGCGGCGACGAACAGAAACGGCGGCGGATAATGCCAGGCGAAATTGCCTTCGTAGCTCTGGCCGAGGACCGCGACCTGAACCGCTTTCTGAATGTCCCAGTCGTAAGCAAGTTCCGGATGACCATCGAGCACCAGGCGGCCGGCGGACCAGACATTGACGAAATCGGTTGGAATGCCGAGGCCGTTTTCGTCGTAGATCCACCAATGCGCGGTAACCCCGTTATGCAGCATCGCGATGTTGATGAAGCAGAGCACAACGCAGGCGATCAGGAGCGCGGGCGGGATCGCGCTTCTCGCTGAGGGCATAGTGATGTCGGATGTCAGCACAGCCATGCGGGCTCCCGGCGCTCAAAGGACACGCGCCACCCTTAAAGCTTTAGGCTGGCCGGCTTGCCGAAATCTTAAGACTTGGCCGGTCTGTTGCGGGATTTGGCCGTGCAGGCGACGGCCCGCGATGGCGGCAGTGGTCCGATCCTAACATTCGCACCCCTTCTCAGCGGCCACTTTTGCGAATGTTAGGATCCAAGGACCACTGGCAAATGGATGTTCTAGTGGAGTCTTGGATTTTGCATTCGCCTGACGAACTCGCGGCTAGGTGGATCGCGAATGCAAGATCCGCTCCACTGGTGCCTCGCGGCCGCGCATCAGCGCCATGTAGAACAAGGCGCCGAGGGCCGCACCGATCAGCCAGCCCCAGTCCCCGAGGTTCGTCATCAGGCCATAGGCGCCGGCGAGCGACAGCCCGATCGCGATGAAGGCCGAGCCGGCAAGCGCCAGCAGCGCCATTCGGTTCCAGCCGCCATCGAAATGCAGCGAGCCATTCGGCGACATCGTGTAGAGATCGTTGAGGACGATCTGCTGGCGCTTCACGAGATAATAGTCGGCCACCATAATTCCGAACATCGGACCCAATGCGGCACCGAAGATGCTGACGAAGATCGTGATCGCCTGCGGGCTCGAGACGAAAATCCACGGACACACCATGACCGAGAGAATCGAGGTGATCAGTCCGCCGCGGCGGAAATCGATCTTGCCGGGATAGAGGTTGGAGATGTCGTAGGCTGGCGACACGAAGTTGGCGACAATGTTGATGCCCATGGTCGCCACGATAAAGGTGATCGAGCCGATCGCGACCACGATCGGATTGCCGATGCGTTCGACAATGGCGACGGGATCCATGATCGCTTCGCCGAATACCTTGACGGTGCCCGCGGTGACGATCACCGTGATGATCGCAAAGACGATGAAGTTGACGGGAAGGCCGAGGAAATTACCCACCTTCATCGACCGTTCGTCTTTGGCGAAGCGAGAGAAGTCGCCGAAGTTGAGCAGCAACGCGGCGAAGTAGGCAACGATCAACATGGTTGCATTCGCCATATGGCCGATCGCGGATCCCTCGGCCCGCGGGCTGAGCTGCAGCGACAGGCTGGAAGCACCGGTTTGCGTCACGATCCAGATCGCGAGCGCGAACATCACGATGTAGACCACGGGTCCGCAGAAATCGATGAACTTGCGGATCGTCTCCATGCCGTTGAGAAAGATCAGAAGCTGGAACAGCCACATGAACAGGAAGCTGGCCCAGCCCAGTGCTGTGAGGCCTGCAAAGCCGGAATGCGTCCACGCTTCCGCGCTCGGGTAGAACGTCAACACCAGCGCCTGGACGGCCTTGGAAGCAAAATAGGTCTGCACGCCGTACCAGACGATGCCGACGATGCCACGCAAGCCGGCGGCAATGTTGGCGCCCATCACGCCGAACGCCATCCGCGCCACGACGGGAAATGGCGTGCCGTACTTCAATGACGGACGTCCGATCAGGTTCATCAGAAAATAGACGATGGTAATGCCGACCACCATCGCCAGCAGCACCTCCCACCCGGTCAGGCCGAGGAAGAAAAGGCTCGCCGCAAAGGTATAGCCGCCGACCGAATGCACATCCGACATCCACATCGCGAAGATGCTGAAGACGCCCCAGGTGCGTCCCGCGGGTGCAATCGGCGCGAGGTCGTGATTGTAGAGCCTGGCGTTGGCGTTGGGCACGGCGATGACGGGAGAGGCGCTCGTGTTACCTGACATCGGCAGCTCCTGTACGCGGCAGCGAAGATGACAGGTTAATTAAAGCAAGTCCCGCGCCAAGGAACTAGCCCTGCGTCATCCTGTCCCTCTAAGAACTCAAGCGCGGTTATCGCTGGTCTTTCGGAATCACGAACTTCAGGCCGGACCACGTATCGTCGATGGCGCACACCTTGGTGTCGACGAGGCCCAGCGGAAGCGCGGTGTCGCGCACGACAATATCCGTCAGATCGCTGGCAACCCCTGAGGATTTTTTCGGCCACGAAACCCAGATCATGCCGTCAGGCGCGATGGTTCCGCGGTAACGACGTAGCTTTGCGGCAAGCCCCTTCGACTGCTTGGCGAACAGGTGCACCATGTCGAGAGATGGTTCTGGCTCGGCTTTGATCGGGACGCCGGCGGGCAATGGGCCGACGACGGCGCCATAGGCTGACGGCGCACCGTCGACAAAAATGCAAAAGCCCGGCTTGATGCCGAGCTTCTGCGCAACTTATCGAAGACCACAGCGACGGTCGCGAGTGACTTAGGCCTGCGGCTGCGGCTCCAGTCCGGGATCCGGATCGGGACGCGGACGCGGCTTGCCGGCGGGCGGCACGGCGGAAGCGCGCGGGGTTGTCGGCTCGAGCACCGACTCGCGGTTCGGCTTCTTGCCCTTCAAGAGATCCATGATCTCATCGCCGGTGAGCGTTTCGTATTCCAGAAGACCCTTGGCGAGAGCTTCCAGATCGGCGCGCTTCTCGGTCAGAATCTTGGTCGCCTGCTGATAGCCTTCTTCAACCAGGCGCTTGATCTCGCTATCGATCTTCTGAACGGTGGCTTCCGACGCATTCTGGGTGCGCGACACCGACATGCCCAAGAACACCTCGTCCTGGTTCTCGCCATAGGACACGGTGCCGAGTTCTTGGGACAGACCCCAGCGGGTCACCATCATTCGAGCCAGCCGCGTCGCCTGCTCGATATCGGAAGAAGCACCCGAGGTCACCTTCTCACGGCCGAACACCAGTTCTTCGGCGACCCGGCCGCCCATCATGATGGCGAGCCGCGAGGTCATCTGCTCCAGCGACATCGACAGCTTGTCGCGCTCCGGCAGCTGCATCACCATGCCGAGCGCGCGGCCGCGCGGAATGATCGTCGCCTTGTGGATCGGGTCGGTGGCAATCACGTTGAGGCCGACGATGGCATGGCCGCCTTCGTGATAGGCGGTCAGCATCTTCTCTTCCTCGGTCATGACCAGCGACTTGCGCTCGGCGCCCATCATGACCTTGTCCTTGGCCTCTTCGAACTCGGCCTGCGTCACCATGCGCTTGTTGCGCCGCGCGGCGGTCAACGCCGCTTCGTTGACGAGGTTCATCAGGTCGGCGCCGGAAAAACCGGGCGTGCCGCGCGCGATGGTCTTGAGGTTGATATCGGGCGCCAGCGGCACCTTGCGGACGTGAACCTTGAGTATCTGCTCGCGGCCGACGACGTCGGGATTGGGCACCACGACCTGACGGTCGAAGCGGCCGGGCCGCAGCAGCGCCGGGTCGAGCACGTCGGGACGGTTGGTGGCTGCAATGAGGATCACGCCCTCGTTGGCTTCAAAGCCGTCCATCTCAACCAGCAACTGGTTCAGCGTCTGCTCGCGCTCGTCATTGCCGCCGCCGAGGCCCGCACCGCGATGCCGGCCGACGGCGTCGATTTCGTCGATGAAGATGATGCACGGCGCATTCTTCTTGGCCTGTTCGAACATGTCGCGGACGCGGCTTGCGCCGACGCCGACGAACATCTCGACGAAGTCCGAACCGGAAATGGTGAAGAAGGGAACGTTGGCTTCGCCGGCGACGGCGCGCGCGATCAGCGTCTTGCCGGTGCCGGGAGGGCCGACCAAAAGCACGCCGCGCGGAATCCGCCCGCCGAGCCGCTGATACTTGCCGGGATCGCGCAGGAATTCGACGATCTCCTGCAGGTCCTGCTTGGCCTCGTCAACGCCGGCGACATCCTCGAACGTCACGCGGCCATGCGCTTCGGTCAGCATCTTGGCGCGCGACTTGCCAAAGCCCATCGCCTTGCCGGCGCCGCCCTGCATCTGCCGCGACAGGAAAATCCACACGCCGATCAGTGCAATGAAAGGCAGCCACGACACCAGCAGCGAGACGAACCACGGCACGTTGTCACCCGGCGGCTTCGCGGTGATCGAAACCTTGCCGTTATACAGGCGCGACACCAGCGTCGGATCGTTCGGCGCATAGGTCTGGAAGCTCGAGCCATTGGTGAAGGTGCCGTGAATCTCCGGCCCCTGGATCACGACGTCGCGCACATGATTGGCGTCGACCTCGGTCAGAAGCTGGGAGAAGGAGATGTCTTGAGAGGAAGCGCGCTGACCAGGATTCTGGAAGAGCGTGAACAAGGCCAACAACAGCAGGACAATAATGACCCACAGAGCGAAATTGCGCAGATTGGCGTTCATCGATTTTCCTTCGTGGTCGCGCGGATCGCGGCCTTGGTCCTTGGGTGAGCGCCAGGGAATCCCTTAAGGCGACTGCGCGTTACAATCTAGGTGCCAAGGTGGTCGCTGCCAAGGGAACCGCATGGGACTATTTAGCCTATCCCGATACTATTACGGTTCAAATCGTTACCCGAAAATGAGGTCATTTCGGGGGTGGTTAAGAGGCGCAAAACACGGCAGTTCGTCTCAAGCCCCGTTTCAACTGCCCCGACTGCGGCGCGGAGGAGCCGGTCCGATGACGATTCGCCCTCCGTTGAGGCTGACGACGGCCCCGGCGAGGGTCTGTTTCAGCCGCGCTTGACACTTTTCGGTGGCCATTCGCAGCGCCTGGTCGAAAACCGCAAGCAGGGCTTCTACCTTGCCAAGTTCCGCCGGCCCCTCATGGCCGGCCCGGTCGATCGCACGCAGCAAGAGCCGCAACCGGATCTCCTCCGGCATGCGGGCGAAAGCCGCAGCCTCGAAGGCGGTAGTTGGGGATTGGGCGCCGGATGTCGCAGGCGATTGGGCCTCGCGATCCCGAAGCGCCAGATAGCGCGCGGCCCCATCGACCAAAACTTCGATCGCCGCATTGGCCCGCGCCAGCCGCGAGGCCAGCCTCGCCAGGTTGCGCACATCGCCGCCCTCCGCGGCCAGCCCCTCGATGACGGAACGGATCCGCGGCCGGGTAAAGCTGATGTCGCGGTTGGTCGGGTCGTCGGCATAGCCGATGTTGGCTTTTGCCAGCGTCGCGATCAGCCGCGATTTCGAAATGTTCAGAAACGGCCGGGCAATGAACACCCCTTCCCGCTCGCTCTCGCGCGCCATTGCCGCGAGACCGCTGATGCCGCTGCCGCGAACGAGCCGCATCAATATCGTTTCGGCCTGATCGTCGCGGGTATGGGCAGTGAAGATATGGCTGGCGCCACTCTGGCGCGCGGCACCGGCAAGCAAGCGATAACGTGCCGTCCTGGCTGCGGCCGGCAAGCCCGATTTCGGTTTTTCGCCGCTCCAGCGCATCGTGCGATGGGGCACATCAAGCGCGCGCGCCAGCCGCTTGACGTCACGCGCTTCACGCGCGGACTCAGGCCTGAGGCCGTGATCGACCGTCACCGCCAGGAGATGAGGACCGCGCGAAAGCGCTTTCCGCCAACGCGCCGCGAGCCACATCAGGGCGACCGAATCCGGGCCCCCCGAAACGGCAAGGACAAGCCCGTTCGCATGCTTCCAGTCCGCAAACAGGCCTTTTGCCTGCTGCACCGAGATCGGGGATTTGTCGTCCTCAGGCATGACATAGCCCGCTGGTGGGAAGGCTTTTACGCGACCTTAGCCCATGTGCCGCAAGCTAGCACGCCACTAGCACTTTACCCGCTTCTGCTCGCGGTCGACGGCCTGCTTGATGCTACCGGCGGCGTGCGGATATTTCCGCGTCACCTCGCCGAATGCGGCGCAGGCTGCTTCCTTTTCCTTCAAAGCAGCGAGTGACTGGCCGAGCCGCAGCAGGGCATCAGGGGCTTTCGTCGACCGATCGAATTTGGTCGTCACCGCCAGAAAGGCTTCGGCCGCTTCGCGATATTGTTGGCGCTGGAAAAAGCTCTCGCCCAGCCAGAAATGCGCCTCCGGCGTCAGCGGATCGCTGGGATATTTCCGTTGAAAGTTGCGCATGGTTTCTTCCGCCAGCGCGTAATCCTTGCGCTGGATATAGCCGACGCCGAGATCGAACTCGTCCCTGGGCGTTGCCGAAGGCGGCAAGGTGGTGAGCGCGCCGGTGGCGTTGGTGTTACGCGGCGGCGGGGGTGGCAGCGCCCCAGCAGGGGCCCCGCCGCTATTAGCGAAATCAGGCGGCTCGGCGGGCACCGGCAGTTGGCCGCCGCCGAGCGCCCGTGGCGCGCCAGGCGCGTTGGGATTCTGGTTGGGGTCAAAGGCATCGCCACGCCGGCGGCCCGTCGGCGGCACGCCCGTGGGCTCCTGAACGATGGGCGCGGGAGCGGCGACCTGCGGCTGATAGCCTCCAGGCGGCTGCTGATAGACGGGCGCAAGCTGAACGGGCGGCAGCGCGGCCGTATTGGGTGAGGGAGTGCCGGGCTGGCCCGGGGGTGCTCCTTGAGGACCTGCCTGGGCAGTGCCCTGAAGCATCTTCAGGCGCTCTTCCAACTGCCGGTTGCGATATTGCAATTCCTCGTTCTGCCCGGTGAGCTGCCGCAACTGGCTTTCGAGCTGCTGGATCCGCACCTCCGGATCGACGTCGTCGGATTGCGCCAGCGCCGTGGAATGCGACGCGAGCGGGCACAAAACGACCACCGCAGCCAAAGCCGCGGCACGGGTAACTTTATGTAATCTGGACGACATTTTGGCCTTGCGGACGGAACCGGCGTGAGCGCGAAGACGGATCAGCTTGAGGCAGGGACTACGCCAAAAATGTGACTGAGACAAATGGCGCCCGTATTACACGATCTTCCAAACGAGAACCGGCGCCCTCGAGGCGCCGGTGAAATTGCTCGTTAAAGTTCGACCGTCTCAGGAACTGGCGTTCAGCACCGTGACCGCGCGTCGATTTTGCGACCAGCAGGAGATGTCGTTGCAAACCGCGACGGGACGTTCCTTGCCGTAGGAGATGGTCCGCATCCGCGAAGCATCGATGCCACGCGAGGCGAGGAACGTGCGCACCGACTGGGCGCGCCGGGCGCCGAGCGCAATGTTGTACTCGCGGGTGCCGCGTTCGTCGGCGTGACCTTCAATCGTGAAGCTGTAGCGGTTGTAGGTTTGCAGCCACTGTGCCTGCTTCTCCAGGGTCGCGATCGCCTGCGGCGACAGTTCGGTCTGGTCGCTCTCAAAGAAGACGCGATCGCCGACATTGACCACGAAGTCCTGCTGGCTGCCCGGCGTCGCCGCACTGGCCATCGCTCCGTCGGTCAGCGGGTTCTTCGCACAGGCGCCCATCGACAGCGCGACCGCAAGCGCGGCAGCGAGCTTCAAACCCTGGAGGATACGCATAGGGTGTTTCATTCGGGAGCCTCCACGCTCACGTTTTCGACTTCTGTCCGGTCTACAGGGCGATAGTTAAGCGAACGTTCCGTCAACCTTGATGGGATGTTGCCGAACCCGTTCAAATGCCCCCAGTCGGCGAAAAGGAACCGGCATGGTTAATGGGTTGTAAATGTGGCACGAGGGTGAAGGCAAGGCCAGTCACCCAAATATATCGGTTTTTCAAGGTGATCGGCAGGTTTTACCCCGCAAAACCCTGGAACTTGGGCCGCTCAGATGGTTGGGGATAGTCTTATCCGAATCGGAAAAGCGCGGATTATAGGGGAGCCGGCTTGGCCTTGCCGGCAGCCGCGTCCGGAACGCCGCTTCAGCGGTTCGGCGCGATGGATGCCTGTCCGAGCGGGAACTGCGGCAGATCGACCAGCTGGGACAAGCGATCGCCCTGACGTTCGAACAAGATCTGCCGCTCCATCTCGGTCGAGCGGAATAGCGGATAACGCTGGAAAACCTTCTCGCGCAGTTTCGGATAGTCGACAGCCATCAGGCAAAGCGGCTTCGTCAGCGTCGGGTATGGACGCGGCAGGCACAAAGGCTGGTGCAGGAACACCCGACGGTAAAATGCCTGATGCTCCTTGCGGACGGTCGCGGTGCCGATATCGGCGTGGAAATGCTCGCATGCAACATAGGCCAGCCGCAGCGTGATGTAGGGAAGCTGCGGATATTTGGTTCTGCGAACGGGGTCGGCGACGAAGCGATTGGGGTCGACGATAACCTTGCCCTTGGCCAATTCGGGCTCGAGCAGGTCCGGAAAGGCATCGACCGCCGGCGTGTCGCTGCGCTCGGGTGTCGCGACGCTGATACGAACCGAACTGGTCAACTCGCCACCGAGGTAAATGCCGAAAATCCAGGAATTCGGCAGATCGTCGAAACGATCGCTCAGGCGTTGATCGGCCCGCGCTTCGATGGCTCCTTCGTTCAGATAGGCCCGATATCGTAAGTTGTAGATTTCTTCCTTTTCAACTTCCGTTTCTACGAGCCGGTATTCGACTTGATCGAGCAGATCGTTCTTTGGCTGGGAGGGCCCACTTCTGGTTTCTTGCACTAAACTCAATCGGGCCTCCTTGCCGCGGCCAACTAGCCACGTACAACCGAAGGTTAATTGTTTCTTACCGCAAGTGCAAACGAATCGGCCCGTTAGGGTTAACCTCGGAGCAAAGAAAAGTTTTCGGCAAGCGGGAATAAATCCAGTGGAAATCGGGGGTTAAGCCGCGGGGACCAGGCCTCGGGCGCCCGGCCGTGAGGGGTCAGGCCGTCGAGCGGGAGGGGAAAGGTTCTTCGTCGGGCCGCCGGCCGTGGGATGCATTCAAGAGCTGGCGCACCCGCACCGCCGGCACCGGCCGGCTGAAAAGATAGCCCTGGGCCTCGCTGACGGTGCCATCGGCATTGACGAGTTCGAGCTGCTCGTTGGTCTCGATGCCCTCGACCACGACCGACATACCGAGATCGGCGCTCAGCCGCGCCACACCGCGCAACAGCCGCAACGGACGATCGGTGTCGATGCCTTCCAGGAACGAACGGTCGATCTTGACCTTCTGCAGCGGGAAATTGTGCAGATAGCTGAGGCTCGAATAGCCGGTGCCGAAATCGTCGAGCGAAATGCGCACGCCGAGTTCGCGCAACTGTGCAAGCAGCTCGTGAGTATGCTGGGTATTGCGCAGCAGGGAAGACTCGGTGATTTCGATTTCAAGGCGCTGCGGCGGCAAGCCGGAAACGTCGAGCGCGTAGCGAACCTCGCTCAAGAGATCGCGCTGATGAAACTGCTGTGGCGAGAAATTGACCGCGACACTGACCGCCTCGGGCCATTGCATGCATTCCAGGCACGCCTTGCGCAGGATCCAGCGACCGAGATCGACGATCATGCCCATGTCTTCGGCGACCGGAATGATGTCGATCGGCGAGACCGTGCCGCGAAGCGGATGATTCCACCGCAGCAACGCCTCGCAGGTCGATATCTTGCCACTCTGCAGATTGACGAGCGGCTGATAAAATAGTTCGAACTCCTCGTTGGCCAGCGCCCGGCGCAGATCGAGTTCGAGGATACGGCGCGCTTCGACGATTTGCGCCATTTCTTCGCGGAAGAAACAGAAGGTGCCGCGGCCGTCCGCCTTGGCGCGGTAGAGCGCCATGTCCGCGTTCTTCAAAAGCGTATCGGCGCTGACGCCTGAGGTCATCGCAATGCCGATGCTGGCTCCGATCTCGACCAGGTGATTGTCGATCTTGTAGCGCTCGCTCAGGTGATCGACGATACGGCGGGCGAGTGCTGCGGCCTCGTCCGGCGACCTGATGTTCTGCTGGAACACAACGAACTCGTCGCCGCCGAACCGCGCCACGAAATCCTCAGGGCGCAACATCGCGCGCAGCCGATCGGCAACCGCGCACAACAGCTGATCGCCGCAGGGATGGCCGAGCGTGTCGTTGACTTGCTTGAACTGGTCGAGGTCGATGAACAACAACGCCGACATTTGGTCGATACCGTACGGGATCGCCAAAAGATGCTCGATCTCGTCCCGGAAATTGACCCGGTTCGGCAATCCCGTCAGTTCGTCATAACGCGCCAGATGCGTGATCCTGGCCTCGGCGTTGCGCCGTTCGGTGACGTCTTCCAGGAGGACGACGGCGCCCCCATCGGCCATCGGCTGGAACGCCCAAGACAACGAGCGGCCTCGCGCCACGTCGGGATCGGTGGTGATGATGCCCTTCGCCTGCGGATTTTCAATTTCGGCGAGGATCATTTTTCCGCTCGCTTCCGAGAGCGAGCCGGCATCGACGCAGGCCGAGAGAATACCGGAAGCACTGGGGCGCAAATGCGCCAGATCAGGCGGCAGCTTCATCATTTCGCTGAAGCGGTGGTTCATGACCGCCAGATAGCCGTCGCTGGTGAACATGCACAGGCCATGCGGCATGTTGTTCAACGCGGTGTCGAACCGCGTGGCCAGAGCCGCTTCCCTCATGCTGGAGGTCAGCGCATCGACAAAAATGGCATTGAGGCTGAGGTTGATGTACTTCAATCCGACGAAGAACAATGCCAGCAGCAGCCCGAGCCCGCTGTAATAAGCGTCGCCGTGCAGGATCAGCGCCAGCGCCAGCGGCGCACAGGAAAACACGATGTGACGCTGAATGATCCACGGACGGGCATAGTTGCGCCCGGCGCTCGCGGCCGTGTACCCGATGGTGACGGAGGCGCACAGCATGTGAGCGACGGCGTCGTCGCTGCCGAGCACCACCACGAAGCACCACAGGCCGAGCGAACTGGCGTAAAGGTCCGCCAGATTCTTGTAACTGTTCTCCCACCACGGAGCGCGCTCCGGAGTGAGCGGGGAAACACGCCGCTCGAGTTCGTAGCTGCGCATCTGCATGGCGCGCGCGACGCCGACGATCGAGATCCAGATCGCGCACGGCCAGACCATGTGATTGCCGGTCTTCAGCGCCGTCATGACCGCGACAATGGTCGTACAAAACGTGCCGGCCAATGTCGGGACGAAATTCTGAAACAGCGAATCGACGAGCGCCGCATAAATCGACGGCGGCAGCTCCTCTCGATTGCTTCGCTTTTTCTGGTCGAACAACTGCATGCTGGGGCGCGGACCGCGGACGTGGTTTTGCCCGCGAAGTCTTACCTGCCGCGGATGAAGTCTTTCTGAGGGAATATCGTTACCGGGGCGTTGTTTTTTACCCCGCCGGCAGGAATCTGCTCACTGAATCAGCAGGCTAGGCAAGGTTTGCCGATCGCCCTGCCCGCCGTCCCGGTAATTCCCGCGTTAACCATCAGGACAGCAGCGGCGACCAGGCGGGATCGGAGGCAAATCCCGGCGTGGGCACGCGCAGTTCGTTGCGGCCGGAAATATCCACCGTGAACAAGGATGGCCCGCCATTGCCGCCGGGGTCGCGGAAAAACATCACGACCCGCCCGTTCGGCGCAAAGGTCGGCCCTTCGTTGTGGAAGCCGGAGGTGAGAAGCCGTTCGCCTGATCCATCGGGCTTCATGATGCCGATCGAGAACTGCCCTCCGCCCTGCTTGGTGAATGCGATGTAGTCACCCCGCGGCGACCACACGGGCGTCGAGTAACTGCCGTCGCCGAAAGAGATTCGCTGGGCCTGGCCGCCGGCCGCGGGCATCACATAAATCTGCGGCTTTCCACCACGGTCGGACTCGAAACAGATCTGACCGCCGTCGGGCGCGTAGGACGGTGAGGTATCGATCGCCGGCGTATCGGTGAGGCGCGTGGTCGATTTCGACCGCAGGTCCATCACAAACAGGTTTGAATTGCCGCCCTGCTGCAAGCTCATGATCACGCGCTGACCGTCCGGCGAAAACCGCGGCGAAAAACTCATGCCCGGAAAATTGCCGACGATCTCACGCTGCCCGGTTTCGATATTGAGGAGATAGACGCGCGGGTCGCCCTGGCCGAACTCCATATAGGTGATTTCCTGCGTCGAGGGCGAAAAGCGCGGCGTCAGGACGAGGTCCTTGCCGGGGGTCAGATAACGGACATTGGCGCCGTCCTGGTCCATCAGCGCCAGCCGCTTGACGCGCCGCTCCTTGGCGCCGCTCTCGTCGACAAATACCACGCGACTGTCGAAATACCCCTTTTCACCGGTCAGACGCTCGTAGATCTGATCGGAAATGATGTGGGCGATGCGCCGCCAGGATTCCGGGGACGTGAAATATTGCTGGCCTGTCAGTTGCTGGCCGGTCGCGACATCCCAAAGGCGGAATTCGGCCTTCAGCCGTCCGTCCCCCTGCCGCGTCATGCGGCCGGTCACCAAGGCCTGGGCGTTGATGCTCTTCCAGTTGTTGAATTGTGGCTGCACGTCGATGTTGACGATCTTTTCGAGGTAAGCCGCTTGATCGATCGGCGCGAACAACCCGCTGCGCTTGAGGTTATTGGTGATGACCTGAGTCACCCCGACACCGACCTCGCCGTCGGACGGCGTGCCGGCCACGAAGTTCGGAATGGCGATCGGCAACGGCTGAAATTCGTTGGGGTCGATGCGCAGCCGCTGCGCAAAGGCCGGGCCGGCGCCGAGTGCCGCGAGCGTCGAACCGGTCACCGTCATGAAGCGGCGGCGTGTTAAAAATCGAACCTTATTCATCGCGAATACTGCCTTCGTGCTCTCATTCACAGCATGTCCTTCAATCCGAAGGTCATCGGAATGTACTTCCAGGTCTGGTACTGATCCTTGGGCAGAGCGTAAGGCTGACATTGTTCGACGGCCCGCCGCGCGCTTTCACCCAGCGCATCGGCGATCGACTTCGACGGTCCACGCACGCCGACGACCACAGGCTGCGAGGCGACTTTTCCATCGGGCTGCATCTGGATGTCGATATCGACCTCGAATTGATCTGCGTTCATGCCATTATAGGGAAAATTGAAACAGCGTCTGACGGCTGCGGCGAATGCGCCTTTCCAGGTTGCGACGATGGCGTCGGCTTTGCCCTTCGAGGTGCCTAACGCCGCGTTGGAATTGAGCGTATCTCCGGTCGCGGCCTGGTGCGACGGATCGCGCTTGTCGAGGAGCGCTGCGATCTTGCTCTGATCGAAGGTACGCTCCTTCGGCTTCGGCGGTTGCGGCGGAGGCGTCGCGGCCTGGACCTGAGGTTTCGGCGGCGGCTTCTTCTCCTCTTTCTTCAAGGCTTCCGCAATCGGATCGGGCGCGTCCGGCTTTTTCTCGACCGGCTTCTGCTCTTCCTTCGGTTTTTCCTCGGCCACCGGCTTCGGTGGATCCGGTTTCTTCTCGACGGGCTTTTCGACCGGTTTGGGCGGCGGCGGCGGCGGGGGTGTTGTGTCGGTAACGACCGGCGCCTTCTCGGTGATCTTGCCCATCGCATCATCGATGGGCTTGGCTTCCGCGACCTTTTCGACCAGCGGCTTGGGATTTTCTTTCTTGCCCGATTTCATGCCGGCCGTGACCTTTGCAAGCTGGTCAGCGGAGATCATATCGACCGGGATCGAATCCTCTTCCGGCATGACAAAGGCTCTGGTCGAAAACGAAACCAGTCCCCACCCGATCACGAGGACGTGCAGGACAATCGACGCCGCCAGTGTCTTGTCGACTTTGACCTTCAAGTCAGGCCTTCCGTTTCGATCCCGAGGTCGTTTCGCGTTCGACCGGCATTTGTCAGGAACCCTGCTCGGGAATGATGACAATATTAGCCTTGAATCCGGCGGTCCGGATCTGCCCAAGCAATTTCATCATATCCGTGTAGCAGACATCCTTGTCGCCACGCAGGTAAACCACGCTTTCCGCCTCCGACCGCGTCTCGCGGATAGCCTTGATTTTAGGCAACAAATCGGCGGCCGCAACCGGCGCATCCCCAAGATAAAGCTCGACATTCGAGTTGCAGCTGCCGTTGGTGCGTTTGACCGACAACGTCAGCGGGGGCGAGTTTGACGAGATCGATCTGCCGCCGCTAGCGATCGGCAGATCGATGTCGATGTTCGAGGTCATCAGCGGGGCTGCCACCATGAAGATGATCAACAGCACGAGCATCACGTCGACCATCGGCGTGACGTTGATCTCCGCCATCACGGCGGCACGGCGGCCGCCACGGCGCCCGCCGCCGCCCGACGAACGAGCCATGTTCATCGCCATGTTTCGGTGCTCACATTAGGCTCAAGACTCATCAATCTCGGCATCGATCTTCACCCACGCTCGTCAATCTGGCGTGACAGGATGGCGGAGAACTCGTCCGCGAACCCTTCCAGCCGCTGGGCCTGCCGGTTCACCTCGGAAGTAAACTTGTTGTAGAAAATCGTCGCCGGGATGGCGGCGATAAGGCCGATGGCCGTGGCAAAAAGCGCTTCCGCAATGCCTGGGGCGACCACCGCCAGCGAGGTGTTCTTTGAAGCGGCGATCGACTGGAAGCTCGACATGATGCCCCAGACGGTGCCGAACAAGCCGACAAACGGTCCCGCAGAGCCGACGGTGGCCAGCACCAGGAGCCGGCGTTCCAGCCGTTCGATTTCACGCGCGATCGAGACATTCATGACCTTTTCGATCCGCATCTGAAGACCGGCAAACGATCGCGCCTGGCTTTCAAACGAGCGTTTCCACTCGCGCATCGCGGCCACAAAACAGGCCGCCATCGATTGCGTCGGTTTGGCCGCCAGCGTGCGGTAGAGTTCCTCGATCGATTGGCCTGACCAGAATGCCTGTTCGAAACGATCCATCGCCCGGCGGGTGCGCGAATAGAGAATGATCTTGTCGATCGCGATCGCCCAAACCCAGACCGAGCAGGACAACAGCCCCAGCATGACGCATTTCACGATCCAGTGAGCCTGAAAGAACAGGGCAATCAGCGAGACGTCAGCGGATGGCAACGGCAAGGCGGACTGTGCCACGTCGGCCGGATTCATAAGCGATGTCCTCTCAACGCGAGTGGAGTGGATTCGACATTCGCTACCCTGTAGCCGCAGCTTCGCAATGCGAATGTCAAATCCAAAACTCCACTAGAAACCCACATCTGCCAGTGTCCCTTTGGTTCCGACATTCGCAAACGAACCCGCCGCGACGGGGTACGAATGTCAGAACCGGGACGCTAGTGACCCAATCTTTCGATCGCCGCCTGCTTAAGGATGGCGATCGGTCCTACGGCCGCGCAAAAAACGCGGGCGATCAACACCGGCGCGAAAAGCCGTGATGTGTCACATGGGAGGCCCGTCCAAAGCCGGGGCTGGCTTCCCCTGCCAACGTGTCAAAACAAGGGCTTTCCGCGCGTCCTTTCGCCTCTCACCAGACGACAATCGTGGTTAACGTCTGGTTACCAAAGGGGATTTTGGTCAGGGGAAATACCGCCCGCCCAAGGGCTTAAAACCGCCTGCAAACCGCTGTCTTACGGGCTGAAACGCAAACCGCCCGCCTGCTTTGGGCAGACGGGCGGCTCGAAGGCCAAAAGGTCGTAGGGGCGTACGCTTTAAGGCCTGGTTCCGATCTCAGCTTTGCGGGTGATCGTCGGACGGCTGTGCCGGACGGGTGCGGTGTTGCGCCATGAAGAGATCGAACTCTTCCTTGTCCTTGGCGTGGCGCAACCGATCGAGGAATTCGCGGAATTCCTTCTGCTCGTCCTCAAGCCGCCGCAACGTCTCCATGCGGTAGTCGTCGAAGGCGCGGTTGCCGCTCGATGGCGACCCGAAGGGAAAGCCGTGGCGCTCCATGCGATTGCGCATCCGCTCCATTTTGTACTGCATCCGCTCCATCTTGTTCGACCAGCGATCTTGATGACTCCAGCAACCCATTTTTCTGCTCCCGAGTGTGAAAAAGAGAAGGCCAAGACCGATCGGCCACCAGATGAGGAAGCCGAGGATCGTCACGGCAATCCAACCGGGATGCCAGGGCGAATGCAGCATGCGGGGGTGGTCATACTCTTCGGTGGGGCCGCGCCATCGATTGACATCTGCGGTGTAGGCCATCTGCCTCTCTCCATCACGGCAATATGCCGTTGTGAATGTAAATAACATTTACATACGTAAACCCTTCCGGATTTTTGTCAAGCTGGGCACAAGCCGGCCCAATTAATTATTTTGGGCTGCCCCAGGGACCGGAAGGCCGGCCCGACGGCTTCGGATCGGCCGAATCGGAAGCCGCCGCCTTGCGGTCGGCCAGAAAACCGAGGCCGCGCAGGTAAATCAGCACTTCGGCTTCCAGAAGCTCCTCCGCCGACATCGGCAACTTGCGCCGTGCCGCGTCGCCACGCGCAAACAAGGACGCCACGCCGTGCGACATCGACCAGATATGCAGCGCCATCATCAAGGCCGGCGGCCGCGGTGAGCCTTGCGGCGCCAGCGCAGCAAGCCGCTCGGCCGCCGCACGGATCACAGCAAAGGCGCGCTCTGCAGCAGCGTGCAAGCCGGCGCTGATATCGGCCGCCAGACCGGATTCAAACATCGCGGAATAAAACGCCGGCTTCTCGCGCGCGAAGGCGAGATAGGCCTTGCCGACCCGCTCGAACGCCGAGACCGTATCGGGCCGTCCATCATCCCAGGCTTCCGACAATGCGGACTCGAACTGTTCGAAACCACGCTGCGCGATGTTCGACAGCAACTCGTCACGGTCGCGAAAATGCCGGTAGGGAGCGGCCGGGCTGACGCCGGCAATGCGCGCGGCATCGGCAAAGGTGAAGCCAGCCGCGCCTTTCTTGGCGATCAGATCGAGGGCTGCCTGCAACAGCGCCTCTTTCAGATTGCCGTGGTGATAGCCGCGTTCGGTGCGACCCTGTTCCTTGCGCCAGCTCATGTTAAAGGCTTTTACATGAAGCCGGCGCCGATTAGAAGTCCGTATGCGGCCGCCAGGGCTGCTCACGGACTTCCAACCAGAAACGCGGTTACCAGCAGGGCCTAGCCGCCGGGGATCGGAAGAACCGGCATGATCTCGACCGACTCCCCCGGAAAGATCGAGAAGTGCGGATGATCTTCGAACATCTTCGCGGCCGCCTCATGCGAAGCGGCGCGAACCACCGTGAAGGCGCCCATTGCATTGCTGACGTCGGCAATACCGTGCGCATCGACTTTCTTGGTCTTGCCCAGCGGCCCGCCAATGGCGACAAGCGCGGCTTGGTGCTTTTCGACCCATGCCTTCCAGGCCGCGATACCGCGGACCTCTCTTGCTTTGCGCTCGGGTTCTGAAAGCGCATTCCAGTGCGCCCATTTCGTGCTGTTTTTGCTGCCAAGGAAGACAGCGAGATAAGTATCATTCGTGCTCATCCGATTTCTCCTGGTTGGTCGTTGGCTGGTAGAACGGTTCAGCGCCTGGCCTGCATTTCGGTGAACCCCGCCGCCGCCTTCTGAACGTCAGACGGGAAGTCCGCCATTTCGAAGACCTGACGGATCTCGATGGTTTCGTTGTTGGCGGCCGGGCAACGTTTGGCCCAGGCGATCGCCTCGTCGCGCGACTTCACGTCGATCATCCAGTAGCCGCCGATCACTTCCTTCGATTCAGTGAAGGGGCCGTCGGTCACGACCGGCTTGCCGCTTTCAAACGAGACCCGAACGCCCGTCGACGGCGGGTGCAGGCCATCCAGTGTGATCAGGACGCCGGCTTCCTTTAGTTCATTGTTGTATTTCATCATCGCAGCGACGGCCTCGGCCGGCGGTGTGGCGCCCGGTGCCGCGGCCTCATAACCCCGCGGAATCATCAGCATCATGAATCGCATCGTACTCCCCGTTTTGCTTCGAAAGGCTCCGGCCAGGCCGGCGCTCTTCGATAAGACGATTGGCCGCGGACGATCCCGACATGGCGGGTGCAATTATTTTGGACGCGATGGTGATCGGGCGAAACGGCCGTTCGCAGCTCAATCCGCCGCAACCTCGTTGAGCGTGGTCCAGAAGTCCGTGAATACCGGCGGCGGTTTCGGAGAATCCATCACCCGCTGGGTCAGTAGAATGCCGGTGAGTTGCGCCTGCGGATCCGAATACCAGGATGTTCCATAGCCGCCATCCCAGCCGAACCGGCCAAGCTTGGCATCCGGATCATCGACCCCGGTAAAAACGGACAGGCCAAATCCCCAGCCCCTGGTGCTGCCTAAGAATAATTGCGACTCGCGCTTTTCGTCCGCGACAATCTGATTCGTCGTCATCAACGCCACGGATTCCGGCAACAGCACGCGCGCGCTTCCCAGGCTGCCACCATTGAGCATCATCTGGGCGAAGGCGTTGAAATCGTCCGCAGTGGAAACCAGACCCGCAGCGCCGTTTTCGAATACGGGCGGGTTGGAAAACCGGCCCGTGACCGGAGGATCGAACACCTTCAACTGTCGCGCGGCGGAATCGTTCATATAGGCTGTCGCGAAACGATGATGCTTGTCTTTGGGAGCAAAGAACGCGGTGTCTTTCATTCCGAGCGGCATAAAAATGCGTTCGTTCAGGAATTCTCCGAACGTTGTTCCGGCCACCCGTGCGATCAGCACGCCGAGGATTTCGCTGCCTGCGTTGTAGAGCCATCGCTCGCCCGGCTGGAACACCAGCGGCAGGCTGCCATATCGCCGCATCAATTCGTCCGGTTGAAAGGACGGAAATACCGGCCCGGGCGCAAGGCCTGCTTCGGCATAGGCGCGCTGGATCGGATGACGTTCGGGAAAAATCGGAATGATGCCGTAGCCGCAGCGGAACGTCAGCAGATCGCGCAAGCTGATCGGACGCCGCGCCGGCACGGTTTGATGGACCATCGCATCCATCGTGAGCAGCACCTTGCGGTTGGCGAGTTCCGGCAGCCATCGGTCGACGGGATCATCGAGCTGCAACCGGCCCTCCTCGACCAACACCATCGCGGCCAAAGCCGTAACCGGCTTGGTCATCGAGGTGATGCGGAAAATCGTATCGCGCGTCATCGACGAGCCTTCGAAGGCGAGCCGCCCGATCGCATCGACCTGGGCTTCGCCGTGGCGGCTCACCAGCATCACCAGGCCCGGCAGATCGCCGCGCTCGACATGGCCGGCCATTACACCGCGAAGGCGATCAAACCCGGCTTTCGAAAACCTGCCCTCACCTGTCATTCCGTCGTTTCCTCGGCTTCAAGATTCACTGGCTGCTTACACCGGAAGTCATCGGAGTACCATGCCGGCGATACGCCGGCGAAACAAAGCAGCGGTCCGGCTTCCGTGCTAGAGACGACGCCGGGAAAATCAGGATGAAATAGGCATGACCGCCTCCTCGCAAAAAGTCGCTTTGGTCACGGGTGCCGCGCGCGGCATCGGACTTGCGGTAGCCAAACGCTTCCTCGCCGACGGCTGGCACGTGGCGCTTCTCGATATAGAGGCTGGACTTCTGGAGAAAAGCGTGACGGCGCTGGCGCGGCGCGATGCCACGCTGGCCGTGACCTGCGACGTCTCCGACGCGAATGCGGTTGCTGCGGCCTTCGCTCGACTAGAACATCACTTCGGAAGACTTGACGCGCTGGTCAACAACGCCGGGGTCGCCGTGTTTGCCCCTTTGATGGAAACATCCGACGCCGACTGGAACCGTGTGCTCGCGGTCAACCTGACCGGGCCGTTTTTGTGCGTGAAGGCCGCGGTGCCGTTGATGCGCAATCATGGCGGCGGCGCCATCGTCAACATCACCTCGATTTCGGGGTTGCGTGCTTCGACGTTGCGCTCGGCCTATGGCACCAGCAAGGCTGGACTTGCACACCTGACCAAGCAGCTCGCGGTCGAACTCGCCGAGCTTGGTATCCGCGTCAACGGCGTCGCCCCTGGACCGGTCGACACCGCGATGGCGAAGGCCGTTCACAGCGCGGAAATCCGCGCCGATTATCACGATGCGATTCCGCTCAACCGCTACGGGCTCGAGGAAGAACTGGCGGAAGCGGTATTTTTCCTGTGTAGCGACCGGGCAAGCTACATCACCGGCCAGGTTCTCGCCGTCGATGGCGGCTTCGATGCGGCCGGCGTCGGATTGCCGACGTTGCGCGGCTTCAGGCGTAACGGATAACGCTCCGCCTCTTCTGCGAGAGCCCCTCGCTATTTTTCCATTTCCTTCGCTGGCGCAGCGTGACCTTCATGGCCCGACCACCTAAGGTTGGAAGGCGCAGCGATGGTCCGGCGCCGTCGACAATGCTGAAACTGAACACCGGATCGGGGGAGTTTCGCATCATGTCGGGTATGCTTATCAACCTTATCATTCAGATCATCGCAGGCGCCGTCGGAGAAACGTAGCCGCAGGCGCCGCCAAGAACATCGATCTCGGAACAATCGGAAACACCATCGCGGGAGCGATCGGCGGCGGCGCCGGCGGCCAGCTTCTCGGCATGTTGATTCCGCTGCTGGCCAATTCTGCATCCACGCCGGATATCGGCGCCATCATCGGCCAGGCGGCTGGTGGCGGCGTTGCAGGCGCTGTCCTCACCGCGATCGTCGGCGCGCTCAAGAACCGCACCGCTTGATCAACTGACTACATGATCGACTAACCGGGTTCAATCGCGAGGGAACGCGCGCCTCAGCCGGGGCGCGCAGACGATGTTGGTTGAATCGGATTGCCAACGCGCACGGTGCCAGACGCAATGGATCGTGTGGCGCTCTTCCAGTCGCATCTCCAAAGAATACGGTCGCGGGCGCCGGAACCTTGGCGCAGGTTTTGCAGTTGCCTCCGAATTGCCTCCGTATCAGGCTTCTGATCTCGGAGATAGAGCTGCCTCGGCAGAGGATTGGAAACATGCGGACATCTTTCGCCGGAATTTGCGCGGTCGCGATGATGTTGTGCGCGCTTGTCTCGCCGGCGGCGCAAGCCGAAGTCCGGATTTTGGGAAGCCGGGGCGGACAGGTCGGCCCGTTTCTCGACCTGTTCGAAAAGGTTCGCGCTTCCGGCGAACGCGTCGTCATCGATGGCCCCTGTCTTTCCGCCTGTACGCTGGTGCTGAGCATGGTGCCGCGCGAGCGCATCTGCGTGACGAGACGCGCCGTGCTTGGGTTTCACGCCGCGCGGTCGAAGGACCGGCGCGGCCGGATGTATGCCGAGCCCGAGGCCTCCGCGTTGGTTCTGCAAACCTATCCGTCAGGCGTGCGTAGCTGGATTAAGCAACGCGGCGGATTGACCTCGCACCTGCTGCTGTTGCGCGGTCGCGAACTTGCCGCATTCTATCCGACCTGCCGCTGAGCGACCCGCCGGAAGCGCTACATCCCTTCCAGCGGAGAGTTCACCATCCAGGGGATGCCGAACCGATCGACGCACATGCCGAAGCCCTTGGAGAAGAAGGTCTTGCCGAAGGGCATGTTGAGGCTGCCGCCTTCGGCCAGCGCGTTGAACTTGCGCTCGGCCTCGGCAGTATCGGCGATCGTCAGCGAGACCGCGAAACCCCGCGGCTTGTTAAAATGTTCCGGTGGCGAATCCGACGCCATCAAGACGTGGCTGCCGATCGACATGCGTGCATGCATGATCAGCTTCTCCCGGCCGGGCCCCGGCTTCATATCCGCGGGCGCCTCCTCAGCGCGCAGCATCATCTCGATTTTGCCGCCCAGCACCTTTTCGTAAAACTTGAAGGCGGCTTCGCAATTGTCGTTGTAGAACAGATAGGGATTGAGCTGCATCACACGTCCTCCTTGATTGGTGAATGTCTCGTCGGTCTATTTTTCGGTCAACGTCTTCAGATTGGCGAGGCCGGCCTCGAAATCCCTGGCGATCATCTTGTCGAGGTCCATGAAGACCTGCATCACCTTCGACATAAAAGACGACGGCCCCTGCATCACCCAGATGACGTTGGTTGCGGCAGCCTCGCGCTCGGGCAAGAAAGTGAACTCGGCGGTATTGTGACCTTCGAACGGCTTGAAGAAATCGAGCTTGATCGTAATTCTTGACGGCGATGAGGCATCGAGAATTTCCATGCGGCCGGAACCGATATTCTTGTTGCCGTCCCATGCGCAGACTGCCCCCTTGCCGCTTTCGGCACCGCTATAGTCGCGCTTCATCGCGGGATCCTTGTTCTCCCACGGCGACCATTTCGCCCATTGATGAAAATTATTGATCAGCGGAAAAATCGCCTCCGCCGGCGCCTGCATTACCGCCGACCGCTGGACACTGAACGTGGCCGGCTTGGTCGAAGCCAGGATCAGAACGATCACAATGGCGATTGCCAGCGCGATCGCAACGATAGTGATGAGCTCAAGCATGGAACTTCCCCCTCCGTTTCCTGACGTCTATCCGGCAAACCGGCCCGATAGTCGCAATAATGTTCGCAATTTACGGTCGCGTAACCAGAGCCCGCTCCATACCATCACCAGCTTGATAAAGCTGTCCAGCAACAGGATCATGATTTGGATAGTTTGCATGTTCATCTCACGCGTCCCTCTTCGATAGCTCTCTGCCCTAAAGACGAACGCAGGAGACGCGGACCGACAGGTGCCGGTTATTTTTTTGTCGCCGTGGCTCCGGGCGGCTGGCTGTCGTGGATCAACCTATCCAGATGCATGCGGATGTGAGCCGCTTCCGCCGATGTGTTGGCGAGCGCGATGGCGTGATCGAACGCCACGCGTGCTTCTTCGTTGCGGCCGAGCTGCATCAGGAAGGCGCCGCGCACGCCGAAATAATGAAAGTAATTCGACAGCCGTTCGGCGAGCGGCTCGATCATCTGCAAGGCGGCCTCGGGCCCGCGCACCTTGGATACCGCGACCGCACGGTTGAGTGTGACCACCGGCGACGGCTGCATGACTTCGAGCGCGCCGTAGAGAAGATCGATCTGCGCCCAGTCGGTGTCTTCGGGCTTCTCCGCACGGGAATGCAATGCCGCGATCGCCGCCTGCACCTGATACGGGCCAGAGCGGTGATGCCGCATCGCCTTGTCGATCAACGCCGCACCTTCGGCAATCAGTTTCTGATTCCACAGCGTGCGGTCCTGATCGTCGAGCAATATCAGTTCACCGTTGGCATCGAACCGCGCCGCCGCGCGTGCATGCTGCAACAGCAACAATGCCGCAAGACCCATGATCTCCGGCTCGCTCTGGAACAACCGGAGCAACAGCCGCGCCAGCCGGATCGCCTCCTCGCACAACGGTTTGCGGATTTCGAACGTTTCGCCGCTGGCCGAATAGCCCTCGTTGAAGATCAAATAGATCATCGCGGCGACGGCGGCGAGCCGTTCTGAGCGCTCGACCGCGCCCGGCGTCTCGAACGGCACCCCGGCATTGGCGACCTTAGCCTTGGCGCGGGTGATGCGCTGCTCCATCGCCGGCTCCGAGACCAGGAAGGCTCGCGCGATTTGCTTCACGGACAGACCAGAGACGATGCGAAGCGCCAGCGCAATCTGCTGCGTCGCCGGCAGATCCGGATGGCAGCAGATGAACAATAGCCGCAGGATGTCGTCGCGGTAATGCGAACCGTCGAGCCGATCGGCAAGCTCTTCCTCGGCATCATCCAGATCAGAAATAACGGCGTCGTCGGGTAACGCCTCCTGCTTATGGGACCGGCGCACCTCGTCGATGGCGGCGTTGCGACCGACCATGATCAGCCACGCCGCCGCATCGCGCGGCGGACCGTTTTGCGGCCAGCTCTTCAAGGCACGCAGACAGGCGTTCTGGAATGCTTCTTCCGCGGTATCGAGATTGCGAAAATAGCGCAGCAAGGCACCGACAGCCTGGGGACGCGCCGAAGTCAGGGCCGCATCGATCCAGGCGGTGTCGGTCATTTTGCGTTTCCTCCAGCCTCGAACAGACCGACGGGGCGAATCTCATAGGCCCCGCCGGGATTGGCCGCGCCGAGCTCGCGCGCGACGTCGACCGCGGCGTCGAGATTCTCGCAGTCGATGATATAGAAGCCGAGCAATTGCTCCTTGGTTTCAGCATAGGGACCGTCCAGCACCAGCGGCGGATCGTCCTTGCGCAGCGTCGTCGCCGCGGTGGTCGGCAACAGCCGCGCGACCGGGCCGAGCCGGCCCTCCTTTTTCAGCCTGTCCTGGACCACCGAGAGTTTCGACATGACGGCGGCGTCCTGTTCCTTACTCCAGGAGCCGACCAAATCCTCATCGTGATAGCAAAGTATGGCATAGAGCATGGGCTAAGGTTCCTTTGTGGGCTTAGTCGGCGATACAAGGACGAACCGGAAAGCGACGTCCCGACACTGCTTATGAAAAAATATTTGTACTCAAGACAACCCCCGGTAAGGTCGCACCCCGGACTTCGAAAGACGGAATACCGATGAAAAAAGGAACGTTGGCGCTGCTGATTCATAGCGGCACCGAAAACTGGTCGCCGGACCGCTGGAAGCGCCGGTTTAACGACGTGTGCGCCGACCGCCCGGTCTGGGTGGCGTCGGAACAAGGCGGTAATCCAGCCGACGTTCACTACGCCGCGGTCTGGAAGCCCGCACCGGGCGAGTTGGCGTCTTTTCCGAATCTTCGGGTAATTTTCAACCTCGGGGCTGGTGTCGATGCACTGATGGCGGACAAAACCCTGCCGAAAGTGCCGGTGGTGCGCGTCTCCGTCGGCGATCTCACCGGCCGGATGACGGAATATGTCGTGCTGCATGTCTTGATGCATCACCGCCAGGAACTCTACTTGCGCGACAGCCAGCTCGAAACGCGATGGCAACCGAAATTCCAGTGGTCGGCCGACGCCCTGACGGTCGGGGTCATGGGGCTTGGCACGCTGGGATCGGATGCGGTGGAAGTTTTGGTGCGGCTCGGCTTTCAGGTGGTAGGCTGGAGCAACAGCCCCAAGACCATCAAAGGCGTCGAATGCTTTTACGGCAAGGCACAGCTCGACGCGTTTTCGCGGCGCGCCGACATTCTGGTCTGCCTCTTGCCGCTCACACCCGAGACGCGCGGTATCCTCAACCGCGAGCTATTCGCCAAATTGAACCGCTCAAGCCCGATGGGCGCGCCGGTTCTGATCAATGCCGGCCGCGGCGGCTTGCAGAACGAAACCGACATTCTCTCTTGTCTTGACGACGGCACACTCGGTGCTGTCTCGCTCGATGTCTTTGCAACCGAGCCGCTGCCGCCGGACAGTCCGTTCTGGACCCATCCGAAGGTCGTGCTGACCCCGCATAACGCCGCCGACACCGATGCCGACGAGATCTCGAAATATGTCGCGCGCCAGATTGAGCGGTTCGAGGCCGGAGAGCGGCTTGAGAACCTCGTCGATCCGGCGCGGGGATATTGACACCCCGCGCAGCGCGACCCTCAGAACGGGCTTTCGCTCAAGCCCGGGACATCGGCCGGCCGAGGTCCGGGCGCGGCCCAATGAAAGCGGCGGTCCTTTTCCGCAATCGCGATGTCGTTGAGGCTCGCCTCGCGCCGGCGCATCAGCCCCTGCTCGTCGAACTCCCACTGCTCGTTGCCGTACGAACGATGCCATTGGCCGGACGCATCGTGCCATTCATATTGAAAGCGCACCGCGATGCGATTGCCGTCGAATCCCCAGAGATCCTTGATCAGGCGATATTCGAGTTCTTTCTGCCATTTGCGCGTCAGAAACGCGACGATCGCTGGACGTCCCTCAAAAAACTCGGAGCGGTTACGCCATCGGCTGTCTTCGGTATAAGCGAGCGCCACGCGTTCGGGGTCGCGCGAATTCCAGGCGTCTTCCGCCATGCGCGCCTTCTGCGCGGCGGTGTCTCTCGTGAACGGCGGTAACGGCGGACGTGACATGATGAGCTCCCGGATGCTATGCGCCGGCGACATTATCGTGACGATCGGGGAAGTCGATGGCCATCATTCTATCGGGTGATTGCTATAATCAATTGATGGAGAGCCCATCAACGATGACCGTGATCAAGACTTCTATTCGAAATCGGCCTTCATCAACTGCCGCAGTGATTTCGGGATTGGCTGCGCCCGCCCCTCGCTGATAAAGGCGACGCGCACCTCGGCGGTGATCAGCACATCGGCGCCGCGCCGCACTTCCTGCGCCAGCGTGATCGAGGCCCCCTTCACCGCGACCGGCCAGGTCACGATGTCAAGCACGTCGTCCATCCGCGCCGGTTTGAGGAAATCGAGCTTCATCGAACGCACCACAAAGGCAAAGCCGGGCGTCTCGGTCTGCGCTTCAGCAAACAGTGCGTGCTGCTCGGCGCCCATCAACCGCAAATGATTGGTGCGGCCGCGCTCCATGAAGCGCAGATAATTGGCGTGATAGACGATGCCGGAGAAATCCGTGTCCTCGTAGTAGACACGGATCTGCATGTGATGGCGGCCGTCGCGGATTTCGCCATCGAGATGAGAGAAAGTCACGTGCGGCCCTCGATCGTCTTCCATACGATCGTTTTGCGCAGAATCGGCGCGCCGTGCAAGCGGCCGCTACTATGATTAGTGGCTACGAAACGATCGGACCGGTCTCGCCCACCGTCACCAACACGATCTCCGGAGGAACACCGAGCCGGAACGGCACGAAGCTGCAACCAAGGCCTCCGGACACAACGACATCGCAGTTCATCCGGACGTGACCATAGGTTAGAAGCTGCCCCGAGGGCGCAATCGGCGACCAGCCGAGCACGCGCACCTGCCCCCCATGCGTATGGCCTGAGAGCTGAAGCGCAACGCGTGAGGGCACGCGACGGGCCACATCCGGCTCATGCGCGAGCAGGATCACCGGCGCATCGTCCGTCACCTTGCCGAGCGTGGCGCCGAGATCGTCGACGCCAACCCGCTTGATGGCACGGTATCGCCGCGCCGGAGCGTATGCCAATTGATCGCCAAGACCGGCGAGCCAGAACGGCTGGCCAGCCTTGTTCAGGCGCTGGACATCATTCTCATAGACCGGAATGCCGGCCGCTTCGAGCGCGCGGCGGGCGACTGTGGCGCCAACGCCCTCGCGTTGCACCGTCCGGTCATCCCAGTAATCGTGATTGCCGAGGATCGCGTGCACCCCGAGCGGCGCCTTGAGACCCGATAGCACCGAGGCCCATTCATCGGCCGGAATAAATCGCGTAACGTTCCGGTGACCGGCGACATAATCGCCAAGCAGGACAGTGGTGTCCGCGTCGAGCGCGTTGGTGTGTTCGACAATCGTCTGGATACGTTGCAGCGGCATCCAGGGATCGCAGGCATGAACATCGGCGATGACGGCGATCTTGAGTTTCAAATCGGCCGGCCATTGCGGCGGCGAAACCTGATAGCGCGTGACGCGAAGCTGCAGTTCGGGTTCGCTGAAGCCATAGGCAACCGTCGAAACGCCGGCAACGCCGAGGCCGGAAAATGTACGCAGGAAATGACGGCGCGAGAGCATGGCAACTCAGTTGTGATGCAGTTTCCTTACTGGCCAGCAAATAGAACTGAATTGGGGAGCATTCTTGCAGATATCCAGCAGTAACCTTAACCCTGTGACGCCAACGGTAGCACATGGTCGCGCGTCAGGGGCGCCATATGAATGTCGGGTGGCGAAGCCGGATCGACCCAGATCGCTTCGTCAATCTCCCGGCTCGGCGAAATCTCCCCGGTCACATCGACGCGATAGAGATTGGCCTCAACGCGAAAGCCGGGCTCATTCGCGGCTACCGCATCGAACGCCCCGAGAGGCAGAACCGAGGCGGGATCGAGAACGCAGCCGAGTTCTTCCGATATTTCACGGGCGAGCGCGGTGATGTCGTCTTCACCGGCGTCGAGCTTGCCGCCCGGCTGCATGAAGGCTTTTGTGCCGCGCTTGCGTACGAGCAACACACGCCCGGAATGGTCGCGTATCAAAGCAGCCACGATTCTGATCGTGCCAACATCCATCATTCGTCCTCGCTGTCGTTACCGAACAAGCCAAACTGCGATGGGTCGCGCGTCGGCTCAGCAAGGCCCAGATGGCGGAAGGCGTGCGAAGTCAACAACCGCCCGCGTGGGGTGCGTTGCAGGTAGCCGCATTGAATCAGAAACGGCTCGATGATGTCCTCGATCGCGTCACGCGGCTCCGACAGGGCGGCGGCCAATGTCTCCACGCCAACCGGGCCACCGCCATAGTTCATCGCAATCGTCATGAGATAGCGGCGATCCATCGCATCGAGACCGGCCGCGTCGACTTCCAACGCGCTGAGCGCGTGGTCGGCAATCTTCCGATCGATCGAATCCGCATCCGCCGCGGAAGCAAAATCCCGTACCCGCCGCAACAGCCGCCCCGCGATGCGCGGCGTGCCGCGGGCCCGGCGGGCGATTTCGTTCGCGCCATCGCTCGTCATGCCGATCTGGAGCACACGGGCACCACGGGTGACGATCTTTTCCAGTTCGTCTTCGGTGTAGAAATTCAGCCGCACCGGAATGCCGAAACGATCGCGCAACGGATTGGTCAAAAGACCCGCGCGCGTCGTCGCGCCAACCAACGTGAACTTCGCAAGCTCGATCTTCACTGAGCGCGCCGCCGGTCCCTCGCCGATCATCAGGTCAAGCTGAAAATCCTCCATCGCGGGATAGAGCACTTCCTCGACCGCCGGGCTCAGGCGGTGGATTTCGTCAATGAACAACACATCGCGCTCTTCGAGATTGGTCAGAAGGGCTGCGAGATCGCCGGCCTTGGCGATCACGGGACCGGAAGTGGCACGAAAGCCGACGCCGAGTTCGCGCGAGACGATCTGCGCCAACGTGGTCTTGCCGAGCCCAGGCGGGCCGACGAACAGTACATGGTCAAGCGCCTCGCCGCGCTTGCGCGCGGCTTCGATGAAAATCGAAAGGTTCTTGCGTGCCTGCGCCTGGCCGACGAATTCGGACAGCAGTTGCGGACGCAACGCAGTATCGCCGACGTCGTCGCTGCGGCGCTCCGGCGTCACGATGCGGGAGGGCGGGTTCATTCGTTGCCCCGGCGGTATTTGTTGGGCAACAACTCGCCGATCTTCACCACCTTCGGCGCGCGGCCGTTATCGGGCACGATGACGCGCGCTTTGGCGTCGTAGTCGTGGATCAGTTCGCGGCAAATGCCGCAGGGCGAGACCACCGCGATCTTGCCCGGCTCGTCCGGTTTCGGATGACGCACCGCCACCATGGTCTCGATGCCGTGGTCGCCGCTCTCGGTGATGGCGCGCCCAATTGCAATGGCTTCGGCACAGACCGCGATCCGCCCGATATAGGCGTCGATATTCACGCCCGTGATGATGCGGCCGTCGCGGGTGCGCATCGCAGCCCCCACTTCCTGCCAGTCGTTGCGATAACGCTTGCTGATCGCCTTGGTAGCGGCTTCGATCAGTTCCTTGTCTTTTTTGCTCAGCATGGTCGACCCGTCACCCACTCACCGATAATCAGATTTGCTTGCCACAATCCTCGCGCAAAGCAACTGGCCGGGACTCGTCACCAGCAACCAGTACATCAGTTTCCAGCGGTCGCTTTTGTTGATCAAATAGCGGCTATCAGAAATATTTTGATAAGTAGCGAACAATCCGCACACCGGAATCAACGCGAGCAGAACCAACCAAAGCGGAATACGTTTGAAAAACGAAAAGTATAGCGCGGCCAAAGTTGCGGCCAATAGCAGACCCGGAAAAGCCCAAACCAATGTCAGAACCGGTGCACCAAACCATGGAAAAAGCACGTCTTCATACGGGATCGGCGGATCTTGAACGAGAAACAGGACGCGCATAGTCATCCACATCACTAAACAAGTGGTGCCAGTTCCTCCGACCAAAAAAATCGCAGAGACGCGCCCCGTCGCCAGTTTCACTTCGCCAATTCCTTCAGGCCCAGCCGGATGAGTTGCGCCGTCTCGGCTTTTTCGCCGGCACTCCGCGAGGCCGCGGCGATCGCGGCCGCCGCCTGCGGCTGACCGTAGCCGAGATTGACCAGTGCCGAGATCGCATCCGTCACGGGACGGGGGCTGCGGGAATCGTCGATTGCGCCCGAAAGACTGACCACCGCGGGATCGACATTGGCGAAGGCAGGCACCTTGTCCTTCAATTCGGTGACGATGCGCTCGGCGACCTTGGGACCGACGCCCGGCGTGCGCGCCACGGCCGCCTTGTCGCGCAGCGCGATGGCATTGGCCAGATCCGATGGCGTCAGCGTGCCAAGCACGGCGAGTGCGACCTTGGCGCCGACGCCTTGCACGGTCTGTAACAGGCGAAACCACTCGCGCTCGATATCGCTCTTGAAGCCGAACAGCTTGATCTGGTCTTCGCGAACATAGGTCTCGATCGACAACACCGCCGCCTCGCCTGCCGCCGGCAACGATTGCAGCGTTCGCGAGGAACAATGCACCTGATAGCCGACGCCGCCGACGTCGAGGATGGCGAAGTCCTCGCCATAGGAATCGATTAGGCCCTTGAGCTTGCCGATCATAGACCGACCACCTTGAGCCGCATTGTCGCAGCGCCGCGATGATGCGCATGCGTAATCGCGATGGCGAGCGCATCGGCGGCGTCAGCAGATTTCGGCTCGGCCTTGGGCAAAAGCACCTTCAGCATCACCAGGATCTGGTTCTTGTCGGCGTGGCCGGCACCGACCACGGTCTTCTTCACTTGATTCGGCGCATATTCCGAAACCGAAATTCCAAACATTGCCGGCGCCAGCATCGCCACGCCGCGGGCCTGCCCGAGCTTGAGGGTGGCAACACCGTCCTTGTTGACGAAGGTCTGTTCGACCGCGGCCTCGGCAGGGCGGAAATCGCCGAGCACGGCGGCGAGCCCCTCGTGAATGGCGAGCAGGCGGCTTGCCAGCGGTAGCGTGTCCGGCGGCTCGACCGAACCGCAGCCAAGATAAATGAGGCGGTTGCCCTCGATCTCGATCACGCCCCAGCCGGTGCGGCGCAGACCGGGGTCGATGCCGAGAATGCGGATGGGTGTGCGAATCGGCGGCGAAGACATGGGCATTTTATACCCCATGCCACAGATTCGCGCCTAGCGGCGCCAAGACACAATCAACGGCGGAAGCTCTTCCAATTCGTCATTGCGATCGCTGGCGAAGCAATCCAGTCTAAAAGCGAGCGGCGGATTGCTTCGTCGCTAACGCTCCTGTGCGCAAACGCTCCGCGTTTGTCGCGGGCAATGACAGCTAGAGCTAACCACCCATCTTGGCGACCAGCGCGTCGGAGACCTCGAAATTGGCATAGACGTTCTGGACGTCGTCATGTTCGTTGAGAAGGTCCATCAGCTTCAACAGCTTCTCGCCGGTTTCGTCGTCCACCGCGACGGTATTTTGCGGCTTCCAGATCACGGCCGCTTTCCGCGCCTCGCCGAATTTCGCTTCCAGCGCCTTGGCAACATCGCGAAAGGTTTCCTGCGAGGCGTAGATTTCATGGCCGCTTTCGCTCGAAACCACATCGTCGGCGCCGGCGTCGATGGCGGCTTCCAGCATTGCATCGTCGGACGCCGCCTTGGCGTCATATTCGATCACCCCGGTGCGATCGAAGATGAACGAAACTGCGCCGGTTTCGCCGAGATTGCCGCCGGATTTGGTAAAATAGGAACGGATATCGGAGGCGGTGCGGTTGCGGTTATCGGTGAGCACTTCGAGGATGACGGCCACGCCGCCCGGACCGTAGCCTTCATAACGGATCTCGTCGTAGTTCTCGCTCTCGCCGCCAAGCGCTTTCTTGATAGCGCGCTCGATATTGTCCTTCGGCATGTTTTCCTGCCGCGCGGCGATCACAGCCGCGCGCAGCCGGGGATTCATCGCCGGATCGGGCGTACCCAACTTCGCAGCCACCGTGATTTCCCGCGCCAACTTGCCGAACAGCTTCGACTTCTGGGCGTCCTGGCGGCCCTTGCGGTGCATGATGTTCTTGAACTGGGAATGTCCGGCCATGCGTCTTTTCGGGTCCGTGCGGGGTGATTTGGATGGGAACGGCGGCCTTATAGGCCTGACATCCGTCAAAATCAAAGATTTGGCAGCACTTTCGGTATGCAGGTAGAGGAGACTGCCGCTAAATCAGGCATTTGTTAACCATGAGTTCATGGCGGGGTGGGAGGATGACACCATCATACCCGCGGCCGAGAAACCGAATGGCCTTTGGATTGTTCCGGAAATCCGTGCCCAAACTGACCGCGCCTGGCCTTGAGGCCCAGGCGAAGCCGGCTGTTGCGGCCGCGGTTGCGGATAACTCGGAAGCCGAATCGAGCCGGCAGATTCTTGAACTGCTCGAAATCGAACTCGGCGGCATGATTCGGCAGCTGGAGCGCGCAGCAAGCTCCGTTGCCGGCGGCGCGGAGGCCACGGCCGCCACGCTGTCGGCCGTCCGCCAGCGCACCGACGCGCTGAGCCTGCGCTCGAACGAAGCCCAGAGCACCGCGGCCACCTTCTCGCAGGCCGCCGGCAAATTCGCCGATTCCGCCGAAGGCATCGGATCGCAGGTCCGCGACGCCGGCAAGCTCGCGGATGAAGCGGGCGCCGCCGCCCATGATGCGAGCCTCAATGTCGACCGGCTCAAGGAATCTTCCGCCGCCATCGGCAATGTCGTCAACCTGATCTCGCAGATCGCCAGGCAAACGACGCTGCTGGCGCTCAACTCGACCATCGAGGCGGCACGCGCAGGCGCTGCCGGACGCGGCTTCGCGGTGGTCGCCTCCGAGGTCAAGGCGCTTGCGGTGCAAACCCAGGATGCGACCGAAGAGATCAAGAAGAAAATCGACGCGCTGCAACGCGACGCCGCCGGATCGGTCGAGGCGGTGCACCGGATTTCGGTAGCGATCCAGGCGATCCGCCCGGTGTTCGAAAACGTCAACGGCGCGGTGGCCGAGCAGAACCAGACCACCAGTGAGATGACCGGGAACGTCGCTACCGCCTCGAACTTCATCGCGTCGGTCGGCGACAGTGCGGCGGAGATCGACCACGCGGCAAAAGAAGCCGAGGCGCATCGCGAGCATGTCGCCAAGGCCGGCAAGGATGTCACGCTCTTCGCGCAGAAGCTCAAATCCCGTTGCGCGGTCCTGCTCGGCAAGGACATGGGCTCCAACCAACGCAAGCGCGAGCGGCTGCCGTGCAATCTGAAGATCGACGTCGAGACCGCGCAAGGCCGCATCACCGCGCAGGTCTACGAAATTTCCATCGAGAACATCCTGATCAGCGGACCGGAAGCCGCCAAGCTGCCGCTCGGCCAGATGCTCAACGTCACGCTGGAAGGCGTCGGAGAATGCAAGATCCGCAGCGGCGAGCGCTCGAATGCGGGTGTTCAGGCGAGCTTTATTTCCAATGATGCCACCTTCGTCGAGAAGATCGAAGACCAGCTCTGGTCGATCCACGACGAGAACACCGATCTCGTGACGCGCGCGATGGAGGCCGGAGTTCAACTCCGCCGGATGTTCGAACAGGCTGTCTCCAGTGGTGCGGTTTCGATCGATGCGCTCTTCGATAGTGACTACGTCGAGATGGCCGGCACCAATCCGCTTCAGCACCGCACCCGCATTCTCGACTGGGCGGATCGCGCGTTGCCGCCGTTCCAGGAAGCCTTCCTCGCCAAGGATCCGCGCATGGTGTTCTGCGTCGCGATCGACCGCAACGGCTATCTGCCGGTGCACAACAAGATCTATTCCCATCCGCAGCGCCCCGGTGACGTCGCCTGGAACACGGCCCACAGCCGCAACCGGCGGATTTTCAACGACACCGCCGGACTTGCCGCGGGCCGCAACCAGCGCACTTATTTGATCCAGAGCTACGCCCGCGACATGGGTAACGGCGTCACGGTGATGATGCGCGAGATCGACGTGCCGATCCGCGTCCAGGCGCGGCACTGGGGTGGATTCCGCACCGCCTACAAACTGTGACGCGAAGCAGCGATGTCGACTACCGCAACCATTAGACAAGATGACAGCGCGGCGGGCCGGTCGGGCCACGACCACCTGGTCGACCAGCTTGCCGGCCGGATCGGCGGCCTCGGGGTCGAGCTTGCGGATGTTGCGGGCAATCTCAAGGAAGTTGCTGGCCGCGTCTCCACGCAGGCCGATCGTTTCAATCGTCTGGAAAAGACCGCCGAGACGATGGTTTCCGCCAACCGCGACATCGCGACCGCCTCGGGCGCGGTGCAAACGGCGACCTCGGCTGCCGTGGCAGAAATCAGCCAGTCGCGCGCGGTTGTCGAGACGGCGGTGCAGCACATCACCGAGTTGATCTCCGCCGTGGGTCAGATGGAAAGCCGCCTTGGCGCCGTCGGCGCTGCACTGGCGCAGGTCGCCAAGGTGTCGGGCTCCATCGAGGCGATCGCCAAGCAAACAAACCTGCTGGCGCTCAACGCCACGATCGAGGCGGCCCGAGCTGGAGAGGCAGGAAGGGGCTTTGCCATCGTTGCCAGCGAAGTCAAGAACCTTGCGGAAGCAACCCGCCAGGCAACGCTTCAGATTGGCAATACGGTGCGCGACCTTGACGGTCAGGTTGGCAACTTGATCGGCGAGAGCAGTGAGGCTTCGCTGCGAGCAAACAATGCCAGTGAAGGCGCAGAGAGGATCAAGGGCATCATCGCTCGCGTTCAGGACGGCTTTGCGTCGGTGAACCAGGAGATTGACGGCGTCGCCAAGGCGACAACTTCCAATCTCGGGCATTGCGATACGGTAATCGAAGAGCTGCGTCATCTCGCAAAGGATGTCGATCTGTCGTCGACCGACCTCAAAAATGCCGATGATCGCGTTGCCAGGCTGCTCGACCTTTCCGAAAATCTGATCACGCTGATCTCCGACAGCGGCGTCGAAACTTCTGATACGCCATTGATCAGCGCCGCGATCGAAACCGCCAGGCAGATTTCGGCGGCATTCGAGGCCGCCATCGAACGCGGCGAAATCCGTCTCGATCAATTGATGGACGAGAACCATCGCGAAATTCCGGGCACCGATCCCAAGCAATACGTCACCGACTACGTCGAATTCACCGACCGCATCCTCCCGCCGATTCAGGACCCGTTGCAGAAGACCGATCCCCGCATCGTCTTCTGTGTGGCTTGGGCCAATAGCGGCTATCTCCCGACCCACAACCCGAATTACCGCCAGCCGCAGGGGCCGGACCCGGTCTGGAACAATGCCAATTGCCGCAACCGGCGTTTGTTCGGGGATCGGGCCGTGAAGAAGGTGGCCGCCAACACCAAGCCGTTTCTTCTGCAAACTTACCGGCGCGATATGGGCGGCGGCAATTTCGTCCTGATGAAGGACGTCTCCTCCCCGATCTACGTGCGCCGCCGCCGTTGGGGGGCTTTCCGGATCGGCTTCCGGCAATCGTGAGGCTTTGATCTGCGATCCGCACTGAAGTGCAATGCGCACGGGAATTTCTCGCCAAGCCACGATCGACGGCGTATGCTGGCTGTGCCTGGAGCGGAGCTTGCGGACCGGATGAAGAATTTATTGCAAGCCGCAAAATTGCTTCTCCTCGATCTGGCCTCGACGTTCGTTTTTCTTGTTCTTTATCTCCTGACGAAAAACATCACGCTTTCGGTTCTGCTCGCAATGGCGCTGGGCGCCGCTCAGATCGGATGGGAGTTCGTACGCAAAAAGCCAATCGACTCCATGCAGTGGATAAGCCTCTTCGTGGTGCTGGCTACCGGAACGACCGCACTGCTCACCGACGATCCGCGCTTTGTCATGATCAAACCGAGCGTGATCTATTGTATCGTCGGCATTGCGATGCTGAAGCCTGGATGGATGAACCGCTACCTGCCGCCGGTCGCGATCGAACTGATACCGGATATCGCCACCATCTTCGGCTACGTTTGGGCGGCCCTGATGTTCTTTTCGGCAGCTCTCAGCCTCATCGTGGCCTTCAACTTCAGCATCACTACCTGGTTGGCATTCATGTCGATCTACGGCATCGCCAGCAAAGTGGCGCTGTTCCTGATCGGCTACGTCACCATGCGAACCATCGCCGTCCACCGCCGCGCCCGGCTGTCGGCGGTCCCGTCCTGACATCACGCACCCGCAATCCTCGCCGCTGTCGTCGTCTGTTCATGTGCGCCTCCTATAAGCCGGGCTTGTTTTGGTTCGGCATGATCTTTTCGGAAAACCGCTGCACACGTTTCCGGATCATGCTCCAGCGGAGGAAATTGCGATGGCCGGAGAGCATCCCGAACTCGACGAACTGCAAGCCACCTACAAGGCCGCGGTGGAAGCCTGGATTGCCGCCATCCGCAAGGAAGAGGCGCTTGTGTCGGTCAACCACTCGGTGGCCGAAGTCGACAGATGGGAGCAGGCGCATTTCGAGGAAGATGAGATGCGCAGCGCCGTGAAGGACGCCAAGGCGAAATACGAAGACGCGCTGCGCGAAGAGTTTTTCGGGTTCTAGCGTTCGCCCGCCCTCTTCTTTCTGATTCAACTGTCAAACAGCCAAGGCGCACGCCCACGAAGCAACCGCTCTTTTCGTCATGGCCGGGCTTCGTCCCGGCCATCCACGTCTTCGTCTCAAGAAAGCAAGACGTGGACCACCGGGCGCTGGCGAGCGGAAGCGACGCCGTTCTTCGAACGGCTATGCCCGGTGATGACAGTCGAGCCATACGTTCCCGCTCTCGCGACGCCACTGCGCCCGAGTTGTGCATGATCTTCCCTCCGAAATAGAGGGCACAGGGAATGCCGGTGCACGAAACGCACCCGCAGCCTCGTATGCAAAAATAGAAAGCATACGAGCGTAGTCACCGCAGGCACGCCGGAAGCGATCCGGCATTTCCTGCACGACGGTGTTACGGCTTATTTCGTGCTCTCCGGCGATCGGGCTTTTTGTCACCGTCCCCGGTGCGATGCGCAAGCATTGTCGCGAGTTGACGCCGGCATCGGGGCGTCAGGACCACACGGCTTCGCGGTCCGCGACGTGCGCTGTTCGTCTCCAGCGCCCACGCGTCCACCGCATCCCGCACCCAACGTCCGTGACGATCGCGATACGCCCCTTTTCGGGTGCAGGATGGCGCGAGGTCTTAAAGATGATTTGCCCGACGGCGAAAGCGAATTATTTTTTCGAAAAGGGCTGTACAGGGCTTTCGCAAAATTGCCCGACGGGCAAATCAGTTATTCACCAGCCGTCATTTGCCCGCGTCCGTGGAAGGCGTAGCCCGCCCCTCAGATGGTGAGATACGCTGATGTTGTCCTACGGGCTTATCGTAGCTAACGGCTAACGGCGAAATGTCCCAACGCTGATCCGCCCGCGCTTGCGCTTCACGGCCTTGCGTAAGGTCTCATCTATCCGCGACTGCCAGCCCACCCCCGTCGATTTGAAGTGCTCAACCACCTCAGCACTGAGACGCAGTGACACCAGCTTCTTTGTAGGGGACTTATTTGGGCCTCGTCCCTTTCGAAGCGAAGCGGAAAGATCCGGAAAGACTTCTGAAAATGGTCTGGCGCGGGCGAAATCGGACTTCGTTAACTCCGGGTTATTGCTGACGTCTTGCAAATCCCTTTTACTGTAGCCACGGGCTTTCTTAGTGTTCGGCATAGAGTTTCCTTTCGTTCCGGCTCGCGGGCCGCATGCTGAATAATGCTGATGCCTTCACGTCCGAGCCGGGCAAATACAACAACGATAACTCCCCTGATATTTACGCCGATTGCGACCCGGCGCTTGCTGGCGTTGTGGGACGGAATGACCAGGGCATCGTCGAAAAATGTTTCGTTCAGGTCCGCGAAATCTAACCCGTGCTTTTCAAGGTTGGCGACGCGCTTTGGTTCGTCCCAAACAATTTTCATAACTAATTTGTAGCTACAATTTAGTTGTTTTAAAGTCATTTACGGCCGAAAGACGCCGTGCTTTACCCCACCCAAAACTCCGGCAGCGCCGGCGCCAATCGCCCACCCACGCGCACCGGCGCAACCTCTACCGCGAGCCCGGTCGCGTCATCCGTCTCGACCGCGACGCCGGACAGCGTCGCTGGCCCCAGTGCCGGCTCGAAGCGCGCCGCCGGAATGCCGGACGTGAACCGCCGCATCGGCTCATCCTTTTGCATGCCTATGATCGAGTCGTAATCGCCGGTCATGCCGGCGTCGGTCATATAGGCGGTGCCGGCGGGAAGAATTTGATGGTCGGCCGTCGGCACATGGGTGTGGGTGCCGACCACAAGGCTGGCGCGGCCGTCGCAGAAATAGCCGACCGCCTGCTTTTCGCTCGAGGCCTCGCCGTGGAAATCGACCACCACCGCATCAGCCGCTTCGCGTAACGGACAGGCCGCAAGTTCGCGGGCCAAAATTGCAAAGGGATCGTCGAACGGCGTCATGAAAACGCGGCCGATGGCGTTGATCACGAGCACACGCTTTCCGCTCTTGGTGTCGATCAAGGCGGCGCCGCGGCCGGGCGTGCCGGGCGGAAAATTCGCCGGACGAATGAGGCGCGGCGCGCGCTCGATGAATACAAGCGCCTCCCGCTGATCCCAGGCGTGATTACCAAGCGTGATCGCGTCGGCGCCGGCATCGAGCAATTCCTGATAGATGCTTTCCGTGATGCCGAAACCGCCGGCCGCATTTTCGCCGTTGACAACGACGAGGTCGAGCGACCAGTTGCGGATCATCCCGGGCAGGTGCTCGGCGACCGCGGTGCGGCCGGACCGGCCGACGACGTCGCCTACAAAAAAGATACGCAATTAAAGACTCCGAAAATCGAACGCTTTCTTTTCCGTTAGCACATAATTGAGCGCGACGTCGTGCGCGAGCGCGGGGACAGCCTTAATTTCCTGCGCGGCAAAGGCCACGCCAATGGCCGTGATCGGTTTCGCTTTGCGCAAATGCGCCAATGTAAAATCATAATGTCCGGCGCCGTAACCGATTCGATGCCCGAGGCGGTCGAAGGCGGCCAGCGGCACCAGCATGACGTCAGGAACGAGTTCAGCCATGGCCGGGGACGGTTCGAGAATGCCGAGCGGACCGAGCGTGAGGCGATCGCCGGGTACCCACGCGCGGAAGACCAACGACTTGCCGCGCGCGGGGACGGCCGGCAGCGCGAGTTTGGCGCCGTGGGCTGCGAGCGCGCGCATCAAGGGTGCGGGATCGAGTTCGCTTCGGATCGGCGAATAGCCGGAGACGATGGTCCCAGTGGCGATTTCGAACGGCAACCCGCGCGCGGCGAGCTTTTCGCTGGCTGTCGTGCGGGCAGCCGCATCCATCGCGTCGCGCGCATCCAGCGCGATTTTGCGCAAGTCACCTTTCGATGGAGTTGCGGTCATGCGGCCGTGCTCTGTCGCTGGTGGAGGCACGCTGGAAATCGAGTACGTAAGAAAAAGCAAGTACGTAAGAAAAAGAAGTGCGAAGCCGCGGTCGCCGTTGAAGCGCTCGATCCCGGAGTTCCCTACGAAAGTAGGTGGGCACCATGTGACCGGATCCACGGACCCGGCCAGGGACAGTTCCCTAAAGGATCGATAAGGCCCCGGGGATATATGGCTCCTGACGAACGACGCAGCCTCGCCGAACCAATGTAACAACGAAGCAGCCGAATAACCAGCGGCGTGAACGGATGGCGTTATTGCCGTCCTTTTAGAGCTACTTCGGCGGACATGACGCTTCCAGTCGCGGCCGGCACGCCCCCAGCGAGATGCGCCAACTCTAGCCGTTCCGGTAGGTGTAGCTGTAGCCGTTGAGCGCCGGAGCCCCGCCGAGATGCGCGTAAAGCACCTTGGCTCCATCTGGAAAGAAGCCCTTTTTGACCAGATCGATCATCCCTTGCATGGACTTGCCTTCATAGACAGGGTCCGTGATCATGGCCTCGGTCCGCGCGGCGAATCGGATGGCGTCGTTGGTTGCGTCACTCGGCACTCCGTAGGCAGGATAGGCGTAGTCTTCCAGAATGACGATCTCGTCATCGCGCACCTTGCGTCCGAGTTCGACCAGTTCCGCGGTGTGATCGACGATTTGGCGGACCTGCGCGCGGGTCTGCGCAAGCGTGCCGGATGCGTCGATGCCGATGACACGGTGGGCGCGATCATCCGCCGCAAAGCCGACGATCATGCCGCCTTGCGTCGAGCCGGTCACGACGCAGACGATGATGTAATCGAAGGTGATGCCCATCTGCTTTTCCTGGGCGCGGACCTCTTCGGCGAAGCCGACATAACCGAGGCCGCCGTATTTATGCACCGACGCGCCGGCCGGGATGCCGTAGGGTTTGCCGCCGGCATCTTTCACCGACTGGATCGCGTCTTCCCAGCTCTTGCGGATGCCGATGTCGAATCCGTCCTCGACAATCCGGCTCTCGGCCCCCATCAGTCGCGTCATCAGAATATTGCCGACACGGTCATAGACCGCGTCTTCGTGCGGCACCCAGCTTTCCTGAATGACCACGCACTTCATGCCAATCTTGGCCGCGGTTGCCGCGACCATGCGCGTGTGGTTCGACTGAACCCCGCCGATCGAGACGAGCGTGTCGGCATTCGACGCGATGGCGTCGGGAACGATGTATTCGAGCTTGCGCAGCTTGTTGCCGCCCATTGCGAGGCCGGAATTGCAGTCGTCGCGCTTGGCATAAATCTTCACCTTGCCGCCAAGCGCGTCCGTCATCCGCGGAAGATATTCGATTGGGGTCGGGCCAAAGGTCAGCGGATAGCGTTCGAACTTGTCGAGCCTGAGCATATCGATCTCCGGGTCATGCGGTCTGGACGCGGATATAGTCAAAATCCCCGGAAAGGTGTTCTCTAATTTGGATCTCTTTTATACTTTAATAACTCATGATATAGCAGTAACTCACAAATAGCTTCGAAGAATATCGATTTATATGAAAGAATCGTCCACACCTTTGGGGCTGGACCGCATCGACCTGCGCATCCTCCGCCGCCTGCAACGAGACGGACGGATGACGAATGCCGATTTGGCCAAGGCTGCCAATATCAGCCCGGCCACCTGCCATCGGCGGACCCAACGGCTGTTCGATGACGGCTATATTCGTTCCGTGCGCGCCGATATTTCGCCGGCCAAGGTCGAGCGCGGGGCGCTGGTCATCGTCGGCGTGGTCCTCGATCGCTCGACACAGGAGAGTTTTTCCGCCTTTGAAGCGGCGATCAGGAAACTGCCGCTGGTGCTCGACTGCCATCTGGTGGCCGGCGACTTCGATTTTTTTCTCAAGATCCGCGTAAAGGACATTGCCGATTTCAATCGGCTGCACGGCGAGCAGTTGATTGCGTTGCCGGGCGTTCGGCAGACCCGCACGTTCTTTGTCATGAAGGAAGTCGTCGACAACGCACCGCTCGACTTCTAGCGGGATTTTACGGCACACCGTGAGCCCGCCATCACGGCGCTTCAACGGTCGAACCACCGTATTCCTCTTACTCCGCCGCGCTGACAACGACCTCTACAGGGGTGGGCGTAAATCCGGCCGCGGGGTTGTTTTCCTGCGGACAGTTGGAGATCACAACGATCAACGGCATCTCCGCCCGCAGCACCACATAATCGCCGGGCTTTGAAATTCCTTCCGATATCGTCAGTTCGCCATCGGCGGCGAACTTCACCCTCATGAAGAAATTGATGTTGGAGACGATTTCCGACGGCGACATCGCCCACTTGGCCAGTTCGGCGATAAAATTTGTCCGGCAGCTTTCCGTCTTGTCGACCCCGTAGCGAACCTTGTCGATCTCGCAACTACAGCAGCCCGCTAACGTGTCGTGATAGCCGCAGGTGTCCTCGAGCACCGACATCATGGCGCGGGCCCGGTCCGAATAGATCTTCGATCCCTTCGTGATGTAGAGCGACTTGTTCAGCCGCACCGTGGTCGGAATGTTGATCCGGTCGAGCGGGAGCTCGGCGCTGTAGCAGAGGAAGTCGATCGCCTGCTGCCCCTTGGTGTCGATCATCTTCAACGTCTGACCGGGCTCCAGACGCACGGACCATCGTCCCTTCGCTTCGATGGTTTCGCGGCGAATGACAGCATTCGACCTGGTCTCTGCGGCTGTTCCCATCACGTTCTCCTTCACGCATTCAATCGGCCCAGGCCGCTATTGCACCATCGCGTTCAGTCCCGGAAAATAGCAATGTATGGGAATTTACATCAACATTACTGATATAATGCATGCAAATCTCGAACCCGGACCTGACGTCGCTCGCGGTCTTTCGCTCTGTCGTCGAACATCGGAGCTTCCTCGGCGCGCAGGTCGCGCTCGGGCTCAGCCAGTCCGCGGTGAGCTTTCACATCAAGGGCCTCGAGCAGCGGCTCGGCTTCCGGCTTTGCCGGCGCGGACGAAGCGGCTTCGAACTGACCGACCGCGGCGCAATCGTCTACGAACAATCGAAGTTGCTGTTCCTGGGCCTGGGAGCATTTGAAGACACCGTCGGGGGCCTGCGAGACCGGCTTGCCGGAACGTTACGGCTGGGCCTGGTCGACAACACCGTGACCGACCCCGACATGCCGATCTACCGCGTCATCGCGGCCGTCAGCCGAAAGGCACCTGAAGTCATCATCAAGATCGAGATCAAACCGCCGGAGCTCTTGATTTCGGAGCTCGGCAATGGCGGACTCGACGTTGCGATCGTGCCGGAGACGCAGACCTATCGGGGCTTACGCTTTTCGCCGCTGAGAGAAGAGCCGCAGTCGCTGTATTGCGGGCCTCTCACCCGTTGTTTCGCGCAAGCCCCTCCAGGATCGATGCGAAGACGGTAGGACAATATCCGTTTGCAGTCAGGCCTTACGCGAAGGGGTTTGAACTACAGCACGTGCCCGGCGCGAGCGCCAAAACCGCCGTCTCAAGCATGGAGGCCCAGGCCATGCTGGTACTCAGCGGGCTCTACCTGAGCTATCTGCCCGAACACTACGCAAAGGCCTGGGCAAAGACCGGCGAAATGCGATCGCTTTCGCCAAAAATCCCCCGCATCTTCTCGAAATTCTTCCTGGCCACGAGAGCCGAAAAGCGATCGTCAGCGATCCTGGATATCTTCATTCAGGAATTGATCTCACTCGGATCGGAAAGCTCGCATCGGCTAAAGGGTCTGCTGACAAAACCGGCGAAACGGCATCCGCGGAAGGATTCTGGATTGCTTCGCTAACGCTCGCTGGCGACACCGGCAGAAATTCCCCTCACCCGATCGCGACACCGCCGCCCACGGTGCGGTTGAGCACCTGCGTGGTTTTTTCGATGCGGTCGGCGGCGGCGTTGAGCGCATTGGCGACCGCAACTTGCGTGGACTTGGCGCGGTCGGCCGCCACCGAGCGCACGTCGCGCAGCGCCACCAGTTCTTCCTCGAGCGCGCGGATGCGGTTGCCGGCATCCTGCAATTCGTCGCAGACGGTGAGCGCTGCCATCACGGTCAGCCGCGCATCGCCAATCTCGCCGAACTTGCCGCGCAGGCTATCGATCCGCGATTCCAGGACCTCGGCGAGCTTGAGCAGCCGCACCTCCTGCCCTTCCTCGCAGGCCATGCGGTATTGCCGGCCGTTGATGGTGACGTTGATGTGGCTCATGGCATCTCTCCGGCCTCCAGCACCTCGCGGATGGTGCCGATCGCCGCATCGAGCCGTTCGGCGATCTCGCGGTTGGAGCGCTCCAGCCGCTTCGACCGCACCAGCGATCCGTCGAGTTCGTCCGCCAGCCTGGCGCGATCGGCGCCCAATGCCTGGATCCGCGCCGCCAACTCATCCTCATCCCGGTCGGCGTCGCGACGGCGCTCGACCGCGCGCTCCAGCGCGTCCAGCGCCGCCATCAGCCGGCGCGTGGCGGCATCGATTTCGGCGAAAGCCTGATCGGGCTGGCCCGAACCGTTGACCGTATGATCGTCCATGGCATCGCTCATGACAGGCGGACGCTTTTTCGCAAAATCAAGCGCTTGCAAGCAGAAGCTAATCAAGCGCTTGGGAGCGGAAACTTACGTAACGAACAAGGCCAGCGCAACGCTGCAACGGAACTATGCACCGCAAAGCAGGTTGAAATGTTCCACTTCCTTTGACTTTGGCAGGTGAGGTGATATCCAGCCCTCGAATTCAGGTTCCATCCGAGGCATTGGCCTCTTGTAGAAGACTCACCCAAGCACCTCATTATCTGACGGAATTTCATCATGACGCAGGTCGATCACGTCCGCATGGCCAACGCGATCCGTGGACTCGCGATGGATGCGGTCGAGAAGGCAAAATCCGGCCATCCGGGCTTGCCGATGGGCGCTGCCGACATGGCGACCGTGTTGTTCACGCAGTTCCTGAAATTCGATGCTGCCAACCTCGCCTGGCCCGACCGCGACCGTTTCGTGCTGTCGGCCGGCCACGGCTCGATGCTGCTTTACGCGCTGCTCTATCTCACCGGCGACAAGGAGATGACGCTCGACCAGATCAAGCGTTTCCGTCAGGTAGATTCGATCACCCCCGGCCATCCGGAAAACTTCCGCACCAAGGGCATCGAGACCACCACCGGTCCGCTCGGCCAGGGTATTGCGACCGCGGTCGGCATGGCGCTGGCAGAGAAGATGCTGGCCGCCGAATTCGGCAAGAAGATCGTCGATCATCATACCTATGTGCTCTGCTCCGACGGCGACCTGATGGAAGGCATCTCGCAGGAAGCGATCGCGCTCGCCGGCGTTTGGCGGCTCAACAAGATGATCGTGCTGTATGACGACAACGGCATCTCGATCGACGGCCCGACCTCGATTTCCGATTCCGTCGATCAGATCAAGCGCTTCAAGTCGGCCGGCTGGGCGGCCGAACTGATCGACGGCCAGGACCAGGCGGCGATTGCAGCGGCGATCGCCCGCGCGCAAAAATCCAACAAGCCCTCGCTGATCGCCTGCAAGACCACCATCGGCTATGGCGCGCCGACCCGGGCCGGCACCGCCAAAGCCCACGGCGAGGCGCTCGGTGCGGAAGAGCTGAAAGGCGCCAAGGAAAATCTCGGCATTTCGCTGGAGCCGTTCTCGGTGCCCGACGACGTGCTCAAGGCCTGGCGCGAAGTGGGCAGCCGCGGCGCGGCGGCGCGGACCGAGTGGGAAGCGCGCTTTGCCGAGTTGGGACCGCGCAAGCGCGCCGAATTCGAACGCCGGTTGCGGCATGAGCGGCCGGCTTCGCTCGCCAAGGCAATCCGCGATTTCAAGAAGAAGCTTTTGGATAGCCCGCTCAACATCGCCACACGCAAATCCTCGGAGGCGGTGATCGATGTGATCGCGGAAGCGATGCCGATGGAGTTTCTGGCAGGCTCCGCCGACCTCACCGGCTCCACCAACAACAAGGCGAAATCGGCGGTGGGCTTCTCCGCCAAAGTACCGAAGGGCCGCTTCATCCATTACGGCATCCGCGAGCACGGCATGTGCGCGGCCATGAACGGCATCTTCCTGCATGGCGGCTTTGCGCCGAACGGCGCCACCTTCCTGGTGTTCACCGACTATGCGCGGCCGGCGATGCGGCTCGCCGCGCTGATGGGAACGGGCGTGGTCTATGTCATGACCCACGATTCGATCGGGCTTGGCGAAGACGGTCCGACGCATCAGCCGGTCGAGCATCTTTCGAGCTTGCGCGCCATTCCGAACATGCGCGTGTTCCGCCCCTGCGACGCGGTCGAAGTCGCCGAGTGCTGGGAACTGGCGCTCAACCGCACCAACGGCCCGACCGTGCTGGCGCTGAGCCGCCAGAACCTGCCGCAACTCCGCACCTCGGTGCCTGCAGATAATCCCTGCAGCCACGGCGCCTATGAACTGGTCGCGGCCCAGGGCGATGCCAAAGTGTCGCTGTTTGCCTCGGGCTCCGAGGTCGAGATCGCGGTCGCCGCCCAAAAGGATCTCGCCGGGCGCGGCATCGCGACGCGGGTGGTCTCGGTGCCCTCGCTGGAATTGCTGCTGTCGCAGCCGGAAGACAAGCAAAAGGCCGTTGTCGGCAACGCACTCGTGAAAGTTGCGATCGAGGCCGCGGTCCGCTGGGGCTGGGATGCCGTGATCGGACACGATGGCGTTTTTATCGGCATGCATAGTTTCGGAGAAAGCGGTCCGGCCAAGGACCTTTACAAGCACTTCGGAATTACCGCCGAGGCCACGGTTAACGCAGTTCTGAAACGCGTCTCCTAACGGCGCTCGGGCGTTGAGATTGTTGGAAAAAAGGACTAGCTAGGGACCATCTGTTCCGTTTTCGCCCGGCAGAACCGGGTGAGCCGCCGTCCAAATCTCCGAAAGGGGTGCGTTATCCGCGCCCTTTTGGGGATGGCACCAGCTTTAGAGGAGAAACGCGCATGGCAGTCCGGGTTGCTATCAACGGGTTTGGCCGCATCGGCCGCAATGTGCTGCGCGCCATCGCCGAGTCCGGCCGCAAGGACATCGAGGTGGTCGGCATCAACGATCTCGGCCCGGTCGAGACCAACGCGCATCTGTTGCGCTTCGACAGCGTGCACGGCCGCTTTCCGGGTACGGTGACGGTTGACGGCGACTCGATCAGCCTCGGCAACGGCAAGATCAAGGTTTCCGCCGAACGCGATCCGGCGAAACTGCCCTGGAAGGCGCTCGGCGTCGACATCGCGCTCGAATGCACCGGTATCTTCACGGCCAAGGAAAAGGCCGCACTTCATCTGACCGCCGGTGCCAAGCGCGTGCTGGTGTCGGCGCCGGCGGAGAACGCCGATGCCACCATCGTTTACGGCGTCAACCACGACAAGCTCACCAAAGAGCACCTCGTGGTTTCAAATGGTTCTTGCACCACCAACTGCCTGGCGCCGGTCGCCAAGGTGCTCAATGATACGGTCGGCATCGAAACCGGCTTCATGACCACGATCCACGCTTACACCGGCGACCAGCCGACGCTCGACACCCTGCACAAGGATCTCTATCGCGGCCGCGCGGCGGCGATGTCGATGATCCCGACCTCAACGGGCGCCGCGAAAGCGATCGGCCTCGTGCTGCCGGAACTCAACGGCAAGCTCGACGGCGTCTCGATCCGCGTGCCGACCCCGAACGTGTCGGTGATCGACTTCAAGATCGTGGCCTCCCGCAAGACCACCAAGGAAGAGATCAACGAGGCGATGAAGCGTGCTTCCGAGCAGCAGCTCAAGGGCATCCTCGGCTATACCAACGCGCCGAACGTCTCGATCGACTTCAACCACGACCCGCATTCCTCCACGTTCCACATGGACCAGACCAAGGTGCAGAACGGCAACTTCGTGCGCGTGATGTCCTGGTACGACAACGAGTGGGGTTTTTCGAACCGCATGGCCGATACCGCCGTGGCGATGGGGAAACTGCTGTAGGTCACGTCTCGTGTCCCGGACGCGATGCCGCGCATTAGCGGTGCGTCGCTGAGCCGGGACCGATTTTCAGCGTAGGTCCCGGTTCTGCGCGGTGCGCACTTCGCGCCGCAGTGCGCCCGGGACAAGAGAGCGCCCGATGACAAAACCATTCCGTACCCTCGATGACGTCGACGTCAAAGGCAAACGCGTACTGCTCCGCGTTGACCTCAACGTTCCCACCGACAACGGCCGCGTCACCGACGCCACCCGCCTCGAGCGCGTCGCGCCGACGATCACGGAAATTTCGGGCAAAGGCGGCAAGGTGATTTTGCTGGCGCATTTCGGCCGACCCAAGGGCCGCGACGGCAAGGATTCGCTCAAGCCGGTCGCGGAAGCCCTGTCGCAGGTGATCAAGAAGTCGGTCGCCTTTGCCGAAGATTGCATCGGCGAGCCGGCGGCGAAAGCCGTTGCCGCCATGAAGAACGGCGACATTCTCTGTCTGGAAAACACCCGTTTCCATAAAGAGGAAGAGAAGAACGATCCGGCGTTCGTCGCTGAATTGGCCAAGCTCGGCGATATCTGGGTAAACGATGCTTTCTCGGCCGCGCACCGCGCGCATGCCTCGACCGAAGGACTCGGGCACAAGTTGCCGGCCTATGCCGGGCGCACCATGCAGGCCGAACTCGATGCGCTCGGAAAGGCGCTGGAAGCCCCGACGCGGCCGGTGATCGCGATCATCGGCGGTGCCAAGGTTTCCACCAAGATCGATCTGCTGGAAAACCTCGTCAGCAAGGTCGACGCGCTCGTCATCGGCGGCGGCATGGCGAACACCTTCCTGCACGCCCAAGGCGTCGGCATCGGCAAGTCGCTCGCGGAAAAAGACCTCGCCGCGACCGCACTTCGGATTATCGAAAAGGCGGACGCTGCCAATTGCGCCATCATCCTGCCGGTGGACGCGGTGGTGGCGTTTCAATTCGCCGCTAACTCGCCGTCCCACGCCTACGGCCTCGATGCCATTCCTTCCGACGGCATGATCCTGGACGTCGGGCCGCAATCGGTGGCGCGGATTCACTCCGCGATCGACGATGCCAAGACACTGGTCTGGAACGGGCCGCTCGGCGCGTTCGAGATGACGCCGTTCGACCGCGGCACCATGGTCGCGGCAAAGCATGCGGCCGAACGGACCAAGGCGAAGAAGCTGGTCTCGGTCGCCGGTGGCGGCGACACGGTAGCGGCGCTTAATCAGGCAGGCGTTGCCGGCGATTTCAGTTATGTTTCGACGGCGGGCGGCGCCTTCCTGGAATGGATGGAAGGGAAACCCTTGCCCGGCGTGGAAGTTTTAAAAGCACGATAATTCATTTCGGGCGATCAGCCCCAAAGCGGAGAACAGGACCGATGGCTCGGATCACGTTGCGCCAATTGCTCGACCACGCCGCGGAGCACGACTACGGCGTGCCGGCCTTCAACATCAACAACATGGAACAGGCGCTCGCGATCATGGACGCGGCCTCGAGCCTGGACGCGCCCGTCATCATCCAGGCCTCGCGCGGCGCGCGCTCCTATGCCAACGACATCATGCTCCGCCACATGATGGATGCAGTCACCGAAATCTATCCCTCAATTCCGGTCTGCGTGCATCTCGACCATGGCAACGAACCGGCGACCTGCATGACCGCAATCCAGGCCGGCTTCACCTCGGTCATGATGGATGGCTCGCTGAAGGCCGACGGCAAAACCCCCGGCGATTGGGATTACAATGTCGGCGTGACCAAGACCGTGACCGACATGGCCCATCTCGGCGGCATTTCCGTGGAAGGCGAATTGGGTGTGCTCGGCTCGCTCGAGACCGGCATGGGCGACAAGGAAGACGGCCACGGCGCGGAAGGCAAGCTGTCGCACGACCAGCTCCTGACCAATCCGGACGAAGCCGTGAAGTTCGTCAAGGAGACCAAGGTCGACGCGCTCGCGATCGCGATGGGCACCTCGCACGGCGCCTACAAATTCACCCGCAAACCCGACGGCGATATTCTCGCCATGAAGGTGATCGAGGAAATTCACCGCAAGCTGCCGAACACGCATCTCGTTATGCACGGCTCGTCCTCGGTGCCGCAGGATTTGCAGGACATCATCAACGCCAACGGCGGCAAGATGAAGCCGACCTGGGGCGTACCGGTGACCGAGATCCAGCGCGGCATCAAGAACGGCGTCCGCAAGATCAACATCGACACCGACAACCGCATGGCGATGACCGGGCAGATCCGAAAAGTTTTCAAGGACAATCCGGAAGAATTCGACCCGCGCAAATATCTCAAGCCCGCGATGGAAGCGATGGCCAAGCTGTGCAAGCAGCGGCTTCAGGAATTCAATACCGCAGGGCAAGCGAGCAAGATCAAGAAGGTACTGACCACGGCCGAAATGGCCAAGCGCTACACCAAGGGCGATCTCGATCCCCGCGTCGCGTAGCGATCGCGAAGGTGGTGTAAGTTCCGATCTTTTCTTCACTTCGCCGCGAACGGCTTCTTATCCCTCCCTCTTGCGGGTAGGGTGGCCGTCGCGGAGCGACGGTCGGGCGGGGGTGCCAGCATCGTCGAAAATATCGAATACACGCATCGGTTTCTGAAACCCCCACCCCGGCTCGCCTCGGAGCGCAAAAGCGCTCCCGAGCTCGCCGACCCTCCCCGCAAGGGGGAGGAATAAGTGCGACCAACGTCAAACTCCTCTTTTGCCCGAGAACGGTCTATTTTGTCGGCAACTAGACCACTAGAGCTCCGATTCCGAAGTTCGCATGGTGTCGCGGCAACCTCTGATACGAACTTCGGAATCAAAGGAGCTCTAGCAACTCATTGTTTCTAGTGCGGCTTTGAATTTGAAGTTCCTATAACGAACTTGCCGCAACACTGATAGGAACTTCAAATTCGCCGCACTAGCTGCCGGAGGACGTTCCCGATGAATCTCGCCGATCTCAACAAGATTGCGCTCGAATTGGTCACGCCGGGCAAGGGCCTGCTCGCCGCCGACGAATCGTCCGGCACCATCAAGAAGCGTTTCGACGCCATCAACGTGGAATCGACCGAGGACAGTCGCCGCGACTATCGCGAGATGCTGTTCCGCTCGCAGGAAGCGATGAGCCAATATATTTCCGGCGTGATCCTCTATGACGAGACCGTCTGGCAGAACGCCAAAGACGGCACGCCGCTGGTCAAACTGATCGAGCAGGCCGGCTCCATTCCCGGGATCAAGGTCGACGAGGGAACGCAGGTGTTACCGAACTGCCCGGGCGAACTCGTCACCGTCGGACTCGACAAACTCGCCGAACGCCTGAAGAAATATTACGAGCGCGGCGCGCGCTTTGCGAAATGGCGCGCGGTGATCGATATCGGTCACGGCATTCCCTCGATGACCGCGATCAGCGTCAACGCCCATGCACTGGCGCGCTACGCCGCATTGTGCCAGGCGGCCCAGATCGTGCCGATCGTCGAGCCGGAGGTGCTGATGGATGGCGACCACGACATCGACCGCTGCTATGAGGTGACGAGCCGCGTGCTCAACAAGACGTTCCAGGAATTGCGCGTCCAGCGCGTCGCGCTCGAAGGCATGATACTGAAACCGAACATGGCGATATCGGGCAAGAAATCGCCGAAGCAGGCTTCGGTGCAGGAAGTGGCCGAAAAAACCATTCGCCTGCTGAAAGCCTGCGTGCCCGCGGCCGTGCCCGGCGTCGCGTTTCTGTCCGGCGGACAATCCGACGAAGAAGCAACCGCACATCTCAACGCCATCAACGCGATCGGCGGCCTGCCGTGGAAGGTGACCTTCTCTTACGGCCGCGCGCTACAGGCCGCGCCCCAGAAGGCATGGTCCGGCAAGTCCGAAAACGTCGTGGCCGGACAACGCGCCTTCAGCCATCGCGCCCATATGAATGGGCTCGCCAGCACCGGCCGATGGACGGCCGACCTCGAAAAGAAGGCGGCTTAAGAGTTGGCCTCAACCTCAAAGCCGGCCCCGCCGCGCCCCATGCCGCGCCTTTATCTTGCGACGCCGCCCGTCGACGATCCGCAAGTTTTGCTCGGCGTGCTTCCGGATATGCTGAAGGCGGCCGATATCGCCGCCGTCCTGCTGCGGCTGAAGCCGTCCGATCCGCGCACGCTGATCTCGCGGATCAAGGCGCTTGCGCCCGCGATCCAGGATCAGGGCGCGGCAATGTTGCTCGACGGCCATGTCGACCTGGTGGCGCGCGCCGGGGCCGATGGCGCGCACCTTCCGGGGTTGGAGGCTTTCGCGGAAGCCTTGCCGACACTCAAGCCCGACCGCATCGCCGGCGTTGGCGGATTGGCGACACGCCACGACTCGATGACGGCGGGCGAACTGGGCGCCGATTACGTGCTGTTCGGCGAGCCGGACGAAAAAGAACAACGCCCGTCGACGCAGGCGATCTGCGATCGTCTGCAATGGTGGGACGAAGTGTTCGAACTGCCTTCGGTCGGCTTTGCGGGCACGTTGGAAGAAGCCGGAGCGTTCACTGCTGCGGGCGCGGATTTTATTTTGGCTGGCGATTTCATCTGGAGCGCCTCTGAAGGCCCGCTGAAATCCCTGCGCGCGACCGTTGAAGCGATCTGCAAAGCCCACGGTGCGATGCCGGCAAATGCCCAAGCACGGCAGGGGTAGAGCCGGACCATGAGGAGCGCGCGTCTATTTTTTCTTCTTGCTGCCGTGATGTTGACGGCTCACGCTTCCGCACAAGTGTCGCTCGCGCCGCCGGGAGCAACATCGGATAAGCCGGCCACGCCGGATAAACCGGCCGCACCGGACACAAAGCCGGCCGCCGCCGCAAAACCGAAGCTCAGGCCCGCGGCCAAGAAGCCGGCCCCGCCCGCCGCGGCCACGGCGACACCTGCCCCGACGCCCGACGACCCCAATGCCGATCTGGTGTACGGCGCCTATCAGCGCGGCCTCTACAAGACCGCGTTTGATCTTGCGACCAAGCGCGCGCAGGAGAACGGCGATCCCAAGGCGATGACCATGCTCGGCGAACTCTATGCCAACGGGTTCGGCCTCAAGCGCGACGACGCCAAGGCAGCCGCCTGGTACAAGCGCGCTGCGGACGCCGGCGACCGCGAGGCGATGTTTGAGCTCGCGATGGTTCGGCTTGCCGGCCGTGGTGGGCCCGTCAATCGGGAGGAAGCGGCCAAACTGCTGGCGTCCTCGGCCAAGCTCGGCAATTCCAAAGCCGCCTACAATCTCGCACTGATGTATGTCGGCGGGGAGACGTTGCCGCAGGACTTGCGACGCGCGGCCGAATTGTTCCGGGTCGCGGCGGATGCCGGCAGCGCGGAGGCCCAATACGCGCTTGCGACCTTCTACAAGGAAGGCACGGGCGTGCCGAAGGACGCCGAAAAGGCCGCGCGCCTGCTCCAGGCGGCCTCACTCGCGGGCAATGTCGATGCCGAGGTTGAATATGCCATCGCGCTGTTCAATGGCACCGGCACCTCAAAGAATGAGGCTGCAGCGGTCACCTTGCTGGGCAAAGCCGCCAAACAGAACAATCCGATTGCGCAAAACCGCCTGGCGCGCGTGCTCGCCGGCGGCCAGGGCGTTCCAGTGGACAAGGTCGAGGCGCTGAAATGGCACACCATCGCCAAGACCGCCGGCAAGGGCGATCCCGATCTCGACCGGGTCCTTTCCGCGATGAGCCCGGAGGACAAGGCCAAGGCGGACGCCGCGGTCCGCAAATGGCTCGGCGCCAAATGAGCTTGACGGCGCTGACGCCACAGGGCACCCACATCTTTACCGATCTCCTCGGAGGGGATGGGCCCTCATTTTCCGCTGCAGAAAAGTTGCCTTGAATCATGCTGCAATCAGCCCTCCTCAACGTCATGATCAAGGCGGCGCGCCGCGCCGGACGCAGCCTCAAGCGCGACCTCGGCGAAATCGAAAATCTTCAGGTGTCGCTGAAGGGACCGGCCAACTTCGTCACCATGGCCGATCGCCGCGCCGAAGAGATGCTGTACGAGGACCTCGCGAAGGCGCGCCCCGGCTACGGTTTTATCGGCGAAGAAGGCGGTTCACGCCCGGGCGACGACAAGACCCACACCTGGATCGTCGATCCGCTCGACGGCACCACCAACTTCCTGCACGGCATTCCGCAATTTGCGATCTCGATCGGGCTTCAGCGCGAAGGAACCATCATTGCCGGCGTGATCTACAATCCCGCCAATGAGGAGCTCTATACCGCCGAACGCGGCAAAGGCGCCTTCCTCAACGATCAGCGCCTGCGCGTCGCCGGCCGGCGCAAGCTAAACGAATGCGTGATCGCCTGTGGGCTGCCGCATATCGGACGTGGCGATCACGAACTGTCACGTGCCGAGATGACCGAAATCCAGAACCGGGTGGCGGGCCTGCGCCGGTTCGGCGCGGCCTCGCTCGACATGGCCTTTGTCGCAGCCGGGCGTCTCGACGGCTATTGGGAACGCAACCTTCAGCCCTGGGACATGGCGGCGGGCCAAATCATTGTGCGCGAGGCCGGCGGCATCGTCAGTGGCATGGCCGGTGACGACGATCCGCTGCTGACGGGTCACGTGATCTGCGGCAACGAGTTCGTGCACGCCGAACTGGTGAAGATCTTGAAGCCGTTGGGGTAGGCTGCACCAATCGGCGCGTTGCGAGCGAGGCCGCGCCTTTCCGCACCTACAAGAATCATCTATCTGTTCGTTCCGTGATCAGGCTGAACGAATTATCCGGAGCGTCAGGCATCTCACAGATTCCTGCCGGCCCGTGTGTTGCGAGCTTTCCCATCAGATAGCCTGACTCAATTCTTGGCCACAGGAGACATAAGATGGCCGGTGCGCGACGCAAATTGGCATTCGTGCTTGCTTCATCCAACCACGGCACGATGATCGTGAACCGTCTCGATTACCGGATGGTCAACGCCGAGAGCGGTTATGGAGTCGGCTTCCAGATTCTGGAGACTGCCTCGTTCGATCCGGCTGAGGTCAAATTGGCCGTTGAGCTGCTTGCGGCGCGCCGACGTCATCAAGGAGACGGCGTGCTGGCGCTCGACTGCGGCGCCAACATCGGCGTGCATACGATCGAGTGGGCGACCGCCATGACCGGTTGGGGGTCGGTGCTGGCGATCGAAGCGCAGGAACGCATTTATTACGCCTTGGCCGGCAACATCGCGATCAACAACTGCTTCAACGCGATGGCCCTGCACGCCGCGGTGTCCTCCGAACCCGGCGTCATGACGATCCCCAACCCGAATTACACGGTCCCTTCGAGCTTTGGCAGTCTGGAGCTTCGCCAGAGGGCCAATAACGAGTTCATCGGCCAGGCGATCAACTACACGGAAAATACCGCTGAAATTCGCAAAGTGGCCATCGATGATTTCAACCTTCCCCGCGTTGACTTTATCAAGCTCGACGTCGAAGGCATGGAACTGGAAGCGCTCGAAGGGGCGGACAAGACGATCAAGAGCAGCCGCCCAATTCTCCTGATCGAAAAGATCAAGAGCAATGCCGAACAACTCCAGCGCTGGTTCGGCGATCGCGGCTATGTTCTGAGAGAAATCGGCATCAATGTTCTGGCCATCCATTCCGACGACAAGACATTGACCGAGCTAAGTCCGACCAAAAATGCGCCGTGAATAGCCGCCCGAACGTGTCAAACTGCAAGTTTGAGTCTCCGAGCCTCGCCCTGATGGAGATCATGCCTCAGCTCTCGGGAGGCACGACGCAGAGGTCGAACCATGTCATTAGTTGAACTTCGTCTCAGGGCAGCAACCACGGCTCCCATCGCTTGCAAGATTTGCGACGGGCCATCGGCGCTCTATGGCGTGACTGACTTGAACAGGCCTTGCGACATCGGCCTTAAGGCCCCCGCCCTTTCGGGCATACCGATCTACTATCGCCGTTGTGCGGCCTGCGGGTTTCTATTCACCGATGCGTTCGACGATTGGGAAATAAGCGAATTCAAGGCCCACATTTATAATGACGAGTACCTGGCTTACGATCCCGAATACGAAACCAAGCGCCCGAGCAACAATGCCACCTGGGTGACCAAGATTTGGTCTGCCCACAAAGCAAACGTAAGGCTGTTGGATTACGGCGGCGGCAACGACCTCTTGTGCACCACCTTGCGTGCCAACGGCTTCAAGGAAGCCATCACCTACGATCCGATGGTACCGGAACACGCGCTTCAGCCGACCGGCAAATTCAATCTGATCACGTGTTTCGAGACGCTGGAGCACTTGCCCGATCCCATCGAGGGAATCGGCAAAATAGTCGAATTTGTCGACGATCCAGGTGCGGTGCTTTATTCGACATTGATCCAACCTGATGATTTCAATCAAAAGGGGATGTCGTGGTGGTATGTCGGACCGCGCAACGGACACATTTCGATCTTCACCAAGGAGGCGCTGGCCGCAGCTTGGGGGAAGTATGGTTTCAGGACGGCATCGTTCAACGACAACCTCCATCTGGCGTTTCGCACATTACCCGAGAGTTGGAGAATGCAGGTTAAATGAGCCGGGCTTGCTGCCGATTTGACACCTGGCGGCAGCTCCAGAGTTCGATCATGCCCGTCAGCCTCGGGTCGCTTCATTATTGAATGACGTCGAGTTTGACCTTTGCGATCCCACTCTGAACCATCCCGAGCGCGTTGGCCGCAGAATGTGAGACATCGACAACCCGTCCGGGAACGTACGGACCGCGGTCATTGACCCGAACTATCACGGACCGCCCGGTCCCGACGTTTGTCACCCGCAACCGGGTGCCAAACGGCAACGTAGGATGAGCGGCAGTCAAATCGTGCGTGTCGAACTTTTCGCCACTCGCGGTCTGTTGGCCCTCTGTGTAGAAGCTGGCAACGCCCTGCGAGGCGATCTGTGTCGGGGTCGCATTGCTGGGCCGCGCGAACGGCGTATGCTTTTTCACGGATGCGAAACGACTGCTGGTGAAGAACAGTGGGGTGAAGAACGATGCCGTTCGATCGCGTTGCAACGACGCGGAATGTCGAACCGCGGAAGATTGGGCGCAGGCCGCAAGCGACGCAGCCCCCAAAACGATGACAAGCAATCGAAAGATCTTCCAGACACGAGCGCCCGGAACCGGGGAAGCATCAGGAATAGAATTTTCTTCAGTAGCGACGCACGAACTCTTGGCATTCCTGGCACAATCGATGGAATACATTTGCATCCCTAACTTGTGCCCCCAGCCTGAACTCGGCCCGCAAAGAGGGCGAAACCGTGGCTGGGCTGTATCGGGCATGGAATTAGCCCGACGATTCCATTGGTGTGTGACCATTGAGCCACAACTCGCCGCAAGCGCGATGCAGCCTGTTAGCGCAAACTGGCGTAACCGCCGATAAGCCGCTTGTCCGCTGGCGAAGAAAAAGCGGACTTCGAACACCTCACCACACCACCGTCCAAACAGGCCGGCCGCCGCAAGAAAGAACTGGCGCCAGCGCAGCATCCACAAGGCGGTCCGCGCACCGTGATGCAAGTGCGCTTACGGTCGAGATGTACTAAGATGCGGCCATGTCATGGCAACGCATTCGCATTGCCAGGTTCGGTGGCCCCGAGGTCCTGGAACTGGCGGAGGAGCCGGTCATCCCTGATCCGGGCGCCGCCGAGGCGCGCATCAAGATTCTGGCAGCCGGGACCGGCTTCACGGACAGCTTCATCCGCCGTGGCGGTTACCCTGATTTCAAAGGACCGCTGCCATTTACACCGGGCTACGAGCTTGTAGGTGTTGTCGAGAAGGCTGGGGCTGACGTTGTCGCTCCGCGCGAAGGGCAGATCGTTGCCGATCTCTGTGTGGTGGGTGGTTACGCGCAATACGCCATTCGTCCCGCGCGTTTTCTTGTGCCTGTTCCAGATGGTATCGATGCGGCAGAGGCCGTCTGTATACCGCTCGCCTACCTTACAGCCTTCCAGATGCTGACGCGCTATCGCCGTCTGTCTGCCGGCGAGACGATCCTCGTTATCGGCGCATCGGGGACGGTCGGCACGGCGCTGCTCGATCTCGCGCGTCATTTTGGCCTCAACGCCATCGGTACGTGCTCAGCGGCGAACCTCACGACGGTTGAGCAATTTGGCGCGGCAGCGATCGACTATCGGGCCGGTGACTTCGTTACGTCAGTGCGTCAGCTCACGGCGGGACGTGTTGGCGGTGCCGGCGTCGACGCGGCATTCGATGCGATCGGCGGATCCCATTTCGATCGTTCGTTTGCCTGTCTCGCGCTGGGGGGAATCCTCATCGGTTACGGCGCCCAAACCATGGCGATGGGGCGCGAAAGCATCATTGCGGCTGGTTTGGGGTTGGCACGGTTGAAGCTATGGGGCGCGTTGAGCTTCCTGTTCGGCGGCCGTCGTGCGATCTGGTACAGCATCACGGACCGACGCGTATCGCACCCTGAAGAGTTCAAGGCGGACATGGCCGCTCTGTTCGAGTTGCTCCGCAATGGAGCCATTCGTCCGGTGGTCATCGGTCGCGAACCACTGGCAGCCGCGAGAAATGTCCACGCACGTATCGACGCCGGCGGCCTCGGCGGCAAGATCGTTCTGCTGCCGTGGCTGACCGTGTGACCTCAGCCCCTTCCGACCTCAAATTCAGAACAGGTCGGCTTGACTCGTCTCGATCGCCCATACGATCATGAAAAAAAGCGGCGGATATAACGCCTCGGTCGGAGAAAGCTATCATGGGCTGGTTGAGGGACCTCGATTGGATGAACCATGACAACAGCAGCAGTGAAAAATCCGCCTGAGCTCATGTCAACTTTCGTGGACGCCGCCACGATGCCCTGGCAACCGACGGCCTTTGACGGCATCGAAATGAAGATGCTGTACAAGGACGATCAGGGGCGCTCGACAATCCTTTTCAAGATGGCCCCGGGCGCCGTCGTTCCCCTTCATGAACACACTGATCTGGAACAGACCTTTATGCTCGAAGGATCGCTTGCCGATCACGAGGGTGAAGTGACGGCAGGAAACTTCGTTTGGCGGCCCGGCGGCAACGTCCACGTCGCGCACGCGCCGCATGGCGCGGTCTTCATTTCGATATTCAATCGCCCCAACCGCTTCTTTGACGGGACGAAGTTCTTTACCGGCAAGTAGGTCGCGGCGTCGCCATCTGCCTCACGCCCGACCTTTTCTCAGGCCCGATGTTTCCAGCAACTTCACCAGCCACCAGCGCCAGCGGGACGCTTGATAGAAAAGCGTCAAACCTGGCGAAGGGTCTCCATCGATCGTCTCGGAGAGCTGCCCATTCGCCATCGACTGCTCGACGATCCCGCCCTTCTTGTCGCTTTTCGTGCAACGCCAATTAAGCGCGTCGCGCACGGCGCAGTTACTCAGCTTCGCGGGCGCGCCGTCGCCTATCCAGACGATGATGCTTTGTTGGTCGGGAAACGCCTTATAAGTCTCGGTGACCGAGGTCAGTTCATCCCGGGGAACGCAAGGACTGTCATCGTTACGACTGGACGTGCAGAACATCCGATAGACCGTCGCCTCGCCTTTGAAGTGCTCAAAGGTGGGCCACATGAGGAAAGCCGCCAGACCCAGCAGCAGGCCGCCAATGAGACATAATACAATTCTTTCCGCGACCGTCTCTGGCACGGCCAGTCACTCCATCCGATCGATCAACAAACCTAGTGCCGCCTATTTGAAGTTCCTGCACCACAAGCGGCGAATTCGATCCAGGAACTTCAAATAGCAAAGCGGCACTAGAATCATGGATTTGCTAGTGCCCTTGACTTTCCGAAGTTCGTGAAAGGTGCGCGCTGAGGTGTAACACGAACTTCGGAAAGTGGGCACTAGATGGGCCTATAGGCTTTGTCGATTTTGTGTCGAGGGGGGAACGGCTATCAGGATCGCTCTTGTCGGTCTAGCTGACCCAAAGCAAACATTTGGCTGTAGCCAGTTTGGCAACGGCATCGTAGCGTCACGACCAAGCCTGCCCCGGAGGAAAAATGAAAGCCGGCATTTTCAGAGTGATGGGATGCATTGTGTCCGTCCTGATCGTTTCGAGTTCTTCCGGACAGACCGAGCCGCTTGCAGCCACACGACTGACGCCTGATGAGATTAAGTGGGAAAGCGAACCATCCGGAGTTCAACGGGCGTCTCTTGTGGGAGATGACAAAAAGCCCGGCATGTACACGTATCGGGTTCGGTTTCCGGCCTACCACAAGGTCCAACCTCACTTCCACCCCGATGAGCGGGTCGTCACGGTGATATCAGGCACCTTGTACGTTGGTTTCGGCGAACAATTCGACGAGAGCGCCATGAAGGCGCTTCCCCCGGGCAGCATTTGGACCGAGCCGGCCAGGCAACCGCATTTTGTCTTTGCCAAAGACGGAGAGGTCGTCTTCCAGGTGGTCGGCAGCAATGGGCCCTCCGGCCTCACACGCGTCGAGCCGAAACAACCGTGAAAGCGCTTGCGGCCACCTGGTGATTGGATAGGACGGGATGCCGCTCTGCCGTATGTCCGCTGTCGACGGAAAAACAGACATCGACTCGCTACACCGCCTTCATCCGGTAGTGGCTGACGCCCCATTCGCTGCCGCCTGAAAAGCCGAACAGGCCTGATGTCGCCAGAAAGAACCAGCGCCAACGCCGCATCCACAGCGCGGTGTCCACACCATAAACGCCGCGCAAAACAGTTTCGATCTCGCTGCGATGGGCATCGAAATTGGCAAGCCAGTCCATCGCGGTGCGCTGGTAATGCGCGCCGCTCCAGCGCCATTCCTTCTCGACCTCGAACAGATCGGCATATTGCCGGATCAACAGATGGCTCGGCATCACCCCGCCGGTGAAGAAGTGCTGCGCGATCCAGTCGGCCTTGTCGTTGCGATCGAACAGATAGGTGCCGGCACGATGGGTGAAGATATGCATGAACAAACGACCCTGCGGCGCCAGCCACGACCGAACCCTTCCCAAAAGCTCGCGCCAGTTCATCATGTGCTCGAACATCTCTACCGACACGATGCGGTCGAATTTCTGCCCGGGATCGAAACCGTTCATGTCGGCGGTCATGACCGAGAGATTAGTCAGCCCGCGCGCGGCGCCTTCGCCCTGGATATGCATCCGCTGCGAATGCGAGTTCGACACCGCCATCACTTTTGAATTTGGAAATTGCCGCGCCATCCACAGCGACAGGGAGCCCCAGCCACAGCCGAGTTCGAGGATCGACTGCCCGTCGGCGAGGTCGGCGTGATCGACGCTCTGGCGCAGCGCCTCTTCCTCCGCTTCCTGCAAGGTCGAGGCAGCCGCGCGATAGAAACAGGAGGAATATTTGCGGTACGGCCCGAGCACGTGGGCAAAGAAGGCCGCCGGTACCTCGTAATGCTGCGCATTGGCCGCGTCGGTATGTTCGGCGACGGCGCGCGCCGCCATTTCCCGCGCGAATTCGGCGTCGCCTGCCGCATCGCCGGCGGCGAGCCGCGCCGCCGTGCGGGAACAAAGCCGGTCGATCGCGGCACGAATCACAAAATCGGGCAGCGGCACCCGCTCGGCGAAGCCGATCACCCCCGAAGTCAGGCTCACCCTGGTTCTCCCTAGTGGTTCGATTCTAACATTCGCATCCCCCCGCAGCAGCCCCTTTTGCGAATGTTGGGATCAGGGACTACTGGCAAAATATAAGTTTCCAGTGGAGTTTTGGATTTGACATTCGCATCGCGAATTCGCGGTTACAGGGTAGCGAATGTCAAATCCACTCCACTAGTGCGGCGGCAGCGGAAAGAACACGCTGGTGCGCAACTGATACTCGCGATAGCGCTCGCCGCGCGAACGCAGCATCTGCGCTTCCAGCGGCGGCACGCCAGTGACGTGGACGAGGATCCAGTACATGAAGGCAGGCGCGAGCAGGCTTGCCCAGCCCCACACATAGTCCGGCGAGATCGCGATGATGGGATAAGCGAGCCAGCCCAGCCACTGGAAGAAATAATTCGGATGCCGCGACCAGCGCCACAAGCCGGCGTCGCAAACCTGGCCATGATGGCCGGGACTTTCCCTGAACTGCTTGAGCTGGCTGTCGGCGATCGCTTCGCCGATAATGGCGGCAAGCAACACGAAGGCGGCAAAACAATCGCGCCAGCGCATCACCTCACTCGGGAAGTGCGCCGCGACAAAGATCGCAAACACCAGCGGGATCGAGCCCAGCGCCTGGTTCTGCAAAAACAGAAACATCCGGCGTGGGGCTCGGGCGCCCCATTCTTGCGCGAACGCCGCATAGCGCGGATCGTCGGAAATCGCAGCCGTTCGCACCGCGATATGCACGCCAAGCCGCAACGACCAGATCACGACCAGAGCGGCGACCAGCCATTGCCTGGCATTGAGCGCGCCATTCGTGAAGGGCCAGAGCGCGCTGGCCGCGCCGACAAGACCGACCGAAAAAGTCCAGATGGTATCGACCCAGCCGGAATTGCCGGTGCGTTGTTGCACGATCCAGGCGCCCGCCATCAGGATCGAGAGCGAGAGCGCGATCGCCGCCAACGCCACCAGGTATGAGACCATCGAAAAATCCTATCTAACCAACTGACCTATCAGGCCTTTGCCTAATTACGGACGAGATACCGCCGGGTTTCACGCGGAAGTTCCCATCCGATCTTTCCCGCCTGCCCCAAGCAGCCTTTTATCTCGGGCTCTCTGTGCCATATTGGGGCCTCGAAAAAAGCCGCAACGAATGAGCCCGGCAATGCCCCCTTCTCCCCGCTCCGCCATGGAACTTGAATTCACGAAGCTTGCTCCCCCGCGAATCTTCCTGGTGCGGATGCTGGTGTTTCTCGTCTTATGTTCGCTGATCATGATCGTGCTCTACAAGCAGATCATCGCCGCTTTCTTTGCCAATCCCGGCCTGAATGCGCTGATCGGCCTCGTGCTCTTGATCGGCATCGTGTTGTCGTTCCGCCAGGTGATCCGACTTTATCCGGAAGTGGCCTGGGTCAATAATTTCCGCATCGCCGATCCGGGCCTGGCGATGGCGCGGCATCCGACGCTGCTGGCCCCGATGGCGGCCATTCTCGGCGGCGAGCGCTCCGGACGCATCACCATTTCGCAGCAGACCATGCGGCATCTGCTTGACTCGATTGCCACCCGCCTCGACGAGGCCCGCGACATTTCCCGCTACATGACCGGCCTCCTGGTGTTTCTGGGCCTGCTCGGCACGTTCTGGGGCTTGATCGAGACTGTGGGCTCGGTCGGCCATGTGATCGACGGCCTGAAGGTCGGCGGCGATGCCGGGGCCCTGTTCGATACCCTGAAGGAAGGCCTCGCCGCGCCGCTCGGCGGCATGGGCATTTCGTTTTCGTCCTCGCTGTTCGGCCTCGCCGGCTCCCTGATCCTGGGTTTTCTCGACCTACAATCGAGCCAGGCGCAAAACCGCTTCTATACCGACCTTGAGGACTGGCTCGCCTCCACGGTGGGCAATTATTCCGGTGAGGCCGGCCCCAGCGGCGACCTTCAGGCCGCCGTCGACCGGCTGCGCGTGGCGCTCGAAGAAGGCGGCAGCAACCGCGGCACGACGACGGCGATGGCCAACCTCGCCGAAGCCATCCAGGGCCTCGTCACACATATGCGCACCGAACAGCAGATGATCCGCGAATGGGCCGACGGCCAGGGCGAGCAGAACCGCGAGATCAAAAAGCTGCTGGAGCGGTTGGCGCGCCAGCCGGAGAAGAGCTAGGGCGAACCAGACTATGCTGGATCACGTCACCATCGGCGTCGAGGATATCGAGCGGTCGCAGCGGTTCTACGATTTGGCGCTACGGCCCTTGGAGGTCGCGCGGCTATATGGCGACGGCACTCGCTTCGCGGGCTATGGGGTCGACCCGAAGGCCTTCTTCTGGATCGGAATTCGCAATATCGCTCAGACCGGCTCACATATCGCATTTGCGGCCGATGACCGCGCCACGGTCGATCGGTTCTACGAGGCGGCGATCGCTGCCGGCGGCAGGGACAACGGACCGCCCGGGATTCGTCCGCACTATGATCCAAACTACTACGGCGCATTCGTGTTCGATCCCGACGGCCACAATATCGAAGCCGTGTGCCGCCGGCCGGAGTAAGATAACCTTGTCCCGGCTCTGCGGAGCAGCGTTGCACGCTGCAGCCGCGTCCGGGACACGAGATCGGAGAAAACGGATGGCCCTTGCCCGAGCACGACGCAGCGAAAGCGCCTTCAACTACTGGCCGGGCTTTGTCGACGCGCTGTCGACGCTCGTGCTGTCGATCGTGTTCCTGCTGTCGGTCTTTCTGGTGGTGCAGTTCTTCCTGTCGCAGGAAGTCACCGGCAAGGACAAGGCGCTGGAGCAGCTCAATGCCAAGATCGCCGAGTTGAACGACCTTCTGTCGCTGGAAAAGCTCGGCAAGATCAGTGCGGAAGACCAGCTATCGCAGGTGCGTGCCGGACTTGTCTCGGCCGAAAACGAGCGCGACCGCGTCAAGGGGCTCTACGAAGGACTTGCCGGCGCCGGCAGCGATGCCGCCAGCCGCACTGGTGAACTCAACAAGGCGCTCGATTCCGAGAGGCAGGTCTCGGCGCGCGCACTCGCGCAGATCGAGGTCTTGAACCAGCAGATCAGCGCCTTGCGCCGCCAACTCGCCGCGCTCGAAGAGGCCTTGCAGACTTCCGAAAAACGCGACCGCGAATCGCAGGGACGGATTGCCGATCTCGGACAACGGCTGAACGTCGCGCTGGCGCAACGGGTCCAGGAATTGTCGCGCTACCGTTCGGAATTTTTCGGACGGCTGCGCGCCATTCTCGGCAACCGGCCGGATGTGCGGATCGTCGGCGACCGGTTCGTGTTCCAGTCCGAGGTGTTCTTCGACACCGGGCAGGCGCTGTTGTTGCCTGAAGGCCGTGCCGAACTCGACAAGGTCGGCGCGGCACTGACCGAACTCGACAAGCAAATCCCGGCAGAAATCGCCTGGGTGTTGCGGGTCGACGGCCACACCGACGTTCGTCCGATCACCAACAGTCCGCTGTTCAAGTCGAACTGGGAACTGTCGTCGGCGCGGGCGATCTCGGTGGTACAATATCTGATTTCGCTCGGTGTTCCGGCGCAGCGGCTGGTGGCTGCGGGCTTTGCCGAATTCCAGCCGCTGGACACCGGCACCACCGAAGACGCCTACAAGCGTAACCGCCGCATCGAACTGAAGCTGACGGAGCGGTAACACTCGTGTCCCGGCCAAGCGAGCACCTGCGAGCGCGAGCCGGGACACGATGAATCCGTCCTTCACCCTCCGCCCCTATCGCGACGGCGACGAAGACGCGACCATCGCGCTGTGGTGCGAGACCTGGCAGCAGGCCTATCCGAACATCGATTTTGCCGCGCGCGTGCCGTGGTGGCGCGAACGCTGGCGCGGCGAGTTGGTGCCGAACGCGGCGATCATCGTCGCGGAACAAACAGGCCAGCTGGTCGGATTCGTGACCATCGACGCCCGCGCCTATCTCGACCAGTTGGTGGTCACGCCTAAGTTTTGGGGTTCAAAGCTTGCGGACGCGCTGGTCGATGAAGCCAAGCGGCTATCGCCCGATTCCATTACGTTATTGGTCAACGAAGACAATCCCCGCGCGATCCGCTTCTATGAGCGCAACGGTTTTGTTCATGCCGGGAAAGACGTCAATCCGACTTCACGCCGGCCGGTATTAAAGATGCAATGGCGGCCCTAATTCACTGTCATTGCGAGCGAAGCGAAGCAATCCAGGACCTTTTCGCTGAGACAATCTGGATTGCTTCGTCGCTTCGCTCCTTGCAATGACGATGCGAAATTCTCACACCCCTTCGAACTGCAACCGCGCCAGCCGCGCATAGAGTCCGCCCTGAGCGACCAGCGAAGCATGGGTGCCTTGCTCGACGATCTTGCCCTGATCCATCACCAGAATGCGGTCGCACGACAAAACGGTCGCCAGGCGATGGGCGATTACCAGCGTCGTGCGGTGCTTCATCAGTTCTTCAAGCGCCGTCTGCACCAGCGTCTCGGATTCGGCATCGAGCGCGGAGGTCGCTTCATCGAGCAACAATAGCGGCGCGTCCCGCAGGATCGCGCGCGCGATCGCGATGCGCTGACGCTGCCCTCCCGAGAGCGTGACACCGCGCTCGCCGAGTGGCGTATCGAGGCCACCGGGCAGCCGGCGGAGAAACTCGGATGCGTGCGCCAGATCGGCCGCGCGTTCGACGTCGGCGTCGCTGGCCTCGGGCCGGCCGAAGCGGATGTTGTCGCGGGCGCTCGCCGCAAACACCACCGGATCCTGCGGCACCAGCGCAATGCGCTGGCGCACTTCAGTTGGATCGGCGGAGGGTATAGGCACGCCATCGACCGAAATCGCGCCGGAGGCCGGATCGTAGAACCGCAACAGCAGATGAAACAGCGTGCTCTTGCCCGCACCCGAGGGACCGACGATGGCGACTTTTTCGCCGGCACGCACCGAAAATGAAACGCCGTCGACGGCCAGCGCCTTGGGGCGCGTCGGATAGGCGAAACGGACGCTGTCAAAACTGATATCACCGCGCGCCGGCTCCGGCAACGCAAGCGGCGACACCGGTGCTGCGATCTCCGACTTCACGCGCAGGATTTCAAACAGCCGTTCAGCGGCACCAGAGGCCGCGGAAACTTCGCCCCAGACCTCGCTGAGCTGACCAAGGCCGGTGGCGGCAAATGCCGTGTAAAGCACGAACTGGCCAAGCCGGCCCGGGCTGATCAGGCCGGCTTCGACATCGTTCGAGCCGATCCAGAGGATGACCACGACGCTGGAGAAGACGATGAAGATCACGATGGCGGTGAGCACGGCGCGGGCCCGGCTCGAGCTGCGGGCGGCATCGTAGGCCTGTTCGACTTCACCACTGAAGCGCGCATTCGCAATCCGCTCGCCGGTATAGGCCTGCACGGTGCGGATCGCACCCACCAGTTCGGAAGCATAGGCGCTGGCGTCGGCGAGCGTATCCTGGGCGTTGCGCGACAGCCGCCGTACCCAGCGCCCAAACGCCATCAGTGGCAACACGATCAGGGGAATGGCGAGCAGCACCAGACCGGAAAGACGGGGACTCGTGATCACCATCATCGCAGTGGCGCCGATGAACAGCATCAAGTTGCGCAGCGCGATCGAAACCGAGGCGCCGACGGCGGATTTGATCTGGGTGGTATCGGCGGTCAGGCGCGAGATCAGTTCGCCGCTATGCGAAGAATCAAAGAACGCCGGCGATAGCGACATCAAATGCGCGAACACGTCGCGGCGGAGATCGGCGACAATACGCTCGCCGATGGTCATGACCAGATAGAAGCGCGAGGCGCTGGCGAGCGCCAAGACGGCGACGACCGCAATCATGACGCTGAAATAGCTGTTGATGCGGGCGATGCCTTCCGGCGTGAAACCGAAATCGATCATGCGCCGCACCGCGATCGGCACGACCAGGGTGGTGATCGCGGCAACCGTCAGCGAAATGAAGGCCAGCGTGACGCGGCCACGGTAGCGCGCCATATAGGGCGCGAGCGCGAGCAGTGGGCGCAATTTTGCGGTGCGCGCCGCAGGCGAGGAATTGACCGCCGTATCGAGCGGCGAGGCCCCCTCGCCTTCGGCGGACGGTCCGGCCAACCCATCGCCGGATGGCGTCGCTGGATCAAGCCGGTCTTCAAGCCGTTCAACTGCGCTCATGAATTTCGAACCACTGGTTTTTGCCATCCCCAGATAGGCGCCATCACCATCGCTGGCAAATCCGCTGGCAAATCGGCGCCCCCGCGGCCGGCCGATGGCAGGGCGCAAATCGGCGCCACAAGCTTGTTTTAGCGGGCGGCTTGCGTTATAGACCCGCCCAAATCCGACACCGCAACAATCGAAACACGGGCGCCGGCGCGCCGAAGGACCTGCTATGAAAGCGGAAATTCACCCGAATTATCATACCATTACCGTCGTAATGACCGACGGCACCGAGTACCAGACCCGTTCCACCTGGGGCAAGGAAGGCGACAAGCTGAACCTTGATATCGACCCCAAGTCGCACCCGGCCTGGACCGGCGGCGCCCAGCAGCTCATGGACCGCGGCGGCCGCGTTTCGCGGTTCCAGAAGAAGTTCTCGGGCTTTCTCAAGAAAGATTGAGGCTTCGCGGCCTCGCAGCCCGCTCAAATACAAAACGCCCCTGCTCTCGCGGGGGCGTTTTTGTTTCGCGATAGGCGCGACCGGTGCGCCGCTATTGTTCGAACGCGGCCTTCAGGCGATTGAGCTGCGGCACCAGAGGATTGCCGATCGGAGCGCGCTCAGCGGGAGCTGAGTGGATCGTGGCATCGAGACGGCGCACCTTGCCTTGCAGTGCCATCGAACGGGCAATCAAATCCTGCAACTGTTGGGGCAGCTTTTCGATCATCTCGTCCGGACCTGGATCGGCGGCCGACAGCTTGACCTTGGTTTTTTCACGATTGGCCTGGGTCAAGGTCATTTCGCCTTCCTTGACCGCGCGGTGCAGCAATAACCAGGAGGCCAACTGCATCAGCCGGGTGGTGAGCCGCATGCTTTCGGTGGCGTAAGTCAGGCTGACGGAACGTTCGAGCGCCTTGGCTTCGGTACGTCCGGCGCCGTCAAGATAGGCGGCGGTCTCCTCGACAAGGTCCATGCCTTCCCGAAACAGAGTGCCGAACGCCGCCGAGTTGGTTAGCCGCTCGCTGAATTGGACAAGCGGGGTTTCGCCTTGCGACCGGTCCGACATATTAACGCCTCACGCCACTGTTCATCACCGGCTGGTGCCGGCCTTTCGAAGTTCGTACTCAATCGCCGCACCCCCTTTACGAACTTCGAAAAGTCGAGGGCACTAGCAAACCTATGATTCCAGCGCCGCTTTCTATTTGAATTTCCTGGACGGAATTCGCCGCTAGCGGCGCAGGAACTTCAAATAGGGGGCACTGGACGGGCCGGAATATGATGAACAAATCATTGCGCGTGCGGAGGCGAGAGTCCAGCCGCAAGCTGATTTATGGTTTCCAACGCCCTCTGCAAAGCTCGCGCGAACACCGAAAGAGCTTCAGACTTGTGCTGAAGGTACGGCGAAAAACGGCAAAAAAAGAGCCGCCGTTTCCGGCGGCTTTAAAGTTGATAACAGGGAGGCGTCAAACAGAGTGACAGGAGCCACTCGGTGTCCAAAGAGGACAGTCATAGTCATACCTGAGAAAGCTTAATCAACCGTAAATGAGCGGATTTTTTTAGGCTTTGTTTGCCATGTCGGTCATTGGCCGAGTAACCGCCGGTCGCCGCTTTTCAAACAAGTCGTTCGCCACCGCACCATGAGTGAGAAGGCCGCGGCGTATGGGTCCCTGCGTTCGCAGGGACGACAAAGCGAGTTCACGACTTGAAGAAATTGTTCGCCGCCTCCTTCGAGGCCCGCTTCTTGGTCGCCGCCGCCTGCAAGCGTTCGATCTCGGACGTCAGCAGCGAAATGCGCTCGTTGAGTTCTTCGAGCGAGAGCAGCGAGAGATCCTGCCCGATCTCGTGGCTGACTTTCCGTCTCGGCTTGTCGTCGTCCTCGATGGCCATGCGCGCTGCTCCGTGATCGACAAAGACATTTCGACTAGCTAATCAATGGGGACTAGTGTCCCGATTCCGAAGTTCGTAGCATTTTGCGGAGCCACGTTTCGAACTTCGGAATTGAAAGGACACTAGCAAACCTATTGATCTAGTGTGGCTTTGGTTCAGAAGTCCGCATGACGAACTAGCGGCGATGATGATGCGGACTTCTGAACCGCCACACTGGCTCATCAGATGTAAAATTCTAGCGTTTGGCCGAGGACAAATCATGGAAAAAATCCCTTCGCAGATGACCGTCATCGGCATCAGCAAGCCCGGCGGCCCGGAGGTACTCCTGCCGGAGACGCGGGCCGTTCCGGTGCCGGGGGCAAATGAAATCCTGATCAAGGTGATGGCCGCCGGCGTCAACCGGCCCGACGTGGCTCAGCGTGCCGGTGTTTATCCGCCGCCGCCTGGAGCGAGCGATCTGCCTGGCCTTGAAATCGCAGGCGAAGTGGTCGCGCTTGGCGAGGGAGCGCACAAACACAAACTTGGCGACAAGGTGATGTCGCTGGTCGCCGGCGGCGGCTATGCCCAATATTGCATCGCGCAAGACGCGCAGGCGATGGCGGTGCCCGCTTCGCTGTCGATCCTTGAAGCCGGCGCTACGCCGGAGACATTGATGACCGTCTGGCACAATGTGTTCGAGCGCGGCCAGTTGAAAGCCGGCGAGACCATCCTGATCCATGGCGGCTCGTCAGGCATCGGCACCATGGCCATCCAGCTTGCCAAGGCTTTCGGCGCCAAGGTGATTGTCACCGTCGGATCGAAGGACAAGGCCGATGCCTGTCTCAAGCTCGGCGCCGATCATGCCATCAATTACAAGACCGACGACTTCGTTGCCGCGGTCAAGCCGATGACGGAGGGCAAAGGCCCCAACGTCATTCTCGATATGGTGGGCGGCGACTATGTCGAACGCAACTACGAGGCCGCCGCTACAGACGGGCGCATCGTGCAGATCGCAACGCTTGGCGGCGCCAAGATATCAGCCAATATCGCAAGGCTCATGGTTAAGCGCCTGCACCACACCGGTTCGACACTAAGGCCCCGTAGTAATGCGGACAAAGCGGCGATGGTCGCCGCGATCGAGGCCAAGGTGATGCCGCTGTTGCGAGAGGGGCGTATCAAACCCCTGATGGACAGTACTTTCCCGCTGGAAAAGGCAGCCGACGCGCACCGGCGCATGGAGACCAGCGAACATATTGGCAAAATTGTGTTGGCGCTTTAACGATCGCGGCCGATCGGAGACCGGAAACCCTTTGATTTACTTCGCATTCATGTCATCTATCCGAACATGCGGGGCTGTGGTCGACGCCCGCGAATACTGCTGATTGCGGAGAACCGACATTGCGTCTGATCAGGTGCCTGGCGGCATTTGCGCTGGGCCTCATGATTGCTGCGGCCACGCCGGCGTGGGCTATCGACGCAGTCAGCGTCCGCAGCGACGTGTCTGCGATCGACCTGACCGCGGTGCTCGAGCATCAGCACAGCGATAGCGACCGCATCCAGGTGTCGACCGCGCCCGGCACCGACGGCATTGTCCGCCGCATTGAAGTCCGCGCCCGCGAGGGCGGCCAGAACTGGGTGGTGTTCGCGCTCGCCAACAACACCGACGACCAGCTCGACCGCCTGATTGTCGCCCCTCACTATCGCATCGTTTCGTCCGGATTGTTGTGGCCCGATCTTGGGCTGTCGCGCATCGCGACCATCACGCCCTCGACCGGCGACCGGCCGGAGCGTCAGGAGAGCGCGACGGCGGATATTTTCCGCATCACGCTCGATCCGGGTTCGGTCGTCACCTACGTCCTGGAGCTGCGTACCGATAAATTGCCGCAGCTCTATCTGTGGGAGCCTGACGCCTACAAGGACAAGGTCAATTCATTCACGCTCTACCAGGGCATCGTGATCGGCATCTCCGGGTTGCTGGCGCTGGTTCTGACCATCCTGTTCGTGGTCAAGGGCAGCATCATGTTTCCGGCGGCAGCCGCCCTCGCCTGGGCGGTGCTGGTCTATATCGGCGTCGACTTCGGCTTCTGGGGCAAGGTGCTCGACATGTCGAACAACGCCGAGCGAGTGTGGCGCGCCGGCGGCGAAGCGATCCTCGCCGCCACGCTTCTGGTGTTTTTGTTCGCCTATCTCAATCTTTCGCGCTGGCATGTGCGTTACTCTCACATCACCGTCGGCTGGCTGGCGTTTCTGGGCTCGCTGGTCGCGCTCGCCCTGTTCGATCCGGCCGTTGCTTCCGGCATTGCGCGAATGTCGCTGGTGTTGATTGCGATCGCCGGCTTTGCGCTGATCGTCTATCTCTCCACGCATGGATTCGACCGCGCGGTGCTGCTGATCCCGACCTGGTTCCTGCTCGTGGTCTGGGTGATCGCCGCCGGAATGACGATTTCGGGCAGCGTCACCAACGACATCGTCGGTCCCGCATTGCTCGGCGGCCTGGTGCTGATCGTGATGCTGATCGGCTTCACCGTGATGCAGCACGCGTTTGCCGGCGGCGGCGCCTCTACCGGTATCGTTTCCGACGTCGAGCGCCGGGCGCTGGCGCTTGCCGGGTCCGGCGACCTGATCTGGGATTGGGATGTCTCCTCCGACAAGGTCTTCACCAGCCCCGAGACGGAATCGCTGCTCGGTCTCAAGCGCGGGACGCTGGAAGGCCCGGCGGCCAAATGGCTGGAAGTGCTGCACCCGCTCGATCAGGATCGTTTCCGTGCCGCGCTCGACAGCGTGCTCGACCAGCGCCGCGGCCGCCTGGTGCAGGACTTCCGCCTGCGCACGCCGGACGGGCACTTCATGTGGTTTGCGCTGAAAGCCCGCCCCGTCGTCGGCTCCGACGGCGAGGTCTCCCGCGTGATCGGCACATTGACCGACGTCACCGAGAGCAAGAACGCCGAGGAGCGCATGCTGCACGACTCGGTGCACGACAACCTCACAGGTCTGCCGAACCGCAAGCTGTTCATCGACCGCCTGGGCGCGGTCGCCAATTTCGCCAAGGCGATGCCGAACCTGCGGCCGACACTGATGGTGATCGACCTCGACCGCTTCAAGCAGGTCAACGACTCCGTCGGCATTGCGGTCGGCGATTCCATCCTGCTGACACTGGCGCGCCGCCTCACCCGCATTCTCAAGCCGCAGGACACGCTGGCGCGGCTGGCGGGCGACCAGTTCGGCCTGATCCTGATGTCGGAACAGGATCCCGCGCGCATCACGGCGTTCGCCGAAACCATTCGCAAGACCATTCGCGCGCCGATCGCCTTCAACGACCGCGAGATTTTCCTGACCGCGTCCATCGGGCTTGCGCTCTCCGACCCGCAGACGCAACTCTCCGACGAGATCATCAAGGACGCCGAGCTTGCGATGTATCACTCCAAGCGGATCGGCGGCGATCGCATCGACGTCTACAAGCCGGCGATGCGGGCGCGAAAGACCGACCGCCTGACGCTGGAGAGCGAGTTACGCCGCGCGATCGAGCGCGAGGAGATCACGATCCTCTATCAGCCGATCGTGCGGCTGGAAGATCGTTCGATCGCGGGCTTCGAGGCGTTGGCGCGCTGGGATCATCCGAAACTTGGGCGGATGTCGCCGGTCGAATTCATTTCCATCGCCGAGGAGATCGGCCTGATCGTCGATCTCGGCACCTTCGTGCTCGACCGCACGGCCAGGCAACTGGCGATCTGGCAGCGCGCGATGCGCTCGCGCGAGCCGATCTTTGCCAGCGTGAACGTCTCCTCGCGCCAATTGCTGCGGCACGATCTCATTCACGACATCCGCACCGTGCTGTCGCGCTCTTCGGTGGCGCGCGGCACGCTGAAGCTCGAATTGACGGAATCGCTGGTGATGGAGAATCCGGAGCACGCGGCCCAGATGCTGACGCGCATCCGCGAACTCGGCACTGGCCTTTCGCTCGACGATTTCGGCACCGGCCACTCGTCGCTGGCTTATTTACAGCGCTTTCCGTTCGACACCATCAAGATCGACCAGTCCTTCGTGCGTACCACCAGCCGCGGCACCCGCCCGGTGATCCTCAAGTCGATCATTGCGCTCGCCCACGACCTCGGCATGGATGTGGTGGCCGAAGGCGCCGAGACGGATTCCGACGCGGTTGAGCTTTATCAATTGGGCTGCGAATATGCCCAGGGCTTCGCCTTCGGCGAACCGATGGACGCGGACGCCGCGATGCGGCTGCTGACCGAGGTCCGCCTCGAGGCCGCGAGCTAGCGGCAAGCCGCCTCTGCACATTCGTTGAATGATCCGCCGAATGTGGACTTCACGCTTCCTGATTTCGCTGCAGGCGCATTGAGAACGTAAACCGGTCGGCCGGATGCACGGTGACGGAAATCTCGAAAGCTTCGCCCGCCTGATCGAGATAGCGTCGCAGGATTCGCAGGGCCGGCAGACCCGGGTCTGTGCCCATTTTCCCCGCGAGCTTTTTCGTCAGCAAGGATATTATGTCCAGACATAATGATTTCGGACCATCCGGAGGAGACTTCTCATGGGCCATGCGGCCATCCCGTCCGCCACCACCGTTTTCGACTCGATCCTTTTCCGCGATGCCTTCGGCACCCCGGCAATGCGCGAAGTGTTCTCGGACTACGCGCTGATCGGCCGTTATGCCGAGGTCGAGATCGCGCTGGCGCACGCCGAGGCGCGGTGCGGCGTTATTCCGGCCGAAGCGGCCGAGGAAATCGCAAAGCGCACCGACATATCCGCGCTCGACTTCGATCTGTTGCGCCAAGAGACCGGCATTGTGGGCTATCCGATCCTGCCGCTGGTCCATCAGCTGGCGAAGCAATGCGGCGACGCTGGGCGCTACGTTCACTGGGGTGCCACCACGCAGGACATCATGGACACCGCCGTCATCCTCCAGGTGCGCGACGGGCTGAAGGTCATCGAAGACGACATCAACGCGCTGCGAGGCATTCTGGCGGATTTATCCCGGCATTATCGCGATACACCGATGGCCGGCCGCACCCACCTGCAGCAGGCCCTGCCCGTGACATTCGGCTACAAGACCGCCATCTGGCTTGCGATGTTCGATCGGCACGCCGAGCGTCTTGAGCAACTGAAGCCGCGCGTGCTCGTCGGCGAGTTTGCCGGTGCGGCGGGCACCCTGGCGTCGCTCGGTTCCAAAGGCCTGGACGTGCAACGAGCTCTCTGCGAGGAGCTGGGCCTCGGCGTACCGGTCTCGACATGGCACGTTGCGCGCGACGGACTGGCCGAAGTCGTCAATTTTTTCGGCCTCGTAACCGGTTCGCTCGGCAAGATCGCGCTCGACATCATGATCATGGCATCGACCGAATTCGCGGAGGTCTACGAACCCTTCGTCAAGGGCCGCGGCGCCTCCTCCACGATGCCCCAGAAGCGAAACCCCATTTCGTCCGAACTCATGCTCGCGGCATCCAAGGGTGTGCGCCAGCACGTCGGCCTCATGCTCGACGCGATGGTGCAGGATTTCGAACGCGCCACGGGACCGTGGCACGCCGAATGGATGGCGATCCCCGAGAGCTTCGTCCTCACCGCAGGCGCGCTCAATCAAGCAAAATTTGCATTATCGGGCTTGATCGTCGACGACAGGAAAATGGCGCAAAACCTCGACATCAGCCGCGGGCTGATCGTCGCCGAAGCGGTCATGATGGGCCTTGCCCCGCAGGTCGGCCGGCAGCAGGCGCATGACATCGTCTACGACGCCTGTCGCATGGCGAACGAAAAAGGCATGACGCTGGCAGACGCATTGTCGGCGGATCCGCAGGTGTCGGCGCGCATCGATCGCGCCACGATCGACCGCCTCACCTCGCCTGGAAATTATTTAGGCCTCGCACCCGAGATGGTCGACCGCGTGCTCGGTTCTGTCCAGCGCACAGGCTAGTGGTCGCCGCCTATGCGAAACTGCTCGCAGGCGACGACCTGGCGGAACCGGCGTAAGCAGCCAAAGCTGACGGGCACGCCGCCTGAAGTCCCGCCTTCTCACTTCATCCGCTTGAACCGTACGCCCTTCCCGTCCGGCAGCCTCGTCGCAATGTAACCGGCCTCGAGGCAGGCTTCGCGCTGCGGCATCTTTTCCTGCGGGCTGCGCAACGTCTCCCACCAGGAGGCGCGCTGCGACGCACGCGGCAACGCGGCGTCGATGATCTCCTCGATCTGGTCGAAGCTCAGCACGAACTCCATCAGCTTTTGCTGTTTCAGATAATCACGCAGCGCGTCGTAATGGGTCACAATAGCCTCAAGGGACAGACAGGTTGGCCGGACAGATTCGGCAACGTCAGACGCCGTTTTAATCGCTTCAAGGCGTCCTTCAAAGCGCCACGCGCGGGTCGCCGTTCATGATCTGGCGACAACGAAACATTAACGTATTACAGCTCTTGACCTGCCCATTTAAGCCAACCGCAACCATTCGCGGCGCATTCCCGTGCTTCCGGGAGCAAAGTGATGGGATTTGGACGGCGCAAGGACAAGGCCAGCCGGCCCTGGCGGCTATCAGCAAAACTGCTGATCGTCTCCTCTGTTGCCACGGTGATCGGCTTCTCGGCGATTTGCGTCAGCGTGATGCTCGACATGCGCCGCAGCGAAGAAGAGCTGGCGCGTCAGACGCTCGAAAATCTTGCCTCCGGCATCGATTCCGACATCGGCCGCAACGTCGAACTGTTCGACCTTTCGCTGCGTTCGGTCGCAAACAATATGGTGGCGCCGGAGATCGACCAGGTCGCCAAGCCGCTGCGGCAACTGATCCTGTTCGACCATGCCGCGACCGCCCGGCATTTTGGCGCGATCCAGGTATTCGATTCCACGGGAAAACTGATCGTCGATGCTTCGACGCTCGATCCACAGCCGGAAGACCGCAGCCGCGAGGAATATTTCACGGCTCACCGCGACCGGCCAGATGTAGGCCTGTTCATCAGCCGACCGATGCTGCATCACGGCGCCTACGCCATCGTGCTCAGCCGCCGCGTGACGAGCGAAGACGGCCGCTTCCTCGGCGTGGTCGCCGGCTCGATCCGCTTCTCCTATTTTCACGACCTGTTCGGCCGGCTACGCCTTGACCCCAACGACGTCATCACGGTGTTTCGGCGCGATGGTACCGTGATCATGCGCACGCCCTTCGACCTCGATATGATCGGCAAGAACCTCGGCGATCTTCCAGGCGTGAGGCGAGCGCTTTCCGAACCGAGCGGCTCTTATTCAGGAGTTCCGTCCGCGAACCACTCACCGCGTCTCTATGTCTGGCGCGACGGCACGCGGCCGCTGGTCGTCCTGGTCGGCAAGCCCTGGGCGGATATCTACAAGCTGTGGCGTATCGAAGCGACGCGGATCGGCGCGATCATGGCAGCGCTCGCCGTATTCGTGCTCGGCGCTACCTTGTTTCTGGCGCGCGAAATCAGCCGCCGTGCCGCAGCCGAAGAAAAGCTCGAGGAGCTTGCCACCACCGACGCCCTCACCGGCTTGCGCAACCGCCGCAAATTCGATGCCGCAATCGAGGTCGAGTGGCGGCGCGCGGCGCGGTTGAAGCGGCCACTCGGACTTCTGATGATCGACGCCGATCACTTCAAGACCTTCAACGATACCTTCGGGCATCAGGCCGGCGACGAAGTGTTGGTCGGCATCGCGATTTGCATTTCGGATTCGGTGAAGCGCGCCGGTGACTGCGCCGCCCGCTATGGCGGCGAGGAATTCGCCGTGCTGCTGCCCGACCTGTCGCCGACCGAGGCGTTCGTCGTGGCCGAGACAATCCGCCTGAAGGTCGAGCAATGGTGCGGTGAAACGGCAACCACCACCGTCAGCATCGGCGTGGCAAGCCTGGTGCCGAAAGCCAATATGGAATGGACGGCCATGATCAGAGCGGCCGACGAAGCGCTCTATGCCGCAAAAGCTAGCGGCCGCAATCGCACCGTGCTTGCCGCGGGCCCGAAGCTGTCGCTGGTTGCATAGCAGACGATCACTTCCCGGAATATTTCTTCATCTCCGCGCGCAGACCCTCGCGCAATTCCGGCCGCGCCATGCCGAAGGCGATGTTGGCGCGCAGAAAACCGGGCTTTGAGCCGCAGTCGTGCCGTTCGCCGGCAAATTCGACGCCGTAGAACTTTTGGGTTTTCGCCAGACCAATCATCGCATCGGTGAGCTGAATCTCGCCGCCGGCGCCGCGTTCCTGGGTTTCCAGGATTTTGAATATTTCCGGCTGAAGGATGTAGCGCCCGGTGATCGAGAGGTTCGACGGCGCCGTTCCCTTCGCCGGTTTTTCGACCATGCCATCGACCTCGAAGACCTTGCCTTGGCGCTTGCCGACGCCGCAAATGCCGTATTGGTGGGTGAGGTGGTCGGGCACCGCTTCCACCGCAATCAAATTCGACTTTTCACCCAGCTTGCTGGCCGCCTCAATCATCTGCGCCAAACAGCCGGGCGTATGAAGCACAAGTTCGTCGGGCAGCACCACGGCGAAAGGCTCGTCGCCGATGATGTCTCGCGCGCACCACACGGCGTGGCCAAGCCCGAGCGGCGCCTGCTGGCGCGTGAAACTGATGGCACCGGCTGCCGGCTGGTCCCGCGCCAGGATGTCCATCTCCGCCTTCTTGCCCCGCGCTTCGAGCGTGGCGTCCAGTTCATACATCCGGTCGAAATGATCCTCGATTACGTGCTTGTTGCGGCCGGTGACAAAGACGAAATGCTCGATGCCGGCTTCCTTGGCTTCGTCGACCACGTACTGGATCAGCGGCTTGTCGACGATGGTCAGCATCTCCTTCGGCATCGCCTTGGTGGCGGGCAACACCCGGGTGCCGAGGCCGGCGACCGGGAAGACGGCTTTGCGGATTTTCATGGGGTGACACTGCCTTGCGGAAGATCGATTGAAAACGATATTTGGTAGCTGGTTTGCCGTCGGGAACAAAGGCCAATTGGGCCTGCAGTTCCAACTGGAGCGGCTCTTTTTCGGCAGATCCCTAACGGTAAAAACCTGCCTTTGTTAAGCTGTTGGCAACCGCGGCTAGTGTCCTGACTCCGAAGTTCGCATGGTTTTGCGGGGCCAGTTTTCGAACTCCGGAATCGAAAGGACACTAGCAAAGTATTGATCTAGTGTGGCTTTGGTTCAGAAGTCCGCATGACGAACTAGCGGCGATGATGATGGGGACTTCTGAACCGCCACACTAGGCTTCCTGAAGGTCTAAACGGGTGGACGTGAGACATGACGCGGCGAACGAAGGGACCAAACAGATGGAGCGGCGCGGTGGTGCTCGCCGCGGCGTTTCTTTGGTCGGCACCGGCGCCGGCCCAGTCGGCCAGTGGCCCACTCGACTTTCTCGGCAACCTCTTCAGCAGCAAGAAAGCGGATCAGACCGGCTCCGCACCTTCGGCCCAGCCGGGCTCGACAGGCTGGAGTGGTGAGGACGGCGCCTCCGGCCATCCCTTGATGACGGCCGGCGCCATCCGCGAAGCAGCCGCAAATTTCGACAGTTGTGTCGCCTCGATGTGGCCGGATGCCGCACGCCGCAACATTTCCCAGGAGAGCTTTCAGCGCTTCACGGCGGGCCTCACCCCCGATCTGCGCATCATGGACCTGCTAGACTCGCAGCCGGAGTTCACCAAATCGATCTGGGATTATCTCGACATTTTGGTGAACGATAACCGCCTCGCCAAAGGCCGCGAGGTGCTTGCCAAGTACAAGACGCAATTCGACGCGACCGAGAAGGCCTACGGCGTCGACCGCTACACCATCACGGCGATCTGGGGCATCGAATCGAATTATTCGACGCAAATGGGCGATCGCAGCGTCCTGCAATCGACCGCAACGCTCGCCTGCATCGGCCGCCGCCAGAAATATTTCCGCGACGAGTTTCTCTCGGCACTCGAAATCCTTCATCACGGCGACCTCAGCCCTGAACAGATGCGCGGCTCATGGGCGGGCGCTTTCGGGCCCACCCAGTTCATGCCGACCGCGTTCAAGCGCTATGCGGTCGATGCCAACGGTGACGGCCGCCGCAACGTCGTCGACGATCCGGCCGATCTGATTGCCTCGACCGCCAACAATCTGAAAAAGGAAGGCTGGCAGAGCGGCCAGAGCTGGGGCTACGAGGTCGTGGTGCCAAAGGACTTCAACTACATGATGGGGGACCGCTCCAAGGTCATGACCTTTGCGCAGTGGGAGCATCTCGGCCTCAAGCGCGCCAACGGCCAGCCATTTCCAGCGACGAGCGACAAGGCCTATCTGCTGGCGCCCGCGGGCGCCGAAGGACCCGGCTTTCTGATGCTGCAGAATTTTCGCGTGATCATGAAATACAACCCGGCCGAAGCCTATGCGCTCGCGATCGGCCATTTCGCCGACCGCTTGCGCGGCGGGGTGCCGTTCGTGCAGGCCTGGCCGCGGCAGGAGCGCGAATTGTCGCGCGCCGAGCGGCTGGAACTGCAGCAACTGCTGGCGCAGCGAGGGTTTTATCGCAGCACCCCGGACGGCCAGCTCGGCGGTGAAACCCGGGAGGCGCTGCGCAGCTTCCAGGCCTCAATCGGGGCGCCCGCCGACGGATTTGCCTCTTCTGAAATGCTCGACCGGCTGCGGGGACAGTGATTGCCATTAGAGTGATTCCCACCGGTAAATAACCCTGTTTGGCCCTTATCCCGGATTGCGGCGGAAAAGCCGGTTCCAAGTCGGTCCAGATCGTGCTCTACGACGGGCTTATAGACTTTAACGGTAACCTATTGTGTTCGCCTGGAACGGGCTTTTATCCGCCCGTTTGCAGCCCGATTTTGTTACTATTGTTGCCTGAGCGACCCATTGCGACCGAGCCGCATGCCAAAGACACGATCCTTTTTGCGCCTGTTCACGGAGACCGGACCGCTGGTCGCCTTTGCGGTCGCGTTGCTGATTGGGATCGCCGCTCCGGCTTCCGCACAGTTCTTCAATTTTGGCGGCCCACCCCGGCCACAACCCCAACCGGGGCCGCAGCGCGGACCCGGCGGCTGGTTCGGTGGCGACCTGTTCGCTCCCTTCCAGCAGCAGGCGCCCCGCGTGATCGAGAATTATTCCAAGGCGCCGCCGCCGCAAAAACACGACACCGTCGCCGAGCGCAATGTGCTGGTGCTGGGCGATGCGATGGCCGACTGGCTCGCTTACGGCCTCGAGGATGCCTACACCGAGCAACCGGATATGGGCGTGATCCGGCGGCACAAAACCGTCTCCGGCCTGATCCGGTATCAGCCCAAGGGCGACCCGGCCGACTGGGCGGCTGCGGCGAAAACCATCCTTCCCGCCGAGAAGCCCGACGTGATCGTCGTCATGCTCGGCCTGAACGATCGCGTCTCGCTGCGCGAGCCGGAAAAATCCGACGCCAAAACCGGCGACAAGACTTCTGACAAAACGGGCGACAAAAAGAGCGACAAGAAGGACGCCCGCGGCAAAACCGATGGCAAGCCGGGCGACGACGCCACGGACGCCGGCAAAGCTCAAGACAAACCCAAAGAGAAGATGCTCGACGCTGAGCTGCCGCCCGACGATGCCGCTGACAACGGCGACGTTCCCCAGGTGATAGCGCCGGAAAGAGGCCGCGCAGCGAACGGCGTGGTCGAATTCCACGACGATCGCTGGGTCGAACTCTACAACAAGAAAATCGACGAGATGGTCACCGTCCTGAAATCGAAGGGCGTGCCGATCATCTGGGTTGGCTTGCCCGCCGTTCGCGGGGCCAAGGCTACCGCCGACATGCTGTTTCTGGATTCGCTTTACCGCGAAGCCTCCGCCAAGGCCGGCATCACCTATGTCGACGTCTGGGACGGCTTCGTCGATGAAGCCGGACGCTTCCTGCAACAGGGGCCGGACTTCGAGGGCCAGATCCGGCGTCTGCGTTCCTATGACGGCGTCTATTTTACCAAGGCCGGCGCGCGCAAGCTTGCGCACTATGCCGAGCGTGAAATCACGCGCCTGTTGGCTTCCCGCTCCGGACCGATCGCGCTGCCGAGCGAACCCGCCACGCCCGACGTTAGCGCGCAGCCCGGTCAGCCGGCGCCGCGGCCGCTGGCCGGACCGATCGTGCCGCTGGTAGCGTCCTCCGTCGGCACCGACCAGTTGCTCGGCGGTCCGGGATCGCGCCCCGCCGCGGTCGATGCACTCGTCGCACGCACCCTGGTGAAAGGCGAACCGCTGACGGCACCTGCCGGGCGCGCGGACGATTTCGCCTGGCCGCGCCGGGAAGTCGGACGCGAACAGGCGAGAGGCGACACGCCAGTAGCTTCGGTTTCTCCGGACGGAACGCCGGCCGCTGCTGCACCTGCGGCATCGCAAAAGCCGAAGCGACCCGTACCCGGACAGCCCAACCCACCGCCGTCTCAGGCAGCCCCAGCCGCTCCGCCCGCGTTCCGGAACCTGTTCGGGTTCGGCGCTCCCCCGCCCCCACCACCGCCTCGACAAATCCAGCCCTCGCCACCGCGACCGGCGCCTGGCCCTAATGCGCCACGGCCTCCAGCCAACGTCGGACGATCGGCGTCGGTACCGCCCGGCAACATCGCGCAATAATCTGACGCGCCTGAATGCCGAGGTCGCGATCGGCGCAGCTAGTGGAGTGGATTTGACATTCGCTCCCCGCCCAGCCGCAAACTCCGAAAGCGAATGTCAAATCCCAAACTCCGCTAGAATTTTTGTATTTGCTAGTGGTCCTTGGATTCTAACATTCGCAAACTTGCTGCTGAGAAGGGAGGCGAATGTAGAATCGGACCGCTAGCAATCCGTTGACTTCGTGCGGACCGGTAGTAGCCTCACCCGAAAAGACAGCGGAGAAACCGCTTACCAGTCAGGGAGGCATGCGATGGCCGTGACGATTCGCCAACTTCATCCGCATTTTTTCGGTGAGGTTTCCGGAGTCGATTTGCGAAAGCCACTCACCGCGGAAGAGGCCAAAGATATCGAAGCCGGCATGGATAAATACGCCGTGCTGCTGTTCCGCAACCAGGACATATCAGACGAACAGCAACTGGTTTTTGCCCGGAATTTCGGTGAGCGAGAGAGCGCCCGTGGCGGTACGGTCACCAAACGGGAAGATTATCGCCTAACCTCCGGACTCAACGACGTCTCCAACCTCGGCAAGGACGGCAAGCCGCTGCCGCGCGACCACCGCACCCATCTGTTCAATCTCGGCAACTGCCTGTGGCATTCCGACAGTTCATTTCGTCCGATCCCGGCCAAGTTCTCGCTGCTCTCGGCGCGGGTGGTGAATCCGAAGGGCGGCAACACCGAATTCGCCGACATGCGCGCGGCCTATGACGCGCTCGACGACGACACCAAGGCCGAGATCGAGGATATGATCTGCGAACACTCGCTGATGTATTCACGGGGATCACTGGGCTTCCTCGAATACACCGAGGAAGAACAGAAGATGTTCAAACCGGTGCGGCAACGGCTGGTCCGCACCCATCCGGTTCATCGCCGCAAATCGCTTTATCTGTCGTCACATGCCGGCGCGATCCTCGGCATGAGCGTTCCGGAAGCGCGGCTGTTGCTGCGCGACCTCACCGAACACGCCACCCAGCGCGAGTTCGTCTACGTCCACAAATGGACGCTGCATGACCTCATCATGTGGGATAACCGCCAGACCATGCATCGCGTGCGCCGTTACGATCAGTCGCAGCCGCGCGACATGCGGCGCGCCACGGTGGCCGGCACCGAACCCACCGTCGCGCAGCAGGCTGCAGAGTAGTCTTGCGGGATTGCGCTTCGGCCCCCCTCTCCCCGCAAGAGCGGGGCGAGGGAGAAGTCAGGCGTGCCCTGCTTCGTTCGAAAGCATACCGACGTCGATCCCGATCTTGCGCAACGCCCGGGAATATTTTTCCTCGATATCGCTGCCGAAGATCAAATCGGAATCGGCGTCACAATGCAGCCAGCCGTTGTCCTGGATTTCGCTTTCGAGCTGGCCTGCGGCCCAGCCGGCATAGCCCAACGCCAGGATCGCATGCTTCGGCCCGGAGCCCTTGGCGATCGCCTTGAGAATATCGACGGTCGCGGTCAGGCATATCTCGTGGTCAATCCGCAATGTCGCATCCTGAATAAAGAAGTCGCTCGAATGCAGCACGAAGCCACGGCCGGTCTCGACCGGCCCGCCCTTGAGCACCTTCAAGGTTTCGGCGTTTTCCGGCAGCTTGATCTGATCGGCCTTCTTGATGATGTCGAGCTGCACCAGCAGGCCCGGAAAATCGATACTACCCGCGGGACGGTTGACAATGATTCCCATGGCGCCTTCGGCCGAATGCGCACAAAGATAAATCACCGAGCGTTCAAAGCGGGGGTCACCCATAACGGGCATGGCGATCAGCAACTGGCCGTCGAGATAGCGATGGCCTTCGGTTTCTCCAACGCCGGCAATTTCGCGGCGGGCCGTTCCCGATCTTTTGCCTTCAGAGCTCATCGCCAAAGACTCGCATAGGTGATCCATCCTGATATTGGGCTTAAGTTCTGTCAATCAAGGTTACTATTACTGATCTGAATTCCCTGCGGTCCAAGCGGCGAGTTCTTCCCAGGGAATTCAGGTCGATTAACGATACCAGATTCATTAACTTACTAGTGCCCCAGGCTTTCCGAAGTTCGCGAAAACGTGTTGCTGAGACAGGACGCGAACTTCGAAAAGGGGCACTGGGCTTTCTTTCGATGTGCATCACAAGCAATTCAATGGCTTGCAATCTTGCTTGGAGTTAAGGACGCATTATGACCGCAATGGTTCCCCTCTCGCACCGGCGCGCGCCAATGTTGCGCGGCGCACGATCGGCAGCTCTGTTTGCCTTGGTTGCACTCTTGGCCGCACTAACGTCGTTTTCACCGATGGAAGCGCGGGCCCAGGATGCCTCGCCATGGCAGAAGGGAACGCACGCAGCTGTGCGGCTGCTTGCGGGATCGCGCAGCGGGCCGGTGCTGCTCGGTGGCGTCGCCGTTCAGCTCGATCCCGGCTGGAAAACTTACTGGCGTACCCCTGGCGATTCCGGCGTCCCGCCGCGCTTTGATTTTTCCAAATCCGATAATGTCGAGGCCGTGACCGTACTGTGGCCGGCGCCGACGAAATTCGATGATGGCGGCGGCGGCTTCTCGCTCGGCTATCACGATCAAGTGGTGCTGCCGCTGCGGATCGTGCCGAAGGTCAACGACAAGCCGGTGACGCTTCGTGCCAATATCAACTACGCGGTATGCGAAAAGATTTGCATTCCGGTCGAAGCGAGCACCGAGCTGACATTCGCAAGCGTCGCGAGCACCGAAGACAGCGTCCTGTTCGCCGCGCTCGATACCGTGCCGAAGCCGGCCTCGGTCGGCGACCCCAATCCGCTTACCATTCGCGACGTCAAGCGCGAGGGCAAGTCCACGGTCTTGATTGATGTGCTCTCGCCCGATGCGAGAACGGTCAACTTGTTTGTCGAAGGTCCAACCCCGGATTGGGCGCTGCCGGTTCCAAAACTTGTCGAGCACGGCCCGCCCGGCATCAAACGCTTTTCATTTGAACTCGACGGTGTTCCGCCGGGCGTGAACCCGGAAGGTGCAGCCCTCAAATTGACGCTGGTCGGCGGCGATCGCTCCTACGAGTTCAACATCAATCTGGAATAAGCGCTTTCCAACCGAATCTTAACGAAGTGTTGATAGCCAAAACCTCGGCCGCGACGCCTGCGGCATGAGGACTTCCTGCTTGGCCGTCATGGACGCTCAATCCACAACCAGTCTGCCCGCCAGCTTGCTCGCACGTCTGCGATCGATGCTGGGCGGTGAGGGCCCCAGCGAAGCCTCGGTCACCCGGAGCCTGGCGGGAACGATCTTCGTCATTCGCGTGTTCAGCGCAGCCCTCGCCTATTTCTCGCAAGTGCTTCTCGCGCGCTGGATGGGCGGCTCGGACTACGGCGTCTATGTCTACGTCTGGACCTGGGTGCTGCTGCTCGGCAGTATGATGGATTTCGGCATTTCCTCATCAGCCCAGAAAATCATTCCGGAGTACCGCATCCGCGAAGAGCACGCGCTGTTGCGCGGCTTTCTCGCCGGCAGCCGCTGGATGACGTTCGTGGTCTCGTCGATCGTCTCGGCGTTGCTGGCCGGTCTTGTGAAATGTTTGTCGCCGTGGATCGGAGCCGGCGAGATCGTTCCGCTCTACATCGGCTGTCTTACGTTGCCGGCTTTCGTCGTCGCCAACACCCAGGATGGTATCGCACGCTCCCATGACTGGATGCGGCTCGGACTGATGCCGCAGTTCGTCATCCGCCAGGCCCTGATCATCGGCGTCACCGCCGGACTTTTCGTCCTCGGCTTTCATCTCGGGGCGACCGCAGCGATGCTGGCGAGTGCAGCCGCGGTCTGGATCGGCATGATCGGTCAGATGATCGCGCTCAATCGCCGCCTCGCCAGTCACATCCCGCCCGGCCCGAAAGCTTACGACGTCGGTTTCTGGCTTTCGATCTCGCTGCCGATCTTGATGGTCGAGGGCTTTTACCTGCTGTTGTCCTACACCGACGTGCTGGTGCTGCAACAATACCGCTCGTCGCAGGAAGTCGGTGTCTACTTTGCGGTCGTGAAGACGCTGGCGCTGGTTTCCTTCATTCACTACGCGATGTCGGCAACGACCGCCCATCGCTTTGCCGAGTACCACGCGCTCGGCGATCAGGCGCGGCTCTCGGCCTATGTCGCGCATGCGATCAAATGGACATTCTGGCCTTCGCTCGCCGCAACCGTCCTGTTGCTCGCCCTTGGCAAGCCATTGCTCTGGCTGTTCGGGCCGCAATTCGTCGTCGGTTACGAGATCATGTTCGTGGCCGCGATCGGCCTTGTGGTGCGCGCGGCCGTTGGCCCGGTCGAGCGGCTCCTCAACATGCTCGGCCATCAATATGTTTGCGCGCTGGCTTACGGATTGTCATTTGCGCTGAACGTGGCGCTCTGCATCGCGCTGGTGCCGCGCTTCGGCGGCCATGGCGCGGCGGCCGCGACCTCGATCTCGCTGGTCTTCGAGACCGTGCTGTTGTTCTACATCGTGCGCCAGCGGCTGGGGCTGCACGTGCTCGCGTTCGGGAAAAGCAACCCATAGAAAAGCCGCGTCACTTGCGATAGTGACGCGGCCCCTCAACGCAACTTAACCTCAGAATTAAAGCGTCACTCCGCCGTCCAGCCGCCGTCGATCGAGAGATTGGCGCCGGTGATCTGCGCGGCATCGTCGCTGCACAGGAATAGCGCCAAAGCCGCAACCTGCTCCGAGGTCACGAATTCCTTGGTCGGCTGCGCGTCCAGCAGCACATCCTTGATGACCTGTTCCTTGGTCATGTTGCGCGCCTTCATGGTCTCCGGAATCTGGTGCTCGACCAGCGGGGTCCAGACATAACCGGGGCTGATGCAGTTGCAGGTGATCTTGAAGGTCGCAAGCTCAAGGGCCGCGGTCTTGGTCAGGCCTGCGATGCCGTGCTTGGCCGAGACATAGGCCGACTTGAACGGCGATGCCACCAGCGAGTGGGCCGAAGCCGTATTGATGATGCGGCCCCAGCCGCGCTTCTTCATGACGGGAATGGCGGCGCGAATGCCGTGGAACGCCGACGACAGGTTGATCGCGATGATCGCATCCCATTTCTCGATCGGAAACTCCTCGATCGGCGAAACGAACTGGATGCCGGCATTGTTGACCAGGATGTCGACCGATCCGAAGGTCTTTTCTCCGAGCGCGATCATGTCGGCGATCTCGGCGGGCTTGGTCATGTCGGCCGCCGAATACGCCGCCTTGACCTTGTAGTCGGCTTCGATGGCGGACCGCTCCTTTTCGATATCGGCCGGCGCGCCGAAACCGTTGATCACGACGTTGGCGCCGGCGCTGGCGAAGGCCCGGGCGTAAGCGAGCCCAATGCCGGAAGTCGAACCGGTCACTACCGCCGTCTTGCCTTTCAGATCAGTCATTTCGGTTACTCCTTTGTGGGGTGATTTTCTTCGCCCGATAGATCGTAGGTCACCATCGTCTCGCCGGATTGCGGCCGCTCCAGCCAATCCTCGTGCTGCATCGAGCGGTGGACGTCGCGGACGCCGGCTTCCCAATGCTCGACCATGGCGACGTGGGAAAAGTCGTAATCCTTCGAGCCCGACTCGTAATTTTTACTTCGGTAAATCAAATGCACCACCGTGACGGTGTTCTCTTTTGCCGCCTCGCTCAAAAACACCGCCGAAGGATCGTTCTTGAGATGGTCAGGCAATTTATCGATCAGATCCCGGACCGCCCTGCGGGCGTTATGGATCTGCCGGTTCTTGTCGGTATTCATGCGCGTGCGGCTGGAGAAGCGAATATCCTTCTCGCGTTCGGCAGCCTCCAACATAGTATGCGGCAGCGGCCCGCGGGCGCTGAATAGATCGACCTGGAAGATCAGAAGGTCTTTGACGGTTTCCATATCCAGCACATAATCGAGCGGCGTATTGGAGGCGATGCCACCATCCCAATAATGCTCGCCGTCGATGACAATTGAAGGAAAACCGGGCGGCAGCGCACCCGACGCCATGATGTGCTCCGGGCCAAGCCGCTTGCCGAGCTTGTTGAATTCGACGTTGTCGAAATATCTAAAATTGCCCGTAGTCACGCCCACCGCCCCCACGCTGAGCCGGCACTTCAGATCGTTGATGCGGTCGAAGTCGACAAGCCGCTCCAGCGTCTTGCGCAACGGAGTGGTGTCATAAAAACTCTGCGCCTCGGGGCTACCCTTCGGCCATAACGGCGCCGGCGGCACCCGCGGCGTGAAGAAGCCGGGCGTGCCGAAGGTCGCAATCAATGCCGCGCTGGTTTCGTTATAGAGCGAGCGCTCCCGATCGCCTTTGGTGATCGGCACCGGGACCCACGGCGCCCCGGAGGAGACCATCCCCCAGAATTCCTTCAGCCGGTCGATACGCTTCGACGGCTCGTTGCCGGCAATGATCGCGGCGTTGATGGCACCGATCGAGATCCCCGCGACCCAGTCAGGCTCGAAATCGAAGTGACCAAGCGCCTGGTATGCGCCGGCCTGATAGGAACCTAACGCGCCGCCGCCCTGAAGGACGAGCACGCGCTGTGCGTTTGCGGGCGTCGTTGCCGGCGCGGGATTGACAGAATTCATCATCGCTCTAGCGTCCAACTCTAACATTCGCATCCCTTCCCGGCGGCCACTTTTCGAGCGCTAAAATCGAAAGGACCGCGGGCGAGGATATGTTTCCAGTTTCTGTTAAGTTTGGGCATTCGCAACTTACGCGACATCATACGAATGTCGGAGCCGTGACGCCAGTTCGAGCCCGCATCACTCGGTGAGGCCGGTAAGCGGTGTACCGATTTGCTCGCGCGGCTCGGTCGATGCAAGTATGAGCGTCCAGAACACCTTATACTTGGTGTTGGGAGCATAGCTTGCCGCAATGCCCATTTTTGTGACACCCATTTGCAGCATATTTGCCCGGTGCGGCGGGGAGTCCCGCCAGCCAGAAAACGCCTCGGCCAGGGTATGGTATCCGGCTGATACGTTTTCGACCGCAATCGTTGCCTTGTATCCAGCCGCCTGCAGGCGCTTGGGCAGCGGTGCCTTCACGTCGTGGTCGAGCTTGTTGCGGCTCGCCATGGCCTGCGACTGGCCCTCCGCGATCTTCATCAATTCGGGATCAATCGCCACGGCCCCGAGGCCGTTATTCTTGCGGTAGAGCGAGATCATCGAAGCCGCGGCCTGGGAATCGAGCTTGGCGCCATCAGCCATGTTCAAATACATGCTGGGTTGCTCGATCGGTGCTTCCGATACGCAGCCGCCCAGCACCAATAGCCCGATCATCGCGATCCACGCGCGCATCAATGGAAGGTCCCCCAACAGATGAGGGGCGGTTGTTGCACGCCAACCGTGGCTGAAAGGTGAACGGAGTGGCTTTTTTCGGGCTGGCTTGCAGGCCTAGGGTGCGGCGGTTCATAGGTTCGAAACATGGTTCCGCAAAATATTACGAACTTCGGAATCGGGACACTAGTCGAGATGGATACCGCATTCGGTCTTGGATCGGCCGCGCCAGCGGCTGTCGCGGGCGTCCTCGCCGGGCTTGGCGCGGCTGCTGCAAGGCATGCAGCCCACCGACAGAAAGCCGGAAACCACAAGCGGGTGCGGCGGCAGCTTCGCCTCTGCATAGATCGCTTCGACGTCGGCCCGCGCGATCTTTGCGAACGGGTTGAATTTCAGCCGGATCCCGTCGGCCTCGACCACCGAAATCTGCGCGCGCAAACCGCCCTGGAAGCGTTTGCGCCCGTTGATCCAGCCGTCAAATGGCGCAAGCGCCTGCTTCAACGGTTCGACCTTGCGTATCCGGCAACACGCGTCGGGATCGGAAAACCACAATTCGCGGTTTGCATCCTCGCGGCGCAGCGTCTCTTCCTGCGGCGTGATCGTGCGCACGTCGCGCAAGCCCAACCTTGCGAACAGCGTATCGCGATAGGCGAGCGTCTCTTCAAACAGAAAGCCGGTGTCGAGAAAGATCACGGGGATCGCCGGATCGACATCGGCCATGACCTTGAGCAGCGCGGCCGATTCCGTGCCAAAGGATGAAACCAGCGCCAACCGCTCGCGACCGACAGCGCGCAGGGCGCCCTCGATCACTTCCGGCGGGGTCGCACGACGAAGCATTTCGTCGAGCGCTTTGGCCTTTTCGATCGCAGACGAATCCTCACGCATCGGCTCGGCGAGAATATCCACTAGCGCGCGCTCTCCGAATGACGTTGCTGCATTCGCCGGTGAAGGGCGGTGATCCGGCCATCGCCAGTCGGCTGATAGAACACCGAATAGCGCTTGGCGGTGAGTGCGAAAGCCTCCGCGTCGCTTTCCTTGTTGACTTCGAGAGCATCAAAGCCCGCGCGCAGCATGAACAGGAACTGGTCGCGCAATACTTGTCCGGTGGCGCGCAATTCGCCGGCATAGCCGTGCCGCTCGCGCAAGAGCCGCGCCTGGCTGTAGGCCCGGCCGTCGCGAAAGCTTGGAAACACTAGCGCGACCGCCGCAAGCCGGTCGAGATATGGCAGGAGATCGTCTAGATCGCGATTGTTCGGCCAGATCACTCCGAGTTCCCCGACCCTCGCCAGCAGGGCTTCCGGGTCTTCGAGAAACCGCGCGGCCGAAACCAGCACTGCGCCGCCCTCCGGCATTTCGGCGCCATCCGGAACGTGAACGAAAATATCGGCGGCAATCTTGCCGTTCTTAACGAGTGGCATAGACCCGCTCCCTGAAAGGTTCGACGCCGAGCCGCTTCACCGTATCGACGAAGAGCTCGTCGGGACGCTCGCGCAGCGCCAGATAGGCTTCAACGATATCCTCGACCACGTCCGCAACCTCGCCGTAAGCCACGGCGGGCCCGATCAGGATACCAAGCTCGGCGTTCTCGTCGGCGCGGCCGCCGATCGTGATCTGGTAGAATTCCTCGCCATTCTTCTCCACGCCTAGAATGCCGATATGTCCGACATGGTGATGTCCGCAGGCGTTGATGCAGCCGGAAATATTGATGTGCAACCGGCCGATCAGTTCGGCAGTATCGTGATTGGCAAAGCGGCGGGTCAACTCCTGCGCAATCGGAATCGAACGCGCATTTGCCAGCGAACAATAGTCCAGTCCCGGACAGGCGATGATGTCGGAGACCAGGTTGACGTTGGGCGTTGCGAGCCCGAGCTTGTCGAGCGCCTTCCACAAGACCGGCAAATCGCGCTTGGCGACATGGGGCAGCGCGAGATTTTGCTCATGGCCGACGCGGATTTCACCAAAGGAATATTTGTCGGCGAGATCGGCGAGCGCATCCATCTGATCGGCGGTGGCATCGCCCGGCGGTCCGCCAACCGGCTTGAGCGACAGCGTCACGATCGCATAGCCCTGCACCTTGTGCGTGAAGACGGAGTTGCGCCGCCAGCGCTCGAACAGCGGGTCGTGCGCCGACTTCTTCAGTTCTTCCGGCATGTGCGGCAGCTTTTCGTAAGCCGGATAGGTGAAGCGGGAGCGGATGTCCTCGATGACGGCATCATCCACAACCAATGCGGTATCGCTCATGGCGCGCCACTCTTCGTCAACCTCGGCGGCGAATTTCTCGATGCCGAGTTCGTGCACCAGGATCTTGATGCGCGCTTTATAAATATTATCGCGGCGGCCATACTGATTATAGACGCGCAAGATCGCCTCGACATAGCTCAGGAGGTCGCGGCCATGGACGAACGGCTTGATGGTCTTGCCGATAAAGGGCGTGCGGCCTAACCCGCCGCCGACCAGGACCTCAAATCCGATCTCGCCTTGCGCATTCCGGTGCAGCCGCAGCCCGATATCGTGAACCTTGATCGCGGCACGGTCGTGCGCGGAAGCCGTGATCGCGAACTTGAACTTGCGCGGCAGGAACGAGAACTCCGGATGCAGCGTGGTATATTGCCGCAACAACTCCGACCAGATGCGGGGATCCTCGACCTCGCCCGGCGCCACACCCGCCCACTGATCGGACGTGACGTTGCGCGTGTTGTTGCCCGACGTCTGCATCGCGTGGATGCCGACTTCGGCAAGATCGCCGAGTGCATCCGGCAGTTCGGCAAGTTTGATCCAGTTGAACTGGATGTTCTGCCGGGTGGTGAAATGCCCGTAGCCGCGGTCGTATTTCCGCGCCACATGCGCCAGGCGCCGCAACTGTGGTGACGACAACGTGCCGTAAGGAATCGCGACGCGGAACATATAGGCATGCAGTTGCAGATAGACGCCGTTCTGCAACCGCAGCATCTTGAATTCGTCTTCGGTGAGTTCGCCGGACAAACGGCGTTTCACCTGGTCACGAAACTCTTCAACGCGTTCGTTGATGAGCGTTCGATCAAGTTCGTCATACGCGTACATGGCGGATTGGCCTTATGCCGAAACTGGAAGAAGATCGATGGTGAGGCCCTGGAGGCGAATATGCTCGCGCAGATTACCGGGAGAGATCTTGCCGTCATCGGATATCTCGACCGGCGCGATATAGGGGCCGACCGCGTTAATATCATCGGCGATCGCCTCTGCCAGAAGCGCGCGCGCCTCCTCGGCGTTACGAACGACCGCGACGTCCGCAAGGTCAGTCGACCAGCCCTGGGCGCTGTTGCGATAAACCACGACGCCGTCGATGGTGCGGTTGGCGGTGACGATCGATGGACCCGTGATCCTGATCTTTTGTTGCAGCGGCGATGTCATTCGGCAGCGACCTGAAAATAAGATGCGAGTTGAGAGAGTTGCTGATGGCGCGAGGGCGCGGCACGCGCAACCACGTCACCGATAATGAGAACGGCGGGACCGCCGGCGATCTTTTCGGCGAGATCGGGCAATTCATCAAGGGTGCCGATCGCGGCCAAAGCATCTTTTCGCGTAACGCGCGCGAACACGCCGACCGGGGTTTGCGGCGAACGCCCTGCCGCGAGCAAGCCGGCGCGCACCGACGGAGCCGCGGTCATTCCCATATAGACCACGATCGTCATCTTGACGTCGGTCAGGGTCGACCAGTCGACGGCTTCGGCATCCCTCGCCTTGTGCGCGGTCAGAAACGTGATGCGCAGCGCCTCGTGGCGGAAGGTGAGCGGCACCTCGAATTGGGCGGCGGCGCCTAACCCTGCGGTGATTCCGGGAATGACCGAATAGGCGACACCCGCCTGGCGCAGCGCCTCGATTTCCTCGCCGCCGCGACCAAAGATAAAGGGATCGCCGCCCTTCAGCCGCACCGCACGTTTGCCCGCTCGCGCGGCTTCAATCAACAGCTCGTTGATGGCGTCCTGACCGATACCGGGCTTGCCGACACGCCGGCCAACCGGAATGCGGGCCGCGTCGCGACGCGCGCGGTCGAGAATTTCGCTTGCCACCAGTTCGTCGTAGAAAATCACATCGGCATCCTGCAATGCGCGCAGCGCCTTGACGGTGAGCAGGTCCGGATCGCCGGGACCGGCACCGACAAGCGTGATCCTGCCCTCCGCTTCACCCGACGGCGTGCTGCCGGCGAAGGCGGATGCATCGCCGATATCCTTCAAGGCGGTTTCGGCCTCGTCGGCGCGTCCGGCCAACACCAGCGCACCGATCGGACCATCGACCACGCGTTCCCAGAAGCGACGGCGCAGCGCGAATTCCGGAATCCGGTCGTGGATCGCCTTGCGCCAGCGGCCGACAAAGCCGGCGAGTTCGCCGATGCGAGCGGGCAGCATCGCTTCGATGCGCTCACGCACCCGGCGCGCCACTACCGGCGAGGCGCCCCCGGTGCCGACCGCGACGACGACATCGCCGCGATCGACGATGGCCGGAAAGATGAAAGTCGAATGTTCGAGATCGTCCATCACATTGACGGGCAGACCGACAACTCTTGCGCGCGACGACATCGCTGGGCCGAGATCGCTGGCGCCTGCGCACAAAACCGCGATCACGCCGCTCAAGTCGGCCGTCAGCGGATCGCCCGCGGCGAATTCGATCCGAGATACCTCTTCGATGCCGAGACCCGCGAGATCGTGGTTGCCGTCGGTCGCATACCAACGCACGCGAGCGCCGGCGGACGCGAGCAGGCGCAGCTTGGCGCGGACGAGTTCGCCCGAACCGACAAGCATCACCACGCCGCGTTGCAGATCGAGGAATATCGGCAGGAACCGCATCCGATCGTCGTCTCCGGAACTTCCGAGTTGACTGGAATTATTTTCTATATATGTGTCACTAAATGTCCGCAAAGAGAAAATAATTTCTTCTCTTGAGGGCGACAAATATAGAATTTTCGCTTCGTAAGGCCAAGGGTCGGTAGATGCATCTTCTTGAACAGGGTTACGCGCATAACAGGGTGCATCACGCAATCTCGGATAACGTCGTCTCGGCCACGCAAAATTCAAGCCAGACAGGGGCGCAAGGCCCCTCGATGGACCACCTCGACGCCCTCGAGGCGCAAAGCATCTACATTTTCCGTGAAGCCTTCGCGAGGCTCAAGAAGCTGGCGCTGCTGTGGTCTCTCGGCAAGGATTCCAACGTTATGATCTGGCTCGCGCGCAAGGCGTTCTTTGGCCGCGTGCCGTTTCCGGCCTTGCATGTCGACACCGGCAAGAAATTTCCGGAGATGTACGCGTTTCGCGACACTTTCGGCAAGGAATGGGGCCTCGACCTCAAGGTCGAGCCCTGCCCGCCGATCGACGCCATCGATCCGACCTTGCCGCCGGCGGCGCGCTCGGCGGCCCGCAAGACCGAAGGCCTCAAACTTGCGCTCGCCAAATACGGCTTCGACGGATTGATCGCCGGCATTCGCCGCGACGAAGAGGCCACGCGCGCCAAGGAGCGGGTGTTCTCGCCGCGCGGCACTGAGGGCGGATGGGACGTTCGCGACCAGCCGCCGGAATTCTGGGACCAGTTCAACGCCTCGCCGCCCCCGGGCGCACATTTGCGTATTCATCCGATCCTGCATTGGACCGAAGCCGACGTCTGGGCCTATACGAAGCGCGAAAATATCCCGATCATTCCGCTTTATCTGGCCAAAGACGGCAAGCGCTATCGTTCGCTCGGCGATTCCGACATCACTTCTCCGGTCGATTCGACCGCCTCAAGCATCGAAGAAATCCTGATCGAGCTCGAGCGCACCCAGGTGCCGGAGCGCTCGGGACGCGCGCTCGACCACGAGACCGAAGACGCCTTCGAGCGACTACGCGTTGCGGGCTATCTGTAAACAGTACTGTTTCGAGACCCCGCATGAATATGACGATCTCAACTGAGCCGTCGGCGACGCCAAACGGAACCACTCGTCCGCAGGTGCGCATCGTCATCGTCGGCCATGTCGATCACGGCAAATCGACACTGGTCGGCCGGCTGCTGCATGAAACCGACAGCTTGCCCGAAGGCAAGCTCGAGATGCTGAAAGCGGTCAGTGCACGGCGAGGCATGCCGTTCGAGTGGTCGTTCCTGCTCGACGCGCTGCAAACCGAGCGCGACCAGGGCATCACCATCGACACGACGCAAATTCGTTTCCGCACCCGTTCGCGCGAGGTGGTGCTGATCGATGCGCCCGGCCACGCCGAATTCCTGCGCAACATGATCACCGGCGCCGCCCAGGCCGACGGCGCGCTTCTGATCGTCGATGCGTTGGAAGGCGTGCGTGACCAGACCCGACGCCACGGCTATCTCCTGCATCTTCTCGGCGTCAAACAGGTCGCGGTCGTCGTCAACAAGATGGACCGGGTCGAATTCAGCGCCGCGCGCTTTGCCGAGATTCGTGACGAGATTTCCACGCATCTGACCGGTCTTGGCGTCACGCCGCTCGCCGTGATTCCGATTTCCGCCCGTGACGGCGACGGCGTCGCCGCGCGATCGCCTCGGACCAGTTGGTACGACGGTCCGACAGTGGTCGATGCGCTCGATCAGCTCGAACCGGCACGGCCACCGGAACAGCTTGCATTGCGCCTGCCGGTGCAGGCGATCTACAAGTTCGACGATCGCCGCATCGTCGCCGGCCGGATCGAATCCGGCCACCTTGCGCGCGGCGATGAGATCGTCATTCTGCCCGCCGGCAAGATTGCGAAGATCAAGAGCGTCGAAAGCTGGCCGGTGACGCCGATCGAAGGGCTCCAGACCGCGGGCCGCTCGGTCGGCATCACGCTCGATCGCGAACTGTTTGTCGAACGCGGCGATGTCATCGCTCACACCGGATCGGCCCCGCGCGAAACACGACGAATCCACGCGCGCATTTTCTGGTTGCACGACAAGCCGCTTGGCAAAGGCGAGCAAATCCTGGTGCGGCTTGGCACGCGCGAGAGCCGCGCCAGCGTTGTTGCGATCGAGAAGGCCGTCGACCCCGGTGACCTCGCAAGCGTCGAGACCCGATCGATCGCCCGCAACCATGTCGGCGAAGTCGATATCGCGTTGGCGCAGCCGGTCGCCGCCGATGCCCATACCGATAATGCCAGGACCGGTCGGCTGGTCATCGAGGTCCAGGGTCGCATCGCGGGCGGCGGCCTGGTGCTGTCGGTGGATGCCGGACAACGCGCGGTGCCGATCGATATCGTGCCGGTGGAATCGGCGTTGCGTCCGGACGAACGCGCGGCGCGCAATCACCATCATGGCGCCGTGGTCTGGCTGACAGGATTGCCCGGCTCCGGCAAATCGACGCTAGCGCGGGCGCTTGAACGCGTCGTGTTCGGCAGGGGCGGCTCGCCGATCCTGCTCGACGGCGACACTTTGCGCGCAGGCCTCAACCGCGACCTTGGCTTCTCGGCGAGCGCCCGCAGCGAGAATATTCGAAGGCTTGCCGAAGTCGCCACCCATCTGGCACGCAACGGACACATCGCCATCGTCGCCGCAGTATCGCCCTCGCGCGAAGACCGCGCCAGCGCCCGCCAGATCGCCGACACCGCATTCCGCGAGATTTACGTCGCTACCCCGGCTGAAATTTGCGAGAGCCGCGATCCGAAGGGGCATTACGCCAAGGCCCGTGCAGGGGGCTTGCCGGCATTCACCGGTATTGGCAACGACTACGAACCGCCGCTCGATAGCGAACTGGTCATCGATACCTCGACAGGCTCGGTCAGCGAGGCCGCCGGGGTGATCGAACACATGCTGGTGACGACCGGCGTCCTGCTCGACGAAGTCATTGATCTCGCAGCCAATATTTAAGCCGCGCATAACGGCGTCATAAGGTATTCAAGGGCTTTCTTGGGGTACGCTTTGGCGCTAAAAGGCCGTCGAACGCTCGCGCCCTGCTGGCGCGTTTTTTGCCTCGAAAATCCCTTAAAGACGGCGCCCTCCGGCGCTGCCTCTCGCGAGAAAAATCCATCATGAAACGTATCGACGCCCACGGATTGAAGATTGCGCCCGTCCTGTTTGATTTCATCGCCAAAGAGGCCGCCCCGAAAACCGGGATTGCGCCCGACGCGTTTTGGGCCGGACTTGCCGGCATTGTGCGCGATCTGGCGCCGAAGAACCGCGAACTACTGACGTACCGCGACACGTTGCAGGCCAAGATCGACGGCTGGCACCGCGCCAATAAAGGCAAGCCGCTGGATCTCGGCGCCTACACGGGCTTTCTGAAGGAGATCGGCTATCTCCTGCCGGAACCTTCGACCCAAAAGGTCGAGACGGTCAATGTCGACGAGGAGATCGGCAAGATTTGCGGACCTCAGCTCGTAGTGCCGCTGACCAATGCGCGTTACGCGCTGAATGCTGCGAACGCGCGCTGGGGCAGTCTTTACGACGCGTTTTACGGCACCGATGCGATCCCGCATGACCCGAGCGAAGCCGGCAAAGGCTTCAACAAGGCACGCGGCGACAAGGTGGTTGCGAAAGCCAAGACCTTCCTCGATTCCGCCGTGCCGCTCGCCACCGGCAGCCATACCGACGTGGTTTCTTACAGTGTCATCAGCGGCAAGCTCGCGGTCAAACTCAAGAGCGGCAACGCCACGGCGCTGAAATCCAACGATCCGTTCGCAGGCTTTAGCGGCGATGCCGCAGCACCCTCGGCCATTCTTCTCGTCAACAACGGACTGCATATCGAGATCAAGATCGACCGCAGCCACATGATCGGCAAGGACGATTCCGCCGGCGTCGCGGATGTGATTCTGGAGGCAGCCGTCAGTACCATCCTCGACATGGAAGACAGCGTCGCAACGGTTGACGCCGAGGACAAGGTGCTCGTCTATCGCAACACGCTCGGCCTGATGAACGGCACGTTGTCGGCCGACTTCGAGAAGGGCGGCAAGACGCTAAAGCGCGCGCTCAATCCGGATCGCGTCTATACGACGCCGGAAGGCAAGGAGCTCAAGCTGCACGGACGCAGCTTATTGTTGATCCGCAATGTCGGCCACCACATGTTTACCGATGCGGTGCTCGATGCTGCCGGCGAAGAGATTCCGGAAGGTCTGCTCGATGCTGCCGTCACCGGCCTGCTCGCGATCCACGACGTCAAGGGCGACACCAAGCTGAAAAACAGCCGCACCGGCTCGGTCTACATCGTGAAGCCGAAGATGCACGGGCCGGATGAAGTGGCGCTGACCTGCGAATTGTTCGCGCGCGTCGAAATGATGCTGTCCTTGCCGGAAAATACTTTGAAGGTCGGCATCATGGACGAGGAACGCCGCACCACCGTCAATCTCAAGGCCTGCATCCAGCAAGCCTTGAAGCGCATTTTCTTCGTCAATACCGGCTTCCTCGATCGTACCGGCGACGAAATCCATACCTCGATCGAAGCGGGCCCCATGATCCGCAAGAACGACATGAGGGCGCAGCCCTGGATCAAGGCATATGAGGACTGGAACGTCGACATGGGCCTGATCGACAGCCTGCCGGGCCATGCGCAGATCGGCAAGGGCATGTGGGCGGCGCCCGACATGATGGCGGATATGCTCACGCAAAAGATTGCGCATCCGCAGGCCGGCGCCACCACGGCGTGGGTGCCGTCGCCGACCGCGGCGACGCTGCATGCGCTGCATTATCATCAGGTCAATGTGCTGGCGCGCCAGCAGGAACTCACCAAGGGCGGCCCCCGCGCCAAACTGTCCGACATCCTCACCATCCCGGTCTCGAAATCGAACTGGGCGCCTGATGATGTGCGTCAGGAGATCGACAACAATTGCCAGGGCATTCTCGGTTACGTGGTGCGCTGGATCGATCAGGGCGTTGGCTGCTCGAAGGTGCCGGATATCCACGATATCGGCCTGATGGAAGACCGCGCGACCCTGCGCATCTCAAGCCAGCATCTGGCGAACTGGCTGCTTCAGGGCGTTGTCTCCGAGGAGCAGGTGATGGATTCGCTCAAGCGCATGGCCGTGGTGGTGGACGGCCAGAACAAGGGCGACAAGCTCTACCGGCCGATGGCGCCGGCCTTCGACGGCACAGCCTTCAAGGCGGCCTGCGATCTCGTCTTCAAGGGACGCGAGCAGCCGAACGGCTACACCGAATACATTCTCACCGCGCGGCGCCGCGAGGCCAAGGCGGCAGGCTGAGCGCGGCTGTTTCCGGAACGATCGGCCATCGCAGTCGTTACGTCGTTTTCTCAACGGAGGAGACGACGATGGATTGTCGAAGGTAACTAGAAACAGATCAAGGGCAAGGCGAAGGAGAAGTGGGGCAAACCCACCGATGACGACCTCAACGTGATCGAAGGCCGCCGCGAACAGCTCGAAGGCAAATTGCAGCAGCGTTATGGTTTCGCCAAGGACCAGATCCACAAGGATGTGGACGACTGGTTCAGGACCCGCGTCGAAGCCCACACCTCATGCGGCAGCGGCGATGCGCCGCTGAACACCCGTTCGGAACCATCAAGCGGATGACGGCTGGCGGCAGGTTCCTCACCCGAGGCCTTACCAACGTCAAGACTGAAGCCGCCTTCAGCGTTCTTGTCTACAACATCATGCGGGTCATTAATCTCATCGGCCCGCAAAGCCTCAAGATCAGGCTCGCCTGACCCTAAAAATGAAAAAAGAGGCCCAGGATCACCGGAGCCTCTCGTTTCCACACAGCCTGCATTGCCGCGTCTTTTTCATGGGAAGCCGAGACGACCAGGCGCTAGAACACCGCGATATATTTGAGCAGCGACAGCACGCCCAGGATGATCACGATGATGCGCACGATCTGTTTGGCGCGGCCGTCGAGCGGCAACAGGTTAACGAGATATAAAATCAGAATGACGACCAGAAAGGTCACAAGCGCACTGATGAGCATGTAATTTCCCCTGATACACGCGAGAACGTTGGCGGTGCAGCCTCAACGCGCAGACCGCCCTGCAGGTTCCTTGTACGGAACTGCCTACAAATACACCAGCCGCATCAACGCTTTCACCCCGATAGCGGCAGTGCCGCTGTCTAAATCTTTACCCTTTTTTGGCTATGTGGGAGGGCTTTGCTTGGGGGTTGTCATGCTCGACCGGTTCACGGTGTCTTCGCTGATCAAGTCGGTCATCGTTTTGATGGCCCTCTGCATGACGGGGCTGCTCAGCGTCAGCGCCTGGAATTCCTGGGGGCGGCTCGCGGTGACCGGCCGGATCCTGCTGGTTTCGGATGCCTCCTCGGGCCTTTTCAAGGCCCTGCACAATCTTCGCAGCGACCGCTCCGCCACCAGCCGCAACCTCAAGGAAGATGCGGTTCTGCCGTCGAGCATGCAGAACTATATGCGCGATGTCCGCGACGCCGAACTGGCTGCAATGCGCTCGGCAAACCAGACGGCCGCGGGGATGGATTTTTCCGATCGCGCGGCGCTGCTTCCCGAGTTGAAACGGCTGATCGATGCGTTCGTCGTGCTGGAGACCGAATCGTGGAGCGCGCTGAACAAACCGAAGGCTTCACGACGGCCTGAACTCGGCAAGGAGTTCATGGACAATACGGCAGCGCTGGTCGAAACCCTCGACAAGATTTCGACCAAGGTCGCTGCGGCCGTGAATCACGACGACCCGGTCATCGACCAAATGCTGATGATCAAGCAGCTCGCGTGGCTGATGAGGAACACCGCCGGCGAAGCGTCGCTCCTGGTATCGAACGGGCTTGCGGCCGGCAGCATGACCCCGGATGTCCGCCAGACCTACACCAAGCTCGTCGGCGGCACCGAAGCCGCCTGGAACGCGCTGCAGACCGTCGCGGCTTCGACCGAAATGCCGCCCGGCTTCATCCAGGCGATGGCGGACGCCAAGTCCGCCTATTTCGACCCGCAATTTCTCGGACAGCGCGATCGGCTGATCAATGCGCTGGTGAACGGCGACAAGCCGGAAATGAAGGCCAACGAGTGGAATCCCTTCTCGGTCCAGCATATGACCAGCATTGTTGCGGTCGCCGAGCGCGCGCTTGATATCGCCAGGGATTATGCCGCTGCTCAGCACGCCAGCGCCCAGCGCCTGCTTGTGCTGCAACTTGTCCTGCTCGCGGCCGCCATCGTCTTGACCTGCGGCACCATGATCGCGGTGACGCGCCGCATCATCCGTCCGCTGCACATCATGCGCGATGCCATGCTGAGCGTGGCATCGGGCGACCTGAGCGTCGATACCGGATACGCGCAGCGCCGCGACGAGATCGGGGCGCTGGCCGGTGCGCTCGAAACCTTCAAGCAGCAGGCCACCGACAAACTCAGGATCGAGCAGCAGGAACGTGAGCGCAACGCCGGCTCGGCCGCACGGCAACGGGCCATCGAAGGTTATGTCGGCGAGTTCGAAAGCCAGGTGCACCAGACGCTGGACCGCTTGAACGACGCCTCCAACGGGATGCGGGGGACGTCCTCGGACCTGTCGAAGGTCTCGGAGCAGACCAATTCGCGGGTAAAGATCGCGGAGAAGGCCTCCGGCGAGGCCTCGATGAACGTCGAGAGCGTCGCCTCGGCGTCGCACGAGTTGAGCGCTTCGATCGGCGACATCAGCCGCCAGGCCTCGCACGCCGCCGGAATCGCCAGTCGCGCCGTCACCAGGGCGCGGGAGACCGACGACACGGTGCAGGGATTGGCAAAGACCGCCGCCGGAATCGGCGAGGTGGTCGGCCTGATCAACTCCATCGCCGCCCAGACCAACCTGCTGGCACTGAATGCGACCATCGAGGCCGCACGTGCCGGCGAAGCCGGCCGGGGCTTTGCCGTGGTGGCCTCCGAGGTCAAATCGCTGGCGAGCCAGACCGCCAAGGCAACGGAAGAAATCTCCGAGCAGATCGCCGACATTCAGAAAGTGGCCGGCGAGGCCATCGAGGCGATCAAGGGAATCGGCGGCATCATCGGCGAGGTCAACGAGGTCGCAACCGCCATTGCCGCCGCGGTCGAAGAACAAGGCGCCGCCACCCAGGAAATCTCGCGCAACACCCAGTACGCCGCGCAAGGCACCCGAAACGTTTCCGAAAACATCGCGGGCGTCAAAGCCGACGCGGATGCCGCGGCCACCGTTGCGCAAAACGTCAAACAGGCCTCGGAAACTCTGGAGACGCAGGGTCTCGATCTGAGCAATCAGGTCACCGAATTCCTGCGGAAAATCCGCGCGGCCTGAAATCGCGCGGCCCGCGCTATTGCGAGGCGACGACCGGCACCCGCCGGTAACGCGACCGTATCGAATCCGGCGCGGGGGAAAGATCGAGCGCCGCGCCGCGCCGATCGACGCTGCGACCGGCCACCATCAACCCGTTCGGCCCGGCGACGATATCGCCCCGGCGCAACGTCGGATCGTCTTCGATTTTCACTTCCGCAAGACCGACCGGGTCTTTGCCGTTGCAGGTACAGCCGGCAACGAGATCGTCGCGATAGCGAAACGCGTTGGGCAACTCGGAATAGGATTTGCCGCTCTCGGTGACGGCGTTGTCGATATTGCCGCCATAGACCACCTTGGTCTCGCTCGCCGGGCAAAAACTGTTGCACGACGCGGCACGGCTTTGATTGCCGGCGCTCGAGATCGGGAAATAGCGCCCGTCGCAGGTACGCACGCAATAGGCTTGTCCTCCGCCGCCATAGGCGCGCGGGCGCGCGGGCTGGCCGTCAGGAGGAAAAGCCGTGGTTTCCTCGCCACCGTAAGGCATCGGCGTCATCGACGGCGGCTGCGGCCGGTGCACGCCGAACGCGCCAAAAAGAGTGGATAGGAAATCCCCGGCCTGCGCCGACGGCGACATCGCCACCGCGACCAAGGCGGCTATGCCGCCCAATGCCATCTTGCCCTTAGCCATGCCCATGCGGCTTCGTCTCCAAGGTCAATCCAAGCCAGGCACTTTTCTTTAGTACAGCGAGGACATTGAAAGGTTTACCGCCCGGCGTCCCGAGGGAGGCGTCGTCACCTCGGCGCGAGGTTGCGGCGTGACTGACGCCACCTCGCCTCCGGCGATGGGCCGCGCCGCGAGATGGGCGGCGTTTTTCGGCAGCACCACTACCTTCGTCCCGACGCTGACGCGGCCGAACAGGTCGGTCACGTCTTCATTGGTCAGCCGGATGCAACCGCTGGAAACGAACTTGCCGATGGTCGTGGGATCGTTGGTGCCGTGAATGCGGTAGTCGCTGGAGCCTAGATACATGGCGCGCGCGCCGAGCGGATTGCCCGGACCACCCGCCATGAAGCGCGGCAGATAGGGCTGGCGGGCGATCATCTGCGCCGGCGGATGCCAATCCGGCCATTCTGCCTTGTTCGTGATGGTTTGCACGCCCGACCAGGTGAAGCCTTCGCGGCCGACGCCGACGCCGTAGCGGATCGCGCGGCCCTGACCGAGCACGTAGTAGAGCGTGGTGTTGCCGGTATCGATGATAACGGTGCCCGGCGCCTCATCCGTATTGAGCGCAACCGTGGTTCGGCGCAGCCGCTCCGGAAGCACGCGGGCGCCGGCCGCACCTTCGGCGGAATCGTCTGGCGTGGCCGCTGCGTCATCCGACGGAAACGCCGACAGCGGCGCCGATGCATAGCCGAGCGCCTGCGCGCTTGCCGGACTTGAAAGAGCCAACGGCGTCAAGGAAAGCATGCCCGTGACGAAGAGCGTATTGACCGTCATCGCCCGTTGCCTGCGCGCCGGTCGCTCCGTTTGTTCGGTTTGCTGTGACATGACTTGCCCCGCTTTTGCTGCGCATCGGGAGATGCGAGTTACGTAAGCACAAACGCCGGGACACGTTCCGGGTTCCTCCGCCGCTCGCGGCCATATTGTCGCTGTCAAGAACGAGAGGATTCACATCTGCGCGTCGGAACTTTTCGTGGCGTAGCGCTTTGGGTCTGCATCAAACTTTTTGGTCGCGATGCCGCGCGGCAAGCCGCGGGGAGAGCCGTTTGCGTGTGGTACCCAACGAGCGTGTGCTGACAAGGGACGACGTTGGTGCCCGACCTCCCGATAGCGGTAGCGAGTCACCGCGAACCATTCGCCGCTCCGAGATCATCGCCTTCGCGCTGATCTCTCTGCTGATCATCACCGTTGTTGCTGTTCTTTGGGCCGCCAAAGCCTTCTTCCTGCCGATCGTGGCGGCGTTCGTGATCGGGACCATGTTGTCGCCGGCGGCCGGATTTCTTGAGCGCCATCGTATCCCTCGCGCGCTTTCGGCCGTGCTGATCGTGAGCGCGGTCGGCGCCGGCGTCACCTTCGTCATCGGTCTGATTTCATCGCCACTGATGGAATGGAGCACGCGGCTGCCCGAACTCGGCGCCCGGCTAAAGGACAAGCTCTATATATTCGACCGGCCGCTAGCGCTGTGGCGGGATCTCCAGGGCATGGTCGGAGGATCCGACGCGCTGCCGCCCGCGCCGTTTCAGGTGCCAAAACTCGAATGGGTGCAACCGACGCTGGAATTCCTGTCGCCGACCTTCACCGAATTCCTGCTTTTTTTCGCAACACTCATTCTGTTCATAGCCAGCTGGCGCGACCTGCGGCGCGCCCTGATCATGACCTTCACCGGCCACGACTCGCGGCTGCGGGTCCTGCGAAGCCTCAATGCGATCGAAGAACATCTCGGCTCTTATTTGCTGACGGTGACACTGATCAACATGGGCGTGGGTACCGCGACCGGGCTGATCTGCTGGGCCGCGGGCATGCCGAATCCGGCCGGGCTCGGCGCGCTTGCGGCGACGCTGAATTATCTGCCCATCATCGGGCCGGTTGCGATGTTTGCGGTCCTGGCACTGGTCGGGCTGGTCGCCTTTTCGACGATTGGGGGAGCGTCGATCGCACCGCTTGCCTTCGTTGGGCTTACGTTTCTCGAAGGTCATTTCATCACGCCGACCATCATTGGACGCCGGCTGGAGTTGAACGCGCTCGCGGTCTTTATCTCTCTGGCATTCTGGACCTGGCTGTGGGGCCCGATGGGCGGCTTTCTGTCGTCGCCACTTTTGATCGTGGCGTTGATCCTTCGCGATCATTTGTCGTCATCGAATGGGCCGCAGCTACCGTAAACCATTTCGGTGGCTGTCGGTTTCACGTCTGGAACTTACCGAAGCCGCAAACGTTTCTCCCGATATCAATCTCACCACCGGGAGTTTTTGATGCCGAGTATCAACGGTGAAATGGGGATGCAGGACATGACAGACAAAGCAACCTATGAACGGCTGGAGAAGGATGTGACCAGCGTGAAAAACGATATCGGCGCCCTCGCCGATCAAATCACCGACGCGCTCAACACGCTCGCGGGCACGGCAAGCAAGCAGGCGCGCCGCGGCTACAAGAATGCCCGCGCCAACGTCGATTCGGTCGTCGACGACCTTTCCGAACGCTCAAGCGCCATGATGGGCGCCGCCCAGGACGCGGCCGCATCGGTGGAAGAAACGCTGGAGAATGTCATAACCGAGCGTCCGCTTGCGACCGTCGGCTTGGCGCTTGGGCTTGGCTTCCTGATCGGCGTGACTTGGCGCAGGTAGGATGGCGCAGTAAGACTTGGCGCAGGTCAGAATTGACGCTGCTAACAACGAGCGAGGCGGGCAGATGTTGAGGCGCATGATCGACGACATCAAGGACTCGACGGGTGTGGCCATCAGAATGACCTCACTCGCCGCCGCGATCGCGTTTGCCTTTTTGGTCACGATCGCTTTCCTCTGCGCGGCCGCCTTTGTCTATGTGCTGCAAAACTACGGCCCGATCCAAGCCTGTCTGACCGGTGCGGGAATTTTCCTTGCCATCGCACTGATCGGAATCGCCGTGTACACCGTGCGGAAGCGGCAGGCCCGGCAAGAGGCAAAGGAAACGGCAAAATCGGCATTGCACACGGCTCTCGCCGATCCGGTCATGATGGCCACTGCCCTTCAGGTGGTTCGCGCGATTGGCATCAAGAAGCTGGTCCCGATTCTGGCCGTCGGCGGATTGGCTTTGGGATTGCTCGCCAACCGTCCCGCCTCACACGAAGCGCCAGCCGAGTAATCGGATTATCGATCAAATAAAGCGTCGATCAGGTGACGCAGCGGCCCGGCTCGAGTTGCTTGGCAACTTCGGTCAACACGCTGACCATGGGCTCGCATGCCACTGCCGGCTTGGGCGCAACTCGCTTGGCCGTCGCCGACACTGCGGTGGGAGTCGCGGATGTCACGGGAACACGAAGCAGGAAGGTGGTGTCCGAGAAACCGCTCAGTTTCAACGAAACCGTTCGCGTGACAGCGGGGGAACCCGCTGGCCCCGTCGCGCGGTCCGTTTTGGCGCCGCGATTGACCGCGGATGCGTCCGCTGCTGGAGAGCCGGACGACAGCTGATCGACAGGCGACATTCCCAAATCCCGGCCCAAGGCAAATTGTGCCGCGCCGGAAATCAGCACGAGGGCGATGGCGCCCGATATCCCCGTTGTGAGCCGTGACATTTCTTGTCCCGCGGTCTGAGACCTATTTGGTCAGACATCAACGCGGTCGAAACCCCAAAGTTTCTAAAAATTAGCCATTTGAGCTACAAAAAGTGGCCGTGAAAAAATCTGAAAAAAGGCCAGACCCGGCTGGAACGATCCAAAGGCCTGCGCGTCTTTTCAGCAGCCGGTTATCCCCCCTGCCCCATTGACCGGCGATGTGGGGGCGTGGCTGTGGTGATGCCAGCCGCGCCCCCAATTTTTATGCGGAAATCGAGCCAAACTTCCCCTTCCGCCCCACCAACCGCCCCACCTTTGAAGATGGAACCAGCACGCCAGTACCTTGCTCGAGGCACTTGAAATTTTCGTGATAGGAGCCGCCTAGGGTGCTTCCGCGACGGACTATGCCTCGGCGTCGCGGGTCCAGGGTGTGCAAAAGCTTCCTCTTGGGACGGGGCTCCGCTGCTTTCGTGTTCGCCCGCATTGATCAGGCGTATGACCCAAGTCCGGCGCCCGTTCGGGAGAATGAGCCGATTGTGAACTAGCTCACATCGGATCGGCGGGGACGCTGCTCGCTTGTTGATGCTGAGGATTTCAGGGGCTCAGTAAACAGGCGCCGGCGGGACACGATATTTCGAGCCCGGCGGCGTATTTTTGAGGCGGCACGAGCGGTCAGCCGATCGATAGTGGTGCCGGACGTGAAGACGCGCAGGCCAAAACCTGGCAGCTCCGGCGGAAGGCCGGCACCTGGGCGCCGCCACACCCCCTTCACACGGGAGAGGTCCAAGGTTCGATCCCTTGTGCGCTCACCATTAGGCCTCGATAATCAACGACTAAATGAACTGCTTCCCCGAGGGTGTGCCCAGGAAAAGCTGGGGCACAACGGGGGCATAGCGTTTCTGGACGGTACAAAAAGTCGCTCCACACAGCGCCAACCGTCACCCACTGCCTCCGTGCTCAGCCAACTCGGTGTTATTTTCACCCGGAAATTCTGTGTTTGAACCGGAGACATACGCGGTCATACGCACTTGGTGTCAGGCAACTAACGCTACCGGGCTGTAAGGTTTTGATGGCCGCATCTCGCGCGAACCTTCGAGATGGAAGCGCGCCCCACCACGTCTAAGGCCGACGGAGGGTACACGCGATACTTGTATTAATTTATGTCGTAATATTCGCCTCAAAAGACGCGCTGATCCACAGGCGGCGTGAAACTGTAGACGATCTTTCCGCCCATTTCCGGGTTCTGGTCTAGCTCGCTTGTCTCGTGCAGCGAAATGCGGTTCAGCCGGTTCTTAATCCGACGGTGCACCTCCGTTTCTGGAAAAACCAACTTCTGGAAGAAGCTTAGGGTCTTGCCGCTCTTGTCCGCGAGGATTCCGGCCGCCTTGACCCAATCACCCTTGACCCGCTTTCGTTCGAGTTTGATTGCGATATCGAGGTCGCCGAGATCGTCGCTGTCGGTGAGATAGGATCCGAACACCCGCACTTCCGTGATGTAGTGGAGTAACTCACCATCTCGGTTGATCTTGGCGACGCGTTCAAGTGCCTCCCGTAACAGAGCTTCCGCGGCAGGCCGAGTCATACGTGGTACAAGGCTTTTCATTCCAGTTGCATGGCCATTGTCAGTAACGCGGTAGACGATCCGGCCATCGGCATCATGACCCCCTTCCTGGATCAGCTTGTGCGCGAGCAATGCCTCGATCAGGCTGCGCGTTTGCGGAGCGAAATCCGGAATTTTGGGCAGACGCGAACCGAAAATCTTGTCGCGCTTCCGAGCGGTCGCCCAGGCCCGGAGCGCATGGCCACGATTCTGCCGGTTGATTTTGCCTGTTTCGATCAGCTCATCAATGGTCTTACGCCACCAAGCTCTCAATAGATGCTCGTCGATAAGGTCGGCATAGAAACTATCGGAGTTCGCCGCGTCGGCCAGAACGTCGCGAACGAGCTTGCCTCGTTGCCCTCCGATCCGCGTCTCGCGATGGATCTTCACTCACGTTCTCGGCTGCTAAGTGGTGAAGGTCATTCCTTACCACGAAGTATGAGCGGACAACCATGGGCCCAGCCTGCCCCGCTTGGCGGAATCTTCTCAATCCGTCGCGAAGTCGATACTTCTTCGTAGGCGTTCGCGTGAAGACATTCCGACAGAGCCGCTGATTAAGAGGCGGATGATCTATTAGGAAAATCAATGGGGGTTCCGACAAAGGAACCGTTCAAGGTTCGTTGAGCCTTCAACCGGAATTCGTTTTGTCGGAATGGCGCCCGCCTCTGATGCGCAAACCCGTACCGGGATTTAATAGGTGAGCGGCGGCAGAAACACTGTTCCGCCGCCCTTCAAAATACTTATCTAAGAAGCGAACTGTCGACGACGCTCTCGGGATTGAGCTTGCTTTCGGGATAGTCTTGCGAAGCTGCCACCCATTTCCAGGTCTCGGTAACCAGCGCCGGATCAAAATTGCCGAAGCCCGTTCGTTTGGAAATCTCGTTGTCGACAAGCGGCCTCATCGCTTCCAGTTCCACGGTATTTGTCGCCGCATCGGTATCGGGTGCCAGCTCGTGGACGTCCTTGCCGGCCTGGTCCGAATGCGCGAGCGCGAATTCGACGCTCTTCTTGAACGCGCGCACAAACTTCTTGGCGACTTCCGGACGCTCCTTGATGATCTTGTCCGAAGCGAGCAGCGACCAGTTGTAGCCAGACAACCCGTAATTAGACCACGGAATCGTCTTCAGTTTGGCGCCGGACTCTTCAGCCAGCTTTGAATATAGCGGCACACTGGTCACCCAAGAGATCACCGCATCGACCTTGCCGGTCGCCAGCATCGGGCCGAGGGCGTTATTATCGACCTTCAGAAATTTCACGTTGTCAGGATTGAGTTGGTTGCGCTTGGCCATCAACGGCCAGACCTGGTTGGACCCCGAGAATGTCGCGGTCGCGAGCGACTTCCGATCGAGATCCTTGATCGATTCGATGCCCGATCCAACGCGGGTTACGATCGCGTCCGGCGACTTGCTGTAGATGGCGAGCACAGCCTTCGCCGGCAGCCCTGGGCTGTTGGCTGCGGCGTTCATCAACGAACTGAGCGATGCCGCCCCGAAATCGTCGGTGCCGGCAGCGACGCGCGCCACCGCGTCCGATCCACCCCGGCCGATCTCAACGGTGACGTCGAGGCCCTCTTCCTTGAAGTAGCCCTGCTTGATGCCGACATACGCAAAGCCGATATAACCGGCCGGGAACCAATCGAGGACATATTTGACCTTCTCGTCCGCCTTCACTGACACGGATGTGAGCGCAAGAAGCACCGCCATCGCGGCAGATTTCCTAAGAATGTGCACCGCCAGCTCCTTTCGATTAAGCCACTGTTGGACATATCCTAGCCAGCCAATCGATCAGAGCGGGAACAGATAATGACGACGTAGGTTCTGGATTCCTGATCCAGCCGGTGCGCCGATCTTGACGGTGTAACGAGCCGCCACCCGGCTCGAATTCGAGCGTCAGTCTCGAAGATATTCGGCTGGCATTGAAGCAAATGCAAAATCCGCCACTGGTTCAGATTTTGTGAAGCTGGAAGGCGGCAAATTTGATTGCAGTCGACCGGCCTCTGGCGGACATTGCGAACATGAATAGTCGTTCTCCTGGCGCCGGCCTTATCGCATCCGCTCCTGAATCGATGCGAATACCACC
>NZ_JBEKRB010000006.1:0-154766 GCF_049519115.1 Bradyrhizobium sp.
TCATCCGTGGCCAGAAAGTCGCTTCGCCGTCAGACACCCAAGGTGGGAGCCGTATGCCCGAATTGGGCCCGTACGGATCTGTGCGGGGGGCGCGAGGTAACTCGCGTCCCTACCGCGAAAGTTAACGACGCGCGGTCGAAGTGAGGCTTTTGACCCGGACGGACAATCGGCAGGTCAGAAATTGGACGAATGTCGGCCAGAAAGCCGCCGCTTCTTTCGCCGACTATTTTTGAATGGTGGAGCAATATTGAACACTCCTCGGGAGCCGAACAGAGCCATGATCGAGTGGCGGTTGGCGATGCGAGTGGCATCGGCGGGGAGGCCAACATGAAAAATAGAAAGTTCGAAATGATGTCCGCGGACCAACTTTGGACGCTGCACGAGGAAGTGTGTGCGATCCTGTCAATGAAATTGGACGCTGAAAAGCAAAAGCTAGAAAATCGCTTGGCTCGTCTCGACGGACGCATCGAGCACGAACAAAAGGTGCGTCGAGCTTATCCGAAGGTTCATCCAAAATATCGCAATCCGGAGAGGCCCTTTGAAACTTGGTCTGGTCGAGGGAAGCAGCCGCACTGGGTCAGGGCACAACTAAGGTCAGGAAAAAAGGTCGACGAACTGCTGATTTCTCGGGCGCACTGAAGACGCCTGAGCCCCTGTTATACAAAGGTCCAGCGTCCGATCGCGAAGATTCCTCCAAAGGCTGATGCCTGCTCGTGGCACGAATGTATGGACCGGCTGCGTTTTGCAATAGAGGTTGCGCGTGGATAGCGGAAGTCGCTGATATGTATCCGGCCTGCTTGATCGGCTCGCGGGCCGTGGCCTTGATGGGAATACGCACGCATCTTTGGTCTCATTAACGGACAGGTTGACCAGCAACCATTAGTGCCACCAGACTCTGAATGCGCTCATTGATCCGTTCCATGCATTTACTCTGTCGCGAACATTGGCACCGGCGAGGCATTCGAGCGCGGGCGAGACTTCGGCGCATGGCTTGGTCTCGTCCCACGCCAGTACAGTACAGGTGGTCGATCCATCCTGGGTCGCATCTCCAAGCGCGGGAGCAAGTATCTCAGAACCTTGTTCATCCAGGCCGCAAACGTCATCGAGCGGCGTGGCCCGCTGCGACCTACGATCGCTACCACCTATTGGTCGCGGCACCGTGGCCCGCCTTTGCGCAAACGGCCTTCGTTTTTGTAATAGCGCTGAATTTTATCTTCGCGTTGCTCTACACGCTGCGGCCGGACGCGGTTCAATACCTGCTACCGGCGACGTGCGGCAAGTCGGCGCTCCGTGACATCCAGGACCGCACCGACACATTCCTCTTGGCCATTGTCATGGCGATTCACACGAGCGAAAAGTCTTATCCACTTTAACCGACCATCAGGCATTTGCAGCCGTATCTCGCAATCCTGATTGTCGACACTTCCCCGCACCCGCGCGTGAACATCGGCTAGGACGGGGATGTCGTCTGGATAAACACGCTCGGCTATCATCGCAAAAGTCGGATCGGTGTTGGGCTCAAACTCGAAGATGCGATGCAGTTGCTCAGAGAAAATCAACTCGGCCGTACCCAACTGCCACGAGAACGTTCCTGCCAAGCTGCTTCGCTGACTTTCGCTGAGGTAGAATTCGCTCCGCTTGAGCTGGGCTTCATTCCCGATCATCTGCGTCACCTGTCATTTAGCCAACCTATATCGCAACAATTCCGCCTTACGATACCGGTCCCCTCAACCCCACAATCTCCGCCCGCTGCCTCCTGGACCATTCAACGTTGGGAAGATGTTACTTATATCAATGTATGAGGGATTGGCGCTCACTAGATGAGTGAGTTCTGTGCAGTCATCCCTGTAAAAACGGCGCCGGTCCCACTGGGCAAACCCCGGACGCATGACGGGCTTATCGCTCGAAGGGCGCGCAGGTCCTTACTATCTTCAAGGACGTGAGCGTCGACATCACGTTCGCGTCGCCAAAGGGAAGCGGCCGCTGCTTGATCCCAAAATTCGAAAGGTTCTGTATCCTCGCTATCGCCTTCGGTATAAATTGCGCTCCCATGTGAATTGAACGCGCCTGCGGGTTTGCCTGAGAAACTTCTCCCCTAGTCACGAAAGGAGGCACGATGACCACAAGCTTTCAAGCCGATATTCGTCCGCTTTTTACTGAGCGAGACATCAAGGGGATGATGAAGGGGTTCAACCTGGCGAGCTATGATGAAGTCAAAGCTCACGCAGCCTCTATTTACGACCGCATTCGTGGAATTGGCGGCGCCGTCATGCCGCCGCCACCGCCAAGGGGCGAAGGCCCATGGCCGCAATCCCGCATTGATCTGTTCGCTAAATGGGTGGCCGACGGCTGTCCACCTTAAAGGCCCAGCAACGATGGCGGTTGTTGAAGGCAAACTTCGCGTTTGTCGCCCGATGGCACTATTGAGACATGCCGGACGACCAAGCGGATATCCGCTAGTCGGTGAAGACCAGAAATGAGCAGCTCGGGGTCAAGTGTCGCTAGTGATCTATCTGCGACATCGACTACTATTCGATGTTGCAATAGCGAAGCCCGATTTGACCCTATCAACGGACTTGTTCGAGCCGATAGAATGCCTTCTCAGAAGCCTAGGCGCGGGTATGGCAACTTTGCAGATCAAACGAGTTTATGAGCAGCGGTCGCCTACTGACGGGCGGCGCATTTTGGTAGACCGTGTTTGGCCCCGCGGGATTAGCAAAGAGAATCTAGGAGAGGTAACTTGGCTTAAGGACGTCGCGCCAAGCGCCGAATTGCGAAAATGGTTTGACCATCGTACCGAGCGTTGGAAGCAATTCCGTGCTCGTTACTTTGCAGAGCTCGACCGCAATCCAGCAGTAGAACAGCTGCGCAGCATTTGCCAGCTGGGGCCGGTTACGCTTCTCTATTCGGCTCGCGACGTTGAGCACAACCAAGCTCAAGTACTTTCAGAATATCTCGCGACACGGTGTCAAAAGGAACGGCCCCCGTCTGTGAGGGTACTCAGCAAACGGGGCCGCCCGACAGCTGCGGGACAAACCTGACGTGGCTTCGCCACTGTCTGGAATAGATGCGGACGAAGTTGCCTTTGGTTTTCCGGCCCGTATTGACCTCTATGATCACTTTTGCACACATTCTGCGGAACTAAATCGCCACTCCTGCGTGATGTCACGGCTGCTTTTGTGCGGCGGGACTAGGGGGGCATGGGTGAAAAATCTACCGCTTATTCTGGTCGTTGAAGACGATCAGCTTCTCGTAACCCTCCGGTGAGGATCGCCTTCCGAGCAGCAACTTTGCCTGCGATAGTTTGCTGATTGATTTGCAAGCAAATTTTGATCCGGGCATCCACGTCTTGTGCGCTGAAACAGAGGAAGGCGTGGATGGCCGGGTCAAGCCCGGCCATGACGGAGAAATACCAGCTAATTCCGCCATGCCCGTAGGCATCCGATGCCCGTTGTTAGTGCTTGATGTCGGTCTGATCAGGTGTTCTGCTTAAAAAAGCTGCTGGAGCACCCCTCTCGTGTCGATCTTCGTCGCACTTCACCACGTCACGCACTACAAATACGACCGCCCGATCGACCTCGGTCCACAGACCATCCGGCTGCGGCCGGCGCCCCATACGCGGGTTCCGATCCTGAGCTATTCGCTCAAGGTGACGCCCTCCAATCATTTCGTGAACTGGCAACAGGACCCGCAAGGCAACTGGCTTGCCCGCTTCGTATTCCCCGAGAAAGCCAATGAGCTGAAAATCGAGGTTGATTTCTCGGCGCAGATGACCGTGATCAATCCGTTCGATTTCTTTGTCGAGCCATCCGCCGACAGTTTTCCGTTCGAATATAACGCCGATCTCAAGACCGAACTGGCGCCATACCTCGCAACCACCGAGCCCGGTCCGCTGTTGGCCGCTTACGTCGCAGGCATCAGGCGGGAGGCGAGCAGTACCGTCAACTTCCTCGTCGATCTGAACGCCGAACTGCAGAAAAAGATTCGCTACATCATCAGGATGGAGCCGGGCGTTCAGACGCCTGAGGAAACGCTGGGATCAGGCGCAGGCTCCTGCCGCGACTCAGCGTGGCTATTGATCCGGATCTTGCGGCATCTCGGCTTCGCGGCGCGTTTTGTCTCCGGCTACCTGATCCAGTTGCGCCCGGATATCGACCCGGTCGAAGGACCACGCGAGGTCGAAAACGACTTCACGGATTTGCACGCCTGGGCCGAGGTCTACCTGCCGGGCGCGGGCTGGATCGGATTTGACGTCACCTCGGGCATGCTGACCGGCGAGGGGCACATTCCTGTCGCCGCCACGCCGCATTACCGGACGGCGGCGCCGATCAGCGGGGCGGCTGGATTCGCCAATGTCGAATTCGGCTTCGAGATGAGCGTCAAACGAATCCGTGAAGCGCCGCGGATCACCCGGCCGTTCTCGGATGAATCCTGGGCGCGCCTCGACAAGCTCGGCGAGCAGGTCGATGCCGATCTGGTGGCCGGCGACGTTCGCCTGACGATGGGCGGCGAGCCGACCTTCGTCTCGGTCGACGATATGGAATCTGCGGAATGGAATATCGCCGCGGTCGGTCCCACCAAGCGCCGCTTCGCCGATGAGCTTATTCGCAAGTTGCGGACGCGGTTTGCGCCGGGCGGCCTGCTGCATTACGGGCAGGGCAAATGGTATCCGGGCGAAAGCCTGCCGCGCTGGGCCTTTGGCCTATACTGGCGCAAGGACGGCGTGCCGATCTGGAAGAATTCCGACCTGATCGCGGATATCGAAGGACCGCACGAGGCTAACGTCGAGGAGGCCCAGCATTTCGCGGAAAAGACCGCCGAACGCCTGGGAGTTGATTCCGAATTCGTGATGCCCGCCTTTGAAGATCCCGGCCATTGGCTGCAAAAGGAAGCCGGCCTGCCGCCGAATGTTGATCCCAGCGATTCCAAACTGTCCGATCCCGAAGAGCGCGCGCGGATGGCGCGGGTGTTCGACAAAGGTTTGAACGAGCCGCGTGGGTTCGTGCTGCCGATTCAGCGCTGGAACGCGGATGCCGGCAAGTGGAAGAGCGAACGCTGGCAGCTGCGCCGGAATAACCTGTTTCTGACCCCGGGCGACTCGCCGCTGGGGCTTCGGCTGCCGATCGCCTCACTGCCGCATATTCCCGCCGACGAATATCCCTACATCGTCGAACAGGACCCGCTGGAGCCGCGGGAACAATTGCCGGTGTTTGATGGCGCGCCGGCGGAGAGCGCGCCGCATCAGCAGGTGCAGGAACAGCAGCTCAAGGGCGGTGGTGGCGTTCGTACCGCGATGTCGATCGAAATCCGCGACGGCGTGCTGTGTGCGTTCATGCCGCCGGTGGAGAAGATCGACGACTATCTGGAACTGATCGCGGCGGTGGAAGCGACCGCCGAGGACATGCATGTCAAGGTGCATGTCGAGGGCTATCCGCCGCCGTTCGACCCCCGCATCGAGGTGATCAAGGTGACGCCCGATCCCGGCGTCATCGAGGTCAACATCCAGCCGTCGACGAACTGGCGTTCGGCCGTCGATATCACCTTCGGTCTCTATGAAGACGCGGCAAAAATCAAACTCGGCGCCAATAAATTCCTGGTCGATGGCCGCCACACCGGAACCGGCGGCGGCAATCATGTGGTGATCGGCGGCGGCACGCCAAAGGATTCGCCGTTTCTGCGCCGGCCGGATCTGTTGAAGAGCCTGGTGTTGTACTGGCAGCGTCATCCCTCGCTGTCGTATTTCTTCTCCGGCATGTTCATCGGCCCGACCAGCCAGGCGCCGCGCATCGATGAGGCCCGGCATGACGGCCTCTATGAACTGGAGATCGCGCTCGCCCATGTGCCGCCGCCGGGAAAAGAGATTCCGCTGTGGCTTGTGGACCGCCTGTTCCGGCACATTCTGGTCGACCTGACCGGCAACACCCATCGCGCCGAAATCTGCATCGACAAGCTCTATTCGCCGGATAGCCCGACCGGGCGGCTTGGCCTCGTTGAATTTCGCGCGCTTGAGATGCCGCCCGATCCGCGGATGTCGCTCGCCCAGCAATTGCTGATCCGCGCGCTTATCGCCAAGTTATGGCGCGAGCCGCAGCAAGGGAAGTTCGTACGCTGGGGCACGACGCTTCACGACCGCTTCATGCTGCCGCACTTTTTGTGGGAAGATTTTCTCGATGTGCTCGCCGAACTCGGGCATTCCGGCTATGAGTTCTCGCCGGAATGGTACGCAGCCCAGCTCGAATTTCGCTTTCCGGTGTTTGGCCGGGTGCATCACGGCGGCGTCTCGCTCGAAGTCCGTCAGGCGCTCGAACCCTGGCATGTTCTTGGCGAGGAGGGGAGCGCTGGCGGCACCGTGCGTTACGTGGATTCCTCGGTCGAGCGGTTGCAGATCAAGGCCGAAGGCTTCGTTGAAGGCCGACATATCGTCACCTGCAATGGCCGGCGGATGCCGATGACGCCGACGGGGCGCTCGGGCGAGGCGGTCGCGGCCGTCCGCTTCAAGGCCTGGCAGCCGGCGTCCGGCCTGCACCCGACCATTCCCGTCCATGCGCCGCTGACGTTTGACTTGATCGACAGCTGGAACAACCGCTCGCTCGGCGGCTGCGTCTACCATGTCTCCCATCCCGGCGGGCGAACCTACGATACCAAGCCGGTCAATTCCTACGAGGCTGAGGCGCGCCGGCTCGCCCGGTTTCAGGATCATGGCCACACCCCCGGCACGATCGACCCGCCGCCGGAGGAGCGCACAATTGAATTCCCCCTGACTCTCGACTTGCGGACGCCACTCTTGCATTGAACACTGCAGTGTAAGGCGCGGAAGAGAGTCGAGGATTTCAAGGGATGGCCGACCAGGGAATCGGACAAGGAAACAAGGCCCGTCCCGGCAGCCGCCGCGTGGCGCAGTGGATGCGCGACTATGTGCCACTTCCAGGAATTCCCGATGAATATATCGCGGAAGGTGGCACGCCGCGTGCGGTCTGGAGCCGTTTTTTCGAAGCCATCGCCACCCTGACGCCAGCTGAGATCGAACGGCGCTTCGGCACCGCCGACCGGCATCTGCGGGAAGCCGGCGTCAGCTATCGCGCTCCCGGCGAGACCGCCGACCGGATGTGGCCGTTGAGCCATCTGCCCCTTCTGATCGATGAGGCCGAATGGCGGCAACTGACCGCAGGCATCGTGCAGCGCGCCCAACTGCTGGAGCTTGTGCTGAGCGATCTCTATGGCGAGGGCAAGCTGATCACTGAGGGCGCAATACCGGCGGCCGCGATTGCCGGCAGCCCCGAATATCTGCGCCCCGTGTGCGGGATCAAGCCGCCGGGCGGGCGATATCTCAGCCTCTATGCCGCCGACGTCGGCCGCGGACCCGACGGACGCTGGTGGGTATTGAGCGACCGGACGCAAGCGCCGTCCGGCGCCGGCTATGCGCTCGAAAATCGCCTGGTGCTGTCGCGCGCTTTCGCCAGCCTCTACAAGTCGATGAATGTCGAGCGCGTCGCGCCGTTCTTCGAGGCGTTCCGCGACTCCCTGCGCGCCGGCGCCGACCGGGACGAGCCGCGCATCGGGCTTCTGACGCCCGGCCAGTTCAACGAGACCTATTTCGAGCACGCAACGCTGGCGCGCTATCTCGGTTTCCTTCTGGTCGAGGGTGACGATCTCGCGGTCAGCGGCGATCGCATTCATATCCGCACCGTCGCGGGGTTGAAGCGGCTGGATGTGTTGTTGCGCCGGGTCGATTCCAATTTTCTCGATCCGCTCGAACTCGACGCGTCCTCGCAACTCGGTGTGCCCGGGCTGATCGACGTGCTCCGCAAGAACGGCGTCGTCGTCGCCAACATGCCGGGCTCCGGTGTGCTGGAGGCGCGCGCTCTTCTCGGCTTCCTGCCAAGTCTTTGCCGGCGCCTGCTCGGTGAAGATTTGAAGATGCCGCATATCGCGACCTGGTGGTGCGGACAGGCCTCCGCCCGCGAGGAAGTGCTGTCGCGGCTCGACGAGATCGCGATCGAAGGCGCCTATCGCCGGGATGTACCGGGCTTTCCGGGTCAAAGCCCGGTGCTGGCCGGAGGGTTGCCGGCGGCCGATCGCGAACGGCTGACGACGGCCATCAGCGATCGCGGCATCGACTTCGTCGGCCAGGAACTGGTGCGGCTATCGACCATGCCGGTATGGGATCAGGGGCGGATCGCACCGCGGCCGTTCGTGCTGAGGGTCTTTGCCGCAGCGACTGATCAGGGGTGGACGATCATGCCGGGCGGCTTCTGCCGGATCGCCGAGCAGCCTGACGCGCGAGCCGTATCGATGGGAGACGGCGCCCGCGCCGCCGACGTGTGGGTGGTTTCCGACCGGGCGGTGCCGGCGACGACGCTGTTGCCGGCCACCGATACGGTGCGCATCCGGCGCATCGCGGGGTGGGTGCCGAGCCGGGCCGCCGACAACCTGTTCTGGCTGGGCCGTTACCTCGAACGCGCCGAAGCGACGTTGCGGCTGATACGGGCGCTTGCAAGCTCGCCGCGCGATCCCGTCAGGGGATCGTCGACCGTGCTTCATACCGTGGAACGGATTCAGCGGCTTCTTCTAGCATGGGGCGCGACGTCGCAAACCGCGCGGTCGCAGCCTGGCAGAGTGGTTGCCGAAGCGCTGCAAAACGACGAGCGCTTCGGTTCGGCGTTGTCGCTGGTGCGCTCGGCCCAGCGCATGGCGACGTCGCTGCGCGAGCGCCTCTCGCCGGATGCCTGGCAGGTCATTATCGAAATGGCGGAGCGTTTGGCGCAGGAAGTCGAGGACGATGACGGCGTCATCAGGGCTGCCGAACTGTCGTTGCAGGAGCTGGCAAGCTTTGCAGGCCTCGCCCAGGAAAACATGAATCGCGCCGCGGGCTGGCGTTTCCTCGAAATGGGCCGCCGCGTCGAACGCGCGATCAACACGGTGCGGTTTGCGCGCCAATTTGCCTATGACGAGGCGACTGGCGAAGACCTCGACGCTCTGTTGACGCTGGTGGATTGTCAGATCACCTACCGCTCGCGCTATCTGGTCGGGCCGCTACTCGCGCCGGTGCGCGACCTCGTAGTTCTCGATCCCTACAATCCGCGATCGGTGGCGTTCCAGGTTTCGGCGCTGAACGACCACATCGCCAGCCTGCCGACGTTGAAGGAAGGCGGACTGATCGAACGGCCGCAACGTCTGGCCGTCGCGGCGCAGGCGGTCCTGACGACGGCCGAGGCCGCGAGCCTGTCGACCCAGGCATTGTTTGGCCTTGAACAAGACCTGCTCCACCTCGCCGATGCGATCGGACAGCACTATTTTCCGCACGGGCCGAATGCCTCGAGGCCCGAGAAACTGACGGGCCTTGCGTGATCTACGACATCCGTCACGTCACCTCATACAGTTACGAAAGTCCGGTCAGCTTCGCGCGGTGCTCGCTGCGGCTGCAACCGCGAAGCGGCGACGGACAGGAACTGATTTCTCACACCGTCGACATCAGGCCGCGTCCGGCGGACCGAACGGTCAGGCGAGACTTTTTCGGCACGCAAACCGAAAGTATCCTGATCGAGGCGGCGCACCGCAGTCTGCGGATCGATTCCCGATCGCGCGTATCCGTGTCGCGCAATGCGCCGGATCGCCGCGCACAAAGCCGCGCCTGGGAAAGCGTTCGCGATGTCGCCATCGAAGCCAAGAGTCTCGGTCCGGCTTCCCCGATCGGATATGTTTTCGCAAGCCCGCTGGTGCCGGTGCAGCGTCCGGTGACTGCCTATGCGTCGGCGAGCTTTGCGCCCGGCGGCGGCATCCTGGCCGGCGCGGTTGATCTGATGCACCGGATCAGGACCGATTTCAAATACGACCCGAAGGCGACCGTCATCTCGACACCGCTCAACGAAGTGTTCGAAAAACGCCACGGCGTCTGTCAGGACTTCGCCCATGTCATGATCGCGGGCCTGCGCGGTCTTGGCCTGCCGGCGGCCTATGTCAGCGGCTACTTGCGGACGATACCGCCGCCCGGGAAAGAGCGTCTGCAAGGCGCGGACGCCACGCACGCCTGGGTATCGCTGTGGTGCGGCGACGGGTTGGGTTGGATCGGTTTCGATCCGACCAACGATATCCTGGTCCAGAACGATCACATCGTTCTGGCCGTCGGTCGCGATTTCTCCGACGTATCGCCGGTCGACGGCATCATCGTGGGATCGCGGAAGCAGAAGCTCAACGTGGCCGTTGACGTGCTGCTGGTCGAATGACCGGTAAGTCGCTCGCGTGGCGTTGATCGCGCGGGCCGTCGTTTCTTAACGAGGCATTTACTATTTGTCGTATTTGGAAGCCGCGCGTAAGACCTGCTTAGCTCTCCCCCCGTAGATTTACCGGCAAACAGGCACCAGTAAAGTGCAAGGCGGGGGAAAGAATGCCGGATACGTCAAACGCCAACAAAGGCTCGTCTTCGATTGAGGGCGGTCTTTTCAACCAGATCGCTTTGTTCAGCGCCAGCGGACTTGCTATGTCGATGGCGTTCATCTTCGTGGGCGACCTTCGGATCCTGTATCCCTGGTTCTGAGACGATCGCCGTCTCGGGGACACCTCAATCCGTTCAAAAATGTTTTTTATCGGCCTTCGCGGATCGCGCGGGCGGGATCGCGTCTGGCTAGCTGGCGGTCGCATTTCGCGGCGCGGCGTCGCCTTCGGTGCGCAGGTCGCGGAAGAATTTTTCGACTTCACGCGACAGCCGTTCTGCCGTCGAGGCGAGTTCGCCCGACGTTGACAGCACGGACGAGGCACCCTTGTTGGTGTTCTCGATGGCTTCGCTGAGCGATCCGATATTGGCCACCAGCGTCGAGTTGCCGTCGGCGGCGAGCTGCGCATTTTGCGAGATCTCGCGTGTTGCCGCATCCTGCTGCCCGACCGCGCTCGCGATGTTGGACGTGACGTCGTTGATCTCGCGGACGGCAGTGCCGATTTCGCGCACCGCTTCGACCGCGTTTTTCGTCGAGGCCTGAATCAGGCTGATATTCTGGCCGATTTCGGAAGTCGCCTTGGCGGTTTGCCCGGCGAGCGCCTTGACTTCGTGGGCCACCACGGCAAAGCCGCGGCCAGCTTCGCCGGCGCGAGCGGCTTCAATCGTGGCGTTCAGCGCCAGAAGGTTGGTCTGTTCGGCAATCGCCTGAATGAGGGTGAGCACGCCGTCGATGCGTTGGGTCGCCGCGGCGAGGCTTTCGATTTCAGCAACCGATTTTTCGGTACGCTGGCCGGCCTGCTCGACCACCTCGGCCGATTGGCGCACCTGCCGGCCGATCTCCTCGATCGACGCGGAGAGTTGCTCGGCGGCGCCTGCCACCGCAAAAACGTTGCTGGAGGCCTGTTCGGTGGCGCGTGCCGCGGCGTTCGCGCGTCCGCTAGCGTCGGCGGCAACCCCCGAAATGGACTGCGCGGTATCGCGCATGGCGGAGGCATTGTCGTTCACCGCGCCCAGCACGCTTCCGATCGCGCCGCGGAAAGACTCCACCGAAGCTTCGATTTGCCGGGTCCGTTCTTCACGCGCTTTGGAATCCGAGAGCACTTGTGCATTGAGGTTGCGGTTTCGATCCATCGCTTCCTGAAAGATCCGGATCGCGCGGGCCAGTGCGCCGATTTCGTCTTGCCGATCGAGATGCGGAACCTCAATGCCCTCCGCACCGTCAGCGACCTGCTTGATAGTGGTGGTAATCACCGAAAGCGGGCGGGCCACCATTCGGGCAATGATGAAAATACCGGCGCCGACCAGAGCCAGCGCCAATCCGCCGAGGCAGGTCAAGAGAAGCGCGAGCTGACGGTTCAAAGTGGTGTCCAGAGCAATTCGCCTGCTGCGTTCCGCATAGACTTTCGAGAGCTCTCCAAGGTCGTTGTTGAGAGCGATGCGCACCTCGCGATTGGCATCGTTGTCGCCCCATTCCCGGCCCGCTTCGTGGCTGATTTCGACCGCACGGCGAACCAGTTCTTTTCGGAATTCGACGAATTGGTCGATCCGCTTTTTAAAGACGGCAAATTGCTGGGCGTCGTCTGCCTGGGTGATCGATTCCCAGTTCTTGACGACGCCAAGCAGCTGGTCGCTGAATTTGTGCAGACCATCGCCGTACTTCTTCATGACGGGCAGATCGCTCGACATGTATATCCCGCGCGATTCCATCACCATGGCATAGACCAGCGAATTGACGCGCTCGACATTGAGCGCAGCCTGGCTTGCGATTTCGATGGATTGGGTGAGTTCGGTGCCGCGACGGGTGTTGTAGTCGGACAATGCAGTAATGGCTGCCGTCAGAAGCGCAAACAGGGCGAATATCGAATAAAGTTTGAAGGCAAGCGAAAAGCTTGAGCCTTTGAGACTCGATGATGCAATCGTATTCATGAATATGGCATCCGTGGCCTCGCTCAGGAGGCTAATGTAACGGCCGTCATAACGACTATGTGTAATCTTCCTGTAGAAAATCTTAACCATTGCCGCTTGCGTGGGCGATTGGGGCGGGATTCGAGGCCATAGATGGTTCGCATCTCGGGGAGGTTGCGTAAAATATGCAAATTAAATCAATATTATAGTCGCGCAGCCGGCCAGTGGAGCGGCTTGTCATGCAACATAACGCGAGGCGCCGTGTCGCAGGCTGGCAAGTAAAATGCTACGCTGACGATAGGGTTGTTGGCGGGCGGCGCTGACCGGTCCGGAGCAAACATGGCCTATCGGCACGCGATCGGCAGTACCGCCTACGTTTTCAACGACCTTCGCGATCTCCTGGCCAAAGCGAGCCCTCCGCGCTCCGGCGATCGTCTTGCAGGTATCGCCGCCGAAAGCGCCGAACAGATGGTGGCTGCGCGGATCGCGCTCGCAGACCTACCACTCAAGCAGTTTCTGCACGAGACGGTCATTCCCTATGAAGCCGACGAGGTGACCCGCCTGATCGTCGATGGTCATGATCCCACAGCCTTTGCGGCGATCGCTTCGTTGACGGTCGGATCATTCCGCGACTGGCTGCTCTCCGGGAAGGCAAGCGGCGAGGTCCTCAAGACAATCTCGCGCGGGATCACGCCGGAAATGGCCGCGGCGGTTTCAAAGCTGATGCGCAACCAGGATCTGATACTGGTCGCCAAGAAATGCGAGGTCGTCACCGCTTTTCGCGACACGATCGGTTTGAACGGGCGAATGAGCGTGCGGCTGCAACCCAACCATCCCTTCGATGATGCAAAAGGCATTACCGCATCGATACTGGATGGCATCCTCCTCGGTGCCGGCGACGCCTGCATCGGCATCAACCCCGCCAGCGACGATCCCGCCATCATTGGCAGGCTGTCGCATCTGCTCGACGAGATCATCGGCCGGCTCCAAATTCCGACCCAGGCCTGCATATTGTCGCATGTCACCACGACGCTTCGATTGATCGCCGAGGGCGTGCCCATCGACCTGGTGTTTCAGTCGATCGCGGGCACGGAAGCGGCCAACCGCAGTTTCGGCGTCGATCTTGCGCTGTTGCGCGAAGCGCACGACGCCGGCCGCTCGCTTCGGCGCGGCACCGTCGGCAACAACGTAATGTATTTCGAAACCGGGCAGGGGTCGGCGCTATCAGCGAATGCCCATCACGGCGTCGATCAGCAGACCTGCGAAGCGCGCGCCTACGCCGTCGCGCGCGCTTTCGATCCGTTGCTGGTCAACAGCGTGGTCGGCTTTATCGGCCCGGAATACCTCTATGACGGCAAGCAGATCATTCGGGCCGGGCTGGAGGATCATTTCTGCGGAAAGCTGCTCGGCCTGCCGCTCGGCGTCGACGTCTGCTACACCAATCACGCCGAGGCCGACCAGGACGACATGGACAATCTGCTGACGCTGCTTGCGGCGGCCGGCGTGAACTTCATTATGGGTGTCCCGGGTGCCGATGACGTCATGCTGAACTATCAGTCGACGTCATTTCACGACGCGCTCTACGTCCGGGACCTTTTTGGACTGAAGCGGGCGCCCGAATTCGACGAGTGGCTGCTTCGCACAGGCATCGCCGACGCAAGCTTTCGTCTTGCCGCCAATGGCGAGCTATTGCCTGATTTTGCCCGGCGTTTGATCGCCTGAGGACCTGCAAGCCCCCCATCTGGCTGGGGCTTAGCAACTATATGGCCCGTGCGGGATTATGCCACTGCCACAATGCTGAAAAATTTGTGGCCCAGCTTGGGGGTTGCATGATTAACTTGTCAAAGTCGAAGGCGCAGAGGGAGCTATGAGAGCTGAAAGCGCTGGCGTCGTGCGCCGTATCTTGTGCGTCTTTCCGCGCTACACGTCGTCCTTTGGCACGTTTGAATACTCCTATCCGCTGACTGACGGCGTTCAGGCGTTCATGCCCCCGCAAGGGCTGCTGCTGATCGCAGCCTATATGCCCGAAAACTGGCCGGTGCGGTTCGTCGACGAAAACATTCGCCCCGCCACCGCTGAGGATTTCGAGTGGGCGGAGGCCGTCTTCGTCAGCGGCATGCATATTCAGCGGCAGCAAATGAACGATATTTGCCGCCGGGCGCACGCCTTCAACTTGGCAGTTGCGATCGGCGGGCCTTCGGTCAGCGCCTGTCCCGACTACTATCCTTCGTTCGACTATCTGCATGTCGGCGAACTGGGCGATGCAACCGATGAATTGATCGCGCTTCTGGCGCGCGATCCGTCGCGCCCGTCGCGGCAGGTCGTGCTCAAGACGGCCAACCGTCTCGACATGACGTGCTTTCCGCTTCCCGCTTACGAACTCGCCGAACTCAAGCGCTATTTCCTGGGCAGCATCCAGTATTCGAGCGGGTGTCCCTATCAGTGCGAATTTTGCGATATTCCCGGACTCTATGGCCGCAACCCGCGCCTGAAAACGCCGCAACAGATCACGGCTGAACTCGACAAGCTGCTTGAATGCGGCATCCGCGGTTCGGTTTATTTCGTCGATGACAATTTCATCGGCAATCGCAAGGCCGCGCTCGACCTGTTGCCGCACTTGGTCGAATGGCAGAAGAAGACCGGTTTTGTTCTGCGCTTCTCCTGCGAGGCGACGCTGAATATCGCCAAACGGCCGGAAATTCTGGCCGGGATGCGAGAGGCGTTCTTCAGCACGATCTTTTGCGGCATCGAGACGCCGGATCCGGTGGCCCTGAAAGCGATGCACAAGGATCACAACATGATGGTCCCCATCATGGAAGGCATCCAGACGATCAACAGCTACGGAATGGAAGTCGTCTCCGGAATAATTCTCGGGCTGGATACCGACAAGCCGGAAACCGGAGCCCATCTGCTTGAATTTATCGAGGCCTCGCAAATCCCGCTTCTGACCATCAATCTGCTTCAGGCGCTGCCCAAGACCCCGCTCTGGGACCGCCTGATGCGGGAGAACCGTCTGATCGAGGACGAAGGGCTGGAGTCCAACGTCGTTTTTCGTCAGCCTTACAAGGACGTCGTCGACACCTGGCGCAAGTGCATGGGAGTAGCCTATGAGCCCGCCAAATTGTTGCAGCGTTACGAATACCAAATCCGCGAAACTTATCCCCGCCAGATCGAGCGGCCGTCGTCGCGTCAGCAGTTGACGTGGCCGAACATCAAGCTCGGCCTGGTGATGCTGCGTAATATCTTCTGGAAGATCGGGGTTCTCGGCGACTACAAGCTTGAATTCTGGAAATTCGCGCTGCGTCGTCTGGCCCGCGGCGAAATCGAGTACCTCATCTCCTCGATGATGGTTGCACATCACCTCATCATGTTTGCGCGCGGAGCCTCCGGCGGGCGGCAAAATGCGTCAAACTATTCCATGCGGTTGCGCGAGGCTTCCGTCCCTGCCGAGTAATCCCACCAAGACCGAGGTATCACCGTCGTCGCTCGCGCGCCTGCGCGAGTTGACGCCGGCACGCGTCGCGTTGGGTATCGTCGGCGCGAGCCTGCCGACCAAGGCCTTGCTTGAATTCACCCTAGACCATGCGCGGGCGCGCGACGCCGTTCACGCAGCTTTCGATACCGAAGGCCTGGCGCAAGGCCTCGCCGATATCGGTCTTGAAGCGACGCGGGTTTCGAGCCTGGCGCCGACCCGCAAGGACTATCTCGCCCGCCCGGATCTCGGGCGCAAACTTGACCCGGATTCGCGGCACAAGCTGATGGCTCCCTGCGGCAAAGCAAGCCCGGTTACGATCATTATCGGCGACGGGCTTTCCCCGACCGCCGTCAACGCACATGCGGTTCCGCTGTTGAGCAAGCTGCTGCCGTTGCTGGCGGACGACGTCATCGCCGTCGGCCACGCCGTTGTCGCAACTGGCGCGCGGGTGGCATTGGGCGATGAGATCGGTGACGTTCTTGGCGCGCGCATGACCGTGATGCTGATCGGCGAACGACCGGGCCTGTCCGCCGCAGACAGCCTCGGGGTTTATCTCACCTTTGCCCCCTCGGTCGGGACAACGGATGAAAAGCGAAACTGCGTTTCCAATATCCACGGGGCCGGGCTCAGCTACGAGGATGCGGCGGCAAAGATCGGTTGGCTGATTCGCGAAGGCCTCGCGCGGCAATCCACCGGGGTCGGGCTGAAGGACGAAAGCGGCATCCAGTTGGGCCACGCTATTGCCGCTAATTCGAGCTAACGCGAAAATCCCGCGAGATGGCAACCCCTTCGGGCTGTGCCATTTTAGCGCGCAGCTTGCGAGAAGCCCGGCAGACCTGCTACACCAGCCTCACAAAATTATCGTATATTTTCAAAGGCTATTATGGCACTCCGCCGATCGGTCGGAGCTTTCCAGGCTCGATTGTTTTGCTGCAGTTTGAGTTGGCTGGTTGGGCCAGTGTGAGAATTGGATAGGGCATGCTCGAAAAGAACAGCGAGAGTGAAGTCCACGTCGAGAAAATCGAGCAGCGGCCGATGGGCAGCATTGCCTTTGGGCTCGAAAGGATCGGACTCATCGCGGTTCAGGCGCCGATCTGGTCCTGCATCATTCTCGTGGCGCTCATCATCGGCGCGGTTTTCGGAATCGAGCGCATCAGGATCGACGACTCCTTAAGCCAGCTCTTCCGTTCCAACTCCCGCGAATACCGGCAATATGAATCGGAAATCAAACGCTTCCCGGCGACGGAATTCGACGTGCTCGTCGTGGTCGAGGGCAAAAATCTGCTTGCACGCGACAATCTCGAAAAGCTCCGTGATTTCATCACCGACCTGCAACTTGTGGAGGGCACACGCGGCCTGATCTCGCTGTTCTCGGCCCGTCAGGCGCCGGCGCCGGGCAAATTCCCTGCGGCGCTGTTTCCGTCCGAATTGCCGCAAGGAGCAGACTACGACAAGTTCATTGAAACGGTGAAATCGAACGAACTCATTCGCGGCAAATTGTTGTCGGAAGACGGTACGCTGGCGCTGGTCGTGCTCTCGCTTGAACCGGAGGTGGTTGCGAGCAACAAGCTCACCAAAACCATCGGCGACATCAGAAAGCTGATGAAGGAGGACCTCGGGGACACCGGCTTGAACGTTGAATTGTCCGGCGTTCCGGTGATGCAGCTCGAAATCCGCAACGCGGTCGAGCGCGACGGTTTGACCTACAATATTCTCGGCATTCTGGCCGGCTGCATCATCGCCATCATTTTCTTCCGCAAGATATCGTTCATGGTGGTGGCGGCGTTCCCGCCGATTATCGCGATTCTGCTGGCGCTCGGCGTTCTCGGCTGGGCGAACTTCAATCTCAATATGTTTTTGAACGTGATGACGCCGCTGATCATGGTGATCAGCTTTTCGGATTCGATGCAGCTTACCTTTGCGGCGCGTGACCGCCTGATTGCGGGGCAGGACAAGTACACGGCTTTCCGCAATGCCGTGATGGTCGTGGGCCCGGCTTGCGTGCTGACGCATGGCACGGCCGGAATCTCGTTCATTGCGCTTCAGTTTTCGGATTCCGACCTAATCCGCAAATTCGGCGAGGCGGGGTTAGCCGCAACCATCATCGCGCTTGTCGCCGTGCTGTCGCTGGTGCCGGTATTCGGCGTGCTGCTTGTGCGCAACGAAAAGACGTTTGCCGTCAAGTTCCAGGGCGCCGACGCCGGCGTGCAGATGCTGCGGAATTTCTGCTACTGGATCGCGGTGCGAATGGTCGGCCGCCCCGGCCTGTTCAGCCTCATTGCGGTGCTGTTCGTCGGGGGCCTCGCGGTTGTCTACGCCAATCTTGAACCGCGCTATCGTCTCGCAGACCAGGTGCCGGACAAGCAGCAGGCGGTGGCCGCCAGCAGCCGTCTCGACGCCAAGTTGACCGGCGCCAATGCGATCGACGTGCTGATCGAATTCCCGAAGGGCGCCTCGCTCTATTCGCCCGAAACATTGCAAACCATCGCCGATGTTCATTCGCAGGTTGAAAAGCAGGCCGGCGTCGGCAATGTCTGGTCGCTGGAGACGCTGCGGCGCTGGCTCGCGGAGAAAGCAGGCAGCTCGGATGTCGCGACCCTGAAGGAATATGTCAGCGTTATTCCTGAATATCTGGTGCGCCGTTTCATCTCGGCCAGTCAGGATGCGGTGGTGGTGTCGGGCAGGGTGCCGGACCTGGATTCCAGCCAGATCCTTCCCGTGGTCGAAAAGCTCGACAGTGGGCTGGATACCGTGCGCAAGGCGCATCCCGGCTACGAGATCGCGGTGACCGGTCTGTCTGCGATCGCCGCGCGCAATTCCGCCAACATGATTGAAAAACTCAACCGCGGCCTGACCATCGAATTTGCGCTGGTTGCGATGTTCATCGGGCTGGCCTTCCGCTCGGTGGTCGTCATGTTCTCCTGCATCCTGCCCGGCATTTTTCCGGTGGTTATGTCCGGCACGGTGCTTTGGTTGCTCGGGGAGGGGCTGCAATTTGCCAGCGTCGTCGCGCTGACGGTGTCATTTGGGCTGGGGCTCAGCGCCACCATCCATTTCCTCAATCGCTTGAGGCTTGAGTCCAGGCCCGACGTCACGCCGGAGCTTGCGGTTGAGCGGGCCACTGTTCTGGTCGGGCCGGCATTGATCCTGACCACCGTGGTGCTCGCCTGTGGCCTGGTCGTGACCGTATTTTCCGATCTGCCTTCGCTGCGCTTGTTTGGCTGGTTGAGCGCATTCTCGATGGTGTCGGCGCTGGTGGCCGACCTCTTCATCCTGCGCCCGACGGCGATGTTTTTGATCAACCTGTCGATGAAGCTGCGCGGAACGGCGCGTCCCGCGGAACCCGCCGTGTAGCTCACCTGCGATGGTGAAGAGCTAGCTCTTCACCATCGTGATCGATACGCCCCTGATGTCGCCCTTCGAAGTGATTTGAACCGTCTGCTTGTTGCCGCTCGTCCGCAACGTCAGGCTTGCCGTAAAGCCGGGGGATTCGACCGTCACATCGATCTTGCCGCTGCCGGCGGTTCCCAGCAGGCTGCCAGAAATATTGCGGTTCGTCTCCGACCAGCTGCCGGTAATATGATCGCCGTGGCTGGTGACGTCGCTGGTAAGATCGAACTTATAGCTGTCGCTGGCACAGCGAAGGGTTTGCTTCAACACAAGCCCGGTGCCGTCGATCTGGTAGACCGCTCGGCAGCGCAGCCGCTCGGTCGAGCCGTCCGAGAGCGAAACCGTTCCGTTGCCGGACCATGCGCCGTCAAAGCCGGCAAACGGACGCGTTTGCGCGTGACCTGACGACGTCGACAGCACCAGCGCTGCTACAATTGCACTCGCTTTGATCGTTTGCCCAATCAATCCCGAACCGATGTGTTTCATCTTGAATTGCCCCGTTCGAATGTGACGTTTTCGCGCACGGCGTTCTTCACGCGCATGTGCTTTGGTGTTCCGGCAACAGGTTTGGTTCAAAAGGATCATTCGAATCGCGCCATTCGCTGAGTAATTTCTTCTCAGTGCGACAAATTTTCTTCACTCCGAGACGAAGAGTGAGGCATCAGCATTTTTTTACTCGCGAAACGAATGTGACTTCGGGTATCTTAAGTTTCTCGCCGCGCGGTAATTGCCCTGCGCCTTCATCCACAAAAATGCCGTGTAATGCCAATTGGTTACGTGCTCCTCGAAATCTGCGTTCGAGGGCCGCAATTTAGGGAGATGGTCGCCGCAAATTTGGCCGCATTTAACAGCGCTTCTGCTTGCCGAAATCGGCGACCTTCGCAATCTGATCGGCGACCTTCGCAATCTGAATAGTCTGCCCCGCTGATGCCACGTGCTATTCGGGTTAGAAAATCTCCGTCGTAAGAATCTCGGCCGTAAGAATTAAAGGAACACAATGCGTAAATCTTTCTTCGTCGCCGCCCTGCTGGCGCTGTCGGTTTCTGCCGGGGCTGTGGCCCAGCAACAACAACACGGCGGAACGCCCGAGGAGCAGAAAGCCTGTGCCCATGACGTTCAGAAATTCTGCCGTGCCGTGATGAACGACAGCGACATCACCGTTCTGAACTGCTTGCAGCAGAACAGGGCCAAGCTGACCAAGGCCTGCGATCAGGTCCTTGTCAGTCACGGTCAATAAAAGCCTAAAAAAGCCTTCTTCGAAAGTCCGCCGCCGCCCGTTCCAAGGTGCGGCGGGCCTTTGCCTATGGGCACGGATGGCATTGGTTTTGGTGACATATTCGCCTATATGGGGCTGACGTAATTCCGAGAGCATGCCGGATATCCGGCGCATGCGAAAACCCATGACACAGTCAGCCTTTGAGATGACGAACGCGAGCGAATGGCGATCCGGCAAGGGTCACCGCGACGAGAATTTTCCGGTCGCGTCGTGGATCATCCACCCGCGGCATCGGGCATTGATCCTCGCGTTCTATAACTTCGTCAGAACGGCCGACGATATCGCCGACCATGAAACACTGGGCGGCGACGAAAAGCTCGCGCTTCTCGATCTGTTGGACGCGGAGTTGCTCGGCAAGGGTGACAGCCAGGCGGAAGCCGTCAATCTGCGCCTTGCGCTGGCGGAGCGCGGGATGTCACCGCGTCATGCGCTCGATGTCCTGATCGCTTTCCGGATGGACGTGACCAAGCTTCGTTATGAGACGTGGGACGAAGTGATCCATTATTGCCGATATTCGGCGATGCCGGTCGGCAGGTTCATGCTCGACGTTCACGGCGAAAGCACGTCCACTTGGGCGGCGTCGGACGCGCTTTGCGCCGGCTTGCAGATCAACAATCACTTGCAAGACTGCGGCAAGGATTTCAGGAATCTCGACCGTGTCTATCTTCCGCGCGATGCGCTGGAAGCCAGCGGCGCTTCCGTCGAACAATTGGGCGAGGCACGCGCTGCGCCCGCGTTACTGGAATGTCTGCAATCGCTGGCGGTGCGTAACGAAGTCCTGCTCGACGAGAGCAAGTTGCTGGCCGCCGAGGTCAGGGATTTCCGGCTTGGGCTTGAGATATCGGTCATTCAATCGTTCGCGGACAAGATCGTTCGTCTCCTGAAGGTGCGCGATCCCTTGAGCGAACGGGTGCACCTCAATCCGGTCGAATTGCTCGCGTTCAGCCTCGGAGGTCTCGCCGCCGAATCGATCCACCGTCTCTCCGGGCGCCGTCCGGCATCGAAATCGGCGGCTGGCGCATGACGGGAGAGGTGGCGTGCGCCAATCCGAATTATGGGACGACGGCATCGGGCAGTTCGTTCTATGCCGCGATGCGCATTCTTCCGCAGGAGCAGCGGGAGGCGATGTTTCAGATCTACAGTTTTTGCCGACAGGTCGACGATATCGCCGATTCCGACGGCCCGCGCGAACAGCGGCTGGCCGCGTTGCAACAGTGGCGCGAAGATATCGACGCCCTCTATCAAGGCCATCCGCCGGCGCGCCTGCGCGATTATGTTGCCTCGGTGAAACAGTTCGGGTTTGAGCGCGAGGATTTCCTGGCAATCGTCGATGGCATGGAAATGGATGTCCCGCAGGACATCAGGGCGCCGGACCTTGCCACCCTCGATCTTTATTGTGACCGGGTCGCAAGCGCGGTCGGGCGCCTCTCGGTCAAGGTGTTCGGTTTGCCGAGAGAGGACGGCATCCTGCTCGCGCACCATCTCGGCCGCGCCTTGCAGTTGACCAACATTCTGCGCGACATCGATGAAGACGCCGCGATCGGGAGGCTGTATTTGCCGAAGGAGGGATTGGTGCAGGCGGGCATCAGTTCGACCGATCCGCTGGTCGTGGCCGCCGATCCGGCCGTGCCGAAGGTCTGCACGCCGCTGGTCGATCGGGCGCGAAACCACTTTGCGCAAGCCGACCAGATCATGGCCCGCAATTCGCGCCGTGCGGTGCGCGCACCACGCATCATGTCGAAGTATTACGGTTCCATTCTGGCATTGCTTGTTGCGCGCGGGTTCGCTAACCCGCGAACGTCGGTTCGCCTGAACAAGGCGGCCCGCATCGCCATTCTGCTTCGCTACGGCTTTTTCTGACGTCCCAAATCTTTCACACAATCATCTCATGCAAAAAGTTGCCCACATCGTTGGCGCGGGAATTTCGGGCCTGTCGGCCGCGGTCCGGCTGGCGAACGCGAATTTCAAGGTGTGCCTCTATGAGGCCACGCAACAGGCGGGCGGACGCTGCCGGTCTTATTTCGATGCCGCAACCAACCTGACCATCGATAACGGCAACCACCTGCTGCTCTCGGGCAACCACCACGCCTTGGCCTATGCGAGGTCGATCGGCACCGAAGCCGGGCTGGTGGGACCGAAGCGCGCCCAGTTTCCCTTTGTCGATGTGTCGACTGGCAAGCGCTGGCAGCTCGATCTCGGCGACGGCCGTCTGCCGCTATGGGTGTTCGATTCCGCGCGACGGGTGCCGGACACGAGCTTGCGCGACTATCTGGCGCTGATGCCGCTGATCTGGTCGTCGCCTTCCAGGCTTGTGGGTGACGCCATCCCCTGCGAGGGCGTGCTGTACCAGCGATTGGTGCAGCCGCTGCTGTTGGCTGCGCTCAATGTCGATCCGCCCGGCGGATCGGCCGGCCTTGCCGGCGCGGTCGTGCGGGAAACGCTGCTCGCGGGCGGGCAAGCCTGCCGGCCACTGATTGCGCGCGAGGGTCTGAGCGCGGTTCTGGTCGAGCCGGCGATCAAGCTGTTGCAGGGCAAAGGCGCCGATATCCGGTTTAGCCAGGAGCTGCGCGGATTTGGCAGCGTCGCGGATCGGGTGAGCGAGTTGAAGTTCGGCGAACAGGCCATCTCGCTGGCACCGTCGGACGTCGTCGTGCTAGCGGTGCCGCCACGACCGGCGGCCTCGTTGTTGCCGGGGCTGAAGACGCCGTCGAAGTTCCGCGCCATCGTGAACGCGCATTTTCGATTTGAGCCGCCCAAGGACCTGCCCGCGATTTTGGGCGTCGTGGGAGGGCTGGTGGAATGGCTATTCACGTTCCCCCAGCGCTTGTCGATCACCATCAGCGGCGCCGACCGCCTGGTGGATATGCCGCGCGAGGAGCTCGCCCATGCCATTTGGCGGGATATCTGCCAAGCTGCGGGGATCACGGCCGAACTGCCGCCCTGGCAGATTGTTCGCGAGCGTCGTGCCACATTTGAGGCCACGCCGGAACAGAACGCGCTGCGGCCGGGCGCCGTGACGGCCTTCAAAAACCTGTTTCTTGCCGGCGACTGGACTGATACGGGGGTGCCGGCAACCATCGAAGGGTCGGCGCGGTCGGGGAACCGGGCGGCCGATCTCATCCTCGCCATGCGCCAGATTTAATGAGCGGACGGCGAAATTAAGGTTGTCTGTGAGACCGGACGGATAAGGACTTAGGATTTCGGGCGAAATGCATTCTGCTGCCACCCAGCTTAGGAGCACCGACGGCCTCGAAGCGAGCATCGTTTCGGCGACGCAAGGGCTGCTGAATGATCGCCAGGCCGATGGGCATTGGGTGTATGAGCTTGAGGCCGATTGCACCATTCCGGCCGAATATGTGCTGCTCGCTCACTATCTCGCAGAACCGGCCGATACGGTTCTGGAAGCCAAGATCGCCAATTACCTGCGCCGGATTCAGGGCGCCCATGGCGGCTGGCCGCTGGTCCATGACGGCGAGTTCGACATGAGCGCGAGCGTCAAGGCCTATTTCGCCTTGAAGATGATCGGCGATTCCATCGATGCGCCGCATATGGTGCGGGCGCGCGAGGCGATCCATGCCCAGGGCGGAGCGGCCAAGAGCAACGTGTTCACGCGCTTCATGCTCGCTTTATTCGGTGTGACGACCTGGCGCAGCGTGCCCGTGTTGCCGGTCGAGATCACCTTGCTGCCGCTATGGTTCCCGTTTCACCTGAACAAGATTTCCTATTGGGCCCGCACGACGCTGGTGCCGCTTCTGGTGCTGGCGGCGCTGAAGCCGCGTGCGAAAAATCCAAAGGGCGTCGGCATCGACGAGCTGTTCCTTCAGGATCCGCGTTCGATCGGCATGACCGCCAAGGCGGCGCATCAAAGCTGGGGCTGGTTTTTGTTTTTTCGTGCCCTGGACAGCGTGTTGCGGGTGGTCGAACCGCTGTTTCCAAAGAGGTTGCGCGCACGCGCAATTAACGAGGCCGTCGCCTTCATCGAAGAGCGGCTGAACGGCGAGGACGGTATGGGCGCGATCTTCCCGCCGATGGCCAACGCCGTGATGATGTATGAGGCGCTTGGCAAGGGCGCCGACTATCCGCCGCGCGCAACCCAGCGGAGGGGCCTCGCCAAGCTCCTGGTGATCGGCGCGGACGAAGCCTATTGCCAGCCCTGCGTGTCGCCGGTGTGGGATACGGCGCTGACCTGTCATGCCCTGCTCGAGGCCGGAAGCGAGGCTGCGCTGGCGCCGGCGCGGCAAGGGTTGGATTGGCTGGTGCCCAAACAGGTGCTGGACGTGAAGGGGGATTGGGCGGTCAAGAGCCCGCAGACCCGCCCGGGCGGATGGGCTTTCCAGTACAATAATGCTCACTACCCCGACCTCGACGACACCGCGGTCGTCGTCATGGCCATGGATCGCGCCCGACGCGCGGTGCCGAACCCGGCCTATGACGCCGCGATCGACCGTGGCCGCGAATGGATCGAGGGCATGCAGAGCAAGGACGGCGGGTGGGCCGCCTTTGACGTCAATAATCTCGAATATTACCTCAACAACATCCCGTTCTCGGACCACGGCGCTTTGCTCGACCCCCCGACCGAGGACGTCACGGCCCGCTGCATTTCCATGCTGGCCCAGCTTGGGGAGACCGCCAGCACGAGCCCGGCAGTCGCGGCCGGGATCGCCTACCTGCGCAAGACCCAGCTTGCGGAGGGGTCCTGGTATGGCCGCTGGGGCCTGAACTACATTTACGGCACCTGGTCGGTGCTCTGTGCGCTCAATGCCGCGGGCATCGACCATAAGGACCCGATGGTGCGGAAGGCGGCCGACTGGCTGGTGTCGGTCCAGAACGCCGATGGCGGCTGGGGCGAGGATGCGGCCAGCTACCGACTCGGTTACAAGGAATTCGACCCGGGATTTGACGGCGGCCCGACCACGCCCTCGCAAACGGCATGGGCTTTGCTTGGTCTGATGGCGGCGGGCGAGGTCGAAAATCCGGCTGTTGCCCGCGGTGTCGAGTACCTTATGACCACACAGACCGAAAAGGGCTTGTGGGACGAGCAACGCTATACGGCTACGGGGTTTCCTCGGGTGTTCTATCTGCGCTATCATGGCTATTCGAAATTCTTCCCGCTCTGGGCGTTGGCGCGGTTCCGGAATTTGCGAAAGACCAACAGCAGGGTGGTAGGGGTCGGGATGTGAAGTTGGGGGCAGGGGTTGGCGCGTCCGGGGTCAAGGTGGACCCGCGGCCGGTGCTTATTGTGACTGGTCTGATACAGGAGGCCCGGATCGCGTCCGGGCCTGGGATGACCGTCATCTGCAGTAGTAGCGATCCGCAGCAGCTGCGCGCGCTGCTAACCGTATTCGATCCCGCCACGATCAAGGGAGTGATCAGCTTCGGCGTGGCCGGTGGGCTCGATCCTACCTTGAAGTCAGGCGATGTTGTGGTGGCGACCGAAGTGCTGGCGGGCGACGCGCGTTGGCTGGCTGGTCTTTCCCTCAACGACGATCTGATCGCCAGCATGGGGCTCGGACGCCGGCGCATCGTCAGGGGACGCCTGGCAGGCGCCGAGCAGGTGGTCGCCGCCCGTCACCTCAAGGAGGCGCTGCATCTGGAGACGGGTGCCGCCGCGGTCGACATGGAAAGCCATATTGCGGCTGAGTACGCTGCCAACGCCGAGCTTCCGTTTGCGGCGCTACGGGTCGTCAGCGACCCCGCCCACCGGGCTCTGCCGCCGCTGGCAATGGCCGCGATCAAGCCCAACGGCGATATCGACCTGCGCAAGGTCCTGCGCAGCGTGGCGCGTAATCCGCGCACGCTACGCGATCTGGTTACAACCGGGATCGACTTCAACCGCGCGCTAAAGAGCCTACGCGGCTGTCGAAGCTTTCTGCTGGGCAGCGAGGGCCTCGTCACGGCGGATCTCTGACAGCCGCTTCTGCACTTCCGCAGAGAAGATGTACTGCGCCGGCCTCTGCTTGGTGAGATCGATTTCCGGCGCCATCGGGCCGGTCGTCCGGACACCGCGGATGGCCACTGCCATTGCCTTCAACGGATTGCTGAGCGCCGCGCTTGCCGCGGTTGGCTCATAGCCGCAATGGGCCATGCAGTCGGCGCACTTCTCGTACTTGCCGGTGCCGTAGGTTTCCCAATCCGTCGTGTCCATCAGCTCCTTGAAGGTCTTGGCATAGCCTTCACCGAGCAGATAGCAGGGCTTCTGCCAGCCGAAAATGTTGCGGGCGGGCATTCCCCATGGGGTGCATTCGTAGCTCTGGTTGCCGGCCAGGAAGTCCAGGAACAGGCTGGAATGCATGAAGTTCCACTTCTTGCCCTTGCCCCGCGCAAACACGTCGCGGAACAGGTTCTTGGTCTTGGTGCGGTTGAGGAAGTGCGCCTGGTCGGGCGCGCGCTCATACGCGTAGCCCGGTGACATCGATACGCCGACCCCGAGTTCAGTCGTGAAGTCGAGGAACTTGGCGATGTCTTCTGCCGAATGTCCGTCGAAGATCGTGGCATTGACGTTGACCGCAAACCCCTTGGCTTTGGCGGCCTTGATCGCCGAGACCGCGCGATCGAACACGCCTTCCTGGGACACGGCCTTGTCGTGGTGGTCCTTCAGACCATCCAGATGGACCGAGAAAAACAGGTAGGGCGAGGGCGTAAACAGGTGAAGCTTCTTCTCGAGCAGCAACGCGTTGGTGCAGAGGGAGACGAATTTCTTGCGCGCCACGAGACCGCGAACGATTTCGCCGATGTCCTTGTGAATCAGCGGCTCGCCGCCGGGAATCGCCACCATCGGCGCGCCGCATTCATCGGCCGCATCCCAGCATTCCTGCGCCGTCATCCGGCGATTGAGGATCGCATCCGGATAATCGATCTTGCCGCAGCCTACACAGGCGAGATTGCAGCGAAACAGCGGCTCGAGCATCAGCACCAGCGGGTACCGTTTCCGGCCCATCAGCTTCTGCTTCATCAGATAGCCACCGATGCGAATTTCCTTGAAGAACGGTATTGCCATTACGAATCTTTCTACCACCCAGGGAGAGGAGTTTATCAGCCCACCGCCAACTCAGCCGGAAGCCGAAATTCGATATTTTCTTCGCGGCCCGGAAGCACCGAAACCTCAACCGGTCCGATACGCCTCAAGGCCTCGATCACGTCGTCGACAAGAACTTCCGGCGCCGAGGCGCCGGCGGTTATTCCGACCGCCTTGGCATCCTTCAGCCATTCCGGATTCAATTCGCTGCCATCGGCAATCAGGTAACTCGCTACACCGACTTCGGTGCCGATTTCGCGCAGCCTGTTCGAATTGGAACTGTTGTTGGCCCCAACCACCAAGATAACGTCTACGAGTTTACTCAGGTCCCTTACCGCAGATTGGCGGTTCTGTGTCGCATAGCAGATATCCCGGATGTCGGGGCCTTGAATATTTGTAAATCGCTGGTGGAGGGCCGCAATGATGTCCTTGGTGTCGTCCACGCTGAGCGTGGTTTGGGTGATATAGGCCACCGGGGCGTCGCTCGGCAACGTCAGCGCCGCGACGTCATCGACGTTCTGGACCAAAAGCACCGGGCCTGGAACCTGGCCCATGGTGCCCTCGACCTCGGGATGGCCCGCATGGCCGATCAGGATCAAGGACCGGCCCTTCGACATGTACCGCTTGCCCTGGTTGTGGACCTTGGTCACCAGCGGACAGGTGGCGTTGAGCACGGGCAGGCCGCGCGCCGCAGCCTCTTCCTCTACGCTTTGCGCCACGCCATGGGCGCTGAACACCGTAACAGCCTGCGGCGGGACCTCGGAAAGGTCCTCAACGAAGATAGCCCCTTTGTTTTTCAGGCTTTCGACCACGTATTTGTTGTGCACGATCTCATGCCGGACATAGACCGGAGGGCCGTATTTCTCGAGCGCACGCTCGACGATCTCGATTGCGCGCACGACGCCCGCGCAAAACCCGCGAGGTTGTGCCAGATAAACTTCCATAGGACGGCCGTTACGCAAGTTGAACTACCCCCAATTTAGCGCTCGATCCCGACGCCGATATTTCAACGCATGTTTGCAATATCCGCACCAACCGTTGCCGGACAGGCGCAGGGCTTTGTGTCAAAAAAAGATCGGATAGAAAAGGCGATTACCGGCAGGATTGTCAGGAGGCAGGTATATGTCGTCTTCAGTATTAATCTAGGTACTATGGTACAGTTTTGAGCTCAAGATTGCTTACATTTCCTCACAGCTGCGTCATAACGCCCGATTAAACGGCGGAAAGCGCCCGATGGCCCGAATTCGGCATCTTGCTGGCCTTTTTAGGCTAACGGCGCCAGAAAAGCGCAAAAACAACATTAGATCGGCTTGGGGAACTCGGTTAGATAGCGGGCGTTTCCGGCAGGCCGTTAACATCAGCGTTAACAGCAGAAAGAATAGACGTGCTGACAAAGCTAGTTATTTCGATTGTCCAGACCTGTACCCGGTTTGCCGCCACCACTGTTCTGATTGCCCTTGGCCTTGCGGTCGGTGCCGGCTTCTATACTGCCGAACATTTCGAGATCAATACCGACATCAACACGTTGATTTCTCCCGATCTGGACTGGCGCAAGCGCGACATTCAGTTCGACACGGCGTTCGACCGGGACCGCACGATTCTGGCGGTGGTGGAGGCGCCGACGCCTGAGCTGACGAACTCGGCCAGTGCGGCGCTCTATCGGAAGCTCGCCAATGACAAGCAGCATTTCGAGTCGGTCCAGCCGCTGGGGTCGGGCGAGTTCTTCGAGAAGAACGCGCTGTTGTTCCTGCCAAAGGAAGAGGTCGCTCGGGCCACCGGCCAATTTGGGTCGGCAGCGCCGCTGATCGAGATCATGGCCGGCGATCCGAGCATCCGCGGTTTGACCGGCGCATTGGAAACCGCTCTCGCCGGCGTCAAGCGCGGCCAGATCAAACTCGACAGCACCGAGCGGCCGTTCAACCAGATCTCCCAAACGATCGAGGACGAGCTGAAGAACGGCAACGCCACCTTCTCATGGCGCGAACTGATCAGCGACAAGCCTTTGACCGATGGCGATCGGCGGTCGTTCATCGAGTTCAAGCCGATCCTGGATTTCAACGCGCTCGAGCCCGGCAAGGAGGCAACCGATGCGATCAGGCAGGCCGCCGGCGACCTCAAGCTCGAAAGCGAATATCGCGCGCGGGTCCGCCTGACCGGTCCGGTGCCGATCGCCAATGAGGAGTTTGCCACGGTCGCCGACGGCGCTGTCGTCAATGGCGTGGGCACCGTTCTGGTCGTGCTTTTCATCCTCTGGCTGGCGCTGCATTCGGCGAAGATCATCTCGGCGGTGTTCGCCAATCTGTTCATCGGCCTTTCGATCACCACGGCAATCGGCCTGATGATGGTCGGCTCGTTCAATTTGCTTTCAATTGCGTTTGCGGTTTTGTTTGTCGGACTGGGCGTCGATTTCGGCATCCAGTTCAGCGTCCGCTACCGTTCGGAGCGTTTCAAAGGCAACGACCTGAAGGCGGCGCTGGCGAAGGCGGCCGAGCGGTCCGCCGTCCCCCTCTCGCTCGCGGCGATGGCGACAGCGGCGGGATTCATGTCGTTTCTGCCGACCGACTACAAAGGCGTGTCTGAACTCGGCAAAATCGCCGGCGTCGGCATGCTGGTAGCGTTTTTAACGAGCATCACCGTATTGCCGGCCTTGCTCAGCCTGCTCAACCCTCCGGGAGAAGACGATCCGGTCGGCTATGCCTTTTTGGCCCCGCTCGATCATTTCCTCGAAAAGCACCGCGTGATCGTCATTGTCGGAACCTTGCTGGTCGCGGCTTCCGGCTTGCCGCTGCTTTACTTCCTGCACTTCGATTTCAACCCGATGCATTTGCGCAATCCCAACGTTGAATCGATCGCCACGTTCCTCGACCTGAGAAAAGATCCGAACACCGGCGCCAACGCTATCAACGTGATGACGAATTCGGAAGCCGATGCGAAAAAGATCGAAGCCAAACTCTCGCAGCTGCCGGAAGTGCTCAACGTGATCTCGCTGGACAGTTTCGTGCCGGAAGATCAGCCGGAAAAGCTGAAGCTGATTGCGCAAGGTGCCAAGGTTCTCAATCCGGCGCTCAATCCTGAATCCGTTGATGAGCCGCCGTCGGACGCGGAAAATATCGACGCCCTGAAGGGATCGGCGGATAGTTTGCGCAAGACCGCGGGCGACGCCAAAGGGCCGGGAGCGGTAGCGTCGCGGCGGCTGGCCGATGATCTGCAACGGCTTGCCGATTCCAATCAGGCCACCCGCGAAAAAACCCAAGCCATCTTCGTCGCCCCGCTGAAGATCGTGTTCGATCAACTCAAGAACGCGATGCAGGCGAGGCCGGTCAGCCTGAATAATCTGCCGACCGATCTGGTGAGCGGCTGGAAGACCAAGGACGGCCTGATGCGCGTCGAGGCCGAGCCGCGCGGCGATCCCAACGACAACGAGACGCTGCGCAAGTTCGCAGCCGCCGTGCTTGCCGCCGAGCCAACCGCGATCGGCGGTCCGGTGTCGATTCTCAAGTCCGGCGAGACGATCGTGAAGGCGTTTATTCACGCCGGCTTCTGGGCACTGCTCGTCATCAGCCTGTTGCTCTGGCTGACGCTGCGACGCATCACCGATGTGTTGCTGACGCTGGTACCACTGTTGGTCGCGGGCGCGGTGACGCTCGAGATATGCGTCCTGATCGACATGCCGCTCAATTTCGCCAACATCGTTGCGCTGCCGCTGTTGCTCGGCGTCGGCGTCGCCTTCAAGATTTATTATGTGACGGCGTGGCGCTCCGGGAGAACAAATCTGCTGCAATCGAGCCTGACGCGCGCCATATTTTTCAGCGCGCTGACAACGGCCACGGCGTTCGGCAGCCTGTGGCTGTCGAGCCATCCGGGAACCGCAAGCATGGGTAAGCTTCTGGCGCTGTCGCTGGTCACGACACTGGCTGCGGTGCTGCTGTTTCAGCCTGCGTTAATGGGCAAACCGCGCGATGTCGGGGAGTAGGCAGATATCGCCGACATCGGCGGGGGCAGCGGGCGTCGTCGCTGCCTGCTTCTGACCCGATGTCGTCTTGGGCGCCGCCGTCATCGTGCCCGTAGTCTTCGGGGGTACCGCAGGCTTTGCGCCCTTTGCTACAGTGTTGGTGGGACTCGAAGGAATGGGGCCGGCGATTCGAGTCCAGGTTTCCCCGCCGCACAGGAAGCCGAGCACGCAGCCCTGAATTTCCAGCTTGTCGGAGCCGACCGGTTTGATCGTCGAGCTATACGTCTTGCCGTCATTGGCGTTGTAGACTTCGCCTTCCCACTGATCGACCCCGGATTTCTTCTTCATATTACTGAGGACCGCTATGCCCAGCGTTGGTCTGCTCCGTTTTGAGGCGTCGGGATTGTGTTCGTCGACGCCGCCGGGCTCCTTCTCCCAGGCGACCGCGCCCCACATGCTGCCGTTGCATTCGGCGACGCGAATGTGGGCTACGCCGTCCGCCACGAGCCAGTCTCCGGTCGGATCGGCCGCTAGCGCCGAAGCTGTGTTCAGCCCGGAAAATGTAGCAAAAAGTATAAGTGTACGCATAACATCTCGCGGGCGGTGCAACATTGTGTAACCTATGCTCAAATGGATGATCCTGAGGATGGCAAAACGCCGCATTCAGCGTTTTCAGTTGACGGAACGGGCACTAAGCGAAGTATGTAGCTGATGACGGATTCTAATCTAGATGTTTCTGCGATGTTTGCGGACCGGCAGGGGCAACGTAGCTCCATGCATGCGCGTTATTTGAACGAACAGCTCGTTCGGGTCCTCAAGACGATCGGTTATGATGTCGGCTTCCAGAAGGGCCAAGGCCAGTACCTCTTTGATCGTGACGGTGTCCGTTACCTCGATCTACTGAGCGGGTTTGGCGTTTTTGCGATTGGCCGGAACCATCCGGCCCTGCGTGAGGCGCTCAAGAGCGTTCTCGACAGCGACCTGCCAAATCTCGTTCAGCTCGATGTTTCGACGCTCGCCGGCATTCTGGCTGAGCGGTTGCTGAAATATGTCCCATATCTGGACAAGGTGTTTTTCGCCAATTCCGGCGCGGAATGCGTCGAGGCCGCCATCAAGTTCGCGCGCGCCTCCACCGGCCGGCCCGGCATCGTCTACTGCGCGCACGCTTACCACGGCCTCACTTATGGCGCGTTGTCGCTGACGGACGATCCGAACTTCCGCGGCGGGTTCCAGCCGCTGCTTCCTGGCTGCACCTCGATCCCCTTCAACGATCTTGCCGCGCTTGAGCAGGCGCTGTCCTCGCGCGAAGTCGCCGCTTTCATGTTCGAGCCGATCCAGGGCAAGGGCGTCAACATGCCCACCGACGAGTTCCTGCCCGGCGCGGCCGCGTTGTGCCGGAAGTACGGCACCTTGATGATTGCGGATGAAATCCAGACTGGCATGGGTCGAACAGGTCGCTTCCTCGCCGTCGAACACTGGAACGTCGAGCCCGACATGGTTCTGTTGTCGAAGGCGCTCTCCGGCGGTCATGTGCCGGTTGGCGCAGTGCTCACGCGCAAGAGCATCTTCGACAAGATCTTCAATCAAATGGACCGCGCGGTCGTGCACGGTTCGACGTTTGCGAAGAACGACCTGGCGATGGCGGCCGGCATTGCCACGCTTGAAGTGATGAAGTCGGAAAAGCTGGTCGAGGCCGCCGCCAAGCGCGGCGCCGAGCTTCGGCTCGCGCTCAACCGGATGGTTCCCGGCTACGAGCTTCTGAAGGAAGTGCGTGGCAAGGGATTGATGATCGGTCTCGAGTTCGGCTCGCCGAAATCGCTGCGGCTGAAAGCGTCTTGGAACGTGCTGGAAACCGCAAACAAAGGGCTGTTCTGTCAGCTCATCACCGTTCCTCTGTTCAAGGACCACAAGGTTCTGACCCAGGTGTCGGGCCACGGCAGTCACACCATCAAGCTGCTGCCGCCGCTGACCATCACCGAGGAAGACTGCAACTGGATCGTACAGGCGTTCGATTCGGTGATCGCATCCAGTCACAAGGTCCCGGGCGCGATCTGGTCGCTCGGCAAAACGCTGGTCGACAACGCGGTTCGCAAATCAGCTTAAGCTTATCGTTTGCGCATGATCTCCGCGCAAACGCTCTTGCGTTTGTCGCGAGGGAAAACCGCTGCACACTTTTCCCGTATCGTGAGCTAGCGCCCATCCTCCAGGATCATCGCCGCACCTTTTTCGGCAATCATCGCCGTCGGGGTGTTGGTGTTGCCCGAGGTGATCGTCGGCATCACGGACGCATCCGCGACCCGCAGACCCGCAAGCCCGCGAAAGCGCAATCGCTCATCGACGACGGCCAGGGAATCGTTTTCCGTTCCCATTTTCGCAGTGCCCACGGGATGAAAAATGGTGGTCCCGATGTCGCCGGCGGCTTTTGCCAGCGACGCTTCGTCATCGCCGACAGAGGGGCCCGGCAAATATTCTTCCGGATGATAGGGAGCGAGCGCGGGCTGCTTCATCAGTCGCCGCGTGGTGCGGATCGCGTCGGCAGCGACCTGACGGTCGTCATCGGTCGACAGATAGTTCGGCGCGATCGACGGCGCCTGATCGGCAGCGGAAGACTTGATCCGCACGGTGCCGCGCGAGGTCGGTTGCAGGTTGCAGGCGCTGACGGTGATGGCCGGAAATCGATGCAGGGGATCGCCGAACTTGTCGAGCGACAGCGGCTGCACGTGGAACTGGATATTGGCCCGGTCGCGGTGGGAATCAGAGCGGGTGAAGATGCCAAGCTGCGAGGGCGCCATGGTCAAGGGGCCACGGCGGCGAAAAGCGTAATCGAGGCCCATCAGGCCGCGTCGCAGGTAGGAGTAATAGGTCTCGTTGAGCGTGCGGACGCCGGAGACCTTGTAGATCGCGCGCTGCTGCAAATGGTCTTGCAGGTTTCGCCCGACGCCCGGTCGGTCGATGATGCTTTCAATGCCGAGCGGGGTCAGCCATTCCGCAGGACCGATGCCGGATCGGTGCAGCACTTGCGTCGATCCGATCGAGCCGGCGCACAGGATCACTTCGCCCTTGGCACGGGCCTCGAAAATCTCACCATCCCTGGCAAACAGAACGCCCGCGGCGCGGCCGTTCTCGATGATGAGACGGTCGACCAGCACGTTCTTCTCGAGGCGGAGATTAGCCCGCCCCAAAGCGGGCTTGAGAAAACCGCGCGCCGAAGACCAGCGGCGTCCGCGCTTCTGGTTGACGTGGAAATAGCCGACGCCTTCGTTGTCGCCGGTGTTGAAATCCGCAGTTTTGCGAATTCCCATTTGCTCGGCCGCTGCGCCGACGGCATCGAGGACGGCCCACGACAGCCGGGGCGCCTCGACGCGCCAGCCGCCGCCGCTGCCGTGATGTTCGCTCTCGCCGAGGAAGTGATCCTCCAGCCGGCGAAAGGCCGGCAAGACGTCGCCATAGCCCCAGCCGGTCAGGCCGAGCTGACGCCAGTGGTCATAGTCGGCGGCCTGTCCACGCATCGAAATCATGGCGTTGATCGCTGAGGAACCGCCGACCACCTTGCCGCGGGGATAGGCCAGCGAACGGCCATTGAGGCCGGCTTCGGGTTCGGTCCGAAACATCCAGTCCGAGCGTGGATTGCCGATCGCGAACAGGTATCCGACCGGGATATGAAACCAGATCCAGTTGTCGCTGCCGCCCGCTTCCAGGATCAGCACCCGGTTTTTCAGGTCAGCCGACAAGCGGTTGGCCACGATGCATCCGGCGGTACCGGCCCCGACGATGATGTAGTCGAAATCTCCATCGATCCGTGTCGTCATTTTCTCGTTTCCGCCCTTCGCCTGCGCATCTGTTAGCCAGACGTTAATAGGCCGGACCAAAGTCCGGCGATTGCGCCTTTGTCAATGCAAGGGGCCCGGATCTCGTACGAAGGGGTATTGGGCGGGCTGGGCCTTGCATGCTAAACAGGGGCGACATCAACGATTTAGACCCGAGTTTCCCATGCCCATCGTCAACCGCGCGGCCGACCTGCAACCCGAAATACAGGCCTGGCGCCGCGATATCCATGAACATCCTGAACTCGGCTATGAGGAGCGCCGCACCTCGGCCTTCGTGGCTGACCGGCTGCGGGAATTTGGCTGCGATGAGGTCGCGACCGGGCTGGGCGGCACTGGCGTGGTCGGTGTCATCAAGGGACGCAAACCTGCCGGCAACGCCGACGTCAAGGTGATCGGGCTTCGCGCCGACATGGACGCGCTTCCGATCGAGGAAGCGACCGGATTGCCTTACGCCTCCAAAATCTCCGGCAAAATGCACGCCTGCGGTCACGACGGGCATACCGCGATGCTGCTCGGCGCGGCGCGCTATCTGGCCGAGACCAGGAATTTCGCTGGGCAAGCCGTCGTGATCTTTCAGCCGGCGGAAGAGGGCGGGTTCGGCGCGGCCGCGATGATCAGGGACGGACTGTTCGAACGCTTCGCCATCGATCAGGTCTACGGCATGCACAACGGTCCGGGAATTCCGGTCGGCAGCTTCGCGATCCGGCCGGGTCCGATCATGGCCTCGACCGATGCTGTCAACATCCACATCGAAGGGCGCGGCGGCCATGCGGCACGGCCGCATCTGTCGATCGATTCCGTCATGGTTGGCGCTCAGCTGATTACGGCGTTGCAGTCGATCGTCGCGCGCAGCGTCGATCCGCTCGAAGCCGCCGTCGTCTCTATGTGCGAGTTCCACGCCGGCAATGCGCGCAACGTGATTCCGCAGACCGCTGAAATCAGGGGCACCGTCAGGACCTTGACGCCGGAAGTGCGGGCGCTAGTCGAGAAGCGCGTGCGCGAAGTCGTAGGCGGCGTGGCGCAGATGACCGGCGCCAAGATCGATCTCGAATATCTTCGCGGCTATCCGGTCGTGGTCAACCATGCCGCGCAAACCGATTTTGCGATCAAGGTGGCCGAGGACGTCGCCGGCAACGGCAACGTCCAGGAGATGCCGCCGCTGATGGGCGGCGAAGACTTCGCCTATATGCTGGAGAAGCGGCCGGGCGCGTTCATCTTCTGCGGCAACGGCGACAGCGCCGGTTTGCATCATCCGGCCTATAATTTCGACGACGAGGCGATAGTCTTCGGCACCTCGTACTGGATCAAGCTGGTCGAAAGCACGCTCGTGGCGTAAAGGCCGTTACGCCAAGACGTCAGACAGCAATAAAGCAATAAAAAAGGCCCGCGTGATGCGGGCCTCTTTGTTTTACGTTCGATCCGCCTTTGATCAGAACAGGTGGGCAAAGATGAAGTACAGCCCGCCCGAAAGCATGATCGCCACCGGCAGCGTCAGCACCCAGGCCATTGCCATGTTGCGGATGGTCGCGACCTGAAGTCCCGAGCCGTTGGCCGCCATGGCGCCGGCGACGCCCGACGACAGCACGTGCGTGGTAGAGACCGGAAGGCCGAAGGTGTCGGCCGCGAAGATCGTCGCGGCGGCAACGAGCTCTGCCGAGGCACCCTGGGCGTAGGTTAGGTGCGTCTTGCCGATCTTCTCGCCCACCGTCACCACGATGCGCTTCCAGCCGATCATGGTGCCAAGGCCTAGCGCCAGCGCGACCGCAATCTTCACCCAATTCGGGATGAACTTGGTGGCGGCGTCGAGCGTGCCTTTGTAGGTGTTCAGGACCGCGACATCGTCCTTGCTGAGGTCGCTTTCCTTGTCCTTCATCAGGAAGCGGATCGCTTCCGAGGTCAGGTACATATCGTTACGGGTGTTGCCGACGACTTCCGACGGAACCTTCTTCAGCGAGCCGTACTTCAGGACCTGATCGCCGACGTCCTTTACCAGCGCCGAGAGCGAAGGATAGGTGCCTTCGCTGATGCGATGCTGCGACACATACTGCGTCACGGCCGGGCGCGGATCGCCGATGATGCTGTGGCCGGCGCTCTTGGCCGCAATCACCTTGGAGGCGGCGTCGGAGGCCTGCTGGAACACCGCGATCTGCGAGTCCGGCATCGAGCGGTTGAGGGCGTAGGCGGTGGGCACCGTGCCGATCAGGATCAGCATGATCAGGCCCATGCCCTTCTGGCCATCGTTCGAGCCGTGCGCAAAGCTGACGCCCGTGCAGGTCAGGATCAAAAGGCCGCGGATCCAGAGTGGCGGGGCCTTGTTCGGTTCCGGCGCGGAATAGAGCGCCGGACTGCGGACGATCACCTTCAGCAGCAGGAGCAGCAGCGCGGCGCAGATGAAGCCGACCAGTGGCGACAGCAACAGCGCGTAACCGATTTCGGTGGCCTTGCTCCAGTCGACGCCTGAGGTTCCGTCGCGGCCGCGCATCAGCGCGTTGACGACGCCGACACCGATGATCGATCCGATCAGGGTGTGGGAGCTGGAAGCCGGCAGGCCGAACCACCAGGTTCCGAGGTTCCAGATGATCGCGGCGATCAAAAGGGCGAACACCATCGCAAAGCCTGCGCTGCTTCCGACCTGAAGGATGAGCTCGACCGGCAGCAGTGACACGATGCCGAAAGCCACCGCGCCGGACGACACCAGCACGCCAAGGAAGTTGAAGAAGCCGGACCACATCACGGCGAACTCGGCCGGAAGCGAGTGGGTGTAGATCACGGTCGCGACCGCATTGGCGGTGTCATGGAAGCCGTTGACGAACTCGAAGCCCAGCGCGATCAGCAGCGCCACCACCAACAGCATGTAGGGGACGTATGAAGTTATTTTGGTGCCGGTGGCATCGACGTCGGCGTAGATGCTGTAGGCGACAAACGCCAGACCGGCGGCGAGAATTCCGAAAAAGATAATCATCGTCAGAGGGTTAAAGCCCTTGTCGAGATTCGGTCTTGAGGCAGGCTGGATCGGCCCGTCGTCCGTCCCGCTAATTTTTTGGTCAAGTGCAAAATCAGTCATTATCGACGCCCCTGATACGGTGAGCCTTCATCATTGCCGCACGGATTTGAAGGTTAGATGACAGTGACGGGGTTATCCCCAGTCGCGGCTGAAAGCCCGGCCGATCTGATTGAAATGATTGAAATAAAATCTTTTGAGAGAACCTCTGACTGACCCGTCCAATTCACAGTAATTTTTTGTGGGAATAAATCGCAAACAACGGGTCAGTCTCGCGCGGCGTATCTAGCAAAGCAGCGCCCTGAATGTCGATCAGGCTGCGATGCGATCAGGCCGCATGAGCTGATTTTTGCAATACGGCCGCGGCCATTTTCAGATCGCTGACAAAGCGCTCGTACTCGCGCGCCCTGGCGTCGGGATCGGGCAGCCGCAACAAATAAGACGGATGCACCGTCACCAGCGCCTTGGTTTCATCATCGAGATCAATGAGATGACCGCGGTTCTTGTTGATCGGCGTGATCTTGCCGAGCACGCTTTGGGCGGCCGTGGCACCCATGGCCACAACGAGCGCCGGCTTGATGGTCGCCAGTTCGCGTTCGTACCATGGCCGGCAAGCTTTGATTTCAGATGTTGACGGTTTTTGATGCAGGCGGATTTTCCCGCGCGGCACAAATTTGAAATGTTTGACCGCGCCGGTGATGTAGACCTTCCCCCGCTCGATGCCGGCCTCGGCCAAGGCGCGGTCGAGCATCTGCCCCGCCGGACCCACGAACGGCTTGCCGGCAAGGTCTTCCTTGTCGCCGGGCTGCTCGCCAACCAGCATGACGGTCGCGTCCGGCGGGCCCTCGCCAAACACGGTCTGCGTCGCATCCTTCCACAGCGGGCAGGCGCAGCAGGAGGCGGCTTCCTCGCGCAACCTCTCAAGTTCTTTGGCTACGCTAGTGGTTTTGCCTCTCATCGGCTCCTCCAGCCGCTTCTGCATCTTGTGTGGCTCAGTCGCGGCCCCAGCGATCATCGCGTCGGTGGCGCGTGCGGCGCCGGCGATCAGAGGTTTAATCATCGAAGCCTCCGGCAGGTTCCTCCAGTACTTCCTTGGCATTTCCGCACTCATGGCTTTGACCTTGAGGCGGGCGGGATTGAAGATCGCGGCGTAATAGCGCCGCCACGTCTCTTCCAGACGGTCCGAAGCCGGCGCTCCAGCCTTATGGACGCCGGGGGAGAGTGAAAGCGCGACGCCATCCCAATGCGCACAGAGGTCGGGCGTCAGGATCGACCAGGGCATAGCGGCGAAACGGCGCGCAAAGAACGGCGCTGCCAGTTCGACGATGTGATGCTCCGGTTCGAACCAGGCGACATAGCGGGCCTCGCGTTCGCGGCCGATCTCGCGGAAGCGGACAAAGGCGTGCATCTTGTGCTCGTCTCGGCGCACCGCTTTTGCCATCGCCGAGATGCACGAAATGTCGGGATCGGTCGCAACCTCCAGAAGGTCATGGTGGCTGCGCAATCGCCACAGCAAGCGGTAAAGGATTGCAAACCGCTCGGGATCACGGTGCAGTATCGCAATACTGGCTAACTCCACGAATTTGGCCGGGACGTTGAAGGTTTCAGCCGATGAGCGCGGTTGTGATGCCGTCTTCATTGTTGCAAATAGTTGGTCTTCGTCGCCCTCGATGTTCCACGTCACATCCGTTGGCTTAACGCCGTCGAGCACGAGTGTGCGCGCAGCCTGCCGCCAGCCGTTGAAATCGGTTTGGTGGATGAGGGTGATGTGGTGCATGGTGTTACCCGCTTTCTCGTCATTGCGAGGAGCGAAGCGACGAAGCAATCCAGACTTTTATTCTGGTCCTGGATTGCTTCGCTTCGCTCGCAATGACGAAGTCTCAAAATCCGAATCCCAATTGAGCCGCCTTTGGTTTGAAACGCTGGGCAAGGCTTGCGTCGTCAAGCAAATGCGGCGAGGGGCGATGATCGCTGAGAACGATGAAGGGCAGCGCCTTTTGCTTCGGGATATGAAGGCAGCCGAGATCGGCGGCGCGGATAGACGTCACGCGGCGCGTGGCGATGATCCGGTCGACTGCTTTGGTGCCGAAGCCGGGCACGCGTAATAGTTCCTCGCGGCTGGCACTGGCGACATCGAGCGGGAACCGGTCGCGGTGGCGCAGCGCCCAGGCGAGCTTCGGGTCGATGTCGAGCGGCAGCATTCCGGCGCCCTCGACGATTTCGTCGACATCGAAACCGTAGAAGCGCATCAACCAATCGGCCTGGTAGAGCCGATGCTCGCGCATCAACTGAGGGGCTGAAAGCGGTAGCGCACGGCTTGAATCCGGGATCGGGCTGAAGGCGGAGTAATAGACCCGCTTGAGATGGTAGGCGCCGTAGAGATTGGCGCTGGTTGCGAGGATGATCTGATCGTTCGAATTGTCGGCGCCGACGATCATCTGCGTGCTCTGGCCTGCGGGGGCAAAGCGCGGCGGCTTTATCTTCGACACTTTCGATACTTGGGCTTCCTTTTGGGCCTCCTTTGTTTCGTCGAGCTTGAGGCGAAGCCGGCCCATGGTGCGGCGGATTGCACGCACGTCTTTTTCCGGCGCGAGCCGTGCGAGGCTATCCTCTTCGGGGACCTCGATGTTGATAGAGAGGCGGTCGGCATATTTGCCGGCCTCGGTGATCAAGGCATCATCGGCTTCCGGGATGGTCTTTAAATGAATGTAGCCGCGGAAATGATGTTCTTCGCGTAAGCTGCGCGCGACGTTGACCACTTGCTCCATGGTGTAATCGGCGCTGCGGATGATGCCAGAGGAGAGAAACAGGCCTTCGATGTAATTGCGGCGATAAAAGTCGATCGTGAGCTTCACGATCTCATCAGTCGTGAAGCGGGCGCGCGGCACGTTGCTGGAAGTGCGATTGACGCAATAGAGGCAATCGTAGTTGCAGGCGTTGGTGAGGAGCACCTTCAACAGTGAGATGCAGCGGCCGTCCGGCGCGTAGGAATGGCAGATGCCCATGCCGGGGGCGGTCGAGCCGAGGCCCTTGCCGTCGCTTGAATCCCGCATCTCGGTGCCGCTGGACGCACAAGAAGCGTCGTATTTGGCGGCATCTGCCAGGATTTCCAGCTTGCGTTGCACGTCCATCTCTAAATCCCTTTGATTCCATTCATGAATCGTCGAACCGCCAATTCGATTGACTCTTCGATCACCGTTAGCTTTAAATTAGAACATATCATGAACAAATGAGCCAGCTTCTGGTTCTCTAAAAACCGGCTCGGCGATCAGTTTTCAGAAGGACGCGGCGCATCGTGAAGATGAGCGCAGCACATAATCTTGCGACGTTACGCGACAGCATCGAGCGCCTCGAGACGCATGGCGCGGCCTATGGGTCGCGAAAGGTGCCGCTTGGGCATTCGGAGGCGGATGCGAGCTTGCAAGGCGGCCTCGCTTTGGGTGTCGTGCACGAGGTGTTTGCGGAAGCCGGACGGCAGAGCGCTGTGGCGACTGGCTTTGTCGCCGGGATTTCAGGGCGCGTGGCCGCGCGGCGTCCGGTGGTCTGGATCCGGCAGGATTTCACGGAAGTCGAAGCGGGCGCCGTCTCGATGAGCGGGTTTTCCGAACTCGGTCTCGATCCGCGCCTTCTCGTCAGCGTCCATGCCGCCGACGTCGACCATGCCTTGCGAACGGCCGCCGATGCACTCGCCTGCGATGCGGTGGGCGCCGTCGTACTGGAGGTCTGGGGCGAGGCGAGACAACTCGACCTTGTCGCCAGTCGCAAGCTGACATTGGCCGCGCAAGCTTCCGGCGCGACCGGACTGGTGTTGCGGATGGCGGCGGAGCCGAGGGCCTCGACCGCCGAGACCCGATGGATCGTGCGCGCGGCGCATTCGCCACCTGGCTCACACCCATCGAGTGCATGGGGATCGCCTTTGTTCGAGGCGCGGCTTGTCCGCAACCGTCATGGCCCGACCGGCCGTTGGATCATGGAATGGAAATGTGATGAGTGCCTTTTCGGAAGTCCGGCGGCGTATCCTCAGCCTGTGGCTGCCGCACCTGCCCATCGACCGCATCAAGCGAGCCAAAGCGTTTTCAAGCGAAGTAGGCGCCGGTTCGCGTGAAGAAAGCACCTCACATCCGGTCAAACCGGTTGATGGGTCCAGCATTGTCGTTGCCAGGCAAGACAACATGCTGCGGATTTCGGCGCTCGACGATGCGGCGGCGCATTTCGGCCTCGCGGTCGGCCTGCCGCTGGCGAACGCCCGCGCCATTTGCCCTGACGTGCAAGTCTACGATGCCGATGAAGCCGCCGACGCTGCGGCACTGAACGCCATCGCCTGTTGGTGCGATCGTTTCACCCCGCTGGTGGGGCTCGATGCTCCGCACGGTCTTTTTCTCGACATCACCGGCTGCGCCCATCTGTTCGGCGGCGAAGCGGCGATGATGAATCTGGTGTGCGCCGGCCTGACCGCGCAAGGGTTTACGGTCAGCGCTGCGATCGCTGCGACGGCCGTCTGCGCGCGAACGCTGACCCGTCACGTCCATGGCCGGATCGTTCGCGCAGGCGAGGAAGCCGCTGCGGTCGGTTCGCTACCGGTATCGGCGTTGGGCGCGGACATCACCGTGGTGACGGGTTTGCGCCGCGCCGGCTTGAAAACCATCGGCGAGGTCGCGGCGCGTGAGCGGCACGAAGTCACCGCCAGGTTTGGCGCTGCCTTTACGGCGCTGTTGGAACAGGCGCTGGGGTACAGCGATGCGCCGATCAGCCCGCGCAAGCCGCTGCCCGATTACATCGTGGAGAAGCGTTTTGCCGAACCGGTCGTGACCGAGGCGGTGATCTCGGCCACCCTGTCGGGGTTGGCCGGGATGCTGGTCGCGGCGATGGCAAAACAGGGCAAAGGCGCGCGGCGGCTGGAAGCCCGTTTTTTTCGGACCGATGGCGCGGTTCGCACCCTCATGGTCGACACCGGGCAGGCTGTTACCAGAGGCAAGGTGATCGACCGGCTGTTTCGGGAGCGGCTGGAGGCTTTAAGCGACCCGCTCGATCCCGGTTTCGGATTCGACCTCATTCGTCTGGCCGCAAGCCGCACCGAAATCGTCGTGCAACAGCAGCGCGATCTCGACGCCAACGTTCACGACAATGACGAGCTTGCAGCTTTGATCGATCGCGTTGCCGCGCGGATCGGCGGCAAGCGCGTGGTCGTTCACCTGCCGCAGGACGCGCACATTCCCGAGCGCGCGGTGTGGGCCGCGCCGGCGCAGCATCATCTGGTGGCAGCTGCGCAGGCCGTCTGGCCGGCGCGCATGGTGGGCGAGCCGCCGCTACGGCCATTGCGGCTGTTCGAGCGGCCGGAACAGATCAAGGTGATCGCCGAAGTGCCGGATGGTCCGCCGGCGCGGTTCGTCTGGCGGCGCGCCACCCATGCCGTGGTTCGCACCGAAGGTCCCGAACGCGTCGCCATGGAATGGTGGCGGGCGGGAAACGTGACGCTGACGCGCGATTATTTCCGCGTCGAGGACGAGGAGGGGCTGCGGTTCTGGCTCTATCGCGACGGGCTATTTGAAGAAGTCGAACAGCAGGAGGGCAGGGCCGTACTGCCGAACTGGTTCATGCATGGACTGTTCGCATGACGACTGGCAATACAGGCTACGCCGAAATAGGCATCACCACGAACTTTTCGTTCCTGCGCGGCGGTTCGCATCCACAAGCCTATGTTCATCAGGCGGCCATTCTCGGTCTTCCTGCCATCGGCATTGCCGACCGCAATACGCTTGCCGGCGTCGTGCGGGCTTTCAAGGAACTGGATAATCCCAAGATCGAACACAAGCCAAAACTTCTGATCGGATCGCGGATCGTTTTCATCGACGGCACGCCGGATATTCTGGTCTATCCGCGCGACCGCTCGGCTTACGGCCGGCTGTGCCAGTTGTTGACGCAAGGCAAGCGCGGCGAGGAGACCCTCAAGGGCGAGTGCCACTTGAAGATCGACGATCTCCTGGAGTTTGCCGAAGGGCAATTTCTCGTGCTGACGCTGCCGCATCGTTTCGAAGAAGTGAAAGCGGACAAAGTTCTGGAGCGGCTGCGGGGAAGTCGCGCCGACGGCGTCTGGCTGGCGGCAAGCCTGTTATATCGCGGCGACGACCGGCGGCGTCTGGCCCGGCTCAAGCGCATCGCGGATCACGCTCGTGTGCCGTTGCTGGCGACCAATGAGGTGCTTTACCACCATCCGTCGCGCCGTCCCTTGCAGGATGTCCTCACCTGCATCCGCGAGAAGACGACCATTGAAGCGATCGGCAAGCGTCTGGAGGCCAATGCCGAACGTCATCTCAAGCGGCCAGAGGAAATGACGCGGCTGTTTCGCGATGCGCCGGAGGCTATCGCGGAGACCATGCGATTTGCCGCCGGCATCACCTTTTCGCTCGATCAGCTCAAGTATCAGTATCCCGACGAGCCGGTGCCGCGGGGCAAGACTGCGCAGCAGCACCTGGAAGATCTGACCTGGGCGGGCGTGCAGACCTATTTCGCAGGCCAAATCGACGACACGTTGCGCGCCACTTTACGCAAGGAGCTCGATCTCATCTCTGAGCTGAAATACGCGCATTACTTTCTCACCGTGCATGACATCGTGCATTATGCGCGCAGCCAGAACATCCTGTGTCAGGGGCGGGGATCGGCGGCCAATTCCGCCGTGTGCTACGTGCTCGGCATCACTTCCGTCGATCCGACCCAGGTCGATCTGCTGTTTGAACGTTTTATTTCCAAGGAACGGCTGGAACCGCCCGACATCGACGTCGATTTCGAACATTCGCGGCGCGAGGAGGTGATGCAATATGTCTACCGGCGTTACGGCCGTCATCGCGCGGCGATCATTGCAACCGTCATTCATTACCGGCCACGCAGCGCGATCCGCGACGTCGGCAAGGCGCTCGGGCTGACCGAGGATGTGACCGCGGCGCTGGCCGATACGGTGTGGGGAAGCTGGGGCAGTGGCCTCAACGACATGCAGGTCAAGCAGGCCGGTTTCGATCCGAAAAACCTGATGGTGGAGTTGGCGGTCGAACTCGCCACCGAGCTGATCGAGTTTCCACGGCACCTGTCGCAGCATGTCGGCGGCTATGTGCTGACGCAGGACCGGCTCGATACTTACGTGCCGATCGGCAATGCCGCGATGGATGATCGTACCTTCATCGAATGGGACAAGGACGATGTCGATGCGCTGAACATGATGAAGGTCGATGTGCTGGCGCTGGGAATGCTCACCTGCATTCGCAAATGTTTCGACCTGATCGCCGAACACAAGGGCGAGCGTTACGAGCTCGCCGACATAAAATCAAAGGACGATGACGAAGTTTATCAGATGCTGCAAAAGGGAGAATCGCTCGGGGTTTTCCAGGTCGAGAGCCGTGCGCAGATGAACATGCTGCCGCGCCTGAAGCCGCGCACCTTCTACGACCTTGTCATTGAAGTGGCGATCGTGCGGCCCGGTCCGATCCAGGGTGATATGGTGCATCCTTATTTGCGCCGGCGAAATAAAATTGAGAAGGAAAACTACCCGTCTCCCTCGCCGGAGCATGGTCCTTCGGACGAATTATACAAGGTCCTGCACAAGACGCTCGGCGTGCCGCTGTTTCAGGAACAGGCGATGCGGATTGCGATCGAGGCCGCGGGATTTTCTTCCGAGGAAGCCAATGGCTTGCGCCGCGCGATGGCGACATTCCGTAATGTCGGGACGATCGGAAACTTCGAAGAGAAGATGGTCAATAACATGATCAGGCGCGGCTATGATCGGACATTCGCCCAAAATTGCTTTGAACAGATCAAGGGTTTCGGATCTTACGGCTTTCCTGAAAGCCATGCCGCAAGTTTCGCGCAGCTTGTCTACGTCTCGTCCTGGCTGAAGTACTGGCACCCTGACGCGTTCTGCTGCGGGCTGTTGAATTCGCAGCCGATGGGTTTTTATGCCCCGGCGCAGATTGTCAGTGACGCCCGCAAGAACGGCGTCAAGGTGCGCGAGATCGATGTGTCCTTTAGTCATGCCCAGAACACGCTGGAAGAAAGAGATGGAAAATATTGCGCGGTGCGGCTCGGATTCCGCCAGATCGACGGCTTCAAGTGGAAGGATGCGGATGAGGAGCAGTTGAAATATATCCAATCGTCATTCCGGGATGCGCCGTTAGGCGCAGGCCCGGAATCCATTCAGCCGCGTGCGCGCTCAGAAATAGATTCCGGGCTCTCGCTTCTCGATCCCCGGAATGACGGTAATGACGACTGGGCCGATCGCATCGTCGCCGCGCGGGCGCGCCGCCCCTTTACCTCGTTGGAAGATTTTGCCCGTGACACGGCACTGCCCAAGCGCGCATTGATTTTGTTGGCGGATGCCGACGCGTTTCGTTCTATCGGGCTCGACCGTCGTGCAGCGTTGTGGGCGGTGCGGCGTCTGCCCGATGATGTACCGTTGCCGCTATTTACGGCCGCCACAGCCCGCGAACAGCCGGATGAGCAGGCGCAGCCTTTGCCGTCGATGCCGATCTCGGAACATGTGGTGGCGGATTATCAGACCATTCGCCTGTCGCTGAAGGGGCACCCGATGGAGTTTTTGCGCACGAGGTTTACGCGCGAAGGCGTCATCGCCTGTTCATCGGTGTCGGATGCGCGAGACAAACAACATGTCCGCTGTGCCGGCGTGGTACTGGTGCGGCAACGTCCAGGCAGCGCCAAGGGCGTCGTCTTCATGACGCTGGAAGATGAAACCGGCATCGCCAATATCGTGGTGTGGCCGAAGGTGATGGAACGTTTCCGTAAAGAAGTGATGGGCTCACGGCTGATCCTGATCGAAGGCACCATTCAAAGCAGCCCGGAAAAGGTCGTGCACCTCGTGGCTGAACGGCTGTTCGACCGTTCCCACGATCTCCTCGATCTCGCCAACGACATCCCTCGCGGGAAACACTCACTGCCGGCCGGCGCTACGGTCGTCGAATCGCTCAACGATGACAGGCGCGACCATCCGGACAAGCCGGCGCAAAAAATCCGCCATCCCCGCAACGTCCGTATCCTGCCGCCATCGCGGGATTTTCATTAGTGTCAGGTATCGGCCAGTCCGAACCCTCCGATTGAAACGGCAGGTCTACGACTTGAGACGAGGTCGCCGATCAGGCGACCGGACGCCAGAGCCAGCGTGAACCCGAGCGCCCCGTGACCGATGTTCAACCAGAGATTATCGAAGGAGGTCCGATCGATGATCGGAAGGCCCTTCGGTGTGGCGGGACGAAGTCCGCACCACGCGACCGCTCTGTCGAAGTCAGCAGCGCCCGGGAACATCGCCGCGGCCGCCGCGCGGAGCGTCGCGACACGACGGGGGTTCAAGTCGGCGCGCCGGCCATTAATGTCCGCCATGCCGGCTATCCGCAACCGGTCGCCGAGGCGCGCATAGACCATCTTGCGCTCATAGTCGGTGATGCTGATGCGCGGCGCGACCGCTCCAGCATCTATCGGAGCCGTGAGGCTATACCCTTTCAACGGGTATAGCGGCACACGAATTCCCAGCGTTCCGAGCAATGGCACGCTGGAGGCTCCGGTTGCGATCACGATGTGATCGGCATCGATATCTTCATTCCCCACCAATGCCACTGCCCGCCGTCCGAACGACCGTCGCAGGCGGGTGACGGTGGTTCCGAAACGGAATGCGACACTCCGCTTGCGCAACGAGCGCATCAATCCGACGCAGAACCGATAGCAATCGCCGCTGTCTTCACCGCTGGTGAAGATGCCTCCGCGCAAGCGGTCGGCGAGATGAGCAAGCGCCGGCTCTCTTGCAACACAAGCGTCGACATCCAGTGCTTCCTGCTCGCAGCCCAGCGATCGCTGATAGTCCAGTAGACGCCGCGCCGCATCGAATGAGGCACCCGTCCGATGAACCACCAGCTTGCCGGCGTTGGCATGATCGAAATTCAAATCGGGTTCGCGAGCGAGTAATTCGTCCATCAGATCGCGACTGAAGAACGACAGCGAAAGCAATCGGCGTGTCGATTCCTCGCTTTGGCGATGCGTGCAGGCACGCACGAATCGCATCACCCAGTTCCATTGCTGGAGATCGACGCCGGGACGGAAGTGAATCGGCGAATCCCGTTTCAAAAGCCATTTCGGCAGCTTCGAGAGCACGCCCGGACCAGCCAACGGAGCGACATAGCTATAGGAAAGCTGGCCGCCATTGGCAAAACTCGTCTCGCTCGCAACATCGTCGTTGCGCTCGATGACCGTGACCTGGTGCCCGTCCGCTCGCAGATACCATGCCGTGGTTAGGCCGACGACGCCGGCTCCGAGGACGACAACATGCTTGGCCACACCAAAGCTCCTGATGAACAGGAGCCACTTTCTTCAATTTCCTGGCGGCGTCCAATATCGATCGGCAGGCGGGATATAGACGCAGGTTATATCCCGCCGAACGTGAAAGAACCCACGGCCCTAGCATACCTCACGCAGGAGCTTCATCAGACGTTCCGCGGCTCGCGGCGGCGGGCGCTCATGCTGGGTCAGAGCATACACATTCAGACTGGAAGCAATCTCCACCGGCCGCACCTGGATGTCCGTGACGCCGGCCGGATAGTTGGCCGTGAGGGAGTCGACCAGCGCGACGCCGACATTCGCCTGCACCAAGGACTTCGCCAGCGTATAGGTCTGCACCGAAATCGCGCTTTTCGGGGTTGCTCCCGCATCCTCCAGCCAATCGGAGAGGATGCCGCCGAGGTAATCGTCGGCGTCGATGGTGATGAGCGGTTGATCGGTCAACTCCTCGGCCCGCAACGGGCGCTTCAGAAGTTTGTCGGGCCACCAGCCCGCGGGCGCGATCGCGCACAGGCCGCAACTCCGCAGCTCAGTGAGTACAAGATTGGGATGCGACACCGGGCGCATGGTCAGACCAATCTCGATTTCATTGAGCAGCAGCGCTTGCTCGATTTCCCGCGTATGCGCGACGGACAGTTCGCAACGCGACTGCGGGAATGCGCGGCACCAGCGGGCCACGGCTTGCGGCAACAAGTGATGGGCGAGCGCAGGCGTTGCTGCGATTCGCAGCGGTTGAACCGAGCCACGCGAAAGACTGGTGGCGAGCCTTCGAATGCGCCGCAGCTGTTCATCGAAGGGTGTCAGCTCCCGCTGCAATTGCAGCGCCTCCTGGGTGGGCACCAATTTTCCCTTGCTGCGCAGAAACAGCGGAAACCCGACCGACTGCTCTGCATGCTGGAGGATCTTGCTCACCGCGGGCTGCGAGATATTCAGGATTTTGGCCGCGCCGTTCGTCGAACCGGTCAGCATGATCGCGCTGAAAACTTCGATGTGTCGCAAGCGCACCTGTTTCCTCCGGGTGACGCCAAGTCTCACCTGCGCACCATGATAGCCAACATCAATTCCGGCGTGCGTTGCGCTGTCAACCCTGCGACGCTCCTATAACCCCGGGTTATATCGTGGGTTTCTCTTTTCATTGGGCCCAGCGAAATAGCGGCATCTACAGTCGGTTGCGACCAGACGGGTAGTTCGGCGCAGGTGAACCATCAAAGCCGGATGTGCCGTGGGGGAGGGGGAGTTTCATGGAAACCGGCTTTTCCAGATTGCAAAAGATTGCCTGCCTTTCTGGATTGTTTTCGGCCTGGGCGGTGGGATATGCCGACCGTATCCTGATGAGCATTGCGGTGATCCCGATTGCCCGCGAATTCTCGCTCGACGCCGGCCAGGCCGGCATGCTGCTCAGCGCCTTTTATGTCAGCTATGCTGTGATGCAGCTCGCCGGCGGCTGGCTGTCGGATCGCTACGGTTCGCGGGTCGTCGTCGTGTCTTGCATCGTCGCGTGGTCGGTATTCACCAGCGCCACCAGCTTCGCCTGGTCATTCGCGTCGCTGCTGGCGATCCGCTTCATGTTCGGGCTCGGCGAGGGCAGCTTTCCTCCGGCGAGTTCGGTCACGGTCGCCGAAGTCTTCCCAAAACCGGAACGCGCGCGGGCGAAGTCGTTCCTGATCTCCACGGTGTTTCTCGGCAACGCAGCCGGCGCCGGCCTGATTGGCGCCACCGTCGCCTATCTCGGCTGGCGCGGATCGTTTCATATTCTGAGCGCCGCCGGATTCGCAGTCGCGCTGTTCCTTTGGTTTGCGCTACGCGGCGGCATCGCAGCCCAGCGTGTGCACGTTGCCAGCCGCGCGCCTCAGCCGTGGGGATCGCTGTTCCGAAACCCGATGGCGTGGAAATTGACGGCAATCTGGTCTTTTACCAGCCTGCTTTATATCGGGGTTCAATCCTGGATGCCGACCTACCTGACGAAGACCTGTGGGATCGATCTGAAGCAGGTCGGTCTTGCGACCATGATCCCGAATCTGATCGCGTTTGCCGGAACCAATGTCGTCGGGCTGCTGCTGGACAAGCATGGCAAGGACCACGAGAGGATGTTCATGGTCCTCGGAGCCTTCTTCAGCGCCGTTTTCCTCGCGCTGCTGATAACGACGGCCTCGCTCTCGCTGGTGTTGGTTTACTGGACGCTGCTGCTGCTGGCGTTCAATTTTGTCTATGCTACGGTTTTCGCAGCACCGCTCCGGCACTTTCCCGAGCATTTGATCGGCAGCACGACAGGGCTGATGAATTTCGGTGGACAAATCGGCGGTTCGGTTGCGCCCGCCGCGATGGGCGCGCTCATCGCAGCGAGCGGAGGTTCTTATATCGCGGCGTTTTGCCTGTTGCTGGCGTCCGCGGTCACGTCAGCCGCTGTCGGCATGATCTGGCGGCCGACAGGCGCTCCGGTCTACGCTGTTCAGCCGGCAGGCACCCCATAGAGACAGGAGTTCACTATGACTGATCGCACGGGCGATCCGTTCGATATCCTCATTCGCGGCGGAACGGTGATCGACGGGACAGGCCAACCGCGCTTCGATGCGGATGTCGGTATCCGCGATGGCTTGATCGCCGCCATCGGCGATCTGACGGAGGCGCAGGCGACCGTTACTCTCGAATCCCGCGGAAAGATCGTCGCGCCGGGCTTCATCGATTCCCACACCCATGACGACCATGCGCTTCTGTCCGACCCCGACATGACATTCAAGATCTCGCAAGGCGTCACCACCGTGGTGACCGGCAATTGCGGAATTAGCCTCGCGCCGCTCCGGCCGGATCTGCCGCGCCCGATGCCGCAAAGTCTGTTGGGGGCCGGCGACCAGTCTCCTTGCACGTTCGAACGTTTTGCCGACTACCTGGAAGTGTTGCGGCGCGCGCCTGCATCGGTCAACGTCGCCGCGATGGTTGGGCATACGACGCTGCGCCTGATGACCATGGATTCGCTTGATCGTCCCGCTCGGCCTGAAGAAGTTGCCGCGATGCGCGGGCTCGTCGTCGAAGCGCTCGAGGCGGGTGCGATCGGCGTATCCACCGGCACTTACTACCCTCCGGCCGCGATGGCGCCGACCGAGGAAGTCATCGAGGTTTGCCGGCCCATCGCCGGCACCGGCGCGGTCTACGCGACGCACATGCGCGACGAGGCGGAAGGCTGCGTCGACTCCTTGAATGAATCCTTCGAGATCGGCCGCGCCCTGAATGCAACCGTTGTGATTTCCCATCACAAGCTGATCGGCGAAGCGAATTTCGGCAAGTCGGCCGTGACGCTGCCTTTGATCGGCGCGGCGATGAAGTGTCAGTGCCTTGCGCTCGACTGCTATCCCTATGCGGCCAGTTCGACCATGCTTCACACCGACGAGGTGAGGCTGCGGGGGCGCGTCCTGATCGCCGAATGCGAGCAGCATCCGGAATATGTCGGCCGCGAGCTCGCCGATATTGCGGAGGAATGGAAGGTCAGCCGGCTCGAGGCGGCGCGCCGCCTGCAACCTGCAAGCGCCATCTATTTCATCATGGACGAGGGCGATGTGAGAAATATCCTGGCCTTCGAACACACGATGGTCGGCTCCGATGGCCTGCCTGGCGGGACCAAGCCGCATCCGAGACTCTGGGGAACGTTTCCGAGAGTTCTCGGCCACTATAGCCGCGACCTTGGCCTGTTTTCGCTGGAAACCGCCGTTTGGAAAATGAGTGGCCTGACCGCGAAAAACTTCGGTCTGGCCAACCGAGGAACAATCGCAACAGGACACCATGCCGATGTCGTCGTGTTTGATGCTGCGACCGTGATCGACAAGGCTACGTACGATACCCCGACGGAGCCGGCCGAAGGTATCGAAGCGGTGATCGTCAACGGCGCTTTGACCTGGCACCAGGGAATCCATAGCGGCGCGCGCTACGGCCAGGTCATCACACGCGTAGGGCGGTCCTAATCTCGTCGAGGCGCGAAGGCGGCAAAAGCTCCGAGATAGGTTTTTGAGAGCGGCGTGGCATAGGCGCCCGTTTTCGAGGTCTTCAAGCCGAGAACGCTGCACGCCTCGGCCAATTTGACCGCGCTCGCGACGCCGTCGATGACCGGCAGGCCGTGCTGCTCGCTCAGGCGCGCGGCGAGGTCGGCCATGCCGGCGCAGCCGAGCACGATGGCCTCGGCGCGGTCCTTGTGCCGGGCGCGTTCGATCTCCGCGCTGATTTGCGCCGAGGCGTTGGAGGCGGGATCGTCGAGCGCCAGCACCGGCACCTCACAGGCCCGAACCTTGGCGCAGCGGCTGGCGAGCCCGTATTTCATGAGATTGGTTTCGATCGCGGGAATCGAGCGGGACAGCGTCGTGACGACCGCAAAGCGATGCGCCACCAGGGATGCCAGATGAAAGGCGGCCTCGCCGATGCCGATCACCGGCGCGGAGGCGAGGGAGCGGGCAGCTTCCAGACCCGTATCGTCGAAACAGGCAATGATGTGGGCCGAGACCCCCGAAGCTTCGCCCTTGGCGATTTCAGCCAGCAGTCCGGGTACGGAGAACACCTCGTCGTAATAGCCTTCGATCGAGACCGGTCCGTCCGCCGGATTGACCGCGATGATTTCGGTGCCGGGCGCTGCCACGGCGCGGGCGGCCGCGCCGATCTTGTCGGTCATAGCGACTGACGTGTTCGGATTGACGACGAGAATGCGCATGGGGCGCACTCTACACCATTCCCTTGCCGGCATCCGAGCCGTGACGCCGCTGCCGGGCCTGCAGCACCAGAATGACGATCAGGGCGGTGAAGATCACCAGGAACGATACCGCGCTGGTCAGCGTGCCCAGCGCATAAATGTCTGGCTTGGTGACGGTTGTGGTGAGGCCCTGCAATTCAAGCGGCAGGGTGTTGACGGAACCGATGGCCTGGCTCGAGCGGGCGAGTTCGTCCCACGACAGGGTAAAACCGAACAGGCCGATGCCGACCACCGACGGCAGGATGATCGGCAGCACCACATAGCGGAACGTCTGCCATGGCGTCGCGCCGAGGTCGCGCGCGGCTTCTTCGAGCCGGCCGTCAAACCGGTTGAAGATGGCAAACATGATCAGAAGTCCGAACGGCAGGGTCCAGGTGAGGTGGGCGCCGAGACCGGACGAGAACAATCCCATTCCGGTGGTCCAGCCCTCAACACCGAGGCTGTTGACGAAATCATCCAGCAGGCGGAATTCGAGGCCAATGCCGAGCGAGGTGATGATCGACGGCATGATCAGGCTGGCGATCGCGACATAGAACAGAACGGTAGCGCCGCGGAACGGTTTGCGGAAAGCCATGCCAGCCGATACCGAGAACAGCACCGTCAGCACCATCACGACGAGACCGAGTTCGAGCGAACGTTTGAACGCAGCGCCGATATCGACGATGCCGCCACCCGAGAATACCCTGGAGAACCAGACCAGCGAGGTGCCGTTCATCGGAAACGTCAGGCCGCCGTCGGGACCTTGAAACGAGAGGATGTAGATCGCGAACATCGGGCCGTACAGAAACAGCACATAGGCGATGAAAAACAACGCCAGAAAATAGAATGACCGTGGCCGCTTCTCGCCCATCGGGTTCTCTTACAGTTCTTTGCGGATATCGACGATCCGCGTCAGGGAGGAAATGATCAGGATGGTGATGCCAAGCAGGATCACCGCATTGGCCGCGGCGGCCGGGAATTGCAGGGCGTTAAGCCGCGTTTCGATGATCTTGCCGGCCGACGCAATCTGCTGTCCGCCCATCACGCCGACGGTGACGAAATCCCCCATCACGATGGTGATCACGAAAATCGATCCGATCACGATGCCGGGCTTGGCCAGCGGGATCACGATGTTCACCAGCGTCTGCCATCCGGTGGCGCCGGCGTCGTAAGCCGCCTCGATCAGCCGCTTGTCGATGCGGATCATCGAGTTGAAGATCGGCACCACCATGAAGAACGTGAACAGGTGGACCAGCGCCAGCACCACGGAGAATTCGGAGAACAACAGCCATTCGAGCGGCTGATGAATCAGGCCCATGCCCTGAAGGCCCTTGTTGACGAGGCCGTTGCGGCCGAGCAGGGGAAGCCACGCGATCATGCGGATCACGTTGGATGTCCAGAACGGAATCGTACAGAGCAGTGTCAGCACGATCTGCCAGGTCTTGGAGCGGACGTGGAAAGCGAGAAAATAGGCGACCGTGAAGCCGATCAACAGTGTCAGCACCCACGTCAGCACGCATAATTCCAGCGTCTTCAGATAGGTTTTCAGGATCGTGCAGAGTTCGGGCAGATCGGCGATGCAGCCTTCGAACGTATCGGTGTAGCCGCGCAGGCTGAAGGCGGGAACCATCTCGTATTCGTTATAGTCCCACGCGCTGACGATGACGACGAACAGCAGCGGCAACAGAAAGAACAGCGAAAAGACCAGCATCATCGGCACGGCCTGCAGCCACGCAGCAAAAGATTTGCGGTCTTGCGTCATGGAAAAGGCCGGTTTTGGATCAGGTGGAAGCGTGCCCGAAAAGCCGATCCTGCCGCGCCGGGGCGCGGACAGGATCTGAAAATCAAATCAAGCGGCGATGAATTCATTCCACTTGCGGACCATGTAGTCGTTTTCGTCCATGACCGCGTTCCAGCAGGCGACCGCGCCCATGCGGTCTTCGTAGGAGCCGCCGTCGCGCTTGGCGCCGGCCTTTTCGAGAACAGTGCCGTCCGGCGCCTTGATGTCGTTGATCGCCGGCTTGCCTTCCATCCAGTAGCCCCATTCGTCCGCGGACATGTTGGCCTTGGCCGTGGAAAGAACGGCCGAATAGTAGCCTTGGCGGTTCAAATACGCTCCGGCCCAGCCCGACAGGAACCAGTTGACGAATTCATAGGCCAGGTCGAGCTTTTGTCCTGAGACGGCCTTCGACACGCAGAAGCCCGAAGCCCAGGAACGATAGCCTTCCTTGAGTGGCTGGAAGGTGCAGGCGATACCCATCGAGCGCACCTTGGTCACGGCGGGCGACCACATCGACTGGATGATGGTTTCGCCTGACGCCATCAGGTTGACGGATTCGTTGAAGTCCTTCCAGAACGCGCGGAACTGACCGGCCTTCTTGGCCTCGGTCATGAGCTTGATCGTGAGATCGATCTCCTGCTTGGTCATGTTGCCTTTGTCGGCATATTTGTGCTGGCCGGTCGCTTCCACCACCATCGCCGCGTCCATGATGCCGATCGACGGAATGTTGAGGATCGAGGCTTTGCCCTTAAATTCCGGGTTGAGCAGTTCGGCCCACGAGTCGATCGGCCGCTTGATCAGGTCAGGACGGATGCCCAGCGTATCCGCATTGTAGACCGTGGGAATAAGCGTAACGAACTCGGTTGGCGTGCTTGAAAATTTCTTGGAATTGGCGCCTTCGAGATACAGTACCTTCCACGGCGCGGTGCCCTGGCTGCCGATCTTCTTGCCGCTCGGCAACTGGCCCTTGGTGAACACCGGCGTGATGTTGTCAAATTGTTTGATCTTCTTGGCGTCGAGCGCCAGAATATTGCCGGACGGGATCAGCTTCTTCAGCGAAAAATATTCGGTGTCGAGCACGTCGAACGAGTTCGGCTGGGTGACCACACGCTTGGTCACGTCGTCGGTCGTGGCCGTGATGTATTCGATCTTGATGCCGGTATCTTCCAGGCACTTCTTGGCGATGTCGTCGCCTTCATTCACGGCCGTGCCGAGATAACGCAGAACCTTCGGTTCGGCGGATTTGACGTAAGGAAATCCGCTGATGGCGCCCGAGCCCGCGGCAAGGCCGACCGCGCCGGCCGTGCCCTTCAGAACGGCGCGGCGGCTCACACTGTTGTTCATCGTCTTTACGAAATTACTCATGGCTATCTCCAAAGATGTCAGATCGCCGGTTCTGGCGACCGGACGGTTACGGAACTGCGAGAGCTCTTGAGAAGGCTCGCCTGCGACGGATCCCAGCTGGCGATCACTTTTTCGCCGATGCGGTAATTGGCACGGTCATATTGGTCTTCGCTGAGCTGAGCCGAGATGTCGGCTCCCCCGTCGGCTGCGATGGCGACGCGGACATAGGTCCCCTGATACTCGACTTCACTGACCGTGCCCGCGATCGATGGACCGCCCAGAACGTCGCCCGGTCGTTTGAGGATCAGACGATCGTTGCGGACCGCGTAGGTTTCGCCGTCCACCGAAATCACGGCGTGGCCGCCAATGAACTTCGCGGTGAATTCGGTCCTGGGATGGTTGAAGATTTCCCGCGGCGAATCCTGCTGCTCAATCTTTCCGGCATTCATGAGCACCACGATGTCGGCGAGCGCCATCGCCTCGTCCTGGCTGTGGGTGACATGGATGAACGAGATGCCGAGTTCGCGTTGCAATCGCTTCAGCTCGGTTCGCATGCGCAGCCGCAGGAACGGATCGAGCGCGGAAAGCGGCTCGTCCAAGAGCAGGATCTGCGGCGAGGTGATCAGCGCCCGCGCCAGCGCCACGCGCTGCTGCTGGCCGCCGGAAAGCTGCGGCGGTAGCCGCGCCGCATAGGCCTGCATGTCGACCAGTTCGAGCAGTTTTCTGGCTTCGGCATGGCGTTCGGCCTTGTCGACGCCCCGCATCTTCAGCGCGAACGCCACGTTGTCGAGCACCGACAGATGCGGAAACAGCGCGTAGGACTGAAACATCATCGCGGTGCTACGCTGGGCGGGCGGCAAATCAGTGACGTTGCGCGGGCCGACGATGATGTCGCCGGATGAGACCGATTCATGACCCGCGATCATGCGTAAGGTGGAAGTCTTGCCGCAGCCGGACGGTCCCAACAGGCAGCAATACGAACCCGCCGGGATTTTAAGATTGATGGCGTCAACGGCAGTCACGTTGCCGTAGACCTTCGACAGTTGCACGAGCTCTAACGCCGCAGCCTTGCTTGTCATCCGCTTCCCGCCGGGAGGAGTGGCTTTCCGGGCAGGGATGCAACGGATGTGCCAGAACGATTAAAAATCCCGCTTGTTTGAAGGAGTTGACGACCTTTCGTGAACCCACGCGAAAAGGTTCGGCGGTTGTGGGAAAGAACGCGTCGCAATGATCAACGAGCGCGCCTGTTTGTGTGCCGCGGCGAGCACCAGCAGCGCCACTGCTGAAGATGCCCAAAGATTGAGCGGCCGCTTTAATATTCAGGCAAACGGAGGCCGCCCAAGGGACCGCCTCAGGCGTCCGGCCCGGTCATGACGAACCGACGACTTTCGCGACTCCGTCTGCGGTTCGAATGCAAGGTATCCCATGAGGCGCGGCGCGTCGGCTGTTTGCCCGTCGGGCAAATCAGCCGCAGCCGTGTCCAGTCCCTCCCGCAAAAATATTTCGCTTAACCCGTCGGGCAAATCACTCCTAGAGCGCGGGTTCCGCCCGAAAGGGGCGTTGGCCATCGTCACGAACGTTGGGCGGGATGCGGTGGACGTTGTCGTGCCTCAAGGACGAACGGTACGAAAGCGGACGGCGAAGTCGTGTGGTCCTGATGCCTCGACGCTAGCGTCAAGTTGGCGATGAAACTTTCGCTTCACGCCGATGACGGGGGCAAGAAAGCCCGATCCCCGGAGAGAGCGCGAAGGAAGCCGTTAAAACCATTCGCGCAGGGAATGCCGGAATGTTCGGCGAACCTGTGGTGACTAACTCATGTGCTTTTTTACTTTGCACATGAGGCTGCGCGTGCGCTGACGCACCCGGCATTCCCTGCTCCTTCCATTGTCGAGAGGGAGAAATGTCATTCCAACTCGGACGCGATCCGCGCCGCGAGATTGCGCTGGTGTGTCTAGATCTCGGGCGCGGCGCCGATCGGCGGGCCGCCGGGTGGCCGATGCAGGAAGGTGATCGATGCAAATGCGCCGAGCCATGAACCGATTGCCGCAAACGCGACATAGACCCAGTTCTCCGTATAGGAGATCACGGCATAGGACGAGAGCAGATACCAAATGCTGCTCCAGGTCGCCGCGGGTACGCGCTTTCGCGCCACCACGGCCGACGTGAACATGACATAGACCGCATCGGTTAAGGCAGTTGCAAGCAAGACGCCCCCGGCAGTCAACGGATCGATCGCAGCCATTGCGGTTCCTTCCATGGTAGGGCAGAGCAGTGAGGTTTAAGGAAGAGCAACCGACATGCAAAGCCCGAAACAAATCCTGGCCGATCTTTGGACCCTGGCCGGAGGTGAACCCTCTGCGCTCGACGCCGTCACGCTGACGGGTGAAGAGCCGCAACTGCCGTCGTCGTTTCGGGTCGCAGCCGCCGCCCAAACCAGCATTGCCGCGGCCGCGCTTGCAGCTGCTGAAATCTGGAAGCTGCGCAGCGGGCAAGATCAGAAAATCGCCGTCGACATGCGTCACGCCGTCGTCGAATGCCGCAGCGAGCGTTATTTGCGTCGCGACGGCAACCCGCCGCCACCGGCGTGGGATGCGATTGCCGGCGTGTACAAAACGCGCGGCCAACGCTTTGTTCGTCTGCATACCAACTTTCCGCATCACCGCGATGCCGTGTGCCGGGTCCTGAACTGCAACGCCGAACGCGATGAGGTTCAGGCCGCCTTGATGCAACGGGACGCCGAGGTGTTCGAGACCGCGGCCTATCAAGCGGGCGGCGTGGTCGCGATGATGCGATCCTACGACGAATGGTCAGAGACACCGCAGGGCAAAGCGCTTGCAGCGTTGCCGGTCATGACGATCGAGAAAATCGGCGGGGCTGCGCCGAAGCCTTGGCCAGTGGGGGAAAGGCCGCTCGCGGGCTTGCGCGTGCTTGATCTTTCGCGCGTGATCGCCGGCCCCGTCGCCGGCCGCACGCTGGCAGCCCACGGCGCCGACGTGCTGCTGATATCGGGCGCCGATCTCCCTGCGATTCCCTGGCTCACGATCGATACCGGTCGCGGCAAGCTGACGACGTTTATCGATCTCAAGCGCGACGAGGGCCGGGACCAACTGAAAAAGCTGCTAGCGGAGGCCGATATCTTTTCGCAAGGTTATCGCCCGCAAGCCCTTGCCGATCTCGGCTTCTCGGCTGAGGAGGCCGCGCGGATCAATCCCCGCATCATTTTCGTCTCGCTCTCGGCTTACGGCCATGTGGGGCCATGGGCGAGCCGCCGCGGTTTCGACTCGCTGGTGCAGACGTCGACAGGCTTCAACCATGCCGAGGGAGTGGCCGCGGGCATCGGTGGCCCGAAGGAGTTGCCGGCGCAGATTCTCGATCACGCCACCGGTTACCTGATGGCGTTTGGTGCCATGATGGCGAAAGCGCGCCAGTCGCGCGAAGGCGGCAGTTGGCACGTCCGCGTGTCGCTGGCGCAGACCGGGCGATGGATCTGGAATTTTGGCCGCGTTGTCGACGGCCTCAAGACGGAAGATTTGAAGGGCGAGGCGATACGGCCGTTTGTCGAACAGATGGAATCCGGCTTCGGGTCGTTGCAGGCAATCCGCCATACCGCGCAATTGTCGCAGACGCCGGCGTTATGGTCCCGGCCGGCCATGCCGCTCGGCAGTCACCTGCCGCAATGGCCGGCGCGCCACTAAAGCGCCGGCCTTTCGCGTGCGGTTTTCAGAAGCCGTAAAGCCTGGCCGGATTGTCGACCAGGATTTTCTTGCGCGTGGCAGGGTCCGGCGCCCAGACGGCGAGCTGGTTGAAGACGCGGCCATCGTCGATCTGATAGAGCGGCGTCAGGTCGGTCGGCTTCTTGTCGGGCGGCGTCACCGAATTCGGATGCGGCCAATCCGAGCCCCACACCAGGCGGTCAGGATTTGCGGCGATCAGCGCTTTCGCGAACGGCACCGCATCCGGATAGTCCGGGCCCTTGTTCGACAGACGATAGGCGCCGGAAATCTTCACATAGACCTTGCCGCTCTTCACCGCTTCGATAAGTTCTGCCCAGCCGGGCTGTTCGAGGCCGAGCGCGGCATCCGCCCCGCCGAAATGGTCGAATACGACAGGAACCGGCGACGAAGCGAGCACGTCCTTGATGGTCGTGAGCAATGGAAGATTGGTATAGCACTGCACGTGCCAGCCGCGCCCTTTGACGCGCTCGATGGCCGCTTCAAGCCGCTTGCGGCCGATGCCGGGATCGTTGAGGTTGCTGGTCGCAAGATTGACGCGGATGCCCTTGATGCCGGCCTTGCCCATCATGTCGAGATCGCTCTCCGGCGTCTTGTCGTCGATCACAGCCACGCCGCGCGCGGTGTTGCCGCGGAACTTGATGCCTTCGAGGGTCGCCCGGTTGTCGGTGCCGTAGACGCTCGGCGTCACGATCACGACGTTCTCGATACCAAGCGCCTTGTGCAGCGCCGCCATTTCTTCCGGAGAAGCGGGCTCCGGTGTGTAAACGCGCCCGTCGAAGAACGGATATTTTTCCGGCAAGTGGATGTGGGTGTGGCAATCGCAGGCATGAGCCGGAACGTCGAAATCGACCTTCGTGGTCGGCTGCGCCGCTTTGGCAAATGCGGCTCGATTTTGCATGGCAACGCCGGCGGCAACGGATGCAAGCAAAAGGTCGCGTCGATTAAGCATGGGTCGTCTCCTTTATTATACGGCTTTTTGGTTGAACTACTCGGCTGCGGCGGCGGCATTCGCCCGCGCGATCGCGGCGGGATCTCCGGCTGCGCGCGCCGCAAAGAAGGTGATGACCCCCGCCATCAGCGAACAGGCGGCGAGGAAGTAGAGCCCGGCCTGGAAGCTTTGCGTGGAATCCTTGATCCAGCCGACGATGACCGGTCCGAAATAGCCGCCGAGATTGCCGACGGCATTGATCATGGCGATCGCGCTCGCCGCCGCCGATCCGGTGAGGAAGAGCGACGGCATCGGCCAGAAGGCCGCGCGCGAACCATAGATGCCGACGGTGGCGGCGGACATTCCAAGCAGCGCCCAATAGGACGCGCCGGACCATCCCGCAAAAGCAAGCCCGAGCGCGCCCACCACGGAGGCCGTGATCAGATGCCAGCGGCGTTCCTTGTTGCGGTCGGACGACCAGCCCCAGGCGATCAGGCCGATCGTGCCGATGATGTAGGGTCCGGAGGAAACGATGCCCGTCATCATGTTGGAAAGGCCGATTCCCTTGACGATTTGCGGCATGAAGAAAACGACGCCGTAATTGGCGGTCACGCTCATGAGATAGATGAGCGACAGCGCGACGACGCGTGGATCGGCCAGGGCTTGTATCCAGGTCATGCGGCCGGTGCCCTCGACCTGGCGGCTTTCGCCATCCAGCCGCGTTTGCAACCAACTTCGCTCGTCATCGGCAAGCCATTCGGCGTGCCCTGGCCGGTCGGTCATGATGCGAAAGATGGCGAGGCCGAGCAGAACGGCGGGTATCGCCTCGATGATGAAAATCCACTGCCAGCCCCTGACGCCAAGCATGCCATCCATGTCGAGGATGGCCGAAGAGGCGATCGATGCAACGGCGTTGGCAACGGGCTGCGCGATAAAAAGGGTCGATATGACGCGACCGCGATACTCGGCAGGAAACCAGTAAGTCAGATAGAGGATCATGCCCGGGAAGAAACCGGCTTCCGCCGCCCCCAGCAGAAAGCGAATGATCAGAAAGCTGGTAGTCCCGGTGACGAGCGCGGTGAAGCCGGAGATAATCCCCCAGGTGATCATGATCCGCGCGATCCAGATTCTCGCACCGATCTTTTCCAGAATGAGATTGCTCGGGATTTCGAACAGGAAGTAGCCGAAGAAAAAGATTCCGGCGCCCCAGCCGTAAATGTAGGCGCTGAAGCCGAGATCCTTGTTCATGGTCAGCGAGGCGACGGAAATATTGCTGCGATCGATATAGGCGATGCAATAAGCGAGGGCGACCAGAGGCAACAACCGCCAGGAGACCTTTGCGATGGTCCGGCGCTCGATTGCCGATGTGGCTTCTGCAGCCGCCATGAAAATTCCTCCCGCTTTGCGCTTAGTTTCTTAAAACGTGGATGTTTCCTAACCCGCCTGCATCTCGCCTGTGAAGAAGCTAATTCGAATTGGCGATAAACAGTCCGGCATCTTCTTCCAGAAGGAGCCGGTCGCGGACCAGTTGTTGCGTGGCTTTTGCGATTGCAGCGGCCCGATCGCCCGCGTTCGGATAGCGTTCCTCCATCGACAGCCGAGGATCGTTGATTTTCAGCCGTTCATCGCGGGTCGCCGCGAACGGCATCATGCTGCCGTTGTTGTCGCACAGCTCGCCTTCGCTAAAGCCGACTTTACGCAGATTCCAGCCGGTGTGGGTTGCGGCCGGTGCTTCCAGCGTAGGCAAGTGAATGCCGGCGATGTCGCGGCCGTCGGCGTCGGTCTTCGGGACGAACACCGGATAGGCAGCTCCCTTCGACGGCGGCATCTCTTCGGATTTGAGCGCGGTCGGCTGGGCGATCCGGCTCGGATAGGCAAAGCCGGGGATGTTGGGAAAGCCGACCGCGTTGGCCCAGGGCGGCGCCAGCGTCGCATCGGCGCGGCTGGGATAGCGGCTGTCCGGCGGCAAGGTGCCCTTGGCAATCCACTCATTCATGGCGACGAGCAGGGCGCGCACCGCCGGCCCCGCATTCAGAGGGTTGGTCGGATTGGCGCACCCCTTCACCATCTGCGACTTGTCCTGCGCGAGCGCGTAATGCTGCAGGTTGGACAGCAGGAACAGCCGGACATTGTCCGGCATGGTGATGGGATTGCCTTGTGTATCTGTCACGAGAAGCGAAGCGCGCTGCTGGTAAAATTCAAGCTCGCTATCGCTCTTGATGATCTTCGGACAATTGCCGGTGGCGAGGCAGCGCGCCAGGAAGCCGTCGCTTTTTCCGGTGACGATGTCGGTAATCACGGGATAGGTGAACGGAAAATCCGCACCGGGATAAAGCATATCGGCGTGTTCGTAAGGCGAGCGGCCGGGCTGACTGAAGCGATAGTTGGTGAAGGTCTTTTTGCCGCCGGAGATATGCGGCATCAAGCCTTCGAAGACACTGCGGCCGGCCTCATCGGCATTGAAGCCGAGATAGAGATAGTCGTGCAGGTAACGGCCGCTTTGCGACAGGCCGAATCCGATCGCGCGGTCGATCCGCCCCGTGAGGGGATTTGCGGTACCGGAGCCATCCGCAGCCTCGTTACGAAGGAAGGAGACGACGTCGCGCGTGGCCGCAAAGCCGAGACCCATCACCTTCGGATCCTTGGCGATATAGATGAATTCGTAGATGGCGCCGGCGTCGAAACCTTCCGGCCGCTTGACCGAAATCCTGGTCGGATTCTCGAACGTGACGCCAAGGCCTGTCGGCGAGGTGCGCGGATCGGCCTCGCGCTCGCGAACGCTGATTTTGGCGTTGACGGGATCGAGGTCGGCGGCCGGGTAGCTCAGCGTGCCGATTGCCGGATTGTCGGCATGGTCGAAGATGAAATCTTCACGCGCGAGGCCCGTCACGCCAGGCGCGATCGGGGGCGAAAAGGTCATGCGGCCGCCGCCCGGAATAATATCGCCCTGCCAGCCGCTCCACACCACGGTGTAGCCGCGGTTCATCAGAAAACCGTTGCCGGCATCCGCGGCCTTGACGAGATCGTTGGTCACGGCGTGGATATCGTTGAACAGCGCGAGCCCAAGCTTGCTGCCGCGGTTGAGCACTTCGTAGAACAGCGTGCGGTTGCCGTTGGCAGCTACCGTCGGCCGCAGGATTTCCACGTCGGTTGTCGCCTCGACCTGGCCTTGTGCGTTGCGCGGCGCGCGGTCGAGATCGACGATGACCTGATTATGGATGTCGTCGGGCGCGACTGCGATCGTCGCACGGGCGGCAATCCGGTCGTAGGTGCCGATCGTGCCGAAGGTTCGCCCTTCGAGAGATTCCACCTTCAGAATCTCGAATTTGACGATCTTGGCGGCGCACGGACTGGCGAAAATGACGGTTGCCGCGATCAGTATGACCGCACGCCGCAACTGGCTCATGGCACTCTCCCATACCCGCGCGCTGCGTTGTCCGCCGCAACTTTGGCGTCACACTATAGAGATAAGGCGCAGGCGGGAAGGGGCTTAACCCGGCCAGATATCAGGCTTTTTCGGCCGCGAGCGCCCTTTGGACGGCGGCCCGCTGCGACATGTGGTCCCGGTGCGCTTTGACTTTCGGAAAACGAGCGGGATCGACGCTGTCGCCTTCCAGCCAGCCTGCGATGGTGAACAGATAAGGGTCGCAGATCGTATAGCTGTCGCCCATCACCCATGGGCCCTTCATCATTTTGCTTTCGATCAGGTCGAAGCAGGCGGCCATGGTTTCCGGCACCTTCTTTTTCATCGCCTCGAGCGCCGCCGGATCGTCGGCCCAACGGCTGCCGCGTGGGCGGTGAGCGTGGTTGATATGCACCGTCGAGCACAGATAGCTGTTGAAGGCCTGCACTTCCGCAAAGCCGAAGGGATCGTCGATCGGCGCCAGCTTTGCATTTGGAAAGCTTTGGGCGATGTAGGCGAGCATCGCGGGCGTCTCGGTCAGGATGCCCCTGTCCGTCACCAGCGCGGGGACGCGCCCCTTGGGGTTGATGGCCAGATATTCCGGCGAGCGCTGTTCGTTGGTGGCGAAGCTGATCTTGACGGTCGAATATTCGGCGCCGGCTTCTTCGAGCGCGATGTGGGAGGCCAGTGCGCAGGTGCCCGCGGCGTAGTACAGCTTCATCATCGTGACCTCTCCATATCAGTGCGAAACGTCGGCCTTCGTCCACTTCTCCGCAAAATGCAACGAACTTCGAAATCGGGGCAGTCGGGCGAACGACTTGCCGTTGACAAGACTGTTATCGCAGCGGCACGGACAGGGAAAGCCGGATGTCGCATCTCGCCATTGCGGCCACCGGGAAAAGATGCAGGATTCGTAGGGCTCGGAAGGAAGATCAATGCCGAAGATATTTTCCAGCCCGGAGGCGATCGCGGAGGACATCATCGCCGATGTCGGAAGCAATCTCGTGGTCGGCTTGCCGCTCGGCCTCGGCAAGGCCAACCACGTCATCAATGCGCTTTATGCGCGCGCGGTCGCCGATCGCTCCATCCACCTCACCTTCCTCTCGGCGCTGACGCTGGAAAAGCCCGAGCCTTCCAACCTGCTCGAGCGGCGCTTCATTTCTCCCGTTATCGAGCGGCTGTTCGGCGGATATCCGGATCTCGCTTATGCCCACGCGCTGCGCGCCGGCGAATTGCCGCCCAATATCCAGGTCATCGAATTCTTCTTCCTCGCGGGCAGGTGGCTGCATGTCCCGTTTGCGCAGCAGCACTACATCTCCGCGAATTACACCCACGCGTCGTCCTATCTGCTCGCGCGCGGGCTCAACGTTGTTACTCAACTGGTAGCCAAGCGCAGGGTCGACGGCGTCGCCCGCTACAGCCTGAGCTGCAATACCGATACCACGCTCGATGTCTTGAAGGCGCGCGCCGAAGGCCATGCGTCCTTCAAACTCGTTGCGCAGGTCAATTCCGAACTGCCTTTCATGCCAGGCGCGGGCGATCTTCCGGGCGAAGAATTCAGCGCGGTGCTGGAGAGCCCGGAAACGGAATTCCCGCTGTTTGCGCCGCCGTCCGAGCCGGTCACCGACAGCAAATACGCGATCGGCCTTCATGCGGCGGGTCTCGTTCGCGACGGCGGCACATTGCAGATCGGTATCGGCCAGGCCGGCGACGCGCTGGCGCAAGGCTTGATCCTTCGCCATCGCGACCGCGCGCAATTCGAGGCAACCGTGAAGCGGCTTGCGCCTGCGGGTCCGCCGTTCGAAACCGCTCCTTTCGAAAAAGGACTCTACGGCGTCAGCGAAATGCTGTTCGAGGCGTTCATCGGCCTGATCGATGCCGGCATCATCAAGCGCGAAGTGGAGGGCGTTCTGCTCCATGGCGCGTTTTTTCTAGGGCCAAAATCATTTTACCAGCGCTTGCGCGACATGACGGCGGAAGAGATCGCGCGCATCCAGATGATGCCGGTCTCCTTCACCAATGAGCTCTATGGCGACGAGGAGCAGAAAAAGCGCGCCCGCATCGATGCGCGCTTCGTCAACAATGCCATGATGGCGACGTTGATGGGGGCAGCGGTTTCCGATGGCCTAGAGAACGGACAGGTGGTCAGCGGCGTCGGCGGACAATATAATTTTGTCGCCCAAGCGTTCGCGCTGCAGGGTGCGCGCTCCATCCTGACCGTCGAGGCGACGCGGCAAGCGGGCCCGAAACCGCAATCCAACATTCGCTGGAGCTATGGCCACGAGACCATTCCGAGGCACCTGCGCGATATCGTCGTTACCGAATATGGCGTCGCCGACCTTAGGGGAAAATCCGACGCCGACGTGATCGCCGCGATGTTGCAAGTGGCGGATTCGCGTTTTCAAAACGAACTGACTCGCCAGGCGAAGGATGCCGGCAAATTGCCTGCGAATTTCGAGATTCCGAAGGCCTGGCGCGAAAATCATCCGGAGCGGATTGCGGATGCGCTGCGGCCGGCACGACAAGCGGGACTGCTTCCGGCTTTTCCGTTCGGCAGCGATTTCACGGAAGTGGAGCAGCGCCTGATCCCAGCCTTGCAGTTCCTCCAGGAGGCGCAGCGTTCGCCGCTGAGTTTGCCTGCGCTGCTGTGGCAGGGATGGACGCAGGCGCCTGGGTCTGCCGACGCCGAGTGCTTGGCAAGGTTGGGGTTGGATAAGCCCTCGACCTGGCAAGAGAGGACCTATCGGGGGCTGGTCAGCGCGGCATTGGCAAAGAGCCGGGCGAACTAGCGATTGATTGCTGGCGCAGGCGAGGGAGCTCTACCGGTTCTTGTTGACCGGCTTTCGCTTTTCGATAAAGGCCGCCATGCCTTCGGAGCGATCTTCCAGCGCGAAGGTGGAGCGAAACAGATCGCGCTCGACCTGAAGCCCTTCGGAAAGAGGGGTTTCGAACGCGCGGTTGATGGCGCTCTTGGCCATTTCCGCCGCCGGGTGTGACATCTCGGCGATCTTTTCCGCCATTGCCATGACTTCGGCCATCAGTTTGTCGACGGGAACGATGCGGCTGACGAGCCCGGAGCGCTCCGCTTCCGCCGCATCCATCATTCGTCCGGTGAGGCAGAGATCCATCGCCTTGGACTTGCCGATTGCGCGCGTCAGCCGCTGCGTACCGCCGATGCCCGGAATGGTGCCAAGCGTGATTTCCGGCTGGCCGAATTTCGCGGTGTCGGATGCGACAATGATGTCGCACATCATGGCGAGTTCGCAGCCGCCGCCGAGCGCATAGCCGCTGACGGCGGCAATGGTCGGCTTGCGGCATTTGGCGACGCGATCGCCGCGGATCGCGACAAAATCATTGGAAAACATTTCAATGAAATCTTTCGGCTGCATTTCCTTGATATCGGCGCCGGCCGCGAAAGCTCTTTCATTGCCGGTCAAAACGATGCAGCCGATGCCATCGTCCGCCTCGAGGTCATCAACGGCTTTGGCAATTTCGCGAAACACCCCGAAAGATAGCGCGTTGAGCATTTTCGGGCGGTTGAGCGTGATGACGCCGACCTTGCCCCTGGCCTCGACGATGATGTGCTCCAACGTCCTCATAATCCACCCCGCTTCATGTTGCCGGCAATGTGCCTGCGGATGGAGTAGGCTTCAAGTGGCGTCGCGATCATCGTGTACCGGACGCGGTGCAGCGTTCTCCCGGCGATGCCAACGGGTCGCGCGAATGCGCGCCCGATGACAGGCTCCGCATCGCCCGGCACGCTGCTCCGCGCGGCAGGAATCCACACACTTTTCCATTGTGCAGCCATGGGCCCCGGCTCCGCCGCGCGCCGCTTACGCGCGGCGCCGCATCCGGGGCACGAGACCAATCAGGTGATGAACATGCGCGCGGCCGAGGCCATGGTCAGCAGCGCGCCAAATCCGATGAAGATTTTTCCGATCAGGGAAGTATGATCCAAGGCGGTGCTTTCGCCCGTGATTGCCGTTGCGGGGGCGGGCGGCGAACTGGGGGCAGCGGCCGGCGTCGAACTGCCTTCTTGCAGCGTCCGGTCCGCATCGTTGAGCTGATCCGCCGCGGCGACCGTAAAAGTCCCGTTGTCCGTACTCGGAATGGCCGCCGCGGCATTCGTCTGGGCGTTGGCCAACAGCATCTGTGCGTTGGCGTTAGCGATCGACGGCGGGATATTTGGCAAGGCCTTGGTGTCGTCGGGGGTGGCATCCGTGGCCTTCCTGTCGGCGTCGGTCTTCGCTGCGATCACATGAGGTCTGTGGTGCGCGTAGTGCTTTCGATGGTGCGAAGCGTGTCTGAAGGTTCTGGGCGCGACGGGCGCGGCCGTGCCGTCGGATTTTGAATCCGATACGGGATCGTCGCCGTCAGTCGTGGCCTGTACCGGGCTTGCGAGCAAGAGTCCGGCGGCCAAAATCAATGCCAAGCGCTCGCTGGGTCTGATGATCATTTGGCATTCTCCCCGTTTTGCCAGTCCCGGCGGCGAAAAAGACCGCCCGCCATGTCCGCAGCGGGGCAGAAAAGGGGAATCTTCGGACAAGTCTGGACAAAAACGCGGCAGCCGGTGGTTCGGAAAATCAACGCCACCACCGGGATTAGCCGTGATTCATCAGGCGCGTGTCAGGGGCACCGATCGGTGTTATGAGCCTTGTGGCGCCGGTCCGAGCGGGAAGAATCCTGGCTAGCGCCGGGAATCTTCCAAGGGTTCATTATCACGAATTCGTGATTGGCGCTTCCGGGTGTAACAAATTGAAAAACCGACCGAAATGACGTGTGGGAGCGCGCGTGCGCGAAAGTGAGGGTGAGTGGACTGGTCTGATGCGGCAGGCCATTTCAGGCGACAGCGCCGCGTATCATCGTCTGCTCAAGGCAGTCACGCCGGTCTTGAGGGCCGGCGCTCGCCGCGGGCTGGCGCGGGCTGGTCAGCCGGTCGATCAATCCGAGGATATCGTGCAGGACATTTTGTTGGCGGTGCATCTGAAGCGGCATACTTGGGACGCAAACGCACCGTTCGCGCCCTGGCTGTTTGCGATCGCCCGCAACAAGCTGATCGATGCGTTGCGGCGCCGCGGCCGGCGGATTTTTGTCAATGTCGACGATTTCGCCGAGACCATTCCTGACGAACCTGCCGCCGAGACCGTTTCCGCAAACGAGGTCGCAAGTCTGTTGCAGACCTTGCCTGCGCGTCAGCGTGAGGTTTTGCAGTCGATCGCGGTGGAAAGCGCCTCGATCAAGGACACGGCCGCGAAGTTCACGATGAGCGAAGGGGCCGTGCGGGTGGCGTTGCATCGCGCGCTCGCCAGCCTCACCGCCAAGCTGCGGGAGCACTAAACGATGGAAACCGAACAGCTCATTCGAACGCTCGCCGCCGATAATCCGCACCGCACCCATTCGGTCGGGTTTGTGCTCGCGCTTGCCTTGTTGGCGGCGGCGCCGTTCTCGTTTGCAATGTTCATGATGCGGCTAGGCGTTCGGCCCGATGTCATGACGGCGATGCATAATCCGTTCTTCGACCTGAAATTCGTGGTCACGCTGGCGCTGGCGATTTCGGCCATTGTGGTTGGCCTGCATCTCTCCCGCCCCGAGGCATCGTTCAAGGGCTGGGGATGGTTGCTGCTGATCCCGGTGGGGATCATCGCCGCCGGGATCGGCAGCGAGATGGTGATGCCGCAGCGGCTCCCGATGATGACGCGTTTGATAGGTAACAATTCGCGGGTTTGCATGACCGCCATTCCGTTGTTGTCGTTGCCGCTTCTGGCGGGCGCGCTGATCGGGCTGCGTCACGGCGCGCCGGCACGGCCGGCGCTTGCCGGTGCGTTGGCGGGGCTGATCTCGGCGGGGTTGGCCGCGACCTTGTACGCCTCGCATTGCACCGACGACTCGCCGCTCTTTGTGGCAACCTGGTATCCGATCGCGACCGCGATGGTGACAGCCGCCGGCGCGCTGATCGGCGCGAGGGTGCTGAGGTTCTAGTGGTCCGATTCTAACATTCGCATCCCTACACAGCGGGCACTTTTGCGAATGTTAGAATCAAAAGGACCACTAGCAAATATAGATTTCTAGTGGAGTTTAGGATTTGACATTCGCTTTCCGAACTCGCGGCCAGGTGGGTAGCGAATGTCAAATCCACTCCACTAGCGCGGCGACCGGACGCATCCGAACCTCTTCGGATGCGCCGCCGCCCAAGCGTTATGTAAACCCGGCGTCAGGCCGCTGGTGGCGTTGCGGTCTGTTGCATGCGGTGGAAGCGAAGCACCTGCTGCGCGGTCGAGGGACGAAGCCGCTCATAAGTAGCCTTGCAGCTCTCGAGATCCGACAGCTCCTTGCCGGCGAGTTCGTCGCGCATCCTGATGATCGACCTGACCGTCGACCAAGACATGCCGGAAATCTTCGCCAGGATCATGACTCCCTCGGCGCGGGTTTCCACCATCATGTTCTCGGCAATCGACACCGACACATTGGCGAGCGCGGCGATCGCGGCGTTGGCTTCGTCGAATTTGCCGGCTTCGGCAAATGCCGTTACCTGAAACTCGTCCAGTCTGCCGTCCTCGTAGAGCGACTTGACGAGCGCGTGAGCGATCGCGGTCTCCTGGGTAATGGCCGATGGCGCCGAGCGCGCGCGCCGTGTCGCTTCCCGTACCGCCTCGGATACTTCCTGGACGATCGGCTGGTTGCTGGCTTCCAGCTTCGCCCGCACCGTCGCCGAAGCCTTGGCGAGCAGTTTCAGGTAGAGGTGCCGCGGAATGTTGGGACGCAGGCCGACGCAGGCCGCCAGATCATCGTTGCCTTCCGCGCGGCTGACCAGGCGGGTGAATCCACCTTCCGAGAATTCAGCTCCGGGATTGCTGGCGGTGCTTTGAACGACCTCGTTATTGCCGCGCTGCACCAATACGTCGGTGACCGCGCCGCTGAGTACCTTGCGGGTCGAAATCGCCATCAGGTGCGCCTGGCTCTTGTGCCGCGCGGTCTCAATCAATGTATCGTCGTCGAGCCGTTCCGACATGGACAAAACGGGAGCTGCAACCTCGATCAGATCATCGAACGCCAGCGCGCGGACCGTCAGCGGCGGCGCGCGATCGACGGGGGCCAGACGATTGGACAACAGCGCCTTGGCGGAGGTTTCGATGTGATGGATCAGGCACTGGAACACGTCGTCAAACAGGGCAATCTGATCGTCGGAAAATTCGACGGCGCCGCTGATGAAGAGGTCGGTGACCCGGCGCAGGGTCTCGACCCGGCGGGCGACGGTCCCGTGCGCGAGGGTTGCTTGCAATTCGTCGAGCAGGTTTTCGGACGTAGAAGTAGGCAGCGATTTCGCACTCATGAACTCTATCCTGGAGTAGTTATCGTATGGATCCCGGCGGTTTCTTCTTCCTCGGGGAATGAATGGTCAGATCAGGCACTAACGATGCGGTTGCGTCCTTGCGCTTTGGCCTTGTAGAGCGCTGTGTCTGCGCGCGCGAGAAGAGCGTCCGCCGTTTCAGCGGCCTTTAGCGTGACAATGCCCGCCGATACGGTTATCTGCATGCCGAGCGAAAACGCGCTCCAGTCGAGTTCGGCAACGATCGCCCGCAACCGGTTGAGCAGGCGCAACGCGACGCCGTGGGGCGTGTCCGGGAGCAGGAGCAGAAATTCCTCGCCGCCATAGCGGCCAAAGCGGTCGACCCCGCGGATATTGGCGAAGACGGTGATGGCGAATGTCCTAAGCACTTCGTCGCCGGTTGGATGGCCGTAGGTGTCGTTGATGCGCTTGAACCAATCGAGATCGATCAGCGCGACCGAACAATGGGCATTGGTCCGGTGGGCCCGCTCGATCTCTTCGTCTAGGAAGCGCATGATGCAACGGCGATTGAACGAGCCGGTGAGATCATCGAGTTCGGCGAGTTCTTCGATGCGCTTATTGGCTTCCTTCAGCGCAAGGCCGCTCTTGTAGAGCGATTCGCGCATGGCGCTGGAGAATATGCCGATAAACATGCAACGCCCGATGGTCAGGATGAACACCGTCATCGTGGCGAAGCGTTCCAGATAGGTTTCGTGGGGCAGCGAGATCGGCCTGTCCGTCAGCAGGAACAACCCGGCTAGCCCCAGTGCCATGGCGGTCCAGACCATCGTCGTTTGCCACGGCGTCGAGCGCAGCGAGGCGAAGGCAAATACGACGAACAGCGTGCATAAAAACATCACGCCGACTTCAGGCGCGATGAATGTGAAAATCAGCATGATGATCATGCTGATGATCGATTGTGGAACAACGAAATAATGATCCTTGAAACGCTCGGTGAACCCCGCTTCGGAGAGCAGGATATATCCGCTGACCGAGATGAGACCGCAGACGGCGAATGCCGGGCCGATGGCGGTCGATGTGGTGCCGGCATGAGCGTAGACGAGCAGGATCGCTGCATCGACGACATAGCTGACACCGATCATTCCCTGAATCTGCCGGCGCTGTCGCGCACGGCGCGAAAGCGCCGCGGCCGTCAGCTGGCGACCGACACCTTTCGACGCATCCGCCGTCGGATTCAAAAGAGGCGAGGCCGCGATACCCATAAATTCGCCATGGTCAAAGCAATCGGCGAAAATGTACGAGCCAAAGCCTTTAGGTTTGGTATCTTTCGTGCTGAAATCTTAGGCCGTCAAAGGGCTGTTTTCCCCTTGTTTGCGCGAAGAAATCCGCACTTTGGCCCGTTGCCGGCCGCGCGTTTTTCCATACAGATATGGGGAAATCCTGCGGTGCTGCGGCTGGCCATGTTGGTCTGCGTTAGCGTATTATAATACCGTCGCGACATCGTACTTAAATGGTTGTTAGGGCTCTTCTGTGCGCAGGTTCACAGTTTCAGGCAGATTATTGCTTTAAATCGAAGAATCTTGCCTTTCTGATCGAACCACCCCGCAGTCTAATCCGACCAACCTTGCGAGATAGCCATTGAGTGCGACACAGGCGGCTTCCGATGACGTCCTGATCGGTCGGATCGCCCAAGGCGACCGACTAGCCATGCAGGTGCTGTATGGGCGGCATCACGTCAGGGTATTTCGGTTCGGGTTGCGGTTGGTGCGGAATGAACAGGTCGCCGAAGACCTCATCAGCGAGGTCTTCCTGGATGTATGGCGTCAGGCCGGGAAATTCGAAGGCCGGTCTGCCGTTTCAACCTGGTTGCTGGCGATCACGCGGTTCAAGGCGCTTTCGGCGCTGCGACGCAGGAAGGATGCGGAGCTCGACGACGAGGCGGCCGGCGCGATCGAGGATACGTCCGACGATCCCGAGGTAACCGTACAGAAGAAGGATACCAGCGACGCGTTGCGTAAGTGTCTGGGCCACCTATCGGCCGAGCATCGGGAGATCGTCGATCTCGTCTACTATCATGAGAAGTCCGTGGAAGAAGTTGCGGGAATCGTGGGCATACCGGAGAATACCGTGAAGACCCGCTTGTTCTACGCCCGCAAGAAATTGGCCGAGCTGCTCAAAGCAGCGGGTATAGAGCGAGGCTGGCCATGATGGCTGCGAGCAGAAAAATGGTCGAGCAGGAACCGAGCGAGATCGAACTGCTGCTGCCTTGGCATGCGACGGGTACGCTCAATCCGCGGGATTCCCGAAAAGTCGAGGAAGCGCTGGCCCGCGATCCCGAACTCGCCGGGCAATACGCGGTTATCCGCGAGGAATATGCCGGGACCATCGACCTGAACGAGAGCCTGGGCGCGCCCTCAGTACGTGCCATGCAAAAGCTGTTTGCTGCAATCGAGGCGGAGCCGGCGCGAAAGCCGGGTGTCTCCTTGAATCTCGCAGCACGGTTCGCCGGCTTCTTCGCAAGCCTTTCACCGCGGACATTGGCGTGGTCCGCAAGCTTCGGCGCGTTCGCACTTGTTTTGCAGGCCGGCATCATCGCCGCCGTGCTGATGAATAATCGGCCGTCCACATTCGAGACCGCGTCGTTGAGCACGAACGAACCGATCACGCGCGATCTCTCGATTGCGTCGGCGCCTCGTGCGCTGGTGCGGTTTGCGCCGGATGCGCGCATTGGGGATATCACCGCACTGCTCGACAAGTACCAGGCTTCGATCGTCGACGGCGCCAAGGCCGGCATGTTCCGCCTGCAGTTTGCCAATGCGGCAATGTCGAAAGAGGAGTTTTCAAATCTCCTGAGCCGGTTGCAGAACGAGAAAATCGTCAGTCTCGCCGTGGCGACGCCATGAGCGGGCTGACAGGCCTATAAGGCCGAAATCCCATGATCCGGGTTGATGCGGTTCGAGGGTCGAATATCCGGCCCGTGATGGTGTCATTGCTGGCTGTCTTGTCGCTACTTGTCGGGTGGGGCAATTCGCCCGCTTTGGCGCAGAGCGCCATGCGCTCCCCCAGCATCAATATCCCGTCGCGGGTTCCGACAATGCCGCGCATCGATCCGAACATTGCCGGGCGCGCGGTGACCGGATTGAACGGCAACAACATCCGTATTCAACCGTCTTGCACCGCAGCCGATCGCGACAACGGCAATTGCTCGGGGCAGGTGGCCACCGGAAGTAACGGCCGCAAGAGCACGAACAAGCCGGGCAATGTGTCGCTACAAACTTCGCTCGGCTCTCGCGCGATCGCGGGCGAGATCGTGGCCGAGATCGACGGCACACTGTCCGATGCGCAAATCGATGCCTTGGCACGGCGCCATGGCTTGAGACGGATTGGATCTCAAAGCTTTGAGCTGATCGGAGCCACCATTGGACTATTCCGCATCTCGGGCGGCAAGACGGTGGAGGCCGCAAGCGGCGAATTCGCTGGCGACGGCAGCGTTCGCTCGGTTCAGCCGAACTTTCGCTACATCCTCCAGGATCAGAGCGCAGGCTTGAGCGGAGGCGACCCCGCGCAATATGCGCTGTCGAAACTTCGCCTGCCGCAGGCGCATACGCTCGCCGACGGCGCCAATGTCACGATCGCGGTGATCGATTCCGGGATCGATCTCAAGCATCCCGAATTCGCCGGTGTCACGATCACGCCGTTTGATGCGCTTGACAGCAAGGATCGGCCGCACACCCACGGCACCGGCGTTGCCGGTGCGATCGTCGCCCATGTGCGGCTGATGGGAAGTGCACCAGCGGCGCATATCCTGGCGATCCGAGCTTTCGGCACATCCGGCAAAGCGCCGGAGAGCACTTCTTTTGCGATCCTCAAGGCGTTCGATCTTGCAGCCGCTCACGGCGCCCGGATCGTCAATATGAGTTTTGCCGGTCCGAAGGATGCGATCGTTGGACGCGGTCTTGCGGCGCTGGCCGCGCGGAATATCGTGATGGTCGCTGCCGCGGGCAATGCCGGCCCGAAATCGCCGCCGCTCTATCCCGCGGCGGATCCGAGTGTCATGGCGGTCAGCGCAACCGACGCCCAGGACAGACTGTTTGCCGCCTCGAACCGGGGCAGCTACATCGCGCTTGCCGCGCCAGGTGTCGATCTTTTCCTTCCCGCGCCCGACGACAAGTATCAGATCACCTCAGGCACGTCGTTTTCCTCGGCCTATATCAGCGGGCTTGCCGCGCTGGTCTTGCAACGTAATCCGGCGCTGAAGCCGGACGAGGTCCGCGCGATTTTGATGAAAACGGCGCGCGATATCGGTCCTCCCGGTCCGGACGGCCAGTTCGGCGCAGGCGAGGCGGATGCCTTTGCAGCCGTCTCCGCGGTCCCTGCGTCGTCGATGCCTGTGGCCGCAGCCTCCGAGAGGCCGGGCACGCCCGAAATGTCGCAGGCGACCAAAGACCAATCCAGGGACCAGTCCAAGGACCAATCCAAGGACCAATCCAAGGACCAATCGAAGGCCGAACCGGAGACCAGAGGCCTGCCGATGGCGACGATGGCGGCCGAGAAGCCCGCGGAGCGCGAATCCCGGCCGGATGTGGGCCAAACCAAGCCGTGAAATCCGCTCTCGCAGGCCTGAAGTGGGCTTGCGAAAAAAATTCCTTAACGAGCTTTGAACGTCCGCCGAACCTGTCGCGACCAACAATCGTGGGGAGCGGTCATCCCTCCCTTACAGCTATATCTGGCGCGAGCGCCCAACCACCCCAAGCGCCCATATGGCTTGACCCGTCCGGTTGTCCCCCCGGACGGGTCTTTCATTTCCAACAGGTCGTCTGATTACGGAGCGCGCTGCTTGCTGTTTCGACAAAGTTAGAAGCGCTAGACTTTGTCAGAGTTTTCCACAAAATATATCGGTCATGTTTGAGTGATTCGTACCGGTTGCGTCCGCGTCTTCCTCCTTGCGGGCAGATTTATGGCATCTCAAACGGACGTCGCCAAAGGCCGCGAAGTCGTCGCGCGCTGGTGCGATCTCGCTGAACAGCGGCTCAAATATCTCACCGAATTGTTCGACAGCGGACGATGGCGCCGTTTTCACAGCGAGAAGGCGTTTCTCGAGAATATTCGGGAGGCCAAGACGGCGGTGGAAACCTGGCGCGATCTGTTGTCTCGCGAGGCCTCGCGCGACAACAGGGCCATTGACCTGTCCTGGCTCGGACGCAGCGGAACGTCGCTGCCATTGAACGAGTTTCGGCGCGATCGCGTTGCGCTGCCGCGGGTCGCGAAAGTTCCGGTCGAGCCACAACAAAAGATTTCAATCCCTGTTGAAGACAAGCATATCGTGCGCCAAGCGCCTGCCGTCGAGCTGGCCGGGGAGGATACGTGGGCGGCAGTGCTGGATCTCGCGACGTTCGCGGCGCGCTATCCGCTGTTACGAAATACGCTGTAAGCCAAGCGGGCCGTCGTCTTCAAGGCAATTTCCGCACTTCATTCATCCCAACGGCTACTTGCGTAAATCGCGGCGCGCCTTCGGCGGCGAGATCCGGTGTGATCGGTCGCGCGTGATCGAGGCCAACCACCGCGCCGCGCGGGGTCTCGGAGATCATGTTGTTGTTGACGAGCGCGGTGCCGGCGCCTGGCGTCACCGAAACGCCGACACCGACGAAAGCGTTGCGGATCACATTGCCGGTGATCGCGACGTCACGCAGATATTTGCCCCAACCGGCGACGATCCCGAACGACGGCGCATTTTCGATCACGTTGCCCGAAACGCTGGTATCGGCTTCGACATAGATCCCGATGCCGCCGTCGTCGTCGGGCGCGGTGCCGATCGGCCGCTTCGCCAGGAGATTGCGGATGATGTTGCCTTGCACGACTGCAAGCCGTCCGCCTTCGTTGAAATTGCAGACGGAAACCCCGAGTGCTGCGCCATCCACGGTGTTGTTGGCGATCACGGCGCCTTCGAAGGCAAATTCAGAATAGAGCGCGACCTCGCGTACATCGCTGACGCTGTTGCCGGTGATCTGGATATTCGAGGCAGAATTGCCGCGCACCGCCGAGTAGTCGCAGTTCTTGATGCGGTTGCCGCGCACGATCACATTGCCGGCACGAAACGCGTTGATGGCGTTGCCATACTGGCCGGAGCCGCCGGGACCCGCCTTGATGTCCTCGATGCGATTATCGGCCACCAGCGTGCCGTCGTCGCCGATCGATGTGCGCAGGATTTCGATGCCGTTGTCGTTGGTATCCCGGATCGTGTTGCGCGTGACGATGAGGCCCTGCGCATCGAATGACGTGATCGCGGTGACGGCGATTTTGCTGATGATATTGCCGCTGATCTCGCCGGCGACATTCTCGAGCCAGATGCCGTTGCCGCCGCTGGCAACAATCTCGCAATCGGTGATGCGGACCTCGCGGCCAGCAAGGCAATGCACTAGACCGCGTCGGGCGGGCAGGGCAATGCCGCCACCGTCGATAACAAGTCCTTCGAGAGTGAGGCTGCTTGAGCCTTCGCTGGTTACCATCGATGGGCCGCCGGTAAAAACCAGCCGGGTTGCGCCGCGGACGCCGACAAGCTTCGAGCCGTTTGGCAGGCGAAGCTGACCTGTGCGATAGACACCGGGCGGTATCGCGAGCGGGGCTTGCGCGCGTGCGACTTCATCGATCGCCCGTTGCAGAATTTTGGTCTGGTCGTCGGGGCTGCCGGGGCGCAGGCCATATTGCGTGGCATCGCGCCCCAATACGGAAATCGGCTGGGCAGCCATTACCCGTGATGGCAGCGCCAGTGCGCCCGCGCCGGCGGCGGTGATCCCGAGGAGATGGCGACGGTTGACGTCCATGATCGTTTGATCCCGGCCGATAACGACCTGCGTTTGCGACCTCATAGGTAGCAAGAAAATGCACCGCCGCTGGGCACACGCGCCGCCCGCAGAACTCATTGTCAGGGTAGGGTTAATGCGGCTCTGCGCCTTGCACGATCGCCCTGCGCGTCAGCTTCACCAGTTCCAGCAGCATGGCTTCGCCGGCATCGACCAGTTGCTCCAGCGTGACGTCAGATGTCGCGTCGAATGCGGTGCCGTCGCGTGCAATCAGGGGAACGTGAATGAACGACGCCAGCGCCGGTCCGGCGGGCTGTTGCGTCGCCTCAATCGCGCGCCAGCTCAGGTAGTTGCAGAGATAGGCTCCAGCATCGCGCGAAAGCCGCGCATCGATACCGGTGGTGCGTGCGGCGTGAAGCAGGTTTGCCGTGTGTGGGCCGAACGGCCTGGCATCGGCGCCGTGCACGATTGATGTCTTTTGCGCGCGAATGCCGTCCGCGTCCGGTAGATGCGTGGTGACGGCGTTGCGTGCCCGCGTCTCGACCCGCAGATGGGCGGTGCGGCTGGCAAGCCCGAACATCAACAACGCGTGCGGATTTAATCGCGCGATCAGCTCGGGCAACTCGCGATCGACCGTTTGATAGGTGACATGGAAAATATGCCCAGTCAGCTTGACGCTGTCGAGCGCCGGACGGCGCAGTTGTGTCAGCCGTTTCACCAGCGGTTCGGTCGGATTGAAAGATGCACCGGGAAACGGGCCAAAGCCGGTCACGAGGATCCGCAATCCCTCGCTCATCGCAGCATTTCCGCGATCTGTTCTGCGGCGAGCGCGGGCGAGATGCGGCCACCGGCCACCTCGGTTTCGATCCGCTTTACCTTGGCGCGTACCGACGCATCAGCGCGCAGCCGTGCCATGGTCAGCTGGTCGAACATCGACCACATCCATTTCACTTGCTGGTCCCGCCGGCGCACATCGAATTCGCCCGATGCGTTCATGGCGGTGCGGTGGTCGAGAATTTTTTGCCATATCGTGTCGATGCCGGCGCCGGTCAGCGCCGAATAGGTTAGGACCGGCGGATGCCAGTGTTCCGAACGCGGGGTGAGGATGTGCAGCGCGCCGCGATACTCGCCTGCCGCCAGATTGGCGCGTTTGATGTTGTCGCCGTCGGCCTTGTTGACCGCGATCATGTCGGCAAGTTCGACCAGGCCCTTCTTGATGCCTTGCAACTCGTCACCCGCACCGGGCAGCATCAGCGCCAGGAAAAAATCGGTCATGTCACAGACGGCGGTTTCGGATTGCCCGATACCGACGGTCTCCACCAGCACGACGTCGAAGCCGGCCGCTTCGCACAGCAACATCGCCTCGCGCGTTTTCGCAGCCACCCCGCCGAGCGTGCCGGAAGCGGGCGAGGGACGGATATAGGCGTTGTTGGAAGACGACAGCCGCGCCATTCGGGTTTTGTCGCCGAGAATGGAGCCGCCGGTGCGGGCGGAAGACGGATCTACGGCGAGGACGGCGACCTTGTGTCCGCGCTCGATCAGGAACATGCCGAGCGCATCGATGGTGGTGGATTTGCCGACGCCCGGCGAGCCAGTGATGCCGACCCGGATCGCCTTGCCGGTCTCACGCAACAGCGCCTGGACCAGGTCGCGTGCCGCCGCCTGATGATCGCTTCGCCTACTCTCGATCAGCGTGATCGCGCGCGCCAGCGCCGCGCGGTGGCCTGAGCGGAGATCGTTGGCAATGGTCTTGATGTCGAGCGGGGCATTCTTCGGCAAGGGCATGCCCTGCTTTACAACGGCTGATCAAGCGAGGCGAGGGGAAGCACTACTCCGCGGCCTCGCTGTGTCCCAATCTTGCATTCAGCTTGTGGATGAGTTCTTCGGCGGCGTCGGAGATGACGGTGCCCGGCGGGAAGATCGCTTCCGCTCCGGCCTTATATAGTTCGTCGTAGTCCTGCGGCGGCACCACGCCGCCGACGATGATCATGATGTCCTCACGGCCTTGCTTTTTCAGTGCGGCCTTGAGCTCGGGTACGGCGGTGAGATGGGCTGCCGCCAGCGACGACACGCCCAGAATATGCACATCGTTCTCCACCGCCTGACGCGCGGCTTCATCGGCGGTCGCAAATAACGGCCCGATATCGACGTCAAACCCGACGTCGGCAAAGGCCGATGCAATCACCTTCTGGCCGCGGTCGTGGCCGTCCTGACCGATCTTGGCGACCAGAATGCGCGGCCTTCGGCCTTCCGCTTCCTCGAAGGCATCGATCAGCGCCTGCACCCTCTCGACGCGGTTGGACATGGTGGACGCCTCCCGTTTGTAGACGCCGGTGATGGATCTGATCTCGGCGCGGTGGCGGCCGAACACCTTTTCCATCGCGTCGGAAATTTCGCCGACGGTCGCCTTGGCCCGTGCGGCTTCGATCGCAAGCGCCAGCAGATTGCCGCTGCCTTCGCCGGCCGAGCGCGTGATCGCAGCGAGCCTCTCATCGACTGTCTTTTGGCTGCGTTCACCCCTCAGCCGTTTCAGCTTGTCGATCTGGAGCCGCCGGACATTGGAATTGTCGACTTTGAGAATATCGATCGGAGTTTCGTCGATCGGCTTATACTTGTTGACGCCGATCACGGCCTGCTTGCCGGCGTCGATCCGCGCCTGCGTCTTGGCGGAGGCCTCTTCGATCCGAAGTTTGGGAACGCCGGCCTCGATCGCCTTCGCCATGCCGCCGAGTTCTTCGACTTCCTGGATATGGCCCCAGGCTTTGGCGGCGAGGTCGCGGGTGAGCCGCTCGACGTAATACGATCCGCCCCAGGGATCGATGATGCGGGTGGTGCCGCTTTCCTGTTGCAGGAACAGCTGCGTGTTGCGGGCAATTCGCGCCGAGAAGTCGGTCGGCAGCGCCAGCGCCTCGTCAAGCGCGTTGGTGTGCAGCGACTGGGTGTGGCCTTGCGTTGCGGCCATCGCCTCGATCGTGGTGCGCATCACGTTGTTGAAGACATCCTGCGCGGTCAGCGACCAGCCCGAGGTCTGGCAATGGGTGCGCAACGACAGGGAGCGGGGGTCTTTCGGATTGAACGGTTTCAGCAGCTTCGCCCACAACAGCCGTGCGGCGCGCATCTTGGCGACTTCCATGAAGAAGTTCATGCCGATCGCCCAGAAGAACGACAGCCGCGGCGCGAAGCGATCGACGTCGAGCCCCGCCTTCAGTCCGGCGCGCAAATATTCGACGCCGTCGGCGAGCGTGTAGGCGAGTTCGAGGTCTTGCGTGGCGCCGGCTTCCTGCATGTGATAGCCGGAAATCGAAATTGAGTTGTATTTCGGCATCCGCTGCGAAGTATAGGCGAAGATGTCGGAGATGATCCGCATCGAGGGCGTCGGCGGATAGATATAGGTGTTGCGCACCATGAATTCTTTCAGAATGTCGTTCTGAATGGTGCCCGACAATTTTTCCGGCGGCACGCCCTGTTCCTCGGCCGCCGCCACGAACAGCGCCAGTATCGGCAGCACCGCGCCGTTCATGGTCATCGACACGCTCATCTGGTCGAGCGGAATGCCGGCAAACAGCGTGCGCATGTCGTAGATCGAATCGATCGCCACGCCCGCCATGCCGACGTCGCCGGCAACACGCGGATGATCGGAATCGTAACCGCGATGGGTGGCGAGATCGAAGGCGACCGAAAGGCCCTTCTGGCCGGCGGCGAGATTGCGGCGATAGAAGGCGTTGGAGTCTTCCGCCGTCGAGAAGCCGGCATATTGCCGGACCGTCCAGGGCTGGTTGACATACATGGTCGGGTAGGGGCCGCGCAGGAAGGGCGCGATGCCGGGCCAAGTCTCGAGGAAGTCGATGCCTTCGAGGTCGGCTTCGCCATACGCAGGCTTGACCGGAATGCCTTCAGGCGTCAGCCACGGATCGGCGTTGCCGGTCGTCGCCGCAGTAGCGACAGGCTCGAAGGCGACGGTGCTAAAATCAGGAATGCCGCTCATTCCTCTCTTCCTCAAACTGACGGTTCCTCTCGATCAATCTCTGAAGGTTCTTCTTATACACCGGATCATCAAATCCTTTGTTTTGGGTTTGCATGGCTCCCGAGAATGACCGCGCAAAGCCGACGAGCGCCAGTGCCATAAGGCCCTCGAAGGGCGTGAAAATAACCCACAGCAGGACCTCCAACAGCCAGAACGGGCTTCCGCATTTATCACGTTCGGAGCGTCTCGTAAGCTGTTGGAATACCTTAATCATGGTCCGGGTGCTGGTGGCTGACGATACCGTTAAGCTTTTCCTGCCCGTAGTTTTGCAGCGTGGTTTGGCTGCGCAAGTTCGCAATGGCGACCACCCAGCCGAGCCGGGATTCGGTGCCATATTGCCGGATCGGGACCAGCCGGTCCGGCCGGTCGAAGGCGCCGGTCATGATCTCGATGCGGGGGCCATCGATGCGGCGGAAGCTCAAAGGCGTGCCGCAATCCCGGCAAAAATCGCGCTCGGCGATCGAGGAGGAACGGAACGCGGCCGGTTCGCCGCGGGTCCAGGCAAAATCGCTTTTTTCGATTTCGGCCAAAGAGGCGAAGGGTGCGCCGGACGCTTTCTGGCACATTCGGCAATGGCAGATGCTGACCTTGGTCGGTGGCGCGGACAGGGCAAAGCGGATCGCGCCGCATTGGCACCCACCGGTCAGAACAGGCTTTGCCATCGTGGTCATGCCGTCTCCGCGAACTGGTGGGCCTTCTGCAATGCGGCCAATGCGTCGCCGCCGGCAAGGATGAACTCGTTAACGCCCGCTGCCCGCAAGTCTTGCTCCTGCTCAGCCGCGCCGCCTGCAAGATAGATATGTTTGGCACCGGCCGCGTGAAGGGCCTTCGCAGCATCTTCCGCGCGTTCGGCATAGATCTTGTCGGACGAACAGATGCAGACGAGCGCAGCGCCCGAAGCCCTGAAGGCGGCGGGGAGCGCCGCCGGATCGGTACTGCCTTCTGAGGCGATCGCCTCGATGCCTCCAGTCTCGAAGAAGCTCTTGGCAAAAGTCGCGCGGGCGGTGAAATCGGCAGCCGTGCCGAGGTTCGCGAGGAAGACCCTGGGTCTTGTCCCTTTCACTTTCAGGAGTTCGTCGGAACGGTCGCGCAAATGTTCGAAGGGTGCGGCAAGCCGCATTGGAGACAACGCATCGAATGTTATTTTGGCATCGTCCGACGGCGGCTCGAAGATTTTTACGTTCAAGACGGCGACCTGGGCTTCGTCGAGGTTCGGAAACGCAGTGGCGCCGGTCAGTTCTTGCTTCCGCCGTGCGATGTTGGTTTCGCGCATCGCGCGGGTCGCCGCAACTTTGTGCTGGATCAGGTTTTGTTCGAGGGCGGCGAACACGCCGCCGGCCTTTTCGATGTCCTGAAACAACGTCCATGCCGCTTCGCAAAGGGCCTGCGTCAGGCTTTCGATGCCGCCGGAGCCGGCGGCGGGATCGGATACTTTTGCCAGATTGGATTCTTCGAGCAGAACAAGTTGCGTGTTGCGGGCGACGCGCCGCGCGAACGCATCCGACAATCCGAGCGCCAGCGTATGCGGGAGTACGGTGATCGCATCCGCGCCGGCCAATCCAGCGGCAAAACTCGCCATCGTGGCCCGCAGCATGTTCACGTAGGGATCACGCTGGGTCAGCATTCGCCATGCGGTTTCGGCGGCGACGAAGGTCGGCTTGGGCGCAAGGCCACAGGCTGATTCAATCCGGGCCCACAACAGACGCAGCGCGCGGAATTTCGCCATCGTCAGGAACTGGTCGGCGTCGGCGGCCAGCCTGAACGAAATCGCCGTGCGGGCAACATCGAGACCGATGCCGCCGTCCTCGAGCATCCGCAAGTAAGCGACGGCCAGCGACAGCGCGAACGCCAGTTCCTGGACTTCCGAGCCGCCCGCGTCGTGGACCGCCCGTCCGTCGGCCAACACAAAGGGACCGCGAAAACCCCGCTTCATCAGCCCGCCGACCACGCCGGCAAACGGCTTGGCCATCTCGCTCCATGCGGCCGGGGCGCGGCCTCGTACCGCCATGGTGCTCAGCGCCTGATAATTGAAACGCAGGTCGACCCTGGACGGATCGACGCGCCGTTGTTCGATCAACGCAGCGAACGTCTCGCCGGCATTGCCCCGTCCGATCACCGGATGAAGCGCGATCGAAATCCCCGCATCGACGAAGATGCCGTCAAACAGCCGCTTCAACGTTTCCGGCGCGGCGTCGACGACGCCAAAGCCGCGGGTACCGGGTCCGCCGGCAAATTCGATCTCGAGTCCGTTGGCGCCGTTCTCGAGCTCGTGGATCGCCATCGCATTGGCCGCCGCTGGATCCGGATGATCGATCCGTTGCATGATCTGCCAGGGCACAGCCGCAGCCCGGCCGGCGATCGGCGCACCATCGCGGGCGCGGCGATAAATCGGCTCGATCGTCAGCCCGTCGTAGGTTTTGCCGACAAGCTTCTCGAACGGGGCGCCTTTCAGGACGCCATCAACCAGCTTGCGCCAATCCTCATAAGTGGCAGGCGCAAAATCCGCAGCCAGGGTTGGTTCTTCGGATGGGTTCATTTCCAGGACGCTGTCATTGCCTGCCGAAATTGCCACGGGCGAGCCGCCAAGCCAAACACTGTTTTGAGCTCAAGCAAGTGCGGCGAATTTGAAGTTCCTATCAGTTTCGCTGCAAGTACGTTATAGAAACTTCAAATTCAAAGCCGCACTAGAAACCCATATTTACTAGAGCTCCTTTGATTCCGAAGTTCGCATCAGAGGCCGCCGCAATAGCTTGCAAACTTCGGAATCGGAGCTCTAGTGCCCACTTTCCGAAGTTCGTGCTCCATCGCAGCGCCCACCGTCACGAACTTCGGAAAGTCGTGGGCACTAGCAAACGTATTAATTTAGTACCGTTTATCGATCTGAAGCCCCTGATCGAACTCGCCGCTTGCGTTGCAGGGACTTCAGATCGGCAGTACTAGCAGGCTGTTGAAGAACTCAGCCGCGTTCGCAAAACTAGCCTGATGTCCATTTCGATGATGCGCCAGCAGCCGGCAAAGGCTTTGGCGAAGCCGAGCACCTGGGCCATCAGCAGGTCTCCGCTATCAGCTTGGGCAGCCGCACCAGATTGTAGGCGGCGGCAGCGAAGGTAAAAGCCCATCCGACGCGTTCACGGCCACGGAACCTGGACTTCTCTTGCCCGGCGATCGTCTTGATCCAGCCGAATGCCTCCTCGATGCGCTTGCGGATGCGCTGGCTGACGGCGTAGCCGCCGTGCCGGGTCGTTCGCCCATCAATCGCAGAACTGCGGCCGCTGGTGTTCTGCGCAACATGCGCCGTCACCTTCATCGAGCGCAATTCGTTGACGAAGTCTTCTGCGTCGTAGGCTTTGTCGGCGCCAAGCGTGATCGCCGTCGGTCGGTCGGCACGAGGCTCGATCATGTGCAGCGCAGCCACCCGCTCGGCATGCCCGTCAGCCAGTGTCAGGCAAGCGTCGACCAGCAGGCCATGACGGTTCTCCATCAACCCATGCCCGATGAAGCAAAGCCTCGTCTCCTTGCCTTTGCCCTTGCGATAGAGCCTGGCATCGGGATCGGTGGTCGAAGCATGGGTATCGTTCGAGCGTTTCTGGCCATGGAAGTCCGCTTCGGCATTGCGCCCGCCGCCTGGCGCCGGCGGCTCGCCAGAGCCGTCCTTTGGCTTGACGCTCTTCATCGAGGCCCAGGCTTCGATCAGCGTACCATCGACCGAGAAGTGATCGCTCGACAGAAGCTTCTTCACTTTGGACTGCGCCAGCACCGCCGCCAGGAACTCGGCCGCGATGTCGCCTTCCAGCAGCCGATCGCGGTTCTTCGAGAACACCGAATGATCCCAGGCCGCATCGTCGACGCCGATTCCGACGAACCAGCGGAACAGCAGATCGTATTCCAGCCGCTCCATCAAAAGCCGCTCCGAGCGGATGGAATAAAACGCCTGCAACAGCATCGCACGCAGCAGCTTCTCCGGCGGGATCGACGGCCGCCCAATCGGCGAATACAGCCCGGCAAACTCACGCTCCAGCGCCGAAAGCGCCTCGTTCACGATCGTCCGGATCGCTCGCAGCGGATGATCCCGCCGTACCCGCGCCTCCAGGTCAACGTAGCTGAACAACTTGCCCGTTCTATTGTCGCTGCCTCGCACCTGCCATCTCCGAATCTCGTCGGAGCTAATGAATCACGGTCAACAGCTCGAGGCCAGACGCCCTTTTTCAACAACCTGCTAGGTCGGGCAGGCGCTCAATTCCTTCAGTCGATAGCGCGGCCAATGCGGAAGCGACGCTGCGGCCGCCGATCACACGGTCCGGCGACATCTCGGCCAGCGGCACCAGCACGAAAGCACGCTCGAACAAACGGGGGTGGGGCAGTGTCAGTTCCGGCTTCTCGATCGACACGTCGTCATAGGCGATCAGGTCGAGGTCGAGTGTCCGCGGTCCCCAGCGTTGTTCTTTGGCGCGGTCGCGGCCGAATTTGGCTTCGATCTTGTGCAACGTGAACAACAGCGCGTGAGGGTCGAGGGGCGTGTCAATTTCGATGCAGGCATTGATGAACGGTGCCTGTTCCACCTCCCCCCATGGCGGGGTGGTGTAATCGGAAGAGCGCGCCAGAAGGGCCGCTTGCGTCATGCCGCAGATATTGGCGATCGCTTTTTGAAACGTCGCGCGGACATCGCCGACATTGCCGCCGAGCGCGATCACAGCGTGAGCCATCAGAGCGTGATCCGAAAAAGTGGGAACCGGTTTTTCGAACAGATCATAACCGATTTTAGAGCTTCCGTGTCCGGGTGAGCACCACGCCGACGTCATCGAAGATCGCGGCGATCGGTGCGTGCGGTTTGTGAACGGTGACCTCGACGGCGCTGATTTTCGGAAATGCGGTCAACACGGCATCGGCAACGGCGCCCGCTGCCCGTTCGAGCAATTTGTAGTTGGCGTCCTTGAACGCATTCGTCGCGGTGGCCACCACGTTGGAATAGGAGACGGTGTCGGCCAGGCGATCGGTGCGCGAGGATTCCGAAAGGTCGGCTGATAGTTCGAGGTCGATGACGAAGCGTTGGCCGACCTCGGTTTCGTGGTCCATGACCCCATGGCGAGCATGGATGACAATGCCGCTAATGAAGATCGTATCGCTCATTGCTTGTCCCAGATGGCTGTGGCCACACGCAAAGCCTGCACGGTTTCCGGCACGTCATGGGTCCGGATGATCCGCGCGCCCGCTTTGGTGGCTATCAAATGCGCGGCGATCGAGCCGCCAAGCCGCTGATCCGGCTCGGACGGCGACACCGTTGCGATGAAGCGTTTGCGCGACGCGCCGACCAGAAGCGGGAGCTCAAAGGGTTTGAGCTGCGATAACCGGGCCAGCACCGTCATGCTCTGCTCTTGCGTCTTGCCGAAACCGATGCCTGGATCCAGCGCGATATGTTGGCGCGAAATGCCGGCCTTTGTTGCGATCTCTATCGAACGCGAAAAGAATTCGGCAATGTCTTCCATAATGTCGATGTCGGGATCGGCGCGATCGCGATTGTGCATGATCACGACCGGACAACGCCGCTCCGCAATCAGCTTTGCCATATTCGGATCGCTTTGCAGGCCCCAGACATCGTTGGCGATGGCCGCGCCATGATCCAGCGCCCAGGCGACGACCGACGACTTCATGCTGTCGATCGATACGGGAATTCCAAGAGAGACGACGTCGGCCAGGATTGGCTGCAAGCGCCGAATTTCTTCGTCGGCCGAGACCGGTTGCGAACCGTAAGGCCGCGTTGACTCGGCGCCGATGTCGATGATGTCGGCGCCCTCGGCGACCATGCGCCTGGCTTGAGCGAGCCCGCTTTCCGGCGCAAGGAAACGCCCGCCGTCCGAGAAGGAATCCGGCGTGATATTCAAAACCCCCATCACCAACGGATATGGTCGGGACAGCCGTTCGGGCCAGGTCCGATGATCCGCCGAGGTGGCCGCGGGGGCGGTTCCGGGCGAGGTCGCGATCATGCGGTGGCTTTGCGCGGTCGGCGTCGGGGAGTCAAGAGAGCGGTCGCAGAGGGCGCGGGTCCCAGCGGCCGAAGCGATCGCGTCCGGTTGAAAATTAAGGGATCAGTAAGTGATCTTGGGCTGAAGCTTCCGCGCCTTGGCGATCAACTGCTCGACGGACTTTTCGGAAGGCAGGATCCGGACCAGCTTGCGCCTGATATTCACTTCTTTCATATTCTGCGCCAGCCGCGACGGGTTTCGAAGGGCGAGTTCGCGAACAGTCGGCACGCCGGCGGCACGCACCAATCCGACCTTGGCCCTGCCCATGCCCGGAATCCGCATGTAGTCGGAAAAATTCGCCCATTCAAGCAACTGCTGTTCGCTGATGCCCGTCTTGGCCGCAAGGACTTTGCGTCCTTTCACGGTTCGCGCCGCCTCCAGCAGGCGGTCCGTGGTGCGAATGCCCAGCGATTTCAGTTTGGTAGCTGCGAAAGAGGGAAGGCCATCAATCTCGGAAATAGGATATGTCATGACTTTTCGATGTGAAATTGTTTCAAGCGAATTGATTGAGGCCGGGGGTCCCCGCAATGATCGCGCCCATCTGATCCTCCCCGATTTTGTCTCGGCCAAACCGGAAAAGTTCGCGCGCGACATTTTGGATGTCGTGGACACCCAGGCCCAATCCCATCAGCCGGGTACCAACGGCCATCAGACCGCCGCCCATCAACTTTGATAGGCCACCACTTTTCTCTGACGCCGAGATTGCCGTTTCTGCTCCGGGAATCTTGTCGATCAAGGCCTGAACCTTGTCGTGAGGTCCTTCGCGGCGAAGGAAACCTAGAATGATACCGATGGTCTTTTCGGCCACGGCGTCTTCGATGCCGGCCTTTGCGGCCAGCCACCCTGTCAGCTCGTCCATTGCGCCCCGTCCTCAGGCCAGCTTATCCGCCGGACCCGTGCTCGCGATTTATCTTGATCTTCTGCGAGACGAATTACAAGCGACCACCGCCATCGTTCGTGTGAATCGCATCGCAAGTGTTGCAGCAATGCAAGAGCAAGCGACGATTTCGCACCTTGACGGATGAGTTTCGTTCCAAAATCGATGACGCGCAGCGACAAAACCGTTGAACGCACGTTCATCGCAACGTGTTTCCGATAACTACGCGTTCGCTGAAGGTTTCAATCGGCTTGCAACATGCTTTATATATGGGGCGCTTGGACTGTGCGATGTGCACAACAAAGGCGATGCAATGGCGATACCCGATATCCAGACCGCTGATACCGTTGAAAAGATTTTTATCGGCAAGGGCGAGCAACCGGCATGGTTGACACTTGCTCTTGCCAATCGGCATGGGCTGGTGACAGGCGCGACCGGAACGGGAAAGACCGTCTCGTTGCAGGTGATGGCCGAAGGGTTTGCGCGTGCCGGCGTTCCCGTGTTCGCGGCCGACATCAAGGGAGACCTGTCCGGCATCTCGGAAGTCGGTGAGGCCAAGGATTTTATCATCAAGCGGGCGCAGGATATGGGTCTTGTTTTCCAGGCCGATCAGTTTTCAACGGTGTTTTGGGATGTCTTCGGCGAGCAGGGCCATCCGGTGCGCGCCACCGTCTCCGAAATGGGACCGCTGTTGCTGTCGCGCATGATGGACCTGAACGATGTTCAGGAAGGCGTGATGAATATCGCTTTCAAGGTCGCGGACGAGCAGGGGCTACTGCTTCTCGACATGAAAGACCTGCGTGCGATCCTGACGTTCATCGCCGAGCATGCCGGCGAATTGACCACTCAATATGGAAATGTTTCGAAGCAGACGGTGGGGACCATCCAGCGTCAGCTTCTGGTGCTGGAAAACCAGGGCGGCGACAAGTTTTTCGGCGAACCGGCGCTGGACCTGAAGGACTTCATGCGAACCGATCGCGACGGCCGGGGCATGGTCAACATTCTGGTTGCGGACAAGTTGATGCAGAGCCCGAGACTGTACGCGACCTTCCTGTTGTGGATGTTGTCGGAACTGTTCGAGCAGTTGCCGGAAGCCGGCGATCCCCCCAAACCGAAGCTCGTGTTCTTCTTCGACGAAGCTCATCTACTGTTCAACGACGCGCCGAAAGCGCTGATGGAAAAGATCGAGCAGGTGGTGCGGCTGATCCGCTCGAAAGGCGTCGGGGTTTATTTCGTCACGCAAAATCCGATCGACGTGCCCGACAAGGTGCTTGCCCAATTGGGAAACCGTGTGCAGCACGCACTTCGTGCCTTCACGCCGCGGGATCAGAAGGCGGTTACAGCGGCGGCCGAGACCTTTCGTCCCAATCCGAAGCTCGATACTGCCCAAGTGATCATGCAACTGGGCAAGGGCGAGGCGCTGGTGTCGTTCCTCGAAGGCAATGGCATTCCGGCCGTGGTCGAACGCGTCATGGTCCGGCCGCCGACCGCGCGGATCGGGCCGATCACGCCGGAGGAACGCAAATCCATCATCGACAATAGCCCGGTGAAGGGAAAATACGACACCACGATCGATTCCGAATCCGCCTATGAGATCTTGCAGAAGCGGGTCGCCGGAGCGGGCGGTGGTGGAAGCGGTGGAATACTGGGGCAGATCGGCGCCATCGTCGGCACGATTTTCGGCACCAGCACGCCGCGCAACAGGCTATCGACCGGCCAGGTCATCGCCCGCAACGTCACCCGCTCTGTTACCAATCAAGTGGTCGGCGGGGTGGTCGCCGATCTCGGCAAGTCGGTAGGTGGATCGATCGGCGGTTCGGTCGGCCGCGCCATCGTGCGCGGTGCGCTAGGCGGACTGCTGCGGCGATAGTAACTAGTGGAGTGGATTTGACATTCGCGATGGGATGCGAATGTTAGAATCGGACCACTGAGCAGTGTGATTTTTCTTCAACTTTCAGAAAGTGACGCGTTTTGAGACTTCCGTCGTTACGGGCGCCGCTGGATATCCTTTTCCTGGTCTGCTGCTTCATCTTGACCGCTGACGTTCTCGGTCCCGAGATTTTCGGCCACGGTAAGACAAAGGATTATCCGCTGTGGTTCTGGGCCGGCCAGCAGGTCTTGCAGGGTGGCGACCTCTATCCGCACGACCCCCAGGCCGCTTTCGCTTTTCTGTATCCGCCGCCGGCGGCGATCCTGCTGGCGATCCCGGCCTTCTTCGGAAAAATTCCACTTTATATTTGTCTGTCGCTGCTCAACGTCGCCGCCTGGTGGATCGTGGCGCAGCTTTCAAACGCGATGGCAGGCGACGGCGAGGTCCCAAGTCCCTGGTTGGCGGCGCTGCCGTCGATCGCCATGATCTCGTTCACCTTTGACATGTTTGATCTCGGACAGCCCAATCTGGTTTTGCTGGCGCTGATGCTGTTGGGTTTCTGGCTCCTGCAACAGGGGCGCTCCTGGAGTTCGGGAAGCCTGTTTGCGCTCGCAACCGCTATCAAGGTCTTTCCGGTAGCCGTGCTTCCATATCTGGTGTGGCGGCGGCAATGGGCGGCGGCCGCGAGCACGGCGATCTTTCTCGCCGTTTTCCTGATCGTCATTCCAGCGCCTGTGCGCGGCTTTCAGCACAATATTTCCGAGCTGAAGACCTGGTATCAGGGAATGGTCGGATCGAGTTCGGAAGCGGGCTTCGGAAAGCGCGACGATCAGAACTGGTCGTGGATGAACCAGTCCATCATTTCGTTGACGCACCGGTTGACGCGTCCGGTCGATTACAACCAGGACAACCCGAACACGGCGCCGGGTTACATGAATTTGCTCGATCTCGACTTCAAGACCTCCAATTGGATCGTCATCGGCGTCTCGCTTATCATCGGCCTCGGCTTCATTGCCGTGATGCCTTCGCGACAGCGGAGAACGCCCCGATCGGATGCCGAGGAGTTCGGCATTCTGTTCTGCCTCATGACCGTTGCCTCGCCGCTGGCGCGCCAATATTACTTTATATGGTTGTTTTTCCCGCTCACCGTTCTGATCCATCGGGCGGCCTATGATCCCCGTGCTAGCGTGCGCACGGGAACATGGATCGCGCTGGCCATCTCGGGCTTTCTGGTTTGCCTGTCGCTTCCGCCGTTTCCGCATGACTGGCAGGCTTACGGAAACAATTTCCTCGCAACTGTCGTGATGGCCGCGGGCCTGGCTTGGCACCTTCTGTATCCGCCGGAAGACAAGGCTAGCTCCTCGACAGCTCCCGCCGGCTCCTTGTCCGCATCCGGCCGTGTGCCGTAAAGTGCCATCTGCCGTAAAGTGAGTTAAGAAAACTCCCGCCAACGAAGGAGGATCGGAAATGTCCGACGCCGCGCAGCTTCAAAAAGTTCTTGAGCGCATCGATGCCGATTTCGACAACAGCCTCGAGCGGTTGTTTGCGCTGCTGCGGATCAAGTCGATCTCGGCCGACCCTGCCTTTGCCGGCGAATGCAAGGTCGCGGCCGATCACCTGGCGAAGGATATCGCCTCGCTCGGGTTCGCCTGTGAAGTGAGGCCGACCGATGGGCATCCGGCCGTGGTCGCCAAATCCAACGGGAAGTCGAGCGGTGGACGGCCGCACGTTCTGTTTTATGGCCACTACGACGTGCAGCCCGTCGATCCCCTGAACCTTTGGCATCGCCCGCCATTCGAGCCTGCCATTATCGATCACGCGGATGGGCGGAAAATCATCGTTGCGCGCGGCGCGGAGGACGACAAGGGACAGTTGATGACCTTTGTCGAGGCGTGCCGTGCCTGGAAGTCGGTGACAGGATCGTTGCCGGTCGACCTGACGATCGTGATCGAAGGCGAAGAGGAGGTCGGCTCGAAAAACTTCGTTCCGTTCCTTGAAAAAAACAAGGCCGACCTTGCGGCGGACTATGCGCTGGTCTGCGATACCGGCATGTGGGATCCGAATACGCCGGCGATCACGACGTCGTTGCGGGGCCTCGTTTACCAGGAGGTAAAGATCAAGGCCGCCAACCGCGATCTGCATTCCGGCATTTTCGGCGGTGGCGCCCAAAACCCGATCCGCGTCTTGACCCGCATTCTCGGCGGCATTTTCGACGACAATGGCCGCATCACGATTCCGGACTTCTATGACGGCGTGAAAGATGTGCCCTCAGACGTTCTGGACCAGTGGCGGAAGCTCGATCTGACCCCCGAAAAATTTCTTAAACCCATCGGCCTGTCGATTCCGGCCGGTGAGAAGGGCCGCCTGTTGATCGAACAGGTTTCTTCGCGCCCGACCTGCGACGTCAACGGCATCGTCGGCGGCTATATCGGCGAGGGCTCGAAGACCGTGATCCCGGCGGAAGCTTCCGCCAAGATTTCGTTCCGGCTGGTCGAGGGGCAAGACCCCGACAAGATTCGCCAGGCTTTCCGCGATTACGTCACGGCGCGGTTGCCCGGCGATTGCCGTGCGGAATTCATCGATCACTCCAACGCACCCGCGGTGGCGCTCGACTGGAATATGAAGCCGCTGGCGGCTGCGCGACGCGCTCTGGCGGAAGAATGGGGTAAGGATGCGGTTCTGATGGGATCGGGCGCTTCGATCCCGATCGTGGCCGATTTCAAGCGCACGCTCGGTCTTGACTCGCTCCTGGTGGGCTTCGCGCTCGACGACGACAACATTCATTCGCCGAACGAGAAATACGACCTCAGGAGTTTCCACAAGGGCATTCGCTCCTGGGCCAGAATTCTCGCAGCGCTAGCGGAATAGATTTCACCCGCAACCGATAGCGATCGGGGGCCGAACGCAAAAACGCCGTCCGGAATTGGACGGCGTTTGGATTCGGTGTGCAGAGGTATGTGAGCGAAACTCTACACCGGTTTTCTTAATTTTTCAATTCTTGTAACTCGGGTCCAGCCGGTCGAGCTTGCGCAACAGCGGCGGCCAAACCAGCGTGGTCGAACGCAGCTCCTGCCGCTCAGGGTTGGCAAGTAGCCGCGTGTTTTTGTCGATGACATCAGGATCGACGGGATAGGCCGAAGGTCCCAGCATCCGGGTGCGCACCTGCATGGTGCAGGCCCGCTCGAGATGGAACATGCGTTCAAAGGCGGAAGCGACCGAACGGCCGACCGTCAGCGTGCCGTGATTGCGCAACAGCATGTGATTTTTGGCGCCGAGATCGCGTTGCAGGCGCGGACGCTCATCATGATCGAGCGCGATGCCTTCATAGTCGTGATAGGCAAGATCGTAGGTGACGAGCTGTGCGGTCTGGTTAAGCGGCAGCAGGCCTTCCGCGCTTGTTGCCACGGCCGTGCCATCCGGCGTGTGCAAATGAATGACGCAGCCGGCATCCTCGCGGACTTCGTGTATCGCCGAGTGGATGGTGAAGCCGGCCGGATTGATATGGTACGGGGTCTTACTGAGGAGGTTGCCGTCGAGGTCGACCTTGACCAGGCTGGAGGCGGTAATTTCGTCGAACATCAGCCCGTAAGGATTGATGAGGAAATGATGTTCCGGCCCGGGCACCCGCGCAGAGATGTGGGTATCGACCAGATCGTCCCAGCCGTAATAGGCAATCAGTCGGTAGCAGGCGGCAAGGTTGACGCGCTGGCTCCACTCGGCTTCCGTCATTCCCGACGGTACTTCCTTCAGACGAGCTTCCGCTGGCGACATGACGGGGTCTCCTGTTGATCGCTGGATTGTTGCAAACCTATTCTTGCCATCGGCTGGCGACAAGGCGTGTTGCGTAATTGGCAGTTATGCTTCTTAGGCCACAGGCAGCGCCGTTTTACGGCGGCGGCATCGTCAACAGGCTCGAAATGCTGCGCCCACGGATATCGTAGACGCGGGCATAGACCACGTCGTCGCGCTTGATTTCAACCATGATCGGCGCGCTGATGAGGCCCTTGCAGTAGAATTCGCCGAGCGTCATCGCGAAGTCGGCCACGTGGCTGTCCCAGCCGATGGTGAAACCGGGACCAAGTGCGACTTGTGCTCCCCGGTGCGGCCCGCACACCGCGACATTCCACTTGTGTCCAGGCGGCGGAGTTTCATGCCGCCCGTCGAGCTGCTCGCGCAGGCTGTCGGAGGCCTGCTTGAATGCCAGCCCCCAGTAATCGAGCATGTAGCGGTCGTCCGCGCCGCGCACGGTGCCGGCGATATGGTTGAAATGGGTGTACTGATAGGGGTGCAGGCGGATCATTTCGCCAAGCGGCAGCAGCAGGCCGCACGCGAACACGGTGAGAGCTGCCGGCTGCCAGTTGCGGCGATTTTCTTTCAGCCAGTCCATTCCGCGCGCGAAGGCCAGGCCCGCAAGCACCGTCATCGGCGGAATGACGAAGATGAAGTGGCGGATGCCGTTGTAGAGCGCGGGCCGTTTCAGGATGGCGATCGCGATCGGCAGCACCGCCGCCAAGGTCAGCATCAAAAGGATCGTCTTGCGGCGTGCCGGCACGTCGCTGCGCGGTAACGCCAGGATGCTACCAACGATTCCCGCAGCGGTCAGCGCCAGCAGAACTTCCGGAAGCTGCAAGGCGAACAGCGTCGGAAGATATGACCAGGGCATGTCCGGGACCGCGAAGATGGTGCCGTTGAACATTTCCTTCCACGGCTTTTCGAAGAACGTCGAGAAATAGGTGGCAGCCTGGAAGGGATGCTCGGGTTCGATGATCGACCACGGCCAGATCAATCCCATCACGAGATAGCCGAGGAGCAGGCCGGGCAACAGCGCGTAAGCCATCTGCACAAATCGCCTGCAAGCCTCGCGCGCGCCGTGCGTGCGAACCTCTTCGATCAGCATCGGCACAAAGCCGGCTAACGCATAGACCAGCGCCAGGCCGCCAAGAATGCGCGAGCCGATCGACAGACCGGCGCCAAGGCCGACGATCAGAACCGTCCGCGGCGAGGGATGCGGATATTCTTCGGCCAGGCGAACCAGACCGAGCATCAGGATCACCATTGCCACGGCAAACGGCGCATCCTTCGGATTCATGAACATGTGGCCGTAGAAGGTCGGGCACAGCGCCAGAAGCAATAGCGCCGCCAGTCCGGCCAACGGGCCGCCGACACGCCGGCCCAATCGCCAGGTCACGGCGAGGCCGATGATGCCGACGATGGCGCCGAGCAGCCGCCGCGTTTCAAACAATTCGAGCGGGATGATCTTGTGCAGCAGCGCCGCGGCCATATCGAATCCGCCGCCATACATATAGAGGTTGGCGAAAGACAGCGCTCCGGTGTCTTTGAACCCGGAGCGGTACATCCGCAGCAACAAATCGGCATATTCGGCGTGGGTGTAGTCGTCCCAACCGAGGCCGTAGTCGCGAAAAGTGAAGCTCGCGACCAATCCGACCGCAACCAACACCAGCATCGCGGCGTCGTCGCAAGTCCGCTCCATCGAGCGCCGCGAAGGCGTATCGAGAGCCGAGGCCGCAATTGATGACATAGCTATCGGTTACCCGGTGTCCCTTGGCCCAGTTTAGCGCTTTGAGCCTCTTTCCCCGGCAAGCCATATAGCGCAGTTCGGCTGCCAAGTAATTGGCAATTGTGGCGTAATTCGCCTACTGCGACGCAACGAAGCAGCGGTTTGGCCGTTAATTAAGGGTTCCACGGTCCCCAACTATCAGAATTGCCCGGGCAATTGCCGTTGGCGGGGCGTGTAATATGACGGTATCGTGGCGTTGGGGGCTTGTGCAGGGGCTGCTGTGCGCACGGTCAGGCGCGGCCTAGGGGTAGGTTTGATGACGATTGGAATGTTGGTCGCCGGGATCGCCTGCCTGCTGGCAGGTTTTCTAGCGATCGGTTTCGGGATCCCGATCAACGAGTTCGGCCTTGGCAATACGCTGATTCTGGCTGGCGCGGTCACCGCCTGCACCGGGCTGATCATCCTGAGCCTGTGGGTTGTCGTCAAAGAGCTGAAAAACATGGCTGGACGGCCAGGCGCCGGTCCTTCTCTTGAGAAGGGCAATGCCCGGCAACCGGCAGCGTTGCCGGAGGTTCCGGCGGGCGCTGAACCGGGCGTCGCGGGGGCTGGCGGACCTTCGCCGTCCGCGCCCTGGCTCGAAGAGGCAGCCGGGCGCGATCATCCGCGTCAGGAAGCGCCGTCGCCGCCCGAGCCGCCGGCCGTCAAACCGCGGCGCAATTTGATGTTTTCCTCGAGCTCCCGCCGGGAGCGTGAGCGCGCCCAGGGGCGTGATCCCTCCGTCGCCGAGCTTCGTCCCGAATTGACCGCGCCGCCGATGGAGATCAGTGAACCTCCACCCCCGACGTTCGAGGACGCCTGGCCGAAATCGGAACGGGCGAGGCCGGCCGATGCGCCACTGCCACGGCGCGGCCCGCGCGCGCCCTCGACGTTCAGCGAAACCGCGGCGGCTACCCGTCAGGCTCCGGTCGTCGAGGATCAGCCGCCGGTGACGGTGCTGAAGTCCGGCGTGGTCGATGGAATGGCCTATTCATTATATTCAGACGGATCGATCGAAGCCCAGATGCCGGAAGGTATGATGCGTTTTGCTTCGATTGACGAATTGCGCGCCCATCTCGACCAGCGCCCATGAGAGCGCAAATCCGCTCTTGCTGGAAAAGTTATTCCGCTCATATTTGTCGAGCGGCTGATAGTCAAATCGCGAATCGGCGTAGAGATGACGTGCGTGATGAAGATCACAAGGCCTAGGCCATGAACGATACCGCGGGCAAGAATTTCGTCGATCTGACGGCGAATATCGTCTCCGCCTATGTCAGCAACAATCCGACGCCGGCAGCGGAAATTCCGGGTCTGATCAATCAGATTCATGCGGCCCTGGTGCGGGTGTCCACCGGCCGGCCCGAGACGCCCACCGAACCGGCAAGGCCGGCGGTGTCCGTCAAAAAATCCATGACGCCCGATTATCTGGTCTGTCTTGAAGACGGCAAGCGCTTCAAGTCGCTGAAGCGGCATCTGCGCTCGCAATATAATATGACGCCCGAACAGTACCGGGAAAAATGGGGGCTGCCGCCGGACTACCCGATGGTCGCGCCCAACTACGCGGTGGCCCGTTCGCAGCTTGCCAAGAAAATGGGGCTTGGTCAGCAACGCCGGCGGCGCAAGTAGGTCGTATCTTACGAAGCCGCCGCTAAGGCTTCCCGCGCATCGGTGCGGATGCGCTCGACCATCGAACGCAGGCCGTTCGAGCGTTGCGGCGTCAGATGTTCGCGGAATCCGAATTCGTTGAATATGGAAATCGCATCTGTCGCGAGGATTTGCTGCGGGGTATGGCCCGAATATAGCGTCAGCAGGATCGCGATCAGTCCACGCACGATATGGGCGTCGCTGTCGCCCAGGTATTTCAGCAATGCTCCACCGGTATCGCTGCGTTCGAGGCTCTTGGAGAGCCAAACCTGGCTGGCGCAACCCTGCACCTTGTTGGAAGCCGAATGCTCGGCTTCCGGCATCGGTTCGAGCGTCCGGCCGAGTTCGATGACGTACCGGTAACGGTCGTCCCAATCCTCCAGCAGCTCGAAATTTTCCCTGATCTCGTCAATTGTCGTCATGATCGTGCTCAACCTTGAAAACCCTATATAGGTCTGAAGGCGGCCGAAAGCGATATCGTATGATCGAAGAGAATGTTCCCGTTTTCTCGGGCCTTACCGTGACGGCGGCGGAGCGCCCTGCCATTCGATCTGCATATCGTCGGGCGTCAGCGTATCGTGCGCGACATCAGACTGCGCGCCCTCGGCGCTCTCCATGCCGGCGATCGAGCCGGTGTGATCGGGCGCACGTTTGTCCGACTTGTCAGGTTTGTCGGTGATGTACTGATATACTTTTCGCGCACCGCCCTGGGCGCGTTGGCCGATCACGGTCGCGGCCTGGCCGCCCACTTCGCATGCGGCCGGCTGGCGCTTGCAGAACTGGCTCATGTCGTTGACGGCTGCGGTTGCCGCAGAGATTGCTTCGGACGCGTTGATTTGCGGCGCCTTGTCCGTGTCCGGGGCTTTGTCCCTCGGCAACAGTACGAGCACCAGTCCAACCCAAAATACCAAGCGAAGCAGAAAAAACATCTTGCTACTCCGGCGGTCCTTCTGGTTCCGCCGCTTCAATCCCGACTAACAGCGATAAGTCGCAAGTGTTTGCATTGAGGTTAAATCGGGAAGATTCGACGAAAAAATCGATCGATTCGATTCGACGTAAATTTTCAATTGATGGGATGCGGCGAAGGATATCGACGCCCGTCCACCATTTCGAAACCATATCGGTCTATCGCCGGAAACCTACCGTTCACCATCTGCGTTGATTGACCGTCGCATCGGGCGCCGAAAGCGTCGTGGAGATACGGTCTTTAGCCGCACCCTCACGCCGCCTTAGCGTTCATTTAATGTCGCTCTGACAGGTTGCGATTACGACAAGGGGGACGTTCCGGGGCGTCTGTTCGACGCGCAGGCGAAAAGCACGGAAGCTGTGACAATTCTGAGTACCATTCGCGATTGCCTAGATGCGCTGCTGCACCCGTCGGCGCGATACGATGTGCTGGCGCGCGCGCGCCACCGCGCCTTCATCGCTCCGCGGCTGTTGGGAAGCCTGACGGCGTTTGCTGCATTTCCAGTCTACCTCGCCATGCACGGCGCACCTACGGCGCTCGGCGTGACGGCCTTCGCTTGGTTGATCGCACCCATTCTGTTGTCATGGTTCTTGTCGCGCACCGGCCGCTACGAAGGAGCCTGCCTCCTGTCGTCGCTGACGTTTGCCGGACTGATCATGACGCTGGCTTCGGTCACCGGCGGCATCGGATCGTTCGCCGCGATCTGGCTCGTGGTCGTGCCGATGGAAGCCGCGATTTCGGCATCGCGCCGGGTGGTTGCGTTTGCCTCCGCGCTGACGCTGACTTGCGTTTCCCTGCTGATCGTCCTTGGTCATTTCCAGTTGCTGCCGGCAACCGACGTCGCTCCGGACCTGCGCGCCGTCCTGACGGCGTTCGGCGTGGCGTCGGCGACGCTCTATGCCGCAGGTCTCGCCTTTGGAGCCGAACTGCTCGCACGCACCAGCGCTTCGCTGCTTTATGTCGAAGAAGAGCGCTACCGGCTGCTCGCCCATAACATGAGCGACGTGATTTCCCGCCATCATCGTAACGGCGCCGTACGTTTCATATCGCCGGCCGCGGAGGCGCTGTTGGGAGCGTCGGCCTCGCGTCTCATCGGCTATGGCCTGTTCGATCGCGTCCATGTCGCCGATCGTCCGGCCTACCTGACCGCACTTTCGGATGCGGCGCGCGGAGGTGAGGCGCAAAGCGTCGAATTCCGACTGAAGCGGGATGTGATCCGCGGACGTGAGGCAGGGCAGTCTGGTCAGGTGAATTTCATCTGGGTAGAGATGCGATGCCGGCCGCTGGAACAGCTATCGCCGACGTCAAAAACGTCCGAGGCCGAAGTGGTCGCGGTGATGCGCGACGTCACCGATCGAAAAAATCAGGAACGCGCACTGGATCTGGCCCGGGCGGCGGCGGAACAGGCGGACGCATCCAAGACACGCTTCCTTGCCACGATGAGTCACGAGTTGCGCACGCCTCTCAATGCCATTATCGGATTCTCCGAAATGATCATGCAAGAGGACGCGCTAATGCTGGATGCGACGCGCCGCAAGGAATATGCCCAGTTGATCAACGATTCGGGCCAGCACCTGTTGTCGGTCGTCAACGGCATTCTCGACATGTCGAAGATGGAGTCGGGCAATTTCGAGATCATGCCGGAGCCGTTCGCGCCGCGGGCGGCGCTGATCAATTGCTGCAACCTCCTGGCGCTCAAGGCCCGGGAAAACTGCATCGATCTCGTCACCCGGGTGCCGGACGATTTGCCTGTCATGATTGGCGATCCGCGTGCGTTCAAGCAGATCGTACTTAACCTCGTCGCCAACGCCGTCAAATTCACCGAGCGCGGCGGCGCCGTGACCGTGTCGGCGGCCGTCGACAGTGCGCGGCTCGTTATTCGCATCGCCGACACTGGCGTCGGCATCGCGGCCGACGACCTCAAACGGATCGGCGATCCATTCTTTCAGGCCGGCAAGACCTATCAGCGCCGCCACGAAGGCACCGGTCTTGGGTTGTCGATTGTCAAAAGCCTCGTTGCCCTGCATGGCGGCGACATGACCGTGCAGAGCCGAGTTGACGAAGGCACCACCTTTGCCGTTACGCTGCCACTGACCCCGCAGGCCGCGCAACTCTCGAGCAACATCGCAACGCTGGCCCCGCCGGCGCGCCCCGCCACACCAGAACAAGCCCTCCAGGTGAAGAAAAGTGCCTAGGAAACGCACCAGTGACGATGATATGCCGCGCCGCCGCCGTGGCTCCAGGGAAGCCGCGGTCGAGCCGGATTCCGAACACGGTCTGGTGATGCGCATTTTTCTTCATAGCCCGAAGGACGTGATCGCGGGCGCGCTCGCGCTTGCCGCCATTGTAGCCATTGTCGCCAACGCGCTGTTCATGCAGGCCGGACGCCATCCGGCGCCGATGTTCGGCACGCTCACCACCTTGCCCGCGGGTGCGTCGCCTGTGGTCGCATCGGTTCCCGCCAGTCTGTTGCCACGGCCGCGGCCGGTCGAGGCCGACACTGTATTGTCCGAAACCAGGCCGGCCGACCCGAAAGCCGCCGATCCCAAAGCTGCCGATCCCAAAGCTGCGGATCCCAAAGCTGCCGATCCCATGACCAGTCTGGTCAAGACGACCAGCACGGTGCAGGCGGCGACAGCCAATATCCCGCGGCCGCCGATGACGGTGCCGGTATCTTCCCGCGTCGACAGCGTGCCGGTCTCAAACGGCGGTTCGCACCGCGTGGCCGCGGTGCAGCGTGCGTTGACCGAATACGGCTATGGCCAGTTGAAGCCGACCGGCGTCGTCGGACCGGATACGCAAGCCGCGATCCAGAAGTTCGAGAAGGCGCGCAGGCTGCCAGTCACGGGCCAGGTGTCCGATCGCCTGGTGCATGAACTCGCCGCCACGATCGGTCATTCGATCGAGTAGTGACTGGTTCCTTCCGTTAGCCTATCTTCCGTTCATGCGATTGAAATCAAGCATATGGGTCGCGGCCTATTTGCGCCGCTGCCAAACCGCGGGCGTATTCGGCGCGGTACGCCGGCGAGGTGCGGAGGAGGCGGGTGCTGTCTTCGTCAAGGTGGCGTCGCTCGACGGCAAAGCGATGCTTTACGTGCCGGCGCCGCAGGCGGTTTACGACGATAGCCGGCCAATCGAGCGGCTTTTCATGCCGACTTCGAAAGAGCCGCTGCCGGAGCCGTCCGTGGAGGAACGTCTTCAGAAGGAAATCCGGTTTGATCCGGACGCGTGGATCGTCGAGACCGAGGACCGTTCCGGCCGGCACTTTCTCGACCTGTCGCGGGATTGATCTCGAGCCTTTAGATTAGCGTCAATTAGCGCCGGGAATTCTGCGAAGAACCTGCCGCTACATTGTTTGCGGGCTGCGGGGTTGTCCGGGTTTGAGTCGCAACGGGACGCGCGCGGTTGCGCTCGTCGTCGTACAGCGCGGGGCGGTATTTGGCACGCGTCGTCATCATCGTTGAGCCGCGCCAGGCGGCGAGCATAATCAGCGCCGATTGCTCCTTCAGCACGTCATAGAGACGCGAGAGCCGATACACGGTGTGAACGGACGTGCCGATCTCGGGTTTCAGGAAAAGCAGAACCCGCTGATACACCGGACTCGGCATGCCAAGCGCCTTGGCGGCGCAAGCGAGTGGCTCGCCGGTCGGATCGTTGACCACCTGGGTCGCGATCTTCCAGGGCAAGATCAGGGTTTCGCCAAGCTCGAGCGTGAAGTTTTCGACATCGGCGACAAAGGCGGCCATTTCCAACGCTTCGATCGAGCGTTGCGCGCGCTGGGCGGGAACACGCGGCGAGGCCTTCAATGGCGTCTCGGAGAGATTGTGCAGGATCAAGGCCCGCTCGGATGAGGCTGCGCCGAAAAAAAGACTGCTGATTTCCGCCGCGTCTTTCGGCTGCATCGACAGCTTCGAGACCATCGGCAACGAAGCCTCACGCGCGGTCCTAGCCGGCTCCGGTGCGGCGACAGTCTCTGAAATCAAGCGCGCGGGAATCTCGCGGGCGAACGGCACGCGCGGATCGGGAGCGGACGGTTTGAGCCCGAGTTGTTTCAGGACCGGGGCGGGTGTCGCCGGATACACCGCAAGCCGCGCCCGCACGGCCGCACGCGTGGCGTCGTCAACCTGATCGATCAGCCGGGAAGTGAGTTCGACGAACTGCCGGGCTTCCTGCTCGCTATGGGTGGTCGTCTGAACGTAGAGATCGGCGAGAACGCGGAGCAAGGTGGGACGGATGTCGACGCCCTCTCGGTGGGAGAGGTTCATCAAACCGTCAAAGCCTGAGAACAGCGGAGGCGTGGTCATCTTGAGGGATACGCGATTGATTAAATCTCGCGAAAGCCTAGGTCAGTTGCTTTAATACCGCGTTAAGGAAAACAATCCGTGAAAAGGCGGGGCCGATATCTCGCCACTTCTGTCGGCTGGCGTGATCGCCGTGCAACGGTCCGACATCAAATCGAGGGACGCCCGCGAATTAAGAAGCCGTTAACCACGTCCTGTTCTTAATGACGGCCGTCGCTGCAAATCGCGTGAGAGCGGCAACCGGAGAGAGTTTGGGCATGGGCACCATCATTGAATTTCCAGCGGATGCGGCATCGCGGCGGCTGGGCCCAACCATGGATGGCGCCGCCCAGAAGGTTACGGGAACGGTCGTGATCCTTCCCGTAATCCGGATCGAGCGTCAGGTTGAAGAAACCAGCGGCGATCGCGGGCCGGAGCAGGGGACGGCTCCCGGCCGTCGTCGTCGGCGACGCTGAAAGCCGGATGGTATGCCCGACACATTGTTTTTGATCCGGGTCGGGCGTCAACCGTCAGCTGGCCTATCGGCGCTGATGTTGCTCACCTCAGGCCTGATGCTCGCCGGCTGTAGCGGTGGCGATTTCGGACGTAGCCGCGAGGATTTCCGCAACGACGACATGCATCGCTGGCTAGGTGCCGAGGTGACCGGCAGCGTCGGTATGAAAGCCTCGCAATTCCAGCTCACCGATGGCGAAAGACAGCTTCGCGATCAGGCCTATCCGGTGATCGAGCCGCCGCATTCGCGGCCTGCCTGGAAGGCCGTGTTCGGCGACTACCAGGTTGCGGCTGCGCCATGGCGGGAGAAGGTCGCCTTTGATCGCACGGCCTATGGGCGGCAGTTGATCGACGAGCCCCACCGCTCGGACGCCTCGCGATATTCGCAGTTGATCGACGACATACGCGACGACATCACCCGCTTCGAACCGTTCTATTCCACCGCTGCCCGGGTGCTCGACCTCGACCGCAAACGCAATGCCAGCCTCGCTCACGTCTCGCAATTGTCGCCGCGAGAGCGCGGGGACGCGGTCGCCCGCATGGAAGAGAACACGCTGATCGTGCAATGGGTCCAGCAATGCCAGGAGCGGCGAATTTCGTCGTATCGCTGGGCGCTGGAGCGGCTGGTGGTCCAGGCGCCCGACGGTATGGCCGCGGAAGCCGACCGGCTTCTCAACGAACTTGCCGGGTTGGCCGCCAATCCGCCCGTCGCGATACAGCCCGTCCCCGGCTACAAGCTCACCTCCCGCGGCTGAAAATCCGCCTGAAGAACTGCCGCTAGCTCAGCGTTTGGTTGGCGTCGGCTCGGTCTGCACCTTGCAGCTCGATGCGGCGAGCGTCGCCTGCGCTTGCGGCATCAGGCCCGGTTCCGGCGCCAGCGCCTTCATCACGATCAATCCGGCGGCGCTCGGAGAATCGATGATCAGCCGGTCCGCGGCCGTGACGTCCTCGTCCTCCGGTAAAGCGGCGTGCTGGGCTTCCGTCATCAGGTCGAGTTCAATCACCTTGCGCCCGGCCGAGCGGTCGTTGATGGCATAGTAGGCCAGTTCATTGCGGGTATAGAACGACACCGACGTATAGGCCTGGCTCACGGGCACCGTGAGCTTGATCGGCCCTCCCGACAGATCGTAACGGCAGATCGCAACCGCAAAGGCAGGATCCATGAACGGCAGCGGGGCCGCGGAAGGATCCGGCAAGGGCAGGGGTGTGACGGTATTGAGTTTCGTGATCGGAGCGAGGCGGGAATAGGCGTCCTGGCTCGCGATGCGTGGCAGCGCCAGCACGCTGACCAGATGCACGATGGCGCCCAGGAGCAGGCCGGCGATGATCGTGAACAACAGCCGGATCATGGGCAGCCCACAGTTGCGACAGCGGGCATCGGGGCGTCGCGCTGGGTCCGCGTCGCAACGCCGACCGGCGTATCATAGAGCCGCAGAACTAGCGTGTAGCGCTCGATTCCGCCGGTCGGCAGCCAGTTGCCGGAGCGGGATCGTGACGCGACCCGCACTTCGAACGAGCCGTCCGCGCCACGGATGATTTCCTGGCTGGTGAAGCCGTAGCGTTGCAGTGAATTTGAGACCAGCCGTCCTCGTGAATCGTAGAGCGTCAGCGTCCAAAACCGCGCCGCCGGCGTAATTCCGCTCACCACCACGTCGCAGCGGCCGTCAAGCAACCGCTTGCGATCGTCTCTGGTGGCCGAGAATGCAACGCCATCGCCGGTGCCAACCGGCAGTTCGCCGCTGCGGGCAATGGATGCGCGCGAATATGGGTCGACGTCGGCGGTGCCGGTTCTCGGCCGTGCGGTCCAGGCGCCGATCGTCAGCGTGCCGAGATCGGTGCCGCGGGTTGCCGTCATCCACGTGGCGCCGAGGCCGACGACGGCGGCGAGGATCAGCGCCAGCAGGGTGACGAATATCAATCGCACGTTTTTAATTCTTGCGCGGAGCGGGCGAGGCCGCGGGGCTCTCGGGCAACGCCGAAGCAAAACTGTCTGTGAATCCAGCGGAGGTCGAGGACACAGGCTTGGTCGGTTTGGAGGGCTCGCCGGCGGACCTGGCCGCGTCGTCAAGCAGCTTTTCCACGCGCACCAGGATGTCCGCACCACGCTTGGTGAGAACCGGCGGGGGTTTGATCTCCGCAGGCTTCGGACCGCCATTGGCCGCTATCACAGCGGCAGAGGGTGAGGGCGGAAGTTTCGTGCCCATCCCGATGCCCGGAATTTCCTTGATCTCGACGCCCTGATGCGCGGCGACCATGATGTCGTGCCATGTCTGTGCCGGCAGCGAGCCGCCGGTCATGCGATTGGTCGCGGAATAATCGTCGTTGCCGTACCAGACGGCGCAGGTGAAATTGCCGGTATATCCGACGAACCAGGCGTCGCGATAAGCATTGGTGGTGCCGGTCTTGCCGGCGGTCGGGATGCCGTCCAGTGCAGCGCGTCGCGCCGTGCCTTCGCTGACGACATGGCTCATCATTTCGGCCATGTCGGCTGCGACGGAAGACGGAATAGCCTGCAGCGGCTTCTTGCCGTCGCGGTCGAAACGCCAGACCAGATCTCCGGCGCCGGTACGAACTTCCAGCACCGCGTGCGGCGTCACCGACCTTCCTTTGTTGGGGAATGTCGCATAGGCGACCGCATGTTCGAGCACTGTGACTTCGTCGGCACCGATCGGCAGCGAGGGCGTATCGGGCAGCGGCGCCTTGATGCCGAAGCGGCGCGCAACCTCCACGATCTTGGCGCGGCCGACCTTGGCCGGATTCGGCGCCTTGCCGCCGAGCGCGATCGACAGTTTCACCGGAACGACATTGATCGAGCGTGTGATCGCCTGCGTCAGGGTGACCGCGCCGGAATAGGAGTGCCCATAGTTCTGCGGGCACCAGTTGCCGATGCAAACCGGACCGTCGACCACGACCGAAGTCGGTTTGAAGCCGTTTAGCAGCGCGGTCGTGTAGACATAGGGTTTGAACGACGAGCCGGGTTGTCGATACGCGTCGGTCGCACGGTTGAACTGACTGGCGCCATAGTCGCGGCCGCCGACCATGGCGCGCACGCCGCCGTCGAGGTCGGAGACGACGGTGGCAGCCTGCGTGGCGTGGTAGTCGCGGCCGAACTGCCGCAACTGGTTTTCGATGGCTTCCTCCGCGGCGCGCTGCACGTTCATGTCAATGGAGGTGCGAACCACGAAAACGCGCTCGTTGTAGGATTTCGGGAAGGTGTCGACGAGCTTGCGCATCTCGTCGAAGGCCCAATCCAGATAGTAGTTCGGCGAATTCTCGTCGCGGCGGTCGACTGCGGTCGCCGGATTGCGCCGCGCGCCGAATACCTGGCCTTCGGTCATGAAGCCGGCATCGACTAGGTTATCGAGCACGACGTTGGCGCGGGCACGCGCGGCAGGCAGGTTGATGTGGGGCGCATATTTGGTGGGCGCCTTGAACAATCCCGCAAGCATCGCCGCTTCCGAAAGATTGACGTCGCGCGCCGACTTGTTGAAGTAGAAATGCGCCGCGCCGTCGACGCCGAAGGTACCGCCGCCCATATAGGCGCGATCGAGATAGAGTTTGAGAATTTCGTTTTTGGTGAGCCGCGTTTCCAGCCAGATCGCCAGGAAAGCTTCGTTCACCTTGCGCTCGATCGTGCGTTCGTTGCTCAGGAACAGGTTCTTCGCCAATTGCTGGGTGATCGACGAGCCGCCCTGGCGTACACCACCGGCCTGGGCGTTGGTCACGATCGCACGCGCCGTACCGGCGACGTCGATGCCGAAGTGGTCGTAAAAACGGCGGTCTTCGGTCGCGAGCGTCGCCTTGATCAGGACGTCCGGGAAATCCTCGAGCGGAATCGAATCGTTATGCTTGATGCCGCGGCTGCCGATCGGATTGCCGTAGCGATCGAGGAAGGTCACCGCGAGATCGGATTTCTTAAGCCAGTCCTCGTCGGCCGTCTCGCGGAATGCCGGCACCGCCAGCGCCAGCATCAGGATCAAACCGCCGAGACCCAGGGTGGCGGCTTCCGACAACGGCTCGATGAAAACCCAGCGTTTCCAGCGGCCGACATAAAAGCGGTCCATGAAGGCGGAATACCGCTCATAGAGCTCGCGGCTGCCTTTGCCGGTCGAGAACAACGTCGAATCGATGCGCGCGTCCAGATCCAGCATCCAGTGCCGGATTTTCTTTCTCCATTCGGTGAGATCGATCTTGCGCACGGGCAGGCGTTACCTGAAACCGGAATCCCGGTGTCGTTTTCGATTTGAAGTCGATCACCGCTTGCGGTGCAGGAGCCTCAAACCTTGCGGGAATGTTGCGGCAAACCCAAGGCATATCGGTGCCCCGCCTGCCACGCTTCTATCTAGCCGAGCGGGGACGATAAACCAATGGCCGGGCTCACATTTCCACGGGGAGGGATAATGCCGGCCGAACTTCGCGAGGCACTGGCGTCCTGCCACTTGCATACCCGCGCACGCTGCCCCTAGAAGGGCACATGCGAAAAGCGCCCGAAAACCTCAAGCCCGTGACCGAAAAGCCCAAGCCGCCTTCCGGACAGGAGGGATTCTTTTGGAAAACCAAGACGTTGGAGGAGATGTCGGAGACGGAATGGGAAAGTCTGTGCGATGGCTGTGCCCGCTGTTGCCTCGAAAAGCTTGAGGACGAAGACACCGGCAAAATCTATTTCACTCACGTTTCCTGCAAACTTCTCGATGCAGGCCTTTGCGCCTGCAAGGATTATCAGCATCGTTCCGAACAGGTTCCCGACTGCGTCAGACTGACGCCTGCCAATGTGCGCACGTTGAATTGGCTGCCGCCAAGTTGCGGTTATCGCCTGGTTGCCGAAGGCCGTGATCTCTATTGGTGGCATCCATTGATTTCAGGCGACCCCAACACGGTTCATGAAGCCGGCGTTTCCGTACGCGGACGCGTGGAGGGAACCGAAAACGAGATCGCCGACGAAGATCTGGAAGATCATATCGTGCAGTGGCCGGCGCTTTTGCCGAAACGTGCCCGGTTGAAAAAGCGCCCGTCATCCTGACCATAGTGGGCTATCTTGCGCCCTCACCGGGACGCACCCATGCGCCCGACCCGCTGCCGCAGCCCCGATTCGCCACGTAAATAGACCCCATATTTCGTGGCGGCGAGAACCGCTGCCCGCTCCGGCATAACCTCCGCATGAACAAGTTCGAACCGCAGGGCCGTCCATCGGCCGATCAGCAAACATTGTCCGAGGCTCTCGCCAGCGAGCCAACGGTGGTGCCTGCGGACATCCCTGATATCAGCGACGCGCCGCCGATCGTGCCGCCTTCGCCGCTGACGCAGAGCGAAGTCCGCACCATCTTGATGAGCCTGATGCTGACGATGTTTCTGGCCGCACTCGACCAGACCATCGTTGCGACGGCATTGCCGACCATCGGACGGCAGTTCGGAGATGTTTCCAGCCTCTCATGGATCATTACGGCCTATCTGCTGGCATCGACCGCGGTGGCGCCGGTGTTCGGCACGCTGAGCGACATTTACGGCCGCCGTGCCACGATCATCACCTCGATGGGTCTGTTTATCGCGGGTTCGATCCTGTGCGCCGTCGCTCCCAGCATGACGGTCCTGATCATCGCGCGAGGCCTTCAGGGCCTCGGTGGCGGGGGCATTCTGCCGATCGTTCAGACCGTGATTGCCGACGTCGTGACGCCGCGCGAGCGCGGCCAGTATCAGGCCTATTTCAGCGGCGTTTGGATGGCGGCGGGAATCAGCGGACCGATCCTCGGCGGCGTGTTTGCCGAACATCTCCACTGGTCGATGATTTTCTGGATCAACGTCCCGCTCGGCCTGACGTCGCTGGCGATGCTGTTGCCGAAGATGGGCAAGATCCCGGTTTTCCACCGGCGCCGCAAGGTCGACTGGCTCGGCGGTCTTCTGCTGATGGCGGCCGCCGTCGTGGTGATGCTGGTGCTGACCTGGGGCGGCAACCGTTATCTCTGGCTGTCGCCGGTTATCATCGCGATGATCGGAGCCTCGATCGCGCTGACGCTTGCTTTCGTGTGGCACGCTTTGCGGGCTGACGAGCCGTTCCTGCCATTGTCATTGATGGGAGGAACGGTGGTGCCTTACGCCATGGTTTGCGGCGGCTTCGCCATGGGCGCGATGCTCGGGCTGACGGTTTACCTGCCGCTATTTTACGAAGGCGCTTATCATCTCAGCGCAAGTGAAGCGGGCATGGCGTTGATCCCGCTGGCTGCGGTTTCGACAGGCGGGGCCGCGATTGCCGGGCGAACCATGTCGCGCTCCAGGCATTATAAGCGGGTTGCGATTATCGGTACGCTCGTGGCCGCCGCCACGGCCGCGGCCCTGATGCTCGCACCGATGCCGCTCTGGCTGCTGCTGGTGCTGCTGTCCATATTCGCATTGGGGTTGGGCACGGCGTTTCCGGTATCAACCGTGTCGTCGCAGAATGCGGTCGCGCGCTCGCAGATCGGCACCATTACAGGGGCGACCAACTTCTTTCGTGCCCTGATGGCGTCGTTCACGGTTGCGGTGTTCTCGGCCATTCTGTTGATGGCGCTCGGCGCCGACATTTCGCTTTCGGGCGAGCATCGTGGTCTCGTGAACGCCGTTTCGCCCGCCGATATGATCGTCGCCTTCCGTTATGTGTTCGGCGCCGCCGCGGCCATGATGGTCGCCGCGTCGATTTGCATGATCCTGATGGAAGAACGGCCGCTGGCCGGCCCCGCGCAGCCGACCGAAATGGCTGAATAGACCGGGTCGGCGTTCATACGCGGGCGGGGCGCGATGGTCATGGTGCCCGACGGTTGAGCTTCTTCACGTGATAAATTTTTTAAGCCGCATCGGGCGATCGAAGCCGCGTTCGCGATCGACGTCGCCCGGATTTTCCATTTCGAATAAGGGGTTATCAAAAAATCGCGTACCGGACGCGGTTTTGATTAATGGGCCATTCAGGCTCTTCTTCAATGCACCTGTAACCAATCGAATTTAGATTTCAGCACTATTAGAAGTGGTGCAAGCGCTCAGGGTCTGCGAGCGGGAGTTTTTGATGCGGCAGCTGATTTCACGATTCCTGAACGACGAGTCCGGGGCGACGGCAATTGAGTACTGCCTGATCGCGGTCGGCCTCAGCATCGTGATCCTCACGGCCGTCAACAGCGTTGGCAGCACCGTCAACGGCAAATTCACCTCGATCAATACGTCGCTGAAGTAACGGCGCTTCGCTCTATCCGGCTTTTTTGGCCCGTGCCGAACTGCGCGCGGGCTTTTTTGCGGCTGGGGCCTTGGTTTCGGTCTTGGCTTCCTCTTTGGCGGCACGCTTGCCGCTGATCGGCAGAAGCATCTCGCGCTGGCCTTCGATCCGCTTCCTCGGCTTCTTGCCCTTGACCTTGGAAGCGGCAGGAGGCACCTGCCGTTCACTGGCCAGGCTGCGTTTGAGCGCGTCCATCAAATTGATGACGTTGCCGCCGGTTTTGGGGGCGGCTTTGGCCGCCGGCCGGATGCCACTGCGCTTTTTGTCGATCAGGTCGATCAAAGCGGATTCGTAATGATCCTCGAACTTGTCGGGTTCAAACGAGCCGGATTTCTTTTCGACGATGTGCTTGGCCAGATCCAGCATATCCTTGGTGACTTTGACGTTCTGGATATCGTCAAAATATTCCTTTTCGCTCCGCACCTCGTAAGGGTAGCGCAACAGCGTTCCCATCAGGCCCTGGCCGAGCGGTTCCAGCGCGACGATGTGCTCCCGGTTGGTCAGGACCACGCGGCCGATCGCGACCTTGTTCATGCTGCGAATGGTTTCGCGGATCACAGCGAACGCGTCGTGGCCGACCTTGCCGTCGGGCACGAGATAATACGGACGGATCAGGTACCGGGTATCGATGTCGGTTTTGGGGACGAACTCGTCGATTTCGATCGTGTGGGTCGATTCGAGCGCCAGGTCCTCGAGTTCTTCCTTCGAGACCTCGATGTAGGTGTCGGTGTCGACCTTGTAGCCCTTGATGATGTCGTCGCTGGCGACTTCCTCGCCGGTATCGGCATCGACCTTGGCGTATTTGATACGATGGCCGGTCTTGCGGTTGATCTGATTGAAGCTGACCTTTTCGGTATCCGATGTCGCGGGATAAAGCGCAACCGGGCAGGTCACCAGTGAAAGACGCAGGAAACCCTTCCAATTGGCGCGGGGGGCCATGGGATACTCCTCAGACGCAACATACCAAAAACCAAACGATATCACCGGCGGGGCGGGTTTAAAACACGCCGCAACGGGAATCTGACAACGGCGTTAACCGGCGTGAGTTGCGCTGTCTCTCGAGTGAAAGAATGTCGTATGTGGCGTGCCACGCAATAGCCGCCCGATGTTGCCGAATACCGCTTTGCGGCATCTGCAAGTGTACGGAACATCATTGGAAATCACGCGTTGCCCTGGTGCTCGGCAGCGCTGGACGCCGAACGTCTACAAGTAAGATCGAGGGCCCCCATGGCAGTGCAACGAGACCATCAAATCGTTGAAACCCCGACCGAGGCGCGGCAAGCCGAGCCGGGACCTTCCGTGCTCGCGCTCTTGGCGGTTTCCACCGGCCTTGCCGTTCTGATCCTGGGTGTCGTCTGGTTCGTATTCTTCCGCACCTAGACAACGAACGCTCGACGCAAGAGCCGACATCCGATCGCGGTTCCCGCCAGCTGGTCGATTACCAACACCGTGTTAATCCGGTCTCGCACTATTGCGGTTTTTCGGCGATGACGAATCGCGCATGATTGCGTCGTGAGGTTTGCCCGGTTCGGTTACGATTTCGCAACGCGGGTAGGGCAATCTTCCGTAGTTCAAATCATGATGTCGCCCGTCATCCGGGCGATGAAGAAGCGCGGGGGGATAACCGGATGCATCCCATGTTCACTCTTCTCCTTCAGTCGTCGATTTTCGTGGCGGGTTTTGGCATCGGATACGTTGTTCGCGCTTGGCGGTCGCAACGTCGCCAATCGCAATTCGCGAGCCTCTCGCCGCGCATCTCGACCTTTGGCCATCCACGCCGGGCGTTCTAGCGCTTATCGGCGCACGCCGTGACGCGCCAGCTCCGGCGTGTGAGTTTTATGCCGACGATGGCTTTGCAGGTCCCCTGTTGATCGGGGGATTCTGAGAGACCGACGGCCGTCGCCGGAATCGGCGGCTCAGACCGAATGATCGGATGGAACCGGCTTGAGGCGGAGCAGGAAAGACGCCATTTGCCCGATACAGATTCCGCTGATGCCGCCCAGCGCCTTCATCAGGGCATCCGCGGCGCGGCCATGGCGATCCAGGGTCAATAGCTGAAGCGCCTCCAGGCCGAGTGCCGCCCCTACCACGATCGCGAAAGCCAGCACGACGCGGTTGGGGTAAGCCAGTGCAAAGGCGAAACCGATCAGGGCAAAAGCGGCGAAATGCTCCAGATGCGCGCTCGTAAGCGATGGGCGGGCTTCTATCGGCGACAGCGTTACGAGCGCGATCAGTCCGAGCGCCAGCCAGGCCGCGATGACGGATATTCTGTGAATCATGCCTTTAGGTAAGCCACAAGAGGTCTGAGCTCAACCTGTTCGAAGGCGGCACGGTTCGGTTTCAAAAAATATCGGCATCATGCTTTACTGGCGAAAAGCCTGCGGCAATGTCACGCAATTTCAATCAAAGCCATATCGGAATCTTGTGTTTGGGAGGAGTTCCTCATTCTAAGGTTTGGGCGGATGTCCACGTGAAACGGACCTTGCAGATGTTGATATTGGACCGGTGGGCGCGGCGCGAACCGTGACCCAGACCTTCGTCATCCCCGATATTCACGGGCGCCTCGATTTGCTGAGCGAGGCGCTCGCCGAAATTGCCGCACGATCCAAAGGCGAGACCGGCACCATTGTCACGATCGGCGACTACGTCGACAAAGGACCTGACAGCAAGGGTGTGATCGACCGGTTGCTATCGGGCGTCAGCGGCGGTTTTGAACTTGTGAGCTTAAAGGGCAACCACGATGCCATGATGATCGGTGCATTGCGGGACCACTCGACAATGGCGGCCTGGCTGTCGAAAGGCGGCGATACGGCTCTGGCTTCTTACGGAGGTGAGCCGACCAGCTTGCCGCAGTCCCACATCGACTGGCTCGATCGGCTGCGGCTGCTTTACGTCGATGCCCATCGCCTCTACGTGCACGCGGGTGTCGATCCCGGAACTCCGCTGGATCTTCAGAGCGTGGAGACCTTGTTGTGGAAGCGCTATCCCAAGGGATATTCGGAAGGCTTCGGCAATCTCCACGTTGTCCACGGTCATGATAATCATCCCGACGGCCCGTTGCTTTACGAAGGCCGAACCAATCTCGACACGCTGGCTTGGCGAACGGGGCGGCTGACGATCGGCGTTTTCGACGACGAGCGTCCGGGCGGCCCGGTCGATCTCATCACCATCAAGGGCGCTCCGGCCGGACGTTAACGAATTAACGGTCCGCTCGGCCGGTTTGCGGCCGGAATGTCGTTGAAAGCCGTTGTGAAGAAAAAGTAATCTTGCGGGTCGCCGTCGTTCATAACCCATTCACGACGGTCACGCTCATCATTGCGCCTAAGGTGATAACAGCATTGGAGACCCGCGTGCGCTTACTTGTCGTCGAGGATGATCCGGATCTCAATCGCCAGCTGACCACGGCGCTGACCGACGCCGGATATGTGGTCGATCGCGCGTTCGACGGCGAAGAAGGGCACTTCCTCGGCGATAGCGAGCCGTACGATGCGGTCGTGCTCGATATCGGCCTGCCGAAGATGGATGGCATTTCGGTGCTGGAAGCCTGGCGCCGCAACGGGCGTTCGATGCCGGTCCTCATTCTGACCGCGCGCGATCGCTGGAGCGACAAGGTTCAAGGCTTTGACGCCGGCGCTGACGATTATGTGGCAAAGCCGTTTCATCTCGAGGAAGTCCTGGCGCGAATTCGCGCGCTGCTCCGCCGCTCGACCGGTCATGCGCAATCGGAGTTGACCTGCGGTCCGGTGTCGCTCGACACCCGCACCGGCCGCGTCAGCGTATCCGGCAATCCGATCAAGATGACGTCGCACGAATACCGGCTGCTCGCCTACCTCATGCATCACACCGGCCGTGTGGTATCGCGAACCGAACTGGTCGAGCATCTCTACGATCAGGATTTTGACCGCGACTCGAACACGATCGAGGTTTTCGTCGGCCGCATCCGCAAGAAGCTCGATGTCGACATCATCCAGACGGTGAGGGGACTTGGCTATTTGCTGACGCCGCCGGCAACGGGCGGTTGATCGGGCCTCTCGTGTTGTGCTCTGCTCGGACATGAGCCGTTTTTCAGCCATGTCGACGCCGCGCGGAAGTTCGCTTGGGATGACACCCTGATGCGCCGCAGCTCGCTTGCGACCAGGTTGTTTTTGTCCGCGACCGCCTGGGTGGTGGTCATTCTGCTGATCACCGGCGTGATCCTTTCGTCCGTCTACCGTGACGCCACCGAGAGGGCGTTCGACCGACGTCTCAACCTCTATCTGCGCACGCTGGTCGCCGAGGTGGCAACGCCCGACGAGCCGCCCGATCGTCAGTTCCAGTCGTTAGGCGAGCCGCTGTTCGAGCTGCCGCTGTCGGGATGGTACTGGCAGATCATCCGCACTGATTCCGACAAGGAGGAGGTGCGCGCATCTCGTTCGCTGTGGGACAAGAAGCTGCCGAAGCTTGAGGATCACGGTGCCGAACTGAGCGCGGCAGGCATCCGCCTCGGCTACGTCGAGGGCCCCGAGGGACAGACGCTGCGGATGGTGGAACGGCCGGTCGATCTGGGCGCGGACGGCAAGTTCCTCGTCGATGTCGCCGGCGATGCATCGGAGATTTTCGACGAGACCCGCAACTTCGACTACTATCTGGGCGGGACGTTTATGGCCCTTTCGATCGTCCTGGTGCTGACCACGATCTTCCAGGTTCGCTTTGGACTGGCCCCGCTCAAGCGCATTTCCGATTCAATTGCCGATATCAGGTCCGGCCGCGCCGAAAGGCTCGAGGGCGAATTCCCCGTCGAGATCGCGCCGCTGGCGCGTGAAACCAATGCCCTGATCGACGCCAACAGGGAAATCGTCGAGCGTGCCCGCACCCATGTCGGCAATCTGGCCCATGCAATCAAGACGCCGCTGTCGGTGATCGTCAACGAGGCGGCTAGCCATTCTTCCGATCTGTTTGCCGCCAAGGTTCTCGAACAGGCAGATGTGATGCGTGATCAGGTCGCCCATCATCTGGAGCGCGCGCGTATCGCAGCGCGCCTCACCATCGTCGGCACCATCACGGAGGTCGGTCCGGTGGTTGATGCCTTGCGCCGCACCATGGAAAAAATCCATCGCGACCGCGGCGTCGCCATCGAAGTGGCCTCCGGATCCAAGGCCAGGTTTCGCGGCGAACGGCAGGACCTCGAGGAGATGGTCGGCAATCTCGTCGACAATGCCTGCAAATGGGCGGCCTCGCGTGTCTTCATCGAGGTTCTGGTTGATGAGCCCACCGAGCCCGGCGCGACGCCGATGCTGCGAATTATCGTCGATGATGACGGGCGCGGCCTCTCGGAGATGGAGCGGGCCCAGGTATCCCGCAGGGGCCAGCGGCTCGACGAATCCAAGCCGGGATCTGGGCTCGGGCTATCGATCGTGGTCGACCTCGCCGCGCTCTATGGCGGCAGTCTGACCCTTGGCCCTGCCCCGACCGGCGGGTTGCGGGCCGAACTCCTGCTGCCGGCCGCATAAAGCCGCATAAATACAGGCTAGAAGCACAACTTTTGATGGAGTGATGTAGAAAATCATCCTCTGGGGTTGATCATCCTAAACGACTTCTTAACGCCGCGGCTTTTACAATGCCCTGTGGACGTATTTTTTGCCGTCCACGCCACACAAGCTTGTAGTCCGGGCGTATGAGCCAGACACCAACCGAACGGCTGAGAGACTATCTCGCCCAGCTGCCGCCCCGGTCGCAGGCGCTGCTGATGCGGGAGTTCGAGCGCGCCATCGATCGCGGCGAGGAGACCACGATCGCCACCTTTGTGCTTGAACAACTGCGCAAGATTGTGCGCGGCGCCGATGCCGATGACGAAGCGCGGCCGCGCACGGACAACCCGACCCGGTCGCTGTTCCGCCCGCTGGAACCGTTTCTGGTCGAAGGCAATGTCGCGGTTCGCGAAGGCCAGATTCGCCGTGCCTCCCTGTTGCCGGTCTGGCAGTGGCTGGCTCGCGAGGCCGCGCCGGACCTGGCCCGCCAATTTGAAACAGCACTCTCCCGCGGTCCGGAGAGCGGCAGCTCGCCCGAGATCGAGGCCGCCGCGCGGAAACTTCAGCTGGCCACGGCCGAGGGGTTGCTGGCCATCGTGGCATCCGACGACCGCCGCGCACTGGCCCGCATTGGTCCGCCTGACGTGATCGAAGACCTGCCATCGATTGCCGCCCTGTTGCAGGTGCGCGAAGCGGTCGACACGTTCAACAGCCGCGTTCCCAGCTACATGCGTGTCTTCAACGAGACGCAGATCGACGCGGTGATTGCCGCGCTCAATGTTCCCGCCTTGCAGACGCCGCAATTGCTGTCGTTCGCGCTGTCGCTGGTGATGCAGCGACTAGCGGCGCCGTGGCAGATCATTCGTCTGGCGATACGGATGGCTGCTTCCGACGACGAGATGCGCGTCGCCTCGACGCCCTACGGCGTCGCCGTCACCATTGCCTTGCATGATTTGTATTGTCTGGCGGCAACCCTGCGGGTCGATATCAAGCGCGGCCGCTTCGGCGAAGTCACCGAGCACTTGAAAACCCTTCACGACGGCGTACGCGGGTTGCGAACCGAACTCGACCTGCGCAACGATTCAGCCTGGGGCAGGCAACTGGCATCGATCCGCGCGGATATTTCGAGCGCGCTGCAATCGGAAATCGACAGCGTTCCCGGCCGCGTCAGACGGATCTTGCGCCAGCGCGCCGACAAGGACGTTGCGGCCGCGCCCCAGATCAACTCGGGCGATGTCGACGAAACCATCGCGCTGATCGAGTTCGTCGCGGTCTGCCGCACCTATGCCGGCGAGTTGGCGATCAACGAAGTCACGATGCGGACCTATTCCGATCTCCAGCACTATGTCGAGCAATCGACCGAAGCGTTGGTGCAATCGCTCCGCGGCAGCGAAGGCAAAGCGCGGGCCTATCGCCAGACGCAGGTGGCTGCAGCCATCCGTTTTTGTGACGTGCTGTTCGGCGCCGATTATGCGTCGCTGATGAGCAGGGCCGCCGAAAACGCTCTCACGGGCGAGCGCAAATCGTCGCGGACTGGCTGAGCCGGTCCGGGGCGGATTGCCCTTACAAAGCCTCACATTAGAAGGTTTTGAGAACGAATTTTCGTGAAGTATCTCAATGTTTTACGTTTGGCTCATCAAATTGATAATTGTCAATTGCTCACTCTTTACGCCTATGGTGTAAAGCGACCGCAAGGCGCTGTGCTGGTTCGCGCCGTTCCACCGGAACCCATTCGATGATGCTGTGGCTTGTGTTCGCGCTGATGACGGCCGCGGCGATCTTTGCCGTGCTCTGGCCGCTCAGTCGCGCCGGTCACCCGCCGCGGGACGGCAACGAAGCCGCCGTCTATCGGGACCAACTCACTGAAATCGACCGCGATGTCGCCACGGGTCTCATCAACCCGCCGGAAGCCGCGGCCGCGCGCGTCGAGATCAGCCGCAGGCTGCTGGCAGCGGTCGACAATCAGCCAGAGACCACCTCAAGATCGAACGTCAAGTTGCGTCGAGTGGCGGCCGTTATCGCTCTCATCGGATTGCCGCTCGTCACAGTCGGGCTTTATTACCCGCTAGGCTCGCCTGAACTGCCCGATTCTCCGCTGGCACAGCGCAGCCGGACTCCCGCTGCGACGCAATCGCTCGACAAGCTCGTCGCACAAGTCGAACAGCATCTCGAGGCTGAGCCTACAGATGGCCGGGGCTGGACCATTCTGGCGCCAGTGCTCGCAAGATTGGGGCGCATGGACGATGCGGTCCACGCCTTCCGGAATTCAATCACCTATAACGGCGAAAACGCGACCCGGCGGGCCGATCTCGGCGAAGCCTTGGTGGCTGCGGCGGGCGGCATCGTTACCGGCGAAGCCAAGACCGAGTTCGAGCGCGCGGTCGCGCTCAACGCCGACGAGGTGAAGGCAAATTATTTTCTGGGACTGGCGGCCGAGCAGGATGGCCATGCTGCGGAAGCGGCCGAGATTTGGCGGGCGATGCTGGCGAAGGCGCCACCGGACGCGCCGTGGCGTCCGTTGATTCAATCTGCGCTGGTCAGGGTCGGCGGAACACCGGCGCCTGCGCTGTCGAATGACGCGATGACGGCGGCGAAAGACATGAGCGAGACCGATCGCAGCGCCATGATCCGTAGCATGGTTGAGCGTCTCGCAACCCGGTTGCACCAGAACGGCGACGACGTCGAGGGATGGCTGCGGCTCGTCAGAGCCTATATGGTCATGGGTGACGCTGACAAAGCCAAAGCGGCCTCGTCCGATGCCCGGCAAGCGCTTGCCAAGGATCCCGGGCGTTTGCAGCAACTCAACGATGGCCTGAAAAATCTCGGACTCGACGGATGAGTAAGATGAGCGGAATGGCGCGGCGACGCAAAAGAGGCAATCAATGACGCGCAAGCAGCGGCGCTTGACTGTGATCGGCGGCTCACTCTTTGTGCTCGCGGTGGCCGCGGCGCTGGTGCTCAATGCAATGCGCGATTCGATCGTGTTTTTTTCGACGCCGAAAATGGTTGCGGAGAAGCATATTCAACCGGGCGAACGGTTTCGGCTCGGCGGCCTGGTGCAGCCTGGATCGCTCGTACGCGGTGACAATCTGATGGTCAGGTTCGAGGTCGGTGACGGCAGCGCAGCCTTGCCGGTTTCCTACCAGGGAATTTTGCCTGACCTTTTTCGGGAAGGGCAGGGCATCGTCGCGGAAGGCGCGCTTGATGCTTCGGGCGTGTTCAAGGCCGACACCGTGCTTGCCAAGCATGACGAGAACTACATGCCCAAGGACGTTGCCGATGCCCTGAAGAAGCAGGGGCTCTGGAAAGAAGAATACGGCGCGGCGTCCAAAGGCGGCAATACGGCCGCCCGTGCGGCGCAAGGCGAGCAGGGAGCCGTGCGGTGATTGCCGAATGTGGACATTATGCGCTGGTGCTGGCCTTTGCGCTCGCGCTGATTCAATCGACCGTGCCGATTCTTGGGGCGCGCTGGCGCGATTTTTCGCTGATGAATGTCGCGCGCTCGACGGCGGTGGCGCAGCTGATCTTTGTGGCCGCATCGTTTGCGGCGCTGATCGCGCTACATGTTTCCTCGGATTTTTCCGTCGTCAACGTCGTCGAGAATTCGCACTCGATGAAGCCGTTGATCTACAAGATCACCGGCGTGTGGGGTAACCACGAAGGCTCGATGCTGCTCTGGGTGTCGATCCTGGCGTTGTTCGGCGGCCTGGTTGCAATCTTCGGCAACAACCTGCCGATATCGCTTCGCGCGCATGCGCTGGCGGTGCAGGCCTGGATCGCCAGCGCCTTCTACCTCTTCATCCTGATGACCTCCAATCCGTTCCTTCGCATCGCCAACCCGCCGATCGAGGGTCAGGATCTCAATCCGGTGTTGCAGGATATCGGTCTCGCCGTGCATCCGCCGATGCTCTATCTCGGTTATGTCGGCTTCTCGATTTCGTTTTCCTTTGCGATCGCGGCGCTGATCGAAGGCCGGATCGACGCGGCCTGGGCGCGCTGGGTGCGGCCGTGGACGCTGGTCGCCTGGATATTCCTGACGCTCGGCATCGCGATGGGGTCTTACTGGGCCTATTACGAACTCGGCTGGGGCGGGTGGTGGTTCTGGGATCCGGTGGAGAATGCCTCGCTGATGCCATGGCTCGCCGGCACCGCGTTGTTGCATTCGCTGGTCGTGATGGAGAAGCGCAACGCGCTCAAGGTCTGGACCATCCTGCTGTCGATCCTGGCTTTCTCGCTGTCGTTGCTCGGTACTTTCCTGGTGCGCTCGGGCGTCCTTACCTCGGTCCATGCGTTCGCCAATGATCCCCGGCGCGGCGTATTCATCCTGCTGATCCTGTGCATCTTTATCGGCGGAAGCCTCACGCTCTATGCTTTCCGCGCGTCCTCCCTCAAGCAGGGCGGTCTGTTCGCACCGATCTCGCGGGAAGGCGCGCTGGTTCTCAATAACCTGCTGCTGACGACGGCGTGTGCGACGGTTTTTGTCGGAACGCTTTATCCCTTGGCGCTGGAAGTGATGACAGGGGACAAGATTTCGGTCGGCGCGCCGTTCTTCAATCTCACCTTCGGGCCGCTGTTCGTTCCGTTGTTGGTCGCTGTGCCCTTTGGACCTTTGCTGGCCTGGAAACGCGGCGACTTGCTTGGCGCCGCCCAGCGTCTGATCGTGCCCGGCATCGCGGCACTGTTTGTGATGGCGGTGGTATGGGCCTGGACGGTTGGCGGCAGCACCTTCGCGCCGCTCGCGATCGGCCTTGCGCTGTTTGTGATCGTGGGCGCCGTGATCGATACCGCCGAGCGCATCGGCTTGTTCCGGCTGCCGCTCGGCCTCGCTCTACGGCGCGCGCGCGGGCTGCCGCGCTCGGCCTGGGGCACCATGTTCGCCCACGCCGGCGTCGGGATCGCGCTGATCGGTATCGTCTGCGAGACGTCGTGGAATAGCGAAAATATCAGGTCGATGAAGCCAGGCGATGTCACCAACATCGCCGGCTACGGCCTCAAGCTCGAAAGCCTGACACCACATCAGGGGTCGAACTACCGCGAAATGGCCGCGAACTTCAGCGTCCTGGTCGACGGTCGCGTGATTGACACCATGTCGCCGTCAAAGCGCAATTTCACCACCCGCAGCGGCGCCTCCACGACCGAAGCCGCTTTGCTGTCGCGGGGCGCGAGCCAGCTTTACATCTCGCTGGGCGATATCGCGACCGACGGTTCGATCGCGGTGCGGATCTATCACAAGCCTCTCGTGCTCTTCATCTGGTTTGGTCCGGTGCTCATGGCATTCGGCGGCCTGTTGTCGCTGTCGGATCGGCGCCTGCGCGTGGGTGCGCCAAAACCTGCGAAATCCATGCGCGGATTGCAGGCGGCGGAGTGATGTCTTTGAAACGGGCTGTTCTCGCATTGGCGTTTGTTGCCGCGATGGCGACAGCAGCCCATGCCGTGCAGCCGGACGAGATCATGTCGGATCCGGTCAAGGAGGCGCGGGCGCGGGATTTGTCGCGCGAGTTGCGCTGCATGGTGTGTCAGAACCAGTCGATCGACGATTCCGAGGCGCCGCTGGCTCGAGACCTGCGGTTAATCGTTCGCGAGCGGATCGCTGCCGGCGACAGCGATGCCCAGGTGATCGATTTTCTGGTGGCGCGCTACGGCGAGTTCGTATTGCTGAAGCCGAGGCTCAACTCGCACACCTGGTTGCTCTGGTTCTTGACGCCATTGGCATTAGGGGTTGGCGGTATTGCGCTGTGGGCGCATGGCCGCCGTCGCGCTCGATCAGGCGGCGAGCAGGACGACGCGCAGTTGAGTTTGACGCCCGACGAAGAGGCGCGAATCAACCAATTGATCGCGGCCGAACGGATTGCCGAAAAATAACGCGGCAAGTGCAGGCGTAAATTTGTGCCTGCGATAATCCGCCGCATTCCATAGCGGGTTCATTACCAAAGTTTAACTCCTTCGCCAGCGCGTTGTAAGGCTGAAATCCCCATGTTCGGGGTCTGCCGGTGCACGCCCCCCGCACCATTTCTAATTCAGGCTCTGGAGAAGCTTTTATGACCGACCGCCCCATCGATCTTTCCTCACTCCCGTCCTATCGGACCCCGCGCCGCTCATTGTTGTCGGCACGCAAGTTCGCGCTCATGGCGTCGGTCGTAGCCGGCCTTGGTGTCGCGGTTTACGGCTTCGGCCCGTCGGCCGGCCCCGTCGATATCTTCACCACCAGCGCCCATGCGCAGGTCAATAACGAGGTCCGCAAGGTCGCTCAGCCGATCGGCTTTGCCGACATCGTCGAGCGCGTCAAACCGTCCGTGATTTCGGTGAAGGTCAATATCAACGAGAAGGTCGCCAAGAACGACAGCGGCGACAACAACGACGACGCCTCACCGTTCCAGCCGGGATCGCCGATGGAACGCTTCTTCCGTCGCTTCGGCGGAGGGGACCTGCCGCCGGGCTTGCGTGCCGTTCCGCGCGGCCGCGGCGCGGTGACGGGCCAGGGTTCCGGCTTCTTCATCTCGGCTGACGGCTTTGCCGTGACCAACAATCATGTGGTGGATGGTGCCGATAAGGTCGAAGTGACGACCGACGACGGCAAGACCTTCAGCGCCAAGGTGATTGGAACCGACGCCCGGACCGATCTTGCGCTGATCAAGGTCGAGGGCGGCTCGAACTTCCCGTTCGCCAAATTATCCGACGGCAAGCCGCGGATCGGCGATTGGGTGCTCGCGGTCGGCAATCCCTTCGGGCTGGGCGGCACGGTGACCGCCGGTATCGTTTCGGCCTCTGGCCGCGACATCGGTAACGGCCCCTATGACGATTTCATCCAGATCGACGCGCCCGTGAACAAGGGCAACTCGGGTGGTCCGGCCTTCAATACCGAAGGCGAAGTGATGGGCGTCAATACCGCGATCTACTCGCCGTCCGGCGGTAGCGTCGGCATTGCGTTCTCGATCCCGGCTTCGACCGTGAGAAGCGTCATTGCCCAGCTCAAGGACAAGGGCTCGGTGAGCCGGGGCTGGATCGGTGTCCAGATTCAGCCGGTCACTCCCGATATCGCCGACAGCCTCGGTCTGAAGAAAGCGGAAGGCGCGCTGGTCGCGGAACCGCAGGCGAATGGTCCGGCGGCCAAGGCCGGTATCGAATCCGGCGACGTGATCACCGCGGTGAACGGCGAAACGGTCAAGGATGCGCGCGAACTCGCCCGCACCATTGGCAGCCTGTCGCCCGGCGCCGCCGTCAAGCTCAACGTGCTGCACAAGGGCCAAGACAAGGTGGTCAGCCTTAATCTCGGTCAATTGCCCAACACGCTCGAAGCCAAGGCCGATACCGATAATGGCGAAAAGGGCGGTGCGAGCCGTGGAACCGATGTGCCCCGGCTTGGCTTGACTCTGGCGCCGGCCAATAGCGTTGCCGGTGCCGGCAAGGAAGGCGTGGTGGTCACCGACGTCGATCCGAAGAGCGCGGCTGCCGAACGCGGGTTCAAGGAAGGCGACGTTATTCTCGAAGTCGCCGGAAAGAGTGTTGCCAATGTCGGAGACGTGCGCGAGGCGATTACAGCGGCGCGTAACGACAACAAGAATAGCGTCCTGATGCGGGTCAAGAGCGGCGGGTCTTCGCGCTTTGTCGCGATCCCGCTTGCCAAAGGCTAAAGCGTCAGGTGCGTGACGAAATGGAGGGTAGCGTCGGCATTATCGCCCCCCGCCGACGTTGCTTTCCTTGGGGGCGGGTCACGAACCCGCTCCCGTGACTACCTTCCGGTGGAAAACGCCCCCCTCCGTCGGAAGGTTAAAGGGCGGTGAAGTCCCCCCAGCTTCACCGCCCGCTTTTTTTAACTTTAATGGGCTCAAAAGGGCGCGTCCGATCGCCTTGCATGAGGGCCCCGGTCGCGCCATGGTGATGGAAATTCTCACGTGACCGCGCTCGCAACCGAAACCCAGATGCGACTTTTGATTATCGAAGACGACCGCGAATCCGCCGACTATCTGGTCAAGGCGTTCCGTGAAGTCGGATATGTCGCCGATCTGGCAGGCGATGGCGAGGAGGGGCTGGCGCTCGCCGAAGGCGGCGACTACGACGTGCTCGTGGTCGATCGCATGCTCCCCAAACGCGACGGCCTGTCCCTGATCGGCGCACTGCGCGAAAAAGGCAACCGCACGCCGGTCCTGATTCTTTCGGCGCTCGGACAAGTCGACGACCGCATCAAGGGCTTGCGGGCCGGCGGCGACGACTATCTGCCCAAACCGTATTCGTTTGCCGAACTTTTGGCGCGGATCGAGGTGCTGTCGCGCCGCCGTGGCGGGCCGGCGGAAGACACCACCTACCGCGTCGGTGACCTCGAACTCGACCGCCTCTCGCACCGGGTGATGCGCGGCAAGGAAGAACTGACGCTGCAACCGCGCGAGTTCCGGCTTCTGGAATATTTGATGAAGCACGCGGGCCAAGTGGTGACGCGGACCATGCTTCTGGAAAACGTCTGGGACTATCACTTCGATCCGCAGACCAATGTCATCGACGTGCATATTTCACGGCTGCGCTCCAAGATCGATAAAGGGTTTGAGCGGCCGTTGCTTCATACCATTCGCGGCGCGGGATACATGATCCGTGACGGGATACGTTGAAAGCCTTTATATAACGGACTTTCGCGATTCGCGTCTGTTCCGTCTTACCGATTTTTTACCAGTTTCGCTTCCCCCAAAAGTTCCGTGACGGCAAGTGGTAAGCGCTGTGATTTGCCTATGGTTTGGCGCCTGACGACCGACGAGCGCGATCCCGCACGCCGCCCGTCAAATCCCCGGCTACGGTTTGCCACCGGCATCGGGCCAACTCACGGGCGGGGCGCCGCGTTTGTACTGCTTGGTCCTTGACGCTGCCCGCTAATCCGCGCAACGCGGGGGCAGGCATCCCAACAGAAGAGCAAGCCGAGTATGACCGAACTCACCACCGACAACAGCGGCCGCTGTGAGGCGATGACGATCTCCGAGATGCCGCCGTATCGATGAGCGTCGCCAGCGTTGACCGAAATGGTCACGCCGTCTGCGCAGCTAATCCCCGCGCGCTCCCCATCCGCTATTTCGAATCCGGCCGATGAGTGAGCCAGCCTTTCGACGCGTTAATTGATATTGCTCCTTACAAGCCAGGAAGCCAGGCCGTCTGCCGTGACACGCGGCGCTCGTGCAGAACACCAAGTGAGGAAGGTGAAAACAAAAATGAAAATATCCTCGACAATCGCACGGCTACAATTTCAGCCCCTGGTTCCGGAAATTTTTGCGCGTCCTACTACTGATCTTCGGTCAGCCCCCCGCGCCGCCGCGCCTCGCACCCCCGCCTGAGCGGGGCTTTCTTCAATCTGCTTGCGGAGCGTCCGGCAGCATTTTGAGCCATACTCTCAAATCTTCCGGTAGGACGATCGTACGCCTCCCGTGCTTCTTGGCCTTGAGATTACCGCTGCTGATCGCCTCGCGAATGGCGGTCAGGCCGATCCCGGTGAGGGCGCTCGCCTCCTCAGACGACACCGAGAGCCGTTCCGAGAGCGGTACCGTTCCTTTCTGCCCGAACTTGTTCATCACATAAGCCCCATCTCGTTTGCGGCCACGACGGTGTCGTTAGTCTCGCCACCGTTGTCCTCGACCTGCGATCCCGGCACAGGCGACAACCTCACACGCCTCCTTGGCGTAGCTTGGTACAGCCGCAAATACAGGGCGCATTGGAAAACGTGACTATCCCTCACACGATGCAATGGATCTTGCCGAAGCAAAATGGCTTTCAAAAATGCATGGTACAATTGGATACCAAAGCGAATGAAAGGAGAGGTTGCCGCTTCTAAATTTCTTCGTTCAACTCAGGGCAATAGCTGCGACGAATTTTATGGAGCCCGGGGTGAAGCCCCGCACCACTGTGAAGTTGATCAGCTATTGGTATCGTAAATGGTTCGCCCGGAAATTAGCAGCCGTTGAACGCCGAAAAGGCGCCGGCAAGCCAGGCACGGTGCAGCCCAAAAAGGGGGCGCTGCGTGTTCAAGCCACCTTTTTCTCTTCTTCAATTGGCTCAGCAACTAGCTTTACACCGAAAGAGCTCATGACCTTTCGAACGGTGTCGAACTCTGGTTTCGCCGTTTCTTTGAAGGTCTTATAAAGGCTCTCGCGAGACAAACCGGTAGCCTTTGCCACGTCACTCATTCCCTTTGCGCGTGCGACTGTATCGAACGCAGTGCAAATGTAAGCAGAATCGTTCGTCTCAAAAGCTTCAGTAAGATAGGCCGCGATCGCGACAGGAGTTTTGAGATAATCGGCTGCGTCAAATTTTGAAACTTTTACCATTTTCTTTCCTTTTAGAGCTGCGCTGCTATTTCTTTGGCTCGCTTAATGTCTTTGTCTTGAGTTGATTTATCGCCGCCGCACAAAATCAGCGTAGTCGTCTTGCCGGTACGTTTGTAGTAAACGCGATATCCTGGACCATAATCGATCTTCATCTCGCTAATGCCTTCGCCAACTGGTTCGACGTTCCCCGGATTGCCCATTCCAAGTCGCTCAATCCGTGAGGCGATCTTCGCAAGGGCTTTTTGATCCTTGAGGCCAGAAAGGCAGCTATCGAATTCATCGGTTTTTTGGACCTCGTACATTCTGTATCCTATAGGATACAGAATGCCAATGTCAACGGTTAGTGGATAGGCTAGTTCCGAGCAAACCAGCGGCCCGGATCAAAAAATTGTAGCCTTCCGATTAGGTATATTTCTGACACTGGAGTTTCGCCATGACCGCCATCATGGCGACACTGCACGGATTTATCAAACTGTGCTGGTCGATTCTCGTCAGGCGCATCAGTATTTGCAACGAGTTGATTGGAATCGTGGCCGCAATGCGAAAACCGTGGCGATCAAATAGCTCCGCGAGATCTAAAAAGCTAAAATGCGTCACCCATCCGGATGACTTTCTGTCTATGGGATCAGACAAGTCGGTCGGGCAATAGCTCAGGACGATATCCCGGTTGCTCGATCGCAGACGTGCGAAAACGTCTCTGCGTCCGTCATATATTCCAACACGCCGAGCACTGCGATGATGTCAGCGTTGTTAGCGGGATCGGTTGCCAATCTACACTTCTGGAAGTCATCGTCGATCGGTTGCGCGTTGTACACGGCCGGATCGCAGCGCTGATAATCACATCCGGGTGGCACGCTGGAGTGATACGTCGTGAGAGGAGAGATCCAGCACGCGCGAACCGGACGGGATAAATTGTGCGGCGAGTTCGTTTCGTCGGTCACGCGCCGACGGGCTAGTGGGTCCGGGCTGGAACGGATCGTCCTGGTCTGTAGGGACCATCATCAAATCCTTTTTGGGCGACTGCCGTTACACCGGAGCGACAAAACGCCCTCCCGAATCTGAGCCCTTGTGCGATTTTTGTGACATCCCCGGTGGGGACCGGGAGGACCGCTTTGGAATTGCCGATCATTCTCGTCGTCGAGGACGACGAACTAGTGCAGAGCCTCCTTGAAGACACCCTTAAGGAAGGCGGTTTCGAAATCGCCGTAGCACTGCCGTTGCTAACCTTCTTAATGGTGGCACGCCGACAACGTAGGGCTCGGTACGCGATAGGCTGTAGCGCCGAGACGGTTTTCCACTCCACATCTAGGGCGATTGCGCGAAGCAGCCTTCACGCTTTGATGCGACATGGCTCCGAAGTAACACCACAGAGGTGTTCCGGGCAGCGCATAGTCGGGCAGGCGACAACAAGCCTCTGTATTTAGATCACCCTCAGTTTGAGGGTTTCGAGGTTCGCCAGACGGTGGGACGCGGCAAGGCCTGAAAAGCTCGGCGCCAATGGACCACTCTCGATAATCGTTGCCTGTCCTCGGCGGCGTTGATGATCGCGAGCATGCATCACCTTCGGTGTTGGTCGCGATTGTAGGGGATGCTGGCCTTTTTCGGGTTGACGCCTAATTTGATTTTGGCAGTGGCCTATTTTTAAGGAAACTCCATAGCCATATGATGAACATCACCGCCCCCCTCTTGGTAGCTATCGGTGACTGAGAGTGTTGTGCTCCCACCAAGCGGAGCAGAGCTCGTGAACCTCTCTGAAAAATATCGATTGAAGGCGTTGGCATGCGAGAAGGCCGCCAGAGACGCGATTGAGCCAGTCCTGAAGGTAGGTTGGGCAGAAATTGCAATTGAATGGCACGCCCTAGCCAATCGGGCTTCTCAGCTATCGGACGATAACGAACTAGAGATGAAGTAAGGCCGCCTCAGTTTGATAATGATCAACATCTCGGGTCGAGCGCTGGCCTAGGCTTGCGCTGTGACATGGATGAAGATTGACGGGCCGCCCCGTTTGGCCGTTGTTGAAGACAATAGGACAATTTATCCGGTCATTTTTCCCTGCCGCCGTGTTCTTGGCGGGTGGACCAAGGCGGCCACTGGCGGCCACGTAGAGCTCGCCGGAGAAATGAGCCACCGCGTTCAGAACCTGTTTGCGATTTTCGGTGGAATGGTCCGGGTCGGCGCCCGAAGCGCTTTCACTCCTCAGGAAATGTCTGAAATTCTCTCGGGCCGCGGTGCGCGGCCGCGCCGAGCGAAGCAGGACCCGGACTGTCGAGAGCGCGGCGATCCGAGTTGAGGCCAACCGCGATGACGCGGAGCGGCTATTGCCGGGCGAGGAGGCTCCGCTCGTGCCAACCCACTGGAGCTTCGGTCAGCTCACAACGATGATTGGCGCGCCGTCCACCTATTTGCGTCAGCTCCCGGCGCCACTCGCTGCCATCAATCTTCAATAGGGGCTGACCTCGCAACGCGCCGAATTGATCAAGAGCCTTGAGGTCGAGGACGGACGCGTTGAATTGCGGGCGGTCACCGGCCCGGCGCGCCGCTGACGTTTGGACCGGCTTGACGTAGACGTGCGAAGGGCTTTCGCCAGTCAGAACCAGAGTGCCCATCAACTGGCCGAGCCCATGGTCCCGAAATTTCCTGTTAACTTTCCTTTGAGGTCAGGGCGGTAGGTCCTGAAAATTTTTAGCGGCCCCCCTTGAAACCAAAACCGGTCTTTTTTATTTTCCCGTCGCCATCGAGAGGTGGCGTCCCTGATGCCTTATGGGTCAGGGACTTGAGACGGGCACCGGTCGTGTCCGGTGCCGCTCGTACCCATTTTGCTCTTTGGAGGATCTGGCTATGCGCACTTACGACTTCTCTCCCCTTTGGCGTTCGACCATTGGTTTCGACCGCCTCTTCGACCTCGTTGAAACCGCACAGCGTGCCGGCGAGGACAACTATCCCCCCTACAACATCGAACGGCTGGCTGAGGACCGCTACCAGATTTCGCTCGCGGTTGCCGGCTTTTCGCCCGACGAAATCTCGGTGACCGCCGAGCAGAACGTGGTCACGATCGAGGGCAGCAAGGCCGATAAGGCCGAGCGCGAATATCTCTATCGGGGTATTTCGGCCCGGCCCTTCAAGCGACAATTCAACCTCTCCGATTACGTGCAGGTAAAGGGTGCCGCTTTCGAGAATGGTTTGCTGAAAATCGAGCTGGTCCGGGAAATCCCCGAGGCGATGAAGCCGCGGCGCATCGCCATCAATGGCGCGCCCGCCAGCAACGTGCATCAGCTCGAGGGCAAGGCCGCCTAGTTTAACTTCGAAGAGGAATGCATTCCCGCTCGAGTAAGGGCGGGGATGCAATCCCTGTCGAATCGACCCAAAAACAACAGCGGTATCGGAAAGGAGGAATCCATGATCGAACATGCCGACAACGTTTTTGATCTGAACGCAATTCTGCATCCCGATTCTGTCTTCGACCATCCGCGCGACGTCTTGGCGGACCAGACGATATCACCCGGCGAGAAACGAGCGATCCTTGCATCCTGGGCGTCAGATGCTGCTGCCGTGCTGTCCAACCCGGCATTGAGGGAGCTGCCGGGCTCACACCGCACGGTGACGATAGACGAGGTCCTTGAGGCGCTGTCGGTTCTAGACCATGGACCGAAAGAGCCACCGGGTGGCAAACCTGCCCGCACGAAATCGGCCGCCCGGGTTGGCTTGGCAGCATGAACCGTCAAGAGGTTGAACAATGATCGACGAAAAGCTTGCGCGTTTGCGAACGCACCGTAACAACATCGCCCGCTACCGCCGCCTGCCCAAGACCCAACTGACGGACTGCGAGCGCCAGTTCATCGAAAAGCGGCTGTCGGAGGAGCGGTGCGCGATGGAAAGTCTTGCTGGCTCCACGTTCCCCCTCACGTTCCAGATGCCGAAGCGGGCGATGCATGGGAACGCAACAGCCGAAGCGGTGGCGTGATCTGCTGGCTCGCAGCTCCGTGGTGGCGATGTCGAGCCAATATGCGACTTTCGACATGGTCGTGAGGAAAGGCCGTCGAACGACATGGCGGTGGTGCATATGCACAAGCGAAGGCAGTATCGTCATGCGCGGTTTAGAAAGCACTCGGTCTGCTGCCAGATACAGGGCCGAAAGGGCGCTCTTTCTGCTGCTGCTGTCAGCACCGTATCGAACGTCCCGGCTTACGACAGGGCTGATTACGCACCGCTCGATTGGTCGTCCATCCGCCCTGTAGGCTTACTGCCCATAACCACCGCAATCGGTGTGATCGACTGATCTTGGATTTGAGTCCGCTACCGGACAGGCCGACGAGTGAGGGCATTTCAAGTCAGCAACAGCAGACGGTTAGTATCCGTAGGAACGAAGTTGTTCATGCAGCGTCGCCGTTTCAAACAGACTCAATCGCTTGAGGAAAGACTTTTCGCGGAATCGAAGCGCCTACGCGCTGATGCCAGATCACTTCCACCTGGTGCAGTACGGGATAGGCTGCTTCGCAAGGCTCGGCAGGCCGAAACGGGCTCCCACATGAGCAAATGGCTAACCTCGCCATTGCATCCTTCGAAGTAAGGCGTGACATATTGGGGCTGATCTTGGAATAGATTTCATGGCTGAATCGTTCGGCAGCGAAATTACCTTTGTCGAGGTGACGACAGACCATAGGTCGGCGCCCCGGCGATCGTCCAGAGGCGGAACCCTATCGAAACCTTGCTAATTTGGCTTCCGTCCAAACACGCACAAAATTGGTCTGCATGAAGCAGATGGGGGGATGAGCATGTGGGCCCATTTGAAGTTATTTTTCGACACGACCATGTTCTCACCTCACGGCATTTGCCTGTTGTGGGAACCGGAACTTTTGGTAGTCCATGTTGTCTCGGACGCGATCATCGCTCTCTCCTATTTTTCGATCCCGTTCGCACTGGCCTATTTCGTTTTTAATCGACGAGACGTGGAATTTGGCTGGATCTTCTGGGCTTTCGCTATCTTCATCATGGCCTGCGGCGTCACTCACCTTTTTTCCATCTACACGCTTTGGGTTCCAGCCTACGGCGTCGAAGGTCTCGCGAAGGCGGTTACGGCGATCGCTTCTTTGACTACAGCAGGTCTGCTCTGGCTACTCATACCCAAGCTGCTGGCCATTCCATCGCCCGGGCAACTCAGACTGGCCCACTCAATGCTTGAGGCCGAAGCACGGCAGCGGCAGGAGGCCGAGGCCATGCTCGGCCACGCGCAGAAGTTGGAAGCCATCGGTCAACTGACCGGCGGCGTCGCGCACGACTTCAACAATCTGCTCACGGTTATCGCCGGCAATTTGGAAATGGCGCAACGAGCGCTGGACAAATGGAATGAAAGCTCTCGCGAGCGGATCGGACGAGCAGTTGAACGTGCCTACAATGGAGCCCAGCGCGCTGCCACCCTGACGAACCGTCTTCTCGCATTTGCGCGAAAACAACCATTCGATCCGAAAGTTGTGAACCCGGATCAGCTGATCTCTGGAATGTCTGATTTCTTCCAGCGGACGTTAGGCGAAACGATTGAGCTCGAAATCGTAGGCGGACAAGGACTTTGGAACACAGAGACCGATCCCAACCAGTTGGAGGCAGCACTCCTCAACCTTGTCGTGAACGCACGGGATGCAATGCCGGACGGTGGCAAGCTGACCATCGAAACGAGAAATTCTTATATCGATGAACAATACGCGAAACAAAATGCGGATGTCGCTCCCGGACCTTACGTTATGATAAGCGTCAGCGACACCGGCGTGGGAATGGACCAGACGACCCTTCAGCGGGCGTTTGAGCCGTTCTTTTCGACAAAGGAGCCCGGGCAGGGTACCGGATTAGGTCTCAGTCAGGTGTATGGATTTGCAAAGCAGTCGGGAGGATTTGCGGCAATCGATAGCAACGTCGGTCAAGGCACGTCGGTCAAAATCTATTTGCCTCTAACCCGGTTGCCATTAACTGCGCAAGTTGTTGCTCCTGACACAGCAGGCGTTCCGACGGGAGCAGGTGAAACCATCCTTGTCGTGGAGGACGATGAACAAGTCCGCCGATACGTAGTTGAGACACTGACGGAGCTGAACTATCAGGTCATTGAAGCTCGCGATGCAATCGAGGCCGACGAGGTGTTCAACCGCTTAGGGCGAACCGTCGACCTTTTGCTGACCGACGTGGTGATGCCCGGCAAGAACGGGCGTATTCTCAGCGAAGAACTCGTTCGACTGAACCCCGAACTCAAGGTCCTGTTTATGACCGGCTATTCGCGGGATGCGATCGTGCATGATGGGCGCTTGGATGCAGGGATTTCGATGTTGCAAAAGCCAGTCTCTCAAAGAGATCTAGCCGGGAGGATTTACTCATTGCTAAGTGGCTCGGCCGGGCGCCAGCCCCCATAGCAAGACATAGCTTAATACGTTGCGACCCAGGATCTGAGAAAACGGACGCGCCGAGCCCAACTCCGGCCATAGGTCACTCACCGGCCTTTCAGCGAAATCTCTGCCATCCCGGCGGGGCCGTGCTAACGTTTCCGGGCGGCCTCTGCCGTGACCCCTATTAAACGGACCAATTCCATGCCCGCCCCTCCTGGGAAGGAGTCGATATCGGCCCCGACCGTGGCGACTGATGTCACCCGGGAAGAGCTTCCGTACCGCCTGCGGCAACAGTCGTTGCTGGGCGAGTTCGGCCGCTCGGCGTTGCAGACCCGCGACATCGCACAAATCCTGCAGCGTGCCACCGAGCTTTGCGCCCAAGGCCTCGAAACCAGGTTTTCCAAAGTCCTGGAGTATATGCCTGACGACAAACGCCTGCTGGTGCGTGCCGGCATCGGTTGGGGACCAGGGACGATCGGCCAAGTGTCGCTCGGCGTCGACCTGGAGTCTCCTGCCGGCTACGCTTTCCAGACCGGACAAATGGTCATTTCCAACCACCTTCAGGAGGAAACGCGATTTCGAACGCCCAAGCTCCTCTCGGATCACGGCATCAGGCGCGCCATCAACGTCCTGATCGCCCGCGGCGGTGACGGCCATCTGCCGTTCGGCGTGCTCGAAGTCGACAGTCCTGAGTCCGGCCAATTCGATGTTGCGGATGCCGACTTCCTTGCCGGCTTCGCCGGACTGCTTGGCATCGCCATCGAGCGCCAACATGCCGATGCCGATCTCCAGGAAGCCCTCGACCATCAGGCCATGCTGACACGAGAGATGAGTCATCGCGTCAAGAACAGCCTCGCATCGGTCGTGGGGCTGCTGCGCGTGCAGAGCCGTAGCGCGCAGTCGGAGGATGTCCGCAACGCCCTCAAGGATGCCGCTTCACGCATTACCACGATTGCCCAGGTCCACGACCATTTATGGCGCAGCACCAGGATCGGGTTCGTTGACATCGCCGACTTCGCGGGCGAGCTTTGCAAAAAGCTGCAGGAGACGGTTGCGCACAACGTAAGCTGCACCTTTGGTCATTTGATGATTTCGGCCGACAAGGCAATTCCGCTCGGACTTCTGATCAACGAGCTTGTGACGAACTCCTCCAAGCATGCCTACCCCGATGGGGCCGGCGAAATCATGGTGTCTGGCGAAAGGCGCGGGGCCGACCTGCATGTGGAGGTGTCGGACCTGGGAATCGGTCTTCCGAAGGATTTCGATATCGATCAGCCACGGGCGAGCCTGGGCTTCAAGGTGATCAAGAGCCTGCTCGCTCAACTCAATGGGCGCATTGCAGTGGCCTCCAACACGCCAAACGGCGTAACCGTCCAGCTTGATGTACCATTGGAGGCCAACGAGGTGTGACGGCGGATCCCTCGCACCTGCACAGATCAACCCTCGGCTCAACAGCTTGATAAGCTCGCGCGCCCAGTGGTGCGACGTGCTGCACGCCTCGATGCCGACCAGGCAAGGAGGCAACTTCGTAAAAAATGGCAGCATCTGCGACCGACGAAGCGACTTGCGAACCACAACCTGACCGGTCGCATTAATGCCGTGGACTTGAAAAACGCTCTTGGCCAAGTCGAGGCCGATCGTGGTAATCTGCATAGCGGATGGCTCCCATTTTGCTCGTGAACGCCTGACGGCGTTCACACCTTGGCACCTGGATGCCGTGAGCGGGAGCCATCCACCTCATCTGCTTTCGGGGTCAGAACAGACAAGGGCGGAGTGCTTCTCGATTTTCGCAAATGACCCCGAAGGGACATTCGGGCAGGCATCTAGTGAGTTTGGCAAGCGTTCTTGGCTTGCCAATCCGTTCTCATGCGGTTGGCGGTACTGTCCGTATTTAACCCCCGGTGTCCTAAGTAGGAATCCGAAGTGCCCTAATTAGCCCGCTACCGTACATCCGTTTTACGGGCTATAACTTACGTATCCAACCGGAAGCGACCGACTTGCCGCGTCGTGATATTGGCTGCCGATGACCGGTCGCGCAAAAAACCTCATATTCACCTGCCCGGTAACCGGCGAGAACGTCCAGCACAGGCTGGAGTGCGAGCATGATAATGGCTATGAGGCCGTCCCGTGCTTTGCCTGCTCCCGCATCCATTTCATGAATAGGCAAACCGGCAAGCTGTTTGATGGTGAGCTCCCAAACAACCGATGACAGACGTATTGCGCTCGATCAGAGAACAATGCGCGGGCCAACAAGGCCGTAGAAATACGTAGCCGGAATCTAACCCGCTCTTAATCGTGCGGCTGATATTATTTGCACATGGGCCTCTATGACGCAGACGAAAGTCTTTCGACGGGACGCGAAGCTGTCTCTCGAAATGATGAGATACGTCCGCGGCGAACGGCAATTGCAGGGATACAACATCCAAGCTGAATACCATCTGTCAGCACAAGGAGGTTGCTCAAGCAGCTGCTTCGAATAGCAATTTGAGATGGTTGCGTGTCCCCGCAACCACCGATACCGACACTCCCGTAGCGAAAGCTGCGGGAGTTTCGCGTTTCCGAGCCTTTCCAACGGCTTGTGCTTCGATCCATCCGAGGATCGTGCCCAATTCGCCGTGTAGGGTGGCGTCGATTTCGCCGCGGTTTGGACCAGGGCGGAGCGTAATCTTCTCAACCAGCGCCCGGATCGCTTCCGCCGCCTCATTGCGATCCTCGGGGGTGTTGAGCGCTTCCGTCAGCCGCTCGACCTTCTTCCGATAGATACCCGACACGTTCGGATGGACGTCCGGAAAATCCGTTGGTTCCTGGGCCAGAAGTCCCTTGAGCACGTCCTCGCGGGCCTCCAATTCGCGCATACGTTCGGTCATGCCGCGGGTGTGTCCGCCGTCTTCAATCGCACTCAGCATTTGCTTTAAGGTGCGGTGGATCTTCGCCAACTCCGAGCGGTGGCCTTCGCCGCTGGCGCGGCGTTCGCGGTTGAGCCGGTTCGTTTCCTCGGCGAAAGCGCGCATCGCCTCGGCGGCCATCTCCGGCGCCATCATCCGATCCTTGAGCCCGGCAAGTACGCGCTGCTCAAGGTCACTCCGTGTGATCGTGCGGGTGTTCGCGCAGGAGCCATTGGTAACACGGGCCGAACAAGCATAACGGTCCTGGCCGCGCAGTGAGCACGGACCACCGCAAACGCCGCAATGAATCAACCCGGAAAACAGCGCCTTCGGCCGGCGCAAGCCGTTCAGTCGGTTCGATTGCGCCTCCCGTATAGCCTCGGTGACATTGACATACTTGTCGGCAATTTCGCTCTGACGCGCTTTTACCGCCTGCCAGAGTTCATCGTCGATAATCCTCAGTTCCGGAACCTCGGCGACGATCCACTCTGTTTCCGCGTTCATGCGCGACACCCGCCTTCCAGTGCTCGGGTCTTTAATGTAACGCTGCCGGTTCCAGACCAGCCGGCCGACATACAGCTCATTGTTGATGAGGCCGGTGCCGCGCTTTACGTGTCCGCGGATCGTCGAGTCATTCCATAAATTGCCATCGGGGCCGACGATACCCTCAGCATTTAGCGCTCTGGCGATCGCGCGCGGGCTGATGCCAGACGCAAAATCCCTAAAAATGCGACGCGCAACAATTGCCTGCGCTTCATCGATCTCGCGATCGCCGCGGATTAGATCGCCACGCTCATCTAGCTTTTTGACGACGCGGTAGCCGTAGCAGAGGCCACCGCCGGACTTGCCGTCCTCGACGCGACCACGCAGGCCGCGATGCGTTTTCGCTGCAAGGTCCTTCAGGAATAGGGCGTTCATGGTGCCCTTGAGCCCAACGTGCAACTCGCTGATTTCGCCCTCGGCGAGCGTGATGATCGGCACACCTGCAAAGCGGAGATGCTTGAATAGCGTTGCGACATCCGCCTGATCGCGACTGATGCGATCTCGCGCTTCCGCCAACACGACGTCGAATTGTTGGCGCTGAGCATCCTGCAAGAGCGTCTGGATGCCCGGCCGCAAAATCATGCTGGCTCCGGAAATTCCCGCATCCTTGTAAGTGCTGACGATTGTCCAATTCTCGCGCTCCGCCTTTTCTCGACAGATGCGCAATTGGTCTTCGATCGACGCATCGCGCTGATTGTCGGAGGAATAGCGGGCATAGAGGGCAACGCGGGTCATCGGAGCCTTCCCTTACATCCCTACGCAATCAACGGCGCACCGCACCGCTCTTGTTCTGTTGAGCCAGTTCGAGGAACCTGGCCTTGATCTGCGCGAACAGGCCGGGCGGAATAAAGCCATAACCGAACACGCCCGGCTTTCCGGGTACCGGTGAAAGACCGGCGTTCGGCCATTCGTCGATGTTGTGCTCGGATACGATGACCCAGCTCCGCGCATCGTCGAGACCGATTGCCTGTTTGACCTTTGCCGGAATCTCAATCCCGATCGTATCGCCATCGGGCGGTGTATGGGTGATCGGCAACAGGACCACAAAACGTGGCCTTGTCTGGCTGTCGCTCGCGGCGACGAGACAGGCAGGACGGTCCTTTCCTTGATCACGTCCCGCTGCCGCTTCATGGGTCCAAAGATAATCATAGCGAACGACGAAGCCCGGCTTAGGCTCAGGAAAGGCCACTTGGCCGGCTCACTTGAGCAGTTCGTTGAGCGTGGCATGTTCAGGGTCCATCTCGGCCCGTTCAACAGCGTCGATCACCACCTGGGTCGCATCGACCGTTCGGTAGGTGCGCTTGGCGGCCGCCGTTAGCCAGTCATAGTGTTCGGCCGACATCAGCACGAACTCCCGCCGGCCGTGGCGAGTAATCTCTACGGGCTCTCGCTGAGCCTGGTGCTGAAACTCGCCGAATTTGCGTTGGAATTCCAAGGCACTAGTTTGGACCATGACGGGTTTTCCGGCTAGGGTAGTTGATTATGTCCGCATTATACGTATGATGTGGACTCGCGTCAACTTCTGTCGTTTGTCATGGCGACTATCCCCGCTTCTTAATATCAGCTGCTCCCTTCGTCTTTTGGCGTTGGTGTCGCCGCTCGAACTCCTCGCGGGCCATCTGGCGGCCAATCAGGTGGGCTAGGCGCCAGGGTCGCCTTGTCGAACCGAGCGCTGACCGTCGGGTCTGGTCCTTCCGGTGCCGCGGCAGCGAACAGCTCGATTTGAGCCCTTTCGTTCTTTGCCGCCATATTCTCATGCCTCTGGCCAAATCGGACTTTCGACATGGAAACGGACGCGGCTGATGCGGGAAAGGGGGATCCAACGTGCGTGCGGGATTGGACAGCTATGGCGTGGAAATCGGACGGCCGATGCAATCCACCGCAGAATGACCACGAAAATCATGATTGCGGTTTGCTGGGAGACTGGACGAGACGGAATTGCGTAACGGTTGGCCACCAAGGTATGAAGAGTGATGATATTTGATCTCCCTTGTTCCGATCCCGCAGACCATTTCAGTGAACTTCTCCATTGCCGCAGATCGCAAAGGCCGATTTCACACGCTAGTTTGACGACAATCAGTATGGAGACAACGATGGTTGTTGGAATCGGTTGATGGATAATTCCAAGGTCGAACTCAGGGTCGGCGCCCACGTCCTTGTACAACTGGGCAGTGAATTAGTTACCGATGTCGAACAGGCAATCCTTGAATGCGTCAAGAATTCCTATGATGCGGATTCGCCAGGCTGTCGAATAGACATCGACACCCGTGAAGTCGGCGTTCAAATCGAATCCGGCACCGCCGCAAAGCTGAGACCATTCGGCAAGTCGTCGGAAACCGTCGAAGTTGCTCTGTTGGATGTTGACGAGCGCCCCCTACCGCCCGCGAGCGTCGTTGAGGACGATCAGCTTATTAAGCGGCGACTCAGCTACACCGGTCGTATCACCATCGAAGACAATGGCGATGGTCTGACCCCGGCCCAACTTCAAGATTCATGGTTGGTAATTAGCCGATCGAGCAAGCGCGGCGAACGCGGAAGTCAAAAGGCGAAAACAGCCAAGGGGCGGACGCCCCTGGGCGACAAGGGACTAGGCCGCCTCGGGTCAATGAAGCTGGGTGACATTCTTCGTATAGAAACCGCCACTGCTTCGACCTCGCCACTAGCAACAGCTCAGTTTCGATGGGCGGACTGCGAGTCCGCGCGAACAATCGATGAGATACCCGTCTTTGTCGACGAACTCCCAAATGCTAAGAAGTTTAAGGGCACCCGTGTGTCAGTGCTGGGCCTGCGTGATCTGTCGGAGTGGCGGCGAAAGGACAGGATCAACGAGATCACCCGAAGCCTTGCAAGGTTGATTTCTCCTTTTGAAGCCACGTCGACATTCCCTGTCGGTATCAGCCTTGATCCTGACATACCCGCCGGATTGTTTGACGAACCCATAAACCTGGGAGAGCCCGAGTCCAGTGCCCTTGCCGACTGCTTTTGTCGTAAAGAAAGGATCAAGAGCATGCGCAGGACACTGATGGAGTTGCGTCATGCAATTCGGGTTACGTCCGAACAGGGGTGAACTTGACCAGCGCTACCGGCCATTTTTCGTGCTCAGCTGCGGGGTGCCTAACTCGCCCGGACTGCAATGCTCCGGATCGTCGTGGGCTTCATGACTTCCTGGCGTATCATCACCAGACCCGGGAGCATGGGCAGCCAAAGGGTAAGGCCGCGCAGAATAGGCGTTGCAGCAAGGCTCGCTTCAAGGCCGCCGCCCATAAGGTGAAGAAGTCCGGTACAGGTGCCCTCGAAGGAGCCAAGACCGAGGGGGATCGGCGAGAGGGTCGCGACCACGGAGGCAAGTATGAAGCTCATAAAAGTGCTTCCGACATCAACATTCAGGCCAACTGCCCGGCCGGTGCACCAGAGCGTTGCCGCATCAAGAAGGAAGGTACCGGACTGGAGAGCGATGACCTCGATGATGAGCTGAGGGATTGTGCAACATGTCGACGCGAACCTGGTTCAGCATTCTATCCAATTGAGCGAATGGCCGCCAATGCAGGATTGCAGCGGGAATAAGATCGTCTCGGGACCGCGACAAGAATAAAAGCGCCATCCCCAATGTCGCGACGACGATGGCGAAGGCAATCAACAGCGCTTCCCAAGCAGTGCTCAGGTCACCGCTGTTCCAGAGCAGGACGAACGCGAGCAGGACAACCAGGAAATAGGCAGCGTAGTACGACAGCGCAGCAACGAGGAGCGCCGTTACGGCGATCGCAGGAGCGACGCCGCGGCGCGTGAGGCCGCGCACCACCATAAGGCTGCCACTAAGCCCGCCGGTAGGGATCGCCTGATTAGCAAAAAGCTCCACCACGGAAAGTCTGAGCAAACTCAGGAACGGCAGAGGCGATCCGGCCCGCTGGAGCACCCGGAACCAGACAGCGGCTGCGCAGACATAGGTCGCCAATTGACAACTTACGGCCGCTGCAAGCCAACTCGGATTGGCGTGACGGACCGTCGCCACAAAGACTTCGATGGCGCCGAAATGCATAATGAAAACGATCAGGCCCGCGAGAACTGCCGCTCCAAAAAGCCACGCCATGATCAAGTGAGACCAATTGCCGGTCCAGGGGGGTGCGTCAGGAACAAGAAAGGGAGCGGATTCCGCAGGAGCCTGCGAAGCCGAAACGAAGCCTCTGTTCTCGCTAAAGTGCATAACCCCGTCTACGACCGCTCGATTCTTAGTCCGGATTGTTTTAGATTGTCGAGTATCCGCAATTCTCCCGCTAATGGACTGGCCGGCGGTTTGACAACAAACACCATTTCCCTGTTCTGCTTTATCTTCCGTTCGACTTCGGAAAATTCGTCGAATCTGTCGGTGGTGATAAGCGAATCCTCGGCGTCGCCGGGGTGGTGCATTTCAAGTGTCCATTGCTTTTGCATTGCGAGTTCCATTTTGGTAACGGAGCTGGGCGCGGCGAAGCAGCGGCGTAGCGGCGCTACGCAAATGTTCAGGAGGGTGCTGACCGCAATCGTCCCGGATGGCCTTGATGCACGAGGCCGGTGCGTATCACGCGTTCAGCGGGGTTTCTTTCGCTATTGATCCAGTAGCGGCGCCATTTGTGCCTGTCGCCTTGCCGGGCCTTTCGATCAGCTCAAGGAACGGTTTGATGATGTCGATCGGCATCGGAAAGACTACGGTCGAATTCTGCTCGGCGCCGATCTCTGCCAATGTCTGGAGATAGCGAAGTTGCATCGCGGCCGGAACGCTCGAAAGTATCTTGGCGGCGTTGACGAGGGTCTGTGAAGCCTGGAATTCGGCTTCGGCGTGGATGATCTTGGCACGTCGGTCACGTTCCGCTTCCGCCTGTTTGGCGATGGCGCGTACCATATTTTCTGTGAGTTCGACGGTTCTGATCTCTACGTTGCTTACCTTGATCCCCCAAGTCTCGGTTTGGCTATCGATAATGCTTTGCACATCGGTGCTCAGCTTTTTTCGCTCGGACAGCATCTCATCGAGCTCATGTTGCCCCAGCACAGCGCGCAAGGTCGTCTGCGCCAGCATGTTTGTCGCGGGGAGGTAGTGCTGAACCTGAATGATGGCCCGTTCTGGATTGACAACGTTGAAGTAGAGCACCGCGTCAACCTTCATTGAAACGTTGTCGTGAGAGATCACGTCCTGGGTGGGTATTTCGATAACCTGGATACGTAAATCCACTCTCACCATTTCCTGAAAGAATGGAATAAGCAGCACGAGGCCCGGCCCCTTGACCCTCTGAAACCGACCCAACGTAAAGACGACCGCTCGCTCGTATTCGCGTAAAATCCTCACGCTTGCCCCGATCAAGATGAAGGCGACGAGCAGCAGGGCCGGGGTGAGATACAGGAGATAAGAATCCGAGAGAAACATGAAGCTTTGCCTTTCAGAGAGCGGGAAGAAACAAAATCGACGTCGCCGCTGGCAAAGCATTGCGCGTTAGGAAGTGTTGATCGGTGAGACGGTCGGTACGGCAAGCTTCTGCGCACCCTACGCTTGAACCAGGGTGTCTCGTAGGTTCGGAAAGTACCTAGTGGAAAATCTGACGCTTGTTATCCAACTCAAGCCGTCGCTCACCGGTTCCGAGCGATACGCGCGTCGCTACTTGGGCAACTTGGATAGGGCTGAGCTTAGGTATTTTCCGACCCTGTCGCGGTTATCCGTCCTCCGGTATTGTTCGGTTCCAGTGTTTATTCGAGATCGCCGGACGACATATCGCTTAACCAAATGACGAACTCACCAATTCCTCTCCCTGGATCGGAATTCAATGACTTTCTGTTCGCGTCGATTGTCGAGGACAGAAACGGGATGCTGGTCAGCGTCCTCTCCGGATTGGCGCGGTCAGATGTGGATCCGTGGCAGGAGGCGGCCAGACTGGCCGAATTGCCGGGGGAAACCGCGACTCGGAGGTTGGCCTCATTGATTGGGGCTCTCCCTGACAGGGTGTCGTCGTATCCAGAGTCTCGCACAATTGCCGCTCGCCTGGTTGCACTGCTGCCGCGCCCGCTGGGATCCAGCGGCGTGTCCCAAGGTGCGTCAGGCAGCGCTTGGGCGGCGATGATTTCCCGTCCGTGGTGGATATACGTGGTCGTTATGGCGTTTGTTCTGGGTTCGCAGTTCCTGATAGCAAGCCATCAAGTGCTGGTGAAGCCGGTCGACGCGAACGCGAAAGCGGCCAGCGCTGTTCCGCCGGCGCCGCCGCAGGTTGGTGCCGGCCAGTAGATCGTCGGTGGGTTTTCCCGCATCGCTGACATCGGACTTGGCCGAGCCCGCGGATGAATGTGTAGTCTCCATCCGTCCAAGGCGATGGGTTCGAGTTCGTTTGCGCGCAATAACTGTTGCGACAGAAATGAACTGTAAAATTTGAAGCAGCGCCGGCGTGCTTTGCGAGCGTGCCGAAATATCACGCGATCGTGACGGTTCGACCTACGGTGTCGTGGCGTGACCGTTTCGCTGGTCGGGCGGTCCGCGCGCGTGTCGATCCATCCGCATTCACATGCGGCAAGCCTGAGTAGTTTCCGAGTCTGCCAAATCCCACCGACGACAATTAGTCATGGGCGCCTGAGCCAACCGTTTAGCCAAAAGTTTACAGACCATGACCGACACGACGATCGTAGACAGAAAAGATCGTGCTCGATTAGCGACGGCAGAAACGATGAAGGCGTTGGTCTATCGAGGCCCAGGCAAGAAAGCTCTGGAAGATCACCCCAAGCCGGACATCAACGCGCCAACGGACGCGATCGTCAAGATCACGAAGACCACCATTTGCGGTACCGACCTGCACATCCTCAAGGGTGATCTTCCTTCTTGCAAGCCCGGACGCATTTTGGGTCACGAAGGCGTCGGCGTCGTTGAAAAGGTCGGCCCAGCCGTGACGGCGTTCAAACCGGGTGATCGGGTTCTGATTTCCTGCGTCAGCGCATGCGGTAAATGCGATTATTGCCGCAAGCAGATGTACTCACACTGCACGGTTGGCGGCTGGATCCTTGGCAACACGATAGACGGCACACAGGCCGAGTTCGTCCGCACGCCCTATGCCGATACCAGCCTTTACCACATTCCCGCCGATGCCGATGAAGAAGCGCTGGTGATGCTCAGCGATATTCTGCCGACTGGCTTCGAGTGCGGCGTACTTAACGGCAAAGTCCAGCCGGGAAGCATCGTTGCAATCGTTGGTGCCGGACCGGTCGGGATGGCCGCGCTTCTTACCGCGCAGTTTTTCTCGCCCGCTGAGATCATCATGATCGACCTCGACGACAATCGCCTTGAAGTGGCCAAGCGCTTTGGAGCCACGACCATCGTCAACAGCGCCGACGGCAAGGCGGTGGAGACGATCATGAAGATGACCGGCAAGCGCGGTGTCGATACCGCAATCGAGGCGGTCGGAATTCCCGCGACCTTCGAGCTTTGCGAGAAGATTATCGCGCCGGGCGGTACCATCGCGAATATCGGTGTGCACGGTGTGAAGGTCGATCTCCATTTGGAAAGTCTGTGGGATCGCAATATTTCCATCACCACGCGGTTGGTCGATACGGTGACCATTCCGATGCTGTTCAAGACAGTTCGATCGCGCAAGATCGACCCCAAGCGTCTGATTACGCATCGCTTCAAGCTCGACCACATTCTCGACGCTTACGAGACCTTCGCAAACGCCGCCAAAACAAAAGCGCTCAAGGTGATCATCGAGGCGTAGCGAACAGAATAGCAGGTTCATTCGACAAGTCTTACGGCGACATTGAAAGAGAATCAGATCATGGCCTATCAAAGCCTCAATCCCGCGACCGGCAAGCTTCTCAAGAAGTTCGACGAACTCTCTGACAAGCAGCTTGAAGACAAGCTGGCGACCGCCGAGAAGTGCTTCAAGACCTGGAAAACGAAAAGCTATGCCGAACGGGCAGTGATCGTCGCCAAGGCCGCCGCGCTCATGCACGACAGGGTCGATGAGCTGGCGCACACCATGACGCTGGAGATGGGCAAACGGATCAGCGAAGCGAAGGGGGAAGTGGAGTTCAGTTCGACCATTCTTGCCTACTACGCCAAGAACGGCGAACGCTTCCTTGCCAACGTCGAACTGCATCCGACCCTCGGCGTCGGTCATATGGAAAGCAGCCCCATCGGCGTGATTTTCGGGGTCGAGCCGTGGAATTTCCCCTATTACCAGCTCGCTCGGGTCGCCGGTCCGCATCTGATGGCCGGCAACGTCCTGCTGGTAAAGCACGCTGGCTGCGTGCCGCAGTGTGCGATCGCTTTCGAGAAGCTCTGGACGGATGCCGGTGCGCCCATCGGGCTGTATACCAACCTCCTTATTTCGCACGGTCAATCGGATGACCTCATCGACGATCCGCGCATCAAAGGCGTGGCGCTGACGGGCAGCGTTGCCGCCGGCAGGAGCATCGCGGCGCGCGCAGGACAGAACCTCAAGCCATCCTCGATGGAGCTTGGCGGCAGCGATGCGTTCATCGTCCTCGAAGACGCCGATCTCGAACACACCGTCAAGTGGGCGGTCTGGGGACGTATGTACAACACCGGACAGACCTGCTGCGCGGCGAAGCGGTTCATCGTCGTGGAGAAGCTCGCCGACAAATTCCTGGAGAAGTTTCAGGCGGCGCTCGGAGCCCTCAGGGCTGGCGACCCCCTGGACGAGAAGACCACGCTGGGTCCTCTGTCCACGGAATCGGCCTTGGTAGATCTTCTGAAACAGATCGATGCGGCAGTCTCGCACGGGGCGAAGGTGCTGATGGGCGGCAAGCGGGTCGATCGTCCGGGATCGTTCATGCAGCCCACGATACTGACGGACGTCAAACCGGACAATCCGGCCTTCAGAGATGAATTTTTTGGCCCGGTCGCGATGTTCTTCCGGGTCAAGGACGAAGATGCGGCAATAGCGCTTGCCAACGACTCCGATTTCGGGTTGGGCGGCTCCGTATTCACCAAGGATCTGGCGCGAGGCAAACGGGTCGCAAGCCGCGTCGATACCGGCATGATGTTCATCAACAACATCAGCTGGTCGGATGCCGAACTGCCGTTCGGTGGCATCAAGAACTCCGGTTACGGCCGCGAACTCGGCGACATGGGTATCCAGGAGTTCGTGAACAAGAAGTTGGTTCGCTACGTATCGGCGGAAGCGCCGGTCTAAACGTCACGACCGGTACTCATGCACGTCAAGCTCCCTCCAGCACCACCGACGGAACCATCGATATGTCAGGAAAAGCGGTGAACGCGGCGACCGTTAAAGCCCATTTTGTCGGCGGCGGCATCGGGTCACTCGCAGCGGCCGCGTTCATGATCCGCGACGGAAAGGTTCCAGGCGACAATATCTCGATTTACGAGGCTATGAGTGTCCTGGGAGGCGCCCTCGACGGTGCCGGTAACGCCATCGACGGCTACCGGCTCCGCGGCGGGCGGATGCTGACGTCCGACAACTACGAATGCGTCTGGGATCTGTTCAAGACCATTCCATCCCTAGAGAACCCGCACGTATCGGTCTTCGATGAGACAATGGCATTCAACAAGCAACATGTGCCGCACGCGCAAGCGCGGTTGGTCGATCGAAATTGTCACAAAACCGACGTGACGACGATGGGCTTTAGCATGGCCGATCGGCTCGAGCTTGTTAAAATTACCGAAGCCGGCGAGAAAGAGCTTGGCTCCGACCGTATTTCCGACTGGCTGTCGCCGCCGTTTTTCAGCACCAATTTTTGGTTCATGTGGCAAACAACGTTTGCCTTCCAGCCGTGGCACAGCGCCGTTGAATTCAAACGCTATCTGCACCGTTTCATGCTTGAGTTCACGCGGATCGAAACCCTCGCGGGCGTGAAGCGGACAAAATACAATCAGTATGATTCCCTGGTTAGGCCGCTGCTGACATGGCTTGAGGCCAAGGGCGTCCATTTTATCAAGGATTGTACGGTCACGGATTTCGCACTCGATCCAGAGGGCGGAGCGTTTCTGGTCAAAAGTTTCGACTGCATCCGCAATGGAAAGGCTGAAAACGTACCTGTCGCTGCCGGTGATCTGGTGTTTTTCCAAAACGGCTCGATGGTTGACGCCTCAAGTTTCGGAACGATGTCGAGCCCGCCGAAGGCGTTAACGAAAGCCGACAGTGGTGGCTGGAGGTTGTGGGAAAAGCTCGCCGAGGACCGTCCCGAATTCGGTAAACCGGCCGTGTTCAATTCGCACATACCCGAATCCTACTGGCATTCGTTCACCGTGACCCTGAAAGACGCTGCATTTTTCGACTACATGGCAACGTTCAGCGGCAATAAGGCTGGCATCGGCGGATTGGTGACGTTGTTCGAATCGAACTGGCTGATGTCGATCGTTCTTTACCATCAGCCTCACTTTCCTGATCAACCCGCGGAGGTCCAGGTGTTCTGGGGCTACGCATTGCACCCCGATCGCATTGGCAATTTCGTCGCCAAGCCCATGTCTCAGTGTTCCGGCAAGGAAATCCTCGCTGAACTGTGCGGACATCTCAATCTCGACGCCTCCATGGTCGAATCCGCGATCTGTATTCCATGCCGGATGCCGTACATCACAAGCATGTTCATGCCACGCGCCTCAGGGGATCGCCCTTATCCTATTCCTGCAAACACCAAAAACTTCGCCATGATTAGCCAGTTCGTGGAGATACCTGTCGATGTCGTCTTCACCGTCGAATACTCCGTCAGGGTCGCACAAACGGTTGTCTATCAGCTGCTCGGCATCGATCGCCAGGTAACGCCGATCACAGCCAATGACAAATCAATCAAGGTCAAGATCAACTCGGTGATCAAGGCGTTTGCATAAACGTTTTGCGGGCTAAAGCGAAATGATCACGATTGGCGTGAACCAATCGTTTCGTAAAACTGGAGAGACTGATGTACGTCAACATCGCTATTTTGAAGGAAACACAACCGCACGAACGGCGTGTGGCTCTGGTGCCGTCGGTCGTACCCTAACTGATCAAGCTCGGCGCGAAGCTGCACATGCAGGCGGGTGCCGGAAACGCCGTCAAATTAACGGACGCTGCATTCAAGGATGTCACGTTCATCGCCGACTGCAAGGAGTTGGTCGCTAACGCCGATGTGGTGCTGGCGGTCCAGCCACCCGCGGTCGATGTCGTCAGCCAAATGCAAGAGGGCGCGATCCTGGTGTCGTTTATCTTTGTAAACCGCGAGCCGGCGCTGGTGCAAATGCTTCTCGATAGGAAAATCACCTGCTTCGCGATGGAACGCGTGCCGCGCATTACGCGTGCCCAGTCGATGGACGCTCTCTGCAGTCAGTCCGCGCTCGCGGGCTACTATTCCGTGCAACTTGGTGCAACCACTCTTGGCCGTGTCTTGCCGGAGATCACGACCGCGGCAGGTGCGATCGGACCGGCCAAAGTGCTGGTTATGGGCCTTGGCGTCGCCGGTCTTGAGGCGCTTGCGACAGCGCATCGGCTGGGAGCCGTTACGGAAGGCTATGATGTCCGTCCGGAAACCAAGGAGCAGGCGCTTTCGCTCGCTGCCACTTTTGTTGAGACCGGCGTCGACGCGCGCGGCAAGGGCGGCTATGCCCGCGAGCTTACCGCGGAAGAAAAAGCCAAGGTCGCCAGTGTCCTCACAAAGCACATCCAGTCCGCGGACCTGATCATTACGACGGCTGCCATTCCAGGCCGTGCATCTTCGAAACTGATCGACAAGGCGCAGGTAGCCGGGATGAAAGCGGGCGCCGTGATCGTCGATCTCACGGCCGATGGTGGAGGCAATTGCGAGGATACGGTTCCCGGAGAAACCACGCAGATCGGCCAGGTGACGATTGTAGCGCCCCTGAACGTTCCCTCCCTGCTCGGCGAGGATGCAAGCGAACTCTATTCGAAGAATCAATACAATCTGCTCGCCTTGTTCGTGAAGGACAATATCGTCGAAATCGACTGGGATGACGAGGTTCTGGCCAAGACCGTCCTCACCCATGCCGGCGAATTGAAGAGCAATGCGGCCAAAGCAACGGCCCCTTCCGGCGGCGGTAAAGCCGAAGCAATCAAACCAGCGGCCAAGGTGGCTTAAAGCAGGAAATCAATATGCAATTCTCAATGGCGATCAGCGGATTTGTCGCACTTTATATCTTCATGCTCGCCGCCTTTGCCGGCTGGGTCATCATCGGGCACGTCCCAGCGATCCTGCACACGCCGCTGATGTCCGGTTCGAACTTCGTGCACGGCATCGTCGTGGTCGGCGGGAATCTTTGCGCTGCTCAACGCCAGCACGCTGCGGGAGCAAACGATCGGCTTCTTTGCGGTGCTGCTCGGCGCGGGCAACGCGGCCGGGGGATTTGCCGTCACCGACCGTATGCTCGCGATGTTCCAGCCGAGCGAACAGGTTCTGGTCCATGCCAGTCACATCGAAAAAGCATGAGCACCGATATGTTGACGATCATTTCACAGCTCATTATCGGCATAATCGATCTCGGCGCGGCGTTTCTCTTCATGTACGGCCTCAAGCGCATGTCCTCGCCGGTGACCGCTCCTTCCGGGATCAAGCTCGCCGGGATAGGTATGGCGGTCGCCGTGATCGCGAGCTTCCTCTACGCGCTGAATATCGATGCCGCCGCCAAGCCGCAGCTAATGGTCAATATCGCTCTGTCCATCATTGCCCTCGTTCTGGGCGGCGGGATCGCCTGGTGGGCCGGCAGGAAGGTGGCGATGACCGCCATGCCGCAGATGGTCGCCATCTATAACGGTATGGGTGGCGGCGCTGCCGCCGCGATCGCCGCGGTCGAACTGTTCGGCAACAAGGCTGACGGCATTACCCAATTGGTTGTTACCCTGTTCGGCGCGCTGATCGGCGCCGTGTCGTTGTCCGGCTCATTGATCGCCTGGGCCAAGCTGGATGAGATCCTCAAGACGCCTTTGCGGTTCCATGGTCAGCAGATCTTCAATGGCCTGGTTGCCCTGGTGACGCTGGCGATTGGCGGGTACATCGTGGCCGTGACGCACGGCCTCATCACCTCGTCGGTCGCGACGCCCCAGCTGATCTACATCTTCTTTGGCGCGGCACTGCTCTTCGGGGTCCTGCTGACGATGCCGATCGGCGGCGCGGACATGCCGGTCGTGATTTCGATCTACAACGCGTTCACCGGGCTTGCGGTCGGCCTCGAGGGGTTCGTGCTGCAGAACCCGGCGCTGATGATCGCCGGCATGGTGGTCGGTGCCGCCGGCACGCTGCTGACGCTGCTGATGGCAAAGGCGATGAATCGTTCGATCAGCAATATCCTGTTCACGAACTTCGGTACGGTCGTTCAGCAGGAGCAGGGCGAGATCAAGGGCAGCCTGAAGCCGGTCGAGGCGAGCGATGCCGGGATTTTCATGCGCTATGCCGCGTCGGTCATTATCGTGCCCGGTTATGGTCTTGCCGTCGCGCAAGCACAGCAGAAGCTCTACGAATTCGTCAAGCTGCTGCAGGCCGCGGGGGTCTCGGTCAAGTTCGCGGTCCATCCGGTGGCGGGGCGAATGCCCGGCCAGATGGACGTCCTGCTGGCCGAGGCCGGGGTTCCCTATGACATGATTTTCCAGCTTGAGGACATCAACGACGAATTTTCCAATACTGATGTGGCACTCGTGATCGGCGCCAATGACGTGGTGAACCCGGCCGCGCGAACCGAAAAATCTTCGCCGATCTTCGGCATGCCGATCCTGAACGCCGACAAAGCCAAGAAGGCTATGTCGTGAAGCGCGGCCAGGGCAAAGGCTATGCCGGCATCGTCAATGCGCTGTTCTACGGCGACAATTGCGACATGGTCTACGGCGATGCCGCTGCCGTGCTGACAAAGATGATCGAGGCAGTCCGTGCCTTGGGAACCAAAGCCGCCGCTTAAGCCGGCGGCCAGCTAGTTCAATCGATTTAACCACAAAAAAGGAGTCACCCAATGGCCGGTAAAATGCAGGTCGCCGTCGTCGAGCACTTCGGTAAGCCGCTGGTGCAGCAGGAGTGGGAGATTCCTTCACCTGGCCCGGGCCAGATCCTGGTCAGGACCGAAGCCTGCGGCGTCTGTCACACCGACCTCCATGCCGCGACCGGCGATTGGCCGCTGAAGCCGAAGCTGCCGTTCATTCCCGGTCACGAGGCTATCGGCCGCGTCGCTGCGGTCGGGACCGGGGTCAAGCTTGTCAGGGAGGGCGACCGGGTCGGAGTGCCGTGGCTTTACTCGGCCTGCGGCCATTGCGAGCATTGCCTGTCCGCTTGGGAGACGGTCTGTGCCGACGCCGAATTCGGTGGCTACACCAGGAACGGCGGTTTCGCCGAGTATCTCATCGCCGATCCGAATTACGTCGCTCGTATCCCTGATGGACTCGATCCAAAGCTGGCTGCGCCGCTGATCTGCGCAGGTATCACCACCTACAAAGGAATCAAGGAAACAAAAGCGAGGGCGGGCGAGTGGATCGTCATCTCCGGCGCCGGGGGCCTCGGGCACCTTGCGATTCAATATGCCAAGGTGATGGGTCTTCGGGTCTGCGCTGTCGATATCGATGACGGCAAGCTTGCACTGGCCAAGAAAATGGGCGCCGATTTCGTTGTCAATGCCAAGCACGGCGAACCGGAGGAGGCGGTCAAGAAGGCCACTAGTGGCGGAGCGCACGGGGTCCTGATCACGGCACCCTCGCTCGGCGCGTTCAAGCAGGGCGTCGGGATGACGCGCAAGCGTGGCACCTGTGTTCTGGTCGGACTGCCGCCGGGTGATTTTCCTGTTCCCTTATTTGATGTGGTCGCGAACTGCATCACCATTCGTGGCTCCTTCGTCGGTAATCGCGAGGATATGGCCGAGACCCTGGCGTTCGCCGCCGAAGGCAAGATCAAGGCCGACATCGAGCCGCAGCCACTGTCGGCGATCAACGAAATCTTCGGCAGACTCGAGCACGGAAAGATCGCGGGTCGCGTGGTTCTGGACTTTGTCGGAAACAAGCCGGACGGCAAACAAACGAAAGCCCCCACGGCAAAGAAGGTGGAAGCAGCCAACGTTGGTTAGGTGCAAGGTGAGCGACGTGACCGCGGACAAGAGATTCCAAGAGGGCGAACTCGCCCTCTTGACGCCCATACAAATGGGTGACGCCGACCGGGCGGCCGCGGCGAGCGGCGTTGGGTTTGGCCTGATGGAGGCGGCTGGCGGTGCGGTCGCGGTGGCGGTCGGAGCACGATGGCCTATGCGGCCGGTGACCGTGCTGTGCGGGCCTGGAAATAACGGCGGAGACGGCTTTGTCGCTGCGCGTCACCTCGCGGCCGCGGGTTGGCCCGTGAAATTGGCTCTGCTCGGTTCTCGCGAAAAGCTCACCGGTGAGGCCGCCCACGCCGCCAGCCTCTGGAAAGATCCTCTGGCGCCGTTCTCGTCCGAGAGCCTGGAAGGCGCCGGTATCGTGATCGACGCGATTTTTGGCGCGGGTCTTTCGCGACCCTTGGACGGCAAGGCCCGCGAGCTTGTGGAGTCGCTAAAAGTGCGCCGAATACCCATCTGCGCGGTTGATGTTCCCAGCGGCCTTGATGGAGCGTCCGGGATGATTCTTGGCGCCGCTGCGAGGGCCGACCTTACGGTGACTTTCTTTCGCAAGAAGCCTGGCCATTTGCTGTATCCGGGCCGCGGACTTTGCGGCGATATACTGGTGGCCGACATCGGCTTACCGGCCACTGTGCTCGACGACATCGCACCGAACACTTGGGAGAACGGTCCCGACCTTTGGCTCGCCGGTTACCCCTGGCCGCAGCCTGAAAGCTACAAGTACAAGCGCGGCGAGGTACTGATCCTTGGTGGCGAGACGATAACGGGCGCCAGTCGAATGACCGTCCAGGCCGCATCGCGCGCGGGGGCCGGTATGGTAACGCTCGCTGCGCCCGCCAAGGTATGGAGCATTTATGCGACGTCTCTGATCAACGCGATCGTTCGCAGCTTTGACGGCTTGCGGGATTTCGAGGCATTGCTGGCTGACGAGCGCCGCAACGTCATTGCGATCGGGCCCGGCTCTGGTGTTGGCACTTCGACCAGGCAATTCGTCCTCGCCGCGCTCGCGACCAAGCGCGCGGCGGTGCTTGACGCTGACGCTCTAACCTCATTCGCCGAGGCGCCGGATGATCTGTTTCAAGCGATCGTTGGCCCGTGTGTACTGACCCCACACGCTGGCGAATTCATGCGGCTGTTTCATTTCGAAGGCGACAAGCTGCAACGTACACGAAGTGCAGCGAAAGAATCCAAGGCCGTGGTAGTGCTCAAAGGCCCCGACACCGTCATCGCCGCTCCTGATGGACGCGCGATCATCAATTCCAACGCCCCGGCGCAACTCGCAACTGGAGGAAGTGGGGATGTTCTGACAGGCTTTGTCGCTGCGCTACTCGCCCAGGGAATGGCGCCCTTCGAGGCCGCGGCAGCCGCGGTTTGGCTGCATGGTGCAGCAGCCACAGAATACGGATTGGGCTTGGTCGCGGAAGACTTGCCGAACGCCCTCCCGCGCGTGCTTCAGAAGCTCAAACCGCTGTTGAACGGTCAGAATTAAGGAACGCTTTCGCCCCTGTTCCAGATCCGTCACCCCGAACCCGTCCTGCCCACCGGAAGGCGGGGCTTTCAATGCGAACAAGGATACGACTATGAAGGCGATGGTGCTCAGGAAACTCAAAACGGCGCTGGAATGGACCGATCTGCCCGATCGACATCCTGGGCCGGGCGAGATTCGCGTGAAGGTCTCAGCCTGCGGCGTCTGTCGTACCGACCTGCATGTCGTCGATGGCGAACTGCCTGATCCCCATCTGCCCATCATCCCGGGTCACGAGATCGTCGGTCGGATCGATGCGGTCGGTACTGGCGTCGAGGGCTTGCGGATGGGTGAACGCGTCGGCATTCCCTGGCTCGGTCACACCTGCGGCATCTGCCCCTATTGCGTCGAGCACCGCGAAAATCTTTGCGATCATCCACTGTTCACCGGCTTTACGCGCGATGGCGGCTTTGCGACCGCAACCATCGCTGACGCGCGCTTTGCCTTTCCTCTTGGAGAGAAGGGCGAAGATGTCGCACTCGCCCCCTTGCTCTGCGCCGGCTTGATCGGCTGGCGCTCGCTGGTGATTGCCGGCGACGGCAGGCGACTAGGCCTATACGGATTTGGTGCGGCGGCGCACATCCTGGCACAGGTCGCGGTCTGGCAGGGGCGATCGATATTCGCCTTTACGCGGCCGGGAGATGTCGCCGCGCAAGATTTTGCGCGGAGCCTCGGCGCCAAATGGGCCGGCGGATCCGACGAGTTGCCGCCCGAGCCGCTTGATGCCGCGATCATCTTTGCGACCGTTGGTGGTCTCGTGCCTCTGGCCCTGAAGGCGGTGCGCAAGGGCGGCCGTGTCGTTTGTGCCGGCATTCACATGAGCGACATTCCAAGCTTCCCCTATGGACTACTGTGGGAGGAGCGGCAACTCGTGTCGGTCGCCAATCTCACACGGCAGGACGGTATCGATTTCCTGCGCCTGGTGCCCGACATCGGTGTCGTCACCAAGACTACGAGCTACCCCCTCGAGCAAGCCAACAAGGCCCTTGCCGATCTCCGCGCGGGCCGCTTCGAAGGCGCCGCGGTTCTGGTTCCCTGAGGATCT
>NZ_JBEKRB010000007.1:0-171873 GCF_049519115.1 Bradyrhizobium sp.
GAAGATGATCTTGGCGTCGATCCGTTTACTATATCGGCGGATGCAAGCTTTCCACTTACGATAGGCGACTTCATCAAGGCCTATGAAAATGTCCCCGCGTGAAATTTTCGCGCTGCGTGATTTTCTCGATCCCGGCCTGAAGGGCCGCACGCTCTCGGACGCGCGGCACGCAGCATCGCTGACGGAACTATCTGATCGCACCTGCCTGAAGGGCCGCCTGGCGGAACTTTCCGGCCGCTCAGTGTTGCTGGCTGTTTCCAGCCAATTTCTCGCCAGTCTCGTGATGCTCGAGGTCGACGGCCTCGCGCGGCGCATGCTGCTGTGCCCGCCGGATATCAACATCGACCACCTTCAGGGCCTGATCGAAGACGCTGACATCGACGCTGTCGTCACTGATCAGCCCGATCGTTTTGTATCATTGGGAATTTCATTGGTCGTTACCGCCAGTGAAGAATTGATGGCTGCACCCCGCGCCCGGAGCGATCGCGGCCGACGGTCCGGCCCGCGGTTCCCGGCCGACCTGGGCGACGTTTTACGACATCCGCAGATATGGCGGCTTGCAGATTTTCCTGCGCGCGATCATCGGCGGCGGATCGCTGGTGCTGTCGAAGCCCGGCGAAGCTCCTGCCGACCACGTCGCTCGGTTGAACGAAAAAGCCGTCACGCATATTTCCGGCACGCCCTCGCACTGGCGCAAGCTGTTGATGAGCGGTGCGGCCTCGGCCTTCTCGCCACGCTATGTCCGCCTCTCCGGTGAAATCGCCGACCAGGCGGTGCTCGGCGGGCTGCATCAAGCTTTTCCGCAAAGCTCGATCGGCCATGCGTATGCATCGACCGAAGCCGGCGTCGGCTTTGCCGTCAATGACGGGCGCGAAGGTTTTCCCGCCGACATGATCGGCGTGAGCCGCGACGGCGTCGAGATGAAGGTCGTGGACGGTTGTCTTCTGATCCGTTCGCGGCGCGCGGCGCATGCCTATGTCGGCCGTCTTGCCGGCGCGCTGACGGACGACGAGGGTTTCGTCGATACCGGCGACATGGTCGAACTGCGCGGCGACCGCTATCACTTTGTCGGCCGCCGTGGCGGCATCATCAATATCGGCGGATTGAAAGTTCACCCCGAAGAAATCGAAGCCGTGATCAACCGCGATGACGCGGTGCGGATGTCGCGTGTCAAGGCACGCAAAAGTCCGATCACCGGCGCCATCGTGGTCGCCGACGTTGTTCTTGCCGACGGCTGCGATGCGAGCCGAAGCGACGACATCAAGCGCCGTATCGTTGCCGATTGCCGGGCGAGCCTCGCGCCCCACAAGGTGCCTGCCATGATCAAGTTTGTCGAAAAACTCGAGATCACGGCGGCCGGAAAGCTCGCGCGATCAGATGCATAATATTCTCGTTACAGGCGGCAGCCGGGGCATCGGGCTTGCGATCGCGCAAAGGCTCGCCGGCAGCGGCTATCACGTGATCGCGGTGGCGCGCCGCGAAAGCGACGAGTTGCGTGAGGCCATCGGTGTCGCCGGGAAAGAAGGCCGCGGGCAGATTCATTTCCGTCCCTTCGACCTCGGCGAGGTCGATGCCATTCCCGCTTTCGTGAAAAGCCTGCGCGACGAATTCGGCGCGATCTTCGGCCTCGTCAACAATGCCGGCCTGGGCACCGAAGGCCTGCTTGCCACGATGCACAACAGCGAAATCGAAGCGTTGACGCGCCTCAACGTGCTCTCGCCGATCATTCTGACCAAATATGTCGTGCGCCACATGATGGCCGACGGCGCCGGCGGCCGGATCATCAACATGTCCTCGATCATCGCCTCGACCGGCTATAATGGCCTGTCGGTTTACGGCGCGACGAAAGCCGCCGCGACCGGCTTCACGCGTTCGCTGGCGCGGGAAGTCGGCAAGCTCGGCATCACGGTGAACGCTATCGCGCCGGGCTTTATCGACACCGAACTGACGCACAGCCTCGGCCCCGAGCAGCGTCAGCGCATTGCGGGCCGCAGCGCGCTCCGCCGCCTGCCGGAAACCGGTGACGTGGCCAGCATGGTGGAATATCTGCTGAGTGAGGGCGGCCGCAACATCACCGGCACGGTCCTGACGGTGGACGCCGGGAATACGGCTTGACGCTTCAATTCGACCGGACGCCGATATAGCTTTATCGGTATATCTCTCTCGGTGCCGTGACGATTTGACCCGGTCAATCGGTGAGGCGCTGAACCTATCCTGCCGTCTCCTCCGTATCTCATGACCGAAAAGCCCAGCAAGCACCGCGCGCCATGACCGCATCCAACGGCAGCGACAAATTCTACGGCACCATTCCGGTGTTTCGCGGCTTCACGCGGCTGATGGACCCGTCACTCTACGCGCCGTTGCCGTCCGACTGGAGCATCGGGGTTGCCGATATCGTCGAGTCGACCAAGGCGATCGCGCAAGCGCGCTACAAGGCGGTCAATATGGCCGGCGCCGCCGTCATTGCGGCCGTGACCAACGCCCTTGAGGGCCGCGAATTCCCGTTTGTGTTCGGCGGCGACGGCGCAAGCTTCGCGGTTGCGCCGGACGATCTGGAGCGCACGCGGCAGGCACTGGCGGCGACCTCCGCCTGGGTCAAGGAAGACCTCGACCTCGAGATGCGGGTGGCGCTGATACCGGTCGCCGCGATACACGCGCAGGGGCTGGACGTTCGCGTCGCGCGTTTCGGGCCCTCGCCGAATCTTTCTTATGCGATGTTTTCCGGCGGCGGTCTCGGCTGGGCTGACGTTGCCATGAAGCGCGGCGAGTTTGCGGTCGCGCCAGCGCCGCCGGGTACACGGCCCGATCTCTCGGGGCTTTCATGCCGGTTCGAGGAGATACCGGCGGTACGTGGTCTCATTCTCGCGGTGCTGGTGATGCCGGTTCAGGGCGCGGATCCCGTCGCCTATCGCCGGCTGATCGACGACATTGTCGTGCTGGTCGAGCGCAGTCCCGACTCCGGCCGGCCGGTGCCGCCGGGCGGGCCGCCGCTGCGCTGGCCGCCGGCCGGCGTCGAATTCGAGGCGCGGGCACAGCGCGGAGGCGCTTTGTTGACCCGGCGGCTGCGTGTATTCGCCTGGACCCTGTTCTATTATTTTATCATGCGTTTCGGCATCAAGGTCGGCGGATTCGTTCCGCACATCTACGTGCAACAGCTCGTGGAGAATTCCGACTTCCGGAAATACGACGATGGCCTGCGGATGGTGCTCGATTGTACGCCGGAACTCGAACGCGAGTTGAGCGCGCGCCTGGCTGCGGCGTCATCCGCGGGCATCGCACGATATGGCCTTCACCGGCAGGATGCCGCGATGATGACCTGCTTTACCCCGTCGGCGATACGCAGCGATCACGTCCATTTCATCGACGGCGCGCGAGGCGGATACGCCTCGGCCGCGACCGCCTTGAAGGCGACGCTACCGCGACAATCCTGAACTTCACGTCAGCGTGAGCTGCGGCTCCAGTCCTCGCCGCCGCAGAGCGCGCCGACGCAACCTTCGACCTTCAGCGTCGCCGGCCCGGTGACGGAGACCTTGCTCGCATAGATCTTGCCGTCGTCGGCGTTATAAATCTGGCCCGACCATTGGCCGGGCCCGGCCGGACGCATGCCCAAGAATAACGAAATCCCGATGATGGGCCGCTTTGCCAGCGAGGGATTGGGGTTCTTGTCGTCAACTTGCGGCTTTCCGGTCAGAGGATCGATCGGCTCCTTCAGCCAGACCACGACCCCGCAAATCCCCGAGCCGCACTTCGAGACACGTACTTTTGCATCGCCTGCCTGGGTCAGCCAAATGCCGTCCGGGCTGCCGGCGGTGTTTTGGGCCTTTGCAGGGATTGCGACCAAGAAAGCGACCAGCGCGACAACGACGAATTCGAATCTGCGAGACATTTACCTCTCCGGCTACAACCGGGACTGCATAGCAACAAATGGCATTCCCGCAAGTCCGCCACTCGGGTCCCTCACCAGGGCAGCCCGCACAGGTCAAGCGTCCCGAGTGTTGGCGCGCGCCGCTTCAGATCCAGCACCATCGGCGCCATGATCTCAAAGTGAATCCGCCCCTCCGGCTGCTCGGCATAGACCGCTCCGGTAAATGCATGCCAGCCCCGCGACCGATAGAATTCGCTCATGTTCGGCTCGCAGAACAACAGCGCGAATTGTGCGGCGTCGTGATCGCGCATGGTGCGAACGGCGGCCTCAAGCGCGATGCTGGCATAGCCGCGGCGCCGGCAATCGGGGCGAGTGGCGACCTGGCCAATGCCGCCGACGTGAACTTTCTGGCCGTTCCAGGTCACGGTCCTGAAGAAAATACCGGTATGACAGGCGGGTTCGCCGTCGGGCGCGTCGATCAGCACGCGCAAATCCGGATCCGCCCACTTGATATGGCGCCAGGCGGCGGCGTCTCCCTCTTCAGCCGTCAATGACTGCGCGAACAGCCTCTCGACCAACGGCCCGGATTGACCGCCGTTCACAATCTCGATTTCGATACTCATCACGCCCCTCTGTATCCGCCTGGTAAAATACCGGAGCCGGCATGGAAACGACTGAATTCTAAATGCCGCACGGCGATATGATCCCTGAGCCGGGCAGGCGCGTGGATAGCAGACCGTCCGGTCACGGCAAATTCAGTGTGTCTAAGCGGATTGGAACCTTCTATAAGGGTTCCCGTTAGAGTTTGTCTCCCACCATTTTCGGACATGACCCCATGACCTTCACGCTCCCCGATCTTCCTTATGCCCATGACGCGCTTGCGCCATATATGTCGAAGGAAACGCTGGAATTCCATCACGACAAGCATCACCAGGCCTATGTGACCAACGGCAATAATTTGCTGAAGGGGACCGAATTCGAGGGCAAGTCCCTGGAGGAAATCGTCAAGGGCTCGTTCGGCAAGAACGCGCCGCTCTTCAACAATGCCGGCCAGCACTACAATCACATCCAGTTCTGGAAGTGGATGAAGCCCAACGGCGGCGGCACCAAATTGCCCGGCCGTCTGGAGAAGAAGATCAACGAAGACCTCGGCGGTCTCGAGAAATTCAAGACCGATTTTGCCGCGGCCGGCGTCGGCCAGTTCGGCTCGGGCTGGGCCTGGCTGTCGGTGAAGGGCGGCAAGCTCGAAATCTCCAAGACGCCCAACGGCGAAAACCCGCTGGTGCACGGCGCCACGCCAATCCTCGGCGTCGACGTCTGGGAGCATTCCTACTACATCGACTATCGCAATCGTCGCCCCGATTATCTGAAGGCGTTCGTCGATCACCTCGTGAATTGGGAATATGTCGACGAGCTGCTCGGCAAGGCCTGATCGGCATCGCATCGGTTTCATCAAAAGCGGCAGCCTCAGGCTGCCGCTTTTTCGTTGGCTTTTGCTAATTCGCTGCGCTTGCGGGCGTAGCCGGCTTGCGGCAAAGCTTGCGATGCCGGTGGTTTGAGATATGGAATGATACGATGAACTATCTTCTGGTTTTTGTCGGCGGCGGCCTCGGCTCGGTGCTGCGCCACACGGTAAACGTGATTTGCCCGAAATTTCTCGGGACCCATTTCCCGTACCACACATTCATCATCAACATCACCGGCTCGACCATCATGGGCCTGATCGCCGGTTATCTCGCCTTCAAGGGCGATGCCGCCCAGTCGTGGCGGCTGTTTCTGATGACCGGCATCCTCGGCGGCTACACAACTTTCTCGGCATTCTCGCTGGATGCCGGGCTGCTCTATGAGCGCGGCGAACTCGGGCTTGCGGCGCTTTATGTGCTGGGGTCGGTGGTCTTGTCGATTGTCGGCCTGTTTGCCGGGCTCGCTTTGGTGCGGTCGATGGTCTGAGGAGCCTTCAGGTCCGCTCCGGTGGACTCATCCAATGTTATATTATAACATTGAATGATGGTGTCTTCCCACTCCCACGATCACGCCCATCCGCACCCCCACGCCCATAGCCATGGCCCAGCTGCACCGCACCCCGCGCAGCCGGTCACCTGGTCGATTTTGCGCATGACGGTGCTTTCGCGGTTTACGGCGGCCGTCGCGGTCAGCGCCGCGCTCTGGGCGTTCGTCTGGCTGGCGATGAAGTGACGATGTCGGCGCAACTGCAATTTCGGGACGTCACGCTGGGCTATGACCGCCACCCCGCCGTTCACCACTTGAGCGGTGAGGTCGCAGCCGGCGCGCTGCTCGCCGTCGTCGGTCCCAACGGCGCCGGCAAGTCGACGCTGTTTCGTGGGCTCGTCGGCATCCTCAAGCCGCTGGCAGGCACCATTGTGACCGGCGGCATTGGCGCCAGGGATATCGCCTACCTGCCGCAAAGCGCCGACATCGACCGCAGCTTTCCGATTTCGGTGTTCGACTTCGTTGGCACCGGGCTGTGGCGCCGGACCGGCTTTTTCGGCGGCGTCGGCAAGGAGGCCCGTGCGAGTGTCGCGCAGGCGCTCTCCGCAGTGGGCTTGAGCGGGTTTGAAAATCGCGGCATCGGCACGCTGTCGGGCGGCCAGATGCAGCGCATGTTGTTTGCGCGGGTGGTGTTACAGGATGCGCGATTGATCGTGCTCGACGAGCCCTTCAACGCCATCGATACCAAAACCTCGGCCGACCTGATGGCGCTGGTCGAGCAATGGCATGCCGAGAAGCGCACCGTGCTGGCGGCACTGCACGATATGGATCTCGTGCGCGCCCGTTTCCCCGAGACCTTGCTATTGGCGCGCGGCAAGGTGGCCTGGGGCGCAACGGCCGAGGTGCTGACATCAGAAAATCTCACCGAGGCGCGGCGGATGTGCGAGGCCTTCGACGACAGTGCCGCCGCCTGCGTTGTCGACGCAGACGCCTCAAGGGCTGCCTAAACCATGATCTATGACGCGCTGATCGCGCCTTTCATCGAATTCGAATTCATGCGCCGGGCGCTCGCCGCCGTGGTGGCGCTCTCGCTTGGTGCGGCGCCGATCGGGGTGTTCCTGATGTTGCGGCGGATGAGCCTGGTGGGTGATGCGATGGCGCATGCCATCCTGCCGGGGGCGGCCGTCGGCTTCCTGCTCTCGGGCCTCAATCTGTTTGCTATGACCGCGGGCGGGCTGATCGCGGGGTTCGCGGTAGCGCTTCTGGCGGGCGTGGTGTCGCGCACCACCGATCTGAAGGAAGACGCTTCGTTGGCGACCTTCTATCTGGCGTCGCTGGCGCTCGGGGTGACCATTGTCTCCGTGAAGGGCACCAATATCGATCTGCTGCATGTGCTGTTCGGCAACATCCTCGCGATGGATGACCAGACGCTGCTCGTGGTCGCCTTCAACGCCACGCTCACCCTGATCGTGCTTGCGGTGATCTACCGGCCGCTCGTGATCGAAAGCGTCGATCCGTTGTTCTTGCGCACCGTCAGCCGCGCCGGCGCGCTCGCGCATCTGACGTTTCTGGCGCTCGTGGTCGTCAACCTGGTCAATGGCTTTCAGGCGCTTGGCACGCTACTCGCAGTCGGCCTGATGATCCTGCCGGCGGGCACGGCGCGGTTCTGGTCGCGCGAACTGACCGGCATGATTTCGATCGCGGTAGTAAGCGCGATCATCTCCGGTTATGCCGGATTGGTGCTGTCGTTCCAGACCCGCATTCCCTCAGGACCCGCGATCATCCTGGTCTCGGCCGCGCTCTATATCGTCTCGATCCTGTTCGGCAATGTACGCGGCGTGGTCAGGCAGTTGTTTCCCGCACCTCATCTCGAAGCGTGAGGCGTGCGATGCGAGGCTGGCACGTTCTTCTCTGGCGCGGTCTTCTGTTGGCCTTGGCGATATCGCTCGGCATAAGCCCCGCGCACGCGCAAACACGCCTGAACGTGGTCGCCAGTTTTTCGATCCTCGGCGATTTTGTGAAGAACGTCGGCGGCGATCGCGTCGCGGTCACGACGCTGGTCGGTCCCGACGGCGACGTGCATGTCTACACGCCGACGCCATCGGATGTGCGCAAGATTGCCGACGCCAAATTGCTGGTCATCAACGGCTTTGGTCTTGAGGGCTGGCTGCCGCGTCTGCTTCAGGCCGCCGGCAACAGGGCCTCGATCGTAACAGCAACATCGGGTATTACGCCGCTGAAGGCCGGCTCCGATGCCGATCCGCATGCCTGGCAATCGGTGGCCAATGCCGAAAGATACATCGCCAATATCCGCGACGCGCTGATATCAGCCGACCCGCCGGATGCGGATCATTTTCGGCAAAATGCGGTAGCGTATCTGGCCAAACTCGAGGCGCTGGACGCCGAGGTGCGGCAGGCGGTCGGCAAGATTCCGGAAAATCGCCGCAGGGTGATATCGACCCACGATGCCTTTGGCTATTTCGCCGCCCGCTACGGCATCCAGTTCATCGCGCCGGTTGGGGTCTCCACCGAAGCCGAGCCCAGCGCGCGGGACGTTGCAAAAATCATCGCGCAGGTCAAAGCCGAACGCATACCTGCGGTATTTCTGGAGCGGATCGGCGACCCCCGCCTGATGCAGCGAATATCGGTGGAGACTGGCGCCAGGGTCGGCGGGACGCTCTATTCCGACGCTTTGACCGATGAAAAGGGCGATTCCCCCACTTACATTGATATGGTCAGGCACAATATAAGAACGCTGACGAGCGCGCTGGCCAACTAGCGCGCTAATGACCGCCTTCCGGAGTAATCATGTCCGAACCGACGTCCTCCAAAATTCCAGTGCAAAAAATCCCCGTAACCGTGCTGACGGGCTATCTCGGCGCCGGCAAGACCACGCTGCTCAACCGCATCCTGTCGGAAAACCACGGCAAGAAATACGCTGTCATCGTCAATGAATTCGGCGAGATCGGCATCGACAACGATCTGATCATCGGCGCCGACGAAGAAGTCTTCGAGATGAACAACGGCTGCGTCTGCTGCACGGTCCGTGGCGACCTCGTGCGCATCCTCGAGGGCCTGATGAAGCGCAAGGGCAAGTTCGACGCCATCATTGTCGAGACCACCGGGCTCGCCGATCCCGCGCCGGTAGCCCAGACCTTCTTCGTCGATGAAGACGTGCAGAAGAACGCGCGCCTGGACGCGGTGGTGACGGTGGCTGACGCGAAATGGCTGAGCGATCGCCTGAAGGATGCGCCGGAAGCCAAGAACCAGATCGCGTTTGCCGACGTCATCGTGCTCAACAAGACCGATCTCGTCTCAACGGCCGAACTGGCCGAGGTCGAGGCGCGGATCAGGGGCATCAACCCCTATGCCAAACTGCATCGTACCGAGCGCTGCAAGGTCGCGCTGTCGGACGTGCTCGAGCGCGGCGCGTTCGATCTCGATCGCATCCTGGAGATCGAACCGGAGTTCCTCGAAGCCGGGGACGATCATCATCACCACGATCATGACCATCACCACCATCATGACCATGGTCATGGGCACGGCCTGAAGCATTACCACGACGAAGACATGCAATCGTTGTCCTTGAGCACCGACAAGCCGCTTGATCCGGCCAGGTTCATGCCGTGGTTGCAGGGTCTCGTCGCGAGTGAGGGGCAGAAGATACTGCGTTCGAAAGGGATCCTCTCCTTCAGCGACGATGACGAGCGTTACGTTTTCCAGGGCGTGCATATGATGCTGGAGGGCGATCACCAGCGGCCATGGAAAAACGGCGAGCCGCGCCTGAGCCGGCTCGTCTTCATCGGCCGCGAATTGCCGGAAGCGATGATCCGCGAAGGTTTCGAGCGCTGTATCGTTACGCAATGACCGATTTCGAGCCGGGCGAATCCGCCTCCATCATTTCCGTGACCGAGAAGGTGCGCAGCCTCGCAATCGGCGCGCCGCTCAGCGCCGTGCATTTTCTCGGGGATAGCGCGGCCTTCGTTGGGGCCGAAGAAAATATCTTCGTGGTCGCGGGCGATGGCGATCCTGTCGCGGTCTCTGTCCATGGCGGCGGCATTCTGTGCGCCACCTCCGACGGGACGCGTGTCGTCACTGGTGGCGATGATGGCAAGGTCGTCAGCCTCAACGCCAAAGGCGAAACCGGCGTGATCGCGACCGATTCGAAGCGGCGCTGGATCGACAATGTCGCGCTGCATCCGGACGGCGCCGTCGCCTGGTCGGCGGGCAAGACCGCCTTTATTCGTAGCAGCAAGGACCAGCAGAAATCGCTCGATGTGCCGACAACCGTCGGCGGGCTCGCTTTCGCGCCGAAAGGCTTGCGGCTCGCGGTCGCGCATTATAACGGCGTGACGCTGTGGTTTCCCAACATGGCCGCGCAGCCGGAATTTCTGGCATGGGCGGGTTCGCATCTGGCGGTGACCTTCAGTCCGGACAACAAGTTTCTGGTGACCGCGATGCACGAGCCGGCGCTGCATGGCTGGCGGCTCGCCGACAACCGGCACATGCGCATGACCGGCTATCCCGGCCGCGTGCGCTCGATGGCATGGAGCGCGGGCGGCAAGGCGCTGGCGACCTCGGGTGCAGACACCGTGATCATATGGCCGTTTGCCAGCAAGGACGGCCCGATGGGCAAGGAGCCCGCGATGCTGGCGCCGCTGAAAGCGCGCGTCACGGCGGTCGCCTGTCACCCCGATCAGGCTATTTTCGCCGCGGGCTATGAAGACGGCACCATGTTGATGGTGCGCATGGCAGATGGCGCAGAAATCCTGGTCCATCGCAACGGTGGCGCTGCAATTGCAGCGCTGGCCTGGAGCGCGAAGGGTACTTTGCTCGCTTTCGCGGCGGAAGACGGCGAAGCGGGTTTGCTGACGCTGTAAGTGAGCCTTAAGTTCCCGGGAACAACGCCTTCCCGGACCCGTTAACGCCTGCAAACTATTTGTAGGTGAAAAGCGATGTTGCCGAACGATCGAAAGCGCCGGACGGAATTTTTCCTCGCGTCAGCCATGCTGGCGGCGGGACTGGTGCTGACCGGTTTCTCGCTCGTCGCAACGACACGCGCCAACGTTCAACTCGCGCAGGCAACGCCACCCTTGCAGGGCTCACCGTCCGATACGACCAGTGATAAGCCCGCGGAATCGAAACCCGGCGGGACACGTCCGACCACGCCGGCGCCTGAGCCGGCAACGCCGACCACGGAGGCCCAGAAAGAGGGCGCGAAGGCAGCCCTTCCGCCCGCGCCGCCGGAAAAGATGGCGCCACCGATACAGTCGAAGTAGCCCGCAACGACCGGGCTTCGCTGTATCGGATCTCGCTCACTATCACGAGAAACCGCAAGATCGGCCGCGCGAGCTCGTCTCGTTTGTGTCACCTTGCTCCCCGATAGTTGTCGCTCATGCGCGAGGCGTGGCTCGCATCGGGAGAATGTCTATGAAAATCGAGGATGTCCGGCGAAACGCCTATTCCATGCCGCTAACCAGCCCGTCTTTCCCGCCCGGGCCCTACCGCTTCTTCAACCGTGAATATTTCGTCATCACCTATCGCACCGATCCCGAGGCGCTCGCCGCCGTGGTGCCTGAACCGCTTGAAGTAGTTGAGCCGATCGTCAAATACGAATTCATCCGCATGCCCGACTCGACGGGCTTCGGTGACTACACCGAAACCGGGCAGGTCATCCCGGTTCGCCTCAACGGCGAGGAGGGTGCCTATACCCACGCGATGTATCTCGATGACGACGCGCCGATCGCCGGCGGCCGCGAGCTCTGGGGATTTCCGAAAAAGCTCGCCAAGCCGAAGATCGAGGTGGAAAGCGACGTGCTGGTCGGCACGTTGCATTACGGTTCGGTGCTCTGTGTATCGGGGACCATGGGCTACAAGCATCGCGCGGTGGACCACGATACGGTGCTGAAGGGGATGAAAGCGCCGAACTTCATTCTGAAGATCATTCCCCATGTCGACGGCAGCGCGCGCATCTGCGAGCTGGTGCGCTTTCAACTTGAAGAAATCACACTGAAGGAAGCCTGGACCGGCCCGGCGGCGCTCGGCCTGTTTCCGCACGCGTTGGCCGATGTGGCGCGGTTGCCGGTACGCGAGGTGATCTCGGCGCTGCATTTCAAGGCCGATCTGACGTTGGGGCTCGGAAGCATCGCGTTCGACTACATGAAGAAGTGACGAGGTCGCTTCCGCTCGCCTATGCCCGGCCATCCACGTTTTGGTTGGAGAAAAGAAAAGGCGTGGATGCCCGGTACAAGGCCGGCATGACGGGGCGACATCACCAGACCGGCGGAAGAAGAAAATGAGAATCGGTCAATTCCCGAACAGGCCAAAACGCGGAGGCGGCGGGGCGCGCGGCGAATCCTCGGCGCTTCCGAACAAGCCAAAGCGGCGTGGCGGACCATCGATGACGCGCGGCGCATCATCCTCTTCGACGACCCGGTCGATCGCGCCGTCACGCGGCATCTGCCGAACAACGTTGGTTGCCTCGTCCAGATCTTGTCGCCGTTTGCGCTCCGAAAATTTTCGCTCGTCGCCTCGTTTGCGAGAGGTTTCCCTGTTGATATCGGCCGAACGAGATATTTCTCTGTTCGGTTCGACTGAACGGGCGTTCGTTCGCTCGGTCCTCGTGGGTGCTGCGTCCTCGCTCCTGGCCGTTTGCGGAGCCTGTTGGACATTGGTCGGCTGTTGAGCGTTTGCCGCATCAATCTTGGCCAAGACTGGAGCGGGCGGTTGAGGCTGCGGAACCGGTGCTGAATCAGCGGGTGGAGAAGGGGCGGCCGCGACAGACTGGGGCTGTTGCTGCGCCGCTGGCGGTGTCACGTTTGTTTGTTGCGACACTTGGCCCGACGACGCGGTCGAAGCCGGCGTTGCATTTGATGGCGCACTCGAAGGAGGCGGCGCAGCACCGGCAGCGACGCGTTCCAGCCTGTTGGGCGGTTGGACGGTGCTGGTCGTGATCATCGCTCCGCCCGCAAATCCAACTGCGATCGCAGCTAGCGCGGTTCCAACGCCAACGAAATAGGACGAACTGCTGAAGGCCATCGCGCTTTCTCCGATCTGAAGGAGAAGCAACGCGGCGTGCCCTGCCACGTTCCCGGGAACTCAAACGATCGAGGCGCCGACAATGCCTAGCTTTATCGCACCAGCACGTTCCTGAACTGCCACGGATCGCTCGTATCGATGTCCTCCGGGAAGAGTCCGGGGCGATCGGTGAGCGGTGTCCAGTCGGTGTAGTAGCCCTTCACCGGGCCGAGATACGGCATCTGGATTTCGAGCAGGCGGTCGTAATCCATCTCGTCGGCTTCGACGATGCCTTCCTTCGGGTTTTCCAGCGCCCACACCATGCCGCCGAGCACGGCAGAGGTCACTTGCAGGCCAGTGGCGTTCTGATAAGGCGCGAGTTTGCGGGTTTCCTCGATGGAGAGCTGCGAGCCGTACCAGTAGGCATTGTTGTCATGGCCGAACAGCAGCACGCCGAGTTCGTCGATGCCATCGACGATTTCGTTCTCATCGAGGATGTGGTGCTTTTCCTGCATCTTCGCTGCGCGGCCGAACATTTCATGCAGCGACAGCACGGCATCGTCAGCAGGATGATAGGCATAGTGGCAGGTCGGCCGATAGATCGCCGTGCCGGACGCGTCACGCACGGTGAAGTAATCGGAGATCGAGATCGACTCGTTATGTGTGACGAGGAAGCCATACTGCGCGCCGCGGGTCGGGCACCAGGTGCGCACGCGCGTATTGGCGCCGGGCTGCATCAGATAGATGGCTGCGCCGCAGCCAGCTTCATGGGTATGCGCATTCTCGGGCATCCATTTTTCATGAGTGCCCCAACCGAGTTCGGACGGCTGCACGCCCTCCGACAGGAAACCCTCCACTGACCAGGTGTTGACGAAGACATCCGGCTCTTTCGGCGTCTTGGAGCGCTGGGTGTCGCGCTCCGCGATGTGGATGCCCTTGATGCCAGCCTGTCGCATCAGGTCCGCCCATTCGGCCCTGGTCTTCGGCTTCGGGGCATTGAGCTTGAGATCAGCGGCGACATTGAGAAGCGCCTGCTTGACGAAAAAGGAGACCATGCCGGGATTGGCACCACAGCAGGAGACTGCCGTCGTCGAGCCCTTAGGCCGCGCCTTCTTGGCGGCCAGCGTCACTTCGCGAAGGGCATAGTTGGAGCGAGCTCCCGGACCCTGCGACGAATCGAAGTAGAAGCCCAGCCAAGGCTCGTTGACGGTGTCGATATAGAGAGCACCGAGCTCGTTGCAGAGCTCCATGATGTCCGTAGAGCCGGTATCGACCGAGAGATTAACGCAAAAGCCCTCGCCGCCGCCTTCGGTGAGCAGCGGGGTCAGTAATTCGCGGTAATTGTCCTTGGTCACGCCCTTCTGGATGAAGCGTACATCGTGTTTCTCGCAATGCGCCTTGCGCCCCTCGTCCTTGGGATCGATCACGGTGATCCGCGACTTATCATAATCCAGATGCCGCTCGATCATCGGCAGTGTGCCTTTGCCGATCGAGCCGAAGCCGATCATGACAATGGGGCCGGAAATTTTCGCGTAGATCTGCGGGGCGGGGCTCATGGGAATGGTGTCTCCGGAAAAGTGCTGGCGAATAATGGAGGGTTCAGGCGGTACGCCGCGTTACGGGCTGCGCCGCTTGGCGGTGACTTCGATCTCGACCTTCATTTCGGGCCTTAGAAGGCCGGCGACCACCAGCATCGTGGCGGCCGGGCGAATATTGCCGAGGGCTTCGCCGCAAACCGCAAAATGGGCGTCCGCATTTTTGACGTCGGTGAGGTAGTAGGTCGCGCGGACAATATCGGCCATGGCGAAACCGGCCTCCTTCAAGGCGGCTTCGATGGTCTTGAAGCAGTTTCGTGTCTGACTCGTGACATCCGCCGGCATGGTCATGGTGGCGTAATCGTAGCCGGTGGTCCCCGCGACGAAAGCAAAGTCGCCGTCGACGACCGCGCGGCTGTAGCCGGCGGCCTTCTCGAACGGCGAGCCCGTGGAAATGAGACGGCGGGACATGATGGAACCCTCGGCTTCGGATGACCGTGACGGCCCTTTATATCAGGGCAAACGCCGTGTCACGTCGGAGGAGGACGGCGTGGCCGAACCCCATCGAAGAATAATGATATCCCGGACGATCAGGAGGCTCAGCGCCATCACCAGCATCGTGGTGACGATGCTGCGATAACGCAGACGCGCGATCGCGTGAGCGGCTGGCGATTTCTGGCGCATGATGGGCCGCTACGCCGCACGGGCGCGCGGCGCGCGCCTGACAGGGTTGGCCTTCGCGCCGGTTGCAACGATCATCCCGCAGGCGCCGTCGAGCGCGCCTGGGATGAGTTCCAGGCCAAGCAGGCGGTCGCGCTCGAACGGGCCCGGCAGCGACAGCCCGGCCATCTTTTCAGACGAGAAGCCGAAGCGGGCGTAGTAGGGCGCATCGCCGAGTAAAATCACCGCGCGATGGCCCCGCGTCGTCGCCGCCGCGAGCGCGTGGTCCATCAGCGCGGTCCCGGCCCCGAACTTGCGGGAGGATGCCTCTACCGCAAGAGGGCCGAGCATGAGCGCCGGGATGCCCCCGGCGCTGACGTGCCACAACCGCAGCGTTCCGACCAGGTAGCCTCCCGCCATCGCCGAGAAGGCAAGGCCTTCGGCGGGCGCGCGTCCGTCGCGCAAGCGCTGGCAGGTGCGCAAGCTTCGGTTCTCGCCAAAGCAGGCATCGAGCAGCGCTTCACGGGCGACGACGTCCGAAGCCTCCTCCGCACGGATCGCGAACGGAGCGGCTTTCGGGGTGAGGGCGATGTTGGTCTTGCGCAAAGCAGTCATGGCACGTCAGTCCCCACAGCCCACGGGCGGCAAAGCCCGTGGCTGCGTTGTCCAAATCGGCAATGTCAGGGAGGGAGCCGGCGAGCCGGCTCCCGATGATGTCAGGCCTTCAAAGAGGCAGGATCAGATGTGGTAGGTCTTGAGCGGCGGAATACCGTTGAAGGCCACCGACGAGTAGGTCGACGTATAGGCCCCGGTTCCTTCGATCAGCACCTTGTCGCCGATCTCAAGCGTTACCGGAAGCGGATACGGCAGCTTCTCGTACATGACGTCGGCGGAATCGCAGGTTGGGCCTGCGAGGACGCACGGCGTCATCTCTGCCCCGTCATGCGGGGTGCTGATCGCGTAGCGGATCGACTCGTCCATGGTCTCGGCGAGACCACCGAACTTGCCGATGTCCAGGTACACCCAGCGCACCTCGTCTTCGTCGCTCTTCCTGGAGATCAGGACGACTTCGGACTCGATGATGCCAGCATTGCCGACCATGCCGCGTCCCGGTTCGATGATGGTTTCCGGGATCTGGTTGCCGAAATGCTTGCGCAGCGCGCGGAAGATCGACCGGCCGTACGTCACGACCGGTGGAACGTCCTTGAGGTACTTGGTCGGGAATCCACCGCCCATGTTGACCATGGACAGGTTGATCCCCCGCTCGGCGCAGTCGCGAAACACCTGGGAAGCCATCGCCAAAGCGCGGTCCCAAGCCTTCACCTTGCGCTGCTGCGAGCCGACGTGGAAGGAGATGCCGCACGGCTCCAGGCCCAGGCGCTTGGCGAGGTCGAGCACGTCGACCGCCATTTCCGGGTCGCAGCCGAACTTCCGCGACAGCGGCCACTCGGCGCCGGCGCAGTCGTAGAGGATACGGCAGAACACCTTCGCAGCCGGAGCCGCACGGGCGACCTTTTCGACCTCGGCGGCGCAATCGACTGCGAACAGCCGAATGCCGAGCGCGAAGGCACGCGCAATGTCGCGCTCCTTCTTGATCGTGTTGCCGAACGAGATGCGGTCAGCGGTCGCTCCCGCGGCCAGTGCCATTTCGATCTCCGCCACGGTGGCGGTATCGAAGCACGAGCCGAGCGAAGCAAGCAGCGACAGCACTTCCGGGGACGGGTTTGCCTTCACCGCGTAGAACACACGGCTGTCGGGCAGCGCCTTGGCGAAGTTCTGATAGTTGTCGCGTACGACTTCGAGGTCGACGACGAGGCACGGCTCGACGTCCTGGCCCTCGTTACGACGGTTGCGCAGGAATTCCCGAATACGTTCGGTCATAGCACCCTCCAAACGGCCCAAGCGACTGGGCCCGTTCAAAATGATCTCGGTCGTAGGTGCCGTGGCCGTCGTCGCACGATGGAGACGCGACGAGGCCAAGAACCTCAAACCGAATTGTGCTGCCGTGGATTGGTTGGGAAAGCTCCCGCCCGCACACCTGGCAATGAAGGACAAGCCTTTTCAGTAGCCCGCGCCGGCGGTGGAATGCCGGTAGAGACCAAAAAAGCCCGATCCGTCGTTGCTTTAAGTCGCGTCCCCCGTTGAGAACGAGGTGCGCCGGTTCGCCTCCGGCTGCCAGTCACGGTTGCAAAGGAAGAAGAGACCTTCAACGGCATCTCTGGAGAGAGATGCTGGCCTCTCAAGTCACCGACTTTTGGAAGTCTGGACTTGAAGCGACCCTCGGTATCTTCAACCCTTGGCGGCTGTCCGGCCTCTTGTCCGGATACCTACCGACTGACACACGACCACAGGCACGTGCGAAATTGGGCAAAGACGCAAATAATCTTTTTGAATCCGCTTCGCAACATTTTTTTTAGGCTAAGGACAAATTTCCCTAACGCGTGCTTACGTCGTCGCGGCCGAGGCGGCGAGCGCGGGATGAAAATGAATGGACGTTAAGTTTCTTTAACGAAGCGTAACGGTGGGAACGCAGCGGCGCGCGCTTCGTTGCCTCGACCTTCTCACGCGCGGCGCGTGAACGGCTCGACGCGCTGTGCCGCGCGGATGAACGCGATCATGATCAGGACGCCGAGCGCAAACAGCACGGCTTGCAGGATGTGGGCTCCGGTGTCGTCGAGCCCAAACAGGATCGCGAGCGCCCAGCCGCCGGCAAAAGCAGCTCCAAACACTTCAGCACCGATCAGGATTGCCGCGCTGATGACGGTGACGACGCTGGGCCAGGCGATCTGTCGGCTGCCGGTCGGAGACGGTTGCGCGTTCATGGTGTTTGATCCTGTTTTCGGGCCGCAATCTCTCTGAAAAGGCGGCATCTATCAAGCGCAAAAGGCCCAAAAAAGCCCCACCGCGTGATATAGCGTCACCCTTGAAATCGGCACCCAGTGTGGCGACTCTGACGTTCCTTTCAGTGTTGCCGCGAGTTCTTTGAAGGAACGTCAGAGTCAAAGCCACACTAGAGTCACATAGTTGCTAGTGTCCCTTTGGTTCTGACATTCGTAAAAGTGGGCGCTGCGATAGGAAACGAATGTCAGAACCGGGACACTAGACGGGATTTTCGATGTCAGAAACCCAACAAAACCACCCGCAAAACCACGCGCCTTTGTCCGCCGCCAATCCGCTGCTGAAGCCGTGGCAGACGCCATTCGAGACCCCGCCGTTTGCCGAGATCGCGCCGGACCAGTTCCTGCCGGCGTTCGAGCAGGCCTTTGCCGACCACTCAGCCGAGATATCGGCGATCACCCACGATCCCGCGCAGGCAGACTTCGACAACACGATCACGGCGCTGGAGCGCTCGGGCAAGCTGCTCTCCAAGGTCGCCTCTGTCTTCTACGCGCTGGTGTCGGCGCATTCCAACCCGGCGCTGCTCGAGGCCGACAAGGAAGTGTCGCTGCGGATAGCGCGGCACTGGAATCCGATCATGATGAACGCGGTGCTGTTCGGCCGGATCGCCCAGCTTCACGAGAACCGCGCTGCGCTTGGCCTCTCAGGCGAGCAGCTGCGGCTCCTGGAGCGCACCTACACGCGCTTCCACCGTGCCGGCGCCGGCCTCGATGAGGCTGCCAAAGCGCGGATGGCCGAGATCAACGAGCGGCTGGCCCATCTTGGGACCACCTTCAGCCACCACCTGCTCGGCGACGAGCAGGAGTGGTTCATGGAGCTTACCGAGGCCGATTGCGAGGGGCTTTCGGACAGTTTTGTCGCGGCCGCAAAGGCGGCGGCGGAGGAGCGGGGCCTCGCCGGCAAGGCGATCGTGACCCTGTCGCGCTCGTTCGTGGAGCCGTTCCTCAAGACCTCGCCCCGCCGCGACCTGCGCGAGAAGCTCTACAAGGCCTTCATTGCCCGTGGCGACAACGGCAATGACAACGACAATACCGCGACCATTGTCGAGATCCTGGCGCTTCGCGAGGAAAGCGCCAAGCTCCTGGGCTATCCGACCTTCGCCGCCTATCGGCTGGAAGATTCCATGGCCAAGACGCCAGAGGCCGTGCGCGGGCTTCTGGAGCGGGTCTGGAAGCCGGCGCGCGAACGGACGCTGCGGGATCGCGACGCGCTTCAGGGCCTGATTGTGAAGGAGGGCGGTAATTTTGCGCTCGCGCCGTGGGACTGGCGCTATTACGCCGAAAAGCTGCGGCAGGTCAGGGCCAATTTCGACGATGCCGCGATCAAGCCCTATCTCTCGCTCGACCACATGATCGAGGCGGCCTTTGACTGCGCCACCCGGCTGTTCGGCCTCTCCTTTGTCGAGCGCAAGGATGTCCCGGTCTGGCATCCCGACGTGCGGGTCTGGGAGGTCCGGGACCGCGATGGAAAGCACCAGGCGCTGTTCTATGGCGACTACTTCGCCCGGCCCTCCAAACGCTCCGGCGCCTGGATGACGTCGCTCCGCGACCAGCAGAAGCTCGACGGCGAGGTCGCGCCCGTAATCCTCAATGTGTGCAACTTCTCCAAGGGCGCTGACGGTGAGCCCTCGCTGCTGTCGCCGGACGATGCCCGCACGCTGTTCCACGAGTTCGGCCATGGCCTGCACGGCATGCTGTCGGACGTCTTCTATCCCTCGCTGTCCGGAACCAGTGTTTTTACGGATTTCGTCGAGCTGCCCTCGCAGCTTTACGAGCACTGGCAGGAGCAGCCGCAGGTGCTGCGGCAGTTCGCGCGCCATTATCAAACCGGCGAACCGCTGCCGGACGACCTGTTGCGGCGCTTCATCGCCGCGCGTAAGTTCAACCAGGGTTTTGCCACGGTCGAGTTCGTGGCGTCCGCGCTGCTCGATCTTGAGTTTCATACCCAGCCGGCTTCCGCGAGCGCCGACGTCCGCGCCTTCGAGCGGCGAGAGCTGGAAAAGATCGGCATGCCCGCGGAAATCTCGATGCGCCACCGGCCCCAGCAGTTCGGCCACATCTTCTCCGGCGATCATTATGCCTCGGGCTATTACAGCTACATGTGGTCGGAGGTGATGGACGCCGATGCCTTCGGCGCCTTTGAAGAGGCCGGCAACATCTTCGATCCCGCAGTCGCCAAGCGCCTGCACGACGACATCTATGCCTCCGGCGGCTCGCGCGACCCGGAAGACGCCTATATCGCCTTCCGCGGCCGCGAGCCCGAGCCGGATGCGCTGCTGCGCCGCCGCGGTCTGTTGGAAACCCCAGAGGCGGCATGATTGGTCAGAGCCGCCTTCGCGGGGACGGCGTGTTGCGAGGACTGCTCAGATTATTGGGCATGCTCGCCGCGTTGTCGGTTGGGATGGCGGCAGCCGAGGCCCATCCACATGTCTGGATCACGTCCACGAGCGAATTGATGTATGCGCCCGACGGCTCGATCACGGGCGTGCGTCACGCCTGGACCTTCGACGACATGTTCTCGACCTATGCGTTGCAGGGGATCGAGAGCAAGAAAAAGGGCGTCTACACCCACGAGGAACTGGCGCCGCTGGCCCAGACCAATGTCGAATCGCTGAAGGAGTTCGGCTTCTTCAGCTTTGCCAAGGCCGACGGCAAGAAGCAGAAATTCGAGGAGCCGGTGGATTACTTCCTCGAATACCAAGGCGGCCTGCTGGTGTTGCATTTCACCTTGCCGCTGAAGACACCGGTTAGACCTAAGGTCCTCGCGCTCGAAGTGTTTGATCCGACCTTCTTCGTCGACTTCAAGCTCGCCGAAAAGGACCCGGTACGGCTGGTCGGTGCGCCCGAGGCCTGCAAATTCGAGTTCCAGCGGCCGAACGACGGCGCGGCCAGCGCGCAGGCGCTGGGCGAGCAGAATTTTACCGATGGCGGCAACGGCAATTTTGGCGCGATGTTCGCCAACAAGATCACGGTGACATGTCCATGAGGCCTCAGCTTTGCCGTGCACTCGCGCTCGGCGCGCTGGCCGTGACGGCGGCGCTGGCGCTTGATGGCGCGATGCATGTTCTGACAGCGCAGACGCCGTTTGGCGGCCCGCGTTCACAGGTCGCCGAACAGGCCGGTGGAATTATCGGATGGCTGCTCGCCAAGCAGTCGGAATTTTATCGCGAAATGTCGTCCACCATCCGCGCCGCCAAGACCGACGGCAGCGCGGTTTGGGCGCTGCTTGCGATCTCGTTTGCTTACGGGATTTTTCATGCCGCAGGCCCCGGCCACGGCAAGGCGGTGATTTCGTCCTATCTGGTCGCCAACCGGGAAACCGCGCGGCGTGGCATCGCGCTCGCCTTTGTCTCCGCCCTGTTGCAGTCGCTGGTCGCCGTCCTGATCGTCGCGATCGGTGCGTGGTTGCTCAATATCACTGCGAAAACCATGTGTGGGGCGGAGAAGATCATTGCGATTGCGAGCTATGGCCTGATCGCGGCATTTGGCGCGCGCCTGGTCTGGACCAAGGGCGCGAACTTCATCCGGGCGTTGCAGGTTCATCCGCCCGCCTCCGCACTGGCGCTGGCGTCGGTCTCAACGTCCCACAGCCATGTGGGGCACGATCATCACGATCATTCCCATGCCTATCACCAGCACGCTCATCACGATCACGGACATGATCATGCCCACGGTCATGACGGCCACGTGCACGACGAACATTGCGGGCATTCCCATGGCCCGATGCCGAGCGAACTCGCCGGCCCCGGCGGCTGGCGCCGCGGCTTGGGTGCGATTTTCGCCGTGGGCTTGCGGCCGTGTTCCGGCGCCATTCTGGTTCTGGTGTTCGCGCTGGCGCAGGGCCTGTTCTGGGCCGGTATTGCCGCGACCTTCGCGATGGGGCTCGGCACCGCGATCACGGTCGCGGCGATTGCGGTGCTGGCGGTTACGGCCGGAGGCATCGCGCGACGTCTGAGCGGTGCAAGCGACGGCAGCGGCGCGCTGGTCATGCGCGGTATCGAATTTGCCGCCGCAGGGCTGGTGCTGTTGTTCGGCGTTGGACTTTTAACCGGCTATCTCTTTGCCGAGCCGCTGACCTGTCTGCAGTCGATTCTATAGCGGCAGAAGCCGGCCGAGTTCTGCTTTGGTGAGCAGCAACGGACATCGTCAGCCCGGCCAGCCATGTTCGAAAGGTGCCCCATGTCCGGACTCTCTAGCCGTACAGTGCTTCACAATATCGGCTGGCAGCTGGCCCGGTCGGATCGATCCGAGCGGGCCAGCTACGTTCTACAGCATCGTCCAGCCGACAACCGACAGTAAGATAACGACGATGAAAGGCGGCACCGCGCGCTTGTGTTCGCGGTGGTAGATCACGGTCGTCATCGCTGCGAGCATGACGGCGCAGCCCAACAGGACGCCGAAGGGCCGTGTCAACGTTGCCGATAGCAGCAGTGCTACCACCAGATCGAAACCGCCCGAGACAAAGTGAAACCAGCTTGGGTATCCCCAGCGCTTATATTCGGGGCCGACCTTGCTGACGGCGAAGGTGTTGATGAAGAAGCCGAGGGCGAAGAAGGCTGCGAGCGCCCATGCCAATCCCTGAACCCACGTCAGCCCTTGAAACCACGCGATCGTGCTCATTGCGACACCTCATGACTGCGGATGAAGCGCGCGGCCTGCTCGATCGAGGCCATGCCTTCGTCCAGCATGGGCGCGAATAGCTGCATGCCGTGGCACATGCCGTCGAAGATTTTGAGCTCGGTGCTGACGCCCGCCGCCTTCAGACGCGCGGCAAGTGTGGTCGAGTCGTCATGCAGCCGCTCCCAGCTTCCGACATGCACGAGAGTCGGTGGCAGGCCGCGGAAGTCGGCATCGAACGGCGTCACCTCAGGCGATTTGCGATCGCGGTCGACGAGATAGGCTTGCTTGAATTGATCGAGCATGGGTCGCAGCGTAACCGGATCGTCGGTGATGCGGCGATAGCTTTCGCCTTCCTCGGCGAAATCGAGCCAGGGCGAGAACAGCGCGAGCGCGCACGGCAAGGGCAGCTTGGCGTCGCGCGCGCGGACGGCGGTCGCGAGCGCCAGATTGCCGCCGGCGGAATCTCCAGCAAGCGCGATTTTGTCGGCGGTGTAGCCGTGGAGGAGGGCTGCCTGATAAACGCCGAACGCGTCGTCATGCGCGGCCGGCGCGGGATGTTCGGGCGCCAGGCGATAGTCGGGCGCGAACACCGCTATTCCCGCGGCGCGCGCCAGGTTGGTGGTGGTGACGCGGTAGGTTGCGGCGGAAAATATGAAGAAGCCGCCGCCATGATAGTAGATGATCAGGCGCGAGGGGTCGCCGTTTTCGGGCAGGATCAGGTCGCCTTGATAGGGCCCAATGCTCGTCCGGCTGATGGTGACGCGCTCGGCCAGCGGCGTGTGGCTGGTGATGGTTTCGGCCCAGGCCCGCAGGACGGGCGGCGTGGCGTTGGCGGGTGGCGGATTCTGGGCGCTCAACTCCAGAAGCTGAGCAAGCTGTTGCTTTGACATGGTCGGTCTCCTCGGTTGACGGCGCTTGCGTTCGAAAAAGCGGTGGCCGCGGTTGATGCGAGGAGACTTAAGATATTTCCGTATATGGATAAATTGGCTATAATGGAAAGTATTACTCCAAATATGAGAATATGAAATGCCGGCATCGGCGCTTGCTCCATCCGACCTGGAAGACATGATCTTCTTCGTAGAGGTCGCGCGCGCGTTGAATTTCACGCGGGCCAGCAAGACTTCTGGCATCCCGATCGCCACACTGTCGCGGCGCGTAGCAGCGATGGAAAAGCGCGTCGGTGTCCGGTTGCTTCAGCGCACCACGCGGCGTCTCGCTCTGACCGAGCCTGGCAAGCGTTACCTCGAGCGCTGCGAACGCATCTTGCAGGACGCCGCCGCCGCGCAGGAAGTGCTGAAAGAGGCGGCCGAACGGCTCACCGGTCACCTGCGGCTGTCGATGCCGGTCGAATTCGGCTTGTCCCTGATTGCCCCCGTTATCGACGAGTTCTCGCGCCTTTATCCGGACATCACTTTTGAGGCTGATCTGACACCGCGGCCCGCGAACTTCGTCGACGAAAACATCGATCTCAGCATCCGTCTCGGCGAGGTGGGCGATTCCTCACTGATCGTCAGGCGTCTCGGAACCGCGGCGCGGCTGTTTTACGCTTCACCATCCTATCTCGCCAAACATGGCGAGCCGGCGCATCCGAAGGATCTCGCGCGACACGAGTGCATCCTGCAATCTTATATGGCTGAGCCCGGCGTCTGGCGCGCCGTGTCGGGCAAGCGATCGATCGACGTCAACGTGCACGGGCGCTTTTCGACCAACAATGTCTCGATGACGTTGAAATTCGCCGAGCAGGGCCATGGCATCGCGGCGCTGTCGCCGCCGAATGTTCGCTCGTCGTTCGACAGCGGCGCGGTGCGCCCGATTCTCTCGGCTTGGAGCCTGCCGCCGATGCCGGTCCATGCGGTGATGACGTCGCGTTTGGTTCCTGCGCGGGTGAGGGTCTTTCTCGACTTTCTCGCCAACCGGCTGACGGTTATTTAAGGCTGGCCTGTCGAAGGCACAGCAGTATTGATCGATATCGAGAGCCGAAGTCCGCTCCGGGTCATTCGCGCCGTTTTGACGGCCTATCCTTCACTTCCGGTCTACCGATCAACGGACATCGTCAGACCGTTGCCACTAGCCCGGTCGGTGCCAACTTGCGACATTGAAATGCCGGTTGTCCCCGTTTTGACTATAGAAAAGGGTGGCGTCTTCCTCTTCTTCTCGGCGTTGCCCGGATGGGCCGGCTGATTTGCCCGACGGGCAAATCAGTGGCGTGCGTGTCCAGTCCCCTTTGCAAAAATATTTTTCTTAACCCGACGGGCAAATCACTCTTACAGCTTCGCCCGTCTCGTCCGAAAGAGGGGCGTTTGGCCATCGTCACGAACGTTGGGTGGGATGTGATGGATGTTTTCGTGCCTGATGACGAACGGCGCGAGAGCAGACGGCGAAGTCGTGTGGTCCTGACGCCCCGACGCTGGCGTCAAGTTGCCGGAATTCACTTCCGCTGATGACAGTGGCAAAAAAGCCCGGTCAGTGGGGAGCACGAAGGAAGCCGTTAAAACCATTCCCCGCGCCCTCTATCTTTCGAGGGACGACGTCAGTGCAAAACCTCGGGCGCATTCCGTGCCGCGGGAATGCGATTGTTTGGGAAATTGAGTCCGGAAATATCGAGTGCGAACATACCAGATAGTCGTACCTGCGAACGCAGGGACCCCGAGTTGTGATGCTTGCCGTTCTTACCCCTCGCTCTCCAGGGTAAAGCGAGCATGACTTTAAATCGGCAAAAACTTTCGCAGCGCCGGCAGGAAGAAGATCGCGATATTGATGGCAAAGCCGATGCTCCACAGGATCGAGCGAAGCGTCGGCCGGTTGCCGATATAGGTGAACACATAAGCGATCCGCACGATTACAAACAGCACGGCGAGTTCGTTGATCAGGTTTTGCGGACAGGCGCGAAATTCGGCGAGCAGGACCGCTGCGGCGAAGAACGGAAAGGCCTCGATCCCGTTCTGGTGGGCGCCGAGCGCGCGGGCGGCGACCGGACTTTCATAGAAGGCGGGGTCGCGCGGCTTGGAATTGTCAAAACGGCCAAACCGGAGCCATTTTACCGAGGCAATGCTCAACAGCGTGAGCATCAGGCTCGCGAAAATGCACCATTCGGCGACTGTCATCATTCCTCCAACGCGCGACACCTGGCGATGCCGGAACCGCCTAGCGAAGTGGCCTTGCGTGATCTTGAGAGTATCGAATCTGCCGTTATCTTGACAAGGATGGTCCGACGCGCGAAGCCAGCAGCATGAGCATGGTTTATCCGATCGATCGTTCGAAGCTCGCTCCCGGCGTCGCGCCGGAGCGCGTCGGCGTTCTCCTGGTCAATCTCGGGACACCCGATACCGCGGATGCGCCCGGCGTGCGGGTCTACCTCAAGGAGTTTCTCTCCGATCCCCGCGTGATCGAAAATCAGGGCTTGCTGTGGAAGCTCGCGCTCAATGGTATCATTCTGCGCACGCGCCCCCGCCGCAAGGCCCGCGATTACCTCAAGATCTGGAACACTGAGAAGAACGAGTCGCCGCTCAAGACGATCACGCGCGCGCAAGCCGAGAAACTGGCCGCCGACATCGCGAGCCAGGATCATGTCGTGGTCGATTGGGCGATGCGCTATGGAAACCCCTCGATCGCCGCGCGGATCAATGCGCTGACGGCGCAAGGCTGCGATCGCCTGCTGGTGGTGCCACTTTATCCGCAATATTCGGCGGCCACGTCGGCGACCGTTTGCGACGAGGTGTTTCGCGTGCTCGCCAATATGCGCGCCCAGCCGACGCTGCGGGTGACGCCGCCTTATTACGACGACCCCAGCTATATCGAGGCGCTTGCGGTGTCGATCGTGACGCATCTCAAGACACTTTCGTTTCAGCCTGAAGTCATCGTGGCGTCGTTTCACGGCATGCCGCAAAAATATGTCGACAAGGGCGATCCGTATCAACGCCAGTGCACGGCAACGACGGAGGCTCTTCGCAAACGCCTCGGTCTTGATTCATCCAAACTGCTTCTGACCTTTCAGTCGCGTTTCGGCTTCGACGAATGGCTTCAGCCCTATACCGACAAGACCGTGGAAAAACTGGCCAAAGACGGCGTGCGGCGTGTTACGGTCGTCACGCCCGGCTTTTCGGCCGATTGCCTGGAAACGCTGGAAGAGATCGCGCAGGAAAATGCCGAAATCTTCCAACACAATGGCGGCGAGCAATTTTCCTTCATTCCCTGCCTGAACGACAGCGAAGGCGGCATGGACATGATCCGCCAGCTCGTGCTGCGCGAGCTTCAGGGCTGGATTTAAACCACTCGCTTTTCTCCTCGCCGAACCCTAACTGGGGCATCGGCGACCAAGAAGAGGAGTTGTCGCTCTGCAATGATACCGTTGTAGGATGGCTCTTCGCCGCCCGAGGGAGACTTGTATGACCGGTTTCGACATCTTCGCCATTGCGCTCGTCCTGTTGGTGATTTTCACGCTGTTCGCCGGCGTCAAGACGGTGGGCCAGGGCTATAACTGGACCGTGGAGCGCTTCGGAAAATTCACCCGCACCCTGTCGCCGGGATTGAACATCATCGTTCCCTATTTCGACCGCATCGGCCGCAAGATGAACATGATGGAGCAGGTGATCAACATTCCCGAGCAGGAGGTGATCACCAAGGACAACGCCACGGTGACGGCCGACGGCGTGGCGTTCTTCCAGGTGTTCGATGCGGCGAAAGCAAGTTACGAGGTCTCCAATCTTGAGCAGGCGATCATCGTGCTGACGATGACCAATATCCGCTCGGTGATGGGCGCGATGGATCTCGACCAGGTGCTGTCGCACCGCGATGAGATCAACGAGCGCCTGCTGCGGGTCGTGGACGCGGCGGTCTCGCCCTGGGGGCTCAAAGTCAACCGCATCGAGATCAAGGACATCGTGCCGCCGGCCGATCTGGTCGAGGCGATGGGCCGGCAGATGAAGGCCGAACGCGTCAAGCGCGCCGACATTCTGCAAGCCGAAGGTCAGCGCCAGTCGGAAATCCTGCGCGCCGAAGGCGCCAAACAAGGCCAGATATTGCAGGCCGAGGGCCGCAAGGAGGCCGCGTTCCGCGACGCCGAAGCGCGCGAGCGGTCCGCTGAAGCCGAAGCCAAGGCGACGCAAATGGTGTCGGAAGCCATTGCCAAGGGCGACGTCGCCGCGCTGAACTATTTTATCGCCGACAAATATATCAAGGCGTTCGGACAATTGGCGGATTCACCGAACCAGAAGATCATCATGCTGCCGGTGGAGGCGATGAGTATTTTGGGATCGCTCGCCGGCATCGGCGAGATCGCCAAAGCAACTTTTGGCGAAAGTGCGCTATCGGCGCAGGCTGCGGCACGCCGCGGTTCGGTACCGGCCGCGGGTAATCCGCCGGCGACGCCGCCGGTGGGGTAAAAGCGGTTAAGGGGACGGCTATGAACGAGATGTTCGTCACGCTCGGCACCTGGAACTGGCTGATCTTCGGCGTCATCCTGATGGCGCTGGAGCTGATCGCGCCCGGCATCTTCCTGTTCTGGCTCGGACTGGCAGCGTTGCTGGTCGGGCTGCTGTCGTTCGCGTTCAATCCGTCCTGGCAGGTCCAGATTTTGATGTTTGCCGTCTTTGCCGCCGCCGCCGTGCCGGTATGGCGGCGGCTCGCGCGCAGCCATTCGGCCGGCAACGTCAATAGCCCGTTCCTCAACAAGCGCGCGGATGCGCTGGTCGGGCGCGTGTTCACGCTGGAAAAGCCGATCGTTGACGGCGCCGGCACGGTTCGGATCGACGATACGATCTGGCGGGTGGCTGGCCCCGATGCCCCGGCCGGCAGCCGGGTGCGAATCGTGCAAGCCGACGGCGCCAGCCTGACGGTGGCGGCGGCTTAGTCGCGCGAGCGTTCAGTCCCTATCCCTACGACCATTGCCCGGAGATGGATCATGTCGCGCATTGCACCTCTTGAGCCACCCTATGAGGCCGAAATCCAGAGCCAGTTCGATCGCATCATGCGCGGCGCGCCGCCGTTGATGCTGTTTCGCGTGATGGCGTCCGATTCGCGGGCGTGGGAAAAATTTCGCGCCGGCAGTCTTCTCGACCGCGGTCCGCTCACATTGCGGGAACGTGAAATCGTCATCGACCGCACCTGTGCGTTGACCGGCTGCGAATACGAATGGGGTGTGCACGTCGCGACATTTGCGCAAGCCGCCGGTCTCACCGAGGCCGAGATTCGCGCCACCGTGCATGAAAAGGCCACGGCGTCATGCTGGTCGGCCGCCGAGCAAGCGCTGATTGCGGCCGTGGATGCGCTGCATGCGCGTGCGACGTTGAGCGACGATGAGTTTGCCGCGCTGTCGTCACACTATGAGGACGCGAAGATCTTCGAAATCATCCTGCTCTGCGGCTTTTATCGTACCGTATCGTATCTGGCGAATGGGCTTCGCCTGCCGCTTGAGGAAAAGGCGGCGCGGTTTCCGAGCGAGTAGTCATTGCGGAAGACGAGCGCGCACGACGATTCTTTCGTCATGGCCGGGCTTGACCTGGCGATCCACGTCTTCGTTCTCAGAGAAGAAAAATAAGGTGTGGATCACCGGGACGAGCCCGGCGATGACAACCGGTGAGATGGTCGCCTACACAACACCCGCACGAAGCAGATCGTGCAGATGCACGATGCCGACCGGCTTGTTGGCCTCGGTCACGATCAAAGCGGTGATCTTCGAGGCGTTGAGGATTTCCAGCGCTTCGCTCGCCAATAAATTGCCGCGGATTGTCTTCGGATTTTTCGTCATGACGTCGTCGACCAGCGCCGTCATCAGGTCGGGCCGCATGTGACGACGCAGGTCGCCGTCGGTGACGATGCCGGCAATCGCGCCACGCGCGTCGACAATGCCAACACAGCCAAAACCTTTCGAGGTCATTTCGACCAGCGCTTCCGACATGCTGGTGCCGAGTGGCTTTACCGGTACCGCGGCGCCCGTATGCATGACCTCGCTGATATGTTTGAGCATGGCGCCGAGCTTGCCGCCGGGATGCAAGACGCTGAAATCGACGGAAGTAAATCCGCGGCCCTCCAGCAGCGCGATTGCGAGCGCATCGCCGAGCGCCAAGAGCATCAGCGAGGAGGTGGTGGGCGCCAGATTATGCGGACAGGCTTCGCGCGCCTTTGGCAGCGTCAGCGCCACGTCGGCCGCCTGGCTCAGCGTGGAGTCGCCCTCCGCCGTCATCGCGATCAGCGCGATCCTGAAACGTTTTGCATAGGTGATCAGCGTCTTCATCTCCGGCTGCTCGCCGGACCACGACAGCGCCAGAATGACGTCATCGCTCGTGATCATGCCGAGATCGCCGTGGCCGGCTTCCGCAGCATGCACGAAAAAGGCGGGCGTGCCGGTGGAGGCAAAGGTCGCTGCGATCTTGCGGGCGATATGGCCGGATTTGCCAAGCCCGGTGACGATGACGCGGCCTTTGGCTTGGCGAATAAGATCGGTGGCCTTCGCAAAGGCTTCTCCGAGATCGGACCGCAGCGCTGCTTCAATCGCGGCAATGCCGCTGCCTTCGGCCTCCAGGGTGCGCAAGGCCGACTGGACGGCGGCGTTGACGGGATCGGTGCCGGTTGGATTGGCCATCAGCGGTTTCGAAGCAGGCATGCGTGGTTCCGAAAGGGTAGCTTAAGGAAGGGCCGTCTTCCTAACACGGTCAGGCCGCCGAGGCGACGCAATGGGGCGCTCTCAACGCCTCATTAACCATAATTGTTTTAACTCCGTTAACGACGTTTTCCGGACCGGCCGCCACGGTCGTTCGGGGGCGGGGTTGTCAAGCGTATGAATTCACTGAGGTATTTTAATCGTGATGTCGGGGCCATTAACCGGCCGTCGCAAGCGCGCGACCCTGTTGCGTGCCGGCTTGCCATGCCTCGGTCCGCTTCTGGCGCTGATCACGATCACGTCCCCTCTTCATGCTCAAACCCTCACCTCTGATCTCTTTCGGCCGGCCCGCGACGGCTTTCTCACGCCGCAGGATTCGCCTCTGCGCAAAACCAGCGAGAACGTGAGCGATAATCCGGCCGATCCCACCATCGACGGGCAGCGTCAGGACAAGCCGGCGCCGTCGCGGATCGGCGATATTCCCAAATACGGCCTGCCGGCGGCGAGCGGCGCGGCGGAGGCCGGCTTTGACTCCCTCAATCGCAAACGCAAGCCACCGAAGTTTTATCCGGGGCAGGTCAAGCCAAAGCCCTCGCCGGGGCTAGGCACGCCGGCGCCGCCTGAAGCGAGAGCGCCGACCAATCCGAACGCACGCGTCCGCATCGCGCCGCCGCCATCGATCACGGCGAACCGTCAGCCGGTGGCAGCAGCAATGGCCGGCGTCGCCGACGGCCAGCCCGCGCGCAAGCCGTTGCCGCTCGATACCGACCCGTTCGGCGCGGTCGGCGATTATGCCGGCAGCTTCCTGATCAAGTCCGCGGTCGAATTGCGCGGCGGCTACGACACCAACCCCGGCCGCACCATCACGCCCCAGGGCTCGCCGTTCTGGGTGGTGGCCCCGGAATTCCTGGCGGTCTCGAACTGGGAGCGGCATGCGCTGGTCGCCGACCTGCGCGGCTCCTTCACCGGTTATGGCAACAGCCTGTCGCCGATCGTCGACGGCGGGATTTCGTCGGCGCCGACCGACATCAACCGGCCGGATTTCACCGGCCATATCGATGGCCGCCTCGATGTGACGGACTTTACCCACATCACCTCGGAAGTGCGCCTGCGCGTGGCGACCGACAATCCAGGCAGCCCCAACGTCGAGGCCGGCCTCGCCAAGTATCCGGTCTATGCGACCTTCGGCAGCACGATCGGGGTCGATCAGCAATTCAACCGGCTGGATGTCGCGGCGGGCGCCACGTTCGATCGCACCGTCTATCAGAACTCCGTGCTCACCGACGGCACCATCGCCAGTAACGCCGACCGCGCCTTCAACCAGTATGGCGGCGTCGGCCGCGTCAGTTACGACCTGTATCCCGGCGTGAAACCGTTCGTCGAGGTCGAGGGCGACAGCCGCTTCCACGATCAGCAGATCGACAATTCCGGTTATGCGCGCAACTCGAACGGCGGCTATGCCAAGGCCGGTACCTCGTTCGAATTCTCGCGGCTTCTCACCGGCGAAATCGCGGTCGGCTTTGCCGAGCGCAATTATGCCGATCCGCGGCTTGGCCAGCTTTCGGGCCTGTTGACCTCGTCGTCGCTGACCTGGACGGCGACGCCGCTGACCACCGCGAAATTCTACTCCACCACCTCGATCGACGAGACCATCGTGCCCGGCGTCTCCGGCGTGTTGACCCACACCTACACGTTCGAGGTCGATCACGATTTCCGCCGCTGGCTGACCGCGATCGGCAAATTCACCTACGGCACCTACGACTATCAGGGCGACGGCCGCTTCGACAAAACCTACTCGCTCGAGGGCGATCTCATCTACAAGATGACCCGCAATTTCTGGATCACAGGCACGCTGCGGCGCGACATCCTTGATTCCAACGTGCCCTTGGCAAGCTCGGCCTCGACGGTGGTGATGCTGGGCGTGCGGTTGCAGAACTGACGCTAGTCTAGACCCATCCCGCTCTAGCTGTCATACCCCGCGAAAGCGGGTTATCCAGTACGCCGCGGCCTATCGATGAAACACCAGCATCTCTGGAATACTGGATCACCGCTTTCCCGGGTGATGACGACTTTACTGTTTGCAAAGACAACTACCGCGGCAAACCCGTCGATCCCATCAGGAAGGTGTCGATCGAGCGCGCGCACAGCCGCCCTTCGCGGATCGCCCAGACGACCAGCGATTGTCCACGGCGCATGTCGCCCGCCGAAAAAACCTTCGACAGCGAGGTCTGATAGTCGGCCGTGTTGGCGCGGACATTGCCGCGCGGATCGAGTTCCACGCCGAGCGTCTTCAACAGACCCTCGTGCACCGGATGCACGAAACCCATCGCGAGCAGCACGAGCTGTGCGTCGAGTTCGAATTCAGTGCCCGCCACCGGCTTGAACTTGTCGTCGACCTGCACGCAATGCAGCTTTGCTACCTTGCCGTCCGCACCCGAAAACTTCTGCGTCAGCACCGCATATTCGCGCTTGGCGCCCTCGGCTTGGCTCGATGATGTCCGCATCTTCAGCGGCCAGTTCGGCCAGGTCAGGCCCTTGTTTTCGTGTTCGGGCGGCGCCGGCATGATCTCGAGCTGGGTCACCGACAGCGCGCCCTGGCGGAATGAAGTGCCGATGCAGTCACTTCCAGTGTCGCCGCCGCCGATCACGACGACATGCTTGCCGCCGGCGAGAATCTCGCGCACGGCGCCCAGCGGCTCGTTGCCGACGCGGCGGTTTTGCTGCGGCAGGAAATCCATCGCGAAATGAATGCCGTCAAGATCGCGGCCGGGAATCGGCAGGTCGCGCGGAGCTTCCGCGCCGCCGGTCAGCGCTATGGCGTCGTATTCCTCGGCCAGTTGGCGCGGATCGGTGCCGCCGCTGCCGACATGGGCGCCATAATGGAAGGTGACGCCCTCGGCCTCCATCTGGGTGACGCGGCGGTCGATGACGCCCTTTTCCATCTTGAAGTCGGGAATGCCGTACCGCAAAAGCCCACCGGCCTTGGCGAACTTCTCGAACACATGCACGTCGTGGCCGGCGCGGGCGAGCTGCTGCGCGCAAGCTAGCCCTGCGGGACCTGCGCCGATGACGGCGACCTTCTTGCCGGTCTTGACGGCGGCAATCTCGGGCGTGATCCAGCCATTTTCCCAGGCGCGGTCGACGATCGCGCATTCGATGGTTTTGATCGTGACCGGGTTGTCGTCGATGTTGAGCGTGCAGGAGGCTTCGCACGGCGCCGGGCAGATGCGGCCGGTGAACTCCGGAAAATTATTGGTCGACTGCAGGTTGCGCGCGGCTTCCTGCCAGTTGTCCTGATAGACCAGATCGTTGAAGTCGGGGATCTGGTTGTTGACCGGACAGCCCGAGGTGCCGGGCGCCACCGAGCCGGTGCCGTGGCAATAGGGAATGCCGCAATTCATGCAGCGCGCGGCCTGGTCGCGCGTTTCCTTCTCCGTCAGGGGAATGACGAATTCTTGAAAATTCTTCAGCCGATCGGCGACCGGCGCATATTTGCGGTCGTGCCGTTCGATTTCCAGAAAACCGGTTACCTTGCCCATTTAACTTGAAGCCCCTGCAGTTCCCGTCCCGTCGCTCCAGGATGCGCCAATGGCGCAGACCGGAATGACGCGTGATTTGTTTACGCCCCGATCGCGATCTTCGGCTCGGCGTCGGCGTTCGCCTTCAATTCCTTCAACGCGCGGCGGTATTCGACCGGCATTACCTTACGGAATTTCGGCAACCACGTCTTCCAGTCGCCGAGGATGTCGGCCGCGCGCTTCGAGCCCGCCAGCTTGGCATGACGGGTGATCAGGATGTGCAGCCGTTCGACGTCGGACTCCAGAAGGTTCTCGAACACGTCGACGCGGCCATGCGCTTCGAGATCGCCCGACTGATGGTAGGCGTTCTCGTTGATCATCTCCTCCGACAGCACCGGCTCGAGCTCGACCATTGCCATGTTGCAGAGTTTTGGGAAGTCGCCGGCTTCGTCCAGCACATAGGCGATGCCGCCCGACATGCCGGCCGCGAAGTTGCGCCCGGTCTTGCCGAGCACGACGACGATGCCGCCGGTCATGTATTCGCAGCAGTGATCGCCCGCGCCTTCGACCACGGCGACCGCGCCGGAGTTGCGCACTGCGAAGCGCTCGCCGGCGATGCCGCGGAAATAGCACTCACCCTTGATCGCGCCATACATCACAGTGTTGCCGACGATGATGGATTCTTCCGGCACGATCGCCGAATTACCCGGCGGCTTGACGATGATGCGCCCGCCCGACAGGCCCTTGCCGACATAGTCGTTGGCGACGCCTTCCAGATCGAAGGTGATACCGCTCGCGAGCCAGGCGCCGAACGCCTGACCGGCGGTGCCTTTAAGCTTCACTTGAATCGTGTCGAGCGGCAGGCCGGCGTGGCCGTAGATCTTGGCAATCGCGCCCGACAGCATCGCGCCGGCGGAGCGGTTGGTGTTGTTGATCTCGGTTTCGATCTTTACCGGCGCGCCGCGGTCGAGGGCGGCTTGCGCCTGTTCGATCAGCTTGCGGTCGAGCACGGCCTCCAGATGATGGTTCTGGGATTCCGAATGATAGATCTTCTGGCCCTTTTCTTCCTTCTGCCGCACGAACAGCTTCGAGAAGTCGAGACCCTTGGCTTTCCAGTGCGCGACCAGCTTGGTCTGGTCGAGCATCTGGGTCTGGCCCACCATCTCGTTGAAGGTGCGGTAGCCGAGGCCGGCCATGATCTCGCGGACTTCCTCGGCGACAAAGAAGAAGTAGTTGATGACGTGCTCGGGCTGGCCGGTAAAGCGCTTGCGCAGCACCGGGTCCTGCGTCGCGACGCCGACGGGACAAGTGTTGAGGTGGCACTTGCGCATCATGATGCAGCCCGCCGCGATCAAGGGTGCGGTAGCAAAGCCGAATTCATCGGCGCCTAACAGCGCGCCGATCACGACATCGCGCCCGGTGCGGAAGCCGCCGTCGACCTGGACCACGATGCGGCTGCGCAAGCGTTCGCGCACCAGCGTCTGGTGGGTTTCGGCGAGGCCAATTTCCCAAGGCGAACCGGCGTGCTTGATCGAGGTCAGCGGGGAAGCCCCGGTACCGCCTTCGAAGCCCGCAATGGTGACATGGTCGGCGCGCGCTTTCGCAACGCCCGCGGCCACGGTGCCGACGCCGATTTCGGAGACGAGCTTCACCGAGACCAGCCCGTCCGGGTTGACGTTCTTCAGGTCGTAAATGAGCTGCGCCAGATCCTCGATCGAATAGATGTCGTGGTGCGGCGGCGGCGAGATCAGGCCGACGCCGGGCGTCGAATGCCGCACCTTGGCAATCGTCGCATCGACCTTATGGCCGGGCAGTTGTCCGCCCTCGCCGGGCTTTGCGCCTTGCGCCATCTTGATCTGCATCATGTCGGCGTTGACGAGATATTCCGTCGTGACGCCGAAGCGGCCCGAGGCGACCTGCTTGATCGCCGAACGCATGGAGTCGCCGTTCGGAAGCGGCTTGAAGCGATCGGATTCCTCGCCGCCTTCGCCGGTGTTGGACTTGCCGCCGATCCGGTTCATCGCGATCGCAAGCGTCGTATGCGCCTCGCGCGAGATCGAGCCGAACGACATCGCACCGGTCGCAAAGCGCTTGACGATGTCCTTGGCCGGCTCGACCTGGTCGAGCGGGATGGGCTTGCGCTTCTCGTCCTCGGCGGACTTGATCTTGAACAGGCCGCGCAGCGTCAACAGCCGCTCGGACTGCTCATTGAGGATTTTGGCAAAGGCGCGGTAGCGCTCCAGCGAGTTGCCACGTGTCGCGTGCTGCAGGAGCGAAACCGACTCGGCCGTCCATGCATGATCCTCGCCACGGGTGCGATAGGCATATTCGCCGCCGACGTCGAGCGCGGTCTTGTAGACGAGCTGGTCGCCGAAAGCGTCCGAATGCCGGCGCGCGGTTTCTTCCGCGATTTCGGCCAGCCCCACGCCCTCGATGCGGGTGTGGGTGCCGGCGAAATATTTTGCGACAAAATCGGCCTTGAGGCCAACGGCGTCGAAAATCTGCGCGCCGCAATAGGACTGGTAGGTCGAGATGCCCATCTTGGACATTACCTTCAACAGGCCCTTGCCGATCGACTTGATGTAGCGCTTGACGATTTCGTAGTCGTCGAGCGAGGCCGGCAAACGGTCCTTCATGGCGATGATGGTCTCAAACGCCAGATACGGATTGATCGCCTCGGCGCCATAGCCGGCGAGGCAAGCGAAATGATGCACCTCGCGCGGCTCGCCGGATTCGACGACGAGGCCCACGGATGTACGCAAGCCGGTGCGGATCAGATGGTGATGCACGGCCGCGCAGGCGAGCAGCGAGGGAATCGGAATCCGGTCCGTGCCCGCCATGCGGTCGGACAGGATGACGATGTTGATGCCTTCGCGGACTGCTGCTTCGGCGCGCGCGCACAGTTCGTCGAGCACCTGCTCCAATCCCGCCGCGCCGAGACCGGCATGGAAGGTCGTGTCGAGCGTGCGCGACTTGAAATGCGTATCGGCGATCTCGGAGATCGAACGGATCTTTTCGAGGTCGGCGTCGGTCAGGATCGGCTGGCGCACTTCGAGGCGCTTGCTCGCGGCGACGCCTTCGAGATCGAACAGGTTCGGCCGCGGCCCGATGATCGAGACGAGGCTCATCACCAGCTCCTCGCGGATCGGGTCGATCGGCGGGTTGGTGACCTGGGCGAAGTTCTGCTTGAAGTAGGTAAACAGCGGCTTCGGCTTATCCGACAGCGCCGAGATCGGGGTGTCATTGCCCATCGAGCCGGCCGCTTCTTCGCCGGTGGAGGCCATCGGTGTCATCAGGATGGTGATGTCTTCCTGGGTGTAGCCGAATGCCTGCTGCCGGTCGAGCAGCGGCAGGTTCGAACGCATGCCCTTGGTCGGCGCTTCCGGCAATTCCTCAAGCACGATCTGCGAGCCGTCGAGCCACTTGCGATAGGGATGGCTCTTGGCGAGCGCCGCCTTGATTTCGTCGTCCGGGATCAGCCGGCCCTGTTCGAGATCGACCAGCAGCATCTTGCCCGGTTGCAGCCGCCATTTGGTGACGATCTGATCCTCGGGGATGCTTAGGACGCCCATTTCGGACGCCATCACGATGCGGTCGTCTTTGGTGACGAGATAGCGCGCCGGACGTAGGCCGTTGCGGTCCAGCGTCGCGCCGATCTGGCGGCCGTCGGTAAACGCGATCGCGGCGGGGCCGTCCCACGGCTCCATCATCGCGGCATGATATTCGTAAAACGACCGGCGCTCTTCATCCATCAGCGGATTGCCGGCCCAGGCCTCCGGAATCATCATCATCACGGCGTGCGGCAGCGAGTAGCCGCCCTGCACCAGGAACTCGAGCGCGTTGTCGAAGCAGGCGGTGTCGGACTGGCCTTCATAGGAGATCGGCCACAGCCGGCTGATGTCCTTGCCGTAGAGTTCCGAATGCACCGAGGCCTGGCGGGCGGCCATCCAGTTGGTGTTACCGCGCAGCGTGTTGATCTCGCCGTTATGGGCGACCATGCGGTAGGGATGGGCCAGCGACCAGGTCGGGAAGGTGTTGGTGGAGAAGCGCTGATGCACCAGCGCCAGCGCGCTCTCGAAATCGGGCTCGTGCAGGTCGGGATAATAGCTGCCGAGCTGGTCGGCGAGGAACATGCCCTTGTAGATCACGGTGCGGCACGACATCGAGCACGGGTAGTAGCCCGCCATGCCACGGTCGCGGCGCTGATAGATCGCCTGCGAAATCGACTTGCGCAGAATGTAGAGACGCCGCTCGAACTCGACCTCGTCCTTGATGTGCGCGCCGCGGCCGATGAACACCTGCATGTTGGCAGGCTCGGTCGGTTTGACGGTTTCACCCAGCGAAGCATTGTCGGTCGGCACGTCGCGCCAGCCAAGCAGCGTCAACTGTTCGGCCTTGATCTGGTCGGCGATGATGCTCTGGATCACCTTTCGCCAGGCCTTTTCCTTCGGCATGAACAGCGCGCCGACGGCGTAGCTGCCAGGCTCCGGCAGCGTAAAGCCGAGCTCCTTGGTCTTGCGGGCGAAGAAGGCGTGCGGAATCTGCACCAGAATGCCGGCGCCGTCGCCGGCGCGCGGGTCGGCGCCGACGGCGCCGCGGTGTTCGAGATTGCAGAGAATGCTGATCGCGTCGGAGACGATCTGATGCGACTTCTTGCCCTTGATGTTGGCGATGAAGCCGACGCCGCAGGAATCCTTTTCCAGCGCCGGATCGTACAGGCCTTCAGCCGGCGGCCGGTAGGTGTGTTTTTCGATTGTCTGCGAAGAATCGAGGGATTTCGAGGCTGCGACCGGCAGCCCAGCGGCCACGATATTTTCGCGCTCGATTTCCGACCGGCTCATTCTCTGCGTCCTCTCACTCAATAAGGCGTTGGCCTCACCGTCGGCGGCGCACCTTCGGCGTTGCGGCACCCACCGGGCCACCGCTCGTCCTTCGCGAGCCGCAATTTCTTAAATTTAGGCTGGCCGCTGCAAACCCCGTGCCGGGAGAGCAGCCCAAAATTGAGACAGTACTACTGTCCTAACTCTGACCATGCCAAATTTTTATCTACCATACAAGCGCGTGAAAGTCGCTCGCCATGCTGGTCGGCCATGCTCTCGACGTGGACGTCCTGCCTCGGATTTGCGGCAGGCGCGCCGCGATCCCGCCCAAGGACCGCCGAAATCGGCGATGAAATTGGCCGCCGGGATGAGGGCTGACTGGGCTTTCCAGACGAGAGCATCACAGGAGCTTCGAAAATGAAGGCGTTCAAAGGGTGGACCATCTCGGTCGGGCTGCTGTTGGCGGCCACCACCGCCAATGCTCAGGGGACGGCGCCTCAAGACACGAGCCGGCCGCGCTATTTGGCGGCGTCCGATTTCAGCGGACCTAACGCCGATGTGCCGCCGGGCCCCGCCGTTCCAGCGCCGGTCTATGGTCGACCAGTGTACGGGCCCCAGGGATACGGAGCGCAAGTTGGACCTGGGCCGTCAGAATACGGTCCGCCGCTGATGCCGCCGACGGAAGTCTATGCCGTGCTGCGCGAAAACGGGTTCTCCCCACTCGGGGTGCCGCGACTGCGCGGTCTTTTCTATTCGGTCTCCGCCATCGACCGCCGGGGCGACGATGGCCGGCTGGTGATCGATGCCCGGAATGGACGTATCGTGCGTTTCGTGCCCGCCGACCGCTTTAGCGGCCTGGGTGGCTATGGCGGCTACGGTGACGGCTATTATGGAGGTGCGCCGCGGCCTTCGTATGGACCGCTGGAACCCATGACCCGTCTTGATGCGCCGCGGCCGCCGGGTGCATTGCCTCCGAAGATCGCCAGCCGCCTGCCGCAGTCGATTCCGATGCCGCAGGCTGCGCCGTCAAGGCTTGGCGAGAAGAGGCCCGCCGACGCGAAGCCGTTGGCTGACAAGCTGACGCCCGCAGCCCCGATGCAGCAATCGGCCGCGGTCCATGCCAAGCCCGCCGATGTCGCGCCGGCCGCGCCTTCTGCAAGCCCCGTAGAGGCCAAGCCGGCCGCGCCGGCCATTCAAGCGACGCAACCGATGCCGAAGGTACAGGGGCTGGAATAGCTCTTAGTCGCTCCGGCCTTGAGCCGGGGGACCGGCGATTATTTCAAGGCCGCCGGAGCGCCATTCCGCATAGTAGTCGCTGCCTGCGGTTATGGGTTCTCGCGTTCGCGAGAACGACTGCCCAAACAAAAACGCCCCGGTTTTTCCGGGGCGTTTTCGCTTCAGCCAATACCAGTTGAAGACTCAACTAGCTCAGGCGGCAGCTTTCTCGGCCGTGCCCTCGATCACAGGTGCGTTCTGCACACTGCCGGAGATCGGAATGTTGCGGGGCTTCTTGGCTTCCGGAATTTCGCGGACGAGATCGACATGCAGCAATCCGTTCTCGAGGGAAGCGTTCTTCACGACCACGAAATCGGCGAGCTGGAATGCGCGCTCGAAGGCGCGGGCCGCGATGCCGCGGTAAAGCACTTCGGATTTTTCCTTGTCGTTCTCATTGGCGACTTTCTCGCCCTTGATCGTCAAGGTGTTTTCCTTGGCGACGATCGAAAGCTCAGCCAGCGCGAAGCCGGAAACCGCCACGCTGATGCGATAGGCATTCTCGCCGGTGCGCTCGATATTGTAGGGCGGGTAGCCGGGGCTGCCGTCGGCGGTGGCCTGATCGAGCAGGGAGAAGAAGCGATCGAAGCCGACGGTGGAACGATAAAACGGGGTGAGATCAAAGGTACGCATGGTTAGTCCTCCATTGAGCGACTGTTTGAAGTGAACCCGCCCGCCATGGGGCCGGGCTGTTGCTGTGCATCCTTTCAAGCGCCTTCCGGGTTCTCTTCGGAAACGCTGGTCGTGGCCTGCACGAAGGTGATATGGGAGGGAACCGAACGCGTTCAAGTCTGCACCCAGCCCGCCTTTTTGACGCTTTGGATCCTTGATTTCCCGCGCTTCCTGCCTAACCGGTTGGCTTCCATGACGCTCGTCTCGATCCCCGCCAATCCCGTTCCCGAAGATGTCGTGTCCGGCACCATCGAGACGCCCGATGGCGCCGAATTGCGCTTCGCGCGCTGGGCGCCGCCGGCCAACCGCAAGGGCACCGTCTGCGTCTTCACCGGCCGCAGCGAGCACATCGAAAAATATTTCGAGACGGTTCGGGATTTGCGCGACCGCGGTTTTGCGGTGGCGATGATCGACTGGCGCGGGCAGGGGCACTCGTCGCGGCGCTTGCGCGATCCGCGCAAGGGCTATGTGCGTGACTTCTCCGACTACGAAATCGACGTCGAGACATTCGTGCAGCAGGTGGTGTTGCCGGATTGCCCGCCGCCGTTCTTTGCGCTGGCCCATTCGATGGGCGGCGCGGTGATGCTGCGGATTGCGCATGCGGGAAAACGCTGGTTCGACCGCATGGTGTTATCGGCGCCGATGATCGACCTGCCCGGCCATCTGACGGCGTTGCCGGCACGCGTGCTGTTGCGCACCTTACGGTTTGCCGGGCTCGGCGGCCGCTATGTTCCGGGCGGCAGCGACGCCCTGACCGGCACTGCGTCGTTCGTCAACAATCCGCTCACCAGCGATCCGGTTCGCTACGCCCGCAACGCCGCAATTCTGGCCGAAGATCCGACGCTGGGTCTCGGTTCTCCGACGGTTGCCTGGGCCGATTCCGCCTTCCGCGCCATGCACGGCTTTCGCGCCAGCACCTATCCGCTGGAGATTCGCCAGCCGATCCTGATGCTCGCCGCCAGCAGTGACACCGTCGTTTCCACCTCGGCGATCGAAGAGTTCGCCTATCATTTGCGGGCGGGTTCGCATCTGGTCATCGCCGGTTCCAAGCACGAAATCCTGCAGGAGCAGGATCGCTACCGGTCGCAATTCTGGGCGGCGTTCGATGCCTTCGTGCCCGGCACGCCATTATTCGGGTGAGGCGTGATGTTCGGCATTCACGATTTTGGGCTCTTCATCGTCTCCGGGCTTTTGCTCAACATCGCGCCGGGACCCGACATCGCCTATATCGCCGGACGTAGCGTGCAACTGGGATGGCGCGGCGGGGTCACGGCGGCGCTTGCCGTCGCCACCGGCTGTCTCACCCATGTGTTTGCGGTCGCGGTCGGACTGTCGACGCTGCTGGTCGCCTCGGCAACGGCATTCACCGCCGTGAAATGGCCGGGCGCAGCCTATCTCTGTTACGTCGGTTTGACGATGCTGTTCTCGCGGCCGGCCAATCCGAGCGAATCGGCTGTGCGTGAGAGCCGCGATATTTCGTTGTCGTGGGTGTTCTGGCAGGGCGCGTTGACCAACGTGCTCAATCCGAAAGTGGCGATGTTCTTTCTCGCCTATCTGCCGCAGTTCGTCGACGCGGATGCGCCACACAAGCGCCGGCATTTTTAATGCTCGGCTTGATCTTCATCTTCAATGGGACGCTGTGTTGCCTGGCCATTGCCGTGATGGCAGCGCGGGCGGCAAGCGGTGTACGAAACTCCGGCGGCGCGATGGCCTGGATCAATCGTTCGCTCGGCGCGTTGTTCGTCTATCTCGGCGTCCGGATCGCTTTTGCTCAGGCGAAATAGATCTCGTAAGTCTCCGCTGCGGCCAGATAGATCCCAAGCACGATCATCGAGATCAGGAACCAGCGGCGAAACGAGTCGGGCTCAAGCCGCGTGCGCACCGTCTGGCCGACCGCCATGCCGGTGAACGAACAGGCGAGCGCGATCACACCGGGCAATGCGGTTGATTCATCGAGTAGCCCAGCGGCGGAGAGGTTGAAGGCCTGCACCAGCGTGGCGACCGTGAAGAACACCCCTAGCGCCTGAATCAGTTCGTCCTTCTTCATGCCCAGCGCCTGCATGAAGGGCATTGATGGAACGACCTGTACGCCGGTGGCGCCCGAGATGACTCCGGTGGTCAGCCCGATGACGCCGCCGACCCACTTCTCGTGCTGCGGCAGCACGGTGACGGTGAATTTACGGAGACTGACGATCGCGTACGTCACCAGCAGGACGCCGATCAGCACCGTTCCATAACGCGCGTAAGGGCCGGTCATCATGCCGCCATCGAGTCGGATGCCGACGGCCAGCCCCAGCAGCAGCGGCCATAGCCGCTTGACGATCCCGAGGAAATAAGGTCCGGCAAAAGTCTGCCAGATGTTCGTGAGAACGCCCGGCACGATTACGATGGCGAGCGCATGCGCGGGCGGCATCGACACCGCGAGCAGTCCCATCGATACCGTCGGCAGGCCAAGCCCGATCACACCTTTGACGAAGCCCGCCAGGAGGAACACCGCGGCAATGAAAATCAGGAGTGTGTGGGTCATGGCTAGTGGTCCGATTCTAACATTCGCATCACTTCTCAGCGGCCACTTTTGCGAATGTTAGAATCAAAGGACCACTAGCAGAGATCGGTTCTAGTGTCCCGATTCCGAAGTTCGTCGCATCTTGCGGGGCCACGTCTCGAACTTCGGAATCGAAAGGACACTAGCTAATTTATTGATCTAGTGTGGCTGTGGTTCAGAAGTCCGCATCAAGAAACCGCGGCGAAAATGATGCGCCTTCTGAGCCGCCACACTAGTGGTGTGCAGGATTTGACATTCGCTTCCCTGACTCGCGGCTGGGTGGGGAGCGAATGTCAAATCCACTCCGCTGGTACATTGACCGATCGGCGACACCGGCACAATCTGGAGCTTATTGAACAAGCCTTCGGGTATGACGAAGGCAGATAGTTTAAGGGTTTGCCATGCGTTTTGATCTGGTCGATCTTCAGCTTTTCGTGGCTGTGGCGGACAGCGGCAGCATCACCCATGGCGCGACGCGTGCCCATCTGGCTCTCGCATCTGCGAGCGCCCGGATCAAGGGGCTCGAAGCTGATCTGGGCGTGACGCTGGTGAGGCGCCGCCGCCGCGGCGTCGAGTTGACCGCTGCCGGCGAAAGCCTGCGCGATCATGCACGAGTGATCATGCACCAGGTCGCCATGATGCAAGGCGACATTGCCAGCTTTGCGAGCGGCGTCCGCGCCAGTGTCCATCTGCTCGCCAACACGTCCGGCCTGTCGGAACATCTGCCGAAGGCGCTTGCATCCTTTCTGCGCGAATATCCCGATATCAGCCTCGATGTCGAGGAACGCGAGAGCGTCGATATCGTCGGCGCCATTGCCAGCGGCGCGGCCGATCTCGGCTTTGCCGCCGAACATGCGTTGCCGGAGCACTTCGAGCGCTTCTCCTTTGGTGAAGATCGCCTGATGCTGGTGGCGCCCAAGCGCGGCGCATTCTCAACCCGCCGCCAGATCGATTTCATCGAGGTGACGGATTGCGACTTTGTCGGGCTCACCAGCACGACCGCACTCGCCGTTCATATCGGCAGGCAGGCCGCCCGGCTCGGCGTGCGCTTGCGGGTCCGGGCGCGGTTGCGGGATTTCGATGCGATCTGCCGGATGGTCGCCGCCGGCGTCGGCGTCGCGGTGGTGCCGGAAGCAGCCGCGAAGCGCTGCGCCCAAACGATGCCCATTACGTTGCTGGCGATCCGCGATTCCTGGGCCAACCGGCAGCTCACGATTTGCGCCCGCAGCTTCAAAAGCCTGCCGAAGCCGGCCAAGCTTCTCGTCGATCATTTGCGTAAAGCCGCGCGATAGGGAAGTTTACTTCTCGACGGCGACGCCGGCATCCTTGATCACCTTCGCCCATCGGGTGATCTCGCTTTCCATGAAGGCGTGGAAATGCTCTGGGCTGTCGCCGATCAGCTCGGCGCCCTGGACCGCGAGCTTTTCCTTCACCGCCGCGTCGCGCATGGCTTCGGTCGCGATCTGGCTCAGCTTCTCGACGATCGGCGCCGGCGTGCCGGCGGGCGCCACGAAGCCGTACCAGTTTTCGGCCTGAACATCCGGCAGCCCGACCTCGGTTGTGGTCGGCACGTCCATCGCCGTCGGCGCGCGCTTAGGCGCCCCGAGCGCAATCGCGCGCACGCCGCCAGACTGGATCTGCGGCAAAAGAATTGGCAGGTCGAGGAACACCATCTGCACCTGCTGCCCAAGCAGGTCGTTCACCGCCGGCGCGGCTCCACGATAGGGCACATGCACGATGTCGATCTTGGCCGTCAGCTTCAGCAGTTCGCCGGCGAGATGCGGCAGGCTGCCGGGGCCGGACGACGCGAAGTTGAGCTTTCCGGGCTTCGCCTTGGCGAGCGCGACCAATTCAGCCATGTTCTTGGCCGGAACGTCGTTCGCCACCACCAGCATCTCCGGCACTTTCGCCACCAACGTGATGGCTTGCAAATCCTTCAGCGGATCGTAGGCGACGTTCTCCATGGTCGGGCTGATGGCGAGCGCGCCTGCGCTCGAAAGCGCGATGGTGTAGCCATCCGGTTTTGACTTCGAAAGCGCGTCGGTGCCGAGCACGCCGCCTTGCCCGCCGCGATTGTCGATGATCACAGGCTGTTTGGCGATTTCCGACATGCGCTGGCCGATCACGCGCGCGATGATGTCGCTGGGGCCGCCGGCCGGGAACGGCACGATCAGCCGGATTTGTCGTGCCGGAAAATCCTCCGCGCCGGCCGATGCCGGCACAAGCAGCAGAGACAGGCCAGCGAGAAGCGCACGGAATGTTCTCATGGAAGAATTACCTTAACCGTTGAGCAGCTTGAGCGCCGCTTCATGAATGCGTGCATCGCCCGCCGCGACGATGCGGCCGCCGCCTTGCGCGGGTTCGCCTTCCCAGGTCGTCACAATGCCGCCGGCGCCGGTGATGATCGGAATTAACGCGGCAATGTCGTAAGGCTTCAACTCGGTCTCGATGACGAGATCGAGATGACCGGCCGCGAGCATGCAATAGGAATAGCAGTCGCCGCCGTAGCGCGTCAGCCGCGCGGTGTCGGCAACGCGGCCGAAGGCGGCACGGTCGGCCTGGTTCATCAGAAGCGGGCTGGTCGTATACAGTGTCGCGTCCGAAAGCTGCGCGCAGCGGCGCACTGCTAAGCGCCGCTGACCGGCCGATCCCGAATAATTGGCTGAGCCGTTGTCGCCGGAAAAGCGTTCGCCGACATAAGGCTGGTGCATCATGCCGTACACCGGCATTTTCCGGTGCATCAGCGCGATCAGCGTGCCCCAGGTCGGAAAGCCCGAGATAAAGGATTTGGTGCCGTCGATCGGGTCCAGCACCCAGACATACTCGGCATCCTCGCGCTCATTGCCGAATTCCTCGCCGACAATGCCGTGCTGCGGGAAATTGGACTGGATCAGCCGGCGCATCACCGCTTCGGCGGCGCGGTCGGCTTCCGTTACGGGATCGAAATCGCGGGTGCCTTTATTGTCGATGCCAAGCGACGTCCGGAAGAAGGGCAGAATGGTTTCGCCGGAGGCAGTCGCAAGGCGGCCAATGAAGGCGGTGAAATCGATGACCGTCACGACGACTCCTGGCTTACGGCTCTTGTAGTTTAGGGCTCTTGGCTAAGGCTCTAGCGCAATCCCATGAATTCCGCACGGCCAACGCGCGGCGGGTTGATGGACCATGCCCCGCTTTATTGTTGCTGCGAATCGGTGGGCGCAAAGGGGTAAATTTCCGATAACCGGGCTCGATCACGAGTTCGAGAGCAAATTTAGTATCCCCGCTATCCACATGTGAAGAAGCATCTTTTTATCCTATAAGTCACTCATTTTATTGAGATATTTATATCAGTGCCATGTTGGGGAATTCACGTAATGTACCGGATATACACCGCTAAAGATGGAAAAGGTCTTGCACTTTGTGCAGCGCGGTCGCATATTGTTGCGGTGCGGTAGCGCCTCGCGCTATCGCTGCCCTCCTTGGGCGTTTCCTCCCTAGACTTGGGCCGCTTGTTCATTCAGGCGGCCCTTTTTTCTTGGGGCGCGGCCGCTTTCTTCGAATTGTCATGGTGTCACCTGGCGCGATGGTGCCGTCGCGATGACAACTATCATTCAGCGGCAGATGCGAACGGCTCAAGTCCATCCAGTGGAAGCGCCGCCAGCACGTCGGCCAGAACCGCGAAATCCTCGGCCACCTGGGCAAACCGTTCACCACGAGACCGCCGCCGCTCATCCATATAGATGGCGCGGTTGAGTTCGAGCTGGATCGTATGCAGCCCGGAGGCCGGGTTGCCGTAGTGTTCGGTGATGAAGCCGCCCGCATAGGGCTTGTTGCGGCCGACCGAATAACCGAGCCGGCTCATGGTTTCCTCGATCGTATCGGCCAGCACCGAGGCGCAACTGGTGCCGTAGCGGTCGCCGATCACCACGTCCGGCCGCCGCGGCTCCTCGCGCGACACGCCGACCGATGGCATCGAGTGACAATCGACGACGATGGCGGTGCCGAAAGCGCGGTGGGCCTTGTTGATCAGCCGTCGCAGCGCGCGGTGATAGGGTTTGTAGAGCTGCTCGATCCGGGCCAGCGCGTCATCGACCGCGATGCGTTCGCCGTAGATTTCCTGGCCGTCGCCGACCACGCGCGGAATGGTGCCGAGCCCGCCGGCGACCCGCATCGAGCGCGTATTGGCAAAGCTCGGCAGCCGTCCTGAAAACATCCTGGGATCGAGCTCATAGGGCTCGCGATTGACGTCGACATAGGAGCGGGGAAAGTTGACGCTCACGGTCGGAAAGCCGAGATCGCTGAGACCTGCGATCAACTCGTCCATGAACGAGTCTTCCGAACGGCGTAAGCCCGCGATGTCGATGCGAGAGGCTTTCAAAAATTCAGGGGGATAGGCCGAGCCGGAATGCGGCGAATTAAAGATGATGGGCGCCCGCCAATCGGCCGGCTCGACGATCTCGAACGGCGGCGGCAATTCTTCGTCAAGCTGGGTCATCGTTCGTCGCCGTCCCTGGAATCCGCCCGTCTGAGGAGTAGCATTTCCGCCAAAAGGCGCGGCTTTTAGGGCCGCATTGTCGGTAATCGCGGCCGCTCTGCCAAGCAAAAAAACTCTAAACTGGTCAAAACTCTAAACTGGTCGAAACGAAAGACTTGCGGCGGGAATGAGCCGTCTCGATTGATTCGTGCCGCATTCAGGTCCAGAAATACTGGCACGAGACGTCGCTGACACCGTCCCTTTCACCCGAAATTTACTCTCGTCGGGCTTAGTGGGCGGACCGATCCTCAAATCCGGATTCGACGATTCCCGCCATGCACAAGATTCTCCTCGCCGAAGACGACAACGACATGCGCCGCTTTCTGGTCAAGGCGCTGGAAAATGCCGGCTTCCAGGTCTCGCCACACGATAACGGGATGTCGGCCTATCAGCGGTTGCGCGAGGAACCGTTCGAGATGCTGCTCACCGATATCGTGATGCCCGAAATGGACGGGATCGAACTGGCGCGCCGTGCGTCCGAGCTCGACCCCGACATCAAGATCATGTTCATCACCGGCTTTGCCGCCGTCGCTCTCAATGCGGACTCCGAGGCGCCCAAGAATGCCAAGGTGCTGTCGAAGCCGGTCCACCTTCGCGAACTGGTCAGCGAAGTGAACAAGATGCTGGCGGCCTGATATCCGGCTGCAAAAGACCTCCGTGGGCGCCAAAAACGGCTTTCGGCAACCTTGCCTGCCCCCCACGGAGCCGTTATACGGACCCCCACCTAATACGACTTTCGGGCACGTAGCTCAGCGGGAGAGCACTACCTTGACATGGTAGGGGTCACAGGTTCGATCCCTGTCGTGCCCACCACGCACAATCTAAAGTTGTATAGAGTAATAGATACTCGCAATAGCTCCGTGATGTCAAAGACATGTCTGCCAAAATCTCTCACTGGCGCGGTCTCTGCTCCTGCAATCGCCGCGAATGAGGCCATTTCGGCCCCCGGTCTCTGCCCTTTAAAATTCCGTTCATGACGTCCGCGACGATTGTACCGAGTCGTCTCACCTCAACGTGGGTTCGGTCCCCAGTTCGACACGGCTGCGTGCTTAGCAGGCAGTCTTTCATCCAATGACTTTGCAATTCGCAGATCAGTTGTTCAGTCATTGATCGTAACGCGACAGTGCACATTTCAAAACCGGGCTATCTTGTTTGCATCGCGGGTTTGGTGGACCGTGAGCGGGGGATGAGTGGGACGCAGGCAAATGGCTGCCGACGATCACGCAGAAATCGCTTCATTGAAGAAACGCCTCGCGGAACTCGACGTGGAGCGTGAGGGACTTCTGGCGTCGCTTGAGCAACTCCAGCAACGAAACAATGTGGAAGCAAAGCTTTCCTCTCAAGCATTGAATGCTGCTTCGGCCGCGACGGCACCCTCCAATGCCGAGAAGGTCATGCTCTTTCGATCGCTCTTCCGAGGTCGAGACAACGTCTTTCCCCAGCGTTGGGAAAATTCAAACTCAGGCAAGTCCGGCTACTCACCTGCATGCCATAACGAATGGGTACGCGGCGTTTGCGAGAAGTCGCGAGTCAAGTGCAGCCACTGTCCAAACCAGGCCTTCATTCCTGTAGCTGACGACATTGCAAGAAGCCATCTTCAGGGAAGGGACCTCGCGAACCCGAAGCGGACGCTTAAGTTCGTCGCTGGCGTTTATCTTAACACTAGGGAAACGCTAAAGGGTGGACCATGTCCGACTTTGTCAAAACCGTCTGCGCCTATAAGGAAACCAAATGTCAGTTGATAAGACCAAAGACGCTGCGTCCAAAAAAGCGATCGCCGAGAATAAGGTTGTAGAAGCCAAACCAGACGCCGTTGGCAAGACTGAGAACAAACCTGATTCGCCCTCTATGACTGAAAGCAAACCGGACGCTCCGGCAAGCAAGCAAGGTATGGGCGAGGGTCAGAAGGCAGTTTCTAAAGCTTACAAGGACAACTGGAACGACATTTTTGCGAAGAAGAAAAAGCGATAGCACCTGATCGTCTACTGCATGGAGATCCAGTTGTACGTAAAGGCCCGGCATTGTTGCCGAGCCTTTTTGTTTTTGATCGCGTCAAAGCTGGAACTTAGAAGTCCATACCGCCCATGCCGCCGCCCGGGGGCATACCGCCGCCGCCGCCGCCGGCGCTCTTCTTCGGCAACTCGGCGACCATGGCTTCGGTGGTGATCAGGAGCCCGGCGACGGACGCCGCGTTCTGGATCGCCACACGAACGACCTTGGTGGGATCGATGATACCCTTGGAGATCAGGTTGACGTATTCGCCGGTCTGGCTGTCGTAGCCATAGGAGTATTGATCCTTTTCCAGGATCTTGCCGACGATGACCGAACCGTCTTCGCCTGCGTTGATCGCGATCTGGCGCGCCGGCCAGGACAGTGCTTTGCGCACGATCTCGACGCCGGTCTTCTGGTCGTCGTTCTTGGTGCGGATGCCCTTGAGGTGCTCGGAGGCGCGCAGCAGGGCGACGCCGCCGCCCGGTACGATGCCTTCTTCCACAGCCGCGCGGGTCGCATGCATCGCGTCATCCACGCGATCCTTGCGCTCTTTCACTTCGGTTTCAGTCGCGCCGCCGACGCGGATCACCGCGACGCCGCCTGCGAGCTTGGCCAGACGCTCCTGGAGCTTCTCACGGTCGTAGTCCGAGGTGGTTTCCTCGATCTGCGCCTTGATCTGCGCAACGCGGGCTTCGATGTCGGCCTTCTTGCCGGCGCCGCTCACGATGGTGGTGTTCTCCTTGTCAATCATCACCTTCTTGGCGCGACCGAGCATGGCGAGCGTGACATTCTCCATCTTGATGCCGAGGTCTTCCGAGATCGCCTGACCACCGGTCAGGATTGCGATGTCCTGCAGCATGGCCTTGCGGCGATCGCCGAAGCCCGGCGCCTTGACGGCGGCAACCTTCAGGCCGCCACGAAGACGGTTCACGACCAGCGTGGCCAGAGCCTCGCCTTCGACGTCTTCCGCGACGATGACCAGCGGCTTGCCGCTCTGCACCACGGCCTCAAGCAGCGGCAGCAGTTCATTCAACTGGGAAAGCTTCTTTTCGTTGATCAGGACGTAGGCATCGTCCATTTCAACGCGCATCTTGTCGGCGTTGGTGACGAAGTAGGGCGAGATATAGCCGCGGTCGAACTGCATGCCTTCGACGACCTCGAGTTCGGTCTCAAGCGACTTGGCTTCCTCAACCGTGATAACGCCCTCGTTGCCGACCTTCTTCATCGCATCGGCGAGGAACTTGCCGATCTCGGCGTCGCCGTTGGACGAAATGGTGCCGACCTGGGCGATTTCCTCGTTCGAGGTGACCTTCTTGGAGTTCTTGACGAGGTCGGCGACCACGGCCTCCACGGCCAGGTCGATACCGCGCTTCAGATCCATCGGGTTCATGCCGGCGGCAACCGACTTGGCTCCCTCACGGATGATGGCCGCGGCCAGCACGGTCGCGGTAGTGGTGCCGTCGCCGGCAGCATCGGCCGCCTTGGAAGCCACTTCGCGCACCATCTGGGCGCCCATGTTTTCGAACTTGTCCTCGAGCTCGATTTCCTTGGCAACAGTGACGCCGTCCTTGGTGATGCGGGGTGCGCCGAACGACTTGTCGAGCACGACGTTGCGGCCTTTGGGGCCGAGCGTCACCTTGACCGCGTTGTTGAGAATGTCGACGCCGCGCAACATTTTGTCCCGCGCTTCAACACCGAATTTAACTTCTTTACTAGCCATGTTTGCTTGTCCTTGTGAGATGATTTAGAGAGACGGCGCTTAAGCGGCCTTCTTCTTCGCGGCGGGGATGTCGGTGAGAACGCCCATGATGTCGCTCTCCTTCATGATGAGGAGATCTTCGCCATCGATCTTGACTTCAGTGCCCGACCATTTGCCGAACAGCACGCGGTCGCCAACCTTGAGATCGATCGGGATTAGCTTGCCGGCCTCGTCGCGGCCACCAGGACCGACAGCTGTGATTTCGCCCTGCGACGGTTTCTCCTTGGCGCTGTCGGGAATAATGATGCCGCCAGCAGTCTTCTCTTCGGCGTCGATACGCTTGACCACAACGCGGTCGTGAAGCGGACGGAATTTCATGCGATCCTCCTTGTTTAGCTTATGGATTTTGCATTGGCAGTCACAATTAGTGAGTGCTAATCATGCGTATACGCCTGTAAGAACGAGATACAAGGGCGAGCGGGCCCTCGCTGCTGAAATAGCGCCGATCTATCGAGATGGATTCGAGGGCAAATTTTCGGCCTGAGACCTGCGCAATTATGCCGCCAACCGGTTCGATTACCGGCTGGAGAAATTGCGGCAAATTTGCCTGTTTCGCCTCGTTGCCTCTGCATCGAAAAATTTCGTTCCGGACTCGCGCGTCTGAGACCGGTTCGATGACTGGGTGGGGAGTTGGCAGTTCGAACCATACTGTTCCCACCACGCACAATCCTTAGTTGTTCGATAAAACGAACACTCTCGTTACGTTAACTATATCAAAGGCATGTGCGCCGAATTTGCAGAGTGTCGCGGTCTCTGCCGGCAGAGACGCGGCAAATTGGCCGGTTTCCTCGCTCAATCTCTGCACCGAAAAATCCCGTTCCCGGCGGCTTGTTCTTCAGCCTGAAATCCTGGGGCAGTTGGGCCAGATTGCGGGATTTTCACCGCCGAAGTTCGTTTCGTAATAGAACGATCCAAAAGGGACGCAGAATGTCACATGCTTACCAGCTAAACGATGAAGTCCGTCACCGCGGTCAAGGACCGCAGGGGCGGGTGCAGGTCGAGATGCCAAAGATCTACACCATCGTTCAATGTATGCCGGTCGAGTCAGACGGCCGTCTTAGATACCGCATCAAGTCTGACAAGATCGAGCGTGTAGTGACGGAAGATGAGCTTGCGTATTGTCAGTAAGGCGCCGTGACCGGTGACGTCGAAGGAAAAAGCATGCTGAATGATCGAGACAATATCTTGAGCGCTCTGCGCGAAAAGGCGCTCAAGGTTCGTGAGATCATGATCCGAGCCAATGTTGAATGAGGAAGCTTGCCAATCCCTCCTGCTGAAAATGGGAGGCGAGGGCGCTGTGAAATTCGATATTCACAGCGGCCGATGGCTTCTCGGGTGATGCCCAGAAGTCTCGGAGAAAGTTTTTTGCCTCGGGCGCTTATTTTACTGCTGGTGCAAGACTTCTGAAATCCACGTCCGATGCCGCCGCAAGATAAGTGAAGACCGACCACACTGCGACCGCTTGGGCAAGCTGCTTCGGATCGATCTTGTCGAGCGTGTCGTCAGCGGTGTGATGGGTATCGAAATAATCCAGTCCGTCTTGGCGCAGTGATACCACGGGCACGCCGGCTGTTTGAAGATCGCGAATGTCGTCGCCGCCGCCAAGGGCTGGCCGGCGATCGAGGTTTGCGCCGAGTGGCGCAATTATCCGATCTAGTGTTCGGCCAAAATCATTTGTCGCGGCGCCGGATGGAAGCTGCACAGAATATACATTGCGTGCGCCGAAATCTGCCTCGCCCGCCACAACGATCTTGCCGGTTTCTCCTTCGTGGGCTTTGGCATAGGCGGCACCGCTGAAGTTCATCTCTTCGGCGCCGAATAGGACGACACGAATCGTGCGGCTGGGACGCTGGGGCAATCTGGCGATTAGCCTGGCGGCGCCGAAGACAATAGCAACGCCGGCACCGTCATCAGTCGCGCCGGTGCCGAGATCCCATGAATCGAGATGCCCACCGACAAGAACGATCTCGTCTGGCCGCGCTCCACCCTTTATCTCGCCGACGACATTCCAGGACGGCGCGCTCTCTCGAACCGTCGGTGTCAGCAGAAGTCGGATCCTTACCGGACCCTGCGCAGCCAGCCGTTCGAGCTGATCGGCGTCCGGGACGGCTAAAGCAGCCGCAGGAATTCGTTGCGCACTATCTTCGTAACTAAGCGCGCCGGTATGAGGCAAACGATGGTTGTCGGTACCGAGCGAGCGCAGCAGGTAGGCGACGGCGCCTCGCTTTGCTGCTTCGGAGGGACCACGACGCCGAATTGGGTTGGCGGCGCCATAGCCGCTGCCGTCCTGTGCTCGCACCATGCGCTGGGTCACAACGGCGATTTTGCCGTTGAGCGACCCCGGAGCGGCCGCCAGCAAATCGTCGTAGGTTCGGAACAGCGATATCTCGGCTTCAATGCCGTTAGCATCCGTCGCGACCGAGCCTCCCAATGCGGTCACGACGAGATGTTGCGGCACTGGACCAACGATCTCCGCGCTTTCAGCGCCGCGGATCCAGGCAGTAAGGGTAAATGGCTCGGAATGAACGTTCTCGAATCCTGCTGCTGTGAGCTTGGACTCGGCCCATGCAACCGCGCGCCTATGGGCTTCGGTACCGGCCAGACGCTGTCCGATCTCGGTGGTCAGCGATTCCACGAAATTAAAAGCGGATGGATCGCCGAGCGCACTCTGCCCGAGGCTCGATGCGGTGGCGATCAACGAACTCGGAGGCAGCGGGTCGGCGATCATCACTCCAGCGCTAACCGCGAGGGCAACCGCAGCGACTAGAAAGCGCAACATCTTGCCCATGGGATTGCTCCTTCGCCAAAAAGCGCTAACTACAATATAACGCTGTATCCGATCTGTAGATCTAAACTAAATAGCGAAAACGATTGAACCTCGAGCAAGATGCCAAACGAGCTTGAACCATATAGTCGGCGCGATCTTCTGGCCCTGATCGGCGCAGTTTCCGGTAGCGCCGCGATGTATCATGCGATGACCAGTCTGGGGTTTGCCTCTGATTCCGGATACAAAGGACCGATCAAGCTCGAAGGTGATCCTAAGGGCGCTTCTGTCCTGATACTCGGCGCGGGACTTGCCGGGATGACTGCCGCTCTTGAGTTACGCAAAGCCGGCTACAAAGTCCAAATCCTCGAATTCAACAGCAGGGCAGGGGGACGCAATTGGACTTTGCGCGGAGGAGATACGTTTACCGAACTCGGTGGGTTCAAGCAAACCTGCGAATTTGAGCAAGGCCTCTACATCAATCCGGGCCCATGGCGAATTCCCTATCACCATCGCGCGGTTCTCGATTACTGCAAGCGCCTGGGCGTCACGCTTGAGCCATTCGTCCAGCTTAATCATAACGCGTTTCTGCACGCGACCAACGCGTTCGGAGGTACTCCGCAGCGTATTCGTGACATCAAGAGTGACTTTCAAGGACAGATTTCGGAATTACTCGCCAAGGTAACGCAACAGGGAAAGCTTGACGAAGCTGTATCGAAAGAGGATCGCGAGATCTTGTTGCAAGCGCTGAAATCATGGGGCGCGCTGGACGGTGACTACGCTTACAAGGCAAATCCAATTTCTGCTGAATTTCGTGGTTACGCTACTTCTCCGGGCGGCGGCCTCGGCGCAGGGCCGATCCCGGGTGAAGTGATCAATTTGTCTGATATCCTCAAATCGCGGGTCTGGCGCTATTTGCAGATTTTTGCGCGCCATACGTTCCAGGACACGATGTTTCAGCCGGTAGGAGGCATGGACGCGATCGGCAAGGCGTTTGCCAGGGAAGTCGGCGACATCATCCAATACAATGCCAAGGTGACGCGGATCCAACAGGACGACCACGGCGTCACGGTCACCTACACAAACCTCAAGGCTCCGGCAACGCCGCAACTGGCCAAAGCCGACTGGTGCGTTTGCACGATCCCGCTTTCCATTTTGAGTCAGATTCCGGTCGACGTTGGCGCTAGCATGAAAGCAGCCATCGACGCCGTGCCTTATGCAGCGTCCGTCAAGATTGGTTTGCAATTCAAGCGCCGCTTCTGGGAAGAGGACGAGGCGATCTACGGCGGCATCAGCTACACCGATCTGCCGATACTGCAAATCGCCTATCCAAACACCGGGTTCAATAGCACTGGCAGGGGTGTGCTGTTGGGCGCATACATTTTTGGCGGTCCGAATGCATACGAATTCACGTCGATGTCACCGGCCGAACGGATCGCCCGCGCTGTCGAATTAGGTGCCAACATCCACCCGCAATACCGTACCGAATTCGAGAACGGCGTTGCGGTGGCCTGGCATCGCGTTCCCTATACACTGGGATGCGCCGGCAACTGGACCGAAAAGGCAAGGGCGGATCACTACGATAACCTTTGCCAGATCGACGGCAGGATCGTTTTGGCTGGCGAGCACGCATCCTACATTCCGGCATGGCAAGAGGGAGCTATTCTATCGTCCCTTAACGCGATCACCCGGTTGCACGATCGGGTAGCCAAAACGTAAAGCGCTTGCTCATCAGAGTTGGGACGGCATTGCCAGATCATGCAGAGAAATTTGGGCCTTCGAAAAATAAGCTTCGTCGTGACGGTGTTAGCGGCGTCTTTGCTGGTATCGTGCGTTGCCCAAGCCCAAAGCCCCGAGCTTTCGGCATCCAAGCCCGCATTAAGCTCAGGTTCCGTATTCACTGAGAAGAGCGGCGAGCAATTGTTTTCTAGTGTTTGCCGGGGCTGCCACATGCCCGATGGCAAAGGTGCGGCAGGCGCAGGAACATATCCATCACTTGCGGGAAACAGAAACCTCGAAGCCAGCGGATATCCCATCGAAGTTGTCGTCAACGGACAGCGCGGAATGCCATCATTCGGATCGATGATGAGCGACGATCAGGTTGCTGCCGTCGTGAATTATCTTCGGACTCATTTCGGCAACAATTACAGGGACGAGGTGAGGGCCGACGACGTAAAAGCCGTTCGTCGATAGACATTGATCCGCCGTACCGGTGCTGACCCGAGTTTCGGAGACTAGTTCGATGACTGCGTGGGGGGTAGCCAGTTTGGTCCAGATGGTCCCCACCATCCAGTTTCAGGCTCGAACCTCGTTCGCCCTTCTCGCCGCCGGCTAACCGGAATTGGGCTTTCTGGCATCCGTGCGACTCTCTGTGCGCCACCCTGGCAGGCAAATCGGTAGCATTTCGCCTCGCCGTAACCGCATCGCCGGACCGCGTGGCGCTCGATGAACGCGGAACGACAGATCTCCGCCCGCAAGCCGGATCGACACTTAACTTTAAGATTAATACGCGACGATTCCCTGCTTTCGGGGCCGGGATATTGCAATGAAACTGTTTGCCAGAATGTCGATCCGGGTCGTGCTCGGACAGATCATTGGAGTGCTTGGAATCTTCCTGGTTGCGCTCAGCGCAATGGAACTGGTCTCCGCCGTGGAGCGCAACGAGGCCGCGCAGCGTGTGGCGTCGCTTGCCGGGACCGACCAGCAACTGTTCGCGACGCTGATGGGATTCCGTCTGGAGCGGGGGACGACAATTCCGGGTCTGATCAGCGAAGCGCCCGCGGATAGCGTTGCCGAAACCCGGGTCGCAACCAACCGGGAGGCTTCCGAAAACGGCTATCGTGCGGTGATCGAACGGCTCGCCGGGACTGCGGACCCCACTTTGTCACCGCTGCTGGCCCGCCTGATGGCGGCTCATGAAACCCTGGCGGAACTGCGCACCAAAGCGGACGCCGCCACGCATTGGCCGAAATCGGAGCGCGACCCAAGTGTCGCGCAAGACTACCCGAAGGCCGCCCAGGTCTATCTGGACGCCATTCTTGGGCTGACCGGCGCGCTGGAGGCATCGCTCAAGCTGGTCGATCCGGTCGTCGATCAATTGTTGATGGTCAAGCAAGCCGCATGGGCCGCGCGCAGTTTCGGCGGTCTGGTGGCTGTTCGGATCGAAAACAACGCCGCGGCCGGGCAACCCTTCAGCCAGGCCGATGTCGTCGCCGCCGCGGAGGACCGCGGCCGGGCCGCGCTGGCCTGGAGTCAGATCATGGAGGCGGTCGCCCGCGCCGACGCTCCGGCGTCCATCGTCGACATCGTCGCCCGCTCGAAGGAGCCCGCCGCGGTCGCGATCGTCGAGCGTCAGCGGGAGATCGTCAAGGCAATGAGCAACGGACAGAAAGCGGAGCTTCCGGTTTCGGAGCTGCAGAAGATCAGTACTGCTTCGCTCGTCCCCAGCGTCGACGTCGCCAACGCCGCGCTCGCCGAGATGGTGGCCCGCGCCGGCCGTCAGATGAGTGGCGCCACGCGGAGTCTGGCGTTGAACGGCGTCATGATGCTGGTCGCTCTGGCAATGACCATTGCCGGTTTCGTAATCGTCCATCGGCGTGTCAGTGCACCGATCAGGCGGCTGACCGGCGCGATGCGCCGATTGGCCGAACACGATCTGGCGACCGAGTTGCAAGGTACCGAGCGCACCGACGAGATCGGCGACATGTCGCGGGCCGTCGCTATTTTCAAGCAGAACATGCTCGAGGCCGATCGGCTTTCCGCCGAACAGCAAAACGAGCAGGGCCGCAAGGAGCAGCGTCAGATCGTGATCGAGGGTTTTATCGCAGCGTTCGACCAATCGGTTACCGAGTCGCTTCGCTCGTTGGCCGCAGCGTCGACCGAACTGCAAACGACGGCGCATTCGATGTCGGCGACGGCCGAGCAGACCAGCAGTAAATCCGCCACGGTGGCGTCGGTCTCGGAGGAGGCTTCGACCAACGTCCAGACTGTTGCGTCGGCGACCGAGGAGTTGTCGGCATCGATCAACGAGATCAGCCGGCAGGTTGCGGAATCCACCGGTATCGCAGGCGAAGCGGTCAGCCAGGCCGAACGAACCAACGCCCAGGTCCACGCGCTCGCCGATGCGGCGCAGCGGATCGGCGATGTGGTCAAGCTGATCAGCGGGATCGCCGGACAGACCAACCTGCTGGCGCTCAACGCGACGATCGAGGCCGCGCGCGCGGGCGAAGCCGGCAAGGGTTTTGCGGTCGTGGCATCCGAGGTGAAAAGCCTTGCTACCCAGACTGCGAAGGCGACGGAGGAGATTACCGCGCAGGTCGCCGCCATCCAGGAGGCGACCGGCTCTTCCGTGCAGGCCATCCAGGCCATCGGGGAGACGATCAGCCGGGTCAATCATATTGCTGCGGCGATCGCCGCAGCCGTCGAACAGCAGGGCGCAGCGACCCAGGAGATTGCGCGCAACGTGCAGCAGGCGGCTGCCGGGACCACGGAGGTTTCGGGACATATCGCGAGCGTCAGCCAGGCGGCCGGTGAGACCGGCGTCGCTGCCGGCGAAGTGCTCGGTTCGGCGAAAGGCCTGGTCCAGCTCTCGGAAGCCTTGCGCGATAACGTTGATCGCTTCATCGGCAACATCCGCGCGGCTTGAACCCACGCGATTGCCGCCTGCTCAATCACGCGCGGCAAGTGTGCGGGCGTTGGCGCGGATCGCCGCATCGCTCACCGTGATGCCCAGCCCAGGACCATCCGGCACGACGACGTGACCGTCACGGTGCGGGATGCGTAGTTCGAGCACGTCTTCGGTGAGGACGTGGTGGGGCATGTAAAACTCGCAGCCCAGCGAGATCCCCGCCGTGGCGGCGATCAGATGGGTGCCTGCGGCAAGGCCGATGCCGCCCTCCCACAGCGTGCCGCCATAGCCGGGCAGGCCCGCTGTGTCGGCTATGGCCATCAGGCTTTGGGCCTTGAGCGGTCCGCCGCATTTCATCAGCTTGACAGAGATGGCGTCGGCGGCCTGGAGGCGGACGATTTCGACCAGATCCTGTACATCGAAGCAACTCTCGTCGGCCAGGATCGGTGTATCGAGCGCAGCGGCGAAGGATGCCATCGCGGCGAGGTAGGGACGTGGAACCGGCTGCTCGATAAAGGTCGGCTGGAACCTGTCGACATCGCGCAGGATCTTGATCGCGCCGAAAGGTTGCAGCGCCTGATTGTAGTCAAGTCGCAGATCGATGCTGTCGCCGAACTCGGCGCGCATCGTTTCCAGATGTGCAAGATCCTCGCGGTGGGGTTTGACGCCGGTCTTGACCTTGTAGATGACGTTGCCGGCCGCAACCATGGTCCGCATCCGATCTAGATCGGCCGCAAAATCAGGATCGGCGATCGAGAACGAGAGCGGGATCGTGTCGCGCACGCGACCGCCGAGCAGGTCGGCAACCGACAGTCCGGTCTGCTTGCCCAGAATGTCGAACAGCGCAGTCTCAATCGCGACCTTGGCTTCGGCATGACCAACCAGAGTCTTGTCGAGCAGGACCATCGTCTCGCGGATGCGGCGTATCGGCCGGCCGATCAGCACCGGGCGCAGATACACGTCTATGGCCGCGAAGGCGGCCTCCGGCGTTCCGGTAAACACCTCCCATGGGGCCGCTTCGCCCCAGCCGACAGTGCCGTCGCTCGCGGTTAGCTCAAGCAGGACGCGCTTGACGGTCCCTTTGACATTCCCGACTCCCTGGAGCCGGGTCATCTTGATGGGACTCTCGATCAGGAACAGCCTGATCCGTTCGACAACCTCGGTCCCCATGCGATTCTCCGTTTGGAGCCAGACCCGGTCTGCGACATTTGATGATGCTGGCATGTCACGGAAGTCAAATCTGACGACGGCGTTCAATTTGCGCCACTACGGCGTCACATCGCCGCGGGACACCGCTTTCGGCGCGGTCGTTTGCTTCCAGGTCGAATTCGCCACCTGGATCGGCGAGAACGCCGGCCGTTCGACATATTTTCCATCGCCCTTTTCGGCGCGAAGTTCGCCTTTGGCGAAGGCGATCCTGCCGCCCGACAGCGTGGCGGCGGGCGCGCCGGTACAGTCAAAGCCTTCGAACACGTTATAATCGATCCGGCTGATCTGGTTTTTGACGCTGATGGTTTTGCTTTGCGTTGGATCCCACACTACGATGTCGGCGTCGGAGCCGATCCCGATCCGGCCCTTGCGCGGATAGACGTTGAGGATGCGAGCGATATTGGCCGACGTCACCGCGACGAACTCTTCCTTTGTCAGTCGCCCGGTGTGGACGCCCGCGGTCCAGAGCAGCGGCATGCGGTCCTCAAGCCCGCCGGTGCCGTTCGGGATCTTGCGGAAGTCGCCGGCGCCCAAACGCTTCTGTTCCGTCGTGAAGGCGCAGTGATCGGTCGCAACCACCTGCAACGAGCCCGACTGAAGCCCGGCCCATAAACTGTCTTGGTGGCTCTTGTCGCGGAACGGCGGCGACATCACCCGCCGCGCGGCATGATCCCAGCTCCTGTTTTCATATTCGTCGGCATCCAGCAGCAGATGCTGGATCAGCGGCTCGCCGAACACGCGTTTTCCGGCGGCACGCGCCCGTGCAATCGCCTCATGCGCTTCGCGGCAACTGGTGTGCACGATGTAGACCGGCGAGCCCGTCATATCGGCGATCATGATGGCGCGGTTGGTGGCCTCGCCCTCGACCAGAGGCGGCCGCGAATAAGCGTGGCCTTCGGGACCGGTGATGCCGCGTTCGAGCAGCGCTTCCTGCATCCGCGCCACGACGTCGCCATTCTCGGCATGCACGAGCGGCAGCGCGCCGAGATGGGCGCAACGCGCGAACGAGTTGTAGAGCTCGTCGTCGTTGACCATCAGCGCGCCCTTGTAAGCCATGAAGTGCTTGAAGGTGTTGATGCCATAGGTTTTGACCACGGTCTCCATCTCGTCGAATACCTGTTTCGACCACGACGTCACCGCCATGTGGAAGCCGTAGTCGCAAGCCGCCTTCTCGGACTTGCGGCGCCAGTCCTGATACGCTGCCAGCATCGATTGCCCGGAATCTGGAATGCAGAAGTCCACGACCATGGTGGTGCCGCCGGCCAGCGCCGCCTTGGTGCCCCACTCGAAATCGTCCGCCGACACGCTGCCCATGAATCCGAGTTCGAGATGGGTATGCGGATCGATGCCGCCCGGCATCACGTAGCAACCGCCGGCATCGATCACTTCAGTGCCGGCGGGCGCGTCGAGCGATGGACCGAACCCGACAATTTTGTCGCCATCAACAAGCACGTCGGTGCGCCAGGAATGATCGTGGTTCACCACCGTGCCGCCGCGGATCAGGATCATGATGATGTCTCCTGTGGGAGTGGAACACCGCCATAGGCGATCGCCTTGCCGCCAGTATGGCCTGCAACGGGCATGCCATAGCAGGAAACTTTGCAAGAAACTTTGCATGGCTGAAATCGCAGTACGCCTCAATCAACCCTTGCGCCGTTGCAGCCCTGGCGGCACATTTAAGCACAAGGGCGCGCCCCGAATGCGACGCCCAAGAAAGACACGCAAGAAAATAAGATCGAGGAAACGGCACCAAGGGACGGAACATGGCGGCGACGCGGATCGACTGCGATATCCACCCCGCGATAGGCGGCACACGTACCACGCTGTTGCCCTATCTCGATGATCACTGGAAAGAGCAGGTGGTGAGCCGGGCGATCGACGGTCTCGATCTCAACAGCTATCCGCCGAACATGCCGCTCTCCGGCCGTGCCGACTGGCGGCCCGCCAAAGGCAAGCCCGGCAGTGACCTCGCGATGGTTCAGCGCGGCGCGTTCGACCAACTCGGTGCGAGCCACGCGATCTGCAACGTGCTGTACGGCGCACAGGCCGTTTACGATCCCTATATGGCGTCGGCCTTCTGCGAGGCGATCAACGACTGGATCGCGGCCGAATGGCTCGATCGTGACTCTCGTCTGCGGGCCTCGATCGTGATCCCATTGCAGGCGCCGGATCTGGCTCTCGAGGAAATCGAACGCCGCGCCGGCGACAACAGATTCGTCTCCGTGCTGGTGCTGGCGCAGGGCGAAAGCCTGCTCGGCCGGCGGCATTATTGGCCGGTGTGGCAGGCCGCCGAGAAACACAGATTGCCGATCGCCATCCATGCCGGCAGCGCCTATCGGCAGGCGCCGAGTTCGGTCGGCTGGCCGTCCTACCGCTATGAATTTTATCTCGCCGAAGCGCAGGCGTTTCAGGCCCAGGTGCTCAGCCTGATCTATGAGGGTGTGTTCCTGAAATTTCCGAAGCTCAAGGTCGTGCTGATGGAATCCGGCATCACCTGGCTGCCGGCCTTCATGTGGCGGGCGAACAAGACCTGGCGCGGCGTCCGCGTCGAAGTACCGTGGGTCGATCGCGAGCCGGCGGCGATCATGCGCGACCATGTTCGTCTGACCACGCAGCCGTTCGACAGTCCGCCCGATGCCAGGAGCGTTGCCGACATTATTGATATGATTGGTTCGGACAAGATGTTCCTGTTCTCTTCCGATTATCCGCATTGGCAGTTCGACGGGGACGACGCGATCCCGCCGCATCTGCCGCCAAGTCTTGTTTCGCGCATGTGTGCCGACAACCCGCTTGAAACCTTTCCGCGGCTTTCGCTCGCCGCATAGATCATGATCCGGAAAAGTGGGAACCGGTTTTTCCGATAAGATCATGATCCAGACTTAGAATGGAGGATCGCATGAGTGATGTCATCGACCGCCCGCTGCTCGATCAGGAAGCCCCTGCCAGGATCCGGTTTCGGATCGTCGACTGCGATGTCCATCCGAGCCTGCATGCGAAAAGCGATCTCAATCCGTTCCTGCCCAAACGCTGGCAGGAGCATCTCAAGACTTACGGCGATCACCTGCGCACGCCCTATATGGGCACCACGCCCTATCCGCGGTCCTCGCCGTTGATCGCGCGCCGCGATGCCTGGCCGCCGACCGGTGGACCGCCCGGTTCCGATCTCGATTTCATGCGCAAGCAGTATCTGGATCCCTACGATGTCGAGTTCGGCGTGTTGCAGGTGCTCGACATGTTCATCTTCTCGCAACAGAACCTGGAATGCGGCGCCGCGATCCAGCGAGCTGTCAACGAGTGGCAACTCGCGCACTGGACCAGCCGCGATCCGCGATTGAAGGCCTCCATTCTGGTCGGGCAGGACGGCACCGATTTGGCGGTCGCCGAGATCGAGCGCTGCGCCAAGGTCGGCCAATATGTGCAGATCAACATTTCGCCGCGGGCCAATGAGCCGATCGGTCGCAGTCGCTATTGGCCGATCTATGCGCGCGCGGAGGAATTGGGTCTGCCGCTCGGCATTCATACCGGTGGCTATGGTGGTCATTCGCCGGCTGCCGGCGGCTGGCCGTCCTATTACGCCGAAGAGCACCAGTCGAATGCGCATACCATGGCGGCCGCGCTGACGAGCCTCGTGCTCGAAGGCGTGCTGGAGCGCTTCCCGCGCCTGAGGATCGTATTCATCGAAGGCGGCTTCGGCTGGATTTCATCCACCCTGTGGCGGATGGATCAGCACTTCGCGCGCTTCCGCGACGAGGTGCCCCATCTCAAGCGCAAGCCCTCGGAATATGTGCGGGAACATTTCTGGTTCACCACGCAGCCGGTCGACGAGCCGGACGAAGCGAGGCATCTGCGTTCCCTGATGGAATGGGTCGGCATCGATCGCCTGCTGTTTTCGTCGGACTATCCGCATTGGGATTTCGACGATCCGCGCTTCGCCTTCAAGACGCCGCTCAGCGAGGCCGAAAGGATCAAGATTTTCCAGACCAACGCGCGCGCCGTCTACAAACTCTGATCGCAAAGCACTGATCGTTCGCCATGGCCCGTCACATCGTCGCCCGGACCACCGACATCCCGCCCGGCGGTAACAAGGTGGTCACGCTCGAGGGCCGCGACGTGGTCGTGTTCCATGCCAATGGCGAGTTCTTCGCTTTGCTTAATCGCTGTCCGCATGCCGGTGCGCCGCTCGACCAGGCGGCCTGCGTGGCGCGGCTGACCTCGCCGGAACCCGGGGTGTATCAGCGCTCGCGCGTCGGCGAATTGCTTCGTTGCGCCTGGCATGGCTGGGAATTCGACATGCGCAACGGCCAGTCCTGGTTCGATCCCAAGCGCGTGAAGGTCAGGACCTATCCGGTCGTCATCGAGGACGGTGAAACCCTCGCCAAGGGACCCTATGTGGCGGAAACCTTTTCGGTTCACGTTGAAGACAATTATGTGGTCGTCGAGACCTAGTGTCCCGATTCCGAAGTTCGTAGCATTTTACGGAGCCACGTTTCGAACATCGGAATCGAAAGGACACTAGCAAACCTATTGTTCTAGTGTGGCTTTGGTTCAGAAGCCCGCATAATGAACTCGCGGCGACAACGATGCGGACTTCTGAACCGCCACACTAGTGGCTTGCGAATGTCAAATCCACTTCACTAGACTCTTTTGCTCGCAAGGCACAATGACAATGCTATAAGGCCGCCATCTGCGATCAGGATCAGGTACGAGCCGATGTCAAAACAGTCGATGCGCGAGGAGGCCGAGCGGCTGATCCGCGAAGCCATGGCGCGCAAGCCGCTGGTGGTCAAAGAGGGCAACACCCGCATCGAGGCGGTTTGCGGAAAATGCGGCGCGCCGAACCGCGTCTCCGCCGAACGCGGCGTAACGCGCGCAAAATTCGTCTGCAAGCAGTGCGGACACAAGCAGGAGACGTTGTAACCGCTTCGAGGTGAGCAGATGGGTGTAGCGGACGGAATGGAGCCGATCGAGACTGCCAGCGCCGACCAACTAGTTTCACTCCAGCTTGTGCGCCTGAAAGACGTGGTCAGCCGTGCCTATCAAAAGGTGCCGCATTACAGGCGCGCCTTCGACGATGCGGGCGTGCATCCGGACGACCTCAGGCAGCTTTCCGATATTTCGAAATTTCCGTTTACGACCAAGCAGCATCTGCGCGACAATTATCCGTTCGGGATGCTGGCGGTTCCGATGGACAACATCATCCGGATTCACGCCTCCAGCGGCACAACCGGCAAGCCCACCGTCGTCGCCTACACCCGAGGCGATATCCAAATCTGGTCGCAACTGATGGCGCGCTCCATTCGCGCCGCTGGGGGCCGGTCGACGGACAAGATCCAGGTTGCCTATGGATATGGCCTCTTCACCGGCGGGCTCGGCGCGCATTATGGCGGCGAACATCTGGGCGCGGCGGTCATTCCCGTCAGCGGCGGGATGACCGAACGGCAGGTGCAGATCATCTGCGATTTCCAGCCGGGGATCATCATGGTGACGCCCTCTTATATGCTGGCGATCGCCGACGAGTTCGACCGGCAAGGGATCAAGGCCAGCGCGTGCTCCCTGCGAATCGGCATTTTCGGCGCTGAGCCGTGGACCGAAAGCATGCGGTCGGAAATCGAATCGCGCATGGGGCTGCAGGCGCTCGATATCTACGGTTTGTCCGAGATCATGGGGCCCGGCGTGGCGCAGGAATGCATCGAGACCAAGGATGGCCTGACGATCTGGGAGGATCATTTCTATCCCGAGATTATCCATCCGGATTCAGGAGTTCCGCTGGCTGACGGCGAGGCTGGCGAACTCGTGTTCACCACCCTGACCAAGGAAGGCATGCCGCTTATTCGTTACCGCACCCGCGATCTCACACGCCTGTTGCCGGGCACGGCGCGAACGATGCGCCGGATGGAGCGGGTCAAAGGCCGCAGCGATGACATGCTGATCGTTCGAGGCGTCAACGTCTTTCCGTCCCAGATCGAAGCGGCGCTGTCAGGCGAAGAAAAATTGGCCCCGCATTACGTGCTCGAGTTGCGCCGTTCTGGGCGTCTCGACGAGCTCGATGTCGTGGTCGAGACGCGGCAATTGTTGGGCGGCGAAGCAGGCAGTGAACGGGAGACGTTGCGGCTTCGGGCCGAACATCTGATCAAGGCGTCGGTCGGTGTGAGCTCTCGGGTTCGCATCGTCGATCCCGGCGCGATTGAACGGTCGCAGGGCAAGGCAAAGCGCGTCCTCGATCTGAGGCCCAAAGACTGACCAAGGATTGACTGAGGTGGAGTCGAACATGCTTCCTATTGGCCTTCTGCCGGCCGCGACCCTCCAGAGCTGGCAAGCTGCGGATCCGGATTCGGCGACTGATTTTGCTGCGAGCGATTTCGCCGGCGATTGCCGCCGCTACGTGGCCTTTTGGACGCTTGCCCGCGAGCTTCTTGAAAGCTTGCCGGCCAAGCCGGCCCGCAACAATGAACAGGCAAGAGCCGCCGAAACCATCCGAGAGAAAGCGCGCGCCGCGCGGCAGCGCTTCCTGGCTCAGCATACGGCTTCCGTCTACGAGAGGCTCACGCAAAACTATTCCAGGTTTATCCGGGTCGAGACTTTGGTTCAGGCCGCGGCCGATGCCTTTCCAGGCCTCGTGCCCGGCGCCGACGAGATTGCCGAAGATGCAGGCAGGCTGCAACGCGACAAGGAAGGCGTCGAAATCGACCAGGGGATATTCCTGTCACATGTGCTGGGCGAGATGCGCTCGGGCACGCATCTTTGCCACGCGATGCTGTTGCCGAGAGCGGATACCGAGCCACATCTCGAAAAGTTTATCGCCGATGGTTTTGTCGACCTTGACGCGGTGACGGTCGAGCGCCGCGGACATGCGGTCCACGTCACCTTGAAGAACCCGCGTTATCTGAATGCGGAGGACCAGACCACGATCGATGCGACCGAAATTGCCATCGATCTGGCGACCCTCGATCCCAAAAGCAACATCGCCGTGCTCAGGGGTGGCGAGGTTGAGCATGTCAAATACAGTGGACGCCGGATACTCGGCAGCGGGATCAATCTCACGCATCTTTACCGGGGAAAAATTCCCTTTCTCTGGTTCATCCAGCGCGAGCTGGGCTTCGTGCATAAATTCATGCGCGGCGTTGCGCGTGCCGATGCGCTTCCGGACGATGTCCATGGAACGGGTGCCGAAAAGCCGTGGATCGCCGTGGTCGAAAGCTTTGCGATCGGTGGCCATTGCCAGATTTTGCTGACGCAGGATTATGTGCTCGCGGCAAACGATGCCTTCATGACGCTGCCCGCCCGCAAAGAGGGCATTGTTCCCGGTGCTGCGAATTTACGGCTGCACCGTTTTGTCGGTGACCGGTTGGCGCGTCAGTGTGTCCAATACGAGCGCAAGCTGCCCTGCGATAGTCCGGAAGGACGCTTGATCTGCGACGAGGTCGTCGACGCCGGCGAGATGGATGCGGCGATCGAGCGGGTGATCGAGAACTTGACCAGCTCCGGCGCTGTCGGTGCGATCAGCAATCGCCGCGCGTTCAGGATCGCGGTGGAATCGCTCGATCTGTTCCGCCGTTACATGGCCGTCTACGCGCGTGAACAGGCTTATTGCCATTTCAGCCCGGCCCTGATCGCCAATCTTGAACGATACTGGAATGCACAGAACAGGGCGGACTAAGGCTCGATTGCTGTAGAGCCTGTGTCAGCTTTCTGTGACAAATTTTGCGAAAGCTTCGGCATAATCCGGATGCCAGCGCGAAAGCGGCGGACGATTTTCGACAATATCTCCCGCCGCCCAGAGAATTCGCCGCTCGTCGAGGCGTCGCGGCACGTCGTTGTCAGGACAAAGAATATAGAAGTCGCCGGCCTCCAGCCGCTCGATCATGAAATCGACGGTTTGCTCCCCGGTCCAGGCGCCGGCCGGCTTTTCAGTGCGGCCCTTGGCGGTCAAGCCGGTAAATACGAAGCCCGGAATCAAGAGATGCGCCGTGATGAGGCTGCCTTTGACGTTTCGCAACTCGTGTTGGAGCGCCTCGGTAAAGGCTTTCACGCCGGCTTTGGAGACGTTGTAGGCGGGATCGCCGGGCGGCGTGGTGATGCCCTGCTTGGAGCCGGTGTTGATGATCAGGCCCGGCCGTCCGCGCTCGATCATGCGGGGCGCAAAAATCTGCGAGCCGTAGATCACGCCCCACAGATTGACGGCCAGAATCCGCTGCCAGTTCTCCGCTGGGCCGAACATCGCGCTGCCCGGCTGAATGCCGGCATTGTTCATCAGGAGATCCGTGCCGCCGAAGCGCCCGCGTACGGCGGCTTCCAGCTTTGACACTTCCTCGGCCCGGCTGACATCAACCGCCATGGTCATGATATTGGCAGCCCCTCCTTTCGACGCCGACACCAATTCGGCCTCGGCGGCCGCAAGACAGTCGGCGCCGAGGTCGGCGATGCATACCTTCATGCCGAGAGATGCGAATTTTCGGGCGGCGGCAAAGCCTATTCCGCTCGCGCCTCCGGTGATGACGGCGACCTGATCGGGTGACAGGACAGGATGGGCCATGAGTTTTTCTCAACAATGGAAGAGGATTGTTACGAACTTCGGAAAAAGAGCGCCAGACCTGTTGCGGTGACATCATCTTGATCGCAAATTGTGGCGGACACACTGCTAGTGCGGCGAATTTGAAGTTCCTGTCAGTTTCGCTGCAAGTACGTTATAGGGACTTCAAATTCAAAGCCGCACTAAAAACCCATATTTTCTAGAGCTCCTTTGATTCCGAAGTTCGCATCAGGGGTTGCTGCGATTGTTTGCGAACTTCGGAATCGGAGCTCCAGAGGGCGCGCATCACATGAATTTTCCTCACCTGTTTTCCCCGCTTCAGGTCGGCCCGTACCGGCTCCAGCACCGGGTCGTGATGGCGCCGCTAACGAGAATGCGCGCCGATCGATCCAGTTTCGTGCCGCGGGCACTGAACGCCGAATATTACGGGCAGCGCGCCACGCCGGGCGGCCTTTTGATCGCGGAAGCAACGCCGGTCATGGTTGAAGGCCGCGGCAATCCCGGTGTCCCCGGAATTTATTCGGATGCGCAGATTGCCGGATGGCGCGGTGTGGTCGATGCCGTCCACGCCAAAGGCGGGTTGATCTTTCTCCAACTCTGGCATGTCGGCCGTGTCTCGCATTCGTCGTTTCAGCCCGGCGGACAGTCGCCGGTCGCGCCTTCTGCCGTGCCGATCACGGGCGATGGCATGCTGGCGATGACATCCGACGGCAAGATGGTGCCGTATGAGACGCCACGGGCGCTTCAGACCGAAGAAATCGGACAGGTCGTCGAGGCGTTCCGGCAGGCGGCGGTGAATGCGAAACAAGCCGGATTCGACGGCGTCGAAATCCACGGCGCCAATGGCTATCTGCTCGAACAATTCCTGCAATCGCACACCAATCTGCGAACCGGCCAATACGGCGGATCGATCGAGAATCGCGCGCGGTTGTTGCTGGAGATCGCGCAGGCCGTGATCGCCGTGTGGGGTTCGAATCGCGTCGGCGTTCGCCTGTCGCCTTACGGTGTTGCGAACGGCAGCGGTGAGGCCGAGCCGATGCCGCTTTACACTTACGTGGTCAAGGCGCTCGATCCGTTGGGGCTGGCTTATTTGCATTTCATCGAGCCGCGATCGAGCGGGGCGGGCCGTGCCGAAGTGAACTGGCAGAACGTGCCGTCGGCGATGGTGCTGTTCCGGCCGCTCTGGCGCGGGGTCTTGATTTCCGCCGGCGGTTTCACCGGCGAGACGGCGGAAGCTGCGATCGCGCAAGGCCAGGCCGATGCGATCGCGTTCGGACGTATCTTCATTTCCAATCCTGACCTGCCACGCCGCCTGCAACACGGCTTCCCGCTCACGCCTTACAACCGCGCGACCTTCTATGGCGGCGAGGCGGCAGGCTATACGGATTATCCCGTTCACGGCGGGATGGCGACGGCGTAGACACCTTCTCAGTCGTCATTCCGGCTCTGGTGCTCAGCGCAAAATTGGACTTCAATTTTGTCGCTTCGCATCATCCCGGAATGACGGTATCGGGATTGCGCAAATGTCAAAACCAACCAAAGCCGCAGGCGTCGCCAAGGGCCAATGCCTCTGCGGCACTATTTCGTTCGAGATCGACGTGCCGGCGCGCTGGGCCTGGCACGATCATTCCGTGGCAAGCAGGAAGGCGCATGGCGCGGCCTATGCGACCTATGTCGGAAGCTGGCGCAAGCGCTTTCGCGTGACGAGCGGCGAGAACGACATCGCGCATTTCGAAGACACGACGACCAAAACCAAGCGCAGCTTTTGCAGGCGTTGCGGCACGCCGCTGATTTACGAACGTGCGCGCTCGCCGCATATGCTCAACATTCCCCGCGCGCTGTTCTCCGGTCGCACCGGCCGGCGACCGCTCTATCACGTCGCGATCGAGGAGTTGCAGGAGTGGACCTATGCCGGCGAGCCACTGGTGCCGCTGAAAGGTTTTCCCGGCGTGGTCTGGCATCGCGGGAAGAAGAAGCCTCGTGGAGTGGATTTGACATTCGCTCTCCACCCAGCCCGATCTCGCTTAGCGAATGTCAAATCCAAAACTCCACGACAAACCTGATTTGGTTAGTGGTCCTTTGATTCTAACATTCGCAAAGTGCCCACCGAGACAGGATGCGAATGTTAGAATCGGACCACTAACAATAATCGCGAGGGGATGTTCTGACCGCGGTTTACTTGCCGCGTTGCAGGCTCAGCTTCTGCTGTGAGGCCGTATCGGGCGGCAGCTCTTTATCACCCTTGGGGTAGTCGTTGTTATCCAGCAGGAAGGAAGCAAGATCGGCATAGCTCTGATCGGTGAGGCTGCCCGGCCGGTCCGGCGGCATCTTTGCCTTCATGTAGGCCACCAAAGCCGCGACCGAGCCGCCGCCCCAGTGCTGCTTGAAATATTTTCCGTTCAGCGGCGCGCCGCCGAACTCGCCGTTATCCAGTGTATCGCCGTGGCACTGGACGCAGCGATCTGAATAGATGTCGGAGCCGCGCGTCACCTGACCCGCCGTGAAGCTGACGGGCGCCGTTCCGCCCGCGCCATTGGGTGTTGCGGCGGTGGCGGTCGCTGTTGCAGGCGCGCCGGACCGCAGCGCATAGACCTGCGTCGAAGTGAGTTCTGGCGTACGTAACACCTTGATCTCGTCTGACGTGAAAGGCTTGAAGTCGGATGGCAGCGACTTGCCATTGTCCCAGGCCTTGCTGACGTAGTTGAGCACGTCAGCAATATCGTTATCGCTTAAGGTGCTCCAGGCCGGCATCGCGCCGGCGAAAGCGTTGCCGTTGACGTTGATCTCGCCCTCGAGACCAAACAGCAGCACCTTTCCGACATAGGTGCGGCCGTCCGCCCGCTTCAACAGCTCGGGAACATGCCCGGCCAGCGGCGGAAAGGCCGCAGGCACCCCTGTGCCGCCCGCCTGATGGCAGGCGACACAGTTGGCCGCATAAACCCGCGATCCCGCATCCGTGGCTCCCGCACCGGTTTGGGCATGTACGGGAAGTGCCGCCGCCAGCAAGACTGTGGCGGTGGCAATCGGGACCAAGCGCGAGAAGCGTCGTTGCATCATTTACTTTCGGGCAGTGCGTACACGAACAACGCCGAGCCGCCATCGGGGACGGCGATCTCCGGCGTCAGCGTGGCGAGCGAACGCGCGTGGCTCGATCCGTTGCCGACCGCAACCGCAACATATTGCTTGCCCTTTACCGAGTAGGTGATCGGGAAGGAGTTGACGATGTTGGAGGCACGCATCTGCCACAGAATCTTGCCGGTCTTGTCGTCATAGGCGCGGAAGTAACGGTCCAGCGCGCCAGCAAACACCAGGCCGCCGCCGGTCGCAAGCGCCGCACCGGTCTGCGGTGCACGGGTGCGATCGGACCACACGGCCTTCTGTGTAAACAGGTCGACGCCGTCCACGCGGCCGATCTTGCCGTCGCTGTTCGGCACCTGTCCGCGCGCGAAGATCGCGCGGCTGCCGCCGGTGTAGCTCTTGCCTTCCTCGATCGGAACCGGGGTCGTGTCGGAGCAATACTCGTTCAGCGGGATGTAGAGCATGTGCGTACGCGGGCTGTAGGCCGTGGCCGGCCAGCCGCGGCTGCCGGGATCGGCCGGGCAGTTGGTGGTGGTCTGGCCGATATGCGGCACGGCAGCCTGGTTGATGGTCTTTTCGCCGGTCTTCGGATCGATCGCCGAGACAACGTTCTGGTACACCGTTTGTTTCGACCACAGCCACTGGCCGTTGGTGCGATCGAGCACCTCGATGATGCCGAGCTTGCCGACCGTCACCATGGCTTTACGTATTTTGCCGTCGACAGGAATGTCGACCAGCACGCGCTCATAGGCGTAGTCGAGATCCCACGTGTCGTTCTTCAAGTGCTGATAGTACCACTTCAGCTTGCCCGTATGAGGGTCCAGCGCCAGCGTCGCGTCGGTATACAAGGCGTCGTTGTTGGCGCCTTCCTTTTTCGGCAACAGGCCGCCGATTTCGGCGATGTGCGGATAGGGTTGGCCGACGCCCAGGAAGAGCGTGTCGGTATCCGGATCGTAGGTGCCCGAATTCCAGGTCGAGGCGCCGAAGCGTTTTTCCAGCGGCAACCCGTTCCAGCTGTCGCCGCCGGGCTCGCCGGGCTGTGCGATGGTGTGGAAGCGCCAGAGCTCCTTGCCGTCGTTGATGTCGTGACCCGTGACGAAACAACCGCCGGGCATCGCGTTGCCGCAGCCGGACATGCCCTGCACAATGACGTTCGAGGCGACCAGCGGGCCACCGGTATAGCGCCAACCCTTCTTGTAATCCTCGGTCTCGTGGTCCCAGATCACCTTGCCGGTCTTGGTGTCCAGCGCGATGATATGCGCATCGGAGGTCGCAACGATCAGCTTGTCGTCGACCATCGCCATATTGCGCTTGGCGGCGTTGTTGCCATTCTGACGCGGGATTTCGACGGCGATATCACGCTTGTACTCCCACAGCAGATCGCCATTGGTGGCGTCGAGCGCCTGCACCTTGTCGAGCCAGTTATAGAGGAAGAGCACGCCGTCATGGACCAGCGGCGTGGTCTCGGTGGCGCCTGGCGTCATCGCCCAGCTCCAGGCCACCGTCAGGTTCTTCACATTGTCGGCGTTGATTTGTTTCAGCGGGCTGAAGCCCCAGCCGTCGTACGTGCGGCGCCACATCAGCCAGTCGTTGTCCGGCGGATTGAGCAGCATCTTCGCCGGCACCGGGGTCAGCGCGCGCAGCGCGGCGTCGTTCTTCGGCGGGGTTACCTGAGGCTTGCCGTTTGTGACCGGCGCAGCTGGGACTTGCGCAAAGGCTGGGGACACGCCCAGCGTACCCGTAGCGAGTGCAGTGGCGAGAAATAATCGTTCAATCAGCTTTGCAACCGGCTTGTGTGTCGGCGTGTTCATTTAGATCTCCCTATATTGATTATTGGCGGAGGAATGCGGTCGGTGGGGTTCAGCCGTTATATCCATACGAATATGACAAATCGCGCATAAGTCTAACCGATTGCAGCTGTGCAGGGCTGCCATGAAGCCGCTTTCTTGCCTCGGACAAGCAAAGTTGATCATGATGGCGGGAAGCTTCGATTCCGAAGTTTGCAAATAACAGCGGCAACCTCTGGTGCGAACTTCGGCAGCAAAGGAGCTCCGGTAGATGGCGGTTTTGAGTAGCGGCTATGAACTTGACGTTCCTATAACAAACTTGCGGCGCCATCGATAGCAACTTCAAATTCGACGCATGACGACGGCAAAAGCCGCGAGCGAGAGGAAACATGAAAAATCGTATCACCGGGCGTTCGGCGTTCCTGGCCCTGCTCAAGGACGAGGGCATTACGCATCTGTTCGGCAATCCCGGCACCACCGAACTGCCGATCATGCATGCGCTGAAGGAACACCCCGATCTCACCTATGTGATGGCGATGCAGGAAAGCCTCGTCGTCGCGATCGCCGATGGCTACAGCCGCGCCTCCGGCCGCCTCGTTGCCTGCAACGTCCATGTCGCGCCCGGATTGGGCAATGCGATGGGCTCGCTCTACAACGCACAATTCACCGGCACGCCGATGATCCTGACCGCCGGCCAGCAGGAGCAGGGCCACGGGCTGATGGAGCCGTTGCTGTATGGCCCGCTGGTGCGGATGGCCGAGCCACTGGTGAAATGGGCGGTCGAGGTGACGCGGCTGGAAGATCTGCCGCGGATCGTGCGCCGCGCCGCTAAGATCGCGACCACGCCGCCGACCGGACCTGTCTTCATTTCGCTGCCGGGCGATATCCTGAATTCCGAGGCCGGTATCGAACTCGGCCGCTCGACCCGCGTCGATACCCGCGTCCAACCTTCCGACGAGGCCTTGCAGGCGCTGGTCGCGCGCATCCTCAAAGCCGAGCGGCCGGTTATCATTGCCGGCGATGAGATCGTGAAAAGCGATGCATTGCTGGAAGCGGCGGCGCTTGCGGAGGCGCTCGGCTGTCCGGCGTTTCAGCAATCGGTGGCATACGGGGCGCATTTCCTGTCGGAGAGCCCGTGTTTCATGGGCGCGCTGTCACGGTCGCAACCGCAGGTGCGCGACGTGCTTGCGCCTTACGATCTCCTGATCGTGCTCGGCGCTGACCCATTAAGAATGTCGGTGCACAGCGAGGTCGATCCGTTGCCGGAGGGACTGCCGATCGTGCAGGTCGGCCTCGTGGAATGGGACCTCGCCAAGAATTACGGCGCGGAGATCGCGCTGAAAGCCGATGTGAGGGAGACCTTGCGGGCGCTGGTTCCGGCGCTAAAGGCCAAAGGCGGGTCGGCGCTGGAGACGCGGGCCGAAAAGGGTATTGCCGCGTTGTCGTCGACCAATTGGTCCGCACGCCGCGCCACGCTGGTCGAACAATTGACGAAGCGGAGCGACCGCGCGCCGATAGACCCGGACTATCTGACCTTGCAGATGGTCGAGGCGCTGCCGGATAACGCCATCGTGGTCGACGAAGGTTTGACCTCTTCGCGTCAGATGCTCTCGCTGCGTCCGCATCGCGATCGTTACGGCTATCATGCGCTGGCCTCGGGCGGCATCGGATGGGGATTGCCGGCGTCCGTCGGCGTCGGCATCGCCAATCCCGACCGCCCGGTGGTGTGCTTCTCCGGTGATGGCAGCGCGATGTATTCGATCCAGTCGCTCTGGACCGCGGCGCATCACAAGCTGCCGCTGAACGTGGTGATTGCCAACAATGGCGGCTATCGCATCATCAAGCAGCGGCTGCTCGCCTTCCATGGCGACGATAATTATATCGGGATGGATTTTGCCGATCCGCCGGTGGATTTTTCAGGCCTCGCCAAATCTCTGGGGTTGGAGGCGATACGGATCACTAACCCTGCGGACCTGAAATCCACGCTGGCCTCGGCGTTCAACCGGCCCGGCACGAAGCTGATTGAAGTGATGGTCGACGGGACGGTTTGAGAGACGTTGTCATTCCGGGGCGATGCGAAGCATCGAGCCCGGAATCCATCGGGCCGCAGAGTTCGTTGAGGAATGGATTCCGGGTCTGCTCCTTCGGACCATCCCGGAATGACGAAATCTAAATAGCTACACAATGAAAGCGGTCGTCTACGTCACCTAGGCCTGAACTGCGCAGCCGTATGCGTTGCATCGAGCCGCGCGCGGCCGGCGCCGAACAGCTTTTCCCGCAACGTACCTTCGCGGTACGCCGTCTTGTAGCGCCCGCGCCGCGTCAGTTCCGGCACCAGCATCTCGGTGATGTCAGCGAAATCGCCGGGTGAAATCGCAAACGGCATGTTCAGCCCGTCGACGTCGGTCTGATCGAACCAGGCCTCGATGGCGTCGGCGGCCTTTTCCGGCGTGCCGACCACCACGGGTCCGATGCCTCCAATGCCGACGTGTTGCGCGACCTCGCGCACGGTCCACACCCGGTCCGGATCGGCACGGGTGATGTTGTCCATCGCCGTGCGGCCCGCATCGTTCTCAACATGCCGCACCTGCTGATCGAGATCGTAAGTGGAGAAGTCGACGCCGGTCCAGCCCGACATCAGCGTCAGTGCGCCTTCAGTGCTGACATGGCTGCGGTAGTCCTCATATTTAGCTTTAGCCTCGGCGTCAGTCTTGCCGAGGATCACGGTAAACATCGAGAACATCAAAATCTCGCTCCCGTTGCGCCCGGCTTTGGCAGCGAGTTCGCGAATGCCCGCCACGCGCGGCGCGATGATTTTCGCCGACGGCCCCGACATGAAGACGCATTCGGCGTGTTGTGCCGCGAACTGGCGACCGCGTGGTGAGGTGCCGGCCTGATAGAGCACGGGGGTGCGTTGTGGCGAGGGCTCGCAGAGATGGATGGCGTCGAGGCGAAAATTCTTGCCCTCGTGCTGGACGCGATGCACCTTCTTTGGGTCGGCAAAGATGCCGCGCGCGCGGTCACGCAGTGCCGCGTCGTTTTCCCAACTGCCTTCCCAGAGCTTGTAGACCACTTCCATATATTCGTCAGCGATGTCGTAGCGGTCGTCATGCCCGGTCTGCTTGTCCTTGCCGGCGCCTTTCGCCGCGCTGTCGAGATAGCCGGTGACGACGTTCCACCCCACACGCCCTTCGGTCAGGTGATCAAGCGTCGACATCCGGCGGGCGAACGTGTAGGGCGGCTCATAGGACAGGTTGGACGTCACGCCGAAACCTAGATGTTCGGTCACCGCGGCCATCGCCGGGATCACCAGCAGGGGATCGTTGGTCGGCGTCTGCGCGGCGTTGCGCAGGGCGGCATCGGGGCTGTTGCCGAACACGTCGTAGACGCCGAGCACGTCGGCCAGAAACAGACCGTCGAACCGTCCGCGCTCCAGTGTCTTGGCGAGATCGAGCCAGTAGGGCAGGCGGTTATAGTCGGCGGTGCGGTCGCGCGGGTGGGTCCACAGTCCCGGCGATTGATGCGCGACGCAATTCATCGCGAACGCGTTGAGCCGGATTTCTTTCTTCATGGGGAGATGACTTTCAAAGGCGCTTTCGCGCGGGCTTTGTGGCCCGCGCGATTTTAGAGAGAAGTTACTGACCGGCCTGCTTGAATGGCATCTCGGCCTCTGCCGGCGGTTTGACGCGGGCGACGTTGAGCGTCATGGAGACCACATCGTAATAGCCGTTGACCGCGACCAGATCGATGATGCCCGCCTCGCCGAACTTCTCCAGCGCGCGTGCGTAGATCGCGTCGTCGACGCTGTGGTCGCGGCGTAATTGCGTGGTGAACTCCCAGACGATAGCTTCGTCGTCCTTCATGTTTTCGGGCTTCCGGCCGGCGCCAATCGCGGCGAGCACCTTAGGATCGAGGCCAGCTTTGAGCGCCAGCGGCGCGTGGGCGTACCATTCATACTGCGCGCCCCAGGCTTGCGCGGTCATCAGGATCGCCATCTCGTTGATACGTTTGTCGAGTGAGGTGTTGAAGCGGACATATTCGCCGACTTTTTGCAGCCGGTCCGCTAGGATCGGGCTGCGAAGCCAGGCGTTGAAAGGACCGCTCATCCGGCCCCTCGGCCCGGTCATGATGGCCTCGGCAATGCTGCGCTGAGCCGGTGTCATCGTTTCCAGCGTCATTTCCGGCATGCGTTCGCCGGTCAGGGCAAATGCGGAACCTGCAAATAAGAGGCTTACGGTTGCAAGGCGCAGAACGGCTTTCATGGAGCTCTCCCTTGGTTGGCTCGATCGGATGCCGGGCCATTTTTCAAATTGTGACATTCCTAGAGCTCCGATTTCAAAGTTCGCAAGCCCCCGAGGTAACTTCTCATGCGAACTTTGAAATCAAAGGAGCTCTAGCAATTTACTAGTTTCTAGTGCGGCTTCGAATTTGAAGTTCCTATAACGAACTCGCGGCAAAATTGATAGGAACTTCAAATTCGCCGCACTAGTCTTAGCAAAGTGCCTTCCAGCCGCCTGGTGGTCCGATTCTAACATTCGCACCCACTTCTCAGCGACCGCTTTGCGAATGTTAGAATCGTAGGACCACCAGCAAAAATAAGCAGTGGAGTTTACGATTTGACATTCGCTTTCCGGATTCGCAGCTAGATTGGTAGCGAATGTCAAATCGACTCCACTGCCTTATCCCGCTAACGTGACCATTGAAACGCCAACGTCAAACTTGCGAATAAAATCCCATGACCAGAGCCGATGCCATCGCCCGTGCCCACATCATGCTGCGTTCGGGAGAATTTCTTGAGCAACTCGATCGCAGGGTCGCCTATCAGACCGAAAGTCAGAACCCCGAGCAGCGCGACGCGTTGCGGGCCTATCTCACTGACGACCTTCAGCCGGCTTTCGCCAACATGGATTTCTCGACCAAGCTGATCGAGTCGCCCGCCGGCAAAGGTCCCTATCTTCTGGCCGAATACCGCGAGAGCGCCTCGGCGCCGACCGTCCTGATCTACGGCCATGGCGATGTGGTCGACGGCATGGCGGGCGAATGGCGGGACAACCTCGACCCCTGGCGCACGACCCAGGTCGGCAACCGGGTCTACGGGCGAGGCACCGCTGACAACAAAGGCCAGCACAGCATCAACATGACGGCGTTGCGCGCCGTGCGCGAGAGCCGCGGCGGCAAGCTTGGTTTCAATGTCAAATTCATCATCGAGACCGGCGAGGAGATTGGCTCACCCGATTTGCCGGAAGTGTGCCGGCAGCTGCGCGACGAGTTGAAAGCCGATCTGCTGCTCGCTTCCGACGGCCCAAGGCTATCCGCCGAGCGACCGACGCTGTTCCTCGGATGCCGGGGCGGCATCCGCATTCATCTCGATGTGAACTTGCGCGCGGGCGGCCATCATTCCGGCAATTGGGGTGGCGTCCTGGCCAACCCTGCGACCATTCTGGCCAACGCCATCTCATGCCTCGTCGATGGCCATGGCCGCTTGCTGCTCGAACAGTTGAAGCCGCCGCGACTGTCGAATCAGGTCCGCGCGGCGCTGGCCGACGTCGAGGTTAGGCCTACGGCGGATGAGCCGGCGCTGTCGGAAAACTGGGGCGAGGATGGCTTGTCGGCAGCCGAGCGGCTGTATGCCTGGAACACGTTAGAGGTGCTGGCGATGTCGTCGGGGAATATCGAAAAGCCCGCCAATGCGATACCCGGACGCGCGTCGGCGGTCCTGCAACTGCGCTTCGTCGTCGGCACCAAGGTCGACAATATCGCTGACGTGATCCGCTCGCATTTGCACGCCCGCGGCTTCTCGATGGTTGGGGTTGAGGCGACGCAGCGCTTTGCCGCCTCGCGCACCGATTTCGACAGCCCCTGGATCAACTGGACGGCGGAGTCGATCCGCAAGACCACAGGCAAGGCGCCGGCCGTGTTGCCGAATTTCGGCGGCTCGCTGCCCAACGACGTCTTTACCGATATTCTAAAACTGCCGACGCTGTGGGTGCCGCACTCCTATCCCGGATGTTCGCAGCACGCACCCGACGAGCACATTTTGCTGTCAGTCACGGAAGAGGCGCTCGGCATCATGGCCGGCCTGTTCTGGGACTTCGGCGAGATGAAACAGCCTTTGGCCCGTGCTTAAGAAAGTGATCGCATGAGCGTTTCGGCACCGGCGGCAATAACCGAAGCGGCAAAGGCCGGCAGTGAAAAGAGCATCGCGCGGCTCATTGTGGCGACGTCGATCGGCAATGCGCTCGAGTGGTACGACATCACGATCTACGGTTATTTCGCCATCTACGTGTCCAAGGCGTTCTTTCCGAACGACGACCAGACGACATCGCTGCTGCTGACGTTCGGAACGTTCGGGCTCGCTTACCTTGCCCGCCCCATCGGCGGCGTTGTGCTCGGCGCCTATGCCGACCGTCACGGCCGCAAAGCCTCTCTACTAATCTCCATCGTTCTGATGACGCTGGGGACGCTCATGGTCGCCGTGATGCCGACGTATGGCACGATCGGCATTCTGGCGCCGATTGCGGTTTTGCTCGCGCGTTTGGTGCAGGGATTTTCGGCCGGCGGCGAATTCGGAAGCTCAACGGCGTTTCTGGTCGAACATCGCCCCGGGCAGCGCGGCTTTATCGCCAGCTGGCAATTTGCCAGCCAGGGCCTGAGCAACCTGCTCGCATCCGCCTTCGGCGTCGGCCTCACCGCCTGGATGGCGCCGGCGGACCTGACCGCATGGGGCTGGCGCATTCCGTTTTTGTTCGGGGTCCTGATTGGGCCGATCGGCATCTACATCCGCAACCACCTGGAAGATGCCACCGCACCGCCGGCCGCGCAGAGCTCGCCGGTGAGAGAAGTTTTCCTCCACCAGAAATCGCGGGTGCTGCTCGGCATCGGCGCGCTCGCGATCTCGACCGCGGTCAACTACCTGATCATCTACATGCCGACCTATGTCGTCAAAAACTTCAACTTGCCGCCGATCACCGGTTACACCGCGACCTTTGTCGGTGGCATCATGGTCACGTTGCTGACGCCTTTTGCGGGAATGGCTTCCGACCGGATCGGCCGGACGCGGCACATGATCACGGTCAATATTTTTCTTCTGCTTTCGATTTTTCCGGTTTTTCTCCTGATCACCAATTATCCGAGGCGGGCCGTCATCGTCTTTGCCGTGTTCTGGCTGTCGACGCTGAAGGCGCTCTATTACGGCCCGCTCGCGGCGTTGATGTCGGAACTGTTGCCGCCGGCGACACGGGCCACGGGGCTGGGGCTCGGCTATAATATCGGTGTCACATTGTTCGGCGGCATGGGGCCGGCCACCATGACGTGGCTCGGCGGCTTTGCCCTGATCGGCGATCTCGCGCCTGGATATTACCTGACGGCGGTTGGCATCCTGAGCCTGGGGACGCTGTTAACCATCCACGCCACGTCGGCGGCTTCCAGCAAGGCGTGACTAGTGTGGCGACACTGACGTTCCTTCCGGTGCCGCCGCGAGTTCTTTGAAGGAACGTCAGTGTCAAAGCCACACTAGAATCATATGGGTTGCTAGTGTCCCGGTTCTGACATTCGTAATCGTGCTCGCCGCGATATGGTACGAATGTCAGAACCGGGACACTAGTTGTGGCGCATGCGCGCTTTTCCCGCCAAAGGTCGGCTTGCGACCTCCTGACGTTCAGACCATAAGATAGGGCAAGAAGACAGGGAAAGGCGCGCCCGCCATCGACTGGCGCGCCAACAGTTTCACGTCGGACAAAGGAGCATTTTTTTATGAAACCAACGCTTATCGCAGGCGCAGCCTTGGCCCTGGCGCTTTCGGCGTGGCCGGTATCTGCACAGGAATTGACGGGGACGCTGAAGAACATCAAGGAGACCGGCGCGATCACGCTCGGCTACCGCGACTCCTCGATCCCGTTCTCTTATCTCGACGACAACCAAAAGCCCGTCGGCTACGCCATGGACATCTGCTACAAGATCGTCGATGCCGTGAAGAAGGAACTCAAGCTCGACAAGCTCGAGGTCAAGCTCAATCCGGTCACGTCCGCCACCCGTATCCCGCTGATGGCCAATGGCACCGTCGACCTGGAATGCGGTTCGACCACCAACAATGCCGAGCGGCAGAAGCAGGTCTGGTTCACCAATACCCACTTTCTGACCGCCAGCCGCTTCGTCTCCAAGAAGGCGAACAACATCAAGTCGATCGACGACCTCAAGGGCAAGTCGGTGGTCTCGACCTCCGGCACCACCAACATCAAGCAGCTCAACGAAGCCAATGCCGCGCGCAGTCTCGGCATCAACATCATTCCGGCGAAAGATCACGCCGAGGCGTTTCTGATGGTGGAAAGCGACCGCGCGGTGGCGTTCGTGATGGACGACATTCTGCTCGCGAGCTTTGTGGCGAGTTCGAAGGACCCGGACGCTTACGTGATTTCCACCGACGCGTTCTCCAAGCCCGAACCCTACGGCATCATGGTGCGCAAGGACGACGAGCCCTTCAAGAAGGTGGTCGATGCGGCTACCGCCGCACTCTATCAGAGCGGCGAGGGCGCCAAGATCTACACCAAGTGGTTCATGGAAAAGATTCCGCCGAAGGGCCTCAATCTCAAAGTGCCGTTGGGTGCGGAACTTAAAGGTGAATTTGCCAAGCCATCGGATTCGCCGGATCCGGATTCCTACAAGGCGATGTGAAGCGGTTATTGTTTGCGCATGATCTCCGCGCAAACGCTTTCGCGTTTGTCGCGAGGGATCACGCGCTGGGGCGAGGGGCACATCATGCGGCGATTGCGCGGGATCGGCTTTGCCTGTGCGGCGGCTTTGTTCGCCGCGCAAGCGACTTTTGGCGTTGTATCCGCGCAGGCTGAAGAGCTTTCGGGCACCCTGAAGAAAATCAAGGACACCGGTTCGATCGCGCTCGGTTTTCGCGATTCCTCGATTCCGTTTTCCTATCTCGACGACGACCAGAAGCCCATCGGCTACGCCATGGACATCTGTTACGCGGTCGTGGATGCCGTGAAAAAAGAGTTGAAGCTCGACACGCTCGCGATCGAACTGGCTCCGGTGTCGTCGTCGACCCGTATCCCGCTGCTCGCCAACGGCACCATCGACCTCGAATGCGGCTCGACGACGAACAATCCGGAACGGCAAAGGCAGATCGCCTTCAGCAACACCCATTTTCTCACCGCGACGCGTTTCATCTCGAAGAAGGCAAACAAGCTGAATTCGATCGACGATCTGAAAGGCAAGCCGGTGGTCGCGACCTCCGGCACCAGCAACATCAAGCAGCTGATCGAGACCAACGCGGCGCGCCATCTCGGCATCAATGTCATCCACGCCAAGGATCACGCCGAGGCGTTCCTGATGGTCGAGAACGACCGCGCCGTAGCCTTTGTGATGGACGATATTCTGCTGGCGGCTTTCGCCGTCGGCTCAAAGGACCCCGAGGCTTACGTGATTTCGTCGGACGCGTTTTCGAAGCCGGAACCCTGCGGCATCACGCTGCGAAAGGACGATCCGGCCTTCAAGAAGGTGGTGGATGATGCGACGGCCGCGCTCTATCAGAGCGCCGAAGGCCCCAAGCTTTATGACAAGTGGTTCATGCAGAGGATTCCGCCGAAAGGCCTGAACCTCAACGTGCCGATGGGGGCCGAACTCAGACATGAATTCGCCAAACCATCCGACTCCTCCGACCCCGATGCCTATAAAGTCATGTAAGGTCGTTCGATGCGGGGGCCTACGGGCGCAGGCGGCCCGGTCCTTGCATAACCGCGGAAATAGAGCCGCGGCTGAAAACTGCGGACAAAGGCCCTGGGTAGAGGGTTCTTGTCGAACGTCGTTGGAGTGAGAGAGATGCGAATGAAGTGCCTGCATATCACGGGGTTTGCGCTCGCCGCGGTTCTTTATGCAGGGACGGCCGATGCCGATGAACTCACGGGCACGCTGAAGAAGATCAAGGAAACCGGCGTTATCAACGTCGGCTACCGCGATTCCTCGATTCCCTTCTCTTATCTCGACGACAACCAGAAGCCGATCGGTTTCGCGATCGATATCTGCATGAAGATCGTGGACGCCGTGAAAAAAGAGCTGAAGCTCGACAAGCTGACGGTGGAATTCAATCCTGTGACGTCATCGGGTCGAATTCCCTTGCTCGCGAACGGCACGATCGACCTCGAATGCGGTTCGACCACCAACAATCCCGATCGGCTGAAGCAGGTCGCCTTCACCAATACCCACTTTCTCACCGCGACGCGCTTCATCTCGAAGAAATCGAGCCATCTTAATTCGATCGACGATCTCAAGGGCAAGACGGTCGCTTCCACCTCCGGCACCACCAATATCAAGCAACTCACCGAGACCAATGCCGCGCGCAATCTCGGCATCAACATCGTCCCGGCCAAGGAACATGCCGAGTCGTTCCTGATGGTCGAGACCGACCGCGCGGTCGCAGCGGTGCTGGACGACATTTTGCTCGCAAGCTTTGCTGCCGGCGCCAAGGACCCCGACGCCTATGTGATTTCGACCGACGCGTTCTCCAAGCCTGAACCGTATGGCATCATGCTGCACAAGGACGACCCGGCTTTCAAGAAGGTCGCGGACGATGCTACCGCGGCGCTTTATCAGAGCGCGGAAGGTCAAAAACTTTACGAAAAATGGTTCTTGCAGAAAATCCCGCCGAAGGGCTTGAACCTCAACGTGCCGATGGGGGCGGAATTGAAGAAAGCGTTTGCCAAACCGACGGACACGCCGGATCCGGATTCCTACAAGGCCATGTGAGGGGGCGGTCTTGAACTATCATTGGAACTGGCACGTCTTCTTCGAGCCGTCGCCGAACGGCACCGGCACCTATCTCGACATGTTGTTGTCCGGGCTTGTGGTGACGATCGTCACCGCGCTTGCGGCCTGGGTGATTGCGCTCGTGACCGGCACCATTGTCGGCGTGATGCGAACACTGCCGTCGAAAGCTGCCAACTTGTTCGGCTTTTGCTATGTCGAATTCTTCCGCAACATGCCGCTATTGGTACAGCTGTTCCTGTGGTTCTTCGTGCTGCCGGAGCTTCTTCCCGCTTCCTGGGGCCTGTGGCTGAAGCAGTTGCCCAACGCGCCGTTCTACACGGCGGCGATCGGGACCGGATTGTTCATGTCGGCGCGCGTCGCTGAACAGACGCGGGCCGGCATCAATTCGCTGCCGCGCGGCCAGAGGCTCGCGGCGACCGCCTTGGGCCTGCGGCCATCGCAGGTCTATCGTTACGTGCTGCTGCCGATCGCGTTCCGCATCATCCTGCCGCCGCTGACATCGGAATTTCTCTCGACCATCAAAAACACCTCGGTCGCCCTCACGATCGGCCTGATCGAACTCACGGCGGAAGCGCGCGCGATGCAGGAGTTCTCGTTTCAGGTGTTCGAGGCTTTTACGGCCGCGACCGCGCTCTACTTGCTGATCAATATCGTCGTCGTCATCGCCATGCACTTCGTCGAGCGCGGCGTGGCGATCCCCGGCTACATCACCGGGAAATAGCCGATGTTCGCCAATTTCGATTTCGACGTCATTCGCCGCTCGCTCGGCTACCTGTTTTTCGACGGCATGACGTTCACGCTGACGCTGACGGGGTTGGCGGCCCTCGGCGGCCTCGTGTTCGGGACCTTGATTGCGATGATGCGGCTCTCCAGCCTGTGGCTGGTGTCGCGCTTCGCCCGTCTGTACGTCGACCTGATGCGCTCGCTGCCGCTGGTGCTGGTGATCTTCTGGTTCTACTTCCTGGTGCCCTATATCGGGCAGTGGATGACCGGCTCGTCGCGGCCGGTGCGCGTCGGCGCGTTCGCCTCGTCGCTCATTACGTTCACGCTGTTCGAGGCGGCGTATTTCGCCGAGATCATGCGCGCCGGCATCCAGTCGATCTCAAAAGGCCAGCCGTCGGCCGCTTCCGCGCTTGGTCTGACTTACGGGCAGACCATGCGCTATGTCGTGCTGCCGCAGGCTTTCCGCAACATGCTGCCGGTTCTGTTGACGCAGACCATCGTGCTGTTCCAGGACACTTCGCTGGTCTACGTGCTGTCGATTCCCGATTTTCTCGGCGCCGCCAGCAAGGTTGCGCAGCGCGACGGCCGGCTGGTCGAAATGTATCTGTTCGCCGCCGTCGTCTACTTCGTGATTTCCAGCATTGCATCTTTCGGCGTGCGGCGCCTGCAAGCGCGCATCGCCATCGTTCGCTAACGTTCAGGAAAAGTGGGACCGTTTTTTTCGAATGAGATCACTTTCAAACAGTTGGGGTCACCGATGATCGAGATCAGCCACGTCGACAAATGGTATAACCCGACCTTCCAGGCTCTGAAGGATTGCACCACGAGCGTCGCCAAGGGCGAGGTGGTCGTTGTCTGCGGTCCGTCCGGCTCGGGAAAATCGACGCTGATCAAATGCGTCAACGCTCTGGAGGCGTTCCAGAAGGGGCAGATCGTCGTTGACGGCATCTCCGTCGGCGATCCCAAGACCAATTTGCCGAAGCTGCGCGCCCGCGTCGGCATGGTGTTTCAGCATTTCGAACTGTTTCCGCATCTTCGCATCATCGATAATCTCTGCCTGGCACAGGAAAAAGTACTCGGGCGGCGGCATGCCGAGGCGCTCGCGAAAGGCTCAAAGCTGCTCAACCGCGTCGGCTTGAAGGTTCAGGCGCAGAAATATCCGGCCGAGTTGTCTGGCGGCCAGCAGCAGCGCGTGGCGATCGCGCGCGCCTTGGCGATGGACCCGATCGCCATGCTGTTCGACGAGCCGACGTCGGCGCTCGATCCCGAAATGATCAGCGAGGTGCTCGACGTCATGGTCGATCTGGCGCGCGACGGCATGACCATGATGGTCGTGACCCACGAAATGGGTTTTGCCCGCAAGGTTGCCAACCGGGTCATCTTCATGGACCAGGGCGAGATCGTCGAAGACGCGCTGAAGGAGGATTTTTTCGGCAAGCCGCGCAGCGACCGCGCGCAGAAGTTCTTGTCGAAGATTTTGTCGCATTAAGTCATCATTGCGAGCGATAGCGAAGCAATCCAGCGTAAGAAAAAAAGACTGGATTGCTTCGTCGCTTTCGCTCCTCGCAATGACGGAAATGGCGGCTTCCTGCACCTCAGAATCGCGTTTGTAAGGGTTTATCAGCAACCGCGTTTCGCCTATATGATCAGTCCATCGTCTCATTGCCGCCGGGAGAATGAACTTGGGCTCCATCGCTTACGTCAACGGTGACTTCGTGCCGCTCTCAGAGGCGAAGGTCTCTGTGCTGGATCGCGGCTTTCTGTTCGCCGACGGCATTTATGAAGTTTCCGCGGTGCTCGATGGAAAACTGATCGACAACGAGTCGCATCTTGCCCGTCTTGAGCGTTCGGTCGGCGAGATCAAGCTGCCGTTGCCGGAAACCGTCGCGCGCATCAAGGAGATCCAGCACGAGCTGATCACCCGCAACGCGGTCAAGGATGGGCTCGTTTATATTCAGGTCACCCGCGGCGCGGATGTGGGGCGGGATTTCGCGTTTCCGAAAGGCGTCAAGCCGACCTTGATGATGTTCACCTCGGTCAAGGACATCGTCAACGCCGCGTCCGCCAAAACCGGCATCGGCGTCATCACCGTGCCTGACATCCGCTGGTCGCGGCGCGACATCAAGAGCGTGGCGCTGCTCGCGCAGGTGCTCGCCAAGCAGGCCGCGGCTGAAGCAGACGCCGGCGAAGCCTGGATGATCGAGGATGGCAAGGTGACCGAAGGCGGATCGTCGTCGGCCTTCATCCTGACCAAGGACGATGTGCTGGTGACGCGCGAGAACTCATCCGCAATTTTGCCGGGCTGCACCCGCAAGGCCGTTGTCAAGCTCGCCGAAGAACGCCAGTTGCGCGTCGAAGAACGGGCGTTCACGATCGAGGAAGCGCTGAAGGCGAAGGAAGCCTTCATCACCAGCGCGTCGTCTTTCGTGCAGCCGGTGGTGAAGATCGACGGCAAGGCCGTCGCTGACGGCAAGCCCGGCCCGATGGCCGCGCGCCTGCGCGAGATCTACATCGAGTTCGCGCGCGCCACGGCGACGTAGCGAAGCGATCCGAAATTTTGTCACCCGTCATGGCCGGGCTTGGCCCGGCCATCCACGTCTTCGCTTCAACGAGAAGTAAGTAAGACGTGGATCACCGGGACAAGCCCGGTGATGACGGTGGAGAGTATCGTTCTCGCCCCCCGTCGCAACGATGCCTTACGGCTTCAAAATCAGCTTCTGCACGCGCCAGTTCAACAATTCGGCGACATACAGCACGTTCTCCGACGGACAGGCCATCGCGTGAATCCAGCCGAATTGTTTTAGCTGCTTGCCGGACTGGCCGAGCACGCCCAGTACCTTGCCGTCGAGTGAGAGCTTGTAGACCCGGCCCGGCCATGCGTCCGAGCTATAGAGCACCTGATGCGGCGGCGGCGTGATGCAGATCGACCAGGGTGAGCCCGGCGCAAACGTGCCCTTGGCCTTCGTCGCTTCATCCGGAATCCTGCCGATCGCGGGCTTCGCATCCGATGGCACCGGCACATCGATCACGATCTGGCGCTCGAACTTGCCGTCCTTGTCGAACACCTGGATGCGATGATTGCCACGATCGGCAACATACACATTGTCGTTGGCGTCGGTCGCGATCGAGTGCGGCGTATTGAGCTGGCCCGGTCCGTTGCCCGGCTCGCCCCACGACTTCAGCCAGTTGCCGTCCTTGTCCACCTTGCCGACGCGCGAGTTGATGTAGCCGTCGCTGATGAAGGTGTCGCCGGCCTTGTCCCAGGCGACGTCCGTCACCTGGCGGAACCGGCCGTCATCCGGCGGCAGCGGCGGCTTCGGGTGCTTCAGCGGTTCGGTATCTTCGTCGGAGGCCTCCTGCTTGCGGCCGAACACCATCAGCACGCGGCCTTCGGTGTCGAACTTGATCACCATGTCCGAGCCCTTGTCGGTGACCCAGATATTGTCGCTGGGGTCGATCTTGACGGTGTGGGCGAACGACCAAGCATAGAGGTTCTTGCCGATCTCGCGGATGAACTTTCCGTCCTTGTCAAACTCAAGAAGCTGCGTGGCGGCAGCCGCGTAAGCGGGGCCGCTCGTGTTGCCGCGCGACAGCGCAAAGACGTGTCCCTTGGAATTGACGGCGACGCCGGAGACCTCGCCGAAATACATGTTGGTCGGCAGCTTCAGCGGATTGGGCACCGACTCGAAATTGATGGTCGGAACCGCCTGCTGCGCGAAAGCTTGTGACCCGACCAGAAGCGGCAAAACAAAGAGCCAGCGCCTCATGGATTCCTCCCAACTGTTTTTCGTTGGCGCGGACACTAATTAACGGCGCTTGATCCGTCCATATGGCCGCGCACGTCCGACGTCATATCGGCAAGTCGCTCCGCGCATGGCATGTTTCATGGGGTGAAACCTGCTAGGCTGCCTGCAAAAATCCGGTCTTCAAAAATCCGTGTCGGAGGCAAATGCCCGTGGTTGATGCACGCATCTGGAAACGACCTTTTCCGCTGCTTGCGGTAGTGGCTTTGGTTCTCGTCGCCTTTCCGAACCGGCCTGCGTCGGCGCTCTATCCGGAGCGGGGATTGCGGATCGTCGTGCCGTTTGCGCCGGGCGGCGGCACCGACGTGGTTTCCCGCACGCTCGCGCAGGAGATGGCGAAGGACCTCGGTGTTTCCGTCATCATCGAGAACAGGCCGGGCGCGGGGACCATCGTCGGAACCCAGGCCGTCGCGGTGAGCGCTGCCGACGGCTACACGCTGTTGATGGGGACCTTTGCAAACGCGGTTAATCCCAGCCTGAACGCGAAGCTGCCCTATGATCCGCACAAGGATTTCGCGCCCGTGGCACTGATTGCGCGCTCGTTCAATATCGTCGTCGTCAATCCGAAGTCTTCGATCCGAACGATCTTGGACCTGATCGCGGCAGCGAAGGCCAATCCCGGCAAAATGACGTTCGGGACCTTTGGCGCCGGCACGTCGGCGCATCTGGCCGGCGAGTTGTTCAAGGACATGGCCAAGGTCAATTTGACGGCGGTGCCTTATAAGGGGGCAGCTCCGGCCATCACCGACCTGATCGGCGGCCAGATCGACGTGATGTTTACCACTGTCGCAAGTGCGGCTTCGCTGGTCGAAAGCGGACAGTTGCGCGCGATCGCGGTGACGTCCGCCGAGCGCTCGCCCGCCTTTCCGCAAGTGCCGACGGTGGCGGAGGCCGGGGTCCCCGGCTATGCCGCCGAAAGCTGGTACGGACTGTTTGCGCGGGCCGGAACGCCCCCTGAGCTGATCAACCGGCTCAATCGATCGGCCGCCTCGGCGGTCCAATCCGAAGCCTTCAAGAGACTGGGCGTCAATGAGGGACTGGTCGCCGTCGCGCTCCCGCCGGAAGCGCTCGATCGATATTTTCACGCTGAAGAAGAACGCTGGCGCCGCGTCATCAGCGAGGCCGGGATCAAGATGGAGTAGGGCGCTCCGTTGCAGTGCGATGATCGCTCGTTAACCGGCGCTGTTAAGGAATATTCCAACCCGGCGGGGGTTGCAGAGGAGGCGTGTTTCAGGCACTTGGCCGGAACGGCCTTCCACTCCTGTTCTGCCGGCCATTCAGACCCCACGGAGGATCAACATGTTCAGTACGCTCCAGCGCACGATCGCTGCTGCGATGTTCGTCATGACCTGTTTTGCGTTGCCGGCGTCCGCACAGGAAACGCTGCGCATTCGCGGCACGGTCGAAAGCGTCGACGGATCCGTCTACGTCATCAAAAATCGCGACGGCGCCGAGGTGAAGCTCGGCGTCATCGATCCCCAGCTTTACGTCGCGATCGTGAAAGCGACGATGGCCGACATCAAACCGGGCCAGTTCGTCGGCGCGACCGGCCTGACGCAGCCCGACGGCAGCCAGAAGGCCATCGAGGTGCATATTTTCCCCGAGTCGATGCGCGGCACCGGCGAAGGCCACTACGACTGGGATCTGCGGCCCAACACCAAGATGACCAACGCCAACGTCGAGCAGACGGTCGGCGGTGTCGATGGGCCGGTGTTGACCGTGAAATACAAGGACGGCGAGAAGAAGGTGTTCGTGACGCCTGAGACCCAGGTCGTCACCTATGTGATCGGCGACAAGGCCGATCTCAAGCCGGGCATCAAGATCTTCGTCGGTGCTGCGAAAAAGGGCGCCGACGGCACCTGGCAGACGCCGCGCGTCACCTACGGCAAGGATGGATTGACGCCGCCGATGTGAGGGGCGTTTCGAGCAAGTATGTCTACCGACACCACTGAAGCTCAGTTCAACAGGGAGAGTATAATGCGTTCGATGATTTCTTTGGCAGTGGCGGCGTTTGCCGTCGTGACGATCAGCTCGCAGGCACTGGCGCAAGCGCCGGCGCCGGCCACCCCGCCGGCACAACCGCCGTCCGGCGGCACACCGGATGCGATGCCTTTCGATATTCCCTATGGCATGTCGATCGGTCTCGAGAAGGCCAAGCAACTCGTAGCGGCGGCCGAGGCCGAAGCCAAAAAGCGCAATTGGAAGATGAATATCGCCGTCGTCGATACCAATGGTGAGCCGGTGCTATTCGAGCGGATGGAAGGCGCACAGATCGCTTCCGGCGCGATTTCGATCAACAAGGCCCGCACCGCAGCGCGCTTCCGCCGAGAAACCCGCCTGTTCTATAATGTCTACGAGAGCGGTCACACTTATCCAGGCACGCTCGATCCAACGCTGACGGCGAGCCCCGGCGGCTTTCCGCTGGTTGACGGCGGCAAGCTGATCGGTGCGATCGGCTGCAGCGGTGGCACTGGCGATCAGGACGCCTTGATCTGCAAGGTCGGCGCCGACCTGATGAAGTAACAGCGCTGTCTAGTGGTCCGATTCTAACATTCGCATCCCATTGCAGCGGCCTCTTTTTGCAAATGTTAGAATCAAAAGGACCACTAGCAAATATAGGTTTCTAGTGGAGTTTTGGATTTGACATTCGCTTGGCGAGCCCGCGGCTAGGTAGATAGCGAATGTGAAATCCACCCCACTAGCGCTTTAGTCTAAGCACGCTCGTTAATGACGCCGCGCCGGTATCCCCGTCGCGGCGTCATTGCGTTGGAGCGTCTCGTCGCTGCAATGCGGCAAAGCAAATGCTGGACGCAGTAACGATCCGGTCGTAGATAGCCAAAAGATAGCTGGCCTCGATAGGTCGAAAGCCGCTTATTAAAGGATGCCCGTCATGTGGGTGCTGTTGCTGCTGCCGTTCGTCGGCCTGTTATGGGTGCCTTTCTACAACTTCCAGGACCCCGCGCTGTTAGGCTTTCCATTCTTCTATTGGTATCAGCTTGCCTGGGTGCCGATCACGTCGATCCTGATCTGGATCGTGTATCGCTCGCGCACGCCCGACGACGAAACGCCATAAAATCCCGCCTCACTGGATAAGGCCCACCATGTCCGCTGACATCGACTGGATCGCGCTCACCGTCTTCATTTTCTTTTTCGCCCTTGTCACGGTGATGGGATTCTTCGCCGCCCGCTGGAAATCCGGCCCGGTCAGCGAGCATCTCGACGAATGGGGCCTGGGCGGACGTCAGTTCGGCACCTGGATCACCTGGTTTCTGGTCGGCGGCGATTTCTACACGGCCTATACCGTGATCGCAGTGCCGGCGCTGGTCTATGCGGTCGGCGCCTACGGCTTCTTCGCGCTTCCCTACACGGTCGTTGTTTATCCCTTTGTCTTTGCGATCATGCCGCTGCTCTGGAAGGTGGCGCACGCCAAGGGACATGTGACCGCGGCCGACGTGGTTCATGGCACCTACGGCTCGCGCGGACTTGAGCTCGTGGTCGCGATCACCGGTATCGTTGCGACGATGCCCTATATCGCGCTGCAACTGATCGGCATGGGCGTGGTGATCAAGGCGATCGGTCTGACCGGCGAACTGCCGATCGTGGCCGCCTTCGTCATCCTGGCGCTCTATACCTACAGCTCCGGCTTGCGCGCGCCGGCCCTGATCGCCTTTGTCAAGGACATCATGATCTATATCGTGGTGCTGGTTGCGGTCGTCGTCGTGCCGGCAAAACTCGGCGGCTATGGCGCGGTGTTCAGTGCGGCCAGCGACGCCTTTGCCGCCAAGGGCGGCGCGACCGGGCTCACGCTGAAGTCGCCGCAGATGCTGGCTTATGCGAGCCTTGCGCTCGGCTCGGCGCTCGCGGCTTTCATGTATCCGCACACGCTGACCGGAATCTTCGCCTCGAAATCCGCCGACACCATTCGCAAGAACGCGATCTTGCTGCCGGCCTACACGCTGCTGCTCGGGCTGATCGCATTGCTCGGCTACATGGCCTATGCCGCCCACATCAAGGTCGCGTCGAACAACGACGTCGTGCCCGCTCTGTTCAAGGAGCTGTTCCCGTCCTGGTTCGCAGGCTTCGCATTCTCGGCGATTGCGATCGGCGCACTGGTGCCAGCCGCCGTGATGAGCATCGGCGCCGCCAACCTGTTCACGCGCAACATCTGGAAGTCCTACGTCAATCCGGACATCAGCCATGCCGGCGAGGCGTCGGTGGCCAAGATCGCCTCCCTTGTCGTCAAGGTTGGCGCGCTGGCCTTCACGATCTTCCTGCCGACGCAATATGCGCTCGACCTGCAATTGCTCGGCGGCCTGTGGATCCTGCAAACCTTCCCGGCGCTGGTGTTCGGTCTGTTCACGCGCTGGTTCCGCGCCGAGGGTCTTCTGCTCGGCTGGGCGGCCGGCATCCTCTGGGGAACCTGGACGGCGTGGAGCAATGGCTTGAAGCCGCTGGCGACGCTCAGTGTCGGCGACACCAGCTACGTCTTCTATGTCGGCCTCGGCGCGCTGATCCTCAATGTGGCCTTCGCCGTCGTCGGCACGCTCGCCGTCGGCCTGATTTCGCCGCGGAGCGCTCCGGCTCGATCCTGATGTCGGTCTTGATATTGCGGGCGCCTCGGGGACACTGAGGCGCCGGCTGCTTTGCGGTTTGTGCCCGCGAAAGCCGTCTATTTCTCGGCGACGAACCGGTTGCGCAGCGTGCCGATACCGGTGATCTCGATCTCGACCACGTCGCCTGCCTTGATGTTCGGCGAAGCGCCGTCGGTTCCCATCCAGATCACGTCTCCGGGCCACAGGGTGAAATACTTCGTCATCTCGACGATGAATTCCCTGATCCCGAAAATCATCTCATTGGTGCGGAAGCGGTTGCTCTCTTTGCCGTTGAGCCGCACGACGGTTTCCATCGCCTCGAGATCGACCGAGGTTTCGATCCACGGTCCCATCGGCTTGAATGTGTCGGCATTCTTGGAACGCCACAGGCTACGGTCGGCCTTCTGCCAGGTCCGCTCGCTGACGTCGTTGCCGATGGTGTAGCCGAACACGCAATCCATCGCGTTGCTTGCGGATAGGTGCTTGGCCTTCTTGCCGATCACGACGACAAGCTCGCCTTCGTAGTGAATTTGTTCGGTGGCGATCGAAGGGATGATCACGTCCTCGTCATGCGCGATCAGCGCATTCTGGGCGCGGTAACCGACCTCGGGCCGGTCCGGGATTTTCGGCACCTCGCCGCGTTTGTCGGCGGCTTCCTTGAGATGCTTGAGGTAATTGAGACCGACGCAATAAAACGTGCGCGGGACCAGCGGCAGCTCGATCTTGACCTCATCGAGGGCATAAGTTTGCGGCGTGCGCCGCCATTCTCCGAAGGGATCGCCGTCGACCGCGATGACGCGGTCGCCTTCGACGATGCCCCAGGAGGAGGTCTGGTTTGCCGTATACCGGAGCCAGCGCATCCGATCACCCCAGCGGTTCGAGCGATGGTTACTCTTCTTTGACCAGCGTTGATGATCCCGGCCCCTCGCCCATGATCAGGAGCACAGCGTCTTCGTCTTTGGCGCCGTCCCAATGCACCTGCTTGCCGAAATGGGTGACGAAGCTGCCGGCCGGGATGGCCTTGGTCTCGGCGGGATCGAAATGCGGTCCGGTTCCGACCCACCAGGTGCCTTGCAGCACCACGATGTAGCGGTCGTTTGGATGGAAGTGCGGGCGGCTGAAATGGTTGCCCTTGGTCCACTTGTTGTAGACCATATAGAAGCCGGGCTTGGTCGGGTCGCCGACCACGACGGCCGATTGGGCGCCGCGGGCATCGACCGGGCTCCACGGGATATTGTCGGGCATCTTGATGGTGATCGCAGCCGGATTGAGTTCGGCGGCCGAACTCATGCTCAGCATGCCGGCGAGCGCCAGCGGCATCAGCAGAAATCGCCAGAGCCGGTTTGTGATTTTCATGTTTTTCCTCCCTTGAAAACTGCCTTACGCCTTGGTTGATCGACACTAGCCGGTGCCCCCGCAGGGGAGCAAGGGGTGGCCCTGCATGGGGGCAGCATTCGCCCATCAACACTTTGAAAACCGTGAAAGCCGTTTACCGAACCCGATAAGCAATTGAAAACCCGCCGCCGGCAAAGTCGTTTCCGGACACAGCCAATGGGGAGGCAAGAGATGAGCGGGAATGCAATTCTGGAAAACGTTCGGCGATATCGCGCCACGGCGTCATTGTATCGTCAAACGGCGGCGTTTCGCCCCACTCAGCGGCAATCGCTCCTGGAGCAAGCCTACGAATGGGAAACCCGCGCGCTGGTCGAGCTGGAGGGCTATTTCGAGCCGCACGAGACCCAGTCAAGCCCGTTGCAGACCTGGATGGTCCAGACCGCCACCTGGCCGATGCTTAACGCCGCGTAACTTTTTTACGCGCGGGCGGCGTAGCCGTCGCGCCCTCCATGCGGTTTTCCGGGGTTGCGCTTTACCTCGCCTTTGGCAAGAGTTGCGTGCCGTGCCTGTCTTTAACGGTGCATGCGCAAGGCCAAAGGAAACCGTTGCAAGATGTCGATCGAGAAAATCCAGCCGGATAAGTTGTTCAAGCGCAATGTCGGCGGCCATGTGCTCTATTCCCATGTCGTCGTCGCTTCCGGCGAAAAGCTTGTTTTCGTCTCCGGTCAGCTGGCACGCGACAAGGACGGCAACATCGTCGGTCCTCGTGACATGCGCGCGCAGATCAAACAGGTCGGCGAGAACCTGAAGAACGCGCTGGAAGCTGCCGGCGCCACGCTTCACGATTTGGTCAAGACCACGACCTTCGTGACCGACATCGATGAGTTCTTCAAACACGTCGATGTCCGGCACGACTATCTCGGCGTCGGCCTGCCTGCGAGCACCACTGTTGAGGTACGCCGGTTGTCGCATCCCGATCTCGTGGTCGAAATCGAGGCCATGGCACTTCTTAAAGAATGATCGCGCTTCTCAAGGGATAATGGCCCTTCTCAAGGCATGAGATTTGCCTGATGGTATCGGCTTTATTTTTGCCTTTTCATTTTAGCTGATGAGAGGAAGTCAGATGACGTCGCCCACCACCTTCATCTCCCGCCGCGCCGTGATGATGGGCGCGACCGGCGCCGCTCTATCGGCGCCCTTCGTGTCCCGCGCGGGGCTGGCCGCTTCCGTCCCGAATATCCGTTATGCGACCGGTGGCGGCATCGGGCCGAACGAGATGGAGACGATCATCTTTCTCGACTACGTCAAGCAGAACGTCCTGAAGAACTACGGCAAGGCCTATACGCTCGACATGACGTTTACGCGCGGTACGCCTGAGGCCGCCGCTTTGTTGGCGGCGGGTCAGGCCGATATCGCCACGCTATCGGGACCGGCCTTTGCCACCATCATCGTCAAGGACGCGGTGCCGAATGGATTGACCATCATCTCGGACAATTACCAGGATGGCCATCCCGGCAACGCCACCAACAGTTTCATGGTCTTGAAGGACTCAGCCATCAGGACCATCGCCGATCTCAAAGGCAAGAAGATCGGCATCAACGCGTTTGCATCCGCGGTCGATCTGGCATTGCGCGTCGTGCTGAAGAAAAATGGCATCGACCCGCGGCGCGACGTCGAGATCGTGGAAATCGCTTTCCCGAATATCGCGTCCGCCATTCGAGAAAAGCGCATCGATTGCGGCGTGCTCGTGATTCCGTTCCTGGCGATCGAAAGCCCGAAGGGCGACCTGCGGCAGGTCTTCACCGGTGGCGATGCGTTCGGGCCGTCCTCGGTGATCTTTCAGGTCACGACCAACGCGTTCCTGAAGGAGAATCCCGATGCGGTGAAGGCCTTCCTCGCCGATTACGTCGACGGCATCGCCTGGTTCTACGATCCCGCCAATCGCGAGAAGGCGATCCAATTGGTGTCGGATTTCACCAAGTCGTCGAAGGAGGTGTTGAATTCCTACTTCGCCACCGGCCGCGATTACTACCGCGATCCGAATGCTTGCGTGTCGGCCCAGACCATCCAGAAGCCGCTCGATGCAATGTTTGAGGAAAAGCTGATCGACCGTCGCATCGACGCGTCCAAATATCTCAATGTCAGCCTGCTGCCGAGGCCGTGCGCGCTGTGATGCCTGAGGTTGCCAAAGTCGAAATCAAGGGAGTCTCCAAAACCTATCCCGGCGACAAACAGGCGGTGCAGGCGCTTCGGACCGTCGACCTCAAGATCAAGACCGGCGAATTCGTATCCATCGTGGGTCCCTCCGGCTGCGGCAAGAGCACGCTGCTGTATGTCGTCGGCGGGTTCCTCGATGCCGCCGGCGAGGTTCTGGTCGATGGCAAGGCGATCACGGGATCCGGCATCGATCGCGGCGTGGTGTTTCAGGAATATGCGCTGTTTCCGTGGCTCTCGGTGCGCAACAACATTCTCTACGGTTTGGAACGAGGTCCGTTGCCCACTGATGAGTGCGCGCGCATCGCCGACCGCCTGATCGGCGTGATCGGCCTGAAGGGTTTTGAAGACCGATTCCCACGCGAACTGTCCGGCGGCATGAAGCAGCGTGTCGCGATTGCACGGACGCTGGCCTGCGATCCCGCCATTCTGCTGCTCGATGAACCCTTCGGTGCGCTCGATGCGCAAACGCGCGAGGTGATGCAAGATGAACTGCTTCGGATCTGGCTCGAGACCCGCAAGACGGTTCTCATGATTACCCACGACGTCAACGAGGCGGTCTATCTCTCCAACCGCATCTGCGTGATGTCGGCCCGGCCGGGAAAGATCGTCGAGGAATTCAAGATCGATCTCGACCGCACCATCCCGCGCGAACAGCTCTTCACGTCGGATGCTTTCAACAAAGTGCGCAACGAGGTCTGGATTTCGGTCCGGCGTCAGGCGCTCGTCGCGGAGAAAGCCAAGCATGCGGGCTGATCGCGCGCCCCTGCTGTCGTCGCCGGTGGGGCGCGCCCTGCCGCTGGTTCTGATCGGCCTGCTCTGGCAGGCGGCGAGCAGTTTCGCTCTTATCGACCCGGCGTTTCTCCCGTCGCCCGTGCGTGTCGGCACCGCGATCTATGATCTTCTTTCGGGGCGAGAAATCAGGGACAATCTGTTCATTACGCTCTGGCGCGCCGGCCTTGGGCTGGCGCTCGGCTCGATTGCGGGCATCTGGCTCGGCCTGATGATGGCGCGCTCGCCGGTGTTTCGCGCCTATGCGACGCCGATCGTCGGCGGCACCTATTCGCTGCCGAAATCGGCGCTGATTCCGCTGTTTATCCTGTGGTTCGGCATCGGCACCACCACTTCGGTGTGTGCGATATTTTTGGCTTGCCTGCTGCCGATGGTCGTCAACACGGCGCAGGGCGTCGCTTCCACCCCGCACGTGCTGGTCTGGGGCGCGGAAGCCTTCGGCACCCGGCCGCGCGCCATGCTGTGGCGGGTCTATCTGCCGCACGCGCTGCCGGATATTTTCGCGGGTCTTCGCGTCGCGCTCGGCTTTTCCTTTGTGCTTGCGATCTCCTCGGAAATGATCGCCTCGACCAACGGCATCGGCAAGCTGATCTTCATGTATGGCGAGAACGGCGCCTACGATTACATGTTTGCTGCAATCGCCTGCATCGTCGTCGTGGCCTTCGTCGCGGACCGCCTTCTGTTGATGCTGACCGGGAAAAGCCTTCGCTGGCATGAATCGGCGAGGGGACAATGACGGCAAAAGTGGTGAGCCAGCGTGGCCTTCACGCCCGCTCGACGATCTCGGTGCTGACGGTCATCGTGCTCTGGGAGGCGGTTGCGCGAGCGGGCCTCACTTCGGCTTTGTTCCTGCCGCCGTTCACGAAGGTGATTTCAGAATGGTGGGCGGTCTGCGCCGACGGTTCGCTGCCGCTTGATCTCGCGGTCAGTCTGTCGCGCGCAGCGGTCGGGCTTTGTCTGGCAACCGCCATTGGTGTTCCGCTCGGCATTGCGATGGCACGCAGCCGCTTTCTGCACTGGCTGTTCGATCCCGTGATCGCGCTGGCCTTTCCCTCGCCGAAGATCGCCTTCCTGCCGATCTTCATTCTCTGGTTCGGCATCTACAGCCTGTCGAAAATCCTGCTGGTGGCGTTCGCCTGTGTGTTCCCGATCCTGATCGGCAGCTTCGCGGCGGCCGCAGGCGTCAACCGGGTCTGGATCTGGTCGGCGGCTTCGTTGGGAACATCTCGCCTCGGCATGTTGTTTCGCATCGTGCTACCGGCGGCCTGGCCGAGGATTTTCTCCGCATTGCGGGTCGCGCTGCCAGTGTCACTGATTACGACGTTCACGGCGGAAATGGTCTCTGGCGGCGGCGGGATGGGCGCAACCCTGATGTACTCGCAGCGCTTTTTCGAAAGCGCGACCGTGTTCGCCTATATCCTGACCATGCTCGGTGTCGGCTTGTTGCTCGATTTTCTCATGCTGAAGCTGCAAGCGGCGTCGGCCTGGTCGCAGCCGTCGTGATTGCCTCAGGTCAGCGCATCACTTAAGAGTCTTCCCACATGGCGGATTTCCACGGTGTCTTTCCCTATCTTGTTTCTCCGGTCGATCCTGACGGCACCATTCGCCGCGAGGTACTGGCACGCCTGTGCGAGGACCTCATCGCCTCCGGCGTGCACGGGCTCACGCCGCTTGGCTCGACGGGCGAGTTCGCCTATCTCAACAACGCCCAGCGTTCGGCCGTTGTTGAGACAACGATCGAAGCGGCACGCGGCCGGGTGCCGGTCGTGGCCGGCGTCGCCTCGACCTCAACGCTGGACGCGGTGGCGCAGGCGAAGGCGTATCAAAAACTCGGTGCCGACGGTATCCTCGCGATTCTGGAGGCGTATTTCCCACTGTCCGATGCGCAGGTCGAATCTTATTTTCGAGCCATCGCGGATGCGGTGGATATTCCCGTCGTGATCTATACCAATCCACAATTCCAGCGCTCGGACCTCTCGCTCGATTGCATCGCGCGGCTGTCGGCCCATCCGCGCATCCAGTACATCAAGGATGCCTCCACCAATACCGGGCGGCTGTTGTCGATCGTGAACCGCTGCGGCGATTCGATCCGGGTGTTCTCTGCGTCCGCGCATATCCCGGCGGCGGTGATGCTGATCGGCGGCGTCGGCTGGATGGCGGGGCCGGCCTGCATCATCCCGCGGCAGAGCGTGGCGCTTTACCAGCTCTGCAAGGCGAAGCGCTGGGACGAAGCGTTGGTGCTTCAACGAAAGCTGTGGCGGGTCAACGAGGCCTTTGCGCGCTACAATCTCGCGGCCTGTATCAAGGCCGCACTCTCGATCCAGGGCTATGACGTCGGCGATCCCGTCCCGCCTCAAAAGGCGCTGACGGCCGACGAGTGCACGGCCGTGGCGGCAGTATTGCGGGAGGTCGGGTGACTAAACGCCGTCGTCGCTGCGCCCTTTGTCGTCATTCCGGGGCAGCCCGTCAGGGCTGATCCCGGAATCCATTTCTCCCAGCGTTCGTGCGGCACCATGGATTCCGGGCTCGCTCGTTGCACTCGCGCCCCGGAATGACGGCGGAGGGGGCTTGGCGTGTTCCTTGCCTGTCGGCTACATTGGCAGCCTGACGAAATCCTAGGGAAAGCGCGCGATGAACATTCTTCCCGGCAATCTACGTTTCGGTGCGGGCCAACCGGTCAAGCGTCTGGAAGACCAGCGGCTGCTGACCGGCAAGGGCCATTTCATCGACGACAAGCCGGAAGACGGCGCGCTGTGGCTCTATATGCTGCGCTCGCCGCATGCGCATGCCAAGATCGTCTCGATCGACACCAAGGCGGCGGCCGAGATGCCGGGCGTGGAAGCGATCTATACTGGCGCCGACCTGATCACTGATGACATCGGTACCCTGCCGACGCTGTTGATTTTCCCGCGGCCGGACGGCTCGTCGATGACGGTCCCGCCACGGCGTCTGCTCGCCCATGATCTGGTGCGTTATGTCGGCGAGACCGTCGCCGCTGTCGTTGCGACCTCGCGGTTTGCCGCGCAGAGCGCAGCCGAAGCGATCGCAGTGGAATATCAGGAATTGCCCTCCGTGGTCGACCCGTTGGAAGCGATCAAGCCGGGCGCGCCGCTGGTGTGGTCCGAAGTGCCCGACAATATCGTGGCCCGGATGAGCTATGGCGATGCGGCGGTGGTGGAAGCCGCCTTCGCCAAAGCCGACCACGTCGTCTCGCTCGATCTCGTCAACCAGCGTCTGGTGCCTTCCGCGATGGAGCCGCGCTCGGCCATTGCCGAAGTCGAAAGGAAAACCGGCCGGCTGATCCTGCATGTCCAGTCGCAGACGCCGGCCTCGACCCGCGACATTCTCGCCGAAGCCGTGCTGAAGCGCCCAAAGGAAAGCATCCAAGTTCTGGTCGGCGACATCGGCGGCGGCTTCGGTCACAAGACCAACCTCTATCCGGAAGACGGCATGGTCGCCTATGCCGCCGTCAAGCTGAACAAGAAGGTGCGATGGCGTGGCGAAAGGTCGGACGATTTTCTCGGTGGCACCCATGGCCGCGATCTGACCTCGACGGCGGAGTTCGCGCTCGATGCCAAGGGCCGCGTGCAAGCCTTCCGGGTGCGTTCGGTTGGCGGCACCGGCGCCTATATCTCAGGCACCGGCGCGCTGATCCCGCTGATCCTCGGGCCGTTCGTGCAGACAGGGGTCTATGACCTGCCGCTGGTTCATTACGACCTCAAGGCGGTGATGACCCACACTGCGCCGGTCGCCGCCTATCGCGGCGCAGGCCGGCCCGAGGCCGTCTTTGTCGTCGAGCGCTTGATGGATGCGGCCGCGCGCCAATTGAAAATGGATCCGCGCGCCATTCGTAAAGCGAACTACGTCAAGCCGGCGCAAATGCCTTATACCAATGCGGTCGGTCAGGTGTACGATTCCGGTGCGTTTGCGCACATGCTGGAATGCGCCGTCAAACTGTCGGACTGGGAGGGTTTCGCCGCGCGCAAGAAGGCCGCGAAAAAAAAGGGCCTGCTCTACGGCCGTGGTCTGACCAGCTATATCGAATGGACCGGCGGCACCGTGCATAACGAGCGGGTCAACCTGCATGCGACTGCCGAGGGACGCATCGTGCTCAATGCCGGCACCCAGGCGATGGGGCAGGGGCTACAAACCACCTTCTCACAGATGATCGCGGAAGCGCTCGGCGTCTCCATCGACAAGGTCGATGTGGTGCAGGGCAATACCGATCTGGCGATCGGCTTCGGCAGCGTCGGCTCGCGCTCGCTGTTCGTCGGCGGCACCGCCGCGGTGGTGTCGGCGGCGGATCTGATTGCGAAGGCTCGCGAGAAGGCCTCGCAGATGCTGGAGACTTCCATCGAGGACATTGAGTATCGCGACGGCACGCTCACGGTTGTGGGCACCGATAAACATGTTAGCCTGTTCGACATCGCCAAAAAGGAAGCTGGCGCGCGGCTCTCGGTCGACAGCGAGGGCCAGACCGACGGCCCGAGCTGGCCGAACGGGACGCACATCTGCGAGGTCGAGATCGATCCGGAAACTGGTGTGACGCGCGTGGTGCGCTACACCACGGTGGACGATGTCGGCGTCGCCATCAACCCGATGCTGGTGACGGGGCAGGTGCATGGCGGCGTCGCGCAGGGCATCGGACAGGCGCTCTATGAAGGCGTGACCTACAGCGGTGAAGGCCAGCTGATCACCGCGAGCTATCAGGACTACTGCATTCCGCGCGCCGACGACGTGCCGCCGATCGAGGTGACGCTGGATGGTTCGGCGCCGTGCCGCACCAATCCATTGGGCGCCAAAGGTTGCGGCGAATCCGGCGCGATCGGTGGCCCGCCTTGCATCGCCAATGGCGTGATGGATGCGCTTTCCGATCTCGGCATCACCTCGATCCAGACTCCGATCTCGCCGATGAAGGTCTGGGAGGCGATCCGGGACGCCAGGATCAAGGCGGCCTGATTCTTCTCTTATCCCTCCCCACGCAACGCGGGGAGGGATCAAGCGACCATCGTCACGCATCCCCTGAACTTTTAGCATCATCAAGACGACTAAAGCCGACAACACCACGGAACTGGGCGTGTGGCGCGATTTGGTGGCTTACCTCGCTGTGCCGTTCTGATAGGTTCGCCCGCGATGGTAACGGAGAAATTCGATGCGCAAATTCTTGACGATGCTCGCGGCGTTGGCGACGCTGAGCCTTACCAATTGCGGCTATAACGCGATTCAGACCAATGACGAGCAGGTCAAATCGTCATGGTCGGAGGTCCTCAATCAGTATCAGCGCCGCGCCGACCTCGTGCCTAATCTCGTCAATTCGGTGAAGGGCTTTGCGCAGCAGGAAAAAGACGTGCTGTTGGGCGTGACAAATGCGCGCGCCAAGGTCGGCTCCATCCAGGCGACGCCGGAACTCGTCAACGATCCCGGCGCGTTTGCAAAATTCCAGGCCGCCCAGGGCGAACTGACGAGCGCATTGTCGAAGCTTCTGGTCGTGACCGAGAATTATCCCCAGCTCAAATCGGATGCGCTGTTTCACGACTTGATGTCGCAACTCGAAGGCACCGAGAACCGCATCACGGTGGCGCGCAACCGCTATATCAAGGCGGTGCAGGATTATAACGTCGGCATCCGCACCTTCCCGAACAATCTCACCGCGATGGCGTTCGGCTATAAGGAAAAGGCCAACTTCACGGTCGAGAACGAAAAGGAAATTTCGACCGCGCCGAAGGTGGATTTCAACCCAGCACCGGCGCCGGCGAAGTAGCCGCGCACCGATGATCGCAAGGGCTCTCCTCGCCGCGCTTCTGCTGTGCTGGCCGTTTGCCGCCGCGGCCGATGTCGCGGTGCCACCATTGTCCGGGCGGGTGGTCGATCAAACCGGCACTTTGTCGGCCAGTGACGCCGCCGCGCTGACGCAACGGCTAAAAGACCTCGAGACCCGCAAGGGCAGCCAGGTCGCGGTGCTGATTGTGCCGACCACGCAGCCCGAGACGATCGAGCAGTTTTCGATCCGCGTCGCGGAAGCCTGGAAAATCGGCCGTAAGAAGATCGACGACGGTGCACTGTTGGTCGTGGCCAAGAACGACCACAAGCTGCGGATCGAGGTCGGTTACGGGCTGGAAGGCGCGCTCACCGACGTCACCGCGCGCCGCATCATCGACGAGATCATCGCGCCTCAGTTCAAGACCGGCGATTTCACCGGCGGCATTTCCGCAGGCGTCGACCGCATTATCCGCATCATCGATGGTGAGCCGTTGCCGGCGCCAAAGCCGGAAGTGTCGCACAGCGTCGACCCGGATATGGCGTTCAACATCATTTTCAGCCCGTTCGGCTTTATCGGCTTTTTGGCGATTGCCGGCATTTCCCGCGGCCTATTCGGCCGGCTGCTCGGCTCCGGCGTTACCGCCGGCGTGATCGGTGCGGTCTTCTGGTTCTTGCTGGGATCGATCGCCGTTTCCGTCGGGTTCAGTATCTTTGCGTTCATTCTCACGCTGTTCGGCGATGCCATCATGGCCGCAAGCCAGGCGGCGAGCCGCAACGCCGGCCGCGGGGGCAGCGGCTGGTCGACGGGTTCGTCCGGAAGTTCCTGGTCCAGCGGTTCGAGTTCGGGCTCCAGCGACAGCGGGTTTTCCGGCGGCGGTGGCAGTTTCGGCGGCGGCGGCGCGTCGGGGAGCTGGTAGCGATGAGCCTTACACGCATCAGTAAGCATCTGATCGAGCACCACTGGCGGGTGCGGCGGGTTTTCCCGCAACAAGCGCTCGACCTGATCGAGCAGGCCATCAAGGCGGGCGAGGCGACGCATTCCGGTCAGATCCGTTTTGTCGTCGAAGGCGCGCTCGACGGCAAGCCGTTGTTCAGCGGGCAATCGGCACGCGAGCGCGCGCTCGATATTTTCTCTCACCTGCGGATCTGGGACACCGTGCACAATAACGGCGTGCTGATTTATCTCTTGCTCGCCGATCGTGATGTCGAAATCGTCGCCGACCGCGGCATCGACGCCAAGGTCGGCGCGGCCGGTTGGGACAAAATCTGCAAAGCGATGGAGGCCGATTTCAGAGGCGGCAATTTTTCGGGCGGGGTGATCAAGGGAATTCAAGCCGTCTCGCAACAGCTGGCGACATATTTTCCCAAACAGGGCGCGGGTCCCAACGAACTGCCGGACAAGCCGGTCGTGATGTGACGTTGTCATTCCGGGGCGCGCGTTAGCGCGAACCCGGAATCCATTTATCCGCGCGCTATTGTGGCTCATGGATTCCGGGCTCGAGGCTTCGCCTCGCCCCGGAATGACACCCAGTCGTGCTACGATGGCCACCGCGCGCGCGTTCACGCCTTCTTGGCAGCGGCAGGAGGGGTCACAGGGTCAGCCTTCAGCGAAGGCCGCTCGGCGACACGGTCGAACCATGCCTTGATATGGGTGTTGGCGGGATCGATCGATTGCCCGACCAGGGCACCGAAATCGAGCCAGCAAAACAGCAGGATGTCGGCCAGCGTGAAGCGTTTGCCGCAGAGATATTCGCGCCCGTCGGCCATCTGGCCGTTGAGCCAAGCGAGGCGATTGGCCGCGACCATCTTCAAGCCTGCCGAAGCCTCCGGAACGACCGGAACGCGCTTTTCGAAGAACCTCACGGCTTCGCCGAAACGATAACCGTTGGCGAGCGGCTCGCAAATATTGAGATCGACGCGGCGCGTCCACATCCGGCATTCCGCACGTTCCTTCGGAGTCGATCCGATCATCGGCGGCTCCGGCTTGATCTCTTCGAGATATTCGCAGATCGCGGTGATCTCGGAGAGATAGCTGCCATCGTCGAGTTCGAGCGTCGGCATCTGGCCGTGCGGGTTGCGCTTGATATGTTCGGCCTGCCGGTTTTCGCCGCCGCGCAGATCGACGGTCTGTTTCGGCATCTCGATGCCTTTTTCCGCCATGAAGATGCGAACGATGCGCGGATTGGGCCCGATCGAGTCGTAAAGTTTCACGGCGTTCTCCCCCTCTGTTTTTTTCAACGGCAGGATGAGCAGACCGAAGTAGACCTGTCAAATGGCGGGGATGCTTAACTGTCGTCGAGCTTGTTGAGGTCGCGCACCGATTGCATGATCGGCTCGAAGTTCGAGCGCGCGTCGAGCGCGTCGAACAGTTGCGCGGTATCGGACAACAATGCGTGCGAACGCGCGATCGCGATCCGCACATCTTCCTGCGGCGTATCGGACAGCCGTCCATGCCCCGACAGCAGGATTTTCGAGTCGAGGCCCTTCAGCCGCCCCAGCGACTGGATGTAGTCGCTGATGCTGCCGGAGCCGAACACCCCGCCCATCACGCCGCCGGGCATCAGCGTGTCGGCGGCAAACAACAGTCCCTTGTCCTGGTCGAATAGGCTGATGCAGGCCGAGGTGTGGCCCGGCGTGTACATGACATTCAGGCGGAAATCGCCGAGGTCGAGCAGATTGCCTTCCTCGAGCCAGATGTCGACATTGATCGGCACGTTCGGCTCGTTGAACATCTTGCGCAGCATCGAGAAGTCGTCGCGCAGCATGATCTTGTTGGCGGCAAGCCGATGCGCCGCGATGATGGTGCGGCTTTCGTTGAAATGCCAGGCGGCGCCGATGTGATCGAGATGCTCGTGGCTCAGGATCACCATGTCGATCTTGCTTGGTGGACAGTCGAGATGGTTCAGGCACTCCAGCAGAGCTGAGTAGTTCGACGACAGCCCGACATCGATCATGATGGTGCGCAATTTGCCGCGCACCAGATAGGCGTTGGCGGCGCGGTTCTTGAACCGGATCTGGTAGACGTTTTCGGCAGCCTGGATCAGCGAGCAGACGTCGTTGTTGAGCAGCACCGGAAACGGGCTCGGCTTGCGGTCGCTCATGAGTTCGCCGCCTTGAAGGTGACGGCATTGGAGGCGCGCAGGCGTTTACTGAGCGCATCCATCACCATCAGCGCGAACGCCGGCTGCTGGCTGACCAGATAGACAAAGCGGGCGTGATTGATCCGCATCACGCGGGTATTGGGCGCAGCCGCGATCGCGGTCGCGGAGCGGGCCGAGCCGTCGATAACAGCCATCTCGCCAAAAAACTCGCCTTTGCCGAGGGTGACGATCACGGTCTTGCGGCCGTCGTTGAGCTTGGCGATCTCGACCTGGCCGTCGAGCACGACGAAGAGTTCGCGCCCGGTCGAGCCTTCCTCGAAAACGACCTGATCGACCGCAAACTCGTTGATGCATTTCTCGATGGCCATGGCTCCCCCGCCCATCTTTTCAAGCCATGTTAGTCGGGAAAGCTGGCGCTGCAAACCGGTCGCTAGTGTGGCGGTTCAGAAGTCCGCATCATTTCTGCCGCGAGTTCGTCATGCGGACTTCTGAACCAAAGCCACACTAGATCAATGGGTTTGCTAGTGTCCTTTCGATTCCGAAGTTCGAAATGTAGCTCCGCAAAACGCGACGAACTTCGGAATCGGGACACCAGCCCGGGGATGGGTTCCGGCCGGGAGGCCGGCGGGGAGGCCGCTGGCTGCCCAAAGACCGCCCCGGTCATTTCCTAAATTTTCGGTAAGACCTCTGCCAGTTAAGGATTTGGCAAGATATGAAAGTTACCAAATGGTCAATCTTTAATGGAGAATTGCCGTGAGCGACCAGCAACCCGAGCCAATTGGCGGCGAATCCGGTTCCCTTGACGCAGGTGTTTCCCATCCGTCCAGCGAGGCGGTAACGGCTTCCGCGGCGGCGACCAGCGAAGCGGCGGTCGTGCCGGTGTCCGAGCCATCCATGCCGGAGCCGTCAATGTCCGAGCCTTCAATGGAGGCAGTGGCGTCGGAGACCCCGAAAGTCGAGGCCCCGAAAGTCGAGGCCGTGAAGGCCGAGGCGAGCCCTCAGGCAGCCCAGCCGGAAGCCGCGGGTGAGAAAATTTCACCCACCCCCGGCAAGGTCATCGTCATGTCACGGGGCGATCGTGCCTGGTCCGATCATGGCGTCCATGCCGAGTCTGAGGCGGCCGGGCAGCAAAGCGTGTTCGGCATGCGCCGAATCGCGGCGATCGCCGCCGTGGTGGCGCTGGCGATTGCAGCCGGTGCGCTCGGCGGTGCGTTTGCGACCGCGACCCTCATGCATGGCGGCAGCGACACGGCAAGCAACGGCAGCCCGACTTCGCTCGAGGCTTCGCTGTCGCGGATCGACACCGATATCCAGGCGCTGAAGACCGGCCTCGATCACACCTCCAAACTCGGCTTGAGCCAGTTCAACAAGACCAGCGAGCGTCTCGACAAGCTCGAGCGTGCGCAGGCCGACCCGGCCGCCAAGATCGCCAAGCTCAGCGAAACCGTCGACAAGCTCCGCGCCGCACCCGCTGCGGCACCGGCGGCGGCTGCGGCGGCTCCTGCCGCATCTTCCGCCGCGAAGGAAACCACCGGTTCGATCGCACCCGCCCAGCAAGCTTCGGCAACGACGGCTGTGCCCAAAACCGAAGCCAAGACCGAAGCCAAGGTCGACACGAAGACCGAAGTCGGCCGCTTGCCGACGCTGGAAGATTGGGTGCTGCGCGATGTCGGCTATGGCGGCGCCCTGATCGGCGGCCGTCGCGGCACTTACGAAGTCTATGCTGGCGACACGATTCCGGGTCTCGGCCGGGTCGATGCCATCCGCCGCCAGGACGGCCGCTGGGTGGTCGTGACCAGCCGCGGCCTGATTGTGGCGCGCTAAAAATCCTTCGTCCGGTTCTCACCGTGACGTGAAAGTGCGGCGGTTGTCACAAGACAGCCGCCGTCTTTTTGTCTATTTCCTGACCACAAAGCCTCACCCGAAACGTGTGGAATGCGGGCCTCCGCGCGGGGTTTGTCAGGATATGGGTCTTCCGTTGCGTTCACTTGTCATCGCCTTCGCGCTCGTCTTTAGTTCGTTGCCGCCAAGCGCTGCGCAAAGTGCGCCGGCGCTGGAGCGCGGCACGGCGGTCACCGATCCCCTCGCTTTACGTGAACTCGATCGAGGCCCATTCGGCCTTGCGCGGATGCTCTCCGCATCGTCATCGTCGAACAAACCGTTTACCGACGACGCATTGTTTGCGTTGTCGGCCATCACGCCGATCCGAAAATCGCTCGACGAGGAGTTCGAACGATATGTGCAGCGGCACAAGGCCGAACTCCCGAACGAAACCATCGGCGTCGGGCCGCAATTCGATTTCCAGCTATTCGACCGCGACCAGCTTTATTCGCAGGCCAGCCGCTTTGTGCTCGCCGGTATTGTCAGCCGGATGGACCGCGCTTTTGTGGCGCCGGACAGTTGCGGTGAAATCCGGCTGATCTATCGCCTCAGCGAGATCGATGCGCCGCCGGTCGGCGATCACGGCGATCACGGCGCTTCGGCGCGGCTGCCGATGACGCTTAATCTGGTTTTGAAGGCGAAAGCCGACAAGGCCGACGCCAAGGGCGCGGCACTGACCTGCGCGGCCATTGCCCGCCGTTGGCTGGAATCAGGTGACTGGCCGCTCGCTGGCGCGGCGCTCGCGGAAAAACTGACGTCCGATGAGGGGCCGTTGGTTTCGATCGGGCCCGAAAATATCGAGCGCATCGAAACCAACCTGCAGATCGCGCATGTGTCGCAGTCGCCGGGCCATGAATTCCGCACCGACTATCTGCTGAAGGTCTTTGACTATAACCCGCAGGCAAAAGCTTTCGAGGAAGCAACGCTGGAAGACCAGATCGATCGCGAGCGTTTGCTGGCGGATGAAAAGCTCAGGCGGGATTTCAAGGCGTGGCTGCTCGATCCCACGCATCTGGCGGAATTCGATCGCGGCACGGTCCTGATCCCGAAGGAATTTCTCGCCAAAGCGGCGATCGCGCCGACCCCGATCGGCTTTGCGGCCTCGCCGGTACAACCAGCTTTCGGCCTTGTGCAGGGCGAGGGCGAAAATCCCCTGTTTTCGACGGATGACGTCGTGACGGCGCTGCAAAAAGCAGCGGCGCACGGAATCAATTTGCAAAACATCCGTTCGGTTGCAGGCTTCGAGCGCCGTCTCAACGACATCACCTGCGCCGGATGCCACCAGACCCGCGGCATCGGCGGATTTCATTTTCCCGGCGTCGACTGGATGGCGGCCCATCCGTCCAACACATTGATCGTGCCGGCCTCGCCGCACTTCTTCGGCGATCAGGTTCGCCGCCGCGACATTCTGGCCGAAATCCGCGACGGCAAGCCGGTCGATTACAGCCGCGGCTTTTCCGAACGGCCGCAGTTGCGCGGCAGCGGGGAGCTGGTCGGAACCGAATATGACGACGGCTGGGGCGCGCATTGCTATGGCCTGCATGCCAAAGCCGGCGACAAGGCCGCCGATAACGACCGAAGTTTCGTGTCATGGAGCTGCGCCAAGGGGCTCGCCTGTCAGGTCATGAGCGAGGCCTCGCGCATGGGCATGTGTTTCGTCGCCAATCAGTAGAACGCGGGCGCTCTCGCACCGCGCGAGATTGACAGTAAGCTCACTAATCGTGTTTCATCGCGCCAACGCAACCACCAAGGGATGCGGGGAGGGAACATGGACGACATCCTGATCGTCGGCGGTGGCATCGGCGGCCTGACCCTGGGTCTGTCGCTGCACGCGGCCAACATTCCCTGCCGGGTCTTCGAGTCTGCGCCGGAAATCCGTGCGGTTGGCGTTGGCGTCAATCTGCTGCCGCACGCCACCAAGGAACTCGCCGCGCTCGGGCTTGAGGCAGATCTGGCGCGGGTGGCGATCGAGACCAAAGACGCATCCTTCTTCAACCGCTTTGGCCAGTTGATCTACCAGGAGCCGCTCGGGCGCGCGGCCGGTTACGACCATCCGCAGTTCTCGATCCATCGCGGCGACCTGCAAATGGTGCTGCTCGAAGCCTTCAAGAGCCGCGTCGGCGCCGATCGCATTCTCACCAACCATCACTGTGTCGGCGTCGAGCAGGACGACCACGGTGTCACCTTGCATTTTGCGTTCGGCTCAAACGATGCAGTCGGCAAGAGCGTGCGCGGTCGCGCTGCGATTGCCTGCGACGGCATCAATTCGGTGATCCGCAAGCAGTTTTTTCCCGACGAAGGCGAACCGCGTTATTCCGGCGTCAACATGTGGCGCGGCGTCACGCGATGGAAGCCGATCTTGTCGGGCGCAAGCATGACGCGGGCCGGCTGGCTGTCGCATGGCAAGATGGTGATCTATCCGATCCGTGAGGCCGGCAGCGATGGCTTGCAACTCATCAACTGGGTCGCCGAGATCGAGACGCCCAATTATCGCCGGCGCGACTGGAATCGCTCGGGCTCGCTTGACGATTTCATCGGGGCCTTTGCCGACTGGCATTTCGACTGGCTCGACGTCCCCGCCTTCATCCGCGCCGCCGACAGCGTGCTGGAATTTCCGATGGTCGATCAGGATCCTCTGCCGCAATGGAGCTTCGGCCGCGTCACGCTGCTCGGCGACGCCGCGCACCCGATGGTGCCGCGCGGCTCCAACGGTGCGGGCCAGGCGATCCTGGACACGCGGGCGATGACCTCGGCGCTGCTCGCCGACGATGATCCCGTCGCGGCGTTTGCGGCCTATGAGAAGCAACGGCTGGAGGCGACGACACGCGTGGTTCTCACCAACCGCACCAATCCGCCAGACGCGATCCTGCGCGAAGTCTATCAACGCACCAACGACCAGCCGTTCAAGGCGATCGGTGACGTCATCAGCCATGATGAACTGGTCGCGTTGTCCGATAGCTATAAGCAGATCGCGGGCTTTTCCCAAGAAGCGCTGCGCGCGTGACCGGCACATCGCCAAGAGATGCGTCGACCGTCGACGTCGCGACGTTCATCGACGCCCAGCCGGTCGGCGCCTTTCAGGTCAAGCTGCTGCTGATCTGCGCGACGGTCCTGTTTCTCGATGGCTTCGACACCACTGCTATCGGCTATGTCGCGCCGGCGCTCGCAAAGGAATGGAATGTGGGCAAGGCCGCGCTCGGCCCCGTTTTCAGCGCGGGCCTGTTCGGCCTGATGATCGGTGCGTTGGTGTTCGGCCCGCTGGCCGATCGCATCGGGCGCAAGAAGATCATCATTTTCTCCACGCTCGCGTTCGGTCTTGGCACGCTGGTCACTTCGCTCGTCAACGACGTGAATTCGTTGTTGGCGATCCGGTTTCTGACCGGCCTTGGTCTCGGCGGCGCGATGCCGAATACGATTGCGCTCACCTCCGAATTCGGCCCGGATCGCCGCCGCGCCACCATGGTGATGGTGATGTTCGTCGGCTTTTCGATCGGGGCGGCGCTCGGCGGCCTGTTGGCCGCCGCGTTGATTCCGCCATTCGGCTGGCGATCGGTGTTTGTCGTCGGCGGCGCTGCGCCGCTCGTGCTGGTGCCGTTTCTGGCTTGGCGGCTGCCCGAATCCGTGCGGTTCCTGGCGCTGACCGGCCGCGCCGATCGACGCGTCGCCGAGCTTTTGACCTTCGTCAATGCCAAGGCGGCCTTCGCCGAAGGCGCTCGCTTTGTCGTCGATGAGCCCGCATTGAAGGGCATTCCGGTCCAGCATCTCTTCAGGGGCGGACGAACGCTTGCCACGCTGTTGTTGTGGGTGGTGTTCTTCATGAGCCTGCTCGATATTTATTTTCTGTCGAACTGGTTGCCGACCGTGCTCAACGATCTCGGCGCCTCGATCTCTGAAGCGGCCGCGATCGGCTCGATGCTGCAGGTCGGCGGCGTGGTCGGCACCTTTGCGCTCGGCAGCATCATCGATCGCTTCTCGTTTCGCGCGCTGGCGCTGGTCTATTTCGTCGCGGTGTTCGCCGTCGGCGCGATCGGCCAGCTCGGACATTCGGCCGCTCTTGTCACGTCAGCGATCTTCGTCGCCGGCTTTTGCATTGTCGGCGGTCAGATCGCGGCGAATGCGCTCGCCGCCGGATTCTATCCCACGTCAGTCCGAGCGACCGGCGTTGGCTGGGCGCTGGGTGTGGGGCGCATCGGCTCGATCGTCGGTCCGCTGGTCGGCGGCGTCTTGCTCAGTCTGCAATGGAGCGCGGGCGAAGTGTTTGTGGCCGCAGCCGTGGCTGCGCTGTGCGCCGCACTGGCCGCGTTTTCGCTGGGCCGGTTGGCCGGATTGGGTGGAACCGGCAGGGATGTTCGCGCATCCGCGCCGCCGCTGGAGGCGGTGACGCGGGCTCGGGCATAAGATACCTTGGGGCCAGAGTCGTTGCTGGGAGATACGCCGTGACCGATCCGACCGGAGAGAGCAAGGAACGCAACCGCGAGATCGCCGCCAATGAAAGCGCGCGGCAGACCACGAGTTCCGTTCGCGTCAGCGTCTGGGCGATTGGGGCGGCCGTGATCATCGGGTTGGCGGCCTTCGGCTGGGTGGCCCTCCACAACCAATAGGCGGCGCGGCAAACTTGACTCGGACGTCTTGGCTCAGACGTAGTGCGTCAGGCGTTTGCCTGGCAGGAGGTCGTAAGCCGAACGCCAGCCCGGAAGGGCCGCCACGCGTTGCAGCCAGCGATCAATCGCGGGATGGCTGGTCTCGAGATCATATCCGGTTTCCTCGGCCGGATAGTGCAGATAGGCGATCATCGAGATATCCGCGATCGTGGGCTTCACGCCTGCGGCAAAATCGTTTTGCTGCACATGCCGCTCCAAAATGCCCAGGAAATCGTCGAGGCGTTTGCGCAGGAATTTCAGAACATTCGGATCTGGCGACGGCGTGAAGGTGCGCATGAAACGATAGGTCGCCATGTAGCCCGAGAGCTTGTGGTTGTCCCAGAACAGCCAGCGCAGCACTTCGAATTTTTCCTCCGCGCTCTCGCCACCGAGGCGGTCATATTGTTCGGCGAGTTTGAGCAGGATCGGCGCGGTCTGGGTCTGGCGCGCGCCGTCTTCTTCCAGCACCGGGATTTCGCCCATCTCGTTGACGGTTTTCCGCCACTCCGCGGTTCGCGTCACGCCCCCGGAGAAATCGGTCCACACCGGCTCAAAGCTCTGGCCGCACAAGGTCAGCATCAGCGCCAGCTTGTAGCTATTGCCGGATTCCGGGAAGTAATGCAGTCGGTAGGTGGGCATTCTCGTCACCCTTACGCCACGGCACCGGACGCCTTCAGGCGACCAATCGAAGCCTCATCGTATCCGGCCTCGCGTAGAATTTCATCGCTGTGTTCGCCGACTTCAGGCGGGTGCTTGGGTTTGACCTTCGCGCTGCCATCGACCCAGATCGGGCTATTGATCGTCAGCATCGTATCGTTTTCAAACGGCACCAGCGCCTGGGTTTCGATCATCTGCGTATCGTTTTTGATATCGTCGAGAATGCCGACCACCCCGAATACCAGGCCGTTGCCGTCGAGAACGGTGCGCCATTCGGCAAGGTCTTTTGTCGCGAAGATCTGGTCGAAAATCGCGATCAACTCGATCGAGCGCGCATGGCGTTGGGCCTTGGTGGCAAATCTGGCATCACTCACCAGATCTTCGCGCCCCAGGCAACGGGCCAGCGCCGGCCATTGCCGCTCTTCATTGAGCAGCGAGAGGATCAGCCAGCGGCCGTCCCTGCAGCGATAGTGATTGGTCACGGCGTTCAGCGCGCGGTCGCGCGGCCTCCGCTCCTGAAACTCGGCGCCGCATAATTTGGCCTGTGCCAGCACGCCCGCGGCCCATAGGCCATTCGCCATTAGGTTTGACGATACGTGCGAACCTTCGCCGGACCGCTCGCGCTTGTAGAGTGCGGTCACAATCGCCCCATAGAGCGCCATCGCGCACGGATGGTCGCCCATGCCGGGAATAGAGCGCGCTGGTGTCGTGTTCTCTTCGGCGCGCACGAGGTCCATCAGGCCCGATCGCGCCCAATAGGCGTTGCTGTCGAAGCCGGGCTTGTCGGCCTCCGCGCCGGTTTCGCCGTAGCCGGTGAAGGAGGCGTAGATCAGACGCGCGTTCATGGGCTTGATGTCTTCATAGGTGATGCCGAGGCGCTTGCGAACACCAGGCGGAAAATTGGTGATGAAGACATCGGCCTCGGCGGCCAGCCGATACAGCACCTCGCGTCCTTCCGGCTTGGCGAGGTCGAGCGCCAGGCTTCGTTTGTTTCGCCCTTCCAGGAGCCAGGCAAAGTTATGCTCGCTGATCGGATATCCCGGCAGTTTTGGTAAAAGCCGGTAAGGATCGCCGGTGCCCGGCGGCTCGATCTTGATGACTTCGGCGCCGAAATCCGACAGCACGGTGGCGGCTGCGGGCGCCGCGATAAAGCTCGCGCAATCCAGAACCTTCAGCCCTTCGAAGATGCCGCCTTCCATGATGAGGCCGTCCCGTGTGTTGATATTATTCCGCGCGATGGAAACGTCGTTCCACGCGGTTTGCCGATGGTTTTGATCGATAACGGCGGTCGATGCAACGGCGGTTTTTTGCCGTCGACGATGACGGCTATTCCTCGCCCGACAGCAGCGCGGCATTGCCGCCGGCGGCGGCCGTATTGATCGTTACGGTCTGCTCGGTGGCAAAGCGCGCGAGGTAGTGCGGGCCGCCGGCCTTGGGGCCTGTGCCGGACAGGCCGGAGCCGCCGAACGGTTGCACGCCCACGACCGCGCCGATCATGTTGCGGTTGACATAGACATTGCCCACGCTGAGCCGCTCCACTACCGCATCGACCACATCGTCGATCCGCGAGTGAATCCCGAGCGTCAGCCCGTAACCGGTGCGTTCGATCGACGCCAGCACCTCGTCAAGACTACTGGCCGCGTAACGCACCACATGCAGGATTGGGCCGAATACTTCTTCGGTCAGCTGACCGGCGTTTTCGAGTTCAAAGATATGCGGCGCGACATACTGGCCCTCCGGGGCGGCCCCGGAAAAATGCACCCGCGCCTCGCGCTTCATCCGCGCAATGTGCGCGTCCAGTCGCGCTTTGGCCTCAGCATCGATCACCGGGCCGATATGAACGGCGGGATCGGAAGGATTGCCGATCTTCAATTCACGCGCAGCCCCGGAAATCATTTCGATCATGCGATCGGCGACGTCTTCCTGCACGAACAAAATCCGCAACGCCGAACAGCGTTGGCCGGCCGAACGGAAGGCAGAGGTGAGGACATCGTCGGCAACTTGTTCTGGCAGCGCGGTCGCATCCACGATCATGGCGTTGATGCCGCCGGTCTCGGCGATCAGCGGCACGATCGGGCCGTCCTTGGCCGCCAACGTGCGATTGATGCTGCGCGCGACTTCCGTCGAACCCGTAAAGACGACGCCGGCCGCGTCCGGATGGGCCACCAGCGACGCACCGATGCGGCCGTCGCCGGGCACCAGATGCAGCGCGGACGAAGGCACGCCGGCCTCGTGCAACAGAGCTACCGCCTCGAACGCGATCAACGGCGTCTGCTCGGCGGGCTTTGCCACCACGGTATTGCCGGCCATCAGAGCCGCGGTGATCTGGCCGGTAAAAATCGCGAGTGGAAAATTCCAGGGCGAAATCGCGACGAAGGCGCCGCGGCCGCGCAGGCCCAGCACATTGCTCTCGCCGGTCGGGCCAGGCATGGTCTCGCCCGCGCCAAACAGCTCGCGGCCAAGGCTCGCGTAATAGCGGCAAAAATCCGTGGCCTCGCGAACTTCCGAGATCGCGTCGTCGAGCGTCTTGCCGCCCTCGCGTTGTAAAAGCGCGATGAAACGCGCGGCGCGGCTCTCCAAGAAGTCAGCGGCGCGATCGAGATGATCAGCACGGATGGCGGCCGGCGTGCGGCTCCAGCTTGAGAAGCCGGCGCGGGCAGCAGCCATGGCTGCATTGGCGCCCTCAACGGTCGGCTCGATCACGTTTCCGATCGGCGTGGCCGGATCGGCCGGGCTGAAAAGCTGTCGCGCCTTCCCGGTGCCGGCGTTGCCGCCGATCACGGCTGTCGCGTCGACCGGCGCGGTCTCGGCTTGGACCGACGCGAGCATGGCTTGCAAGGCCGCGCGGTCGCCGAATTCGATGCCGCGCGAGTTCTGGCGCTGCGGCCGATAGAGATCGACCGGCAAGGGGATGTTGGGGTGGCGGGCATTGTCGGCGCTACCGATGATATCGGCGGGACGCCGCAGCAACGTCTTTACTGGCACGGCGTCGTCAGCGGCGAGCGCGACGAAGGAGGAGTTGGCGCCGTTTTCAAGCAGGCGCCGCACCAGATAAGCGAGCAGATCACGGTGGCTGCCGACCGGCGCGTAGGTGCGGCAAGCGAGCGTCGGGCGATCGGCGGTCAGTCGCGCATAAAGCGCTTCGCCCATGCCGTGCAGGCGTTGCAATTCAAAGCCGCCCTCGTCGCCCGCAAGTTCAAGAACGGTGGCAACCGTCAGCGCGTTGTGGGTGGCGAATTGCGGGAACAGCCGCGGCCGCAGCTTCAGGAGCTGTTCGGCGCAGGCGATGTAGTTCAGGTCGGTCATCGCCTTGCGCGTGAAGACGGGATAGCCGTCGAGGCCGCGCTCCTGCGCGCGCTTGATCTCGCTGTCCCAATAGGCGCCCTTGACGAGCCGCACCATCATGCGCCGGTTCAGTTTGCTTGCCAGTTCGCAACTGTAGTCGATCACGGCGCTGGCGCGTTTTTGATAAGCCTGAATGGCGAGGCCAAAGCCGTCCCAGTCCGCGAGCGAGGGGTCGGCAAACGCCGCCTCAATCACTTCGAGCGAAAGGTCGAGCCGGTCGGCCTCTTCGGCGTCGACCGTGAGGTTGAGGTCGAAGGATTTGGCGCGCTGCGCCAGATCGATCAGCCGTGGCACTAATTCCGCCATCACGCGCTGCCGGCTCAAGGGCTCAAAGCGCGGATGCAGCGCCGAGAGTTTGATCGAAATGCCGGGCCGGTCGGGCAGGGGGCGCGAGCCGGCGCTGGCGCCGATCGCGTCAATCGCGCGTGCGTAGGCTGTGAAATAGCGCTCGGCGTCGGCGGCGGTGCGCGCGCCTTCGCCAAGCATGTCGAAGGAGTAGCGGGGAAACGCGCCCGATTGGGCCCGCGCCAGCGCGGCCTCGATGGTCTCTCCAAGCACGAAATGGCTGCCCATCAGCCGCATCGCCTGCCGCGTGGCGGCTCGGACGGCCGGCGCGCCGAGGCGCTTCACCAGCCGGCCGATGGTCCCATCCGGCGTTTCGCCCGGTTGAATGACCCGCGCCGACATGCCGAGCGCCCAGGCCGAGGCATTGACCAGGAATGCGCTCGATCGGGTCTCGTGGTGGATGAAGTCGCCCTCGCCGAGCTTGTCCTCGATGAAGCGGTCGGCGGTGCGCGCGTCCGGAACGCGCAGCAGCGCCTCCGCCAGCACCATCAGCGCGAGGCCCTCTTTGGTGGAGAGCGCAAATTCGCGCAGCATGTCCTCGACGCCGCCGAACCGGTCGTCGTTGGCGCGGATGGCCTCGATCAGCCGGGTCGCGGTTAGGTCAATCCGCGCCTCGCGATCGCCACTGAGGCGTGAAGCGCCCAATAACTGCCTTGCGATCGCGATATCGTCCACAGCGTAAGGCGCCGTAAACGCAAGCAGGCCAGCAGGTTCGGAATGCATCGCGGGCTCCGACGCAAGAATCCGCACTAGTGGTCCAATTCTAACATTCGCACCCCTTCGCAGCCGCACTTTTGCGAATGTTAGAATTGCAGAACCACTAGCAACAGTCGATTTTCGTGGAGTTTAGGATTTGACATTCGCTTCGGGAGTTTGCGGCTAGGCGGGTAGCGAATGTCAAATCCACTCCACGAAGCATATATTATAAGGCGCCTTCAAAGGAATCGGCTTTGCGAAAGCGCCGGGGTCGGTCTAGCCGGTCCTCAGCGAGGCGCTATGGCCGATCGGCGCGAGAGACGGTCCATCCTGGCGTTTGGACCACGATGCATAGCCTGCAACCATCGTCATGATGGCGATACCGCCGAGGCTGACCAGGATCTGTTGCATCGGGGACCCGGACCCCGTCACCAGAACAAAGTGGCCGGCAAGGGAAAGCAGCACGCCGGCGCAAAACACCGACAGCGCCTGTTCGCCGCACAGGATCAGCGGCCTGAAGACCGGCGAGTTAAGGGCGTACCACCGCTTCGGGATCAGGCGTGTGGCAAACAGCGCCAGAACGATGAAATGCAGGATGCGGTAAGGGGCGAGGTTGACCCGGTCGTTTGGAATGAACGCGTCGTGCAGCCACACCGGCAGCATATCGCCGAGCGCGGGGAAGTGCCCGGCCAGCGTCATGGCATAGGCGAAGACGAGAAAGGCAAGACCAAGATACGCCCATAAGGGCTTGCGGAAACGGGCGTGAAACCGGCTCACGCCGCCAAGCGCGCACCAGGAGCCGAGCACGAACAGCAACTGCCAGCAAAACGGGTTGAAATTCCAGTTTCCGTCCGGAAAAGTCTGCAATGTCCATTCGAACCGGCGCGCGGCAACATAGAGCACGAACGATCCGGCCAGCGTGAAATTGGGCACGCGCAGCATCAGCCACAACACGGCCGGAAAGCACGCCATCAGCAAGACGGAGAGCTGAAGCACGTCGAGGTTGGCTGCCCTGGATTGCAGCAGCAGGCCGTGGGTGATGGTGCGGACCGGATCGTCGAGGAGAGCGACAACATTGAACTCGTAGACGATGTCAGGCGCGGCGTAGCGCGTGGCGATATCGCCGATCGACACGGCGTAAATCGCGAACAGCACGATGAAGGCGGCATAAAGCTGCCAGGCGCGCCGGAATACCCGCGTGGCACCGACGATGCTGCCACGTTCCAGCATGATGGGCGCATAGGTCAGCGCGGCGGTATAGCCGATGATGAATACAAACAGCTCCGCGGCGCCGGAGAAACCGAAGTTCCGCAGCGTGATCGAGCTCACCAGGTTGTTCGGGATGTGGTCCAGAAAGATGAACCAGTTCGCCAGACCCAGGAACAGATAGAGCCTCGTGTCGCGCGCGTGACGAGCGAGGGCGGTAATGGCATCCATAAAGATTAATTTCGTGTGGGGGCGTTCTGCCGGCGTGACAATGAACGCAGGACGTAAGGCGCTTCGGCCGCGCTTGCAAGGAGGCTCGCCGTTATGTGAATCGAGGCTGATCTGCGCCTGCGTTCATCGTGAAGTTCGCTGGGGACACGAAGCCGTGAGGCACGGGAATATTTTAGCGCGTGGGCGAATGATCGTTAATTGATCATTGACGGCTTCTGCTTTCGAAAGAGGCAATCATCTCCAGGGCGCGAACGAATCACCGGTTTGCAAAGTGAGGGGAGCGGCGTTCGCGCCGTACTTGATCAGCAGAGCGAGAACGATCGCAAGCAGGATGACGAAGAGAAGCCGTCGTTTCATGGCGGCGAGTGTGACACCCGCTTTCGTCAAGTCAATTCCGGATCACCGGTCAGCCTGTTTTCTCAAAAAATGCGACGCTCCGGCCGCGAGCTGGCGACCGGAGCGTTCGAAGCAAACGGGAATCATTTCGATCAGTAAGCGCAGACGTTCACGGTGCGGAAGCGATAGCCATACGGCGTCAGCACACGGCGGGTGACGTAGCAGCCGTCGTCCACATAGCCGACGCCCATGCCGAAGCCGCCGAAGTGGCGATGATGGAATCCGCCCCAACCCCAGCCGCCAAAGGGCTTGGCCGATGCGGTGGATGGAGCCAAGGCTGCGACGCTGAGAGAAGCCGCGGCGGCCAATACGATCGTCAGTTTGCGTAGCATGGTCGTTCTCCTCGATTTGCGCTGGTTGCGCGGGTTGCAGTTGCTGTCAGTTGCAGTCTCACCCCTTGGCAATCAGTCGCGCCGTTTCGAAACGTGGTTCGAGAAAACCCCATTCGGTTTAAGGATTTTTTTCTGAATGCCTGTTCAGCTTCGCGCGTAAATAGCTTCGTCCCCGCCTTGTGCGCAATTGCGCACTGGCGCGGGGACCCCAGCGTGAGCACAATCACGCTCGTCGCGGTACGCCGTGGCTTCTCATTTTTGAAATTTGGCTGACGGCGTTTGCTGCCATCTGCTGGTGGTTATGGGTCCCTGCTTACCGCCTTCGCTAAAGCTTCGGCGGCCGGAGAGCCTTCACACCGGCGAAGCCTTGGCGTAGCCGGGTCGCAGGGACGACGTGGGCTGCGGCGGCGGATCGTTCAGGCGGCTACAGGCTTCTCGTCGTCAACGAGCGCAGACAAGGCATCGGCCTTGGCGACGACGCACACACTCATCGGTCCCGCGCGGCCACGGATTTCAATGTCCTGCCGTGATAGCGCATCGTCGGCAACGCCCGCCGTCGCGCGCACGTCATCCGAGAAGATGACCTCGCAGCCGAGGCCTTTGGTCATGTCCTGCAACCGCGCCGCGACGTTGACGGCGTCGCCGAGCGCGGTGAACACCATGTGGTCGCGGTAGCCGATATCGCCGACGATGACCTCGCCGGCATGAATGCCGATCCCGAATCGGATCGGCTCGCGCAGGTCGTTTTTGAGGAATTGATTGAGTTCCTCGACATGGGCCGAAATGCGCCCCGCCGCCGCCAGCGCCTGGCGGCAGGCGATTTGTTTGGTCGTCGCCAGTCCGAACAGCGCGAGTTGCCCGTCGCCGAGAAACTGGTTCGGCTGGCCGCCGCATTCGATCACGGCCCTGGAGACCGCGCCGAGAAAACGGTTGACGACGAAGACCGTGTCGAACGGCAGGCGGTTTTCCGCGAGCCGCGTCGAGCCGCGCATATCCACGAACATGCTGACGAGATAACGCTCCTCGCCGATATGCGAGGGGCCGTGACGGGTCGGCGCGGCCTGCGGCGTGAAGATCTGGAAGAAGGAAAGGTCGGCATCGGGGCGGAGCTGACAGGCGAGCCGGATCGCCGGATCGGCGTCGCTCCCGACCCGGTTGAGTACGAACGCTTCGCGGTTGGAGGGCCGCGGCAGGGACGCACAGTCGCCGATCACGCGGATGCGGCAGGTCGAACAGCGGGCGCGGCCGCCGCAGACGCTGGCGTGCGGGACCTGATAGCGCAGGCTTGCCTCGAGCACCGAAAGGCCTTTCGGCACCCGGATGGTGCGGCCATTGCCGTAAGACAGGTTAATCATGCCGGCGCGCCGCTCGTGAAGCGTGCGAAAGCCACGCGCAACCAGTACCAGACCGAGCAGGCCAAGATAGCCGATCAGGAAGTCCGTCGTGATGGTTTCGAGCACATCGGCCTGGGCCGGCGTGCCCGTCTTGTCGGGAGCCAGATTGACCGCGCGCCACTCGGCGTCAGCGCTGTCTTTCACGATCGTTCGGCCGCTCTGGTAGAGGCCGAGCAAAGCGAGGGTCGGCACCACAACCGCCGCAGCCAGCAGGAACGGGGCGGCGTATTTGAAAAACGCCTTCATCCGCAGCCAGAAATAAAGGCCGATGCTGCCGTGGATCCAGGCGATGATCAAAACCGAGAGCGTCATCCACATCCGGTTCGATGCCGTCGCCCAATAGCCGTGAAGCACCTGCGGATAGAGCTTGGAGGTCCCGAACAGCGTGTGGCCGAGCCGCGTCCCGATGATGTGGGCGGCAATCAGCGCCGGAATGCACAGGCCGAGCACGAGTTGCAGCGGCTCGATCGTCTTCCAGCGGAATTGCCGCCGCTCGTAAAGCGCCCAGATTCCAAGACCGCCATGAACCAGCACCGCGCCGTAGAACACGATTGCGACGGGCAGGAATTGCCAGAACAGGAGATGGTAGTGCAGGCCCCAGGCCAGCGCCTCCAGCGAAATATTGCCGAGCGCGTGGTTGAGGAAATGGCTGATCAGATAGGCCAGCAGGATCAGCCCGCAGACCATGCGAATCTGCCGGACGCTGACGCCACGAAGGAATTTTCCGATTTGGGGCAGGGTGGGTTCGCTCATTCCGGTCCACTGATTCATAGACTCGCAAAGCTAGCGTTTAATTCCATCTGGCACGAGTGGCGGTTTTGGCCAATTAACGCAATATCCGGCCGTTGACACCCATGCCGGAGTTGGGGAGAAAGCGCCGTGACGATGGCGCCCCCAGATAGCTTCCGGAGCGAAGCCAAACATTCCGCGCTCAAGCCGTGGCTTGGCGTCATCGCGCTGATCGTGGCGATGACGGTCATGCGCGCCGTCTATGCGAGCCTGATCGATCTGCGGACCGACGAATCCTATTACTGGACCTGGTCGAAGGAGAGCGTGCTTTCCTTCCTCGACCATCCGCCCATGGTGGCCTGGTTCGTTCGTTTCGGCACCGCGATCTTTGGCGATACGAATTTCGGCGCGCGATTCGCCGGTCTCGTGGCCATGCTTGCCGCGCAATTATTGCTTGCCGATCTCGTCTGGCGCGTCACGCGCGATCTTCGGATGGCCGTCGTCGCGGTACTGATGATGGAGGCATCGCTCTATTACGGCCTGCTGATGACCAAGATCGCGCCGGATGTCCCGCTGGTTCTCTTCGTCACCGCGATGGCCTGGGCGCTGGTGCGGTTGGCCGAAAGCGGCGATGGGCGATGGTGGCTCGCGGCCGGTGTTTTTGCCGGGCTCGCGGCACTGTCGAAATTCACGGTTGCCTTACTGCTTCCGGCGGTGCTCGCCTTCATGTGGGTGCCAAACTGGCGCGGCCGCTGGCTGCGCAGTCCCTATCCATGGACGGCTGCCGCAATAGCATTGTTGCTGTTCACGCCGGTCCTGATCTGGAACATGCAGCACGATTGGGCTTCGTTTCGTTTTCAGGCGGTGCGGGCGGCAGCATCCCATCAATGGTCGCTACGTACGTTCGGCGAATTTCTGGGCCTGCAATTCGGCCTCGTCGGTTTTGTCCTGTTGCCGGTCGTCTTGACGGGCGTCGTGTTGACGGCGTGGCGCGGATATCGCCGTGGTGAAGCCGTTGCGATCCTGCTGTCGACCGCCGTGCTCATTCCCTTTGTCTACTTTTTGTGGAAGTCGCTGAGCTTGCGGGTCGGCGATACCTGGCCGACCTTCATCTGGCCGTTCGGTTTTGCGGCGGCCGCGATCAATCTGTCGATGCTGCGGAAGGAAGGATGGTCCCAATCCTTTATCGCGATGTCGCACCGCTGGGTCAGGATCGCGATCGTCTCCGGCATCGCCTTTGTGGTTGCTGTTTGCTTCTACTACCTGGCGATGCCGTTCAATTTCATCGGCCGCACCGATCCGGTCGGTGGCGAGGCTGGCTATGAGTCGATCGTGACGCGGACCGAGGCCGAGCTGCAAAAGACCGGTGCGACCTGGATCGCCACGTCAGACTACCGCACTTATGCGATGCTGCGCTGGTTCTTCCATGGCCGCCTGCCGGTGGTGCAAATCAACGAGCGCGGTCGGTATCAGGGTTTTCGCGAGCCGGACATGAGCCTGATCGCAGGCCATGCCGGCATATATGTCGGGCGCGAACCCGACAATAATCCGTCGGCTTCCTTGTGGGCTTCGGTCCCGGCCAAACGCGAACCGCTGGAGCGGGTCGATCGCGTCTGGCGTGGGATCGTCATGGATAGTTATTCGATCGAGAAGTTCACCGGCTGGACGCCACAGCTCTCGCCGCCGCCGGATTCGCCGTTGTTCGACTGGCGCTGGCTGGCGTAGCCGAGGGAGTTTTGCGGTCGCACGTTGCCGCCGCCAGCATGTCATTCCTGGGGCCCGAAGCGCGAACCCGGAATCTCGAGATTCCGGGCTCATGCTTCTCATGCCCCGGAACGACGAGTTCAACAACTTAATCACCGCTCGTCCTCTTCCCCACGCTTCCGCAAAAGATCCTTGGCGAGGTCCGTGAGCGAGGGACGCGGCAGGGCTGCAAACGGTAGCGGCCGGGTGACGTCGATCGCAGCCAGCCCCAGCCGCGCCGTCAGGAGCCCGTTGAGGACACCTTCGCCGAGCCGTTGCGACAGTTTGGCGGTCAGGCCATGGCCGAGGATCTGCTGGATCACGCTGTCGCTCGCCGCCATGCCGCCGGTGATGGCGAGATGAGCGAGCACGTGGCGCATCAACCTTATCATACCAAGCGTGCCGGGCCGTCCGCCGTAAAGCCGCGCCAACTGCCGGATCAGGCGGAGCGAAGCCGCGAACACAAAGACGACGTCGAACAGCGCGCGCGGGCTGATCGCGGTGACGAGCAAGACGCGTTGCGCGGCGGCGGAAATCAGCAGCCGCGCCTGCTGATCGAGCGGCGTCATCAGTTCACGCTCGGCGAGGCGGATCATGTCCGCGCCGTCAATAATGTCGCCGGAATGCTGGCTCAGCGTGGCGCGGGCGCGCGCTAGATGCGGATTTTGATGAGCGATCTTCAAGAGATCGCGCAACACGTCGCGGCTCTGGTTGCGATCGTCGCTCGCGATCACTAAAGCTGCACGCCGATGCAGCTCTTCGATCGCGGAAAGCCGCATCAGGCCGATCGCCTCGCGCGCGGTCACCACGATCAGTGACAGGGTCGAAGCAAAGGTCAGCACCAATCCCAGGATCCCGAGGCTTTCGCTGCGCGCAAACAGATCCTCGATCAGATGCGCCACGCCAAGGCCGGCGCCGAGCAGCACCAGCCCACCGAGCGCGCTCCAGAACAGCGTGCCCCAGCGAAATCGCGGCTCGGGCGGAGCGATCACAGGCTCCAACGCCACCGGTAACTGCGGCGCGTCGTTTTCCGGCGTGACGTGAACCGTGCCGCGCGAAGGGCGGCTCTCGTCGTTTGGATCGGTTACGACGACGTTTGCGTCGTCCAGCTTGAAGGTCGCGGGCTTGCGGTTGTGGGGGCGCTCGCTCATTGCAGCCTGTCTCCGATCAAGAACTGCAGCGCCCGGTCAAGGCGGATGTGGGGCAGCGAAGCCGCATTGTCGCCCTCCGGCGTGAGGCGGGGCGGGCGGAAGCGAAGGAAGCGGAAGTCGGTGCCGTTACCTTGCCCGTTGGCGAGGCCGGAAAACGCGGCCTCGCTCTCGAACAATGCTTGCGGATCCTCAGGCAGCTCGCCGGGAAAGGTCGCCACTTCCGTGTTGCCGTCGAAAGTCTCGCCGTCCGCTTTCTCGCCCGCGATCGGTGTTCCTAGGATCGACGGCAGGCTTTCCCGGCTGCGCGTGACCTGGGCCTCCCGCGTGGCGCGGACGGCGGAAAGGGCCACGACGTCGATGGTGGCGCCGGTATCTTCAGCCCGCATCACGGCGCGCGAAACCGCCCGCCGCAGCACCGCTTCCAGCCGGTCGTGGCTTATATGATGCAGGTGGTCGGCTTTGGTGGCGGCGAATAAAATGCGGTCGATCTTCGGGCGGAACAGCGCGTTCAGGATCGTGCCGCGGCCGATGTGGAAGCAGTCGAGGATTCCGGCCAGCGCCGACTCCAGGTCGAACAGCGCGTTCGGTCCCGAATTGAACGCGGCCAAGGCATCGACCAGAACCACCTGGCGATCGAGCCGCGCGAAATGGTCGCGGAAGAACGGGCGAACCACGACGTCCTTGTAGGACTGATAGCGCCTGCGCATCATCGCCCACAGCGAGCCGTCCGGCGGGTTACCGTCTCCGGGCACGTCGAGCGGCGCGAAGGTCAGCGCCGGCGAGCCCGCAAGATTGCCCGGCATCAGGAAGCGGCCCGGCGGCAGTAGGCTCATGGCGAAACGCTCGTCGCGGCAGGCACGCAGATAATCGGTGAAGAGTTTGGCGGAGGCAAGTGCGGCCTGTTCGTCGGCCGGCGCTTGTGCGTCCAGCCCGGAGATATACGCATGCCAGTCGGCAGCGAGGGCCGCGCGGGCATTCCCGCGCGACAGTGCCAGGCTCTCGCTCGACCACTGTTCGTAGCTTTTGTTGAGCAGTGGCAGATCGAGCAGCCACTCGCCGGGATAATCCACGATATCGAGGGTCAGCGTCCGCTCGGTACCGTTCTGGCGCTGGTAATCGATCACAAGCCGCAACTCGCTGATGTCGACAGTCGAGTTCGGCCAGGCCCGTTCGTCGATCAACGTGCGAACGTGGCGCTCATAGTCGAAGCGCGGCACGGCGTCGTCGGGCTGCGGCGCGAGATAGGCGCGGGCGATCCGGCCCGAGGCCAGCGGCTCGAACACTGGAAAGCGTCCGCCGCGGGTGAGGCCATGGATCAGCGCCGTGATGAACACGGTCTTGCCGGCCCGTGAAAGCCCGGTGATGCCGAGTCGCAGCGTCGGATTGAAGAGGCCCTCGCTGAAATCCTTCAGCGCGCGCGCCGAAATGCGCGCTTCCTCCATCATGTCGGAAAAATCAAAGGCCATGCGCTGAAAAGGGGAACAAACCGGCTTCGGAAAGGTAATTTGGTAAACCAATCACAAGTGGCGATTGACCGGCTAAAATCAAGCTTCACATTTAAGACGCCAATTCCGCTTAATTTCCGCGTACAGGCTTAGGGGATCGTTGACGCCCCAAAGTTATCCTCTGTTTCATCCTGAAGAAGTGCAGTACTGGATTAAATGACCGTTTTCCAACTGAAACAGTTCGCCTCGACCTCGGCCCATGCGGCGGCCGACGCGATTCGCTGGAATTATGACCGCGCCGAGCTGATCGCCGACGGCATCGTGCACGGCATCGGCGTGTTCGGTGGCGTGGTGGCGGCGACCGTGCTGATCGTGCTCGCGGCGGTGTTCGCCTCCGCCTATGAAGTCGTCACCGTGTCGGTCTATGCCGCGGGCCTGCTGGCGATGCTCGGATTTTCCGCCGCCTATAACCTCTGGCCGGTGTCGCGGCGCAAGTGGCTGTTGCGCCGCTTCGATCATTCGGCGATCTATGTCCTGATCGCGGCGACCTATACGCCGATCTTCACGCAGTTGCAGGACCGCGTGTTCGCAATGTCGCTTTTGGCAGGCGTATGGGGCGTGGCGGTGATCGGCATTGCCGTGAAGCTGATGTTCCCCGGACGCTTCGACCGGCTGGCGGTCGGGCTCTATCTTGCGATGGGCTGGAGCGGCATCATTGCCTATGACGCCGGCCTCTCGCAGCTGCCGCAACTGGTGTTCTGGCTGATCCTCGCCGGTGGCATGCTCTACAGTTTCGGGGTAATCTTCCACGCATGGCAACGGCTGCGCTTCCAGAACGTGATCTGGCATTGTTTCGTGCTTCTCGGCGCGGCGTGTCACTATACGGCTGTGCTCGATCTGGTTCTGGCGTAACACTTCATTTCATCATTCAGGGTTTGCGATGCAGGTGAACGGCAAGGTCGTCGTCGTCACCGGCGGCGCCAATGGCATCGGCCGAGCGTTGTGCGAGGCCTTTCATCGCGCGGGCGCCGCCAAGGTGATCGTGGCCGATCTCGATATCGCAACCGCGCGGACGGTCGCCGCTTCGCTCGACGGCGCGGCATTCAAATGCGATGTCGCGCAGGAGAAAGACATCCTTCACGTCATCGACGAGACCGAACGCTTGTTCGGACCGATCGATTTGTTCTGTTCCAATGCCGGGATCTTCGCCGGCATCGATCCGTTGTCAGAAAATGCCGGCGGCAGCTCGGATGAACCATTTTCGCGAAGCTGGGCCGTTCACGTCATGGCACATATTTACGCGGCGCGGCATCTCGTCCCCCGCTTCAAGGCGCGCGGCGGCGGCTATTTCCTCAACACCATTTCGGCTGCAGGGCTTTTGTCGCAGGTCGGAAGCGCGGCTTATTCCACGACCAAGCATGCGGCCGTGGGTTTTGCGGAAAATCTCGCGATCTCGCACAAGGCCCACGGAATCAAGGTTTCGATCCTCTGCCCTCAGGGCGTCGACACCGAGATGATCCGTACGCTCCCGAAGGGGCCGCAATCCGGTGACGGCGACCTGCCGCCGGCGCAGGTCGCCAAAGATGCGCTCGAAGGCATCGAGTGCGAGACGTTTCTGATTTTGCCGCACCCGCAGGTGCTTACCTATATGCGCAACAAGACCGAGAATTACGACCGCTGGATTGGCGGCATGGCCAAGATCCAGGCGAAGCTGCGGGAAGAGCATCGCGGTTGACGGAAAGTCAGTCGGTGGCAAGCTGAAGCGAGCCTTCCAGCGACGCGGATCTCAAGTGGTCCGCTGTCAATGCTGCCGCATACAGTCTCAGCCCCTCACGCACCGTCCGCTGCTCCGATTTGCTTAGACGTTGGAGTGCGGCCATCACCTGGCGCCTGCCAAAATCGTGAAGCGCGGCAAGAGTGCGCTTTCCCTTGGCCGTGAGCGAGAGTGGCTTGCTGCGCGAATCGCACGAATCCATTGTGTCCTTCAGTTCGCCGGCCTCGATCAGCTTGTGTACCATCCGGCTAACGCTCGATTTCTCCAGATGCAAAATATTGGCAAGTTGCATCGCCGTCATCGGCCCGCGAAGTCCGATCTCGAGAATGGTATGGACCGCCGAAGGCGGATAGTCGGTGGCTGCCAGCGTCGCTTCCATAAAACCCAGCTCGCGAACCATCAGGCGCGAAGACGAGCGGATGTCGTCAATGAGAGCGACGTCGAGATCAGGCATCTTGACTCCTCATACAGTTGTATTATACAACTATATGCCGAAACGATGTACTTTGAAAGAGGAACCGGCCTTCGTCGCGGTTAGTCAGGTGTCATGAGCGAGACTTTGCCAAGTGAAGGTCGGCTAGCGAAATCATCGGCTCGCATGCTCGGGAAGGTCTGCCTGGTCACGGGAGGCGGCACCGGCATCGGCCGCGCCTCCGCGCTAAAGATGGCTGAGGAGGGGGCTGCCGCCGTGCTGATCGCCGGACGGCGGCCATCCGAGATCGAAGCCACAGCGCAAGCCTGCGAAAATTTCGGCGTCGAAGCCTTTGCGCTCGCCACCGACGTAACCCGCGAGGACGAAGTCGAGCGTCTGGTTGCGACAGCGATCGCGCGCTTTGGCAGGCTGGATGCCGTCTTCAACAATGCCGGCTTTCAGGAAAGACGCGCTCCTCTCGAAGCACAGGACAGCGCCGTTTACGATACGGTATTCGACACCAACGTGCGGGGCGTATTCCTCTGCCTGCGAAATCAGTTGCCGGTGATGTTTGCGCAAGGCTCGGGCAGGATCGTCATCAATGCCTCGGTGAGCGGTGTCCGCAATCCGAATCCGGGTCTGTCGCTCTATTCCGCTTCCAAGGCCGCGGTGCTGTCCCTGGTTCGTTCGGCAGCGATGGAGGCCGCGTCGCGCGGCGTCTCCATTAACGCGGTCGCGCCGGGCCGCGTCATCACCGATATGATGCTGCGCTCGGGCGTTGGCGACATGGCAAGCGTTGCGGCCGGCTTGCCGCTGAGACGCATGGGCAAGGCGGAGGAGGTGGCCGAGGCTGTGGTCTGGCTGCTCTCAGACGCGTCTTCTTACGTGGTCGGTCATGTTCTCGCGACCGATGGCGGCTTCCTGGCCTCCTGAGGCTGCGCGCTACGTCGGTGTCTTGCGCGCGTAAAGCACCGTCACCGCGGAATCCACCGTCACCTCGATCACGCTCGTGCCCTGATGCGTCAGGCCAAGCTGCAGCGCGCTGGCCAATTCGGATGATTTCGTCACGCGCAACGCCATGCAGCCCATGCCCTCGGCGATCTTAGCAAAATCGATGCCGGGCATGTCGAGGCCGGGCACATTGCGCACCTGCATCACCTGGCTGAACGCGCGCATCGCGCCATAACCTTCATTGTTGATGACGATGACGGTCAGCGGCAACTTCCGCTGCGCCGCCGTCCAAAGCGCCTGGATCGAATACATCGCCGAGCCGTCGCCGACGAGGCAGACGGTGCGGACGTTCGAGCGCGCCATTGCGATGCCGACGGCGGCCGGCAGGCTGTGGCCCAATCCGCCGCTCGCCATGGTGTAAAAACTGTCCTGGCCCCGCATCGGCATGAACTTGTGCATCGTCGGACGATGTGAGGGCGCTTCTTCCACCAGCACGGCATCCTCGGGCATCGCCACGCTAAGGCTAGCCAGCAGAAATTCCGCCGGAATCGGATCGGCCGCTTTCGGCGGCGGCGGCAGTGCGCGGCCTTTCGGCATGGCGCGTGTGGTCTCAGCCGTCAGCTCGATCAGCGCGGCCAGCGCCGGCTTCATGGTCGCGATGATGCTGGTGCCGGCCGGCGTCACTGCGGCCGCTTCCGGATCGTCGGTAATCTGGAATAGCTGCGTCGCGCCATCGAAAATCGGAGCGTGGCCTTCGACGTGAAAGGTGAACACCGGCGCGCCGATCACGACGACCAGATCATGGCCGCGCAACGCTTCGGATAGTTGACCGGGCGAGGCGTGCAGAAAGCCCGCGAATTGCGGATGGCGTTCCGGGAAACTGCATCGCGCCGAGAAAGGGCTGACCCAGACCGCGGCGCGGGTCTTCTCGGCCAGCCGCACCATCAGATCAACCGCCTGCGCGCGATCGATGCCGGGACCGACCACAAACGCGGGTCGTTCACTCGCCGCGAGGGCTTGCGCCAGACCCCTGATAGCGTCTGGATGGGGGCCGAGCTCGCGCGTCACGCTGCGGGCTTCCAGTGCCTGCGCGGGCTTGGTCCAGTCGTCGATCGGCACCGAAACAAAGGTCGGTCCGCACGGCGGCTGCATCGCCGTATAATAAGCGCGCGCAATCGCCGCCGGCACGTCTTCGGCGCGCGCCGGCTCGACCGCGAATTTCACATAGGGCCGCGGGAATTCGGAGGCGCGTTCGGCAAACAGAAACGGCTGCAACGGCAGGATCGAGCGCGCCTGCTGGCCCGCGGTGATCACCAGCGGCGTCTGGTTGCGATAGGCCGTGAACAGGTTGCCGAGCGCGTGACCGACGCCCGCCGCCGAATGCAGATTGACGAAGCTGGCATTGCGGGTCGCCTGCGCATAGCCGTCGGCCATGCCGATCACGGAGGCTTCCTGCAGGCCCAGCACGTAATCGATGTCGTCGGGCCAGTCGCTCAGAAACGGCAGCTCGGTCGAGCCGGGATTACCGAAGACTTTTCGAATGCCGAACGCCCGCAACAGGTCCAAGGTGACCTGTTTGACCGTGAGCGTGCTCACCACGTCGCCGTCCCCTTCATGGTCGGCTGTCCCATTGAATTCGCCGTCCACGTCTCTAGGCCGGCCGTCGTCTCGTTGGCATTGACCGAAAACTCAGAACCCTCGAACAACGGTTGCACGCCGCGATAGGCGAATTTTGCCGGCACTCGCCCGCGCAATTTGGCGGCGAACTCGATCTGCAGCGCCGCCTGCATCGGTCCGTGAAAGATCAGGCCGGGATAGCCCTCGACCTTGGTGACGTAGTCGCGGTCATAGTGGATGCGATGGCCGTTAAACGTCAGTGCCGAGTAGCGAAACAGCAGCACCGGATCGGCCATATGGGTTTCGCGGTGCTTTGCCGCCGGCGGCGGCGCGGCGGCCTTGGCGGGCGCGGCCGCAGCGGGGGTGACATCGCGGTAGACGATATCGTGCCGCTCCCGGATCGCGATGCCGCGCTTGGTGGTCAGCTCGTGGTCCACGGCCACAAAACACAACGTGCCGGTCGAGCCGCTCTTCAAGCTCACGTCCTTGATGCGCGAGGTGCGTGTCACCTCGTCGCCGACGCGCAGCGTGTCGATGAATTCCAGTTCGCCGCCCGCCCACATCCGGCACGGCAGTGGCACCGGCGGCAGAAAGCCGCCGCGGGCCGGATGACCGTCGAGGCCGAGCTCCGAGCTAGGCACCACCGGCGGCGCCAGGCACCAATGCACGGTGAAGGGCGCCGCGTCGCCCGCCTTGGGCTCGCCGACGGGGAGAAACAGCGTGGCCTGCAATCCCTTCACGAGTTGGGCGGTGACGGTGTCGGAGGCTTCGGTGCTGCGGCCGATCCATTGCCGTAAATGATCGAGGTCGGGCTTTTCGCTCATGACGCTTTCCGCGTGGAAGACTTCTTGGCGGACGCAGGCTGCTCGCCGATCGCGGGCACCGCTCCGTAGGTCCGCGGTTCGTCGACGAAGATCACAGCCGGCGCCGGGTAACTCACCACGCCATTGGGCGTATCCACCTCGATCCGCCTTAAGTGCGGGTGCTGGGCCAGGTCGGCAGTGCTGTTGACCTCGGCAAAGGCGATGTCGGCCTCCGCCAGCCGCTTTAAAACCTCGTCGCGCGTCATCGATCCAAAACTGTCGCCGACGATGCCGTCGGTGAGTTGACGGTTCTTGACGCGCTCGACCATGCTGGAAAAGCGCGGGTCATTCGGCAGGTCGGGCTGGCCGAGCACGTCACTGCAGAGTTTTTTCCACTCCCGCTCGCTCTGGATCGAGATCAGGATGTCCTTGCCGTCTTTTGAGCGGAACACGCCATAGGGCGCGATCGAGGGATGGGCGAGGCCGATCCGTTTCGGCGGTTGACCGGCTTCTGAGTTGATCAGCGGCACGGCCATCCAGTCGGCCATCACGTCGAACATCGAGATGCGGATGTCGGCGCCCTTGCCGGTGCGCGAGCGCGCGATCAGCGCTTCGAGTATCGAAGCATGCGCGGTGGCGCCGGTGGCGATATCGACGATCGAGAGCCCGACACGCGAGGCGCCCTCCGGTCCGCCGGTGATCGATGCGAGTCCGCTTTCGGCCTGGATCAGGAGATCATAGGCCTTGCGGTGCGCGTAGGGCCCTTGGTCGCCGTAACCTGATATGGTGCAGCAGATCAGCGCCGGATAATCCTTCTTCAGCCGATCGAGCGAAAAGCCGAGCTTGTCCATCGAGCCGGGCTTGAGATTCTGCAACAGCACGTCGGCCCTTGCGATCAGCGTTTCAAGCTTAGTGCGGCCCTCTTTGGTGGCGAGGTCGACCACGGCGGAATCCTTGCCGCGGTTGAGCCAGACGAAATAGCTGCTTTGTCCTTTTGCGGCGGCATCATAGCCGCGCGCGAAATCGCCTTCGGGCCGCTCGACCTTGATGACATGGGCGCCGGCGTCCGCGAGCCGCGACGAGCAGAACGGCGCGGCGACAGCCTGTTCGACGGCGATGACGGTTATTCCTTCGAGCGGCAGCATGGCTAGTGTCCCGGTTCTGACATTCGTATCATATCACAGCGGGCACTTTACGAATGTCAGAACCAAAGGGACACTAGCAAATCTATAAATTCTAGTGTGGCTTTTGACCCTGACGTTCCTTTTGCGAGGCCGCTGAGAAACTGAAAGGAACGTCAGCGTCGCCACACTAGATCTCAATAAGAGCGGGGCATGCCGAGCACGTGCTCGGCGATATAGGACAAAACCAGATTGGTCGAGATCGGCGCCACCTGATAGAGCCGCGTCTCGCGGAATTTGCGCTCGACATCGTATTCTTCAGCAAAACCGAAGCCGCCATGGGTCTGCACGCAGGCATTGGCCGCTTCCCAGGAAGCATCCGCCGCCAGCATCTTGGCCATGTTGGCTTCCGCGCCGCAATCAAGCCCGGCTTCATATTTGCGGGTGGCTTCCTTGACCATCAGTTCGGCGGCGCGCATCGCGGCATAGGCTTTCGCGATCGGAAACTGGACGCCTTGGTTCTGGCCGATCGGGCGGCCGAACACGCTGCGTTCCTTGGCATAGGTCGAAGCCTTTTCAATGAGCCATTTGGCGTCGCCGATACATTCGGCCGCGATCAAAATCCGCTCGGTGTTCATGCCGGAAAGAATGTAGCGGAATCCCTTGCCTTCCTCGCCGATCAGGTTCTCCGCCGGCACCTTCATGTCGGTGAAGAACACTTCGGTCGTCGAGTGGTTCATCATGGTGCGGATCGGGCGGATCGTGAGCCCGGCCTTCTTGGTCTCGCGCATATCGACAATGAAGACCGACAGCCCGTCGGTGCGTTTTGCCGCCTGCTCCTTCTGCGTGGTGCGCGCCAGCAGGATCATCAGGTCGGAATATTCGGCTCGGCTGGTCCAGATCTTCTGGCCGTTGACGACGTAGCTGTCATTGCCTTCGCGCCGGGCGAAGGTTTTCAGCGACGACGTATCGGTGCCGCTGGTTGGCTCGGTGACGCCAAAGGCCTGCAATCGCAATTCGCCGCTCGCGACCTTCGGCAGCCACTGGGCCTTTTGCGCCTCGCTGCCATGCCTCAGCACCGTACCCATGGTGTACATCTGGGCGTGGCAGGCTCCGGCGTTACAGCCGGCGCGGTGAATTTCTTCCAGGATCGCGGTTGCGGCCGAGAGTTTCAGGCCCGCGCCGCCATATTCTTCCGGGATCAAAACCGAGAGATAGCCGGACTCCGTGAGCGCATCGACGAAGGCCTTGGGGTAGGCCATCTCGCGATCGAGCTTGCGCCAGTATTCGCCCGGAAACTGCGCGCAGAGCTTGGCGACGGCGTCGCGGATATCGGCATGTTCATCGTGGTCGGTCGTTGTCATCGGAACTCGGCTGGAAGATCGAGGCCGCGCATGGTGGCGGTGCAGAATGCGCAGAGGGTTTCACCGGCCTCGTCTTTGCTGAAGATTTCGACCGTTGCAACCCCGATCGAGCCCGACATTTTCAAAGTTTTGGCCCGGGCGATCAGCTCGCTGCCGCGGGCCGGTTCCATGAAGTTGATCTTGAGTTCGACGGTGACCCCTATTCGCCCCTTGGGTAGTCTGGACGTTACGGCAATTCCAGCCGCCTGGTCGGCCAGTGCCGTGATCACGCCGCCATGGAAATGGCCGAAAAACTGCAGGAGATCGTCGCGGCGCGACAGCGCCACCTCGGCATAGCCCGGTTCGACGGTGACGATGCGAAAACCGGCCGCGCCCGTGAAACCCTTGGCATTGATGGCTTCAGCGAGGCTCGGCGGGTTCAGCGCGTCATTCATGAGGGTATGCGTACAGGTAGGGACTCGATACCCCGCACAAAGCTGGAATAGACCCGCTTCGGCTCGCCGACCACCTCGATCCGCTCGAACCGCTTCAATATCTCCTGCCAGACGATCTTCAATTGCAGCTCGGCGAGCCGCATGCCGACGCAGCGGTGAATGCCGAAGCCGAACGCCAGGTGGATTTTCGGCCGCGCCCGGTCGATGATGAATTCATTGGGCCGCTCGATGACTTCCTCGTCGCGGTTGCCGGAGACGTACCACATCACGACGCGGTCGCCTTTGCGGATTTTCTTGCCGTTAAGCTCGGTGTCGACCAGTGCGGTGCGCCGCATATGCGCAAGCGGCGTCTGCCAGCGAATGACCTCCGGCACCATGGAATCGATCAGATCAGGATTGTCGCGCAGCTTCTTGTACTGCTCCGGATTTTCGCTCAGCGCCAGCACCGAGCCGCTCATGGTGTTGCGGGTGGTGTCGTTGCCGCCGACGATCAGGAGAATGATGTTCCCCAACAGATTATCGGGGTCCATGTTTCGTGTGGCCTCGCTGTGCGCCATCATCGAGATCAGGTCGTTGCGCGGCTCGACATTGACGCGCTCGTTCCAGAGTTTGGTGAAATAGGCCGCGCATTCGCCCATCTCGGCGCGGCGCTGTTCTTCGGAATCGACGATACCGCCCTTCGGCAGTGCGGTCGAGACATCCGACCAGCGGGTCAGCTTGCGCCGCTCTTCAAAGGGGAAGTCGAACAGCGTCGCCAGCATCTGCGTGGTCAGCTCAATCGAAACCAGGTCGACGAAATTGAAGGTCTCGTTGCGCGGCAGCGAATCCAGCACCTTGCCGGTGCGCCCGCGAATCAGGATCGCGAGTTCGTCGAGATGTTTCGGCGTGAACATCGGCGACACCGTCTTGCGCTGCGCCGAATGCCGCGGCTGATCCATGGCGATGAAGCTCGGCCAGTCATAGCCCGACGGAACGTCCCGGATCGAAATACCGCCCAGCGACACGTCGGACGAGAAGATGCCATGGTTGGTATCGACATGCATGATGTCGTTGTATTTCGTGACCGACCAATAGGGTTCGATCGGCGACTTGGTGCAGTAGTGCACCGGCTCTTCCTTGCGCAGCCGCTCGAAATAAGGCCATAGCGTATCGTTGCGGAACAGTTGCGGCGCGCCGGGATGAAAATCCTCCAACGGTGTGGAATAGGCGGCCTCGCGCGCAGCGCGCTGAAGCTCCTGGCTGTCTAACCCGGGCGATCTCTGGATGTTCATGGCGGCTCTTCCCTGGACTAGTGGTCCAATTCCAACATTCGCATCCTTCTCAGCAGGCACTTTGGCGAATATTGGAGTTAGAAGGACCACCAGCAAATATAGGTTTCCAGTGGAGTTCTGGGTTTGACATTCGCGTTTTACGAATTCGCGGCTAGTCGCGAGCAGCGAAAGTCAAATCCACTCCACTAGGCCCCCTCCGTTGAGTCGGAAGGTGGGTGTTAGGACCAAATTACATCCTCTTGCGCAGCTTTGGGCAAGAGACAGTTTTGACGGATTTGATGTCGCGGCTCCATGGCATGCCACACACAATGCCTTCCTCACCTCTGTCGCCCGTGACAAGGTGAGGTCTAGGGATTAAGGCATAGTTTGAAACAACGTTTGATTTCGCCGGAGGCCGCCCGCCATGATTCCCAACGCATACCGGATGTTCAATTTTGACCTTGGCGAGACCGCGGACGCGCTGCGCGAGACCGTGCATGACTTTTCAAGCAATGAAATCGCACCGCGCGCCGCCGAGATCGACAAGGCCAATCAATTTCCCATGGATCTCTGGCCGAAGCTTGGTGCGCTCGGCCTGCACGGGATTACGGTCGAGGAGGAGTATGGCGGCTCGGGCTTAGGCTATCTCGAACATTGCGTGGCGATGGAGGAGATTTCGCGGGCGTCGGCTTCGGTCGGTCTTTCCTATGGGGCGCATTCAAATCTCTGCGTCAATCAGCTTCGGCGCAACGGCAACGAGGCGCAGAAGCAGAAATATCTGCCGAAGCTCGTTTCCGGCGAACATGTCGGCGCGCTCGCGATGTCCGAGCCTGGTTCCGGCTCCGACGTGGTCTCGATGATGACGCGCGCCGAGAAAAAAGGTGACCGTTACGTCCTCAACGGCTCCAAGATGTGGATCACCAATGGGCCGGTCGCCGAGACGCTCGTGGTCTACGCCAAGACCGATCCGGCCGCAGGCCCGCGCGGCATCACCGCGTTCATTATTGAAAAGGGCATGAAGGGATTTTCCACCGCGCAGAAACTCGACAAGCTCGGCATGCGCGGCTCCGACACCTCTGAACTGGTGTTCGATAATTGCGAAGTGCCGGAGGAAAACGTGCTCGGCCAGGTCGGACGCGGCGTCAATGTGTTGATGTCGGGTCTCGATTACGAGCGCGCGGTGCTGGCGGCAGGGCCACTCGGCATCATGCAGGCCTGCATGGACGTGGTGCTGCCTTATGTGCACGAGCGCAAGCAGTTCGGCCAGCCGATCGGCAGCTTTCAACTCGTGCAAGGCAAGATCGCCGACATGTACACGACGATGAATGCCTCGCGCGCCTATGTCTATGCGGTAGCGAAGGCCTGCGATCGCGGCGAGACCACGCGCGAGGATGCGGCCGGCGCCATTCTCTATGCCGCCGAAAAAGCGACACAATGCGCGCTCGATGCGATCCAGTTGCTCGGCGGCAACGGCTATATCAACGATTACCCCACCGGCCGCCTGCTGCGCGACGCCAAGCTTTATGAAATCGGCGCCGGCACCTCGGAAATCCGCCGCATGCTGATCGGCCGGGAGCTTTTCGAGAAGTCGGCTTAAAGGCGGATTAACCGGGACGGCGCGCGCGCGTTGACATCGGCTCAATCCAAGGTTTCACTAATACCACCGATCTGAAGTCCCTGCACTGCGGGCGGCGGGTTCTCCCCAGGGACTTCAGATCGAAAGCGGTACTAGAATCATATCTTTGCAAGTGCCCTTGCTTTCCGAAGTTCATGTAAGGTGCCGCTGCGATGTCTCACGATCTTGAGGGCACTAGCGAGGTGGGACCGCTAGCGCCCGCTTTTCCTTGAGGGCGCCTTCGTGAACGAGATGAGTTCGGTGCCGCATTTTCCGCCGCCGCCGCCATTGCCGGCATCGTCGGTGAAGGCGATTTTTTCCGGAGATCGCGGCGAATTCCGTGGATTGGTGGAGCGCGGCACCGGTCTGGAGCTGGTTACCTTCGGCTTTTACCGCTTCTGGCTTGCCACCGACATCCGCCGTCATCTGTGGTCGCATACCTCGCTCGACGGCGACGCGCCGGAATACACCGGACGCGGCCGGGAATTGCTGATTGGATTTTTGTTCGCGCTGGCGATCCTGGTGCCGATCTATCTCGCCTACTTCCTCATCGGCATCGAAGCGGAGCGCGCCAAGGCCTTTGGGAGCTTCCCGCTGTTCCTGTTCTTCTATCTGTTCGGACAGTTCGCGATCTATCGGGCGCGGCGCTACCGTCTCACCCGCACGGTGTGGCGCGGGGTGCGTTTCTGGATGGATGGGTCGGGCTGGGTCTATGCGATGCGGGCCGCAGGCTGGGCCTTACTAACAGGGCTCACGCTCGGCGCGGTATTGCCGTGGCGGGAAGCCGCGCTCGAGCGCTACAAGATGCGGCATTGTCATTACGGCGATCTGCAAGGCGGCTTTGATGGGCGCGGATCGGAGCTGTTTCAACACGGCTGGAAATTATGGCTGATAGCGCTTTCCCCGGTCATCGTCGGGCTCGCGCTATTCGTCATGAACGCCGGTCATAGATTACCTGCCGCGCAAAGCCGCGTGTTCGGTCTGGTGATCCTGATCTGGATGGTCGCTTTGCCGTTCGTCTACGGCGCCTTCAAAGCCACCGAATGGCGCTGGTGGATTTCGGGCATCCGCTTTGGCGAGGTCTCGTTTGAATCGGATCTCTCGTCAGGTGCTCTGTACGGCCTCTACTGGAAAGTAATCGGCTGGTTCGTTCTTGTTCTGCTGCTGTTCGCCGGCATTATCGTTGCTTGCAGCTTCTGGATTTTTGGCTTTGGCGATCTATCTCATCTCGGCGATCGGCTCCGTGCGAGCACGGCGATGACGGTAGTCTTCGGCATCGGCTATCTCGGATTCATTCTCGCCGTGAATATCGTGCTTCGGGTTTATCTCCTGCGCGACGTCTGGGCGAGAGCAGCAGCATCTGCGACCGCCTTCCGCCTGGAAGCAGCCGCCAACGTCGCCGCCAAAGGCGAACTCGCCGATGCGCTGGGCGAGGGTTTTGCCAACGGCCTAGATGTCGTCGGATTCTGAGCACATGATGTCTGGGATCGATGGCGGGGTGGAGAACAATTCGGAAGCCGGCTCAACGGAGCCTGAGCCCCGCCCGTCCGTTTTTTACGACGGCACATCGAGCCGCCGTCGTCAGGTGCAGCTTGCGCTCAAGGACGGGCTCGAAATTATCGAGAGCGGGGCGATGCTTGCGACCTGGCCGTTTGCGGACATCCGCCGCGCTGACGGTGTTGCCGGTATCTTGCGCCTGAGTTGTGTGACCGCGCCGTCGCTGGCACGGCTTGAAATTCGCGATTCCGCACTCGGCGCGGTTTTGATCTCCCGGTGCCCGCATCTAAACGACAATGCGGTCGGCCGGCGTGGCGTCGCGACGATCGTGGGCTGGTCGGTGGCCGCGACCGTATCGATCGCCGCCGTGATCTGGTTCGGGCTGCCCTTGGCGGCGGACCGTCTCGCGCCGCTGGTGCCGAGCGCTCTGGAGCGCCGCATCGGCGATGCTGCTGAAGGCCAAATGGGGGCCATGTTCGGCGGCAAGACATGCAGCAGTGCCGCCGGAAGTATCGCCTTCAACAAGTTGATGAAGAAAATCTCGACCGCCGCGGGCTTCGAAGCGCCGGTCCGGGCCGCTGTTTTGAATACGCCGGTTCCGAACGCTTTCGCACTGCCGGGCGGCAAGGTCTATTTGTTCAACGGATTATTGGTACGGGCGAACGATCCGGATGAAATCGCGGGCGTGCTTGCGCATGAGCTCGGTCATGTCAGCCATCGCGACAATACGCGCAACATGATCTATAGCGGCGGCACCTCGTTCCTGATCGGTCTGTTGTTCGGCGACGTCACCGGGTCCGGCGCCCTGATTTTCGCCTCGCGCTCGCTCTTCAACGCGTCCTATTCGCGCGAGGCCGAGCAAAACGCCGACAATTTTTCCATTGAGGTGATGCATCAGCTCGGCCGCCCGACCAAACCGATGGGTGACTTGATTTTCCGTGTTACCGGAAACCAGGGGGACAATACCTTGTCGATCCTGGCCAACCATCCGCTCACCGAAGACCGGCTGAAACATCTCAGCGACGAAAACCGCCCCGCAAGCGGCCCGTCGCTACTCAGCGAGCCGGAGTGGACGGCGCTGAAGACGATCTGCAAGTCGAGGAGTTGAGGCCGCTGGCGGCCGGTCGTCATTGCTTAGTCGTCATGGGCCGAGACAAACGCGAGAGGCGTTTGCGCACGGGAGCGCAAGCAATGCTTGATCGTCATGCCCGGCCATGACGAGAGAGTTATTGCTGTTCGTAGAGACCTTGAATGTAGAGCTACTGCACCACCACCACGGTTCCGACCGGGACGCGGCTATAGAGATCGGTGACATCCTCGTTGGTCATGCGGAAGCAGCCGGAGGAGACGGCGTGGCCGATCGTTTCCGGTTCGTTGGAACCGTGGATGCGGTAAAGCGTCGAGCCCAGATACATCGCGCGCGCGCCGAGCGGGTTTTCGATGCCGCCGGCCATGAAACGCGGCAGGTCAGGCCGCCGGGCGCGCATCTGCGAGGGCGGCGTCCAGCTCGGCCATTCCTTTTTTGCCGTGATGCGGTGGGTGCCGGTCCAGCGGAAGCCGTCGCGGCCGACGCCGATGCCGTAGCGCAGCGCCTCGCCATTGCCCAGCATCAGATAAAGCCGCCGTTCCGAGGTCGAGATGTAGATGCTGCCCGGCGCCATCGCGATCGGCGCGCTGACCCGCTCGCGCGGGATGGGACCTGAACCGCCGCCGCCGAAATAGTCGGAGCCGGGGCCGTAATAGGGGGCGCCTCGTTGCTGCATCCCCGGCTGCTGCTGGCGGCCGCGGAAATTGAAAAAGTCGTCGTCCATGGTGGCTCGGGCAGAGGAGGTGGCCGCCAGCACCATCAGCACCAGGGTGAGATAGGCAAAAATCCGGGTCATCGGGTTCCTCGCAATTCAAGCTTGATGAGTAAGCAGGCCATATCGGGGCTATTTTCGCAAGCAAACGTGACGGATTTCAAACAAGTACCGCCGATCTGAAGTCCCTGCGGCACTTGTAGCGAATTATTTCAGGGACTTCAGATCGAAGGCGGTACTTGAATCCACAAGTTTGCTGGTGCCCTTGGCTTCCCGAAGTTCGCAAAAGGTATTGTGGAGCCCGGGGGCGAACTTCGGAAAGCGGGCACCAGTGCGGTTAAAATTGCGCTTGGCGTGTACCGGCGATGGCAGCCATGCGCCCAAAACCTCCACGGCCCCTTCCGGACCCCTTTGACGAACGGCGTAAAACGAGTGATTGATCTGGCCATAAGGTGCTTCGAACCCCGAACGGGAGCTAAAGAATGAACGGTGCGGAAAGTCTGGTGCGGACCCTGGTCGCGGGCGGGGTCGACGTCTGTTTCACCAACCCCGGCACCTCGGAGATGCATTTCGTCGCGGCGCTGGATCGCGTGGAGGGCATGCGCTGCGTGCTCGGCCTGTTCGAGGGCGTGGTGACGGGTGCGGCCGACGGCTATTTCCGCATGAAGGGCACGCCGGCCTCGACGCTGCTGCATCTCGGGCCTGGTCTCGCCAATGGGCTTGCCAACCTGCACAACGCCAAGAAGGCGCATTCCGGCATCGTCAATATCGTCGGCCAGCACGCGACCTATCACATCGGCTACAATGCGCCGCTCACCTCCGACATCGAGGGTCTGGCGCGACCGATGTCGGAATGGGTGCGGACCTCGCCGGATGCCAAGTCCGTCTCGGCAGACGGCGCCGCCGCCATTGCCGCCGCCAAGAGCGCCCCGCCGCAGATCGCCACGCTGATTTTGCCCGCAGACACCGCCTGGAACGAAGCCGACGGCATCGCGCAGGTCCCGCCGCCCAAACAGCAGCCGGGTTTTTCGGCTGGCGCGGTCGAAAAGGCCGCCGGGATACTGCATTCGGGCGGTACGCAGAATCTGCTGCTGATCACCGGCAGCGCGCTGACCGAGCGAGGTCTGGCGCTGGCGCAGCAGATCGCCGGCAAGTCCGGCTGCAAGGTGATGGGCCAGACCTATCACCCGCGCATGGCGCGCGGCCGCGGCCGGTTCTCGATCGACCGCATTCCCTATGTGATCGAGCAGGCGCTGCCGCTCTTGAAGGACTTCAAGAACATCATCCTGGTCGAGGCCAACGACCCGATCGCCTTCTTCGCCTATCCGAACAAGCCGAGCCATCTGAAACCCGACGGCTGCGAGGTTCACCGCCTGACCGCCTGGGGCGAAAATTCGGTCGCAGCACTTGAAGCGCTCGCCGATGCGCTCGGTGCCAAGCCTTCCGATGTCAAGCCGCAGAAGCTCGTCGAACTCAACAAGCCGACCGGGCCGCTCAATCATGCTTCGATCGCGCAGGCGATCGCATGCGCGATCCCCGAGAACGCGATCATCGTCGATGAATCCATCACCACCGGCCGTGGCTTTTTTCCGCCGACGGCGGCGGCAGCCCCGCATGACTGGCTGCAGAACATGGGCGGCTCGATCGGATTTTCGACGCCGGTGGCAACTGGTGCCGCGGTGGCGTGTCCCGACCGCAAGGTGATCTGCATGGTCGGCGACGGCAGCGCGATGTACACACTCCAGTCCCTGTGGACGCAGGCGCGCGAAGGCCTCAACGTCGTCACGATCGTGTTCGCCAATCGCATCTATCAGATCCTGCGCGGCGAATTCGACGGGGTCGGCGCCGGCGCGCCCGGCCAACGCGCCATGGACATGCTGAAGATCGACAACCCGACGCTGGACTTCGTCGCGCTTGCCAAGGGCATGGGCGTTGCGGGGCGCGCGGTGACCACGGCGGACGAATTCAACGTGGCGCTGGCGGAAGCGATCGCCGAGCCCGGGCCGCGGCTGATCGAAGTAAAGTTCTAAAGCGCATCAATTAATCCGCTCCTCGTCATGCCCGCGCTTGTCGCGGGCATCCACGTCTTAAGTAGCCATGGAAAGAAAGACGTAGATGGCCGGGACAAGCCCGGCCATGACGAGATAGCATCAATCGGCCGAAATTATTGTTGAAGCTAAATCGCCGTGCTTCATGAGACTTGCGGGGGCCAGATGCGTACCGAACTGGACAAGATCGTCGCCGCGCTGAAGGAATTTTATGCGCGCGAAGCATTCCTGTTTGAGCACGATCTCGGCGAGCGCGCCCTGGCGCATCGGCTGGCGCTGCATGTGGAGCGGCAGTTTCCGGATTTCGAGGCCGATTGCGACTTCGACCGGCTCGGTCCGCGAACCCTGAACATGCCGCACGGTTCGATCGTGTCGACCGACGACCATCTCGGCAAATCGGTCTACCCCGACATCGTCGTGCATCAGCGCAGCGTTCCCAACAATCTGATCGCGATTGAGGTTCGCAAGGCCTCCAATCATCAGCCGCTGGAGCACGACCGGCAGAAGCTGCGCGCTTTGACCGATCCGCACATCTGGTTCGCCTACTGGATCGGTATTTTGCTGACGCTTGGAAAAAACAACGTCACGTCAACGGAAATCTACGCGTCGGGCAAGCACGATCCCGAAATGTCCGGCGTTCTGGCCGAGCTATTGAAAGAGGCTGATATCGGCCTCGCTTGAGCCGCGCGCAAACGCGTCACTGCGTCGGACGGACGGCCTTTTCCCGCATGCGGTAGAATTTGAGCGCGGTTCGCGCGGTCGCCGGCTGCAGCCGGTAGAAATTGGCGAAGGTCACGTCGAGCTGCTGGCGGGAAGAGCCGTTGACGCCGGCATGCATCAGCAACAGCTTCATCGTCGTCGCCCAGGAGATATCGAGCGCGCGGGCGAGAACGACGATCTGTTCGGTCTGGTTCTGCACCAGTGCGCGTTCCACGACGCCGACCGGCAGGTCGCACATCAAGGCGAGCGAGGCGACCACCAAATCGAAATTTCCTTCATCGGCGAAGGCCAGTAACTGCGGCTCGTTCAACTTGCCGGCGGCGTTCAGTTCACGCACCTCGTTGGAGGCTACCGAAAAGTCGTTGGAGCCGGCGCGCGCCTTGGTCTGGATGTCGTCGGTGGCTTGGGCAACCATCGACTTGATCAGTTCGGCGCGGCGAGGATCGGCTTCCACCAGCTGGTTCTTGACCGCCTCGGACGCATCGACGAACAGCTTGACCAGGTTTTGCCGCGGGATATCCGGGCGGGACCAGACGCACAAAGCAAGGTCGCCGTCGTCGCACGCCTTGCGGACCAAAGTGGAGACCCCGAATTCGGAGAATTTCGCTCCGGCATTATGCGCGGTCGACGAGACCACGGCGTTGTTGCCGCGTTCCACCAGCACATCGGTCACGGCTTCGACCAGGACCTTGCGGGTCGAGATCGCCAGCAGATGGTCCTGGCTCATCGTCTTCGCGGTGTCGACCAGCGTGTCGACGTCGAGGCGCTCGCTATGGGTGAGCAGGGGGCCGGCGACCTCGATCGCGTGATCGAATGCCAGCAGGCGGACCACCCCGCGCGGCGCATCGGGCAGTTTTGCGATGCGGCTGCCGAACTGCGCGCGGGCAGCACTTTCGATGTTGTCGACGAGCTTGCCCATCACGACATCGAACAGCGCGATCTGATCGTCGGAAAACGACCCGGATCGCAGCACGAAAAGGTCGGTGACCCGGCGCAGGACCTCGGCGCGCCGCGCCAGATCCTTGTTGCCAAGCGCGCTTTCGAGTTGATCGATCAAACCGCCCTGCGAATCTGCTTGCGCGCCCATGGTCAAATCCGGAAAAGAATTCTCCGCTTAGGCCACCATATTTTGCTTAACCGACGGATAACGGACGGTGAAATCGAGCTGGGAAGCGGGCACCGGCCGGCTGAAAAGATAGCCCTGGGCGAGGTTGACGCCTGCGGAGCGCATATATTCGAACTGCTCCTCGGTTTCGATGCCTTCCACGGTCGTGACCTTGTCGAGGCCTTTCGCGAGTGCGAGCACCGACGACACCACCGCGGCGTAGTCGCGGCGCTCCAGGACGCCGTGGGTGAAGGTCCGGTCGATCTTGATCTTGTCGAACGGAAAATTCGTCAGGTACGTCACCGACGAATAGCCGGTGCCGAAGTCGTCCAGCGCCAGGGATATGCCGAGGTTCTTGAGCTGGCGGATCGTCGCCAGATGGGCTTCCTGGTTTTCCAAGAGCGAGGTTTCGGTGATCTCCAGCTCCAGCCGCTCCGGATCGAGGCCGCTCTCGACCAGCGCGCACAGGATGACCTCAAACAGGTTGCCCCGTTTTAACTGAACGGCCGAAATGTTGATCGCGAGCTTGATATGCGCCGGCCACTGGGCTGCGTCGTTGCAGGCCCGTTGCAGGATCCACTCGCCGATCGGCACGATCAGGCCGCTCGATTCGGCGAGCGGAATGAACTGATCGGGCCCAACCAGTCCCTTGACCGGATGCCGCCAGCGGACCAGCGCCTCGACGCCGCAGATTTGCCGGGTCGTGACGTCAACCACCGGCTGGTAATGCAGTTCGAATTGCTCGCGCGCGATGGCGTCGCGCAATTCGCTTTCCGCCGTTTGCTGCGAGGCTGCGTTTTCCAGCATGCCGGGCTGATAGATGCGGTAATCGCTCCGCCCATTTGCCTTTACGGCATAAAGTGCCAGATCGGCGCTCTTGAGCAGTCCTTCGGGGTCGGTGCCGTGTTCGGGCGCCAGCGCAATTCCGATGCTGGTGCCGACATTGACCTCAAACCCGCCGAGTTCGAACGGCTCGGCAATCGCGCTATTGATCCGCAGCGCCAGCGCGATCGCCCCCTCGTGCTGGCTGGGTCCGCCATCCTGAATGATGGCGAATTCGTCACCGCCGAGCCGTGCCAGCAGGTCGGTTTCCCGCAATGTGGATTTCAGCCGGCGGCCGACTTCGATTAGCAGTTCGTCACCGGCGGGATGGCCGAACATGTCGTTGACCGCCTTGAAGCGATCGAGATCGAGCATCATGACGGTGATGGCCTCGCCGCCGCGCTTCAGCCGCTTACAGGCCTCGTCGAGCTTCTCATTGAATTCGGCGCGGTTGGCGAGCCCCGTCAAAACGTCGTGGCGTGCCAGGTGGACGATTTCGGCTTCCGCGCGCTTTCGCTCGGTGATGTCTTCCACGATGGCGAGCCAGCCGCCGCCCGGCATCGGCTGACGCGACAGCAGCAGGAAGCGGCCGTCGGCGAGTTCATCGACCCGGTGCGAGTCTCTTGCCAGCGAAGACAGCTCGGTGACTTTCGCCTGGACGGCCTCGGGGCTCGTATCCGCCTTGGTGACGCCGCGGGTAAAGCGGTCGGCGATGATGTCCTCGTAGGGCGTTCCGACCTTCAGGAACTTTTCCGGCACGTCGTACAATTCGGCAAAGCGCTTGTTCCAGACCACGAGCCGCCTGCGTTCGTCGAACATCGACAGGCCCTGCGTCATGTGGCTCAGCGCCGCATCGAACCGCAGGTTGATGCGCGCAAGCTCGGCAGCCTGATTGAAAAGGGCTTCCTCGTCGCTGACGCGTTCGGTGATGTCTTCGTGGATCGCGATCCATCCCCCGCCTGATATCGCTGTATTGGTGACCGACATCACGCGCCCGTCGTTCAAGCGCGAGATTTTTACGCTTCTGCCGTCCTTTAGCAGGTCGTTGCGGAATTCGTCGACATAGGTTCTCGCGTCCATGTCGAGGCCGCTGATCAGCTTGCGATGCGCGACGATGTCGTAGATGTCCGCGCCGCGCGTGACGAGATCGGGCGACATTCCGTACAGCTCGATGTAGCGCTCATTGCACACCATCAAGCGGCCGTCGGCATCGAACATGCTCAAGCCCGTCGGCATGTTGGCCAACGCGGCGTCGAAACGGGTATTGGTCTCGCGAAGTTCGATCGAATTTCTGGCAAGGTCTTTGGTGGCGCGCCAGACGAAAGCACCCATCACCAGGATGAAGCAGGTGATGGCCGCGGTCTCGATCAGCCGGCGAATCGCGTTGGCCTTCCACGGCGCCAGCAACTCATTCATGTTCTGCGCGACGGCGACGAAGATCGGATAGGTTTGTCCCTGCTCGTAGCTGTTGAAGCGCGTCACGCCGTCGATCGAAGCCTTGATTTCGAGGCTTCCAGAAGGCGCCTGTTTCAACTGCGCGAAGATCACGCTGTTGGTCATATCGCGGCCGACATTGGCCTCGACGAACGGCCGCCGTACCAGAAGCGTCCCATTTGTCGACACCAGGATGACGGCGCTGTTGTTGTCGAGTTCGAGGCGATCGTAGAAATCCTGGAAATATTGCGGATTGATCCCGGCCACCGCGACGCCGCCGAATGTCCCGTCGGGCTTGTTGTAGCGGCGCGTCACTGGAATGAGCCAACCTTCGGCCTTGCGGCCCCGGATGGGAGCGCCGATGTGGAGCTCGTCGTGGGTGCGATGATAGGCAAGGTATTCTCGGTCGGAGAATTGTCCCGACGGCGCCTCGCCGAACGTGCTGACGATCATCGCGCCGTCGCTGTCGATCACGGCAAAGCTGACGAATTGAGACGAGTGGCGCACTTCGTCGGCGAACCAGGCCCTGAGTCGCTCGTGCGTAACTGCATCGAGCGATTCGTGCTCCAGCCGTTCGACAACGCCGATCAGGATCGCGTCTGCCGTCCGGAAGGTCAGCTCGGCGTGCTGAAGCAGGGATTTCGTGAGATTGGCCGTCTGCAATCGCGCATTGGCGATGACTGTGGAACGCTGGGTGACGATGCGGGAGACTTCCAGGCCGATCAGCACGGTGCAGGCCAGCGCGACAAACCACGCGACCCGTGTCGCCAAACGTTGAGCGGTGCCGTTACCGGACCGCCTGGCCATCATCCATGCCTTGACTCCGAACATGACGGCGCCGGTTCCCAATGCTTTTGCGGGAAATGAAAGGAAATTCAGCCGCCAAGCGTAGGTTTAAGGGGTTAAAAAAGTGACGCGGCGATTCTGCAAAACCCCTTTGCAAGATCGAGTCGGATGGCTGCACGCGATGTGAAAATTCTCTCTGCTGTTGTCTGATTTTTTGTCTACCCGTTTTGCGTGCAGATCGGTTCCGTAGAACTACGGAACTGCGAACAGAGAACGCGCGGATCTTTGAATCCGCCGCTTCGCGGGGATTCACGCTGCGTTAAGTCTGCGAGTAAATGGATCGTAGCCTGCTTCCGGCGCAGGGGGTACGAAGAAGCTCATGAATCCGTCGCAAGGATCGGTCGCAGGTCGCCTTCGAACTCAGCGGGATTCGTGAAGTGCGCGCACTTCCGCGTCGCGATGTTTTGCGATCAACTCCGGTTCTTTCTCGTCCAGCCTCGTCAGTTCCGAGCGCGCGTTTTCATCGGCGCGGATCAGCTCATCCAGCTTGGCGTGAATCGCGAGCGTATCGCGGTGGCTTGAGCGTTGAATGAACAGCGTCATGATCCACACGATCAAGGTCGCAACGGCGCTGAAGTCGAAGGTTTGCCGGTCGAAGGCTAGCCAGGCGAGCGCATAAAGCAGAACGACGGCGAAAGCCGCCGGATGGGCGGCGGCCTGGCCGAGCGTGGTCGTCCAGTGTCGCCTTTCGTGCGATGTGATCTCCGAGGGCATTCGAAGCTAATTCCTTCGTGAGATAACGGCTGCGAACAAGCTTTGCGCCAGTGGATTGGATTTGACATTCGCGACCCACTCAGCCGCAAACTCGCGAAACGCGAATGTCAAATCCTAAACTCCACTGGAAACCTATATTTTCCGGTGCTCCTTTGATTCGAACATTCGCAAAAGTGCCGGCTGAAAAGGGATGCGAATGTTAGAATCGGACCACTAGCCGGCCTCTTCTCTGGCGCGCTCCTGAATTTCTTCCTGCGCGGCATCCAGTTCTTCCGGACTGGCGTTTTCGATCGCCGCGATCTTGTTGTTGGCGGTCTCAAGCGCCAGGATCAATTCGGAGAGCTTGACCTGCAGCGCCTTGGTGTCGCGGTTTTGCGTATTTTGAATCAGAAACACCATCAGGAACGTGACGATCGTGGTGCCGGTATTGATCACTAGTTGCCATGTATCGCTGTAGTGAAAGACCGGGCCGAGAACGGCCCACACCAGCACGACCAGCACGGCGATCACGAACGCCGGCGAGGTGCCGGCCCAGGTCGCGGTCGACGCGGCAAAGCGCACAAACCAGTGGGTTGAGCTGGTCGCGGAACCTGTCAGCGATGACACCGGGAGGCTGCCGCGCATGCATCCGTTCTCGAGAGGGCGATCCCGTTATAATTCCGTGGGTTCCCTATGGTTCCATCGGGGAAGGCTGGCTTCCGCTGGCTGGTGGAGTGGATTTGACTTTGTTCCCCTGTGGCCGCGCGCTCGTGGCGCGAATGTCAAATCCAAAAACTCCACCAGGAACCTATTTGCTAGTGGTCCTTTGATTCTAGCATTTGCAAAAGTGCCTCCGACACCGAGATGCAAATGTTAGAATCGGACCACTGGAGGAAGTGGCCGGATCGGGGTGCTTGCATCGTGCACCTCGGCAGCCATACTTTGAACCTACAGGGTTCACCTTGCGAGGAGTTCCGATTGAGCGTCGCATTTACCAAGGAAGAGAGTGCGGAGACGGCTTCCGAGACCCTGCTGCCCGATCGGCCGATCTCGCCTCATCCCAATCTGGTAACCGGGACCGGATTGAAGACCCTGGAGCGTCAGCTCCGAGAGGCGCGCGAGGCCTATGAGGCCGCACACGGAATCGAAGACGTGAACGATCGCAGGCGGGAGGCGGCAATCCCGTTGCGGGATCTGCGTTACTACTCGGAGAGAGTGAGAACGGCTCAACTCGTTCCCGATCCGACCTCATCCGAGGTCGTTGCCTTTGGCAGCACGGTGACCTTCAAACGGAATGACGGCCGTGTGCAGCAATATCGGATCGTCGGAGAGGACGAAGCCGATCCCAAAGCCGGCTCGATTTCGTTCGCCTCGCCGGTGGCGAAGTCCCTGATGGGCAAAGGCGTGGGCGATGTCGCAGGCGCTGGAAGTCAGGAGCTTGAGATCTTTGCGATCTCGTAGACCCCGCTGCTCGTAGGCGCGACGTGACGCGGAATCGGGATCGCAGGCCCGCGTCAGCGCGTTCCAGCCCACCTTTTGCCGAAGTCAGGTGTGTCAGCCTTGTCGACCTGCCAATCGAAGAAATCGTAGTTGCCGGACCAGGCGTGGACCAGGCTGCCGCAGACTTCGCAAGCGAAGCTGCCGGAACGCCTGGTCGGCTGCTCTTCCTTGGTCACGCTGTAGGGCAGCGCGCAACTGGGACAGCTGAAATATTCGATGGTGAAAAGACTGCCTGCCATCGCGCCATGATGCTATGCGCGGCGGGTTTGTCCAGCCCGACAGGTTGTGAGAGTCAATGACCTGCTACCCGGATCGTCGAGGCTGGTCGCGTACCAGCTAGCGATTTCTTAACCCGGTGAATTTTCGGCAAGCGTGATCACAGGCACGTATCGTTCAGCATCAATCGGCAAGGCTTCTCCTTGCCTTTCGCGCCCTTGACGTTCCCTCTGCGCTCGGGTTCCGGCCCCGCAATCACCATCGCCCAGTAGATCTCACCGCTCTTGCTTCTGGCGCTGGCGATGCCGACGCGCGTGCCTTCGTGCATCAACAGGTTGCTGCGGTGGCCGTACGATCCGATCCATTGGTCGAGCGCCTTCGCAAAAGTGGCGTCCCCTTGCGCAAGGTTTTCCGCAGCCCGCTCAGCGTTGAGGTTTGCGACGCGATCGGCGAATGGCTTCTGCACGGCATGATCCATCCTGTCCCTTGCGGCCATCGCACCAGCCTGCTCCTGCGCGATGCGATTGAGGGCGGGATCGGTCGTGACCTTCCCTTCGCCGTGCGCGAGTCGATAATGTGAGATCATCTCGGCGGGAGAGGCGGCTTTCGCAGCTAACGAGCAAGCGAAGACGAGGAGGGCGACAGATAACGTGACGCGATATCCGATCAAGATCAATTCGCCGAATTTCATGTTGCCTCGTAACGCCGCTGTTCCGATCTTGTCAAAAACGAAAAGCCCCGATTTGGGGCTTTTTTGGGCTGGCCGCGCCATCCGGAGCCCGAAGGGCGAAGCATGGTGGGCGCACAAGGGATCGAACCTTGGACCTCTCCCGTGTGAACATATGTGGCCACAGGCGGCCATCCCGGTCCATACTGCATTTTGTGTGCCCCTGTTGTGCCCCCTGTGAATTTTCCCCTGGGGCACAAAACGGGGGGAGGTCTGAGACCCGGTTCTGTTTGGGTCTGTCGATCATTCCTGCGTGGGCACAGGGCGAGGGAAAGGTCTGAGGCCAAGTTTTGTTCAAGGGCTGATCATCGTTCGTGCGGGGCACACCGGGGCACAAAGAAGGGGTAGGGATCGTGACGGAGCTGGCCAATCAACTGACACTCACCGATGCGGTGATCCGCAACGCCACGCTGCCGCCGGGCAAAGCGCAGCATTATCTCCACGACGACAAGCTGCCCGGCCTCGCCATGCGCATGCGCACCACCGGTGGTCGGACCTGGGTCTACCTCTTCACCAAGCCGGGTGTGAGGGGGACCCAGCGCAAGACACTCGGCGCGTGGCCCAAATACAATGAGAAAGCTGCGCGCAAGGCCGCCACTATCGCCGCTGGTGAAGTCGTCAAGGGCGTGGACCCCAACGAAACGAAGCGCGAGGCGAGGCGGCAACAGGCAGCCGAGAAGCAGCGGACCACGCTGGCGATCCTCATCGTTGAAGATGGTCCCTACCAGACGTTCTTGACCGGACGTCAAGTCGTCAACTGGAAGCCAGCAATGTCGGCGCTGCGGCGCGGGCTCAAGGATCACGCCGAGAGCGGCGTGGGGGACCTGACGCGGCGGCAGATCATGGCGGCGGTCGACAAGATTGCGAAGACCGGCAAGCGTGGCGCGGCCAAAGACCTGCGCAAGCACACCCACACCTTCCTCGAATGGTGCGTTAGCGAGGGCTATGTCGACCACAATGTGGTCGCCGGCTATCGCGAGCCCAAAGAAACCCGTGCGCAGAGGATCGGACGCCGAACGAAGGGCCGCGCATTAACCGATGATGAGATCATCAAGGTTTGGCATGCATCCGGCAAGCTCGGGGCTTTTGGTCTCCTGACACGCATGTGCCTACTCGGGGGCCCGCGCCGCAGCGAGCCCACCATGATCGAGTGGTCTAAGCACGTCATGGAGGACCGCATCACCTTCGATGCGGCGTGGACCAAGATGGGCCTACACCACGACGTGCCACGCACCCACCTCGTTGACGAGGTGCTTGCAGCCGCGCAACATTTCCAGCGAGCGACGTCCGACTATGTCTTCCCGTCACCGAAGACCGGCGGCCAGATGTCAGGCTTCACCAAGATGGTCAACCGTCTGATCAAGGAAGCCGGTGTTGCCAAGTTCACCATGCATGATTTAAGGCGCAGCTTGCGCACCATCATGTCACGCTGCGGCTACGACAACGAAATCCAGCGGCTGTGTGTTGGGCAAAAGCCGCGCGGAATCGATCAGGTCTACAATCACGACGAACAGTGGATCATCCGCAGGATGGCGTTCGAAGCGGCTCATGACTACATCGCGCAGTTGGTTGGCGCGAAACGGGTCGGCAAGGTCGTGCGCCTGCAGCGGACGAACCCGCTCGACCCCATCAAAGCCGAGCTGCTCGGCCGTCTCCGCGAGCATTATGCGGCTGGGGCGGCTTAGTGGTCTTGTCGCATCCGGCCAGATAGTCGCGCACGGCATCGACACGATAGAGTGGGCGGCCATCGACGTAGCGCCATTTCAGCGGATGGTTCGGATCGCGCCGCCACTGCTCCAGCGCGCCGGGCGTGCGCCGAATTACCGCGGCCGCCTCCAATGCTGTCAAATTGGAGCTGCCCGGCAGCGTGTCGATATCGAAAGTCGCGGGCGGAGGGATGCCACGGTTTTTACGATGGCGCTTCGTTGAAGGTAGCACTCCCTGGGGACCACTTGATGACCCCAATGCCTCGCTACGAGTCTTTTCGTCCTTGCCGCTCATGCCATCCCGAACAATGATCGGTCTGAGGCAATAAGATCGTATTCGTCTCTAGCAAGAAAGAAATCGCGAGCGCAGATACGGCTGCTGGGTAGCTGTGGCGTAGAAATAGGACGAATGCATCCTTTCGCGCAGGCGGGGCGGCGCTCAAAGTCGACAGCAGCGGCAATCTTCCGCCGATCGAGGAAGCGGCGACCGCTGCGGGATCCGAATCGTTTGCGCCTGTCACGATCACGTTTCTGACGGTCGAGCAGTCCGGAAACTCCACTTGCCGCGGTTCGTAAACAGGCGTTGGATGATTTCAGGGACGCAGGTCGGGCAGGCGCCGATTTCGTACCTCGGTCGACTGTAGATGGCACGGAATCCACTTCTGAGGGCTGGCAGCCCGAAGAATACGTTCACGGCATCGGAGGACTGACCCATGACTTCCGAGAAGAGCAAGGTTCGCGTCACCGTTTCCGACAACGGCCCCTACATGGTCACCGGCGACATCCCTCTCGCCAAACAGACCATCACGACGAATGCCGAAGACGGGTCCGAGGCGTGGCAGGAAGGTTCGGCCGTCGCGCATCGAGAAACATATGCGCTGTGTCGCTGCGGGGCGTCGCAAACCAAGCCGTTCTGCGACGGCTCACATCTCAAAATCGGTTTCGTCGGTAACGAGACGGCGAGTCGAGAGCTAACTGACGCGGAAAGCCTCTGCGCGTTCGCGCGTTTCTGCGACCCGAACGGCAATGTTTGGAGTCAGGTTTCGCAGACCGACGATGGCGAAGTCCGCACCATGTTTGTTCGGCAGGTGAACGAATGTCCCTCGGGACGTCTGGTGGCCTGGAACAAAGTCTCCGGTAAACCCGTCGAACATGCGTTGCCGGTATCGATCGGCCTGATCGAGGACCCCGAGCAGCAATGCAGCGGACCCCTGTGGTTGCGAGGTGGGATACCGGTCGTCGCTTCGGACAGGTTCGAATATGAGGTTCGCAATCGCGTCACACTCTGCCGTTGCGGAGAATCGAAGAACAAGCCGTTCTGCGATGGGACGCATGCGGCAATCAAGTTCTCGGATTCCTAACATTGGAGTAGGTCATGGTTTCGAATCAGGCGGGTTCTCCCGATTCAGCGTTGCGCGACCTCGAAAGACTCCTCCCGGACTTGGAAGCCCTTTACAAGGACGTGCATTCGCATCCCGAGTTGTCGATGCAGGAGACGCGCACGGCGGCGCTGGCGGCGGACCATCTTCGCGCTGCGGGTTTTGAAGTCTCAGCGGGTGTCGGAAAGACCGGCGTGGTCGGCTTGCTCCGGAACGGCGAGGGGCCGACCGTCATGCTGCGCGCCGACATGGACGCGTTGCCCGTCGAGGAAGCGACCGGACTTCCCTATGCCAGCAAGATCACCGCCAAGGATCAAGACGGAATGACGGTCCCCGTCGGTCATATGTGCGGCCACGACATGCACGTAACCTGGCTCGTCGGCGCCACCAAATTGCTCGCCGAGGCCAAAACGACGTGGCGCGGGACCGTAATGGCAGTCTTTCAGCCCGGCGAGGAGACGGCGCAAGGAGCGCAGGCCATGATCGACGACGGGTTGTTCAAGCGCTTCCCGAAGCCGGATGTGGTTCTCGGCCAGCACGTCATGGTGGGCTCCTTCGGGTACGGTTGCCGGCCGTGCGGGTGCGATCACTTCGGCGGCGGACAGCTTGCAGATCCGCCTGTTCGGGCGCGGCGCGCACGGATCGATGCCGCAGGCGAGCATCGACCCGGTCGTGATGGCGGCCGCTACGGTGATGCGGCTCCAAACGATCGTTTCACGGGAGATCGCCGCGGCGGAGGCGGCCGTCGTAACCATCGGCGTCTTGCAAGCGGGGACGAAAGAAAACGTCATTCCGGACGAGGCCATCATCAAACTGAACGTGCGGACTTTCGACGCCGACGTCAGGACGCGCGTACTGGCTGCGATCGAGCGGATCGTCAACGCCGAGGCGGCAGCTTCCGGCGCTCCTCGCAAACCTGAGATCACGTCGCTGGACCACTATCCTCTCAACGTCAACGACCGGGAGGCCAGCAAGCGGGTAGTTGACTCGTTCCGGGGGCATTTCGGTGCCGACCGCGTCCGGGAAACGGGGCCCGCTCCAGCGAGCGAGGACTTCGGATCGTTCGGGACCGAATGGCACGTGCCCTCGGTTTTCTGGTTCGTCGGCGGCACCGATCCGGAGACTTACGCCAAGGCGAAAACGGCAAACAAGCTCACCGAGCTTCCGGTGAACCACAGCCCGAAATTCGCACCTGTTCTACACCCCACCTTGCAAACCGGTGTGGAAACGCTGGTGGTCGCGACCCGCGCCTGGTTGCCGGCGTAACGCCGGAAAGCGGCATCATGGAAAAGCTCCCGCTTGCGCTTGATCTGACGGGTACCTTCGTCTTCGCGCTGAGCGGGGCGTTGGCGGGGGTCAAGCGCGAACTGGACTTGTTCGGCGTTCTGGTGCTGTCGTTCGCGGCGGCCAATTCCGGAGGTATCACCCGGGATCTCCTGATCGGCGTCGTTCCTCCCGGAGCGGTCGCCGATTGGCGCTATCTCGGCGTGTCGCTCTTCGCCGGCATCATCACCTTCTGCTTCTCGCCCCTGATCGTGCGCCTGTCGAACCCGGTCCTTCTCTTCGACGCGGCGGGTCTCGCGCTGTTCGCGGTCACCGGAGCATCGAAAGCGCTGGCCCACGGACTGAACCCGGTCATGGCGATCGTGCTCGGCATGGTGACCGGAATCGGCGGCGGCATGGTCCGCGATGTGCTGCTGGCCGAGATTCCGACGGTGCTTCGTGCGGAACTGTATGCCGTCGCGGCGCTGGCAGCCGCAGCCATCGTAGTGGTCGGACACATGTTGCGGTTGCCGGATGCCCCGGTGATCGCGGTGGCGCTTTTTTCATGCTTCACGCTCCGCCTCATGGCGATCAAGTACCGCTGGCGGCTTCCGGTCGCGAAGATCAGGGGCCAAGGCGATGCGGGCGTCGAAAAAGCGCGTTCGAAAGATCCGGAGAAGTCCTAGTGCTCCGTTCTCGTCCCCTAAAAATCGAGCCCCGCCAATCTCTGAAATCCTGGATCATGCTGCGCCGCTCAAATCGGGAGGCCAAGTTGCGATTCCTCTTGGTCGTCACCTTGCAATGAAGAAAGAGAAACCCCCAAGAGGCGCACCGGCCTGGGAACGGGCATCTCGTTTTGCAGCAGTGCGATCGACAGCCGTTCGAGGTCGCCGCGGCTCGCTACCGCGACGATGCCGCCGACATGTAATCCCCCGAAAGCGCGAGGCCGTTCTGCCATCCTGTGAGGACTCGACCTGAAGAACGTGAAGAACTGGCCTGAGTACGCCATCTGGGGTCTGGCACTTCACCAGGAGCAACTGCCGTGGTTCACATTGGTGGAATTCATCCAGTGTCTCAGAAGCGCCAAAAGCCAACCTCGCGGCCAAAGCAGGCTTAACGCCGCTAAGTCGTCGGCATCCGAAAAGTGAACCGGGTCTCCGCTGCCGATGAAGTGACATCGAGTGTCCCTCCGTGCGCACGTGCTATCTCTGATGCGATGTACAATCCAAGGCCCAAGCCTTGAAGAGATTGTTGCACGGTTCCTCGATAAAAAGGGTGAAATAATTTCTCCATGGCCGCTGGCGGGATTGGACTACCGGAATTCGCAACCGACAATTCAAACGTTCCGGCGTGAGTTGCGGCGTTGACGATTATCGGCTTGTCCTGGGATCCGTGTGTGATGGCGTTGCCGAGCAGATTTGAAAACAATTGGCCGATCCGCTGCCCGTCGAAATTTACCGTCTTGGTCAGGTTGAAATTCGTCTCGATCGTTCTGTCCAGATGACTTGAACGAAGCTCCGCCACGACCTGATCGAGTATCTGAGCTATTGGTTCTTTGGTGCTACGTTGTAAAGTCAGACCGCCGCCCAAGCGTCCCCGCGCGAAATCCAGCACGTTATCGATCAAACGAGACATGCGATTGATGGTGGTTTGCATCAAGATGGCAATGTCGGATATCTCTTTTTCCGATTTTGCTCTCGTCATCATTCGCGTGCCAGATGCCATTGACGCAAGCGGGTTACGCAGGTCATGGCCCAGCACGGCGATAAACTGTTCGCGTAGATCAGATACTTGGCGCTCACCGAGAAGAATGGCCTCGCTTGCCGCTAGACTTTGAGCGGAGTTAAGCTGGGAGCCAATCAGTTCGGCGAACAGTTTGAACGTCTGGACGATTTCGGGACTTAGACGTGCTGGGCGCGGGTCGATAGCGCACAGCGTCCCGAACATTGACCCATCCGACAAAATGATCGGCATCGATATATAGCTTTGGAAACCGTATAGTGCTGGAGTGGGATGACCGCTGAAACATTCATCGTTGGCTACGTGCTCAATGACGACAGCTTCATGGCTGAGGCGGATTTCGTTGCAGATCGTGGTGTCAAGTTTGAGCTCACTTCCGGGTTTCAGGCCGAAGGCGATTTCGTCGCGTGCCGCACAGCAAACCCATCGATGGTCGGTAACCCGTGCGATGCCAGCAAATCCCATTCCGGTAGAACGGCACACAACCTCGAGAATACGAGGCACCGCATCGATGCCCTGTATGGCGTCGATGTCTGCCGCAAAATCGTTCGCCATCAGTAGCTAACTCAAACGTCCAAATTTACGGTAACCGACTGAATTGACTTTTGTCCACATGGAACAAGCGTCGCACGCGGTGCTTAGCATCCATAGGGAGGCATATGGTGTGGCGCAATCGACAAAGAGATCGCCGGTCGTCCTGATCGTTGAAGACGAGTTCCTTATCCGAAAGGATGCAGCCGATATGGTTACGGAAGCCGGCTTCGATGTTGTCGAAGCAGAAAACGCCGATGAAGCGATTTCGATCCTTGAGAGCCGCTTCGACATAACCGTTGTGTTCACCGATATACAGATGCCGGGTTCTATGGATGGGTTGAAGCTTGCCGCCGCCATTAGAGGCCGCTGGCCGCCCATCAAGATCGTGGCGACCTCTGGACTGCTCAAGATTAACAAGGATGACTTGCCTTCTGGCAGTCGCTTTCTGCCCAAGCCCTACAGCCCCTCGCAGATCGTTGGAGCGCTCCGCGAGTTGACCGGCGAGGTCTGATGCCTCGAGCCCCTCTGACTTAGGGTTCCTGAGTCCGCCGCCGCGGCAGATTTAACTCCTCCCGCGTGTGCGTATAATGGCGCGCATGGAAGAGACTGCACCCAAGGAACCAGCTGCGCCGCCTTGCAGCAAGGTGCGGGGACCAACCTCGGTTTATGACCAGCATGCTGGACCCGCCGACCGGCCGGACGTTTCACATATTCCGCTGCCCATGCGGGGATAATTCCTGGATTTCGGAAAAGAAGCCAGGGCCCGGGTGGACGAATTATCGGGGCTTAAGTTGATAGCCTCGCACCGTGGCGATCAAAACGTTTGAATGCAAAGTGCAACTACGCCACCGCTTGGCTTTTCGCCTCACCGCCTGCAAAGGTCGCGTGAGTAACCGTAACGGCCGTTCCTTGTGGTCCGCTCGAAGTAACGACTTGGGAGTCGAGTTGCTTGGCGAGCGCCTTGACGATACCGGTGCCAAGGCCGGATTTCGGCTGGGCAAAGACGCCGTCAGGTTTTCCAATCCCGTTATCGACGACGGATAGTTTCCAGTCTATGCCGGACACTTCGTAAGAGACGGCGATCTGTCCGTTTTGCGTTCCTGGTTTAAAAGCGTGCTTTAACGCGTTAATCACAAGTTCGGTGACGATTAATCCCAGGCTCTCGGCGTCGCGACAAGTTGCCCTCCCACCCCGACCGAGCACCCTCAACGAAATCGACTGATGCTCGGCTATCATCGAGTGGGCGAGTGCTTCGCAAAGCTTGGTCAGATACGGCTGCATTTCCATCGAGCCGAGGCCCGCCGAAGCGTGAAGGTGCTCCTGCACGGCCGCAACCGAAATGACCCTGACGTGAGCGTCGTGCAGATGGCGCCGCGTTTCCTCCGACTCCACCGATTTTGCCTTCATCATGATAATGCTGGCGATGATCTGGAGGCTGTTGGCGACCCTATGCTGGAGTTCGTCGAGCAGCACGTCTTTCTGGTGTAATAGCTCATCCTTATCGCGCTCTAGACCGCGTTGAATCGTAATGTCCTCGATGCCAAGCAGGATATTGGTATGCGCTTTCTCGTAGCGAACGATGCAGGCATTTAAAAGCATCACACGTCGTCCGATGCGGAGAAAGTCATGCTCGACTTCGTATTCAACCATCGGACTTTGACTGGGTATAACTTCTTCCAGGAGCAAGCGGAGCTTGGGAATGTCCCATTCGCGGTCGCGCAATTCATAAAGGTGCTTTCCTTGTGCGTCGCGGGGATCGATCGAGAACTTCACATAGAACGACCGGCTCGCGGCGACCACCCGCAGGTCCTTGTCGAGGACGATCAGAGGTTCACGAACGGTGTCGACCATCGCTTGTGCCAGCGCACAAGCGTCTTCGACCTCGCTAAATTGCTTTCTAAACACGGGTGACCTTTCGCCGCGCGTTCGGATGTGCGCGGGATAAACCGGATGCGGTGAGGAGATCAGGTCCAACGGTCTTAAGTTACTTAAGGTCCGTCGTTAGATCGGCTTATTACCGGTCAATATTGACCACTCGACCGTAGCAGGTTGGAGCCGCAGATCGTCGTGATGTCCGAGTTGGGGTCATTAGCACCGTTCTGACGCTTTGCCGGCCACTTCCGGTCTAACCCGACGAACAGACATTTTCTGATGCGCTCGGCATGTTGGCTTCGTGCCAGAAGCAGAACTGAAAGTGCCCGGCTACTTCGCCCGCTTGAATACGACTTCAAGCGTCGTGCTGGGCACCAAGCCAGGTCTTGTGAACTTCAACTCGTTTTCGGTCAGTGAAGTAATAGTGCGTTTTTCGGTGGGGTCGCCGGTTAGATTTGCAAATGTACTGGCTTGGATATCGACACTGAGAACGTTGCTTGCTTCGTCCAGCAAATATTTTCCGAAATAGGCGATGGACCCGGCGAGGACGGCCTTGGCCTCGTCAGCAGTCGCCGTTTGGGGTCTGCCGGAAACCAGCTTTGGAAGATCAGCCCGCGCCTGCATGAGAGAAAAATATCCATCGCTCGTGTAGATTACGATGCCCTTCGGATTTTCACCGAACAGAGGACGCCTCGTGCCGTCGGAAGACACGACATCGACGGAAACCTGGAGCCAGGTGCCGACGAGTTTTTCCTTGAGCGATTGTTTCTGGCCGAGCGCATCGAATGTCATCAGGGGCGATCCAAAAGCCGCGATAATGCATGCGGCAAAAATCACGCGCAAATTCATTGGTTTCTCCCGAAGAGACGACTGATCGCGTTGGTCAAAGCCGCAATTCCGGACGTTACCACGCTCCGAAAAACGAGCAAGGTAAGGCTCGGGCCTGGCATGTCCTTGAGGGTCATGTGTGGACGACGCCCACGGGTCAAGGGATTTTTTGGTTCTCAGCTTGCGGTCGGGTGCAAGTCATGTGTCCGGCCTGTTGGTGCGGCGCTCATGACCGCTGGCCCTGATGTAATCCGCAGATTGAGTCCCTATCATTCGCCCGCGCTCAAGAGCGCTTGACCCAGTAGCGGGTTCTCCCAATCCCCGGTCCAACCGGTTCGCATCAAACCATTATCACCCTCGACTTTCTTGTGCGCCTCGACGCAGCTTCCCAAACTATTTCGATGCCAAGCCCTTCAAGCCGCCACCGCGATGGTTGTGTTGCTTGAGCGTGTCGGTGCCCGATAGCTCTCACCCTTGGCCAGCACCGCCCACGCGATCCGGGCCATCTTGTTGGCCAGCGCCACCGCGACCACCTTGGCGGGTCGACGACCCAGCAGCTCGATTACCCAGGGATATTTCTCTGGCCACATCCGAGCGGTCCTCACGATGGAGATTGCACCAACGACTAATAGTCGTCGCAGGTAGCGATCACCCTGCTTGGAAATAGAGCCGAGACGCTCCTTTCCACCGGTGGAGTTCTGCCGCGGCACCAGTCCGATCCAGGCTGCAAACTCACGGCCAGTCTTAAACGCCTTCGGGTCGGTCATAGTCGCCACGACAGCTGTAGACAGGATCACGCCAAACCCTGGAATGGCATCGAGCCGTTTGCTGTCTGCGTTAGCGCGATGGGTCTGAGTGATACGCTTGTCGAGGCCGCCGATCTGGATCTGAAGTGCGTGCAATTCCGCAACGATGGTCTGGCAGGCAAAGCGTGCGTCAGTTGGCAGCCGCTCATCACTGCTCTTCGTCACGGCTGTAATCAGTTGCTGCAACCCTTCACGTCCCTTTGCTGCCACTAGCCCGAGCTCAGCCAGGTGGGCACGAAGTGCGTTGATCAGTTGAGTCCGCTGACGGATCAGAAGATCCCGCGTCCGATGCAGCATCAGCGCGCTCTGCTGCCCAACGCTTTTGATCGGCACAAACCGCATCGATGGCCGCGTTACGGCCTCGCAGATCGCTGCCGCATCGGCCGCATCGTTCTTGCCACGCTTCAAGTAGGCTTTGACATAGCTCGGCGGCATGAGCCGCGTGTCATGCCCGAGCATCCTGAGTTCGCGTGCCCATTGGTGCGCCGTTGCGCACGCTTCCATGCCGACGACACAAGGCGGCAAATCGCCAAAGAATTCAATAACCTTCGCCCTACCAACACGCTTGCGGATCACCACGGTACCATCCGCATCGACGCCGTGAACCTGAAATACTGACTTCGCAATATCGAGACCGATCGTGATAACCTCGCCCATGGACGGCTCCCCTCAATGTGGTTTGCTTCGACGCAACCATCCTATGGCACTTCGATGCCGCAGAGTGGGCGCCGTCCACCACATCATTCGCGTCGTTTCCGCGATGTCGGCTGCGGGTCCTCTTTTCCCCCAAGAACCGACATCGCCAGTAAGAATGGCCATGTCGGAAAAGCGCCAAATCCGTACACGCGAACTGTCCAACGATCGCCATGAACGTTGACGAGTTTGGGCGGACGAACCAATTCGGACCACCATGCCCTCCAACTCCAACACCAGTATCGCCAGGAAAGCTCGCACGAAAGCCGAGGCGGATTTTGCCACGTGGCTCATGATGGCCAAACTCGGTGGTTTCGACGACCTTCCGCCAAACGCACAGAGCTTTCTGACAACCTACCGAACCCGACTCGAGGCGATGAGCGAGACCGAGGCCACCGCCCTGGCCGTTCGCGAGGTCTACAGAGCTTATTACAGCGAAATGGGAGGCGTGGGCGACGCGCCAGAACCAAAGGCTCGCAGCGCAACGACAGAGGGCAAAGTCGTGCGGCTCCAGACACGGCCTAAACCTGCGCCCGGACTATCGGCTGCGCGTCATTCAATGAGGCCATTGAATCCAAAATCCCTTGGGGCACTGCTGATTTTCGCGAGCATGGTGGCTCTGATTGCCGCATATAGATTTTTGACGCAGTAACGCCGCCCGCGCAGGCGCATTTGGAATCCCGAATCCGCACTGCCGCGCCGATGCGGCAGTGCGTTAGTTGAGAAAACCCCTGTTGGCTAAAACGGGCAGGTGGGGTTGAGTCCGATGTTACTGCTTACTCGGATCATCAGCTGGATCAACATACGTAATCGCGAACGGCCCCTGGCCGTGCACTTGAATAACGGATGGACTGCTTGCCCAAGCATAGTGATTCATTTTCGCAGGTGCTTCGCCGTAACCACCTGCCGTTAGTTCGATACCGTTTTTATCATCAAGCTTGTCGCCCATTCCGAGATGAAAATTACCGGATAGAACAGTTACGTATTCGGTTGTCGGATGATTGTGCGCGGGGATCTTGTAGCCATCCGGCACTTTCAATCGGACAACGTAAAGTCCGTCCGTGGAAGGATCGCCGGACAGAACGGCGATTTCCGCCGCTTTTGGTAGTGCCGCCGGCGCTGGACCCCATTTGAGATCACCGGGGTTAGTCGGCATCTTCATATCATCGGCCAAAGCCGCGCTCGCAGCCGCCAGCACGAAAGTCAAAGGGATCAATCGGCGTAGCATCGTCTCCTCCCTGATGTTGAAACCGTGACACTCGCTCCAAAGAGAAAGCAGCCCGTGGAGAAAGCAGCCCGTGGCTTTTCGTTTTGCTCACGACAGCCAACCGACTGGACTGCCTCGTTTGCACCGAAGCCATATGCATATTGCTGAGATACAGTGCGTGGCCCGCGAGGCCGATTACATGGCGCGTGTACTCAGAAATCAAGTGAGGGGTGCTGCCGTAAGCGATCCGATCAGGCGAAAGCAGAGTATCGGGACAGCTGGAAGAAGGGTTCGAACTGGTAGGCTGGATCGACGGCGAGGCGGGCAAGCTTCTCGCCGATCGCCGATGCGAACTTGGCGCCGTGACCCGAGTAGGGCGAGACGATCAGCCGGGAATTCGGCCAACGATCGATGATGAATTCTTCGCCTTTGTCCGGTCGCCGGTCTGCCGGCAAAGTGTTCGTGTAGGCTCGAGGATCGTAAAACGCGGGCTATGCGCATCGTCGCCGACTTTGACCAATTACACGATCCAAGATCGGCAGCGGATCTCTAATGCACTGTCTCGCTGCGTACTTGGTGCATAGTTCATCAAAAAAAGAAGATCAGGGCGAGGAGGGCCATGGCCGAAACCACAATACCGAGGCCCACAGCAAGAATGACCACTCCGTAGAGTGGGGTTCGGTCGGAGATTGACCGGTCAGGCATGGTCAAAATCTCTTTCGGAGACTCTCCCTCGAGAGTTCCATGTGCCGAGGTTGCAACCCGCGAGCGGCCTGCCCGGGAATCGGGACCATTCCGCGGACAGGCCGCTCCACGACGTCCAAGCCTGGCAAAATTGGGGCATCCCAGGCCGGCCGTTTCCTTCGCGAACCCTGCGGTTGCGATTCTTGTCCCCCCAAAAATGCCCTGATAAGCTTTGGTCAAAGAGTCCATACGGCGATCCAATTCTCTCTGTCGCGATACTGAGGACACCTTTCGACGACCCTTGCCTAAAGGTAAGAGCGTTATTGTAGTTAGTTTACAAAACCAAACTGTATCGTTTATATAATCCACCTTCAGCGGGCTGACAAGGAGAATTGTGTTTGGCCAGGACAGAAATTAAGGCGCTTGAGCGGACAATCCGGCGGGGCGGTGGCGGCCGTCCCACCCGGGAGGAGGCTGAGGCGCGTGACGTGCGATTGCTCGATGTCGCAACGAGATTGTTCATGGAGCGAGGCTTTGACGGCACATCCATTGACGCGGTCGCGGAGGCGGCTGGCGTCAGCAAGCCGACCGTCTATGCGCGTTACCATGACAAGCGGGATCTTTTCGCGGCTGTGCTGAGGGGTAGGATACGAAAGTGGCTTGCCCCGCTATCTGCGGCGGCCGAAGCCCAGGCAACCGAGACCAGCCCCAAAAGCATCAAGACGACTCTGCATGAGCTTAGCCGACATATGGTTGCATACACATTGGCGCCGGAGGCAGCCGCGGTGCAGCGGATCCTTTCAGCGCAGGCTGTCCATTTTCCCGAGTTGGCAAAACTTGCAAATGAAGAAGGCTGGCTGCGTGCGGTCCGGGGAGTTGCAAGTATATTGCGTCAGTCCGCCGCCCGCGGCCAGATCAAGGGAGACGACCCGGAACTTGCGGCTGACATGTTCCTCAATCTTGTGCTTGGGCACTCCAAACGCCTCGCTGTCTACGGCATCGCAACCGATCCAGAAACCGCGGAGCGGCATCGGAAGGCTGCCGTTGACTTCTTCCTGAATGGTATGCGCACCAAATGAACCTAGCCGGATCCCAAAAGGGTTCACCTGCGATGCTATCGGTTGCCGTCAGTCGGGGGGACGGCGTGACGTCAGGATCGTTACCGCACCGACTTCTCCTCATTGCGACGCAGCTGATCTCCGGTAGCGAAAGCCGTTCGGCAGGGAATCGTCCGAAGGGGGCGCCTTGGTCCAGAAATCCCCGGTTTTGGCCTTGTCGAACCCGTACTGGTAGAGCGACCGCATATAGTTCGTTTCAAAGCCGGACGATGCGGGTGACGGAAAGTCCCTGGCGATATAGGTCAGGTTGAATCCGAAATTGTTGCGGTGCGCGGAGTCATAGGTCTCAAAAAGGACCGAGCGAATTTGCGTCTTCGTGACGGAAGCGGAAGCGCGTGCGGCGATGTCGATCATGCTGTTCGGCACCAGCCGGAAATCCCGTTCCACCTTGTCGTTGACCAGGATATAGATGTTCATGCGCAGCCCTCGGGCAATCGCGCCGTCGCGCAACAGGAACGCCTCCGGCAAGGTCAGGACCGGCGCCGTCACACCGCCATCCGCATGCATCTCCTGGAAACGATGTCCGTTCGCCTCCGCATCGATCAGCATCGGCGGGAAAACCACCGGGATACTTGCGGACGCGGCCAGGACATCCCTGAACAGATCTAGCGCCTTGGGGGACCCGATCGCAGCGATGCGACCCATATCCCAGATCACCGTGCGTTGTGTATCGAGATTGGTCGTTACGACGAGAAGGCGTCGGCCCTTGGCATGTTCGGCAGCGATTGCTGCGAGCATGTCCTGTCCGACATAGCGGGCGACGAGTTCACGCAGCTGCGTATTTCCAAACAGGCCAGAGCCGAACAGAGCATGGACGATGCTTGGCCTGTCGAGCAGGCTTTCGGCAATGCCGCTGGTGTAAACGTCTCGCAATGTCGCGTCGTAGGCCGGGCCGAGAAACGCAAATGGTGCAATCAGGGCACCCGTGCTCACCCCGGAAACGACGGAGAATCGGGGGCGCGTTCCCGCCGCGGTCCAGCCATTCAGCACGCCTGCGCCGTAGGCGCCATCGGCACCGCCTCCTGATAATGCCAGATAGCTGAGAGGACCAGCTCGCGAATTCACATCGGCTTTGAACGCCGATGCAGGCTCGTCAGCATATCTGCGCAATTCGCCGAGATCCAATACCGTCGAGGATGCTGCATCGGATGCGGTGTACGCCGTTCGCGGCAGCGAGCTGCAGCCGGCAAGAATGAACATTGCAGCCAAAAACGCGAGCGGCCGGACAAGCAACTGCCGACGTGAACACATGACAATCCCCGGCTCAGGCTAACAACAATTTTTCGACGTAGGATCTGTCGCGGATGCGAGCGACCGCCTCGTTTCCAGCAAAGTGTGTTTGCTTCGAAACTAGCGCAGCGTGATTCCGTCGCCGGTTTCCATGAAACTCGGGTCGATCGTTCGGCATCGACAATCCTCCTTGTCAGCTCCCTAGATCTGGATTATGAAAACGATACAGTGTGGTTTATATCCGTAAACGATATGCCCACAATTTGTAAAGTTAGTCTTAAGAGCGCGGACTCCGCGCACCCGTCGCGAGCTCAGGAGTTTCAGGCCGTTGGAAGTAGACCAGCCCACGCTCGCCTTCTTGTTGCACGACGTAGCCCGCCTGCTGAAGAAGAGGTTGGAACGGAATTCTCGCGGATCCGGACTCACCCGGTCGCAATGGCAGATTCTGGCCTACCTTGCGGGGAACGAGGGCATCAATCAAAAGGGACTCGCGGAGCTTCTCGAAATCGAGCCGATCACGCTTGGCCGCATCGTCGACAAACTCGAGACGCTGGGACTGGTCGAACGGCAGCCGCATCCGACCGACCGCCGCACATGGCTTCTCCATCTTGTGGAGTCGGCACGCCCCAAACTCAAAGAGATTCGTGAGCTCGGCGATGTTATCCGCGGGGAGGCATTGGCTGGCGTTTCCGAAGACGACGGACGGCGTCTGTTGCAGACGCTCCAGGCAATGAAAGCAAATCTGACCGAAGCATGCGAAGCACCGATTACAGGACAAAAACGAGCAAGCCATGGCTAATCGAGAAAACAAGCTGAATGAAGCGACGAGTTCTCCGCAGGACGGAGCAGGCGTACACGATGACAGGGTGCGCCGACTCGGTCGCCTTGCGGACGCCGCGAAAGATGCGCCGCCTTTTGGCCAGGATGCGGCGCCGGACGTCAGGGTCTTGAAGCCGGGTAGCCGTGAAACGGAGGTGAAGGAGGTGGGACCGCCTCCCAATCCGCGGCCGGACACCGTGGACGCATCGAAGAAGCCGCTGCGCCGGCCGTTGATGTTTGCGCTATTGCCGTTCGTGCTCGTCATCGGCGCGTATTGGTACATCACGGGCGGCCAGGTGGTTTCGATGGACGACGCGTATGTCGAGGCCGACAAGGTCGGCGTCTCGACCGACGTGCCCGGAATCGTCGCCGAAGTCGGGGTCACGGAGAATCAGCATGTCGAGGCTGGTCAAATTCTGTATCGGCTGGATGATCTCCAGTTGCGGCTCGCATTGGCGCGCGCCGAGGCACAGATCGGGACGGTCCGGGATTCCTTGAATGCACTCAAGGCAAATTACCGCGACATGCAGTCGCAAATACAGCAGGCTCAGAACGACATCGAATATTACGACACCGAATTCCGCCGTCAGCAGGACCTTCTGGCCGCGCATGTCGCGTCGCAATCGACCTTCGATACGGCTCGCCGAAACCTGGTGAATGCGCAGCAGAAGCTCGCCTCCCTGACCCAGCAACTTGGGGCCATTGCCGCCAATCTTGACGACGATCCCACCGGCGCCGTGGAGAAGAAGCCCCGCTACCTCGACGCCGTGGCGCAGCGCGATGAAGCCTCGCGGCAACTCGCTCACACCGTCGTCAAGGCGGCGTTCGCCGGCATTGTGACGAACGTTCCTGCGATTGCACCCGGCAAATATCTCCAGGCGTCAGTCACGGCCTTCTATCTCGTCGCCGCCGATCATGTGTGGGTTGTCGCCAACCCTAAAGAGACCGAGTTGACCTATGTTCGGGCAGGCCAACCAGCCTCGGTGACGGTGGATACCTATCCCGACACGCAATGGAGCGGGAGCGTCGAGAGTATCAGTCCAGCGGCCGCGCAAGAATTCTCGCTGCTGCCGGCGCAGAACACCAGCGGCAACTGGGTAAAAGTCGTACAGCGCGTCCCGGTGCGGGTGCGGATCGACACAAATGACAAGAGCTTGCCGCCGTTGCGCCCCGGAATGAGCGTCGAGGTTGACGTCGATACCGGGCATAGCCGTGGCCTGCCACACTTCCTGACCGCAATGTTCGGTCATGATCGGCAGGGACGCTGATGTCAGCTCCCGTTGAACTGCCCAAACATACCAGGGTGGCGATCACCATCTGCGTGATTCTCGCCACTCTCATGCAGGCGCTCGACACGACCATCGCCAATGTCGCGCTTCCCTATATGCAGGGCAGTGTTTCGGCGAGCCAGGATGAGATCGCCTGGGTGTTGACCTCATACATCGTTGCGGCCGCGATCATGACGCCGCCGACCGGCTACCTCACAAGCCGCTTCGGACTGAAGCGTGTTTTCCTGGTTTCGATCGCCGGCTTCACCGTTTCCTCGGTCCTGTGCGGCATGGCGCAGTCTCTGGTGCAGATCGTGCTGTTCCGGGTTCTGCAAGGCTTGTTCGGCGCGGCGCTCGTCCCACTCTCACAGACTGTACTGATGAACATCAATCCGAAAGAGCGGCAAGGATCCGCGATAGCGTTATGGGGGGTTGCGGTAATGGCCGGTCCCGTCCTGGGGCCGGTGCTCGGCGGCTGGCTGACCCAGGCGTTTAGTTGGCGCTATGTCTTCTACATCAACGTGCCCGTCGGCATTCTTGCTTTCTTCGGAATGATGACTTTTTTGTCCGACACGACGCGGAACGCGGCAGCGAAGCTGGATTGGTTCGGGTTTGGCACCTTGAGCCTGGCGATTGCCGCCATGCAGGTCTTGCTGGACCGTGGCGAAGAGCTCGATTGGTTCGGTTCAGGGGAGATAGTTGCCGAGGCCATCATAGCTGCCTCGGCGTTCTACCTCTTCCTCGTCCATACCTTCACCGTGCGCGAGCCCTTTGTAAGGCTCTCCTTGTTTCGTGATGCCAACTTCACCGCTGGAGTTCTGTTCATCGCGATTGTCGGTCTCACATACTACGCCTCGCTGGCGCTGCAGCCTCCCTATCTCCAGAATCTCATGAACTACCCGATCATCAGCGCGGGCCTTGTGCTGGGACCTCGGGGTGTCGGCACCATGGGCTCCATGATGATTGTTGGAAGGCTGATCGGGCGCGTCGACACGCGACTTCTTCTGGCCCTGGGGCTCGGGCTCACAGCCTGGTCGTTCTATGTGATGACCGGCTGGACGCCGGATGTGTCGCAGAAGACTATTGTCGTCGTCGGGATAATCCAGGGTGTTGGCCTGGGCTTTATCTTCGTGCCGTTGAGCGTGGCGACGTTATCGACGCTTGCGCCCGAGCGTCGGGCGGAGGGCGCCGGCCTTTACAGTTTGTCACGCAATATCGGCTCCAGCATCGGTATTTCCGTGGTGAACAGCCTACTGACGAGGAATACGCAGGTGAATCACGCTGAAATCGCGCGGAGCGTCACGTCGGTCAATCGGGCGTTCGAGGACCTCTCGATTGCGCAATTCTGGGATCCGGTTAGCTCGGCTGGACGCGCCGCACTCGATGCCGTGGTTACCCAACAGGCGCGGATCATTGCCTACATGGATGATTACAAACTGTTGATGATCGCAACGCTCGCAGTGATCCCGCTTCTCGTCATCTTCAAGAAGCCGCCGCCCAGCGCTGCCGACGACGAAACCATGCATGTTATGGAATGACGATGTTGTCCACGTTATTCCGGGCATTACGTCGCAATGGATCGCGTTCGGCTGTGCGGATCGCCGTGGCCGTGCTTGGCATGGCGGTCGCCGGTTGTACTCTCGGGCCGGACTTCGAGGCGCCGAGGCCTCCATCGGTCGCGCGCTATACCTCGCCTGGCGAGACGATAGTGCCTGGTCCCGATGCCGCAAAGTCGGTGCCGACGCAGGCGCTCGCGATTGGTGAGAGGGTAGCGGCGAATTGGTGGGCACTCTTTCGATCGTCGAAGCTCGACCTGTTGGTGAAGCAAGCAATCGCAGGTAACCTCACGCTTGAGAGCGCAAAAGCCAGATTGGCGGAGGCGCGGGAGGCGATCACGGTGGCCTCCAGCGCGCTTTATCCCCAAATAGGACTTAACGCCAACGTAGCGGAAGAGAAAGAAAGCGCCACCACGTTCGGATTGAGTCCCAATACTGTTCCGCTGCCACCGAGCTTCAATTTGTTTCAAGTCGGTCCAACTGCCAGCTACACGCCCGATCTATTTGGTCAAACGCACCGCCGGATCGAGCAGCAGGTCGCACTGGCCGAATATCAGAGCAACCAACTCGACGCGGCATATCTGACTCTCACGGGCAACACGGTTTCGCAGGCGCTTCGGGTAGCCGCGGTCCGCTCTCAATTGAAAGCCCTTGATGATATTCTTGCCATCGATCGTCAAAATGTTGAGCTCGTACGCAAGCAGCGCCAGACCGGAGCTGTTCCCGATAGCGACGTGATTGTTGCCGAAAGCCAGCTTGCTGCCGATGAGACAATGCAGCCGGGACTTGAACAGCAGTTGAGCGTGGCCAAGCACGCGCTCGCGGTTCTCATCGGTCGCGCGCCCGGCAACTGGTCACCGCCGGATTTCGACATGGCAGCTCTCACATTGCCACATCGTCTACCTGTCAGTATTCCGTCAGAGCTGGTCCACCAGCGCCCCGATATTCAGGCGGCTGAGGCGCAGCTTCATGCCGCGAGTGCACGGATCGGAATCGCCACGGCGCAACTCTATCCTTCCATAACGCTTTCGGCCGGTATCAGCGCTAATTCGTTGAACGGAGGACAACTGTTCAGTCCCGGCGGTCTCGTATGGAGCGTGGCCTCGGGACTTACTCAACCGATCTTCGACGGTGGCATGCGAGAGGCCGAACGTCGCGCTGCGTTGGCTGCCTTCAGGGAATCCGCGGCCGACTACCAACAGACGGTATTGCAGGCTTTTGGGCAAGTCGCGGACATCCTGCAGGCACTGAAGCATGATGCGGATCTCCTGGTTGCCCAAAAGCACGCGCTGTCGATGGCCTCGGAGGCCGTACGTCTGCAACGCATCAACTATGGTAGCGGCGGCTCAGGTATCATCGGTCTCCTCGATGCGCAGCGGCAGTATCAACAGGCGCAGCTCGGCTATGTTCGCGCAGAGGCACAGCGCTATCAAGATACGGTCCAGCTTTTGGTGGCCATGGGGGGCGGGTGGTGGGACCGAAAGCTCGCATCGGCGGATGGCGGTGGCAATCCGACCCGCAGATGATTCGCAGCCACGACCGGCGCCGACCGCCATCCAACACTGACTCTCGGACCATCAAGAAGGCTGTTGTCGGCTTGCCAAGTATCAAACGATACGGTATGGTTTAGATAAGCCCGGTGACAAACGGACTGGGCACAGAGGTCGCTGAGTTGTCTGAAGGAGGCCACGCATGCATAGATTCTATCTGGCACTCATCCTGCTGTCTGTTCCGGCTTCGACCGTCGTCCTTGCGCACAGCGGGACGGACCAGGAGGAGAAGGCTTGCACGCCCGACGTGCAACGTCTCTGCCGCAAGCTGATGGATCAAGGCGACCTCACCATTCTGGGCTGCCTGAAGGAAAACCGCGCCAAGCTATCGCACGCGTGCCGAGGCGTGCTGGTCAGCCAC
>NZ_JBEKRB010000008.1:0-299090 GCF_049519115.1 Bradyrhizobium sp.
GGTGATGCCGGTCACGATCTCCTGCGCCAGCGGTGAAAGCGGGACGAGGTGTTCCAGCTTGTTCTTGGTCCGCGCGCCGGGCAGCACGATGGCGTCGGCTTCCTTGTCGAGTTCCATCCATTCCAGTTCGCCGATCTCGTCTCGGCGGCAGAGGGTGAGGATCAGTAACTGGACGATCTTGCCGTAGTCGCCAAGTTCACCGGCGGCGCGCCAGATCTGCGCGATTTCGTCAAAGGCGAGAGTCCGCGACCGCGGCTCTCGCTCACCCTGCTTCGTAATGTTAGTGACTGGATTGATTTCGCACTGCCCGGCGTCGATCGCCCAGGCGAAGAAGGTGGACAGGGTGGTGCGGGCTCGGGCGGCGGCCACGGCGCCATTGTCCCGGGCGATCTCGTCGAGCCGCTTCTTGATATCGTCGCGGGAGATGTTGGCCACCGCGGTACGGTGCAATGGCCGGAAGTAGCCTTGCCGCGATCCACCCTCGCTTTCAGCCTTCGCACCGTTTAGGTAGCGCTCCATCTCGTCGTAGGTGGTCTCCCTCGGCGCCGGCCTATCTGGGGGCCAAACTCCTTTTTTCCGCGCATCGAGGTACTTTTCGACGGCTTGGCCGAAAGTGTCCTGCTCGACCTTCTTCCGCGCGTCCTTCCGAACCTGCGCGATGTCGATTCCCTTGGCGATTTCGCCTTGCAGCAGCTGCGCCGCATCGCGCGCGGCCTCTAACTTCAAAGAGCGCGGGCCAATGACATGGCGGCGCTGACTGCCCTGGCGCTGGTAGTAGAGCGTCCATTTCGGTTTGCCCTCGGCGCGGAACCGGAGGCCGAGGCCCGTAACCTTATCATCATAGAACGTCTTGTCGGTCTCGCCGGCCGGCAGCGACAGCCGGTCGAAGTAAGCCTGCGTCCGGTAACGTTCGGCCATCTGGACATCCCCCGCCGATTTTGGGAAGCTATTGGGCGCTTCCCAGTGCATCCCAGTGAAATCAACTGGAATCAATGACAGAGGGTCTAACGTAAAATACTCTGTGAATCAAGGGATTTGAAACACAATGAAATTATGGGAAAGCATAAATAGCCTGTCTGTGGAACAGGAGGTCGGTGGTTCGAGCCCACCCAACTGTACCACTTTCCAATGGCTTAGCCGGATGACAAACGTTTTTGCTCATTTCTGGCTCGCTCGATCGGAAACGGAAATTCCCTCCGGATAGCTGTGTCAGCGTGGTTTACTTCAGCCCGGATTCGGGTTCTGGGCGGAAGGTGTCGGACATGATCGAGGGTGCCGTAGGCGGGCGCTCGCATCTTGTGCTAACGCACCGCTCCGAACGGCCTTTTAGCCGCACGTTACGTTTGGAGAACCAGTGATGTTCGATCGTCTCAGGGTACGCTTGCTGCCGGTCCTTGGGTTGCTGTTGGCCGGCTGTTGGCTTGCGGCGCGCTTGGCTCACGCCCAATTCCCCGAGGGTGAGAACAAATGGACCGAGATCGACGTCATCAATGCGATCAATCGCGCAATGGACGAAAGCAAGGAAAGCGCCGATCTGCGTGAAAAGCTCGTACGCCGCTTTGCCGAATGCTCGCTGACGTATGGCGGACTTTCAACACTGACGTCCAATGCTGAAGCCAAAAAGAGCTACGTTCAGGCTCAGCTGGCCACCATGGAAATTGAATCGACGATTGCCAAGCCATTGCAAAACGAGAAGAGACTGGAACTTGAAGAAGCCGCTCTCAAATCGGTGGGAGTGAGGTTGCGTGCCCTGAAGGCGCAAAACGACAACAAAGAAGCGAGTGCTTTTCTCAGGGGCTGCAAGTCGTTGAACGACGTGAGGGAAATCAACAACGCGGTGCGGGAGATTTCACGCCAGTAAGCACGGTGGCGCTTGCCGGCGGGTCACTCCGCCGGCACTTCTTTCAGATCGAGAGTTGAGTTCTGATCGGTCGTAGCCGCGATGAATCTCCGCCTGCGTAATCAAGCCGTCACATTACGCCGTGATGTCCACCGTCGTGCCGGTTGTCGATGAATTGTCGTTGCCCGTCGATGACGTCGACGTATTGGTCGATGTGGTGTTGGAATTGATACTGCCGCTGCCGTGATGGCCGTGATGGTGATGACCGCCAACCTGTGTCTGTTGAGCCTGTTGGGTCTGCTGCAGGGACGACAAGGCCTGCTGCGCGCCGGAGATATCGCCGTTTTGCAGCGACTGCCCGATCTGATTGACCGTCTGGGCGAGCGGCGTGTTCGAGGTCGCTGACGGACCCTGACCGCTGCTTTGCAGGTCGCTCAGCGTCGAATAGGCCTGCTGCGCATTCGAAAGGTTTCCGGAACTGACGTCGCTGAAGAGCTGGTTGAGCGTTTGACGGAAATTTGCCTGGCTGTTGGCGGTGGTCTGGGCGGAATTGGCCGCGGTGTTGGAAACGGATGAGATGGACATGGCGCGTCTTCCTCGGATGCGAGAGCCGTTTAGAGAACCAGGCTCACGCTTTCGAAAGTCGATCCGCAGGGTAAACCACGGGTTAACCGAGACGTCGTGTCGTAGCTTTGATTTGTTTCAATTTACGAAATCTTTGCCGGTTGCAGGACTGCGCGGGAGAAGCGGCGCCTGAAGGCCGTGTTCAACGGCGCTTGCGGTTCCATGTGGGCAATTCCCCCTCACGCCGCAAAGCGCGTGCGCGCCTGCTTGCCAACACCATGTCGCTCACCCAGAATCTGAGTCTGGGGTGATTTGGGGGATGACATGGGTGCTTTTGCGCTTGGAAGAGAACGACTGGGTAGTGGGCTTGGAAGTCGGCTTGGGAGTGGAATCATTCTGGCCGCCGCGTTGTGGGTATGGCCCACAGCCGGCTGGGCCTACACCGCCGACCAACAGCAGGCTTGCATGGGCGATGCATTCAGCCTGTGCGGTTCTGAGATTCCGGACGTGCAGCGGGTAACCGCCTGCATGGTCAGAAAACAGGCTGAGCTTAGCCCGGGCTGCCGGGTTTACTTCAGGGCTGAGCGTACGGAAGTCAGGCCGGCAAGGCTTCACAGGATACGCAAACGCGTCGCTTCGGACGCGAACGAGGACTGATCGGCCGCCGGCCGTTCAACCGCGGATACCTTGACGGCTCATCGGGGTCGGCGAAACCGGGTATGTCTCAAAAACAACCCCCCCGACTATTCGTGGGCATCGCCACAATTGACCCTAAATTCTTCTTCCACGAATCAGCGCGCTGATTCATTTTTCGTTATCTGGGGTCAATCTGGAGGCGAAGAGGATGAACGTCATTGTTTTTGCGTCGCGTAAAGGTGGCTCGGGAAAGAGTACCCTGGCTGCCCATCTCGCTGCGCATGTCCACAAGACAACCAAGCCGTGCCTGTTGGTCGATGCCGACCCGCAGGGATCGCTGACGTTGTGGCATAAACTGCGTGGTACCAACGAACCGGCGATCAAGACCGCCGTCAATTCGGTCAGCGGCATCGTCGCCGCGGCCAAGCGCGACGGCTACGAATGGGTGTTCATCGATACGCCGCCAAATCTGTCGGCCGTGGTCGATGACGCCATCAAGAACGCCACCATGGTCGTGATTCCGGCGCGGCCGGGCGTCTTTGACGTCAACGCGGTGCAGGAAACGATTCAGATGTGCCGTTCGGCGCGCAAACCTTATGCGGTCGTGCTCAACGGTGCGCCTGCCCGGCGCGACGAGGTGGAAAGCCGCATCGTCACGATCGCCCGCGAAGCATTGATCAAGTTCCGCGCACCGGTATGGGGCGGGCAGATCACCAACCGTGCAGATCTCCTGATGGCGCTAGGCAAGGGCGAAGGCGCCCGCGAATATTTTGCCGAAGGCCGTGCGGCGGCGGAAATCGGCAGGTTGTGGGCGGCGATCGAACGTTCGGTGAAGGCGATCCGCGGCACCGCGTCGGCGAGCGGCACGATGCACAAGCAGGCGGCCTAGTAGATCGGACCCAATGTACGGAAACGGTGCGGCACCGATTCCGTCGCGCTAGCTGCCGGTTGAGCGGTCAAGGCAACATCATCCCGCGTGGGCACTAGGGGAGCTCACGCGGGATGATGTTGCGTGAACGTCAGTTCACCATCAGCACGTAGAACATCACGACCGGCGACAGGGTCAGGATCACCGACCAGATGCCGACCGCCCAGATAATGTCCTGGATGCAAAAGCTGCCCGAATTGAGGTCTGAGTTGTCTTGAGTGTCCATAACGCCCCCGCGCTTCTTGTTTTTAGTCCGGCAACGATGTGACGCGCCGTCAGCTTCCAACCAGAAAGCGAACGGCCAGCACCGGCGAGAAGCCGAGCAGCATCGCCCACAGCCCGAACGATGAAACGATCAGGAAATCCTGCTTCCTCTCGGCCCATTTGGAATTCGCAAAACGCTTGTTTGGGATGGTCTCAGCGGTCATGGTTTGCCCCCCGGCTTGTTGGTGATTGGGGCATTTCATACCGATAAAGTCCTAAAAATACGGACCCGCCATCGGCGCAGAGTTTAACGGGGCATTTCAGCGCCCGTTAACCAAACGAGTTGTGCTCAGTCTGCGATCGATCATGCGGCATATCGTTTGCGCATGCCCTTTCGGAAAACCGCTATACACTTTTCCGGAGCATGCGCTTACCGCTCGGCGCGGCCGACCACATCCATTAGCTCCGTGATCTTGCGGCGCTGATCGGCTTTGTCGCCGGACATGATGGCGTGTTCGACGCAATGGGCGACATGGTCGCGCAGGATTTCCTCCTCGACGCGACGGAGTGCCGCCTTCGCCGCCGCGATTTGCGTGACGACATCGATGCAATAGCGGTCGTCCTCGACCATGCCCGCAAGCCCGCGGATCTGGCCCTCGATTCGTTTCAGCCTTTTCAGGCAGGACGTCTTGATCTCCTGGCGCATAGGCGTCATATACCCCCCTAGGGTATAATTTTCAAGAGAGACGGAATCAAAGGATGGCGCAGGGCGAATCGATACACGGCGCTGAAGCCACGCCTACCGGCCAACCTCAGGCCTGCCATCACCAAGACCATCATGGCGGCCACGCCGGCCACGATCACGCGAAGCCGGCCGCCGGCTCCTGCTGCGGCGGTAAGCATGAGGGCACAGCCGATCAGGATGCCGAGGTCGCAATCGATCCGGTCTGCGGCATGAAGGTCAAGCGCGAGACCGCCAGGCATCGGTTCGAATACAAGGGCCAGGAATATCTGTTTTGCGGCGCGCGTTGCCGCGAACGCTTCCAGGCCGACCCGGAAAACTTTCTCAAGCCCAAACCCGAGCAGGCGCGACCTGCGCCAAAGCGGCAAGAGCCTGCGGGCACGATCTACACCTGCCCGATGCATCCGGAAATCCGACAGGTCGGTCCGGGAAGTTGCCCGATCTGCGGCATGGCGCTCGAGCCGGAGCAGGTTTCGCTCGACCAGGGACCCGATCCCGAATTGATCGACATGACGAAGCGATTCTGGATCGCATTGGTCCTGACCGCGCCGGTGTTTGCGATCGAGATGGGCCGGCATCTCGGCCTGATGCACCTTGTTCCGCCGCCATGGTCGAACTGGATTTCCTTCGCGCTGTCGACGCCGGTGGTGCTGTGGGCTGGCGCGCCATTTTTCGTCCGTGGCTGGCGCTCGGTCGTCTCACGCCACCTCAACATGTTCACGCTGATCGCGATGGGCACCGGCGTCGCCTATCTCTATAGCGCGATCGGCACGCTCTTCCCGCAGATCTTCCCGGCCGGCTTCCGCGATATGCATGGCGCCGTCGCGGTCTATTTCGAGGCGGCCGCCGTGATCACGGTGCTGGTGCTGCTCGGGCAAGTACTGGAATTGCGGGCGCGCGAACGTACCTCGGGCGCGATCCGCGCGTTGTTGGGTCTGGCGCCGAAAACCGCGCGGCGCATCACCGATCACGGTGACGAGGACGTCGCGATCGATGCGATCGCAGTCGGCGACCGCCTGCGCGTGCGTCCCGGCGAGAAAATTCCGGTCGATGGCCTCGTCACCGAGGGACAGTCGTTTGTCGATGAATCCATGGTGACGGGCGAACCGATGCCGGTGGCCAAGGCTGACGGCGCGCGCGTCATTGGCGGCACGGTCAATCAAAGCGGCGCGCTAGTGCTGCGCGCCGAACAGGTCGGCCGTGACACCATGCTGGCGCGGATCGTCGACATGGTGGCGCGTGCGCAGCGGTCGCGGGCGCCGGTTCAGCGTCTCGCCGATCGCGTTTCCGGCTGGTTCGTGCCGGTGGTGCTGGCTTCCGCCGTTATCGCTTTTGCCGCCTGGATCGTTTTCGGACCCGAACCGCGCTTTGCCCTTGGTTTGGTCGCGGCAGTGACCGTGTTGATCATCGCCTGTCCCTGCGCGCTCGGCCTCGCCACGCCGATGTCGATCATGGTCGGGGTGGGACGCGGCGCGCGGGCCGGCATCTTGATCCGCGACGCCGAAGCGCTGGAAGCATTCGAACGGATCGACACCATTGTCATCGACAAAACCGGCACGTTGACCGAAGGCAAACCAAAAGTTGCCTCGGTCGTGACCGCCCCGGGCGTCGACGAAAACACGCTGGTGCGGTTGGCGGCCAGCGTCGAACAGGCCAGCGAGCATCCGCTGGCGCGCGCGATCATCGAGGCCGCCAAGGCCCGCGCTCTGCCACTCGATCAGGTCTCCAACTTTATCGCTCATCCAGGCAAAGGAGCCACCGGCAACATCGGACGCAAAGCGGTTGCGCTCGGCAATGCCGCGTTGATGGGTGATTTGAATATCGCGGTGTCCGGGTTCGAGATTGCCGCCGAGGCTGCGCGGGTCTCCGGCGCGACCACGGTCTATATTGCAATCGATGGCGGGCCAGCGGGCGTCATCGCCGTCGCCGATCCGATCAAGGCCTCGGCGAAAGCCGCCATCGCCGCATTGCGGTCGGAAGGCCTGCGCATCGTGATGCTGACCGGCGACAACGCGACCACCGCCCGCGCGGTGGCCGCACAGCTCGACATCGCGGAAATCGAGGCGGGGGTTTTGCCAGAACGCAAGGGCGACGTGGTGCAGCGCCAGCGCAAGGAGGGCCGCCGCGTCGCCATGGTCGGCGATGGCGTCAACGATGCGCCGGCGTTGGCTTCCGCCGACGTTGGCGTCGCCATGGGGGGCGGCACGGATGTCGCGATCGAAAGCGCGGGTATTACGCTTTTGACCGGCGATCTGGCCGGGCTGGTGCGGGCGCGCCGGCTGTCGGCAGCGACCATGCGCAACATCCGGCAAAATCTCGCCTTCGCCTTTGTTTATAACGCCGCCGGTGTGCCGATCGCGGCAGGCGCTCTCTATCCTCTATTCGGCATCCTGCTGTCGCCGATGCTGGGTGCAGCGGCGATGGCGCTGTCTTCGGTCAGCGTGATCGGCAACGCGCTGCGGCTGGCGCGCGCCAGGCTTTAGTCAGTTTCGTTTCGAGATATGGGCGCCAATGAAACGCGCCAGCGCCGCGCCGATCTCGTCGGGGCTGTCTTCCTGAATGAAATGCAGGCCGGAAACCGTGATCTCCTGCTGGTTCGGAAAGCGCCGGCAGAAATCACGTGAGCGGCCGATCAGCATCGAACCCGGTTCGGCATTGATGAACAATTTGGGCAGCGGGCTTTGGAGAAGCCAGTTTCCGTAGTTTTCAACGATCGCCACGACGTCGGCGGGTTCGCCGCCGATCGGCAGCTCCCGCGGCCACATCAGCGTCGGCAACCGCGACGATGGGTTAAGGAACGGCCGCCGGTACGCGTTCATTTCCATCTCGCCGAGCGGACGGATGACGAGTTTCGGCAGCAACACCTCGATGAATAAGTTTTGGTCGAAGATCATCGCTTCGCCTTTCGCGGAACGCAGGTCGTGAAAGAGCGGCGCCCGGCTTGGCGGAAGGTCTTCCCATTCGCGCGGCCGCACAATCGATTCCATATAGGCGATGGCGCGGATGCGTTCGGAATGCCGCGACGCCCAGTGAAAACCAAGCGCCGATCCCCAATCGTGCAGCACCAGCGTCACGTTTTCGCGCAAATCGAGCGCGTCAAACCAGGCGTCGAGATAGCGCGCATGATCGCGAAACCGATAAGCGCCGTGAGGAGAAGCCGCCGACTGCCCCATGCCGATGAGGTCCGGCGCCAGACACCAGCCGAGATCGCTGACATGGGGAATGACGTTGCGCCAAAGATAGGATGACGTTGGATTCCCGTGGAGGAATACGATCGGATTGCCCTGGCCGACCGTCACATAACTCATCTCGGCATCGAGAATGGGGACGCGCTGCCGGGGAAGGTGGTCTTCAGCAGAGACGGTGATTTTGTTCATGTCGCCGCGCTCTCGCGATTTCGACCGATGAATTCGGCCTATTAAGGCGCGCAGGCCGACTTTGTGCCATGCCAAAGCGTCTCATAATTTCGCGAGGCTCAGGCGTCAGATTCCTGACCTGTCGCAAGCTTGAGCCCGGATAGCGCCATATCGCGATGCGCGGCGTGGCCCAGCAACCGATGGACCGCCAACCAGGCGCCGCCCGGCACGATGCCGTCGCGGCTTGCGAATTCGCGTGCCTCGCCCACGCGTCCCATCCTGGCGTAACAGGCAGTGAGGAACCAGCCGGTGAGGGGATAGGTCGGCAGCTCACGGAATGAATCTTCCAGAAACCTGGCTGCTTGATCGAAACGATGCTCGAAGAAATGGCACATGCCGAGTCCCGTGAGATGAAACGCCCGTCGCGTCATGCGGGGATCGAGCCGCATCGAGGTCTCGAAATGCTCAATCGCGAGATTAGATTCGCCGGAAACCGTGCGCATCCAGCCGCTCCATAGCCAGGCGAAAGCATGACTGGGATTGCGGGCGAGCGCGCCATCGACCAGCCGCTTCAGGGTTTCGACGTCTTCACCGGTATTTAACAGCGCTCCGGCTGCCGAGGTGACGGCGGAGGGATCGTCGGGCGCAGCGTCCAGCGCCCGGCGCGCCCAAACGATGCTCCGTTCGCTTTCACGCGCGATTTCGTCAGTCCATCCGCTCGAGACGTTCTGCGAATGACAGAGCGCCAGCGAAGCCAGCGCCATTCCATATCGTGGATCGCATTCCACGGCCTGTTCGAGCAGCCCGATCGCTTGTAGATTATCCTCGCGCGACCACGCGCGTAGGTGCGGCATCGCGCGCAGATAAAGGTGATACGCGTTCATATCGGCCGTCGGATGCTCCGACACGTGCCTGATCTCGGCATCGAGCAGCAGGGGATCGATCACGCCGGCGACGTGGGAGGCAACCTTGTCCTGAAGTTCGAACACATCGGCCATCGGCCCATCGAACTCTTCGGCCCATAAATGCGTACCCGTGGAGGCATCGATGAGCCGCCCCGTAATCCGCAGCCTTGAACCGTCCCTTCGCACGCTGCCTTCGAGCACATAGCGCACGCCGAGATCATGCCCGACCTGCTTTATGTCGATCGGCTTGCCCTTGTAGGCGAACGAAGAATTCCGCGCGATCACGAACAGCGACTTGAAGCGTGACAGCGCGGTGATGATGTCTTCGACGAGGCCGTCGGCAAAATAGTCCTGCGCGGGATCGTCGGCCAGATTCGCGAACGGCAATACCGCGATCGAAGGTTTGGCCGGAAGCTCGAGTGCTGGCTCCGTCGTGAGCAACGAGGACGGGATTTGCGCCGCACCTTCTCTCGTGAAACGCTTATCCTCGCCGAAGGAGACCCGCCAAACCCGAATCGGTTCGGCAATGTTTTTCAGCTGCTGCGGCCCGAGGTCCTGGCAGATGAGTTCGAACTTGCCGCGGACCTGCCGGTGGGCGTCATCCGAGAGTCAGATGCCGCCGGGATCGGCCAGCCCCTGAAGCCGCACGGCGATATTGACGCAGTCGCCGAATATATCGTTCTCGTCGATCATGATGTCGCCGACATGCATGCCGATTCGAAATTCGATTTTGGCCTCCTTCGCTTTGCCGCCGTTCTGTGCAGCCATCGCGCGCTGGACCTCTACGGCGCTGCGCGCCGCATCTACCGGTCTTGCGAACTCCGCCAGCATGGTGTCGCCGGACGTCTTCACGATACGTCCGCGATGGGATTCGATAGCCGGCGCAACGAAGGTCTGTCGGATGGTCTTGAGCCGGATCAAGACGGCTTCCTCGTCGGCGCGCATCAGGCGGCCGTAGTCCTCGACCGTCCCCGCCAACACCGCCGCCAGTCGTCGTTCCACGCGTTCGCCGGTCACGAAACCTCCGGCCGTTCTTTCACATCGGTCACAATATCACAGCATTTCGATAGGATGGCAGCGAGGCCTGCGCCGGGGGTGAACTCAGACTGTCACATCAAGGGAACCGAACCTCTGACGGCCGGTTCGATTTGGTCGCGTCGGATTCCGATATCACGGAGTTGATGGTCGCTCAGCGATTGAAGTGTTCTGATTGTTTCTCTGCGCTGCCAATGAGCCACGAGGCGGTTCGGCCAGGTTACGAGTGATCGTAGCCATCGGGGCCGCGGGCGGCTGCGGGTAGTGGAGGAAATCGCGCTATCGGTAACATGACTGACTCGCCGCGCGATCTCCTCGTCGAGCCGTGCAGCGAGGTCACAGCTCACCTCCACCATCGGCAAGCGAACCTCGGCGCTGTCGATCAGACCGGTGCGCGCCAGCCAATACTTGGCCGGCGCCGGGCTCGGCTCGGCAAACAGCAACCGCGTGAGGGCGGACACGCTTTCCCAATGCTCGCGCGCTTCCTCGCTTCGGCCTTCCCGGAAATGCTTGCCGATCGCGGCAAACGTCGATGTCTCGATATGGGCCGACAACAGGATGGCGCCGTCGGCGCCATCGCTTAGCGCGTCGTAATACAGGGCATCCTCGCCGGTCAGGATGCGAAAGCCGGCTGGCCGGCGCCGCAACAGGTCGATCGATTGCGCGCGGTTGGCGCCGCAGTCCTTCATGCCGACGATGTTGGGATGGTCAGCGAGTTCAAGCAGCGTCTCGGTCTCGAGCGCGACCGACGAACGGTAGGGGATGTTGTAAAGCACGATCGGCCAGGACGCATGGTCGGCAAGCGCGGTGAAGTGTTGCGAGAGGCCGCGTTGCGACGGACGCGAGTAATAGGGACTCGAGATCAGGTAGCCGTCGATCGGCCAGCCGGCCGTTTCATCCAGCGTGTGACAAAGCTTCCTGGTGTAGCTTCCGGCAAGTCCAAGGCAGATCGGCAAAGTGCGCCGGCTTTCGGCGAGCGCCTCCCGCGTCACCGCGACAATCCATTCGAGTTCGGCGAGCCCGAGGGTCAACCCTTCGCCCGAGGTCGCAGCCAGGATCAATCCATCGATCGGCGAGCATGCGTAGTGGCGCACCAGTCGTCGTAACGAAACTACATCCACGACGCCGTCGCAGAACGGCGTGATGAGCGGCAGCCAGAGGCCAGCTAGGTGTGAGCGAAGGCTGAGAGATTCCGGGTCTGATGTCATGGTCCATCTCCTAATTGGCCGGAGACGGGACACAAAAAACCCCACCTCGCGGCGGGGGTTCAAAGATCGGGCGTGAGCTAAAACTCTATCGCGCGCGTCGATCCGAAGCCCCCGAGAGGGAGGCTTTTTTCACAGCGGTTGCGCACGCATTCGTGATCATGGAGGCAATGATGCGGTGCGCCGGTTCTGCTGTCAACGGAAGAGCGTTTTTCTCATCATGAAAAATGCTTCGTCATCGAAAATGCGAGCAGAAAAAAAGCCGGGCTCGCGAGAGCCCGGCTCTAAGTATTGGCCTCGTTGGGCCGACACAATCACCTTCCAAGAGGGATAACCGAACACCCGCGCCACTGGAGGAGGGGGACATTTGCGCAGCGCGAAAGCTCAGTGTCCGAATAGTATGGGCTTCCCTAGCGCCTTGCAGCAACGGGGTGGACCGCATGTCAGACATGCGGAGACCGGTTATCGACCGATAATTACCGCGTCATACGGAAAAGTGTGCAGCGGTTTTCCGAAAAGATTACGCGCAACCAAAAAGCTAAAGCGCGATGAGGGCCTTCACCGCGCTTTAGGACGGCCAGCGCTGCGCCTTGCTCACCACGAAGTCGCGAAACACCTGGACGCGCGCGACCGTTTTCAATTCCTCGGGATAAACGAAATAGGTGTCGAGCTGGATCGAATCCGATTCGCCAAACAGCTGGACCAGGCGGCTGTTATCTTCCACGAGATAGTCCGGCAGCGCAGCGATACCGAGGCCCTGCTGGCAGGCGCGGACCAGACCAAGGATGTTGTTGACCCTGAAATAAGCCTCGCGCGGGCCGGTTCCGTTGCGGCCGGCCTCGACCAGCCAATTGCGGTTTTGCAGATGCGGCGCGACTTGTCCGTCGGCCAGCGTGATGATGCGGTGGGCGTCGAGTTCGTCGAGCGTACGCGGCGTGCCGAATCGCTTGACGTATTCCGGCGAGCAATAGGCATGAAAGCCCATCGCAAACAGTTTGCGCTGGATCAGGTCCGGCTGCGTCGGCTTGCGGGTCCGGATCGCGACGTCGGCCTCGCGCATCGAAAGATCGAGTTCTTCGTCGGTGACGATCAGCGAGATCCGGATTTCCGGATAGAGCGCAGTGAACTCGCCGAGGCGGGGAATCAGCCAGTTGATGCCGACACCGGGCGTCGTAGTGATCTTGAGATCGCCGCTCGGGCGCTCGCGGCTGTCGGTGAGCTTGGCGCGGGCGGCCTGCAGCTGCATGAACACGTCATGGGCAGTGCGAAACAACAGGTCGCCTTGCTCGGTCAGGATCAGACCGCGGGCATGGCGATGGAATAGCGAGACCGACAATTCCTGTTCGAGCGCCGAGACCTGGCGGGAAACGGCCGATTGCGAGAGACCGAGTTGCTCGCCGGCATGCGTGAAGCTTCCCGCTTCGGCCGCCGCGTGAAACACCTTCAGTTTGTCCCAATCCATATTCGTAAATCCGTCTCGGGTTCGATGAAAATTCATTCCGCTGCCGCGCGGTCATTCGCGCGGAGCGCCAGAAAACGTTCGGCTTCGAGGGCGGCCATGCAGCCAAGGCCGGCGGCTGTGACCGCTTGCCGGTAGGTTTCGTCGGCCACGTCGCCTGCGGCAAACAGGCCGGGCACGGAAGTGGCGGTCGAGTTCGGCGCGACCTCGACATAGCCCGACGGCTTGAGCTTGACCTGCCCGGCGACAAGGTCGGTCGCCGGCGCATGGCCGATCGCGACGAAGACACCGTCGGCCGGAAGTTCGGTCAGTGCGCCGGTCTTGACGTTCTTCAGCCGGACATGGGTCACTTTGGCGGGGCCTTCTTGCCCACGAATTTCGTCGATCGCGCTGTCCCACACGACTTTGATCTTGGGATGCTTGAACAGGCGGTCTTGCAGGATGCGCTCGGCGCGGAAGTGGTCGCGGCGATGCACGACGGTCACCTGCGAGGCAAAGTTGGTGAGGAACAGCGCCTCCTCGACCGCTGTGTTGCCGCCGCCGACCACAATGACTTCTTTGTTGCGATAGAAAAACCCATCGCAGGTCGCGCACGCCGAGACGCCAAAGCCTTTGAATTTCTCTTCCGTCGGAAGCCCCAGCCAGCGCGCCTGTGCGCCGGTGGCGAGGATGACGGTTTCGGCGAGATAGACGTCGCCAGAGTCGCAGGTCAGGCGGAACGGCCGCTGGGCGAGTTCGAGCTTGTTGGCGAAATCGGTGACGATGTTGGTGCCGACATGCGCCGCCTGCTTCTCCATCTGCTCCATCAGCCACGGGCCCTGGATCACATCGGCAAAGCCCGGATAGTTCTCGACGTCGGTCGTGATGGTGAGCTGGCCGCCGGGTTGGATGCCCTGGATCAGCACCGGTTCGAGCATGGCGCGCGCCGCGTAAATCGCCGCCGTGTAGCCGGCCGGCCCGGAACCGATGATGACGACCTTGGCGTGAATAGGTGCAGGCATGGACAGATCCCGTTCCGAGGGGAATTTGATGAGGGCTTAAGCGGGTTTTCGCCCGGGAAGGCGCCGCGATGACGCCGAAAGTGTCAAATGCAAGTCTAAGGCATCTGGCGAGCTATGCAAGAATTGCAATTCAAATGAGCAAAATTTCCCGTGAGCGGTAAAATTGGCGCAGCGCACGCGTAATAAAATTGCGCGCCGTGGCCGAGCTGGGCTAAGAGTGTTACCGCAGCGACCGCAAAAATTGGCGGCCAACCGCGCAAGCATCCTTACCTTGTGGAACCCGGACCTCGTGTCGAAGAATCTTGACGAAATCGATCTCAAAATCCTCAGTGAAATCCAGGCTGACGGCCGAATCACCAATGTGGAGTTGGCCAAGCGGGTCGGGATTTCTCCGCCGCCGTGCCTGCGGCGGGTCCGCACGCTGGAGGAGGCCGGCTACATTCAGGGCTATCGCGGGCTGCTCGATCCGCGGAAGCTCGGTTTCGACGTCACCGTATTTGCCTCGGTGCATTTGTCGAGCCAGGCCGACGCCGACTTGCGCGCGTTTGAGGAGTTCGTTCGCGCCGAGCCGCTGGTACGGGAATGCTGGATGCTGTCGGGCGAAGTCGACTTCGTTCTGAAATGCGTGGCGCCGGATATGGCGACATTCCAGGATTTCGTTACGCACCTGACCGCGGCGCCGCATGTGAGAAACGTGCGAACGTCGCTGGTGCTGCACAATTCGAAATATGAAGCGGCGGTGCCGCTGGAAGTGAAGGCGAAAAATTAATCCGTCATTCCGGGATGGAGCGTTAGCACCAGACCCGGAATCTCGAGATTCTCTGATGTGCAATTGCACATGATAGCTCGCCTCTTCGAGGCGCCCCGGAACGACTGCTACGCCGTCAGCTCTTTCCCAGCTTTGCATCGACGCTGTACGGTCCGCCGCCCGACGTCGCAAGATAAAGGCAGGCGAAGCAGAACAGGATCGCGGCGGTGCCGTTATTGATCAACGGGAAGAACCCGCGCGGAAAATGGCTGATGAAATAGGCGAACGCCATTTCGCCCGACAGGATGAAAGCGGCAATGCGCGTAAACAGGCCGATCATCAGCAACGTGCCGAGGATCAGTTCGATCGTACCGGCCGCACCGATCATCGAGAACAATTCAACCTTGTCGAACGGCATGCCTGCCGGAAATTTCAGGATTTTGGCGAGGCCGTACTGCAAGAACAGCAGCCCGGTAATGAAGCGAAACAAGCTAAGCGCGATCGGCTGAAACTTCGAAAACGTCTGGTCCATGTCATAGCCCCCTGTTTTGACACCTCGGATGTTTGGAAATGTTGCAGTGCCCGCAAGCTTTTGCGGCCCCTACACCCAACCCCCACCTACGAAAACTATTCCGCCGCCGCGCAGAAGAAAAGCCGCGCTTATAAGGCGCGGCTTTATGATTCAAGTCGTTTTGGCTTTGCGAAAAATCAGCGCCACTCGACCTTGGTGATCTCATAGGCCTTGGCACCGCCGGGGGCCACGACCTCCACCGAGGCGCCTTTCTTCTTGCCGATCAGCGCGCGCGCCAATGGCGAGGTGATGGAAATTCTGCCCTTCTTGGCGTCGGCTTCGACTTCGCCGACGATCTGCCACACCGCCTTCTTCTCGGTGTCCTCATCGACCAGCGTGACGGTGGCGCCGAATTTGATGGTGTCGCCGGAAAGCTTCGAGATGTCGATGATGTCGGCGCGCGCGAGCTTGTCTTCGAGCTCGGCAATGCGGCCTTCGTTATGCGACTGCTCTTCTTTCGCGGCGTGATATTCCGCGTTTTCGGAAAGATCGCCATGCGAGCGCGCCTCCGCGATATGCTCGATAATGCGCGGACGATCCTCCGACTGGCGTTTTTTCAACTCGACCTCCAGCGCTGCATAGCCGCCGGCGGTCATAGGAACCTTTTCCATCATCTTCTCTATCCCTTGTCCGTGCGGGCCACAGCCAAGCTGCGGCCCGCGCGAAACGTCTTGCAGATCAGGCCTCCCGGCTGAAATAATCCGGAAAAGCTCATTAAATTTCGGCCCCGAGAGGGCCGATTCAAACATCGATACAGGCGGAGAGTTCCAAGCACCTTGCGGGCGCTTTGTGGCCCGCTAATGATCAGCTTTCGGAAAAATAGCTTTGCAAGGTGCGGACCTCAAGGTCTCCGCCCAGATAAGCGCGGATACCCTGGGCAGCCGCCACGGCACCTGAAAGAGTGGTGTAATACGGCACTTTATGCAAGAGGGCAGCGCGCCGCAACGAGCGACTATCGGCTAATGCCTGCGGCCCCTCGGTCGTGTTAAAGACGAGCTGGATATCGCCATTGGTAATGGCGTCGACGATATGCGGCCGGCCTTCCAGCACCTTGTTAACCTTCTCCGCCGGCACCCCGTGATCGCTGAGGAAGCGCTGCGTTCCCGAAGTCGCCATCACCTTGAAACCGAGCGAGGCTAACAGCCGAACCGCATCCACGATGCGGGTCTTGTCGCTCTCGCGCACCGAGACGAATACGGTGCCCTTGCGTGGGACGCGGGTGCCGCCGCCGAGCTGGCTCTTGGCAAACGCAATTTCGAAGGTGCGGTCGATGCCCATGACCTCGCCGGTCGAGCGCATTTCCGGACCGAGCACGGTGTCGACGCCGGGGAAGCGGGCAAACGGAAATACCGACTCCTTGACGCCGACATGCCCGAGCTTGGGCTTGGTCAGCTTGAAATCGGCAAGCTTCTCGCCGGCCATCAGCCGCGCCGCGATCTTGGCCACCGGCATGCCGATCACCTTGGCGACGAAGGGCACCGTGCGCGAGGCGCGTGGATTGACTTCGAGCACATAGATGTCGCCGTCCTTGATGGCGTATTGCACGTTCATCAACCCGACCACGTCGAGACCTAATGCAAGTTCACGCGTTTGCCGCTCGAGCTCGGTGATCATCTCGGCATTGAGCGAATGCGGCGGCAGCGAGCAGGCGCTGTCGCCCGAGTGAATGCCGGCTTCCTCGATATGCTCCATGATGCCGACGATGAAGGTGTCCTTGCCGTCGGAGAGACAATCGACGTCGATCTCGGTGGCGTCGGACAAATAGCGGTCGAACAACAACGGATTGGTGCCGAGCACGGTGTTGATCTGCCCGGTCTTGTCGTTGGGATAGCGCGCCTTGACGTCGCCCGGCACGAGCTCGGGCAGGGTGCCGAGCAGATAATCGCTCAGTTGATGCTCCTCGCGGATGATCTGCATCGCGCGGCCGCCGAGCACGTAAGACGGCCGCACCACCAGCGGCAGGCCGAGATCAGCCGCAACCAGCCGCGCCTGCTCGACCGAATAGGCGATGCCGTTCTTCGGCTGTTTCAGCCTCAGTTTATCGAGCACGCGCTTGAAGCGGTCGCGGTCTTCGGCAAGGTCGATGGCGTCGGGCGAGGTGCCGAGAATCGGCACATCGGCTTCCTCCAGCGCGTGCGCTAGCTTCAGAGGCGTCTGGCCGCCGAACTGCACGATGACGCCATGCAGGCGGCCGTTTTGTTTCTCGGTCTTGATGATTTCGAGCACGTCCTCGGCCGTCAGCGGCTCGAAGTACAGCCGGTCGGCGGTGTCGTAGTCGGTCGAGACCGTCTCCGGATTGCAGTTGATCATGATGGATTCGTAGCCGGCATCATGCAGCGCGAAGCAGGCATGGCAACAGCAGTAATCGAACTCGATGCCCTGACCGATTCGATTGGGTCCGCCGCCGAGAATGATGACCTTGTCTTTTGCCGACGGCGCGCTTTCATCCGCGGCTTTCCCGGCGAACGGCGCTTCATAAGTCGAATACATGTAGGCCGTTGGCGAGGCGAACTCGGCCGCACACGTGTCGATGCGCTTGAACACCGGACGCACGCCAAGCAAATGCCGGCGCGCCTTCACCTCGGCTTCGGTCAGGTTGACGAGCACGGCAAGCCGCGCGTCGGAAAAACCCATGGCCTTCAGCGTGCGCAGGCCGAACGCGTTCGGCGGCAGGCCGTCCTGCCTAACCTTGGCTTCCATGTCGACGATGGCGCGCATCTCGGCCAGGAACCACGGATCGATCTTGCAGGAGTTGAAGATATCTTCATCGCTCCAGCCGAGCCGCATTGCCTGCGCCACCTGCAACAGACGGTTCGGCGTCGGCGTGCCGAGCGCCGCGCGGATCGCGTTCTTGTCGTCGTCGCGGCCTAGGCCATCGATCTCGATCTCATCCAAACCGGTGAGGCCGGTCTCGAGCCCGCGCAGCGCCTTTTGCAGGCTCTCCTGGAAAGTCCGGCCGATCGCCATCACTTCGCCGACCGACTTCATCGAGGTGGTCAGCGTGGTGGAGGCGCCGGGAAATTTCTCGAACGCAAAGCGCGGGATCTTGGTGACCACGTAATCGATGGTCGGCTCGAACGAAGCCGGCGTCGCGCCGCCGGTGATGTCGTTGGCAATTTCATCGAGCGTGTAGCCGACCGCGAGTTTGGCTGCGACCTTGGCGATCGGAAAACCGGTGGCTTTCGAGGCGAGCGCGGACGAGCGCGACACCCGCGGATTCATCTCGATCACGACCATGCGCCCGTCGGCCGGATTGACGCCGAACTGCACGTTGGAGCCGCCGGTTTCCACCCCGATCTCGCGCAGCACCGCGAGCGAGGCGTCACGCATGATCTGGTATTCCTTGTCGGTGAGCGTCAATGCCGGCGCGACCGTGATCGAATCGCCGGTGTGAACGCCCATCGGATCGAGGTTCTCGATTGAACAGACGATGATGCAGTTATCTTTTTTGTCGCGCACCACCTCCATCTCGAACTCTTTCCAGCCGAGTACGGATTCCTCGATCAGGACCTCGTTGGTCGGCGAGGCGTCCAAGCCCCGCTCGATGATGTCGATGAACTCTTCTTTGTTGTAGGCGATGCCACCGCCGGTGCCGCCCATGGTGAAGGAGGGCCGGATGATTGCGGGAAGGCCGATTTCCGACAGCGCCATCAGCGCTTCGGCAAGCGCCTGCTGCTGATAGCGCTTGCGCCGCTCGTTCTCGCCAAGCGTCCACTGCCGCTCGAATTGCTCCAGCGCTTCGCCTTCGAGCTTTTCGTGATCGGCGAGATATTTGTCGCGGTCTGTTTTTTTTAAGCCGGAGGCGTTGGCGAGCCGCGACTTCGGCGTCTGCAGCCCGATCTTCTCCATGGCGTTGCGAAACAGCTGGCGGTCTTCGGCCTTGTCGATCGCGTCCGCCGTAGCGCCGATCATCTCGACGTCGAATTTGGCGAGCGTGCCCAGCCGGCGCAGCGACAGCGCGCAATTCAGCGCGGTCTGCCCGCCCATGGTCGGCAGCAGCGCGAAGCCGCCGGGAATGACGTGGCGTTCTTTCTCGATGATCTTGGCGACGATCTCGGGCGTGATCGGCTCGATATAGGTCGCGTCCGCCAGCTCCGGATCGGTCATGATCGTCGCCGGGTTGGAATTGACCAGGACGATCCGATAGCCCTCTTCCTTGAGCGTCTTCACCGCCTGCGTGCCCGAGTAATCGAACTCGCAGGCCTGGCCAATGACGATGGGCCCGGCGCCGATGATCAGGATGGTGGAGATGTCGGTTCTTTTGGGCATCAAGTCTCGCGGGTAGCAGCAGGAAAATAGGCACAAAAAAAGGGCGCGCATTCCGCGCGTCCCTCTAAACACTGCGTGAGGCAGGCCCTCGCGCGCACGCGGTCTTTAGACCAGTTTTCGCAGCCGCGAAACCCCCAAAAACGGGCCGTCAACCGGCATTTTGTCTGTTCTGGAAGAGGTTTGGGGGAAGAGCTTAGCCTCGTCCGCCTCCGCTCTGGAGCTACGGCGGGACAGCCTTCGCCACGAGACGGCTTGCCTAGCCGAAGCAGGCGCAGCCTGCGAAGGCTGGAGGCCCGGCCTGGATTTGAACCAGGATAAAGAGCAGTGCAATGCTCTCGCGTCGACGCTTTCCGCCACCGGGCCACGTCCATCTTCCCCCGCGGGCGCGCGGAGAGCTACTGCTTGCCGGGATTAACCCTAATCGGGTGGTTACGATCCCTTCACGACGCCAGCGACTGCCGCGCGATGAAGGTCATTCGCCACGGATTATGGCCGATATTGACGGCGACGCGCGCGGCGGTAAATCCGCATGCCGCGAGTTTGGCGGTCATGTCGGCCTCGCTGTAGCGCTGCAGGCCGACGCGGCTGCGCAATTGCCGGTAATCCGACAACGCGGTCGAGATCAGCCCAATCAGGGCGTCGCGCAGAAAACCGTGATGCGCGGCAAAGCGCAACAGCGCGACCACGTCCCTGATCATGCCGACCTCCGGCCGAAGCACGTCGCCCAGCACCAGCCGTCCGCCTGGTTTCAACAGCCGCCGGGTCGTCGCAAAGGCGCCGTCCAGTTCTTCCGGTGTCATGTACTGGGTGACCGAATTCATCACCACGAGATCGATGGAATGCTCGGCCATCTTCCGCACGTCTTCCAGCGAGCGCACCCGGATCTTCGTGTTGGGCGCAAAACGGGCGATCAGCCGGCCGCGCACCCCGGGCGCCGGCTCGGCCAGATAAAGCTGGCTGCAGGCTTCGGCGACCTTGGCCGCCGACAGCGCTTCCCCGCAGGCATAGTCCAGCACCACCGAGTCGGGCGAGCCGATATAGCCGATAATGTCCCGCGCGATCAGCTGAAAATGCAGGTCGCGGTGCAACTTGCTGACATAAATCGTATGTGTGGAATCGTAATAATCGATCCAGTCGTCCATGACTTCTAATATCCGAAAATGCCGGGGTTCCCCCTGGGGAACCGCCTCGCCTGAGAGGCGTTAAATGGTCCGGTGACTGATGTCCATCGCCGCCTTGTCCGGGTGTTAGAATTCCCGGTTCGTAACAGGAAGGTCCATCGTGAGCAAAGCCAGCAAAACCTCCCCCGATCTCGATACCCCCACCGACCTGCCGCAGGCCGCCGCCGACAAAATCTCGGCCGCCCTCAACGTGCTGCTCGCCGACGCCTTTGCGCTTTACCTGAAGACCAAGAATTTCCATTGGCATGTCAGCGGGCGTCACTTTCGTGACTACCATCTGATGCTCGACGAGCAGTCGGATGCGATTTTCGCCACCACCGACCAGTTGGCGGAGCGTGTGCGAAAACTCGGCGGCACCACGGTGCGTTCGATCGGGCAGGTCTCGAAACTGCAGACCATCAAGGACAACAACGAAGCGTTTGTGCCGCCGCGCGAGATGCTGCGCGAATTGATGGAAGACAACAAGCACGTCGCCGCTGCGATGCGCAAGGCGCACAAGCTGTGCGACGATCACGAGGATTCCGGCACCGCCGGCCTGCTCGAAACCTTCATCGACGAGACCGAGCGGCGCACCTGGTTCTTGTTCGAAGCCTCCCGCCAGGAAGGCAGCAACTCGGAGTAATTCTTCCCCTCTCCCCTTGTTGGAGAGGGGGCCGAGCGAAGCGAGGCGGGTGAGGGGGGGTCTGCGACGATGAGAACCCCTCACCCGGCTTGAATTTCGCGGAGCCTGCCATCGGGCGCGCATTCGCGCGACCCGGTGGCTCATTCTCGCCACCCTCTCCCACAAAGGGAGAGGGTCTAATAGGGTCACATTCCCTTGGCGCCGGAACCTGGAATCTCGAACACCAGACACGTCGTCGTGGCGTGCGCCAGCAGGCGTCCCTTCGAATCGGTGATGCGGGCTTCCGCGGTCGCGGCGCGGCGGCCGACATTGAGCACGCGGCCTTCGGAACGCACCGCACCGGTATCCTGGGTCATGGCGCGGATGAAGCTGATCTTGAATTCGAGGGTGGTGTAGCCGGAGCCTGCCGGCAGCATCGAGTGCACGCACAGACCCATCGCCGAATCCAAGAGCGTCGCGGCGTAACCGCCATGCACCGAGCCGATCGGATTGTAGTGACGAAATCCGGGGATGCTGGAAAACGACACGACGCCCGGTTCGACCGAATGATCAAACGGCTCGATGTTCTGCATGATCGGCGGCGCCGGCAGTTTTCCTGCGAACATGGCGCGAAGGAAATCGATCCCGGCCATCGAGGCCATTACCTCGGTCGGCGTCACGCCATAGTCGATCTTGCGGATCGGGTTGTCGGTCATGGAAAGCGATTCCTGCGATCTATTTTATAATGATGGTCATCATACAAAATATTGAAGCTACCGGCAACACAAGATCGAGATCGTGTCCCGGACGCGGTGCAGCGCCTCTTCGACGGTGCGCCGCAGAGCCGGGACCAATCAAATCGATTTTAGTTGGCCCCGGCTCAGCAGCGCATTACGCCGGCGAAGCCGCGGCGCAGCCGGGGAACGGCCCTTACGCCCGCTTCTTCGCCCGCATCAGATCGGCAAAACGCTGGAACAGGTAGTGCGAGTCGCGCGGACCCGGCGAAGCTTCCGGATGATACTGCACGGAAAATACCGGTTTTCCGTCGAGCGCGATCCCGCAATTGGAGCCGTCGAACAGCGAGACATGGGTTTGCGTCGCGCCCTTCGGCAGCGTTGCCTGATCGACCGCGAAGCCGTGGTTCATCGAGGTGATTTCCACCTTGCCGGTGGTCTCGTCCCGGACCGGATGGTTGGCGCCGTGATGGCCTTGATGCATTTTCCTGGTCTTGGCGCCGACGGCCAGCCCCAGCATCTGGTGGCCGAGGCAGATGCCGAATGTGGGCGTGCCGGAATCGATCACCTTCTGAATCACCGGCACCGCATATTTGCCGGTCTCGGCCGGATCGCCCGGGCCGTTCGACAGGAACACGCCATCCGGCTGCAGCGCTAGAATGTCTTCGGCCGAGGTCGTCGCCGGCACCACGGTGACCTTGGCCCCGACGCCCGCGAGCAGGCGCAGGATGTTGCGCTTGATGCCGTAATCGACGGCGACGACGTTGAACTCAGGCTCGGCGAGCCGGCCGAATCCTTTTTCCCACACCCACGGCGTTTCATCCCACGTGAAGCGCTGGGCCGACGTCACCATCGGCACGAGGTCCATGCCCTCGAGGCCCGGCCATTCCCGCGCTTCTTCCTTCAAGCCGTGAAGGTCGAACTCGCCGTTTTTGGCATGGGCAATGACGGCGTTGGGCATGCCCTTGCTGCGGATCAGCGCGGTCAGCGCGCGGGTGTCGATGCCGGAAAGGCCGATGATGCCGCGCGCCTTCAGCCACTGGTCGAGATCGCGGGTGGCGCGGTAATTCGAGGGTTCTGTGATCGCGGTGCGCAGGATCACCCCGCGGGCACCCGGCGTTGCCGCCATGTTCACCGTCTCGATATCCTCGTCGTTGGTGCCGACATTGCCGATATGCGGGAAGGTGAAGGTGATGAGCTGCCCGGCATAGGAAGGGTCGGTGAGGATTTCCTCATAGCCGGTCATCGCGGTGTTGAAACAGACCTCGCCGACGGCGTGGCCTTCAGCGCCGAGGCCAAAGCCTTCCAGCACCGTTCCATCGGCCAGCACGAGAAGTGCGGTCGGCTTGTGGTCCGGCCAGGCTGGAGCGTTTTCTGATGTCGTCATGAGGCCTTTACATAGTCGCGCGGGCGGCTCTCGTCAAAGTCGCTTGAGGCTGATTCACATGGGTTTTTGACGTTTTCCGAGGCCAATTGCGGGCAACTGCGGTTGTTTCCCCGGCGCGAACATCCTAGATCAGCGCGGAAAGCTGAAACGAGGATGATTCCCATGCTGCGCGACGACATCAACAACGCGGTCAAGGAAGCGATGAAGGCCAAGGAAGAGCGCAAGCTCTCCACGCTGCGGATGGTCAATTCGACCATCAAGAACGCCGATATCGCGGCACGCGGCGAGGGCAAGCCGCCGCTGTCGGATGCCGACCTGCTCGGCGTTTTTCAGAAGATGATCAAGCAGCGCCAGGAATCGGTCGAGCTCTATGAAAAGGGCGGCCGTGCCGAACTCGCCGCGCAGGAGCGCGAGGAGATCGCGGTGATCACGGCGTATCTCCCCAAACAAATGTCGGATGACGACATGAAGGCGGCGATTGCGGCCGCCATCAAGGAGACCGGCGCGGCCGGCATGAAGGACATGGGCAAGGTTGTTGGCGTCCTCAAAGGCAAATTTGCCGGGCAGATGGATTTCGGCAAAGCCAGTGGCCTGGTGAAGGCGGCGCTGACGGGTTGATTTTTGCAGGTGCATGTCGTCCCCGCCTTGTGCGCAATTGCGCACTGGCGCGGGGACCCATACGCCGCGGCGATAGTAAAGTGAGCGAGCTGGTTGACGCTCTGCGCGACGACAGCTCCCTGTGGTTATGGGTCCCTGCTTTCGCAGGGACGTTCCGATGCTCGTGAAGGACCCGAAAGCTTCTTCTCATGCTCACCGAAACCGCCGACTACGACAAACTCTGCCGCGAGTTTCGTTGGGAAATTCCGGCGCGATTCAACATGGCGACCGCGTGCTGCGACCGCCACGCCGACGGCAGCGGGCGCCTCGCGCTGATCTATGTCGATGAGGACGGCTCCTCGCGCCACACGTCCTTCGATGAACTGGCCGACATGTCGCGCCGCTTCGCCAATGTGCTGGTCGCCGACGGGCTGACGCGCGGCGACCGCGTCGCGTTGTTCCTGTCGCAATCATTGGAATTGCCGCTCGCGCATCTTGCGGCATTTCGCGCCGGCATGATCTCGATCCCGCTGTTTGCGCTGTTCGGCGAGGATGCGCTGGAATTTCGTCTCGCCAATTCCGGCGCAAAAACCATCGTCACCGACGCGATCGGCTGGGAGAAGCTGAAGCGAATCCGCGATAAACTTCCCGATCTGAAAAATATCTACCTCGTCGGCGACGACACGCCGGCAGGCACAAAATCATTCTGGCCGGCGTTGCAGGCGGCGTCCTCCGAGTTCGTCACCGTCGACACCGCGGCCGACGATCCCGCGATGATCATCTATACCTCGGGCACGACCGGCAATCCAAAGGGCGCGCTGCATGGCCATCGCGTGCTGCTCGGCCATCTGCCCAATGTCGAGATGATCCACGACTTCTTTCCCAAAGCTGATGACGTGATGTGGACTCCGGCCGACTGGGCCTGGATTGGCGCCCTGTTCGATGTGCTGTTTCCGGCGCTCTATCACGGCGTGCCGGTGGTCGGGCATCGCGCGCGGAAGTTCGATCCGCATGCCGCGATGCAGCTGATGGCCGATCATAAGATCCGCAACGTGTTTCTGCCGCCGACCGCGCTGAAACTCATGCGCCAGGCGGAAGTCAAGAATCCGAACGTGAAGCTGCGCAGCATCTTCTCGGGCGGCGAAGCGCTGGGCGCGGAGCTGCTGGATTGGGTGCGCGCGACCTTTGGCATCGAGGTCCACGAAGGCTACGGCCAGACCGAATGCAACCTCTCCATTGGGAATAACGCAAAACTGTTTCCGATCCGCCCGGGTTCGATGGGCAAGGCGACGCCGGGTTTCGACGTGCACATCATCGATGACGAGGGAAATGAATTGCCGAGGGGAGAACGCGGCATCATCGGCGTTCGCCAGCCCAATCCCGTCACCATGATCGAATACTGGAAAAATCCGGACGCGACGAAAAAGAAATTCGCCGGGGAGTTTCTCTTGACCGGCGATCTCGGACGGCAGGATGAGGACGGCTACTTCTGGTACTTGAGCCGCGAGGACGATGTCATCACCACGGCCGGTTACCGCGTCGGCCCTTCCGAGATCGAGGATTGCCTGCTCAAACATCCGGCGGTCGCGATGTCAGCCGTGGTCGGCGTTCCCGATCCCGTTCGCACCGAATCGATCAAGGCGTGGATCGTGCTACGGCCGGGCTTTGCGCCGAGTGATCAACTCGCGCGCGAGATCCAGGATTTCGTGAAGGTCAAACTCGCCGCGCATGAATATCCGCGCTTTGTCCAGTTCACGGACGTGCTGCCGATGACGGCCACGGGCAAGGTGCTGCGGCGTGAATTGCGGGCGTTGGGATAATCGAGATAATCGGGACGCCTATTGTTTGCGGGCCTTGCCGACTGGTGTCATGCCGGAGTTCTTGATCGCCGTTGTGCTTTGATCCGAGGAGAGGTAATCGATGAATTGTTTCGCTTGTTCGGAACTCCTGGACGTGCCGACGATCGCGGCCGTGAACACCTGAACGAGTTGCACGTCGTCAGGCAGCGGGCCGACGATCTCGATGCCCGGCTGATTGACGAGTTCGCTGACCGGACCAATCGCCAGATCCGCTTCGCCGGCGGCCACCGCGCCTGTCGATTCGATGCCGCGGGCAAACAGTTTTGAGGCCACTTTGTCGGCGATCCCAAGCCGAGGGAATATCTCGTCCTTCAGAAAAATGCCGCTGGTGCTTGCCGGCAGCGCCACCAGATGCGCGCTGAGCAGCGCTCGCTTGAGCGCATCGACGCTGCCGACGTCCGGCTTGGCGCTTCCCTGCCGCACGGCCGCGCCCAGCGGCACGCTGGCCAGTTTCATTTCCGAGCCTTTGGCGATCCGGCCCGCTGCGATCAACTCACCAAGACCTTCTTTCGAAAGAATGACGACATCGACGCCGACGCCCTGCTCAAGCTGCGACTTGATGGTTTTCGGTCCCGTTCCCTGAGAGGCACCGGACAACGTCGTCACCGTCATGCCCATGCTGCGCTCGAACTCCGGCAGAATCTGCTTGTAGGCGAGCGAAAAGCCGCCGGAGATCATGACGGTCAGTTTTTCCATGGCGTTTCCTTCGGATGTCGCAAAGGATGTTGCCAGAGTGACGGCCAGAATGGCCAGTGCGCGTTTCAGCATTTTGGCCTCTACAACAAGGGTGACGCTAGAACTGCCAGTGCGCGCGGGCGGTGAAGACGTTCACCGGGCCACGGTCGGCGTTGTAGCCGGGATTGGCAATGAATTGATAATCGAAGCTCAGCTTCACCGAGGCATTCAGCGCATAGCTGTAATATGCCTCTAAAATCTTCTCCAGCCCGTAGTTCGTCAGTTGCCCGTCGCCGACAAGGATGCCGAGCCCGCCGGCGTTGAGGAAGGCAACATGAGCGTTCGAGATTCCGTTGACGACGCCGGCGATGCCGACGGTGTCATCGGGGCGCCCCCACGACTTGCCTGATATCGAGACGCCGCCCGACACGGTGCGGTCGATGTCGGTAAAGTCCCAGGGCTCGATGTCGCCGTCAGCCCATCCTGCGCGCAAGAATACGCCAAGTGTCGCGGTGATCTGCTGTTCGACGTTGAGGCTGACGCCAGGGCGGCTGGTATAGGCGCGCACCGCATTGATGTCGGCAGGTAGTCCCGTGACTTGTGCGAGCGCAACCGCATCGTTGAAATTTCCGGCATTGCCGCGGTTCAGAAAGCCGGTGATCTTGATCTTGCCCGGCTGGCCCCAGAGGTCGTAGCGGCGCTCGATTTCACCAAGCAGCGAGAACTGCTGGAAGGTAGGGTCGAGTGCAACGCCGATGGGGCTATTGCCGCCCGTGGGTGTCACAGAGAGGTCGAATACGCCCCCGCGAAACGCCCATGAACCGGTGTACCATTCGGCGGCCGCGCCGTAATTGTAGCCCCAGCCATCGGCGGCGTAGTCGAATGTGCCGGCGTTGACCAGCGACCAGTTCAAGAAATCGGATTTCGCATTGTTGGCATAGCGGTTGGTGTCGAAGATATCATTGACGCCGAAAAGGCCGACCGTCAGCACCAGCCGGTCGGTCGAGCGCGTGCCCTTGAACTGAGTGAAATCGTCGTCGACCTTCTCGGTATCGCCGCCGAGATTGATGGTCTGGCGCAGGAAGGCGCGTTGCAGGCGCGCATAGGGTGTGGACGAACCAAGTTTGTAGGCTTCGGCGCTGGTAAAGCCGGCCACGCCATGGGAATCGTTAAAACCGAAGCCCTGATCGATTTCCGGATTGGCCCAGAACTCCGCACCTTTCCAGAGTTTGACTCCGACGGAGAGTGTGGTGTCAAACGTCTCTTTCGATGCCCCGCCGCCGGAGAGGCTGTTAGCCCCTTCATAGGGTGAAGGAAACGCAGGGTGGCCTTGCTGGACGTAGGTTGCCTGCCCATGCACCGAAAAAATATCGGCGTTTTGCATGAAGTGTGACGGTGCGAAAGCAACTGGTGTCGACGGATCGTCAAAGCGGTAGTTGAGCGCCATCCGGAATTGATTGAGCGAGAAACCGGAGCTGACCCGCTGGCCAAACACCGGAAAGCTTTCGTTCACGGACGGAAAATCGGTCCAGAGGTATTCGCCGCGGATGGTCCAATGCGGCGCGAGCGCGGTCTCGACGCCGACGCCGGCGGCCCAGCCGAAGCGGTAGAGCAAGCGGTCTTCGGTATTGCCGGTCGCGTTTTGCATCAGCGTTTGTTGATTGTAGGTCCAGGCGAGGCCGCCCGTAGCATAGAACAGCCAGTGGCCGGGCGCATAGCCGATGCGGCCGCGAAACGTGCCCGACGCCAGCACGTTCTCGCTGAAGCTCCCAGTCCCGAAGGTTGGCGACGTCAAATTCGAAATGCCGCCGATCGTCATACCGGTGATGGGGTCGGGAAAAGTAGGAAACGATCCGTCGCCTTCGACGCCCAGCACCACGCGATTCCGGAGCATCCAGTTATAGCCGCCTTGCACGCCTTCAAACCAGCTGCCGCTTTCCTTGAAGGCATTGGGCGAATGATAAAGCCCAAAGGAACCCGACACCGGTGTACCGCCTCCGGTCGACGCCATCGACCAGCCCTCGCTTCCCGTCGCAAGGCCAATATGGCCACCGACATAAAAGCCGGTCCAGTCATAGTCGGTGGCCGCCGGCGGGGCTTTGACGGGAAGATCGGCCGCGCCGGCATCTGTCGCCAACAGGGCAAGCGACAATGCAACAGACGCGCCTCCGCAGAGGAGGCTGATCATTTCAGCCCGTCGAATCAAGACAGCCCACCATCCCCGTGACAAGTTCATTTCTTGTCATCGTGGCGGAGCAGATGTCAATGCAGGGCGCGGCCGTCAGAAGGCCAAGCAGACAGCCCTGTCATATTGCCGCAACATGATCGAATAGGCCTCGTGACCGAAATAGATCGGCGGCCATTTGTGGCGGGTCTGTTTCTGCCGTTGGGTTGGGGAGGAAGCGATTTCAAGCTTCCATCTTAAGGGCCTCATATGGGATCTCGAGCGGCGTGCCGGTTTCGAGGATGCTCTTGAGGCTGGACAGGATCGCAGGCCATCCCTTCGAGATGCCGGAGTAGAACTTGCAGCCCTCCGCAAAGCCTTCATGCGTCAGCGTCAGCTTGACCAGCTTGCCATAGGGCTCGAGCGTGAAGGTCGCCAGCGCCAGAAAGTCGTTCTTGTATTTGTCCGACAGATTCACAAACGTGTAGGCAAGCCGGCGCGGCGGATCATATTCCACGACCTTGCCGGCATCGGAGACGGTGCCATTGCTGCGCACCATCTCAAAGGACGAGCCGACCTTCCAGTCCGATCGGAGCCGCGCGCCGAACCAGTAGCGTTGAGTGAAATCGCCGTCGGTCAGCGCATGCCAGAGTTTTTCCGGCGTGGTTTCGATATAGGTGACGTAGACGAACTCAGGCTTACTCATCGCGCTTCTCCAGTTGTCGTTTCAACTCGCTGAGCGCGGTGAGCTTGCCGCGCTCGAATTTCTTAATCCACCGTTCGCCGATCTGATGGATCGGCACCGGGTTGAGGTAGTGCAGCTTCTCGCGGCCTTGCTTGTGCGTCGTGATAAGATTGGCCTCCTCGAGGATGACCAGGTGCTTGGTCACGGCCTGCCGCGTCATCGCGAGGCCCTCGCACAGTTCGTTCAGTGTCTGTCCGGCTCGAGCGTGAAGCCGGTCGAGCAGCGACCGTCGCGATGCGTCGGCCAGGGCCTTGAACACGTCGTCCATGGGTGAAGAAGATATGCAACCAAATGGTTGCCTGTCAAGGGGGTGTTTTGGCGGTCGCGTTTGCCTGTGCTAGTGATCGCCCAGCCAGCACAGATTGGTTTTGAAAACCTGGGTGGAAAAAACATGAACCGTTACGTCAAATCGGCAATCTGCTTCACTTCCCTGTTCGTTCTCTGCGGCACCGCGCATGCGCAGAGCGAGCCCAAACAAAAGATTACCGAACAAAAGATCGGCGCGCCTCCCGAAGCCTCCAACATGAAGTTGGTCGGCTACAACGATTTGCAGGCGCGCAGCGCCTATCAGCCGACCATCCACCATCAGGGAGACCGTTACATCGCCTATGTCGGCCATCACGGCGGGACCGATGAAATCCCCGATCCTGTCAATCCCTTGACCGGCAAGACTGAACCGAACGGGACTTCCATCGTCGACGTCACCGATCCCGCGCATCCGAAATATCTGGTCCACATTCCGGGTCAGGAAGGAAAGTACGAAGGCGGCGGCGCGCAGATGGTGCGCGTGTGCGACGGCAAGCAATTGCCCAAGGGCGATCCGAACGCAGTGTACATGCTGCGCGCGGTCGGCAGCGAGGGCCACGAGATCTGGAACACGGCTGATCCTTCGCATCCCGTTCTTGTCACCCGCATCGGCGAGGGGTTGAAGGACACGCACAAGAATTTTTGGGAATGCAATACGGGCGTCGCTTACCTCGTGTCAGGTAAGCCCGACTGGCGTACGCGCCGCATGACCATGATCTATGATCTCTCCGATCCCGCCCATCCCGTGAAGATCAGGGATTTCGGGCTTCCAGGTCAGGAGCCCGGCGCAACCGGCGAGGTGCCGACCGAAGTGCACGGGCCGATTTCCGCGGGGCCAGAAGGCAACCGGGTCTATTTCGGCTATGGCACCGACAAGGGCGGCTTCATGCAGATCGTCGACCGCGACAAGCTGCTGAACGGTCCGAAGGAGCCGACGCCGGAAAACCTGCGCTATCCGGAAATATCGCGAATGTCGATGTCGGCCTTCAACGGCGCGCATACGACGTTCCCGATGCTGAAAATGCCGATTGCCGAATTCGCCCATGACAAGAACCCGACGCGCGACATCGTCATGATCGTGGACGAGGAGATCGTCAACGAATGCGCCGAGCCGCGGCAGATGGTGTGGTTCGTCGACGTCACGATCGAAACCACGCCGATGGTGATTTCGAGCTACACGGCCAAGGAATCGAGCGGCGATTTCTGCCAGCGCGGCGGACGCTTCGGCGCGCACTCGTCCAACGAAAGCATGGCGCCGGTCTACTACAAGAAGATGGCGTTCATTTCCTACTTCAATGCCGGCGTTCGTGCGCTTGATATTCGCGATCCCTATCACCCGACCGAAGTTGGCTATTTCATTCCGCCGATCACGGCCAATACAGACAAGCGTTGTGTGAAGATCGACGGCAAGGACCGTTGCAAGGTCGCGATCCAGACCAACAACCTCGAGACCGACGATCGCGGCTTTATCTACATCGTCGATCGCGCCAACACCGGCATGCACATCCTGGAATTGACCGGAGACGCGCGGAAGATTGTGGACCTGCCGTAACCACCGTCCGTCACGGCCGGGATAAACCCGGCTATGACGCCGGTTACAATTACGAGACTTGCCATGTCCCTTCAGGTTTACCTCGCTTATGTCGCCGCCTGCGTCGGCCTCGCGCTTTTGCCAGGACCGATCGTGACGCTCGTGATCGCCAACGGACTGCGCCACGGCACCCGCGCGGCGCTGACCAATATTGCGGGCGTGCAGGCGGCGATGACAATCGTGATCGGCATCGTCGCGGTCGGGCTGGCCACGCTGATGGCGACCATGGGCTACTGGTTCGACTGGGTCCGCTTTGCCGGCGCCGCCTACCTGGTCTGGCTCGGCATCAAGCTGATCCGCCGGCCCGTCGAGGGCGTGGAGGCTGACGCGCCGCCACCGCCACGCGGGGGATTTTTCCTGCAGGGCTTTCTGGTCGCGCTGTCGAACCCCAAGCTATTGGTGTTCTTCGGCGCCTTCATTCCGCAGTTCGTGGACATGAACCAGGATCACCTGCCGCAGGTGGCACTGCTCGGCGTCACCTTCATGATCGTGGCGGCTTTGACGGATGGCGCTTACGCGCTGCTGGCTGGGCGCGTGCGGTCGTTCTTCTCGGCGCGGAGGACGCGGTTGCTGTCACGCGTCTCCGGCGGGGTCATGATCGGCGGCGGCGTCTGGCTCGCGCTGACGCGCGCGCGATAAGCCTTATCGTGTCCCGGACGCGGTGCAGCGCTGCTTGGCGGTGCACCGCAGAGCCGGGACCCAGCCCGGGAAATAGACCCCGGATCAGCAGCGCATCACGCCAGGAAGGGCGCGCCGCGCTGCGTCCGGGGAACGTCGATTCGCCGACAGCGCCATCGCATCAAGCCGGCAGCAGCGCCTGCATGCGCAATTCTGCTTCGATCTCGCCAAAAATATTCGCCAGCCGCTCCGCCCATTCCGTCTCGCCCGCCTGATCCGAGATCAGATCCTGGCGGATTTCGATGCCGGTATTCATCAGCCCGCGTGCTTCGCCATGGACGGGTATCGTATAATCGGTCTCGTTACTCACGGCATAAGGCTCGTTGTCGCCGACCACGAGGTCGGCCTGCGCGCGCAGACTTTTGAGCAGCAGCGGCGGCAGGCGAGCATCGCTCTGATAGAGCGTGCCGACGTGCCAGGGCCGGTTGATGCCGGCATAGACCGGCGTGAAACTGTGCAACGACACCAGCACCGTCGGCATGCCCTCACGCAAACGCCCATCGATCACGTCAGTGATGTGGCGATGGTAGGGCTCGAACACTTCGCGCCGACGCGCCGCCACGGCCTCGCGGGCGAGCCCCTCATTGCCGGGGATGGTGGTGGCCTCGCTCATCAGCGGGATCGAGCTTGGCGAGGTAAAAGGTCGGTTGCAGTCGATGACGAGCCGCGAATAGGCCTGCGCGATCAGATGCGCGTCGAGATGCGCCGACAGTGCACGAGCCACGCCGGCAATGCCGATGTCCCAGGCGATGTGCCGCGTCAGTTCGCTCGAAGGCAGGCCGAGGTTGCCGAGCTTCTCGGGGATGGCGCGGCCGAAATGATCCGAGGTCAGAAGGAACGGTGAGCGGCCCGACGGGTTGTGCTCCACGACCGGCGCGGCATCCTCGCTGTCAAGGAGTAACGATGTATCGCCGGCGTTCACCAAGACCATCATTCTTGCCCAAATTGCCTACTCAAGCGGCACCGCCGATCTCGAAATCTGCGATGATCGGTATAGATTACATCTTACAAAGTCATAATAATTGCAATCAACGATGCCGCGCCTGACGATTCACCACAAGACCGTATACCGCTATGCGCGCCCCGTCGCATTCGGCGAGCACCGGATCATGCTGCGTCCGCGCGACGGGCACGATTTGCGCGTCTTGTCCGGCGATCTCAGGATCGAGCCGCAGCCGATGTCGCTGCGCTGGATTCACGACGTGTTCGGCAACAGCGTGGCGATCGCGACGTTCGACGAGCGATCCGACCTCTTGAGCTTCACCTGGACCGCGACCGTCGATCATAACCCGGCGGAAGCATTCGCGCTGACACCGGATGACCACGCTTATTTCTATCCATTCTTCTACGACGAGGAGGAGTTTCCGGACCTCCGCGAGTTCATCACGCCGCATTACGGCGATCCGAACGGCGAGTTGTCGGCCTGGGCGCGGAAATTCCTCGACGCGGAAGCGCCGACCCCGACCTTCAAGATTCTGAGCCAGATGACCCACGGCATCCGCGATGCCTTTGCCTATCGCAAGCGGCATGAGCACGGCACCCAGCATCCGCTCGATACACTGCAGACGGGTTCGGGCACTTGCCGCGATTATGCGCTGCTGATGATCGAGGCGTTGCGGCGGCTCGGAATCGCCGCGCGTTTCGTGTCGGGTTATTTGTTTGTGCCGGCGGACGGCGGTTATCTCGGCGGCGGCTCGACCCATGCCTGGGTTCAGGTCTATCTGCCGAACGCGGGCTGGATCGAATTCGATCCCACCAACGGCATTGTCGGGACCCGCGATCTCATTCGCGTCGCGGTCGCGCGCGATCCGCGCCAGGCGATCCCGCTGCATGGCACCTATCTCGGACCCGCCGACGCCTTCCTCGGCATGGAGGTCGGCATCCGCGTCATCTCCGCCGCCGAACAAGTGGTGGAGACCTGATCATGCAGATCAAAGTCGGATTCGAAATCTCCTATACCGCGCCGCAGCCGACGCCGATGGTGATCATGCTGTCGATCCACCCCTCGCGCCGCCACGACATCATCGGCACCGAGACCATCGTCGCCGATCCGGATGTCTCGATCCGCTACTATCACGACTCCTTTGGCAATATTTGCGGCCGGCTGGTCGCGCCTGCCGGCGGTGTCACGTTGCGTGGCGACGCGCTGGTGCGCGATTCCGGATTGCCGGATACAGTCGCACCCGATGCCAGGCAAATGCCGGTCGAGCAATTGCCGGATGACGTGCTGGTCTATCTGATGGCAAGCCGCTACTGCGAGACCGACAAACTCGTCGATCTCGCCTGGTCCATGTTCGGCAATATCCAGCCCGGCTGGGAACGGGTGATGGCGATCTGCAACTATGTGCACGACCGCATCACCTTCGGCTACGAGCACGCCCACCACATGAAATCGGCGTTCGACGCCCATGAACAACGTGCCGGCGTCTGCCGCGATTTCGCGCATCTGGCTTTGACGCTGTGCCGTTGCATGGGCATTCCGGCGCGCTATTGCACCGGCTATATGGGCGATATCGGCATTCCGCCGGATCCGGCTCCGATGGATTTTTCCGGCTGGTTCGAGGCCTATCTGTCCGGCCAGTGGTACACTTTCGACGCCCGCCATGTCGTGCCGCGCATCGGCCGCATCGTGATGGCGACCGGGCGCGATGCCGCCGACGTCGCGCTCTCCACAAGCTTTGGCCGGATGAACCTCGCCAAATTCTTTGTCGTCAGCGACGAAGTGAAGGCCTGATGACGGATCTTCTCTTCGTCTACGGCACCTTGATGCGCGGCTATGCGCATCCGATGGCCCGGCTTCTGTCGGCGAACGCTGAGTTCCTCGGCGAAGCAAGCTGCCGAGGCCGGCTCTACCAAGTGAAGCATTATCCCGGCCTCGTGCTGTCGGATGATGCGGCCGATATCGTCTTCGGCGAACTCTATCGCCTGCGCGCGGTGGAGGATTTGCTGCGCGAGTTCGACATGTATGAGGCGTGTGGCGAGGGTTTTCCCGAGCCCACCCAGTATGTACGCCACACGCTTTCCGTTACGCTCGCCGACGGCAGCCTCACGGACGCCTGGACCTATATCTACAACTGGCCGGTTGAAGCGCTCGCCCGCATTGAGTCCGGCCGGTTTTTGTGAAGGCAAGACACCTACCGTCGTCATTCCGGGGCGCATCGTTAGGTGCGAGCCCGGAATCCATTTCTCCCAGCAACGTTGCGGCGCTATGCATTCCGGGCTCGCGCCAAGAGGCGCGCCCCGGAATGACGAGTAAGGGATCACGCCCGTTTCTTGGGCTTGGCCTTTTGCCGCATGTAGGATCGCAGCACCGCATTCATCCGGCGCTGATAACCGTCGCCCTGACTCTTGAAATAATCGAGCACGTCTTCATCGACGCGGATAGAGATCGCCTTTTTTCGCGCAGGTATCACCAGGACGGAGTCAGACCAGTCGATATCGATGGGTGTGGCATCGGGATCGTTAGCAACGGCCTTGACGATGTCTTCGTCCGTTAGCGCATCGACGCGGGCCCAGTCAGTCTTGCCCTTTCTCGGTGAGTCCCTTGAAACGATCGTAATATTTTTTTCGCTCGTCGCGCCGCGCCCGCCGTGCCGAGATGATCCAGCAGAGCGAGCCCCGGATCGCACAGGCGACCGCGACTTCCCTCCCTTCGACATAACCGAAGATTTGATACCTGACTTCGCCATGACGATCCGATCGGCGGATGAAGGTTGGGCCGTCGAGAATTCCGCGCGCGTCCTCGAAGTCGATCTTGTGATTTCGCAGGTTGCTTTCGCGTTTCTTCGGATCCCATCCGAATTCACGCACGCCTGCGAATAGCCGCTGCACGTCTTCCGTCATAGCAAATCGTCCCCGAATTCGGAGTTTCGACACGGTTGGTACCGCTCGAGGTTCGCTATGACGGTGATGAAGCCCTATGCCCTTGCTGCTCGCCGCACCTCGACAAGTTATGTATATACGATTGTAATGTGGTGTTCAAGCCCCCAGTCGTCATTCCGGGGCGCGAGTGAAACGAGCGAGCCCGGAATCCATTTCTCCGAGCATTGTTGTGGTCCAATGGATTCCGGGCTCGCGCCAAGAGGCGCGCCCCGGAATGACGGGGAGGGCTGTGAATAGCGGCTAGAAGGCCGATATTCTTCGTAATTTCGTCCCAGCACCCTATATCGGTTGTCGGTTAGCCCCGACTCAGACAACCGCGCTAGAATCGCCCCATGCGCTTTACGGCCCAATTCCTCGAAGAGTTGCGCGCCCGGCTTCCGGTGTCGGAAGTCGTGGGCCGCCGCGTCAAATTGAAGAAGGCGGGACGCGAGTGGCGAGGGCTGTCGCCGTTTCAGCAGGAGAAAACCCCGTCGTTTTTCGTCAACGACCAGAAACAGGCGTGGTTCGATTTCTCCTCCGGCAAGAACGGCAATATTTTCGACTTTCTGATGCAGACCGAAGGCGTTTCGTTCCCGGAAGCCGTGGAACGGCTCGCCAACATGGCTGGCCTGCCGCTGCCGGCGGTAACGCCCGATGCTGCGCGCCACGAGGCACGGCGCAAGACGCTGCACGACGTGATGGAACTCGCGGCGAAATTCTTTGCCGATACGCTCGCCTCGCGCAACGGCGCCAAGGCGCGCGGCTATCTCGCGGATCGGGCGATTTCGCCCACCACGCAAGTGCAGTTCCGCCTCGGCTATGCGCTGCCCGATCGCTTTGCGCTGAAGGAACATCTGGGCGCCCAAGGCATCTCGGTCGAGGACATGGTCGAGACCGGTCTTCTGATCGGCGGCGACGATATTCCGGTGCCCTATGATCGATTTCGGGACCGCGTGATGTTTCCGATCACGGACGTGCGCGGCCGCGTGATTGCCTTTGGCGGCCGCGCGCTCGAGAAAGACGTGCCGGCGAAATATCTGAATTCGCCGGAAACCCCTTTGTTTCACAAGGGCGACCAACTCTACAATCTCAGCTCCGCGCGGCAGGCCGCACATAACGGCAGTCCGATCGTGGTGGTCGAAGGCTATGTCGACGTGATTGCGATGGTCGGCGTGGGCTATCCGGCGAGCGTCGCCCCGCTCGGCACGGCGCTGACCGAAAACCAGCTGGCGCTGCTCTGGAAAATGGCCGACGAGCCGATACTTTGTTTCGACGGCGATCGCGCCGGACAAAAGGCGGCATGGCGCGCCGCTGACCTCGCGCTGCCGCATCTTGCACCCGGAAAAAGCCTGCGCTTCGCGCTGTTGCCGGAAGGCCAAGACCCTGACGATCTGGCCCGGGCCGGCGGGCGCGCGGCGATCGACGACGTGATCGCCGCCTCGCGCGGGCTTGCCGACATGATCTGGTCGCGCGAAATCGAAGGCGGCAATTTCGCAACGCCGGAGCGGCGCGCGGCGCTGGAAAAACGTATAGGCGAAATTTCAAACGGCATCGGCGACGAGGTGGTGCGGCGCTATTATCGCCAGGATCTGGCCGAGCGCTTAGGCCGCATGTTCGCTCCCGAGGTGGCGCGCGGCTCCGCCGGCGGCGGGCGTTATAGCGGTGGTTCCTACGGCGAATCAGCCCGGCGATTTGCCCCGCGGGGCGGCCAAAACCCCGGCCGGTTCGATTCCCGAGGCGGCCGTCCACAGGGATCTAGTGCCTTGCCTCGCGGCCCCTATCAGGCGGCCAGTTCGCAACTGGCGGCGAGCCCGATCATGCGCGGCCAGCGCAGCGCCCTGTCTCGCCGGGAGGCGCTGATCCTGCAATGTCTCATCAACCATCCCTGGATTTTGCATGATCACCTCGAGGAGGTCGCAGCCCTCGAGCTTGCCCATGGCGAGGCCCACAAGCTCCGCGCCGGCATCATCGCGGCCTTCGCCAACGATCATCACCATTCGCCTGACACCGCCGAGCAAACCGAAAAGATGCGGGCCGACCTGGCGGCTGCCGGATTTTCACAAATACTTCAAAGGGTTGAAAGCGGGATCACGACCGGGGCGGTGTGGGGCGCGAGGGTCGGGGCAGCCCAGGAGGATGTTCTTTCTACCTGGCACCAGCTCGTCGCCTTGCATCGTCAGTACCACTCCTTACTTAGGGAATTGAAGGACGCCGAGCTCGCTCTGGGCGAAGACGCGACCGAGGCCAGCATGGTCTGGCTGCGCGATATCAAGGCCCGGCTGTCCGAGGTGGACGGCACGGAAGCCATCATCGAGGGATTTGGCGAACTATCCGGCCGGTTCCAGCGTAGTGTTTAGGGCACGAGCGGGATCAAAATTTGTGCGGATGGCCGGCGTCGGAACCGCAAAAAGACTCGCCAAACCCGTGGTTTGGCGGCAAAAACAGGGTTAAGCAACGCTTAATGGCTTTGAGGCATTTAAGGGTGTAGCGGCCGCCGGTTCTTTATCGAAGAGACGCGTTCGAAAATAAACCGCAACGCGCGCTGTTCGAAAATCCGGCTATCCGCAATTTCCGCAATCTGCAGTTAAGGCCATTGTGCGAAATCCGGCGAAAGCGACTGGGGGTGGCGAGATTTGGCGCCGCCCTTTCGTGTCATGAGAGTGAGTTCTGGGTTTAGACGTTTCGAGATGGGCAAACGCCCCGCGATCGAAACGCGGTTGGGAGCAATGAATGGCCAGCAAGGCGAAGACGGTCCAGCTGAAAGACAAGGAAAAGGACGACAAGGCAGCCGACGCGCCTGAAAAGGATTCGCCCGACGCGCCTTCGCCGTTGCTCGACCTGTCGGATGCGGCCGTCAAGAAGATGATCAAGCAGGCCAAGAAGCGCGGCTTCGTGACCTTCGATCAGCTCAATGAAGTGCTGCCCTCCGACACCACCTCGCCCGAGCAGATTGAAGACATCATGTCGATGCTCTCCGACATGGGCATCAATGTCACCGAGGCCGAGGACGACGCCGAGGAAGACAAGCAGGAAGAAGCCGAGGACGATACCGACAACGAGCTTGTCGAGGTCACGCAGAAGGCCGTCACCGAAGTCAAGAAGTCCGAGCCGGGCGAACGCACCGACGATCCCGTGCGCATGTATCTGCGCGAGATGGGCACGGTGGAATTGCTGTCGCGCGAGGGCGAAATCGCGATTGCCAAGCGCATCGAGGCCGGCCGCGAGGCGATGATCGCGGGGCTCTGCGAAAGCCCGCTCACCTTCCAAGCCATCATTATCTGGCGCGACGAACTCAACGAAGGAAAGATCTTCCTTCGCGACATCATCGATCTCGAGGCCACCTATGCCGGCCCCGACGCCAAGAACAACATGAACCCGGCGATGATCGGCGCTCCTGTCGGAGCCGAAGGCGCGCCTGCCGCTGAAGGCGCGGCTTCCAACGGTCATGCTAACGGCAACGGCTCGGCGATGCCGGCAGCCGTGGCGCCTCCTGCGGCGCCGCCGTCGCCCACCCCGTTCCGTCCGCAACCCGCCGCCGGCGATGCCGAAGACGGCGAAAAGGATCCCGCAGAGGCTGCCGCTGAGTCCGATCTCGACGACGACGAGTTCGAAAACCAGATGTCGCTCGCCGCGATCGAGGCCGAGCTGAAGCCGAAGGTGGTGGAAACCTTCGACAAGATCGCCGACAACTACAAGAAGCTGCGGCGCCTGCAGGAGCAGGACATCTCCAACCAGCTCCAGAACGAGACGCTGTCGCCGGCGCAGGAGCGCAAATACAAGAAGCTGAAGGACGAGATCATCGTCGAGGTGAAGTCGCTGCGCCTCAACCAGGCCCGCATCGATTCCCTCGTCGAGCAGCTCTACGACATCAACAAGAAGCTGGTTTCATTCGAGGGGCGTTTGCTTCGTTTGGGTGACAGCCACGGCGTGGCGCGCGAGGATTTCCTGCGCAATTATCAAGGCTCCGAGCTCGATCCGCGCTGGCTCAACCGGGTCTCGAAACTCTCGGCCAAAGGCTGGAAGAATTTCGTCCATCACGAAAAGGACCGCATCAAGGAACTGCGAGGCGAGATTCAGCAGCTCGCGGCTTTGACCGGGCTTGAGATCGGTGAATTCCGCAAGATCGTGCACGGCGTGCAGAAGGGCGAGCGCGAGGCGCGCCAGGCGAAAAAGGAAATGGTGGAAGCCAACCTTCGCCTCGTGATCTCGATTGCCAAGAAATACACCAACCGCGGTTTGCAGTTCCTCGATCTGATCCAGGAAGGCAACATCGGTCTGATGAAGGCGGTCGATAAATTCGAATACCGCCGCGGCTACAAGTTCTCGACCTATGCGACGTGGTGGATCCGGCAGGCGATCACGCGCTCGATCGCCGACCAGGCACGCACCATCCGTATTCCCGTGCACATGATCGAGACCATCAACAAGATCGTGCGCACCTCGCGCCAGATGCTCAACGAGATCGGCCGCGAGCCGACCCCGGAAGAGCTTGCCGAAAAGCTCGGCATGCCCTTGGAGAAGGTGCGCAAGGTTCTCAAGATCGCGAAAGAGCCGCTCTCGCTGGAGACGCCGGTCGGCGACGAAGAGGATTCACACCTCGGCGATTTCATCGAGGACAAGAACGCGATTTTGCCGATCGATGCGGCGATCCAGTCCAACCTGCGCGAGACCACGACGCGCGTGCTGGCCTCGCTCACGCCACGCGAGGAGCGCGTGCTGCGCATGCGCTTTGGCATCGGCATGAACACCGATCACACGCTGGAGGAAGTCGGCCAGCAGTTCTCGGTAACGAGAGAGCGCATCCGCCAGATCGAGGCGAAGGCGTTGCGTAAGCTCAAGCATCCGTCGAGGTCGCGGAAGCTTCGTTCGTTCCTCGATAACTAATTCGGTCGTCATGGTCGGGCAAAAGCGCGAAGCGCGTCTTCGCTAGAATGTCCCGGCCATCCACGTCTTCAATCCAGTCTAAAAAAGCGGCAGGCGAAAGCCAGCCGCTTTTTTTCGACTAACGCTCGCGACGACGAGGGAGGTTGGACCTCGATTGAATCGAAGAATTACTTCTTCTTCGCGCCGACCCGGCTGATGCTCTTGATCTCAAGCGCAGGTCGTCCGGATTTCTCGGCGATCTCGCGGTCCTGCCCGGCAATGAACGCACGCGCGGGCTCGTCGCCATCCAACCCGCCGAGAAGCTCAGAAGGCACGCGACGGTTGGAGCGAACGGAGTCGTCTTCATAGACGACATTGAAAAAGGCAAACTCGCCTTTGGGATTGGTGCCGGGTTTTTTGGGCATGCGCGGCTTTTATCGATACGGGCGCAACTGTCAAATGAAATAGCCGAAATCCACGGGTAGCCAGACCTGCCTTGCGGCAACTGCTGTTCTCGGTCAGCGGAATTCCCTAGGCCTTCGTTTTGAATGCAACGTTCTGCACGAAATCTCGGGCGAAAATCCCGCCCCGGGAAACGCCGGATCATGTCATTTGCTGGGGTCAGCGAAGCGATGCCATGGAGGCGGCCGTGAGTGCGAATGGTTCTTTCATCACGCCCGAGGCGGACGCCACTGAGGCCCTATTCCGCCGCCAGGTGGCACGGTGGAGCTGGACTTCCGCGCTGGTTGAATTCCTCCGCTTCGGCATCAGGCAAGGCTGGGCTTGCCTGTTCGGCGGCATCGCGGTCGGCTTGATGATCTTGACCGCCTGGTTCTATCCCGCGCATGCGCCATTGGCGCGCTACGACTTTCTATTTTTATGCATGCTCGGCGTTCAGATCGCGCTGCTCACAAGCGGGCTGGAGACATGGGAAGAAGCCAAAGTCATCCTGGTCTACCACGCCGTCGGCACGCTGATGGAGATCTTCAAGACCTCGGTCGGCTACTGGATCTATCCGGAGCCTAATCTTTTTCGCGTTGCCGGCGTGCCGCTGTTTTCCGGCTTCATGTATTCCTGCATCGGCAGCTACATCTGCCGCGCCTGGCGGCTGTTCGATTTTCGATTTTCCAACCACCCGCCGCGCCGCCGTCTCGTCGCGCTCAGTGTCGCGATCTATGCCAATTTCTTCATTGACCATTTTGGTCTGGATTTTCGCCTGCTGCTGTTTGCGGCTGCCGCGCTGATGTTCGGCCGCACCACGATCTATTTCAAGGTCTGGCAAGTCTATCGCTCGATGCCGCTTCTTCTCGGCTTCGTGCTGGTGTCGCTGTTCATCTGGCTTTCGGAAAACATCGGCACCTTTACCAGAACCTGGCTTTACCCGTCGCAGCATCAAGGCTGGTCGGCCGTTCCCGTTGCCAAACTCGGCTCATGGTTCTTGCTCATGATTATCAGCTACACGCTGGTCAGCCTGATTAACGCGCCGCGGGCAGCCGCCGCTCACAAGATCTGATTCTGAACAGCCGCCAGCAATCCCTGCTGCCTTCATCGCGCGACCGATGGTAGACTTGCTTTCGTAAACCAGCCCCTTGTTCACGAGCGCTGGTCCATCAAGGGAGAAAGATAAATGTTCCGTCTTGCCGCCGTTGCTTCCGTTGTCCTGGCGTCCGCGTTGTTTGCGCCGGCCGCGTTGGCGCAAACTGCCGAGCCGCACCGTGTCGTGCTGAAAACCGCTGATCTTACCGGCACCGACAAGGAGATCATCATCGCCGTTCTGGAGGTGCCGCCGGGCTCTACCATCGCGCGGCATACGCATCCGGGCGAAGAAGCCGTCTACGTCCTGGAAGGCGCAAGGTTGCAGATGCCTGACGGCAAGGAGATCGACCGGCCGCCCGGGCAGGCCGGGGTGAATGTTCGCGACGTGCCGCATGCCGGTTACAAGGTCGTTGGCGACAAGTCGCTGAAGCTCTTGACCGTGCACATCGTCGACAAGGGCAAGCCGATGACGGTGCCGGCGCCGTAGGGGTGGATACGCGGAACTGAAACCAACCGTCGTCATTCCGGGATGCGCCGTCAGGCGCAGGCCCGGAATCCATGGTGCCGCATTATTAATGCGGGTAAAATGGATTCCGGGCTCGCTCGTTTCACTCGCGCCCCGGAATGACGGAGGAGGGGGGAGCGCAGCCGGTTACCCCGCCTTATGCCGCGCGATCAGCTGATTGGCGACGTCATCAAGACTGTCGCCGACGATGTGCGGCTGGGGACCGACGCCGAGGAGGTCGTTGCCCGGCCGCTTGATCAGCGCCGCTTCCCACTCCGAGGCGACCGCACCCAGCGTATCCCAGGTGTGGCAGGCGATCAGGCACATGTCGGAGGGCTTGGTGCCGAGTTCTTTCTCGGCATAGGCATAGGCCTCGCGCGACGGTTTGTGGTGTTTCACGCCGTCGGCGCTGAAGCGGCGCTCAAACAGATCGACGATGCCGCCATGTGTCAGCTGGCGCGTCTGCACTTCCAGCAGATTATCGGTCAGCGTGAACAGGCGGAAGCCGGCCTCGCGCAATTTGCGCAACGCCGCCGGCACCTCGGCGTGCGGCGGCATGGTCGAGAATTTGTCCGTCAATTCCTTTTTGTCGGCATCGGTGACTTTGATACCTTTTGTGTCCGCCAGCATTTTCATCACCGCGCCGCCGATATCGGTGAACGGCACATAACTGCCCGCCACCGTCAGCGCCGCGGAATACAGGATGAGGTTGGCGAACCAGAGCCGCATCGCGCTCTTGTCGTTGAAGATGCGCGCAAAGACAGGCTCCATCGTCTCGAGATCGAGCAGCGTTTCATTCACGTCGAAAACGATCAGGGGCAGTTTGGCCATGGGACAGGTCTCCTTCTTGTTGCCTGGTTGCTTCCTTGAGGATGGTTCGGGTTTGCCCTCAGCCCTTGTTTTTGAGCCTCTCTCGATGAGCCGCCTGCTTGGCGCGATTGCCGCAGATCGCCATGCTGCACCAGCGCCGCGTGCGCCTTGCCGTGTGGTCGGCAAACAGCAGCGTGCAGCTACTTCCTTCACACGCCTTCACGTCGGAGAAATTTTCCTCGCAGATGAACTCCGCCAACTTTTCACCGATCGGCAGCAGCAACGATTCCGCCGACCGCCAGCGGCGGGTCCGGTGCAACTCCAGGCGATCGCCATGGCCGTCATGATGCCGATGGATCAGGCTGAAGGTCTCGTCGTGTGCGAGCAACTTGTTCAGGGGATCAAGCTCGCGCAACGCGTTCGGCGAAAGCGGCTTGCCCATGTGCTTGCGGACAAAGCCTCGGCACCATTCGCGCAATTCCCTCGCTTGAGCGGCGACCTGATCGAGTTCGCTCCGCGTTGCGCGCGCCTTGATTTCCTTCAACACGTCGGCAGGGACGTAGTTAGCCTGGCTCAGCCAGTCCAACAGTCCTTCGCCATCCCCGATCCAGTCGACAGGCGTATCCACCGGCGTTGCGACCGAGTTGAGAAAATCGAGGCCCGGGGAGTCGGCAAGGAACATGGCGGGAGGGTGATGACTCATCGGCAAAAACGTTTCTCTTGATGTCTGAAGGGTCGGGAAAACATCTCAGAACGTAACCTGTTAAAAAGTATTTGACCAGTTATTGTCGATATGATAGTAACCTGTAAATAGCTAATATATAGGTTACGCCGAATCGGCGAGGGAGCACGAAAATGTCCGCCAACAATGTGAACGTGGTGCTGGCGCATGGAGCCTGGGCGGATGGATCGAGCTGGGCGCGGGTGATCGCGGCGCTCAAATCGGAAGGCGCAAATGTCGTGGCGGCGCCGTTGCCGCTGACCTCGCTCGCGGACGACGTCGCAGCCCTTGATCGCTCGCTCGCGCGTGTCGAAGGGCCTGTGGTTCTGGTCGGACACGCCTATGCCGGCGCGGTCATTGCCGAAACCCGGTCAAAACAGGTGAAGGCGCTGGTCTACGTCACGGCGCTCGCGCCCGATGAGGGCGAGAAAGTCGCCGACGTGTTCTACCGCGTCGCGCCGCACCCGCTGGCGCCGAAACTCGCGCCCGATGACAACGGCCTGATCTGGTTGCCCGAGGAGGCTTTCAAAAACGCCTTCGCGCAGGACGCCGGCACGGAGGACCTCGCGGTGCTCTCGGCCGTGCAGCGGCCGATCTCGCCGGCCTGCATCACCGTGCCCGTGGGGCGTCCGCTCTGGAAGGACGTGCCGAGCTGGTTCCTGGTCGCGGAAGAAGACCGCGTGATTTTGCAAGAGACGCAGCGTTTCATGGCCGAGCGGATGAAGGCGACGGTGAGGGTGCACACGGTCGATCATGCCCCGATCGTCACCGCGCCGCGTGTCGTCGTCGAAATCATTCAGGAAGCGATCCGTAGCGTCGCCGGTTGAAACCCCAAGCCAGGAACGAGCCAAGAAGGAGAAAATCCATGTCAGAAGTCGCATACAAGACCGCCGATGTAGATGGTTTCAAGATTTTCTATCGGGAAGCTGGCCGCAAAGGCGCGCCAAAACTTTTGCTGCTTCACGGCTTTCCGAGCTCAGGCCACATGTTCCGCGATCTGATCCCGCTGTTGAACGATGATTTCCACATCGTCGCGCCGGATCTGCCCGGCTTCGGCCAGTCCGACATGCCGTCGCGGGACACGTTCAATTATACTTTCGATCATATCGCCGATGTCATTGCGCGTTTTACCGAAGTGATCGGCTTCGATCGCTTTGCGGTCTATGTGTTCGACTATGGCGCGCCGACCGGTTTTCGGCTGGCGGTGCGGCACCCCGAGCGGATCACCGCCATCATTTCGCAGAACGGCAACGCCTATGAAGAAGGCTTGAGCGACGGCTGGAAGCCGCTCCGCGATTACTGGCGGGATCCTTCGCTGGAAAATCGCAAGGCGATGCGTGTACTCCTCGTACCGGAAACGACGCGCTGGCAGTATACCCATGGCGTCACGGACCAGACGGCGGTATCGCCCGACGGCTACAGCCTCGACAACTTCTATCTCGCGCGCCCCGGTGCGGACGAAATACAGCTCGATCTGATGGGCGACTACAAGAGCAACATCGCGCTTTATCCGGCCTTCCATGATTATTTCCGTAAATCAAAGCCGCCGTTGCTCGCGGTGTGGGGCAAGAACGATCCGTTCTTCCTGCCGCCGGGCGCCGAAGCGTTCAAGCGCGATATTCCCGGGGCGACCGTGCGCTTCTTCGATACCGGCCATTTTGCGCTGGAAACCCATGCGCCCGAGATCGGGGAGGCGATCCGCGAGTTTCTGGCTCGTTGAAGACGCAGGCTGATGGTATTGGGGCAAGCGGCGGGCGGAAGCCCGCCGTTGTCGTTGTCGCGTCATCGCAAATACATCTGGAACGGCCTAGACCAGAGCCCGTGTTGCGCTAAGCTGATTTGGGCAGAGATCACGCAACGTCAGGAATTTTTGTAATGAGCCACGGTAAAGGATTGATCCCCGCCTTCTCCATGCTGGCGGTGCTCGCCTGTTTGAGCTCGCAAGCTCACGCCGCCCAATGCGGCAACGGACCTGGCGGGTTTGAAGCCTGGAAACAGCAATTCGCAGGCGAGGCCCGCGCCAAGGGTGTTGGCGGTGCCGGCGTCGCGGCCTTGCAGCAGACGACGTATGCGAGCGCGACGATTGCGGCTGATCGCAGCCTGCACAGTTTCAAGCTCTCGCTCGACCAGTTTCTCGCCAAGCGCGGCGCGCCGGCCATCGTCGCGCGCGGCCGCGCCATGAAGCAGAAGAACGCGGCGCTGTTCGCCTCGATCGAGCAGCGCTACGGCGTGCCGGCCGGCCCGCTGATCGCGATCTGGGGCATGGAGACCGGTTTCGGCAGCCAGCACGGCAATCAGAACATGCTGTCTTCGATCGCGACGCTCGCCTATGACTGCCGCCGGCCGGAATATTTCACCGACCAGCTTTACGCGGCGCTGAAACTGATCGATCGCGGCACGCTATCCGGCAGCCAGCGCGGCTCGATGCATGGCGAGATCGGCCAGACGCAGTTCTTGCCCAAGACGATGCTGGAATACGGCGTCGGCAATCTCGAAAGTTCCTCCGGCGCGTTGTCCTCGACCGCGAATTTCCTCAAAGCCCATGGCTGGCGCGCCGGCGCCGGTTATCAGCCGAGCGAGCCGAACTTCGCGGCGATCGAGGAATGGAACGCGGCCCAGGTTTATCAAAAGGCGATCGCGCTGATGGGCCGCCAGATCGACGGCGGGGAGTGAGGGAGAGTGCGACGCGTGGGCATTAGCGGCTGATCACTCCGTCGTCATGCCCGGGCTTGACCGGGGCATCCACGCCTGATCTTCCTAATCTTTGCAGCAAAGTCGTGGATGGCCGGGACAAGCCCGGCCATGACGGCACTTATCTCACGATTTGCGGGGACCAAATGCGGATACATCGTCTCATTATTTTGTCCTTTGCCTTCATCGCATCCGCTCCCGCTTACGCCGCCCGTTGCGGCGGCGATTTCAATACCTTCGTGCAGAGCATGTCGGCGGAAGCGGCATCCGCCGGCATCTCGCAGGCCACGATCGCGCAGGCGCTTGGTGGCGTGCAGCAGGATTCCGGCGTGCTCGCCTTCGACCGGCGCCAGCGCGGCACCTTCACCAAAACCTTCGAGCAATATGTTTTGACCCGCGTAGGTTCCGGCCGCATCAATGGCGGACGCGCAATGCTGCAACGTTATGCGCCTCTGCTGTCGAGCATCGAGGCCAAATACGGCGTGCCGCGGCAGATCCTGGTCGCGATCTGGGGACTGGAAAGCGACTTCGGCAAGGGCGATATGGGAAAACTGCCGGTGTTTCGCGTGCTCGCGACCATGTCGCATGATTGCCGCCGCACCGAATTGTTTCAGGGCGAACTGCTCGCGGCGCTGCAAATCCTGCAACGCGGCGATCTGCCGTTGCGCGAGATGATCGGCGCCTATGCCGGTGAGATCGGGCAGACGCAATTTTTGCCGTCGTCCTACATCAAATACGGCGTCGATTTCGACGGCGACGGCCGCGTCGATCTGCGCCACAGCGTCGCCGACGTCCTCGCCTCGACCGCCAATCTGCTGCACACCAACGGCTTCAAGATGGGCGCGCCCTACGGCGAGGGCTCGGCCAATTTCGAGGCGATGCGCGAGTGGAATCACGCCGTCATCTACCGCAAGACCATCGCCTATTTTGCCGATCAGCTTGCGGGGCGGTGAGGGGCGAAAGCACGTCATTCCGGGGCGCGCGTTAGCGCGAACCCGGAATCCATCATGCAGCAAGCGCGCTCGGCGAAATGGATTTCGGGTTTTCGCTTCGCGAGCCCCGGAATGACGATTGATTATGTTGGACGAGCCATCCCGTCACTGCGAGCAGCGTAAGCGACGGAACAATCCACTCTTTTGCGCTGGATTGCTTCGCTGACGCTCGCAATGACAAAGAGTGCAAATTCAGGCGCTCTTCCCCCGCTTCGACATCTTCTCGATGCGCTTCGCCATCACGTTCCAGTAGGTGGCGGGGCGGAAGCGCTGCAGGATATCCATGAAGCGGGCGTCGCCGCCGATCAGGATGCGCGGCTCGTTCTTCTCGATGCCCTTGATGATCCGAAGCGCCGCATCCTTCGCCGAGGTCTTGGCGATGACGTCGAAGCGCTCGATCGACTGCACTCGCCGCTCATTGTCGGCGATGCCCGAACCTGTGCGTGAGTTGCGCACGATATTGGTCTTGATCCCGCCGGGATGCACGACGGAAAGCCGAACCGGGCTTTTGGCCATCTGCAACTCGTGGCGGAGCGCTTCCGAAAAGCCGCGGACGGCGAATTTTGCCGCCGCATAAGCGGTCTGGCCGGGCGGGGCGACAATGCCGAAAATCGAGGAGACGTTGACGATATGGGAAGCCGGCTGGCTAGCCAGGTGCGGCAGGAAGCCCCTCGTCGCATGCACCGCGCCCCAGAAGTTGATGTTGAGCAGCCACTCCATCTGCGCCTGATCGATCTCATGAAACAGGCCGAGCAGTGAAACGCCGGCATTGTTGATCAGGATGTTGAGCGCCGGGTGGGCCGCGATCGCCTCGCGCGCAAAGGCCGTGACTGCTTCGGACTCGCCGATATCGACGCGGTGAAGGCTGACTTTTCGCGAGGAACCTGTTCGTGCGGAGCCGGTGGCGATTTCGGCTGCGACCTCCCGCAGGCCGGCCTCGTCGCGATCGGCGAGCGCGAGATCGGCCCCGCGCGCGGCGAGTTCGATCGCCAAGGCCCGGCCGATGCCGCTCGCAGCGCCCGTGACGGCCACGGCGGCTTCTGGGATCGCGGTCATCTTCCGATCGCTCCGGCATTCGAGGGATAGGGTCCGCCACTGAAAGCGGATCGGGCAGGCAGGATCAAGGGGAAATCAAAACCGGAATCGAAAAGGCAGACATCAAAAAGGCGAGCCTTTGGCCCGCCGCATCATTCTCGTCATTCGAACTAGTGCCCGGGCAGAGCGAGGCTCCACCCGGGCTTTCGAAGCTACTTCTTCTTCGACTTCTTGGCCTTTTTCGCCTTCTTTGCCTTCTTCGCTTTCTTAGCCATAGCATCCTCTTTTGAGTTAATGGATTGAAACGCGACACGAGGCATGCTCGGCGGAGGGCCAGCCTCGCAATATCCTCAACTGTAATCCCAGCAGATTCGCGCGCGTCTGCCTCGCGTTGTCACGCGTGTGTCATTACGTTATCCACAGAAGTTACGCCTTTTGGCGTGTTTTTGGCGCGAAGGCTTCGCTTTGCGCGTTCGGATCGCCTCACACCATCGATGAAGTGGTGGTCGTAACGCCTCTCACCGTGGTGACTCCGGGGTTAACATCGCGCCGGAAGGCGACCAGGTGTGGCGCCGCGCATCGCCTTCAGCATTTCAAAACCACACCGCGGATTTGCTTCCGAAAAGTGAGACTCCGTTAAGCGCTGCGGTTGCATGTTGCTTCGCAAGACTACGGGGATAGTCGTTTCCTGGGCGGCTTGAAAACGGGGAGAACGGAGCGATGGGCGCTCTGAACCTTAAATGTTGAACGTTCCGACGCTCTGGACGGCGTTCGTCATCAATTTCCTCGCGCTCGGTCTGATCTGGGCGTACATCCTGCACAGCTATCCGAGCCTTAAGGCCGCGCGGTACTGGACCGGCTCGGCTTTGGCGTTGGCCGTCGGCTCGCTGATCGCGACCTTGACGCTGGTCGTGGACTCGCTGATCCCGCTGCTTGTCGGCGGCACGATAGTTGTTTTCGCGACCTGCCTCGCCGCGATGGGCATCAGGCGTTTCTACGGCGCGCCGGTGCTCTGGCGGCTGACGGTGGCGCTGACGGTGCTGACATTCGTCGGCCTTTCGATTTTCATCTACGGCTATGACAGCTCGACCGCGCGGGTTGTGATCTTTTCGGTGGCGCAAGCGCTGCCGCTGGCTTTTCCGCTGAAGCTGCTGATCTCGAAGCAGGACGGCCAGGCCAATGCCGGCGCCCGGCTTGCCGGCGGCGTCGCGGTCGTCATGATCGCCATCTGCGTCTTCCGTGCGCTGAGTAAGCTGTTTCAGATCGGTACGGACTTTTCGTTCGTCCATTTCAATGCGCCGCAATCGATCGTGATCCTGGGGCTGTTGTTCCTGTCCATGGTCTGCAACTTCGGCTTCCTGCTGATGGCGATGGACCGGCTGCGCAACGAGGTCGCGGACCTCGCGCTGATGGACGATCTCACCGGCGTCGGTAACCGCCGGCAGTTGTTGCAACGCCTGGCCGACGAATGCGCCAGATCTGGCCGCAGCGGCCAGCCGTTTGCGTTGCTGGTGGTCGATCTCGACAACTTCAAGACCATCAACGACACCCACGGCCATGCCGCGGGCGATGCCTGCCTGCAGCATTTCACGCTGATGGCGCAGACGCGGCTGCGGCTGGGCGATCTGTTGGCGCGCACCGGCGGCGACGAGTTCTGCATCATGCTGCCGGCTTCCACGTTGCGCGAGGGCGCGATGATCGCGCGCCGCATCATCGACGTGTGCCGCGAGGATGCCGCCGGTTGTTTCGGCAACGAGGTTCCGCTCTCGGTCTCGATCGGGGTCGCGCAATGGACGCCGGATATCGGGGTCTTGCCGGACCGGCTGATCGCGGCCGCCGACCACGCGCTCTATGTCGCCAAGAAAGAGGGCCGGAACCGCTATTCGGTCTACGACCTGCCGCCGCCGCTGGCGCCCGAGCAGGAAGTCACCCCGTCGCAGCCGTTGCGCCGTCACGCCTGACGGAGCCTGGCGGGCTTACAGCTTGATCCCTGCGGCTGGCGCCCGGCATAGTGCGGGCATGCGTTTTCGTTTTCTCCTGATCGCCATCTGCGCGGTTGTCCTATCGGCTCCGGCTCTCGCCGAGCAGCCCTCGATCGAGGCGATCGCGCGCTCCTCCGGCACGCCGGAAATTCCGGGCCTGAAGATGGTCTGGCTCGCGCCATGGGGCGATGTCGCTCATGCCCATCCGTGGCGCAACATCATCGTGCATCAGACCGAGGGACCGGCGGGCTCGGCGCGCGGCGGCGCGCAGGAGCAGGCGAAGAATCCGACGCGCCGCGGCGTCATGGTATGGGTCGAGACCGACGGCACGGTCTACTGGGCGGTGTCGGACAATCTCGTTCCGACCCACACCGATGGCGCCGACCGCAACGACAACAAGTACATCGACAACGCCAAGACCTATCACCAGGTCAACAAGGACACCTCCATCGGGGTCGAGTTCGCCGGCAATTATCCCGACGTCACGCGAGGCGCGACCGAGCAGCAAATCGCGGCGTGGCGGATTCTGGTGAAGGTGCTGCGCGCGCGTTATCGCATTCCGCTCGACCATGTCTATGCGCACAACTGGATCGATTTCAAGGATGCGCGCTACTGCGAAGGCTGCCTACTCGCGACGCTGGCGCGGGAGTGGGGGGAGTAGGTAATCAGCGCGCGACGGATTTGGGTTCAACACAATGTTGGCTCACTGTTCGTGGCGTAATGGCCGACGCAAGGGGAGGCGTTAAGGCAGAGGAATTGCAATGTCGGCATCGATTATCTGGCTGGCCCTGTCAGACCATCGGCATACATTCCGGCGCCGCGGCATCGGAGCCTTGCGGCTGTTACCGGCTATGGCGCTGTTGTTCTGCGCTGCGGTTTCGTCCGCCGTGGAGGAGCCAAGCAAGCCGTTCCTGGAAAAGAACAGCTTTTATTTGTCGTCCGCCGGTTTTCGTATCCAGTTCGCCAACGATCCCGCCGGGCAAAAAGCGCTGCGCGCGCTGCCGGCGCACCGCTTCATCACAAATGGGGTTGGCGACGCCGTGCGTTATCTTTATGCCGAGCCGCAGCATTGCGTCTGCATCTTCGTCGGCACCCAACAGGCCTATGACCGCTACCGCGATCTCCTCCGCCAGCCGCTGAAGCCGACTGACAATGTGCCTGCCGATTACAGGACCCAGTCCGGCATATTGTTGAGTAACCAGCCCCTGCGGCAGAGCACGCGTGGCGACCTCACCACGCTGTCGGATTACCTCAGCATCCTTCGTTGAGGTAACCCTCGATTCATTGAGAGGGGAACCCAACAAAAAAGCCGACGTTGCCGCCGGCTTCCTTGTCTCTCGTTTTCGATCCGCCCTGGTTAGGCGTGCGCGGCCTCGAGGGCTGCGGCTTCCTGCCGGGCAATCGTGCCTTTCACGGCCGACTGCACCTTCTCGAAAGCGCGAACCTCGATCTGCCGCACGCGTTCGCGCGACACGCCGAATTCGGCGGCGAGATCTTCCAGCGTCATCGGCTCTTCCGCCAGACGCCGCGCCTCGAAGATGCGGCGTTCCCTGGCGTTCAGCACGCCGATCGCTCCGGTCAGCGCCTGGTGGCGATGATCGAACTCCTCGTGCTCCGCCATGATGGCTTCCTGGTTGGGCGAGTTATCGACCAGCCAGTCCTGCCATTCGCCGGCTTCGCCGTCGTCCCGGATCGGGGCGTTGAGCGAGGCATCGCCGCCGAGACGGCGGTTCATGTCGATCACGTCCTGATCCGTCACGCCGAGGCGCTTGGCGATCACCTTCACCTGGTCAGGACGCAGATCACCCTCGTCGAGCGCGGAGATCTTGCTCTTGGCCTTGCGCAGGTTGAAGAACAGCTTCTTCTGGTTCGCGGTGGTGCCCATTTTCACGAGCGACCAGGAACGCAGGATGTACTCTTGTATCGAGGCTTTGATCCACCACATAGCGTAGGTAGCGAGCCGGAACCCCTTTTCGGGTTCGAACCGCTTCACCGCCTGCATCAGGCCGACATTGCCTTCCGAGACGACCTCGGAGATCGGCAATCCGTAGCCGCGATAGCCCATGGCTATCTTGGCCACGAGCCTGAGATGGCTGGTGACAAGTTGACCTGCCGCGTCGCGATCGTCATGTTCGCGCAAACGCTTGGCGAGCATGTATTCCTGCTGGGGTTCCAGCATCGGAAACTTGCGGATCTCAGCGAGGTACCGGGAAAGACCGGATTCTCCGTTGAGAATCGGTAGGGTAGCTGTGCGGGCCATCCGTGCGCCCTCCACTTGGTTCAGGCCCCCGATAGCGGCGGGCCAGGCAGGCACTGCTTTGTTAAAGCCAGTCGCTCTGCGATGTTCCGCGTTGGGTATTCAACGCAGGGGCAACATACACCAACCGCGGCTCCTTTTGGAAGTTAAACCCCCGTCACGTTCCGGTGTGGCTGCTATAACCTTCTGGCATATCAAGACTTTTCTAACCACCCTGCGTCATAGCGCCGCCGTTAGCGCCTGCCGCAAAGCCTTGAGATCATCCGGCAAATCCGAGTTCCACTCAAGAATCGCCCCGGTTTTGGGGTGCTCCAGGGCCAAGAGGTATGCATGTAGCGCTTGGCGGTCGAGGGCGGCCAGAGCCGCCTGACTTTGCGGGCCGAGGCGGGCGGCCTTGGTCTTGAAGTGGGGGCCATAGACCGCGTCCCCCATCAGGGGGTGGCCGATATGGGCCAGATGCACCCGGATCTGATGGGTGCGGCCGGTCTCGAGTTCGCAGGAAAGCAGCGAGGCGACTGGCTTGCCGTCGGGGCTATTAAAACTCTCGACGGTCTCCCAATGGGTAACGGCGTGGCGGCCGCTTTCACGGACCGCCATTTTTTCCCGCGCATGCGGATGCCGGTCGATCGGCGCATCGACCGCGCCGCGCTGCCGGTTCGGCACCCCCCAGACGAAAGCGAGGTAGCCGCGCCGCATCTCGCCGGTCTTGCCGTGGTCGGCGAACTGCGCCGAAAGCGACTGATGCGCCGCGTCGTTCTTGGCGACCACCAGCAGGCCGGAAGTGTCCTTGTCGAGCCGGTGCACGATGCCCGGCCGCTTGACCCCGCCAATACCCGAAAGGCTTTCGCCGCAATGGGCGATCAGCGCGTTAACTAATGTACCCGTCTCGTGGCCCGCGCCGGGATGCACCACCAGCCCATCCGGCTTGTCGATGACGATGAGGTCGTCGTCCTCATAGACGATATCGAGCGCGATATCCTCTCCCTTGGGCTCCGCGGCCACCGGCGCCGGCACGTCGATTGTGATCGTATCGCCGGATGCGACATGATAAGCGGGGTCGCGGACGGGAGCGTCCTTCACGGCCACCCGACCGTCGAGGATCAGCGCTTTCAGCCGCGAGCGCGACAGGTCGGACAGGCGCGTCGCGAGCACGCGGTCGAGCCGGGGCGATCCTTCGATGCCTTCGACGATGACTTCCAGCCGCTGATTGTTAGTCAAAGTGACCGTTATCCCAGTTGTGTTTCAAAGATGAGTTTGATGACCGAGACCGTTGCGCCCGATCCGACCCCTGAACAGGCCGCACTGTTTGCACGGGTACGGCGCCTGATGCTGATTGCGGGCCTTACCACGGGGCTGGCGGTCGCGGCCGTTTTGATTGCCATCGGCTACCGTCTTTTTCGCTCCGAGGGAAGCGTGGCTGTGGCCGAGATCACCGCGGTGGTGCCCAAGGGCGCCAAGATCGTCTCGATCACTGCGGCCGGTGACCGGGTGGTGGTGACGCTGGATGTGGGCGGAACGACCGAAATCCGCACGTTTGATGCGCATACGCTCAAAACCACTGGGCGGCTGCGGTTTGTCAGCGAGCCTTAATTATCTCGTCTCACCGTAGAATATCTCTCTGCATTCGTCATTCCGGGATGCGCCGAAGGCGCAGGCCCGGAATCTATTTATCCAAATGAGCTGAGGTGAAATGGATTCCGGGCTCGCTCGTTTACTCGCGCCCCGGAATGACGGCGGTTGGAGCCCCTCTTCGCGTGCTTCGTGCTGGCCTTCCCTCCCCGCGCGTTCCGCGGGGGAGGGAGAAGAGAGAGCAAACCCGCCTTGCCGAATATCGATTTCAACGCTATTCCCTTGGCCGTAAGCTCCCATCGTCTAGCGGTTAGGACGTGGCCCTCTCAAGGCCGAAACAGGGGTTCGATTCCCCTTGGGAGCGCCAACGATTTCGCTGGCGGGATCGGCCGCGGATGTCCATGATCTCACGCGAAATGGTCGCACGCGGATTGGGTTTCGCATTTGCCGTCGTCGCGGCCTCGCTTGGCCTCGGCTCTCCGGCGCACGCGCAATCCGTGCCCTATTGGACCTCGACGACCGGATTCCGCAGCGGCCTGACGTCGGATCCGAACGCGAACCCTTTCGGCAACTTTTCCTCGCGCTACAACTTCGAGAACGGCTGGTTTGTCGGCAGCGAGCGCGGTAACCTAGGTTGGGGCCTGAGCAACTTCGGCTCGCCCGTCGCGTTCGGCAACGGCGCCGCATTCACTTACGAAGGCACGCAGGCCGGCTACAATTTCAAGAGCGCGCCGGTCTCGGTCTATGCCGGCTTCGACACCATCAAGTACAATGGCCCCGGCATCGGCAACCCGTTTACGGCGCTCGACTCCATGTCCTCCAGCAACACGTCCGGCTATCGCGTGAATGCCGGCGTCGAGTTCCGTCCCACCTCGAATCTCAGCCTCTCCGTCGGAGCCAGCTTCTCGCAGCAGCCCAACGACCTCAACTCTGCGCTGTTGCCCGGCGCATCTCCGCTGGCGTTCGGCCGCCGCTAAGGGCGGCAAGTTAGCCATCAGCCGACGAAACATATCGTCGCGTCTTGGAACCATTGTTCTCTTCCGCCCTTTGATTCCGGCAACCCGCAACGGGTCTCAAACCGGATTGGAGCGAACATGGCCAAGAAGTCGATGCTGCTGAGCGATCTCTTTCACGAGACGCTGAAGGATATCTATTTCGCCGAGAACAAGATTCTCAAGACGCTCCCCAAGATGGCAAAGTCCGCGCAGTCGAAGGATTTGCAGAAGGCTTTCACGAAACATCTCAGGGAAACCGAAGGCCAGGTGAAGCGTCTCAATCAGGTCTTCAAGATCATCGGCAAGCCGGCGCGGGGCAAGACCTGCGCGGCGATCAATGGCATCACCGAAGAGGGTGCCGAGATCATGAAGGACTTCAAGGGAATGCCGGCGCTCGACGCGGGCCTGCTAGCGGCGGCCCAGGCCGTCGAACATTACGAGATGTCGCGCTATGGCACGCTTCGCACCTGGGCCGAGGAACTCGGAATGCCCGACGCAGCCAGGCTATTGCAGGCGACACTCGACGAAGAGGAAGCGACGGATTCCGCGCTGACCAAGCTCGCCGAATCCCTGGTCAATGTCGAAGCCGAGCAGAAACTGGCCGCTTGAACCGGATGTTTTGAACGCCACATTGGCTGGGCGTTGTGGATCAAGGAGTTGTAGACAATGGCTGACATCAAAGAGCACATGGAAGTCATCGGCGCCGACGGCGTTCACGTCGGCACCGTCGATAAGGTCGAAGGCAACCGGATCAAGCTGACCAAGAAGGACAGCGGCGAAGGCTCGCACAAGGGCCATCACCACTTTATCGACCGCGGCCTGGTGGCCGGAGTTGAAGGCAACAAGGTGCGGCTCTCGGCCATCGGAGCGGTCGCCGTCACCCTGGAAGACGAGAAATAAAAATAGCGATTTAAAAATAACCATTTGAAGCCGCCCGATGCCGTCGGGCGGCTTTTTATTTGCGTTATTTGCGGCGATGGAATCCACGAGGAGGCACCCGCGTGGGTGTCAGGCCGCAGGTCCGTTCACGCCGAAAACGGGCATTCGCTCTTCGAAATCAACTCGCCGCCGCCGGCCAATCACGATAACCTCCGATGGTGTCCGGCAGGCATCACTACCCGGAGGACTTTCCATGCTGCGACTTTCAACGCTCATTGCCGCGCCTGAACCCTCTGCACAACTTCCGGCCCCGAATGCTCGCTCCTGTTTTGCAACCCGCTCTGCAAGTCGAGCAGGGCTTGGCGCGTATTCACGATCTGCGCCAGCTTCTCGCGTTCCGCGTCATGGGCCTGACCCGGCGCCTCACCGAAGGTCTCGGCAAACCAGCCGATCATCTCCGCATCAATCGTATCGTTCTTGGCAAGCCGTCCAGCCGATCGAGCGAAGCTGCGGACCCGCTTGGGATCAACAATCCGAACCTCGATCCTGGCGCGGTACGGAGCGTCTTGGCCCACTCGCGCTCGTAGCCGCCGGAGGCTTCCATCACGGCCTTGCGGACTTTGCGCCGGCGCAGCCAGGACGCCAGCTCGCGCCGACCCTCCGGGGTGCTTGCAAAAGCGCGCCGCAATGACTGCGATCGAATGCACACATCCACTTTGTCCTTGGCGACATCGATCCCCGCGACAACCAGATTATCTTGTGCCATCATCCAGCTCCCTTCCTTTCTCGGTCCGGGCTCAAGGCCCATGCAACTGTTCGGGTTGAGGAAGACACCGGACCTGTCCCACGCTCCCCGACAGGCTCTTATGGCCTTCGAGCACGAACGGGCTCAGATCCAGCGACGGGCGGTTGGTGAGAACCGCCCGTTCGCACATTCTGGCAGATTTGCCAGACACAAGAGCACGAAATAAGCCGTAACACCGTCGTGCAGGAAATGCCGGATCGCTTCCGGCGTGCCTGCGGTGACTACGCTCGTATGCTTTCTATTTTTGCATACGAGGCTGCGGGTGCACTGACGCGCCCGGCATTCCCTGCGCCCTCTTTATCGAGGGACGTGAATTTCGCATCGCCCCGGGCGCCTTTGGCGTCGCGGGAAGGCGGACGTGTGTGTGATTGCGAGCGTAAACTGGAGGATCGTCAGTGCGAGGAGCGAGAGCGACGAAGCAACCCAGAATCCCGATGCGTCAAGAATTCTGGATCGCTTCGCTTCGCTCGCGATGACGGACGTGGCTGGCGGGTCAGCGGGACCGTTGAATCGCAAAGACGGAGACCCAACCAGTGCCGAAAGTCTGAGCCGAAATGGCGAGAAACAAGCCGGATTACGGTTGCCAAGGACGACGACAGGCGCGATCTTGAGGCCAAGAGACCGGAACAACAGGTCGGAAAAATACTCGGGAGGAAGCCAATGACAGCATTGAACAGGCGCGCCTTTGTCGCGGTCGCAGCAGGCGTAATCGCCGCGCCTTATGTTTCGCGCCAGGCTTTTGCGGATGACGCGATCAAGCTGCGCTGCTCGCTCGATACCGCGCCGTCGCATCCGCGCAACCAGGCGATCGTCGATTATCTCGCCAAGATCGAGGAAGCGAGCCAGGGCAAGATCAAGGGCGAAGTCTTTCACTCCGGACAGTTGTTCGTTGATCTCAATGTCACCAAGGCGCTGCTCCAGGGCCAGGTTGACATGGCCGCGCCCGGCACCTGGACCATGACCGGGCTCGTGCCCGATTGCGACTTCTGCCAGTTGCCCACGCTTTACAGTCCGGAGATCGAGGTGTTCCGCCGCTGTGCCGATGGCGCGCCGGGCGAACACGTCAACAAACAGCTTGAGACCAAGGTGCGCTCGCATGTCATCGGCCCCTGGCTCGAACTCGGCAACGAGAACTGGTACACGACCAAGAAAGAAGTTCGCTCGCTCGACGACCTCTCAGGTTTGAAACTCCGCAGTCCGGGCGGGGCGGGCATCTCCTGGCGCATCGGTTTCGTGCACGCCCTTCCCAACGTGACGCCCTGGCCGAACGTGCCGCTCGCGCTGTCGCAAGGCACCTTCGACGGCTTCGTCAGTAGCGACGAGAGCGTCAATTCGGCAAAGCTCTGGGAAGCCGGCGTCAGATATTCCTACGCCGACCATCAGTTCTTCGCCAACTACATCCCGATGGTCAGCGATGCCTTCTGGTCCAAGCTGGGCGAAGCCGAACGCAAGCTGATGCGCGACGTCTGGGCCGCCAATGTCCAGCGTTACCGGGCAATGTCCGCAAAATCGCAAGCCGATGCCCGCGCGGCGATGCAGGCGAATGGCGTGACGTTCTTCGATCCGCCGGCGGACCAGGTGGCCTCCGATCGCAAGCGCATGATCGGGGCGCAAGCCGATCTCGTCCGCGACACCAAATTGTCGGCCGAACTCGTCAAGCTGGTGAGCGACACCGTCGGCAGCAGCCGCAGCTAAGATCAAGACAAGACGGGCAGGGAGTTCGCCGGTGCGTGATGCGTGGTGGGACAAGGCCGAGCGGATTCTGATCGGCCTGTTGGGCCTCGCCGCGATGATCGTCGGCCTCGTGCAGGTCGCCGGGCGATACATCGCCCCGCGCTATGCGATCACCTCGGCCGAGGAGGTGATCGTCTATCTCGTCGTCTGGGGCATCATGTTGGCTGCCTCGCAACTGGTGCGCACCGACGGCCATGTGCGGCCCGATCTGGTGCTGCGGGCGGTTTCGCCGGACGTGCAGCGCTGGATGGAGGCCGCCAATTGCCTCGTCGCTCTCGCGTTCTGCGCCGGCCTTGCCTGGTATGGCTTCAGCATCGTCGAGACGTCGTGGATGCTGGACGAGCGCAGCTCGTCGGACGTGCAGTTTCCGATGTGGCTTTATTCGGCGGCGGTGCCGACCGGTGCTGCGCTGATGTCCGGCCGCTATCTGATCCGGCTCTATCGCTACATCTTTGCCTTCGATCCCGAGACCATGACGGTCGGTCACATCCCCGCGCATGAGCAAGTCGCCGGCGCGGGCCATGCTTCGCACACCGACACATGATGAAATCAGACACGAATAAAGCCGGGATGAAGATGGGCTTGCTCCATTCTCGCGCGGCAGGGCAATGGCCTTCGCTGCTCCCTCCCCCTGAAAGGGGGAGGGTTGGGGTGGGGGTCGATGGGATAAGCGTGGGGGTCAATAGGCTCGATGCGAGGCGCCGAGGGCTAGTCGTCGGAGCGAAAAATGTGCCCCCCTTCCGGCTCGCTTCGAAGCGCGAGAACGCTTATTCGCTCGCCGACCTCCCCCTTTCAGGGGGAGGTGAACAGCGCTCCTTGGGCGAAGCGAACCCGTCATGCTGATCATCCTGTTTATCGTACTGTTCTTCGGCCTGCTCGCGGTCGGCATGCCGATCTTTTTGGTGCTGGGGCTTTGCGCCGCGATTCTGTATTTCGCATCCGGCGAGCCGCTGATCGGCGTTGCGCAAGTCATCATCGATCACCTGAATTCGCCGACACTGATGTCGCTGCCGTTGTTCGTGATGGCGGCAACCTTCATGCGCCATGGCGGCGTGGCGAAAGCGCTGGTCGATTTGTCCGCCGCCTGGCTCGGCGGCGTCCGAGGTGCGCTCGGGCTGGTGACGGTCGTCGCCTGCACGCTGTTTGCGGCGATCTCCGGCTCGTCGGTGGCCACCGCATTGGCGATGGGGACGATCCTCGTGCCGGCCATGATCGAGAGGGGTTATCCCCGCAGCTTCGCGCTCGGCGTCGTCGGCGCGTCCGGCACCATCGGCATCGTCATCCCGCCATCGCTGGCGTTGATCCTGTACGGCATCGTCGCCGAACAATCGGTGCCGCGGCTGTTTCTCGCCGGCGTATTGCCCGGCCTGTTGCAGGCGGCGGTATTCTTTGCCTGGGTATGGTACGACGCGCGGCGGCGTAAATTTCCGGTCGAGCCGGCATTGCCGTTCGCCGAGCGGGTTCGCGTGACGGCGAGGGCGATCCCCGCATTGATCGTTCCGGTCATCGTGCTGGTAGGCATTTACGGTGGCATCGTCACGGTGACCGAAGCGGCGGCGATTGCGGCCGTCGTATCCATGATGGTCAGTCTCGTCTATTACCGCGGTTTTCATTGGACCGAGACGTTGTGGGTAGTGGCCGATGCGCTGAAGAGCGCCGGCGCGATCATGCTGATCGTCGCCACCGCTTTGGCGTTCGGTCACTGGATGACGGCTTCCGGCGTTCCGGCCGAACTCGTCAAATGGGTGCTGGCGCAGCACATGGCGCCGTGGCAGTTCCTGCTCGCGATCAACGTGCTGCTGCTGGTGCTCGGCTGTTTCCTCGAAGTGATCGCGACGCTGCTATTGGTGTTGCCGATTCTCGCGCCGGTGTTGCCGGCGCTCGGCGTCGATCCCGTGCACTTCTCGATCATCTTCACGCACAATATGGAGATTGCGCTGGTTCACCCGCCGGTGGGCTTAAATCTTTTCGTGCTGTCGACGATTTCGAAGGCGCCGATCGGCGAAGTCGTGCGCGGGGTGTTGCCGTTCCTGATTTTGCTTCTGATGGTGCTGATGATCATCACCTACGTGCCCGCGCTGACGCTGTGGCTGCCCCATGCGGTCTACGGCAATTGAGTGCGAGGCGTGCGGACGCGCGTTAGCCAAGGGTTTGGTCCAGTTTCGAACCCTGGCTGCGGTTGAGCAGGAGATAAAGCGCGCGGGGGTTCGTCGTGAAGTAACGCCAGAACAGCCGGCGCGGCTCGAGCCAGATTCGCCAGCCCATTCGAGGCCGGCATCCTGCATCCAGCGCGGCGCGCGCTGGCGGCTGCCGGAGAGGAAGTTGAACAAACCGCCCGAGGTCTTGATGATGCCGACTTGGTCAGCCGCGGGGTGAATTCGGCGACAAAGGCCTGGCCCCAGGTCAGGATGGCTTTGGGGCGGACGACCTCGCAGACGGCCTGGAGGAAATCGCCCGCCATGCCGGCCACCATCGTGCCGATCCTTGTGACGCTGCTTTTCGTTGGTCTTCTCGTCGTCGTTGCCAACATAAGTTATTATCTAATCGAGCAACCCGGACAAAAATTATTCGCCCGGCTTGCGCGATCGCGCATTGCGCCTTCGCCGGTTCGATCGGTTGGCGTCGTCTAACAGAAGGGTCGTGAGGACTCTTTCACCTCGTAGGGTCGAGGGCGGCAGTTCCTTGTGGGAACGCCGCCATCTTTGCATCTCAGCCGTGCAGCTTCTTCGCAGCTTCTGCAATGGCGCGACCCTGATAGCGCGCGCCAGCGAGTTCGTTTTCGGACGGCTGGCGGCTGCCGTCGCCGCCGGTGATCGTGGTGGCGCCGTAGGGCGTGCCGCCCGTCACTTCGTCGAGTTTCATCTGGCCGCCAAAACCATAGTTCATGCCGACGACGATCATGCCGAAATGCAGGAGGTTGGTGATGATCGAGAACAGCGTGGTTTCCTGGCCGCCGTGCTGGGTTGCGGTCGCGGTGAAGGCGCCGCCGACTTTGCCGTGCAGCGCGCCCTTGGCCCACAGCCCGCCGGCCTGATCGAGGAAGTTCGCCATCTGGGACGCCATACGGCCGAAGCGTGTGCCGGTGCCCACGATGATTGCATCGTAATTGGCGAGGTCATCGATCTTGGCGACCGGCGCGGCCTGATCGACCTTGTAGTAGGAGGCTTTTGCGACGTCCAGCGGTACCAGTTCGGGAACGCGCTTGATGTCGACGGTGGCGCCGGCCTCGCGGGCGCCTTCCGCCACCGCGTTCGCCATCGTCTCGATATGGCCGTAGGCCGAATAATAAAGCACGAGAACTTTCGTCATGATCTTGTCTCCAGGGATTGTTGCGGGAAGGGTTGTTGTGGGTTGAATTGCCGGCCTGCGCCGGCAATTCGGATTTTGGAAATCACAAGGGCCGCGTCGGTTACGCCGCGTCGACCAGCACCAGTTCGGAATCTTCCAGCGCCGTGATCTTGAGCTGCGGCTCATCGCTGATGGCGAGTCCATCGCGGGCGTTGACGTTGATGCCGTTGACTTCGATTTTGCCGGCGGCGGGCACGAGGTAGAGATGGCGCGCCTTGTGCGGCGTGTAATGTGCGCTCTCGCCCGCCTTCAGCGTGGCGGCCAATACGCGTGCGTTCGCACGGATCGGCAGCGCATCCTTGTCGCTCGCTTCTCCGCTGGCAATGGTAACGAACTTGCCGGAGCGGTCCGATTTGGGAAACGGCTTGGCGCCCCAGGTCGGCGCGCCGCCATCCGTCGTCGGCTCGATCCAGATCTGGAAAATCTTGGTCGGCCGAGGCTCCAGGTTGTATTCGGAGTGACGAATGCCGGAGCCGGCGCTCATCACCTGAACGTCGCCGGCTTCGGTGCGGCCCTTGTTGCCGAGACTGTCCTGATGCGTGATCGCGCCTTCCCGCACATAGGTAATGATTTCCATATTGGCGTGAGGATGGGCGGGAAAGCCGGTGTTGGGCGCGATCTCGTCATCATTCCAGACGCGAAGCGCGCCAAAGCCCATGTTGCCAGGATCGTAGTGGCTGCCGAATGAAAAATGGTGTTTGGCTTTGAGCCAGCCGTGGTCGGCAGCGCCAAGCCGGTTGAAGGGTCGAAGTTCAATCATGGGATTTCTCCATTGCCTTAAATTCGTTGGGCTATGGATATGTCCCCGCTCCTGGTATAGAAATAGAAACTATCGAAACTCATTGTTTCTATTTATTAGCTGATGGTCATGGCCAAACTCCCGGACTTCGAGGGGCTCGCGATCTTTGCGAAGGTCGTCGAACTGCGCTCGTTCGCTGCGGCCGCGAATGAGCTTGCGCTGTCGAAGGCAACCGTCTCCAAGGCGGTCAGCCGTTTGGAGGAACGTCTCGGTGCGCGGCTGTTCAACCGGACCTCGCGGCGGCTGGCGCTAACCGACGCCGGACAGAAATTGTCCGGACGGGCGCAGCGCCTGCTGGCCGATGGCGAGGCGACGGAGAACGAGGCGCTGGCCCAATCGGTTTCGCCGCGCGGGCTGGTTCGTCTGGCGGTGCCGATGACCTTTGGCGTCAAAGCAGTGGCGCCGATCCTGCCAGAATTTCTAAAGACCTATCCCGACGTCTCGATCGACCTCCATCTCAGCGACGCGACAGTGGATCTGATCGGCGAGGGTTTTGATGCCGCCTTGCGGATTGCGCGGCTGCCGGATTCTTCCCTGATTGCGCGGCGGCTATGTGCGGTGCCGCGCCACACCGTCGCTGCGCCTTCTTACCTGAAGCGTTACGGCCGGCCGACCCATCCGATGCATCTCGCCCAGCACACGTGCTTTGGCTACGCTTATCTCTCGACCGCCGATGTCTGGCATTACAGCAATGCCGCGGGCGAGCAGGTGAGCGTGCGCCCCGCGGGCCAGCTTCGCGTCAACAATGGCGAAGCGGTACTGCCTGCGGTCATCGCAGGGCTGGGCATCGCCGATCTGCCCGACTTTATCGTCGGTGACGCCATTCGATCCGGAGACGCCGAAGTTATCCTGAAAGGCTGGTCGCAGCCCGAAGGCGCGGTGCATCTGGTGATGCCGCCAGGGGGCCCGCGTCCGGCACGCGTCGAGGCGCTGGGAGATTTTCTCGCCGAGCGCTTTGGTGCCTCGAAGCGGCAGAGGTCCTCCCGGCGCGGCTAAGAGAGCGCTGGTGTTGGATTTCGGTATTGTCTAAGCAGCCGCAAGTTCATCTGGCGGTTTGGTTGGTGTTACCAATCAAACAGAAGAAAAACATTGAGGAAACTTCCGATGAATAGACGTGAATTGCTCAAGGCCACTGCCGCGCTGCCGCTGTTGCAGGCCGTCCGGCCGGATCGAGCTTTGGCGGACACGGCCTGGCCCACGCATACGATTTCCATGATCGTGCCATTTCCGGCCGGTGGGCAAGCCGATCTGGCGGCGCGGCCGGTGGCGTTGGCGCTGGAAAATATCCTAGGCAAATCGGTGATCGTCGACAATCGCGCCGGCGGGGCAGGCGGTGCGATTGGCAATGCGGCGGCGGCGCGTGCCGAGCCTGATGGTTACACGTTGCTGATGACGCTCTCTTCGCTGGCGGTGCTGCCCGAGGCCGACCGTCTTTTCGATCGTCCGCCGGTCTATGAAGTCTCGCAATTTGCACCGATCGCGCGCGTGTTGGCCGATCCGACGCTACTGGCCGTGCCGGCCTCCGCGCCATGGAAGACATTGGAAGATTTCGTCGCAGATGCAAAACGACGCCCCGGTGAGATTCGTTACGGCTCGTCCGGTCCCTACGGCACGCTGCATGTCGCGATGGAAATGTTTGCAGCTTCCGCCGGCATCAAGCTGCTGCATATTCCCTTCCGTGGCGCAGGCCCTGCGTTGAATGCGATCCTGACCGGAACCGTGGAGGCGCTCGCATCGGCACCGGGAACGCTGAAGCAGCAGGTCGATGATGGCAGGATGCGCGTGCTCGCCAATTGGGGTGCGGAGCGTATCGCGAGCTTTCCCGACCTGCCGACCTTCAAGGAGCGCGGCTACAAGGATGTCGAGTTCTACATCTGGGCAGGTCTGTTCGCGCAGAAGGCGCTGCCGGAGCCGATCATGACCAAGCTGCGCGAAGCGATGGCGAAGGCGGCGAAAAGCCCGGAAGTAATCAAGACGTTCGATACGGCCGGCAGCCCGGTTGCCTACATGGACGCGCCGGAATTTTCGAAATTCATCGAAGCCGACAGTGCGCGTCTCGTCGCTGCGGTCAAACGCATCGGCAGGGTGGAATAAACTTCCGCTCCTCAACAAGCTCACATTTTTTTGTTCGGCGCGAACCATCCCGGCCGCATTGATTTGGTTTGGTCCGTGAACCGGTTTGGTTTGGCCGGGCGATGACTTATGAGCTGAGGAGGAAGGGGCGGCCATGCGAAAGCACCGAATTTTCCAAAGTTTTGCCCTCGTTGGTTTGACGGCGACGCTTGCGTGCGGAAGGCCCGCGGCAGCCCAAGAGCATCGCGGAACCATGCAGCAGCAGATGGCGTGTACGCCCGATGTGTTCCGGTTATGCGGGGCTGCGATACCCGACGAAAATCGCATTGTAGCCTGTTTGCAGGCAAACACTCCGCAGCTTAGCGCGGGGTGCCGCGCGGTGTTTGAATCTAGCGACAGTGCCGCTGTTCCGCCGCCGCCAAATCCACCGCAACCGGCGTCGCTACCGGCCCGGCGTTCCCAGTATCAATAACGTCTCGCGCTCAGCATACGTCGACCCATTCGGCCGCGACGAGTTCAGCCATGCGTGCAGGCGCGATCCGAACTGCGCTATGGATCGAGCCCGCTGCCGGCACCACTTCGTCAAACGCTTTCAGCGAAATGTCGCAGTAGACCCTCAGCGGCGTCTTCAGTCCGAACGGGCAGACGCCGCCGACTTCGTGGCCGGTAATGTCAGCGACTTCATCGAGGCCGAGCATCTTCGGTTTGCCGCCGAAGCGTGCCTTTACTTTTTTATTGTCCATTCGCGAGGTGCCGCTCGCGACGATCAGGATCACCTGTTCGCCGACCCTTAAGCTCAGCGTCTTGGCGATCCGCGCCGGTTCGACGCCATAGGCCTCGGCGGCGAGCGCTACTGTTGCCGAACTCTGCGTCGATTCGATGACGGTGATGTCGGGGGCTTTCTCGGCGAAGAAAGCGCGGACGGATTCAAGACTCATGGGCGAGGAGGTCTGGCAATTCTGACAAAGCGCGGATGCGGTGATCGGGTGTGAGGCCGAGTTCGTCCATTTGCGTACGCAGCGCCTTGAACATCGTCAATGGCGGAACGACGTCGCTTTTGACGCAGGCTTCCGCCATCGCCTGCGGCGTCACCCGCTCGATCCAGGCGACGTTTAATCCAAAGGCCTTGGCGCCACAGGCGTCCCAGGGATTGGAGGATACGAAGAGTACCTCATCAGGTCGCGCGCCAAGCTTCGATTCGATCAGCGTGTAGGCGTCCGGCGCCGGCTTGAATATCCGCTTTTGATCGACGCTGATGGTCGCATCGAGCACGCGATCCAGTCCGCTGTTGCGCGCGAGCGCATTGAGCATGTCGCTGGAGCCGTTGGAGAGGATCGCAAGCTTGCGGCCTTTCAGAGCCGTCAACGTCGAGAGCGCATCGGGATACAGATCGAGGTGAAGATATTTGTCCATGATGCGGTCGAAGGCGGCCGCGTCGTGGGCGAGCCCAAGCACGCGCAGCGTATAGGAAAGGGACTCTCGCGTGACGACGGAGAAATCTTCGTAACGGCGCATCAACGAGCGAAGCCAGGTATATTCAAGCTGCTTGATGCGCCAGATCTGCGTAATGATGTCGCCGTACCCCGGAAAGGCTTCTTCGGTAACGGCGGCCACCGATTGGATGTCGTAGAGCGTGCCATAGGCATCAAAGACAACGGCTTTGATCGTCACGGGAAGGTCTCTCTTGTTGTCGGCAGGTTTATTGTCGGCAGGTTTCGATGCAGCACTTGTTGCTAGATGTTCAAAAGCTTTCGCGCATTGGCTTTTAGCACCTTCGGCCGGATCTCGTCGCGGATCTCGAGCTTTGCGAAATCCGATAGCCAGCGGTCCGGCGTAATCACCGGCCAGTCGGAGCCGAACAGCATCTTGTCCTGCAAAATCGAGTTGATGTAGCGCACCAGGATCGGCGGGAAATACTTCGGCGACCAGCCGGACAGGTCGATATAGACGTTTGGCTTGTGGGTCGCGACCGACAGCGCCTCTTCCTGCCAGGGGAACGACGGGTGGGCGAGGATGATTTTGAGATCGGGAAAATCCACCGCCACGTCATCCATGTACATCGGGTTGGAATATTTCAGCCGCATGCCCATGCCGCCCGGCATGCCGCTCCCGACCCCGGTCTGGCCGGTGTGAAACAGCGCGATGGCGCCGCCGTCGCTGATGGCTTCATAGAGCGGATAGGCCAGGCGGTCGTTGGGATAGAAGCCCTGCATGGTCGGGTGGAATTTGAAGCCCTTGATGCCGAATTCCTCGATCAGCCTTTTCGCCTCGCGGACGCCGAGCTTGCCTTTGTGCGGATCGATACTCGCAAACGGAATCAGCACGTCCAGATTTTCCGAAGCCGCCTCGATCATCTCGTCATTGTTGTAGCGTCGAAAGCCGGTCTCACGCTCGGCGTCGACCGGGAAGATCACGGCCGCGATCTTCTTCGCCCGATAATAGGCGGCGGTTTCCGCGACCGTCGGCGGATGCTGGTTCGGCGATTTGAAATAGGCCGCCATCTGGGCCTGGAAGTCGTCATATCCGTCGTCGCCGTGCAGGCCGCAGGGCTCCTCGGCATGGGTGTGAATATCGATCGCCACGACATCGTCGAGATTGGGCAGCTTCAATTTGGGCATCTTTTCCTTCCCGCCGGTAGCGTTGCCGGACTGCTTCTCCTAATTAGTTATGTTCTATAACAATTTGGCAGAACTGCCGATGGCAAAGGCCGTTTCGGGTTCCATGGCCGGTTGCTGGGTTCCAGCGCCCTTGGATTGACATTTGAGGGCCCAATGGCTTAGAAACCCGCGTCCCGGGCGGTTCGGCCGTCGGCGGGATAAAGCCTTTTATTAAAAGCTGGGGTCTTCCGGGAGTGTTCTCGGGCGACCCGGATGATCGCGCCGAATACGGCCTTTCAAGCATCAGGAACGTCCCATGAAGGTCCGTAACTCGCTGAAATCGTTGCGTGGTCGCCATCGCAACAACCGTCTGGTCCGCCGCAAGGGCCGGGTCTACGTGATCAACAAGGTCCAGCGCCGCTTCAAGGCGCGTCAGGGCTGATTTGAGGCTGATCACGGCCTCAAGGTTGATCTGATTTCCCTGTTCATCACAGGTCTTTGACAGTTTGCTGCTTTGCAAGCGGCTTTTGCTGCGTCTAGACTTTCCGCATGGTCTTGAGATTCCTAGCCACCCCGCACGGCCGGATGGTGATGCTCGCTTCTGCGATCGCCGTGATGATGCCGGTTGCGGCGTTGTCGCAGGATTCAGGGACCCAGCCTAAGCAGCAAAAAAAATTACCGGACGCACCCGCGAAACTGCCGAAGGTTCCGGCCGACAAGACGCGCGGGCTGGAGTTCCTGTTTGGGGCACTGAAGGCCGCCCCGGACGAAACCAGCGCCAAGCATGTCGAGGCGCGGATCTGGGCGATTTGGCTGCAGACACCGAGCGATACCGTCGCGCTTCTGATGACGCGCGCCAAGGCCGCCATGGATGCCCAAAACTCCGAGGTCGCGCTCAAGCTGCTTGATTCCGTCGTCAAGCTGCGGCCGGACTATGTCGAGGGCTGGAACCGTCGCGCGACGCTTTACTACCTGAGGAACGACTACGCCCGCTCGCTTCAGGATATTGAGCAGGTGTTGGCGCGAGAGCCGCGCCATTTCGGCGCGCTCGCAGGGCTAGGCATGATCATGCAGGATCTCGGCGACGAAAAACGCGCTCTTGATGCGTTTCGCAGGGCACTGGCGGTCAATCCACACCTCGAAAAGGTGCCGGAACTGGTCAAGACTCTGACCGAAAAGGTCGAGGGGCGCGATATCTAGGGGTCGTGCGGCCGCGTAACTAGACAGCTAGTGCAGAACGCTGCGTTTCGGCCCTGTTGATCCGCCATGCGCGACCGCGGCATGGAGTTGTGCAAGCTCCGTTTCAAGTTGTTCATTGACCAGCAGAAGTGCCTTCAGGGCGCCCCTGATATCGCCGTTGCATCGGGCCACGATTTCATCGATGGCGGTCTCATGTGATCCGGAACTCATCGAAAAGCCTCCAAATATCCTCGCATGACAACTGCTTTGGCATCCACGGGTTGCTGTGGATTATGTGGAAAGGCCGGACACGCAAAAGCCTTCCGTTGAAGCAAAAAGTGCCGCTTATGCTTATAGGAAGCTGCCGATGACGGCTGTATGAAGAGTATTCGCTCGTCCGCCTGGCCGCGGTGGAAAACTCTGCCCTCGGCGAGCGCTCGAAACCCCGCCGCCGCTTCACGCGTATCTTATGCGTGCCAGAATCGAACCGGATTCCTTACATGTTAGTCGCGCTTTTTGTCGCCGCGCTCGTGATGCTGGCGCTGGCGACCCAGGCCGGCATTGCCGTCATTCAACATCGTTTTCCCGCGCAGGGAAAAGCGATTGAGGTCACCGGCGCGACGCTCAACTTGCTCGATATCGGACCGAGGGACGCCGCCGGTCCGCCGATCGTTCTCGTTCACGGTGCAAGCTCAAACCTGGAAGCGATGCGCCGTCCGCTGGGCGACAGGCTCGCTCTCCATCACCGCGTGATCCTGATCGATCGGCCTGGTCATGGCTGGAGCTCGGGGGCCAATGAGGGGACTTCCACGCCGGCTGCGCAGGGGCGGATGATCGAGGAGGCATTGCAGACGATGGACACAGGCCCGGTTATCCTGGTGGTGCATTCATGGGCTGGAGCGTTGGGCGCGCGCATGGCTCTCGACTATCCGGCGCGGGTTGCGGGTCTCGTGATGCTGGCGCCGGTCGCCTATCCGTGGCCCGGTGGTGTGGGCTGGTACAACGAGCTCGTCGCAAAGCCGGTCATCGGTCCGCTGCTCGCCTACACTCTCACTCTGCCGCTCGGCTATTTCCTGACCGAGCCCGGCGCGCGCGAGGTCTTCCTGCCGCAGGTCATGCCGGATGATTTCGTCACAAGCACCGCAACGCCGCTCTTGCTGCGTCCGCGCGAGTTTCTCGCCAACGCCCGCGACCTGGTGCGGCTGAAGCAAGCGGTCACCGAGCAGGCGCCGCGCTATCCGGAAATCTCATCGCCGACCGTCGTGATTTCCGGCGACGTCGACAAGACCGTGTCGACGAATATTCATTCCCGTCCCTTTGCGGCGGCGGTGCCGAACGCGAAGTTGATCGTGCTGCCCGGCGTCGGTCACATGGTGCAAAACGCCGCCCCCGATCTCGTGATCCGCGAGATCGAAGCCATCATTGGCCAGACGGAGCACCGAACGGCCGCTACGGCCAATTAAGCCGTGTTTTGTCACGCGCCGCGTCGTTGAAAGCGGTCGATCGGTCGCATGACCGATCTCGCCGACCGCGGTGAACGAAATATCGAAGGGCACGCACGGCGAGCGCGAGAGCGGAAAAAGAAAATGGCCGGGCAAAGCCCGGCCATTACGAAGGAAAGTTCAAGCCTGGCGGCAGCGGTTACTTGGACTTGCCGTCCTTGTCGAACTTCGAGATGTAGGCCCAGAGGTCGTTGACCTCTTTCTCGTTCTTGATGCCGGCAAAGAACATCTTGGTGCCGGGCACCTTGGCCTTCGGGTCCTTGATGTATTCCTTGAAGTTGGCCTCATTCCAGGTGATGCCGGAATTCTTGTTGGCCTCGGAGTAATTGTAGTCCGGCACAGTGCCCGACTTGCGTCCGTCGAGCCCGTTGAGCTCCGGTCCGACCTTGTTCTTGGCGTCCTCGCCGATCGCGTGACAGGCCAGGCACTTGTTGAAAGAGTTCTTGCCGGCGTCGGCGTCTTGCGCCAGCGCGGCCGGCACAATTGCCACCGATGCAAGGACGATCAACGCGCTAGGTATCAATTTTTTCATTCTCGGCTCTTTTTGCTCGGGACGGGGAAGGACATAGCCTTTGTGGCATAGGCCGCGGGCTATCGACAAGGGCCGCGAACGGCGGTTTGGATGTTCCGGCGCGACTTGCACCCTATGAAAAGCCTGTTTGCGCGATCGGCGCCCATCGTTCTCAGGATGTATCCGGACCTGCTTGATTCCTCACGGGAAATCGGCAATGTCGCAGTCACTCGCAGGATCGGAGAGATCGCAATGACCATCATGATGCCCGCTCCGGATCAGGCAGTTCTGTCGCGCCGCAGCACCATCGTCGAGGCGCTGCGCGCCATCGTGCCGGGCGAGGGCGTAATCGATACGCCGGCCGAAATGCTTCCCTACGAGTCCGACGGGTTGATGGCCTATCGCCAGCCACCGATGGTGGTGGTGCTGCCGGATACCACCGCGCAGGTTTCGCAAGTGCTGAAATACTGCTTCGAGCAGGGCATCAAGGTGGTGCCGCGCGGTTCCGGCACTTCACTGTCGGGTGGTGCGCTGCCTCTGGCGGACGCGGTGCTGTTGGGGCTCGGCAAATTCAAGCGCATTCGCGAGATCGATTTCGATAACCGGGCGGTGGTGACGGAGCCGGGGGTCACCAATCTCGCGATCAGCCAGGCGGTCGCCCATGCCGGCTTTTATTACGCGCCCGATCCCTCGTCGCAGATTGCGTGCTCGATCGGCGGCAACGTCGCAGAGAATTCCGGCGGCGTGCACTGCCTCAAATACGGCATGACCACCAATAACGTGCTCGGATGCGAGATCGTGCTGATCACAGGCGAAGTGCTTCGCATTGGCGGCAAAACCGCCGAGAGCGCAGGCTACGACCTGATGGGAATTATCACGGGCTCGGAGGGGTTGCTCGGCGTCATCACCGAGATCACGGTGCGAATCCTGCAGAAGCCGGAGACCGCGCGCGCCTTGATGATCGGCTTTGCCGAAGTTGAGGCGGCCGGTGAATGCGTGGCGAAGATCATCGGTTCCGGCATCATTCCCGGTGGCATGGAGATGATGGACAAGCCTGCGATCCACGCCGCCGAAGCCTTTGTCCATGCCGGCTATCCACTCGACGTCGAAGCGCTTCTGATCATCGAACTCGATGGTCCCGGCGTCGAGGTCGACGAGTTGATCAAGCGGGTCGAGAAAATCGCGCTCGGATGCGGTTCGACGACGTGCCAGATCTCCAACACGGAGGCCGAACGCAACCTGTTCTGGGCCGGCCGCAAGGCGGCCTTTCCGGCGGTGGGGCGGATATCGCCCGACTATCTCTGCATGGACGGCACCATCCCGCGCGGTGCGCTGCCCAGGGCGCTCGCCCGAATCCGCGATCTCTCCGAGAAATATGGACTGCGCTGTGCCAACGTCTTCCACGCCGGCGACGGCAATCTCCACCCGCTCATTCTGTACGATGCCAACCAGCCCGGTGAGATCGAACGCGCCGAGGCGTTCGGCGCCGATATCTTGCGGGCCTGCGTCGAGTTCGGTGGCGTTCTGACCGGCGAGCACGGCGTCGGCATCGAGAAGCGCGATCTGATGCCGGAGATGTTTTCCGAGATCGATCTCAATCAGCAACAGCGGATCAAATGCGCCTTCGACGCGCAGGGTCTGCTCAATCCGGGCAAGGTGTTTCCGACCCTGCATCGCTGTGCCGAACTCGGCCGCATGCACGTGCATGGCGGCAAGCTCGCTTTCCCTGACCTTCCGCGATTTTGAGCGTGAGCCGCGTGGATATTCTGAAAGTACGTGACGCCAAGGACGTCGAGCACGTGGTGCGCGCGGCGATCGCCAGCGAGCAGCCGCTCGAGATCATCGGCCATGGCACCAAGCGCCTGGTCGGCCAGCCGATGGCGACCAATGCGCTGCTCGACCTGTCGGCGCTCAATGCGGTCAAATCCTATGAACCGAACGAATTGATCATCACGGTCGAAGCGGGCGCGCCGCTTTCGGACGTCAAGTCGCTGATCGATTCGAAAAACCAGCGCTTTGCGTTCGAGCCGATGGATACCGCGTGGCTTCTGGGCACGGCGGCGGCGGCTGGGACAATCGGGGGGATGATCGGTGCAGGGTTCGCCGGGCCGCGCCGGATCCAGGCGGGAGGGGCCCGCGATCATCTGCTCGGCGCGCACGCGGTCTCAGGCTTCGGCGACAGTTTCAAGGCCGGAGGCCGGGTTGTGAAGAACGTCACGGGCTATGACCTCTGCAAGCTGCTTGCGGGTTCCTGGGGAACTTTGGCGGTCGTGACCGAGGTGACGCTCAAGGTGATGCCACGGCCGGAGAGCGAGCGCACGTTGGTGTTGCGCGACCTCGACCACGCCGCCGCCAACCAGGCGATGACCGCGGCGCTCGGTTCCCCTTTCGACGTCTCGGGTGCCGCCCATGTGCCGAAATCGGCCTTGCGCGACACGATCGGCGCGCTTGGCAGCCTGGGGGCGCCCCGAAGTGCGTTGACGTTGGTGCGATTGGAAGGAATTACCGCTTCCGCCGTGCATCGAGCGGCCTCGCTCGCCAAGCTGCTATCGACGTTTGGAACGGCGGAAACGATCGACGATGAGCGATCAGCGGCGGTTTGGGAATGCGTCCGCGATGTGGAGCCCTTTGCGGCCAAGGGCCCGCTCGGCGCCTGGCCGGTGTGGCGTATCGTTTGCCCCCCGGCTTCAGGTGCTGCCCTGGGCGAACGTCTCGCCCGCGAAACCGGCGGCGACGTGCTCTACGACTGGGGCGGCGGCCTGATCTGGGCGGCGATGCCGCCGTGGCCGGATGCCCAGGCGACATTGGTGCGAGAGCGCGCGGCCGCCGCCGGCGGTTATGCCACGCTGCTGCGCGCACCCGACGAGGTGAGGCGCCAAATCGATGTTTTCCACCCGGCAAGCGCCGGCGTGGCGGCCTTGAGCGAACGGGTCAGGCAAAGTTTCGATCCGAAAAGCATTCTCAATCGCGGCCGGATGACACGTCTCGGCGCCTCTTCGGGGTCCCCGGCATGAAGACCGAATTCAGCCTCGCCCAGCTTGCCGATCCCGATATCGCCGAAGCCGACAAGATTCTGCGCAAATGCGTGCATTGCGGGTTCTGTACCGCGACCTGCCCGACCTATGTCCTTCTCGGCGACGAACTCGATAGTCCGCGCGGCAGAATCTATCTCATCAAGGAGATGCTGGAAAAAGATCGTCCGCCGACGGCGGAAGTCGTCAAGCACATCGATCGTTGCCTTTCCTGCCTTGCCTGCATGACCACGTGCCCGTCGGGTGTGAACTACATGCATCTGGTCGATCAGGCGCGGGTAAAGATCGAACGGAACTTTACAAGGCCTTGGACGGAACGGCTGCTGCGGGCTGTGCTCGCGCACGTGCTGCCGCGGCCGAAGCTGTTCCGCGCCAGCATGATACTGGCGCGGTTGGGGCGTCCGCTGGCCGGTTTATTGCCCTCGGGCGGGGTCTCATCGACGCCGACTTTGCTGAGGCGACTCAAGGCGATGCTGGCGCTGTCGCCGCGTGGTCTGCCGGCAGCGGGCCCATCGGGCGGAAGCGTTTTTCCGGCGCAGGGCGAGCGGCGCGGCCGGGTCGCGCTGCTGCAAGGGTGTGCGCAGCAGGTGCTGGCACCACGCATCAACCAGGCCGCGATCAGCCTGCTGACCCGTCACGGCATCGAGGTCGTGCTGGTCAAAGACGAGCAATGTTGCGGCGCATTGACCCATCATATGGGCCGCGAGGACGCAGCATCGGCCTTCGCCCGCGCCAACATCACCGCCTGGCTTACTGAGGCCGATCGCGGCGGGCTCGATGCCATCCTAGTGACGACATCGGGCTGCGGCACCGTCATCAAGGACTACGGTTTCATGCTGCGTGAGGACCGCGATTTTGCCGCCAGCGCCGCCAAGGTTTCGGCGCTCGCCAAGGATATTACCGAGTATATTGGCGGGCTCGATCTCGCGCCGGCACAGCGCCGCGACGACATCGTCGTCGCTTATCACTCGGCTTGTTCGCTTCAACACGGGCAGAAAATCACGCAACTGCCGAAAGAATTGCTTTCCAAGAACGGATTCGTGGTGAAAGATGTACCCGAGAGCCACTTGTGTTGCGGTTCGGCGGGGACCTACAACATTCTCCAGCCTGACATTGCAAACAAATTGCGCGATCGAAAGGTCGCCAATATTGCGATGGTCAAGCCGGACATGATTGCTGCGGGCAATATCGGGTGCATGGTGCAGATTGCCAGCGGTACGTCAGTTCCTGTGATGCACACGATTGAGCTTCTCGATTGGGCGACGGGCGGCCCGCAGCCGACATCGAGCGGACTCGACAGGCTGGTGCGCAACTACAGCCTGAACACCCGGTAGACACGGCTCAGCGCAACAGGAGGACTACATGGCTAAAGCGAAGAAGAAGAAAGGCAAGAAGGCGAAGAAGGGTAAGAAGCTTCTCGCCGCGAAGAAATCCGCCAAGAAGGCGGCTAAAAAATCCGCGAAGAAATCCGCGAAGAAGTCTGCGAAGAAGGCCGTAAAGAAGTCGGCCAAGAAGGCTGCCAAGAAAACCGCGAAGAAGGCGGCTCCGAAAAAGGCGGCCAAGAAAGCTGCGAAAAAGAGGGCCGCTCCCGTCCATCATGCCGAGCTGGAGGCCGCTCCGTCGCATGCGACGGAAACTCCGTCTCATAGCTGGGCGACACCAAGTCACGACGAGCCCGCTGCTGCGCCGTCATGGGAGCACTCCTCCAGCCACCACAACTCCGGTGGCGAGGACGGTAACTAGAACAGTCCGGCCGGTTGGCCTGTAAAATTGAAGGGCCGCAGCGTCGTATCGCTGCGGCCTTTTCGCTTTGCGCTACGCAACTTTATTTGCCCAGCCCCGAAGCAAGCGCGGTAATTTGTGGGCAGATTACAACAGCTTGTCGCAATACTCACTTCATCGCCCAGAATGAATAAAAAATATGCAGATGATTATGTTTTAATCTTCGTGTTATAGCGGCGCTATACCAGATTGTCTCGTGCATAACGGACACGGATGGATGGGCCGCTGATGAAAACGCTCGTTATAGTTGCCGTATTCCTTGCCGTTCCGGGGCTGGTTTTGGCTGCCGACTTGCCGATGAAAGCCGTGAAGGCACCGGCGTTCGATCCCTGGGATATCGCGTTCGGCGTTGCCGTCATGAGCGACTATGTCTTTCGCGGCATCACCCAGTCCAATCATCAGCCATCGGTCACCGCTTATTTTGAGCCGCGCTACAACATCAACAAGGACGTGCAGTTCTACATCGGCACCTCCGTGGAGAGCATCTCGTTCGCGAACCATGCCGCGGCCGAGGTCGATATTTATGGCGGCGTTCGGCCGACCTTCGGCGCCGTGGCGCTGGATTTCGGTCTCTGGGGCTACCTCTATCCGGGCGGACAATGTCAGGAAGGCTTTCCCGGCGGCGTCGCGGTTTGTCCTGCGGGCTCGCCCTTGGCCTCTGGTCCTAATTTCGTTCAGATCAAGCAGGACCTCAGCTTTTACGAGGCCTATGGCAAGATCAACTGGACCATCAACGACAGCTTCGCGCTCGGTGGTAACGAGTATTACACACCGAGTTTTTTGAATTCGGGCGCCTGGGGCGATTACGCCTCGATCACCGCGAAGGCGACGGCACCGGCGAAATGGTTTGGCTCAAGCGGCGTCGGGGCTTATCTGTCGGCCGAAGTCGGGCGACAGTGGTTCGGGACGACGGACGCCTTCTATCGCATTTCGGCGGCCCCTGTGGGCATTGCCTATCCGAGCTACAACACCTGGAATATCGGCATCGCCTTTACGTATAAGGTATTCACGCTCGACCTGCGCTATTCCGACACCAATCTGAGCAAGGGCGATTGCGCGGCGGTGACGAGCGCGTTCAACGCCAACATCCCGGGCAATACGACCGCCATCAATCCCAATGGCTTCGGCTCCAACTGGTGCGGCGCAGCCGGCATCGTCAAGCTTTCGGCCGATCTGACCGCGATGACCAATCTGAAGTAAGTTTCGGCCGCTGCCTCTTTATGAGGGGCTTTTTCGCGGTTGCTGCTCGTGCGCGACAAAGCGGTCGCCCTCGCGGTCCAGCACGATATGGCCGTCGTGAAACGCCTCCAGCGTGCTTCGATGTCCGATCGAGACCGTGGTCGTCGCCGTGAGTTTGTCGGCAAGCAGGCGATAGAGCGTAGCCTCGGAGGCCTCGTCCAGCGAAGCAGTAGCCTCGTCGAGGAAAAGATATTGCGGCTGATGCAATAGCGCGCGGGCAATGCCGAGCCGCTGCTGCTCGCCGAGCGAGAGCATTCGGTTCCAGTGGGCTTCTTCCTCAAGCCTCGGGGCGAGTTGCGGCAGGCCCACGGCGGTCAGCGCCTCGTCAACGAGAGCCGAACTGAATGCGTCGGGGCTCGCAGGGTAAACGATCGCCGCCTTCAGTGCGCCGATCGGAAAATACGGCCGCTGCGGCAGCATCATCAGCGTGGCGCTGGCGGGGATGGTGATCACGCCGTCGCCGAACGGCCAGATGCCGGCAATCGCCCGGAACAGGGTGGACTTGCCGGCTCCCGACGGTCCGGTGACAAGAACGTGCTCGTTGTTTTGAATACGCAGCCCGTCGGCCGCAACCAGCGGCGTGCCGTTAGGCAAGTTGACCAGAAACCGACGCAGCTCGATCGCTTTGCTTTCGCCCGAGCGCACGACCTTGATCGAGGGAGTATCGCCCGGCAGCCGGGCGGCGCTTGCGATCGTTTCCTCGAAACCTTCGAGACGGGCAACGACCGAACTCCACTCGGCCAGCCCGCGATAGATCGATACAAAGAACGACAGCGATTGCTGCACGCTGGAAAAGGCGGAAGCGGTCTGCATCATGCCGCCGAGCTGGATCTTGTCGGTAAAATAGGCCGGCGCCACCAGCACATAGGGAAACACCACCGCGGCCTGCGAATAGCTCGACGTGAACGCGGTCAATCGCTTGGTGCGGGTCATGATCTCGTACCAGTTCTGGACGACGCGGCCGAACCGCGCCAACAGCCGCTCCTGTTCGGCGTTCTCGCCGCGCAACAATGCAATCTGTTCGGAATTCTCACGCACCCGTACCAGATTGAAGCGGAAGTCGGCCTCGTAACGCTGCTGCTGGAAATCGAGCATCACCAGAGGCGAGCCGATCCAGTGCGTTATCACCGTGCCGAAGACGGCGTAGACCACCGCGCCCCACACCAGATAGCCTGGAATATGGAATTCGTTGCCGAACAGCGTCAGCGGCGAGTCGGCCGACAGACCCCACAGGATGATGACGAAGGAACCAAGCGTCACCACCGCGCTCAGGAAGCCGACGCAAATGGTCAGCGTCTGCTCGACAAACATCTTGACGTCATCGGCAATGCGCTGGTCCGGATTGTCAGCCGCATCGCCCTGAAGCTGCATGCGGTAGTGGTTGGCTTTATCCAGCCATTCGCCGAGATAGTGCTGGGTCAGCCAGTTTCGCCAGCGGATCTGAAGCCATTGATTGAGGTAGAGCTGATAGACGGCGAGCGCGATATAGGCGGTCGCAAGCACGCAAAAGATGCCGATTTCGCGAACGAAGCTGTCCCAGTTCTTCTCCTGCAGCGCCGTGTAGAAGCGGTTGTTCCACTCGTTGAAGAGCACGTTGAGTCCGACCACCGTGAGTTCGATCGCGATGACCGCCGCAAGCAGCAAGCGGCCTGCGAATTTGTCTTCGGAACGGAAGTACGGAGCTGCGATGCGCCACACGGTCGCAGGCCTCAAGCGGATATTGTTCACAGATCGGGGTCTCCGGGGGAATAGCTGCGCGAGTGAGGTGTTGGTTTGGCTAGTTCAGGAGGTGGATTTTCTCTACCGGCTCGCTGCGGTCTCTTTCCTAGATTTGCAAAACCATATGCGAATGCCGGTGTCCGGAACTAGACTAAAGTCGTAACAACGCCGATATGGGTTCGCTTGTCGCGACGTGTAAGTCAACTCTAGCATGAGCCTAATGGCGGGTGGCGGGGGGCCCTCTCATTTCGCGTGTTTGTGAGCGGGTTTGGCAGAGGCCAAATTCGCCCTTGAAGCGCGCTTTGCTAAAGGCCCTCAGAACTAGCGCCAGCGTACCAGCCGTTCACGCGGGCCGGCACGCCAAAAAACGCGTGGGGAGGAATCATAATGTGGAATCAGGTCTATAATCCTTTTAACAGTGCTGGACTTTCGACGATCGCCGCGGCGATACCCGTCGTTACGCTCCTGGTGTTGATCGCAAGCGGCAAGGTCAAGGCGCATATCGCGGCCATCATTGCGGTGATCCTCACCAACCTGATCGCGATTTTCGTGTTCACGATGCCGGCGGGCATGTCGATCCGCGCCTCGCTACTCGGCATCGTTGCCGGGTTCTTTCCGATCGGCTGGATCGTGCTCAACGTCATCTTTCTTTACCAGCTTACGGTCGCAACGGGTCAATTCGAACTATTGAAACGCGCGGTTGGCGGCGTTACCGAAGATCGTCGCCTGCAACTGCTGCTGATCGCATTTTCGTTCGGCGCCTTCTTCGAGGGGGCATCAGGATTCGGTACGCCGGTCGCGATCACCGGCTCGGTCCTGATCGGTCTCGGATTCTCACCGCTCGCCGCTTCCGGTCTCTCCCTGATCGCCAATACCGCGCCGGTCGCCTTCGGTGCGCTCGGTACACCGATTCAAGGCCTCGCCCAGGTGACAGGTCTCGATCCTTATATTCTCGGCGCGATGGTTGGTCGGCAACTGCCGCTGTTCTCGCTGATCGTTCCGTTCTGGGTGGTGTGGGCCTTTGCGGGCTGGAAGGGCATGAAGGACGTTTGGCCTGCCATTCTGGTCACCGGCATATCGTTCGCCGTCCCGCAATTCGTAGTCTCCAACTACCTCAATCCCTGGATCGTCGATATCGCTGCATCGCTGATTTCGATGGGGGGGCTCATTCTGTTTCTCAAGATTTGGCAGCCGAAGCAGCTTTGGCTATCGCCCGCGCTGCGCGGCAAAGATGAATCCCTGGCGACGATGACGCCAGCCAAGCCGTTTGATAAGACGCCGTTGAGCCAGGGGCAGCTCTGGAGCGCGCTGTTGCCGTGGATCATCGTCTGCATCGTGATGCTGATCTGGGGTAGTGGCTGGTTCAAGACCTGGGCCGACTCGATCTTTTTCTACAGGTATCCCGTCCCTGATCTGCACAACATGATCAACACGGTGCCTCCGGTCGCGGCCAAGCCGACGCCGCAAGGCGCGGTATTCGCGTTCACCTATCTGTCGTTCACCGGCACGGGCATGTTGATCGCCGCGATCATCGCCGGCTTGCTGGCGGGCTTCTCGCCGATGAAGATGATCGTCGAATACGGCCGTACCATCAAGCTCTGCGCGATCTCGCTGATCACGATTTCGGCGATGCTCGCGATCGGAACGCTGACGCGCCTCTCCGGCGTGGACGCAACGCTCGGTCTCGCTTTTGCGGCGACCGGCGTCTTGTATCCGTTCTTCGGCACGCTGCTCGGTTGGCTGGGTGTCGCGTTGACAGGATCGGATACAGCGTCGAACATTCTGTTCGGCAACCTGCAGAAGATCACTTCGGAGCAACTGGGTCTGCCGTCGGTTCTGATGGCGGCGGCAAACTCCTCCGGTGGCGTCATGGGCAAGATGATCGACGCGCAGTCGATCGTCGTCGCCTCCACTGCGACCAACTGGTACGGCCACGAGGGGTCGATCCTGCGCTTCGTGTTCAAGCATTCGATCGCGCTGGCCTGTCTGGTTGGCCTGTTCGTGATGCTGCAGGCCTATGTCTATCCGTTCACGGCGATGGTCCTGAAGTAGACGCCTGCCCGACATGGTTTGATCAAGTCCCCCCGCGTCCTGCCGGACGCGGGGATTTTTTTGCCGCCGTCAATCTAGTGCCCACTTTCCGAAGTTCGTGCTCCATTGCGGCACCCACCCTCACGAACTTCGGAAAGTTATGGGCACTAGCAAACTTATTGATTCTAGTACCGCTTCATCGATCTGAAGTCCCTGATCGAATTCGCGGCTTGCGGTGCAGGGACTTCAGATCGGCGGTACTAGTCAATGTCATGTTGGCCGACTACAACCGCGGCCGTTCTAATTTTTTGGGGAACACCATGTTGTTGACGCGTGCTTTGTTGAGGCAGGTGGCCGTCGCCTTAGCTGTCGCCAGCCTGGCCGCCAGTTCCGCCGGTGCGGACGAGGGCTTTCCGTTTGGCTTCGAGATGACGCTGGATGCGCTCCCTCAGGCGGGGTCGAAGCGGATTCCGACACTGGAGATCGGCGACAACGGCGAGGCGAAACTCGATTTGTGGTGCAAGACCGGCACCGGTCAATTCTCGGTCGCGGGCAACACCGTGATCTTCGTTCCCGGCCAATTGCAGGACCGCGACTGCCCGCCGGCACGGGCGCAGGCGGACGACGATCTTGTCTCGGCACTCAGCGAAGCGACCACCTGGCGGCGGCGGGGCGACCAGGTGTCCTTTGTGGGAACCAAGCCGTTGCGGTTCCACATCAACACAAACTGACCCAGTGTCCCGGTTCTGACATTCGTATCCTGTCGCGGCGGGCACTTTGACGAATGTCCGAACCAAAGGGACACTGGAAGATATGGGTTTTCCAGTGTGGCTTTGACTCTGACGTTCCTTTTAAGGGGGCGCTGCAAAACGGCAATGAACGTCAGTGTCGCCACACTTTCGGTTTACTTCCAGACCGATTTGTCAGCGTCCCAGCGCTGCCCCTTGAATTCCTTCGTCATCGCCTCAACGACGCCGTGGTCGTCCTTCTGGGCGCCTTCTTCATCACCGCTGGAATCGTTGGCGAGGTTGAGGGCGGGCCCGGAGGTTTCATCGGCGGTCGTGATCGCGGGGCTGGAGACCCACAGGACCAGCCGGTCCGATCCGCCTGGCTTTTCTGATGCGACGAGCGCGGTCACCTCAAGCGTGTCGGTGAGATCAAGCGCGGGATAGAGTTCGCTGGGGCGCTTGAACGTCAGTTTGAGTTTGCCGTTAGCGGAATTCCAGGCAGAAGTCGCGGGCTTTGCCGAAAAGGCTGCCGCCAGAACGTTGGTGATCGTCGCGGCGAACTTGTCCTTGTTGAGCCGATCGCCATCGCGCCAGCCAGTGGCGGAAAAGCGGATGGTGCGGTCCATTTCCAGGATTCCTGTGGTCCAGCCCGCCGCGACCACGCCGGGTACCGATTTGAATTTTGCGATCAGCCCCGCGGCGCGCTCCGGATCGGCGCTGAGCGTAATGGTCTGCTCGCCCGCGCGCAACACGTCGCAGGTGACGGCAAGGCTGCTCAAGGAAACCTCGACGTCCTGTCCTTTCAGGCTCTTGAGAAAATCGGCGGCGGCCTCAAGCTTGACGCGAACGCCGATCGCTTCCGGCGAGACCTCGGTAAAATCCTTCGGCGCCGGCGTGATGCCGTCGTCGCTGGTCTGGCTTTCCTGAAATTCCCGCTCGCTGAGGTCGGAATTGTCGGTCGAATTCACCTCGGTGACGGTCTGTCCGATGCTGATCTGGCCTTTAAACTCAAAATTGTCGCCGGCCGGCTTCCGGGTCAGTTTGACCGTGACCGGCAACTTGCCGCCGATGCTTTGGGTGGCGCCGGTGAGTGTCTGGCCGTTGATCGCCAGATTGGCGACGAAGCGATCCTTGCGGTCCGAGCCTTTGGCGACGGGATAGCAGACATCGAGGGTGGCGGCGGTGACGGTCCTGCCTTGCCGTGTCTCTTTCAGGACCACGTCGGCATTGCCGTCCATCAGACCATCGATGGCGGTGAAATATCTGATGTCGTTGGCGCCGGGTGCTGCTTTCGGCGAAAGCTTCATTTGGCCGTGGGCCATGCCGGTCAAGGCCGCGGCAAAAACGGTCAGGAGAAGCAAAGGTGCGCGCATCTGCACTTCCTCGAAATCAGTTTGCCCTTTCCTAGCAAAGCTCGGGACAAATCGCCAAAAAAGAAGGCCGCTTGTGGCGGCCTTCTTCGAGAACGGATGTTCGGATCGGCTCAGAAGCCCATGCCGCCGCCGTGGCCATGCCCGCCGGCTGCCGGCTGAGCGGGTTCCTTCGGCAACTCCGCGACCATGGCTTCCGTCGTTACCAACAGGCCGGCCACGGAAGAGGCATCCTGCAACGCGGTGCGCACGACCTTGGCCGGGTCGATGATGCCCTTGGCGACCATATCGACATACTCTTCGGTCTGGGCATCGAAGCCGAACGTCTCCGACTTCTCCTCGAGGATCTTGCCCACGACGATCGAGCCCTCGACGCCGGCATTCTCCGCGATCTGACGGATCGGAGCTTCCAGCGCCTTGAGCACGATGTTGATGCCGGCCTGCACGTCGGAATTGTCGTTGTGGATGCGCCCCACAGCCTTCTTGGCGCGCAGCAGAGCGACGCCGCCGCCCGGCACAATGCCTTCCTGCACAGCGGCTCGCGTCGCGTTCAGCGCGTCCTCGACGCGATCCTTCTTTTCCTTGACCTCGACCTCGGTCGCGCCGCCGACGCGGATCACCGCGACGCCGCCCGCGAGCTTGGCCAGACGCTCCTGGAGCTTCTCGCGGTCATAGTCGGAGGTGGTTTCCTCGATCTGGGCCTTGATCTGGTTGACCCGGCCCTCGATGTCCTTCTTCTTGCCGGCGCCTTTGACGATCGTGGTGTTTTCCTTGTCGATCACCACCTTGCCGGCGCGGCCGAGCATGTTGACCGTGACGCTTTCGAGCTTCATGCCGAGTTCGTCCGAAATCAGCTGACCGCCGGTGAGGATCGCAATGTCCTCCAGCATCGCCTTGCGGCGATCGCCGAAGCCGGGCGCCTTGACGGCGGCAACCTTCAAGCCGCCGCGCAGGCGGTTGACGACCAGCGTAGCCAGCGCTTCGCCCTCGACATCCTCGGCGATGATCAGAAGCGGCTTGCCCGACTGCACCACGGCTTCCAGCACCGGCAGCATCGCCTGCAGGCCGGACAGCTTCTTCTCGTGCAGCAGCACGTAGACGTCTTCAAGTTCGGCGGTCATCTTGTCGCCGTTGGTGACGAAATAAGGCGACAGGTAGCCGCGGTCGAACTTCATGCCCTCGACGATGTCGACCTCGGTCTCGAGCGACTTGTTTTCCTCGACCGTGATGACGCCTTCGTTGCCGACCTTCTGCATCGCTTGTGCGATCATCTTGCCGATCGCGGCATCGCCATTCGCGGAGATGGTGCCGACCTGGGCGATCTCGGCGGAGGAGGCGACCGGCTTGGCGCGCTTCTCGATGTCCTTCACCACGGCCGCGACCGCAAACTCGATGCCGCGCTTCAGGTCCATCGGATTCATGCCGGCGGCAACGGCCTTGGCGCCTTCGCGCACGATGGCCTGGGCCAAAACGGTCGCGGTGGTGGTGCCGTCACCCGCGTTGTCGTTGGTCTTGGAGGCAACCTCGCGCAGCATCTGCGCGCCCATGTTCTCGAACTTGTCGTCGAGTTCGATCTCCTTGGCGACGGTAACGCCGTCCTTGGTGATGCGCGGGGCGCCGAAGCTCTTCTCGATGACGACATTGCGGCCCTTGGGGCCGAGCGTTACCTTGACGGCATTGGCGAGAACATCGACGCCGCGCAACATGCGGTCGCGTGCGTCTCCGGAAAATTTGACGTCCTTGGCAGCCATTTGAATTCACTCCATCGGTATCTGGATGTTTGCCTGACGCAGCTTCTTGGCTGCGCCAACGGGGCAAGGGGAGCAGTGCGACGTTTAAGCCAGCACGCCCATGATGTCGCTTTCCTTCATGATCAGCAGTTCTTCGCCGTCGAGCTTGACCTCGGTGCCGGACCATTTGCCGAACAGCACGCGGTCGCCGACCTTGAGGTCGATCGGGATCAACTTGCCGGCTTCATCCCGGCCGCCCGGACCTACCGCCGTGATTTCGCCCTGCGAGGGCTTTTCCTTGGCGCTGTCGGGAATGATGATGCCGCCCTTGGTCTTTTGCTCAGCATCGATACGTTTGACCACGACACGGTCATGCAGTGGGCGAAATGTGGTTTTAGCCATGACGGTTCCTTTGGAAGCCTATTCTGCTGGTCGATCTGCCGTCGAAGGCGGCCTTGGAATACGGGCGTATTCGAGACCGCCTGGGGCACCTATTATGTCATCTTGGCAATCAAGTGTTTGGAGTGCCAATCGCGCGACAGGGGGATATGGTCTTGCGGCGGCCCTGTCAAGCAAACGGGAGGTTAAGGCGTTGGTGAGGCTCATATAGGATGCTTTGGGAAACCATATCGGCGCGTCGGCGTATTTCGCAGGACGTCGTTGCTACGGCAGGGCTTTTGCGCTTCGCTGCAGGTCGGGTGCGACCGCAGGTTTGCTTGGGGGAGAATATGATCGGTTCATCTGGCGCGCGAGCGGCTACCAATCTGGGGATCGCCTCGGTGCTGGCGATCTTCCTGGGGGCGTGCAGCAGCATGAGCCTGCCCTCTTTCTCCTCGTCGTCCCCATCGCCCGCGCCTGAATCAGCGCCGATGCCGGAAATGCCGGCAACGATCCGCGCCGATGAGATTGTCGGCAAATGGGGGCTGGCGTCCTTCCAGAACCCCAATGACCGCGCACGAACCGAAGCGGCCGCGAAGGCCCAGTGCAAACAGCCTTACGTGATCGGCGCCGGCACCAGTGGCGGCGTCATCATGCATCTGGCCGATCAGGCAACGCCGCAGGAATTGCGCCTCAAAGGCAGCCCGGGCGGAAAGAATTACATTGGTCCTCCGGGTCCGGCCGGCGGCGAACAGGACCGCGAGATCGTTTCCTTCGACGGCAGGGTCCTGATCACCCGCTTCATCGACAAGGATGCGGCGACCCGCTACGGCAACATGGTCTATGTTCGCTGCGCTCCGCGGGCGTAAGCGGCAAGTGCCGCGTCAATCCGGGTTCGATGCCAGCGCATCCACTTTGAAATGAGCGAGCAAACAAAAACGCCGGCCAGTTATTTGGCCGGCGTTTTGTTGAAAGCGAGTGCCTTGTTTAGTCGAACAGCGCGTCGATATCGTCCTGCGATGCGTGACCGACGTCGCCATCCAGCTTCGGGCCATTCAGGAGCTTGGCGTCGCCCTCGCGGGTATCGACGATCGGCGGCGCATGGGCCTTGATGGCGTCGACGCCGCCCCAGATGTCCATCATGACGGTAATGTGATGCTCGATGAATTTCATCGTGTTCATCACTTTCTTGATCCGCTGACCGGTGAGGTCCTGGAAATTGCAGGCCTCGAAAATCGAGACGACGCGCTCCTGGATTTCCTCGCTGAGCAGCTTCTGCTGATCCGGCGAAGTGACCCTGCTCAGCGCCGTGGCCGCATTGTCGATCGCCTCGGTGGCTTCAAGGATCTGCTGGGTGGCTTCTTCGGTGCCGCCGACGACGGCCCCGAGTTCGCCGTTGACCTTCGCCATTTCCTCGCCGTTGAAACTATTGCCGTGAAGCACGGCGATTTCTCGCTTGGTTTTGGTGATGGCGTCATAAATCAGGTCGAGTTCCACTTTCAGCTTCTCGCATTGCTCGATCTGGGCACGGTAGGTTTCCAGCAAGGCATGGGCCTCCGCGGCTTCGCGTTCTGTAGCCTCGCCGACCGTCTCGGTCGCGACGCTCGAACGCGATGCCGTTCCCATCTGGGCACGAATGGCGCGTAGTTCGCTCATGATCTCGCGGTGTATGGGGCCTATCTCGGTGTCGACCTCGGGCGGCAACTGCATGTCCCCGGAGAAAGCCTCCTCGATACGAAAACGTCTGCGATGAACCGGCATAAGAATTTCCCTGACCCCTTCACTCCGCTATGCTTTAAAGCAGACCAGATTTAACACGAGGTTCACGCCGGAACCTGCATGAAGAAGATGAGCGGCACCGCACACCAACCATTAACCATGCGTGGTGCGCCTTCACCGAAAATAAACGCTACCGGGCAAAACCGCGTCCATTTGGCGACGTGGTGAATCGAAACCGCGATTCCGTTTACCAAACCGATGCGGTTTTCGCCCTTAGCTGTTCGCGTGCAAGAGGCGCCGCTCCGGCGTTCCCACGACGAAACTAGCGCCGCCTATTTGAAGTTCCCGAGCCACAAGCGGCGAATTCGATCCGGGAACTTCAAATAGAAAGCGGCACTAGAATCGAAATGTTTGCTAGTGCCCATGACTTTCCGAAGTTCGTGAAAGTGGGTGCTGAGGTGTAACACGAACTTCGGAAAGTGGGCACTAGTATGAGTACATCGATGAAGAAAATGTATTTCGCGCTGCTCGCCAGCGCTTGTTGGCTCAGCCCCGGATTCCCGCAGGCCGCCGCAAACGAGGCCGACTTCGTCTCCGATCCCGTTGTTCTGCATCCCAGTCAGCCCGCAGCACCGCCGGCTCCCGCTCCGGTGCGCGTTGCGTCCGCCGATCGACCCAACATGGGCGGCGGCTTCATCGAATTCTTGTTCGGTGATGGCCAGGGGCAGGGTTATCCGTCGCAGGGTCAACTCGACCGGCAACGGCCTCTTTATCCGCAGCAGCCTTCTAACCAACCGCAGCCGCAAATGATGCCGCAACAATCTATGCAGCAACCTGGGATGAGTGAACCTGCGCGTCCTGCCTTCGATCCGAAATTCGAGAAGCAGGTCGTCGACTACGAAGGCAAGGAAGGCGCCGGCACGGTTGTCGTCGATACGCCCAACAAGTTCCTTTATCTGGTCCAGGGCAACGGCAAGGCGATGCGCTACGGCATCGGCGTCGGCCGCCCCGGCTTCACCTGGTCCGGCATCAAGACGATTTCCGCCAAGAAAGAGTGGCCGGACTGGACGCCGCCCTCGGAAATGCTGGTACGCCGGCCGGACCTGCCGCGGCACATGGAAGGCGGACCGCAAAATCCGCTCGGCGCGCGCGCGATGTATCTCGGCTCAACGCTCTATCGCATTCACGGCTCCAACGAGCCCTGGACCATCGGCACCAACGTGTCATCGGGTTGCATCCGGATGCGCAATGAGGACGTGATCGACCTTTACGGCCGCGTCAACGTCGGCACCAAGGTCGTCGTCATCTGATCGACGGGTTTTGCCAAAGCCGCTCTACTCGCAAATATAAGTTGCGGTTGGGGCGGCCGTTTCTCTTAGCCTTCGGTCGGGCGTATCAGGCAAAGTCGCTGTCGCCGTCGCTGCCGAAATTGTCCGAATCCAAATCCATGTCGTCCTGGTCGTCGCTTGACGCGGAACCGAACAACCCCTCACGCGAGTTGTCGTCCTCGCGATCCTGAGCCAGGTCCTGAGCGCGATCCTGTGCCGCGAGATCTCTCGAACTGCCGATGTCGTTGACGCCGGCATCGCGTGCGAGGCTGCTGTTCGACTGGTCGCTCCACGGGCTTCGATCCACGACGTTCGCAGTCTCGCCGAATGCCTGGCGGTTGCCGCCCATCATGCCGCGAAAGCTGTTGAGGAGCAGCGAGCCACCAACCATCCCGGCGGCCGTGGCCGCCGCGGTGCCGAGAAACGAACCGCCGCCAACGCCTCCACCCATCATTCCGCCGAACCCGCCGCCGGCCGGCGCCTGCGGTCCACCATATGGCTGACCGTACCCGCCTTGATCATAACGACCGGGCGATGGCTGCTGCAGGACCTGACCGCTGTTCCAGACCGGTCGGCTGCCTACTTCCGGAGGCCGTACGTTCGGGACGGAACCTTGCGACTGACTTTGCCCGAAGATCGCGCCGCGCATGCTGTCGAGAAAGCCGCCGCTTTGAGCTTGCGCAGGTGCGCTTTGGCTCTCCAACTCCTCGATGCGGTGATGGGCCTGCTTCAGCGCCTCGTCCTGCACCAGCACGGTTTGAACCAGCGCATAAACCGCGTTTGGCGCGATCCGCAAGCCCTGCGCGATCGCGGCCGTCGCATTCGGATCGCGCGGCGCACTCTCCAGCTTGGACAGCCGGTCGAAAAGGTCATCAACCAATTGGCGTTCTTGCGGTGTCATCAGGACTCTCCCTCGCTTTCGAAAGCGTGGCTGAAATGTAGGCGACGTTCATGTCGCATGTAGTGCGTGCGGAAATTAAATTTAGGAAGGCGGCAACAGAATGGCTGCTTGCTACGGCCGGTTTTTGCGCAAGCCTTTGATCGAAAGCCGAAAAACCTCGCGCCGCGGATTAGCTCAGGGTGACCTCATTTGTCGCCAGAAGAGGTAAAAACGCTTCGCTACGGAGGAATTCATATTCGCGTTCGCGCTGGACCGTCAGCGGATCAAGGCTGATCAGCACCTCATCCACGAAGCCCGGGTGGCACATCACGACGCCGGCCTCGGGCATTCCGTGAAGGAATTGCCGCATCAAGGCGCCGAACTCGGCCGCCTTCGAAAAATCATAGGCGCCGGCAAAGGCCGGGTTAAATGGAATGTTGGCGCGAGCGGCGCGCCTGCGGAATTGCGCACTTAGGGCATCGAGAACCAGCGCCTTCGGCGAGTCCAGGCGTTGAGCCCATGGTCGAACGCGGCCGCATTGGCGAATCCACGCGTTGGGCGCTCGGGTCTTTACTGCCGCCAGGAAAGCCGCACGCACGCCGGGAAAGAGTTGCACATGTTGATGGCCGTCGACGAAGTCAGGCGGGCGGCCGAACAGGTCGACAAAAGCTGCCAGTTGCACCGTCACTTCGGTGTGGATGAGTTCGGAATCGAGCCTTCCCATCAGGCCGCGGCGCAACAGTTTGGTGTGCGGCAGAAACAGGCCGCCCTCGGTCGGCCGGAAGTGCATGGTCAGGGGCCGGAACGGTGCCGTCAGCGTCACGTGAAGGCCGATTGCGCAACGCGGATTGGCTTTCGCTGCCGCTGCGAGCGCATTGACTTCATCGCGGCCGATCGAAGGCCCCACCACCATGGCCGACGTGGCGTTGAGGCGGCCGTTCTCGATCAGATCGCGTATGGCGCGGTTGACGCCGGGGCTGATGCCGTAGTCGTCGGCGCACAACCAGATGCGCCGGCTCATTCGGCCGCGGTCCTTTCGTTCGCCTCGCCATCCACGCGTGCATCGGCGCGCTTTTCAGAATGTTCGGCGACAAAATAGATCGGGCGTGCTTTCAACTCGGAGAGGATCTTGCCGATATATTCTCCGACAATGCCGATCATGATGAGCTGCACACCGCCGATCGTCATCAGGCCGACCACGAGCGATGGATAGCCGGGGACCGACTTCCCATCCATGATCGTTTCCCACAGGATCGAGAGGCCGAACAGGAAGGCGGCCGACGCCAGAAACACGCCGAGCAGGCTCGCAAAGCGAAGCGGGGCGACCGAGAACGAGGTGAGTCCCTCGATCGAAAGCCCGACCAGTCGCCCCGGGCTGAAGGTCGTCATGCCGTGCGCGCGTGCGGCGGGCTCATAATCGACGCGGAGCTGGCGAAAACCGATCCAACTCGCCAGCCCCTTGAAAAAGCGGTTGCGCTCCGGAAGCTGCCGCAAGGCAGCGGCGGCGCGCGGCGAAAGCAGGCGGAAGTCGCCTGCATCTTCCGGGATTTTCTGCCGGGCGCCCCAGTTGATCAGCGCGTAGAAGCCGCGCACCGACAATCGACGTAGAAAAGATTCATTATCGCGATTGGCTTTCGCCGTGTAGACGACGTCGTAGCCATCGTCGATCCAGTGGCCGACCAGCTTTTCGACCAGGTCCGGCGGATGTTGGCCGTCGCCGTCCATGAATAAAACCGCGCCGCGTCTGGCATGATCGAGGCCGGCCATCAGGGCTGCTTCCTTGCCGAAGTTGCGCGACAGCGAGACGACCTGAACGTCGATACCATTGGGCGTGAGCCCGCGCGCGATCGAGAGCGTGGCATCGGAACTGCCGTCATCGACATAGACGACCTCGCAGGCCAGCCGATGCCGATTGTTGAGCGTTTTTGCGAGATCGCACAGCCGCTGATGTAGCGACGAAAGGCCGGCCGCTTCGTTGTACAGCGGCACCACGATCGATAGCCCCTGCGCCGCGGCGGTCGCTGCGGTCGTTGACAAGCTCGATACGTCCGTACCCAGCATCATCGGTCAGGTTCCAGTCTCAGCGCGAACCACGTCAGCTTCACTCCAAAAGGTGTTCGGATACAACATATGGCAATCGCGGTGAATTGTCGCCACGGGCAGGCGGTTGCCGTTTTGCCTATTGGCCGAGGAATGCTTCGAGCCGGGCGAACAGCGGGTTTTCGCGGTCCAGCACATAGTCCAGCGAGGCCACCGAAACCGTCTCCGCGCCGTGGTCGCGCAGGAAGCTTCCGAGCGCATAAAGTTGTGCCGGTGGGCAGTGCAGCGTGACCATTCCGGAAGACGTCGGGCCTCCGAAGGGCGACACCACGCCGAAGCGCTGCGCCGCCTCGGCGAGCAAAGCGGCGTTGCATCCGGTGAAGCGGGTGCGGACTTCGCGATATTTGTTCGCGCGGGCACGGGCTGCGATATGGTCGAGGATCACGCGCGCAGCTTCCCGCGCCTCGCTCGACCAGTCAGCCTCGCGCGAGGCGACGAGGTTGGCGTGGCTGCGCAGGATCACGCCGTCATCGAGCACCTTGAGGCCATTGGCGGCAAGGGTCGCGCCGGTCGTGGTGATATCGACGATCATCTCGGCGGTGCCGACCGCGGGTGCGCCTTCGGTCGCACCGGCGCTTTCGACGATGCGGTAGTCGACGATACCGTGTGCGGCGAAGAAGGTGCGGGTGAGGTTGATGTATTTGGTCGCCACCCGCATCCGACGGTTATGCTGCTCGCGAAAGCCCGACGTGACGTCGTCGAGATCGGCCATGGTCCGCACATCGATCCAGGCCTGCGGCACGGCGACCACGACATTGGCGCTGCCAAAGCCGAGACTGTCGATCAGCAGCACGCGCTTGTCGGCATCGAGGATGCTTTCGCGCACCAGGTCCTCGCCGGTGACGCCCATGTGCACCGCGCCGCGCGCCAGCTGCGAGGCAATTTCGCCCGCCGAGAGATAGGCGATCTCCACATTGTCGAGCCCGGCAATGGTGCCGCGATATTCGCGGGCGCCGCGCGGCTTCGCCAACGCAAGCCCGGCATGCGCGAAGAAAGCTTCAGCATTCTCCTGCAAGCGGCCTTTTGAGGGAACGGCGAGAACGAAGGGCGTGGTCACGACCGCCCCCCGGATGGTGCGGGCCGGCCAATTTGTGCGAGCGCCTCGACCCACACCGAAAATCCGACGGCGGGAATGGCAGTCGCCGAGCCGAGCTGCGTCAAGAGGCCGTCATACCGACCGCCGGCGACCAGCGGCTCGACGCCGTTGCCCTTGGCGTGCAGTTCGAACTCGAAGCCGGTGTAGTAATCAAGACCGCGCCCGAATGCGGTCGAGAAACGCGTCAACGCGGTATCGATGCCGCGCGCCGCCATAAAGCCGACCCGGCTTTCAAGTGCATCGATGGCGGCCGTGATGTCGAGTTTCGCGTCCGCCGCGAGCGAGCGCAATTGTGTGATGGCATCGCGCGGATCGCCTGCGATGGAAAGGAATCGCTTGATGATGGTGAGTGCGTCGCGCGGCAGCGCGCCGGCCTTCAAGGTCGACTGTTCGAGAAAGCGGTCGGCGATCTCAGCGACCGTGCGGCCGCCGACGTTGCTGGCCCCGGCGATCGACATCAGGTCGGTGACGAGTGCGAGCGCTGCCTTGCGGTCGGAGCCGGCAAGTGCTGCCAGCACGCCTTCATATTCGTTGCGAGTTGTAGAACTTGTGACCGTGAGCTGCTCTATATCCTGCTCGAGGCTGATTTTGCGGTTGAAGTCCTTCATCAGCCGCCGCCGCCATACCGGGTAAAGGCCGAGGGCATCGATCAAAGCGGTGAAAAGGGCGACGTCGCCGGTACGGATCTCGACATCGGCGACGCCGAAGGCACGCGTGGCCTCGAGCGCCAAGGCCAGCATTTCCGCGTCTGCCGCCGGCCGATCGAGCCGGCCGAACGATTCGACGCCGGCTTGCAGGAACTCGCTTGGCGCGGCACCCCGATAGCGAAACACCGGGCCGAGATAGCTATAGCCGGCCGGCCGTCCGGCCTGGCCGGAGGCCAGATATTGGCGCGCCACCGGAATGGTCAGATCGGGGCGGAGGCAAAGCTCTTCGCCGACCGCATCCGTCGTCAGGTACAGGCTCTTTCGGATGTCTTCGCCCGAGAGGTCGAGAAAGGGCTCGGCTGGTTGCAGGACGGGAGGTTCAGCCAGGGCGTAGCCGGCCTGGGAAAATGACAATAGCAAGGTATCCGCCCAAGCGGCGGACCCGGTCGCACGGCGGGGCGCGGTTGCGGTCATCTTGCAGTCCAACTCCCCCGAAAACGGGTCCGGTCCAGGTAATATGGTTAAACCTTTGACTCAATTTGATTTTTGAGTAGGCCGTTCGCGGCCTGAATCAAGCTGCGGGTACGGGCCGCAGCCCTTTAGCATGGCCGAGATGAGGTTTCGACCGGGATACGCCAAGGCACTTAATATCCAAGGCACTTAACATCAGGTCGCTTAATATGAAGTCGCTTAACAAACCGCTCGTTTTAACGGGCCGAGTGTCCGGTCCAGTCCCCGAGCACAGCCTGTACCAGCGCCAGCGCGGCGACGCCGGCGGTATCCGCCCGGAGGATACGCGGGCCGAGCGAAAGCCGTAAGGCGTTCGGTTGACGTAGCAGAACGGTGCGCTCTTCCTCGGCAAACCCGCCTTCGGGTCCGATCAGGACGTCGATTCCGCCGGTGGCCTTGTTGCCCTGAAGCACGCTTAACGGGTCGGCGACATCGGCCGCCTCATCGCAAAAAACCAGCAGGCGTTCCGGCTTGCGATGGCTGAGGAAGCGATCAAAGGCGACCGGTTCTGCGACCTCGGCGATGCCGAGAATGCCGCATTGCTCGGCTGCTTCGATGACGTTGGCACGCATGCGTTCGCCGTTCACGCGCGCGACCTGGGTAAAACGGGTCAGGACCGGCTGCAGTGAGGACACCCCCATTTCGACGGCCTTTTGCACCATGTAATCGAGTCGGGCGTGCTTGAGCGGGGCGAATACATAAGCAAGGTCCGGCAGGCGATCTTGGGGCAGGGTCCTGCTCTCGATTTCAAGACGATCAAGCCGCTTGCGCCCGGTGATCCAGGCAAGCCACTCGCCGTCGCGTCCGTTGAATACGAGGATGCTGTCGCCGTCCTTAAGTCTCAGCACGTTGCCGAGATAGTTGCTCTGGTCGCGCTCAAGCGTCACCGTCATCCCGCTTTCGAGGGCGGTATCCACGAACAGCCGGGGTTTGCGGAAGTCATGCGAAGGCATTGCGCGTCAGGGTTCCGATCCGCGGGCGTTTTAGCCCAAAAGGAGAAGAAATTGCGCGATTATTGCCTTTCAGGAGCGACGTCGCGCCGCGCTCTTGCCCCATTCCACGGGTTGTTAACCGTTTCCAGCAATCGTAAAATACCGAACCGGAGTCGCTCTCCTATCGGGAAGAAGCTTGCAGGCCTGAAGGAACAGCTTTGATGATCCGCCAGTTGATCGCGCCACTAGTGGTCGCCGTTGTGACATTCAACGTCGGACAGGTTTTGGCGCAAGGCGCGTTTCCCGCGCCGCTACCCGGCAAGGCCGGGAGTGCGAACGATCCGGCTTTCCCGCCCGTCAACGGGGCCGCGCCTTCGGGCGCTTTTGGCAGTCCGCCTCCATCCCCTTCGGCCTTCGGCAATGCGCCGGCGCCTGCGTCCTTTCCGGGCGCCGGGGCGTCGCCCTTCGCGGCGCCTCCGACGCAAGGCGGCCCGCCTGACGAGTGCATGAAGGACTTCTTGCCGTTGCGCCAGGAGGCGGAAAAGCGCGGCGCGCTTTTGAAGACGGCCGGCGAACGGCATGCAGGCCCTGACGAAGCCTGTAAGCTGATCGGCAACTTTCTCCAGGCCGAGACCAAGATGGTCAAATATGTCGAGACCAATTCGGCAAGATGCGGGATCCCGCCTCAGATCAGCGAGCAGCTCAAGAAGGGCCATGTGAGCACCGAGGCGATGAGGACCAGGGTTTGCGGCGCGGCGGCGCAGATGCAAAAGCAGCAGCAGGCCCCTGCCGGTCCGAGCCTGAGCGAAGTGCTGGGTTCTGCGGCAGCCCTGCCGGAAGCCACGGTCGCCAAAAAGAACGGCAACACATTCGATACGCTGAGCGGCAACGCATTGACGCGATGACGCGCATTACCGCAAGCGCCCGGGTCGTATGACCGAGGCCCTCGTGTTCCTTTGGCTCTGAACATTCGCGATGGGAACGAGCGGCAACACCGAAGCGAATATCAAATCCGGCGCATTAACGCAGGTCGCCGACGCGACCGGCAATTGGGTCGATACCCACGCGCCGTTATGGTCGCGGCCCTATCTGCGGCTTGCCCGCTTCGATCGTCCGATCGGTTCCTGGCTGTTGCTGCTGCCGTGCTGGTGGTCGGCCGCGCTCGCCGCAGCTTTGGCCGGCGACGTCAGCCGGTTGCCGCTCATCCTGGCCTTGTTCCTGGTTGGCGCCTTTGTCATGCGTGGCGCTGGCTGCACCTGGAACGACATCACCGATCGGGATCTCGACGCCAAGGTTGAACGGACGCGTTCGCGCCCGATCCCGGCAGGGCAGGTCGGTGTGCCGCAGGCGTTGGCGTTTCTGGTGGCGCAGGCCTTGATCGGCCTTGCGGTACTGCTTCAGTTCAACCGCTTTGCGATTGCAGCCGGCATCGCCTCATTGGCGATCGTCACGGTGTATCCGTTCATGAAGCGCATCACCTGGTGGCCGCAGGTCGTACTCGGGCTCGCCTTCTCATGGGGTGCCTTGATGGGGTTTGCCGTCATCCTTGGACGGATCGGACTGCCTGCGCTTTTTCTCTATGCTGGTTCGATCGCCTGGGTGATCGGTTATGACACCGTCTATGCGCATCAGGACACCGAGGACGATGCGCTGATCGGCGTCAAATCGACCGCGCGTCTGTTCGGTGCGCAGACGCATCGGGCGCTGATCTTGTTCTACAGCCTGGCGGTAATCTTGATCGGCGCGGCGCTGGCGCTGTCCGGCGTGGGCATTTCAGCGTGGATCGGGCTTTCCGCGTTTGCCGCCCATCTTGGCTGGCAGGTCGCGCGGCTGAGGATCGATGATCCGGCGCTGTGCCTGCGCGTCTTCAAATCCAACCGCGACGCCGGGCTGTTGCTGTTTGCAGGGCTATTGGCGGACGCGCTAGTGGAGCGGATTTGACATTCGCTAGCCGCCCCGCCGCAGCTTCTCAAGCGAATGTCAAATCCAACGCTTCATTAGATACCTATATTGCGAGTGGTCCTTTGATTCTAACATTTGCAAAAGTGCCTGCCGGATCAGGATGCAAATGTTGGAATTGGACCACTAGTGCGGTCAGCCTGAAAGCCCGCAGTCTTTAATTTCGTGCGATGATCTCGCGCTCGTCGCGATGCACATTGGCGACATCGAGCGATCCGCCGCCGCGCCGCCGCACCAGGAATTTCGGACGCCGCGCCCGGATCGCGTTGCGCCGCCGCCGCCGTGACGCCGGTTCGCAAGCCGTTTCCTCCGGCAGTTGCGGGAGCGCGAAGATATCGCTCCATGTTTGCCACGCCGCCTCGATCTCCTCGTGGTCGGAACTCACGCAAAGCGGAATGCTCAAAGACGGATCGCGATGCAGCAGCACCAGCATCTGGGCATCGTCGATCCCGCGCAGCGCAATGCCGCGAAAATCGCTGACACGAAGATTGATGGCCATCCGCATGCCCTGGACGGCACGCCGGAGCACGACACGTTCGCGATGCAGTTCGATACGGCGCACGCCGTTGTCGGCGCGGACATCGTGCGCATCGAAGCTCACTGGAAGAGAGAGAGGGTCGAGCCGCAATACGCGGCTCGACCCGGCGGGATTGATCCCGCTTGTTGCTGTTTGACGCCTCACGGCTTTAGTCTCCCCGCCGGGTATTCCCGGTCGTTGGGTGAGAGCATGCCAGAGGGCGTTGCGGATTGGCTTAAAAAGGCTGGTTAATCCGCCGTCACCAGCCTTCCTTCAATCAGCATGATTGACAACACCTTGGCCTACATGATTGACGAGACCTTGCAGGATTGCCGAAATTCTTCTGCTTTGCCGGCGTGAAAGTGCTTGAATTCCAAGTGAATCAGGCACATTTCATGGAGTTCCTGATTTGCTTTCGTCCCACGTTCGAAAGCCCTCCGTCCCTCGTTGAATTTGCGGGATTTGTTCGTGATCTCTTCACCATCGACTGCATCCTCGCTTTCCGCAGAAGAAGCCACCGCCAAGCTGTTCGATCAATCGGCGCTAACGACGCTGGCGGAGCGGCTGGTCGAAGCCGCCAGACGCGCCGGCGCCGATGCGGCCGATGCGGTCGCGGTGCGCGGCATTTCACAAGGGGTGGAGGTGCGCGACGGCCGCGTCGAAGAATCCGAGCGCTCGGAAGGCGACGATGTCGGCCTGCGCGTGCTCGTGGGCAAGCGCCAGGCGGTGGTCTCGACCAACGATGTCGGCGGCGGCGACGGCGTGGCGCGGCTCGCCGAGCGCGCGGTCGCGATGGCCCGCGTGGCGCCGGACGACGACTATGTCGGCCTTGCCGATCCCTCGCTGCTGACCCGCGAGTTCCCCGATCTCGATTTGCTTGATCCGCATGTTCCGACGACCGGCGAACTCGAACGCCGCGCGTGTGAAGCGGAGGCCGCCGCGCTGGCGGTGAAGGGCGTCGCGAAATCCGGCGGCGCGTCGGCATCGACCGGAATTGGCGGCATGGTGCTCGTGACCAGCACCGGTTTTCATGGCGCCTACTTGCGCTCAAGCCAGAGCATCTCGGTGACCGCGATCTCCGGCGAGGGCACCTCGATGGAACGCGACTATGATTTCACAGCCGCGCCGCATGCCGCCGATCTGGTTTCGCCCGAGAGCGTCGGCCGCAGCGCCGGCGAGCGAACGGTCGCCCGCGCCAATCCGCGCAAGGTCGAAACCTGCAAGGTGCCGGTCGTGTTCGACCCACGCGTTTCCGGTTCGCTGGTCGGTCACTTGGTCGGCGCGATCAACGGCGCGTCGATTGCGCGCAAGACCAGCTTTTTGAAAGATCGCTTGGGCGAGCAACTCTTCGCCCGCAATATTCGCATCATCGATGATCCGTTGCGCCGCCGGGGATTGCGCTCGCAGTCGTTCGACGCCGAGGGCGTTCGCGTCAAGAAACTGGCGCTCATCGACGAGGGCGTTCTGACCACCTGGCTTCTGGATTGCGCGACCGCGCGCGAACTCAAGCTCACGACCACCGGCCACGCGCATCGCGGTGTATCGTCGTCGCCATCGCCGGGATCGTATAACCTGCATCTGGAGGCCGGCGAGCCGACGCCCGCGGAACTCACTTCCGATATCCGCCAGGGTTTCTATGTCACCGATCTGATCGGTTCGGGCGTCAATGGGGTGACCGGCGACTATAGTCGCGGAGCATCGGGCTTCTGGATCGAAAACGGCGAAATCACTTACCCCGTGAGCGAGGTGACGATTGCAGGTCACTTGCTCGATATTTTCAAATCGATGGTGCCTGCCAACGATCTTTCATTTCGTTATGGCGTCAACGCCCCGACGGTGCGGATCGAGGGATTGACGCTTGGCGGACGGTGATGCCGGGAAAATTGAGCATCCGGGGAATTTTGCGCGCGACGCCGCGCTTCTGACCGACACGGTGCGGGAGGCAGGCCGGCTGGCACTCTCGCTGTTCCGGACCGAACTGAAGAACTGGATCAAGGGTGCGTCATCGCCGGTGTCGGAAGCCGACATCGCGGTCAACGATCTGATTGCCGACAGGCTCAGGTCGGCTACTCCAGAGTATGGCTGGCTGTCGGAGGAAAGCGCCGACGACGAAGCACGCCTCGGCAAAAATCTGGTGTGGATTGTCGATCCGATCGATGGCACCCGCGCCTACCTCGCCGGCCGCGAAGACTGGTGCGTCAGCGTAGCCCTGGTGGCGGATGCGCTCCCGGTGATGGGGGCGGTATTTGCGCCCGTGAGCGGTGAATTCTTTTTTGCAGAGCGGGGACGGGGATCACGACTCAACGGCGCCGCGATCCAGGCGACGTCCGGCACCGCGCTCGATTTTCCGCGCATCGCGGGCCCGAAGCCGTTGGTCGAGCGGCTTAATCGCTCGGGTGGTGAGATTTCGCTTCATCCGCGCATCGGTTCGCTGGCGCTTCGCTTGTGCCGGGTCGCCGAGGGCAGGCTGGATGCCGCTTTTGCGGGCGGTCAAAGCCGGGATTGGGACCTTGCCGCGGCCAATTTGATCGTGCAGGAAGCGAATGGTAGCATGACTGCGTTGTCGGGGGACACCATCCTGTATAATCGCCGCGAGGTGACACACGGGGTTTTGGTGGCTGCGGGGCGCGATCGTCATGCAAGTATCGTCGAGCAATTTCGAAGCTGTCCCTTGCCGTAAACATGTCCCGATGTTTCTCGAAAGACTTGCGCAGCGGGCACAGCTTTAGGAAGAAAAACCATGCCAGATAGTGCCCCGCAGCAGTTGCTGCACCTTGTCCTCGGTGGCGAACTGAACGATCTCGAGCACAACACGTTCAAGGACCTTTCGCAGGTGGAAATCGTCGGCCTGTTCCCCAACTACGCGAGCGCCCACACGGCCTGGAGAGCAAAGGCGCAGCAGACGGTAGACAATGCCCAGATGCGGTATTTCATCGTTCACCTTCACCGGCTGCTCGACCCCGATCAAGACGCGAAGCCTGGCCATTGAAAAAACTGATTCGCGATCTGCTGCGCAGCAGTTGGTTTCAACGCGCTGTGGGTTTTCTGACGGCCGAATTCCTGAGGCTGGTTTGGCGGACCAATCGATTCAGTTTTGATCCGCCCGATGTGTATCAAATCGTCGAGCCGCTGACGCCGGCGATCTTTGTGTTCTGGCATGGCCAGCATTTCCTCACGCCGTTCATCAAGACCAAGGAAATGCATCGCGCCAAGGTGCTGATTTCGCGGCATCGCGACGGTGAATTCAACGCTATCGCCGCCGAACGGCTCGGCATCGGCACCATCAGAGGCTCCGGCGACCACGGTTCGGCGTTTCACCGCAAGGGCGGCGTCGGAGCGTTCAAGGAGATGGTACGCGCGCTCGAACAGGGGTATAATGTTGCGCTGACCGCCGATGTGCCGAAACGTTCGCGGATAGCCGGGCTTGGCATCATCATGTTGGCGCGCGAGTCCGGACGGACGATCATGCCGTTTGCCATGGCGACCAGCCGTTACTGGTGTCTGAAAAACTGGGATCGAACCACGATCAATTTACCGTTCGGGCGAGGGGCGCTGGTGGGGGGCGAAATGATCACGGTTCCACCCGACGCCAGCCCCGAGGTCATGGAAGAACTTCGTGTGCGCCTGGAGGCGACCCTGAACGAGGCGACCAGTCGTGCTTACGCGAAGCTCGGCCGCCCGCAGGTGACGGATCATGGCTAGCGCCTTGCCGATGACGCTGCGCGTCTACCGGCGGCTGTCCTCATTGGCTGTCCCGCTTGCGCCGGCGCTGATCAAGCGACGGTTAAAGCAGGGCAAGGAAGATTCCGCGCGCGTCGGCGAGCGGCGCGGCATGAGCGAGGATGTCCGGCCGCATGGGCCGCTGGTATGGATCCACGGCGCGAGTGTCGGCGAGGTGCTGGCAGCCGCAGCCCTGATCGAGAAGTTGCGCGCGCTCAATATCCGTATCCTGCTCACCTCCGGCACCGTCACCTCGGCGGCGATTGTCGCCAAGCGCTTTCCGCCCGACATCATTCATCAATACGTTCCTTACGATTCGCCGCGCTACGTCGCGCGCTTTCTGGATCACTGGCGGCCGAGCCTGGCGCTGTTTATCGAATCCGATTTGTGGCCGAACCTCATCCTGTCGAGCGCGGCCAGGCGTTTGCCGATGGTGCTGATCAACGGACGGATGTCGCATCGTTCGTTTCCGCGCTGGCGACGGGTGAGCGGCACGATTTCGGCATTGCTTGGTCAGTTCGAGGTTTGCCTGGCGCAATCCCGCGTCGACGCGGAGCGCTTTACCATGCTTGGCAGCCGCAACGTCGTCGTCACCGGCAATCTGAAGCTCGATGTTCCGGCGCCTCCCGCCGACTTCAGCAAACTGGAGCGGTTGATGTCGGTGACGCGTGGCCGCCCCGTCATCGTGGCGGCGTCGACGCATCCGGGGGAAGACGAGATTCTGCTCGATGCGCACCGTACGCTGGGTGGGTTTTTTCCGTCGCTGCTGACGGTGATCGTGCCGCGACATCCTGGCCGTGGCGAGGCGATCGCGCGGATGATCGGCGCCACCGGCCTTCACGCCAGTCTGCGTTCGCGCGAGGAACTGCCGACCGCCGCCACTGACATTTACGTCGCCGATACCATGGGCGAAATGGGGCTGTTCTACCGGCTTTCGCCGGTCGTCTTCATGGGCGGATCGCTGGTCCAGCATGGCGGACAGAACCCGATCGAGGCCATCAAGCTCGGCGCATCGATCGTTCACGGACCTCACGTCTTCAATTTTGCCGATGTCTACGAAGCGCTCGACGGCGCCGGCGGTGCCAGGCTTGTGGAAACACGCGAGGCGCTCGTGAAGCAACTCGGCCAACTGCTTGCTGACCCCGCCGCCCGCAACAGCACCCTCGCTGCGGCCGAGCGCGTGGTCTCGCAGTTGGGCGGCGCGCTCGATCGGACGCTTGCGGCGCTCGAGCCTTACCTCTTGCAGCTTCGTCTCGAAATGGGGACGGCGGATGCGTGAGCCGGCCTTTTGGTACCGGCCATCATCGTCGATGTCGCTGCTGTTGTCGCCGCTTGCCGCAATTTATGGCGCGGTCGCCGCGCGCAGATTGCAGCGCGAGGGCTTCGATGCCGGCATTCCCGTATTCTGCGTCGGCAACTATCACGTTGGTGGCGCCGGCAAGACGCCGACCGTGCTGGCGTTGGTGAAGCTGCTGCGCGACCTTGGCGAGACGCCGGTGGTGCTCAGCCGTGGCTATGGCGGGCGGCTGCGCGGGCCCGTGATGGTCGAGCCCGGTCGTCACCTTGCGGCCGATGTCGGCGACGAGCCGCTGATGCTGGCGCGGACGGTTCCAGTCGCGGTCGCCCGCGAACGCCTCGACGGGCTGGCGTTGGCCAAGTCGCAAGGCGCGACCGTGATCGTGATGGACGACGGTTTTCAGAATCCGGCGATCGCCAAGGACGCTTCGCTGATCGTGATCGATGCGCATCGCGGGCTCGGCAATTCTTGCGTTTTTCCCGCAGGGCCGCTGCGCGCACCGTTGCCGCCGCAAATCGAGCGCACCGATGCGCTGATCGTGGTCGGCGAGGGCAGCGCGGCCGAGGCCGTCGCGGCCAAGATAGCGGCGCGAGATAAACCGGTCCTGACCGCGCAGTTGAAGGCCGATGATGCCGCGCTATCGTCATTGCGCGGCCAGCGCGTCCTGGCGTTTGCCGGTATCGGCGATCCCGAGCGCTTTTTCCGGACGCTGCGAAGCAACGGTGTCGAGGTCGTAGGCCAACGCGCCTTCGCCGACCATCACCCGTTTACGCAAGGCGAAGTCGATGCGCTGGTGGAGGAAGCCAAGCGCGATGCGCTAAAGCTGGTGACGACGGAAAAGGATCTGGCGCGGCTTGGCGCCGGCGCGGAGCTGCCGCCATGGGCGCGAGGCATCGTCGCATTTCCGGTGAAACTTGAATTCGACAGCGCGATCAAACTGCGCCGGTTTGTATCCGAACGGCTGTTTCGGGCGCGGGATCCAAAATTCCGGAAAGGCTGATCGCTTAGCGTTCAGCCCTGATGTTTCAGTCCTGGTGTTTCAGTCCTGGTGTTTCAGTCCTGGCGTTTCAGTCTCGGCGGTCAGCCTTGGCGTTTCAGCGCGCCGGGATAATGCCGCTGCAGCACGGCGACCGGCTGCGCGTAGGCTTCCTGCAAATCGACGCTCCAGTATTTCAGTTCGTCCAGCGGTATCCGCGCGTCGGTTACCGCGCACCGTACGAAAGTTCCCGGCGAGACCACGCGAAAGTCGCCGTCGAGATATTGCAATTGCGCATCGCCGTGGCCTGGCGGACCGGATTTATTCAACACCTGAAAGCTCTCCGCAGATTTCCGTCTGTTTCCGTTATTACCATAAATAGGGTGGAGTGTCCGCCCGTCAAACCCACCGATTTGTGATGAATTTGCCGCTTTGCGCGTGTTAGCCTTTTGGTGTGTCCGCATGGCGAACTCGCGGCAGCAATGATGCGGACTTCCGAACCGCCACACCAGCACCGTCCCGATCCGGCAAAGCCATGCGTTTTCCATTTGCTAGCATCGCACTCGCACTCCTCGCCGTGGCATCGCCAGCGGCGGCTGCGCCGTTGCCGGTGCCGCAAACCGTCGAGATTCCCTCCGGGACAGCGGTGCTCCGCGCGCAGCTTTTCAAGCCGGAAGGCAATGGCCCGTTTCCGGTCGTGATCGCGCTGCATGGATGCGGCGGGTTGTCCGGCCATTCCGAACCGGTTCAGGTTCGTTATCGGGACTGGGCGGAGGAACTGCTCAAGGACGGCAAGGCGGTTTTGTTTCCCGATAGCTACGGTTCGCGCGAACTCGGCCCGCAATGCCACGTCAAGGAGCGCCGGATCACCGCCCGCCGCGAGCGGGTCGCCGATGTCCTGGCGGCGCGGCAATGGCTGATGCAGCAAGCTTGGGCGGCGCAGGACCGCATTACCCTGTTGGGTTGGGCCAACGGCGCCAGCGCGGTATTGTGGGCGGTCCGCCCGCAATTATTGCTGCATCATGCCGAGCCTGATTTCCGCTCGGCGGTCGCCTTCTATCCTGATTGCCGTCTGTCATCGGGGCTGGGCTGGAGTGCGCGTGTTCCAACCCTGGTTCTGATCGGCGCCAAGGATGACGTTAGTTCGCCATCGGCCTGCCGTCAGATGGTGGAGGGCGCCCACGGCCGCAGTGCCCTGACGCGGATCGTGGTCTACCCCACCGCCTATCACGATTTCGATCGCGCCAATTTGCCGGTTCAGGCGATCGGGCCTAATCCCGACGCCGCCGACCCCGAAAAAGGTCATGTCGGCACCGATGCGGAAGCGCGGGCCGACTCGCAAAAGCGTGTCGCGGAGTGGCTGGCGCGATAATGCCGCGTCGTCGCCTTACAAGCTAGAACAGGTTTCCCTGATCGACGGGCTTTGTCGCGCGCTTGGGCGGCGCGGCCGCCGGCCTTGGTTCACGCCTTGGCTCAGACACGGCCGGCTTCGGTGATGCCGGAAAATCGTTCGCATCGGCGGTCGCGCCGATACGCCCGTCGGAGAATTCGATGCTCATGCGCGCGCCCGGCCCGATGTCGGCGCTGGCATGCAGGGGATGGCCGGCCTCATCGCGCACCAAAGCGAAGCCGCGCGCCAGCACACCGCGATAGGACAGCGCGTTCAGCAATTGCCCGCTATGGGCAACCCGCGCCGAAAGCCGTTGCGTCGAGGTCGCAAGCGCGCGCCGGGCGCGCTCAGTCAGTCGCAGCGTGCGTTCGCGGTCGCGGGCAATTACCTGACGCTGCGCCTGCGCGTTGGACAATTTCGAAGCTTTCAGCCGGACCGCCAGACCGGCGAAGCGATCGCTGCGGTTTCGCAGCAGGCCTTTGGCCGAATGCGACATCCGTTCGCCGGACACGGTAAGGCGTTGCCGGGCTTGCGCGAGCTGGCCGCGCAGCACCCGCATGGTCAGCCGCGCGCTGACGCCTGCAAAGTGCCGAAAATGCGCGTGGGTATTGGCCTTCAGGCTGCGGGGCAGGGCAAAGGCCGCGCCGTCCAGCCGTTGCCGCGGAATGGCCAGGAGTTCGCTCAAGCCCGGCAGCGCGCGGGCGGTGGCGCGCAATTCGTTGCGGCGCATCTCCTGGCTACGCTGCCAGCACAGCATGGAGCGCCGCGCCAGCGAGGCGACCTCGACCATCAGCTCGCTTCGCACCGGCACGGCCATTTCGGCCGCTGCCGTCGGCGTCGGCGCGCGCTTGTCGGCGGCAAAATCGATCAGCGTGATGTCGGTCTCGTGGCCGACCGCCGAAATCAGCGGGATCATGCTGTCGGCAGCGGCGCGGACCACGATCTCCTCATTGAACGACCAGAGATCTTCCAGCGAGCCGCCGCCGCGCGCCACGATCAGAAGATCGGGCCGTGGAATTCTGCCGCCTTCGGGCAGCGCGTTGAAGCCGCGGATCGCGTTTGCGACTTGTTCGGCCGAGCCTTCACCCTGCACGCGCACCGGCCACACCAGCACTCGGCGGGGAAAGCGGTCTTCCAGCCGATGCAGGATATCGCGGATCACGGCGCCGGTCGGAGAGGTGACTACGCCGATCACTTCAGGGAGCCACGGCAATAGCTGCTTGCGCGCCTCGTCGAACAGGCCTTCCGCAGCAAGCTTCTTCTTGCGCTCTTCCATCAGCGCCATCAGCGCGCCGATGCCGGCAGGCTCGAGCGATTCGATCACGATCTGGTATTTCGACGAACCGGGATAGGTCGTGAGCTTGCCGGTGGCGATGACCTCAAGCCCTTCCTGCGGCTTGAAGCGCATCCGTGCATGCGCAAATTTCCAGATCACCGCCTCGATCTTGGCGCCGTCGTCCTTCAGCGCGAAATAGCAATGGCCGGAGGCATGAGCGCCCCGGAAGCCGGTGATTTCCCCGCGCACCCGGACATGGCCATAGGCGTCCTCCACCGTCCGCTTCAGCGCGGACGACAGCTCGGTCACCGTGAATTCGGGTGCATTGATCAGCGCTTCGGTCGCGGCCATTCCTAGTGTCCACTTTCCTAAGTTCGTGCACTACCTCAGCGCCCACCTTTCACGAACTTCGGATAGTTGACACTAGCAAACATATGATTCTGGTGCCGCTTTCTATTTGAAGTACCTGGCGAGTACGCCGCTTGCGGGCAGGAATTTCAAATAGGCGGCACCAGCCAATCGATTCGGGGGCGGGGGTCGATCCCAAATTGAGGAGTTCCTCCCCCAACCGCCAATTTAGCGCTTGCATGACAAAGAACTCTGTAATATAGAGTTCTCTATAAACACAAACACCTGGAGCCAATCATGTCGAAATGGATTGTCCGATTTCCGCTGAAAGTCCTGGGCTGGAGCTTCGCCCTCGTCGGATTTGCCGTGCTGGTGCTGACGGCGATGATTGCAACGCCATTAGAGGGCCTGCCCGAATTGACCTCGATCTCGCAGTCCGCACGCGCGGTCGATCGCAGCTCGATGCCGCCGCTATCGCGCTTTTCGGCCCGCGACGGTACTGAACTCGCCTACCGGCATTATCCGGCGCGCGGACCTTCGAGCGGCAGGATCGCCATTCTCGTGCACGGCTCTTCGGGATCGAGCTCCTCGGCGCATGCGCTGGCGGACGCGCTCGCCTCGCGCGGAGTAGAAACCTATGCCCCCGATATTCGCGGCCATGGCGGCTCCGGTACCCGCGGCGATGTTGGCTTTATCGGCCAACTCGAAAACGATATGGCCGATCTTGTCGCGCTGGTGCGCAAGACCTCTCCGACAGAACCTCTGACGCTGCTCGGTCACTCGGCAGGTGGCGGCTTTGCGTTGCGAATTGCGAGCTCGCCGATACAGGATCTGTTCGCGCGCACCGTGCTGCTCGCGCCCTATCTCGGCTATGATGCCCCGACCAATCGTCCCGGTTCCGGCGGCTGGGCCAGCGCCGACATTCCGCGCTTCCTCGGGCTGACGGCGCTCCGCAAACTTGGCATCGATTGCTGTGAATCGCTGCCGACGCTCGCCTTCGCCGTGCCGGCAAATTCGGCCAAAATCCTCAACCCGTCCTACTCGTTCCGGCTGATGCGCAATTTCGCGACACGCGGCTACCAAGTGGATTTCGCCGCCGCGCACCATCCAGTCACGATGATTGCTGGCGCGGCCGATGAACTGATGCTGGCCGACAAATATGCCGACACCGTGCATGCGGTCGCACCATCTGTCGAGGTCAAGCTGATTGACGGCGTCGATCACATGGGCATTGTCGGCAATGCGAAGGGGGTCGCGGCGGTCGCCGACGATGTCGCCAACACACGGACAGGATCATGACCACTATCGATCCGAAGGAAGCTGCGCAGGCGCTGAACGATATCGAGCAGATCGTTCAGCGGGTCCGTCAGTCGCGCATTTACGACATCGCGAGCCAGATCATGATTGCGGCGGGCGTCCTGGTCCTGGCGGGCAATGTCGCGAACTTCCTCACCCCGCGCTACGCCAACTACATCTGGATCACCGTCAATGTGCTGAACGTCGCAACCGCCGCGGCGCTCAGCACCATGGGCGGCAGGCAGATCGGCGTGCGGTTTGATTTCAGGATGCTTGCCGCATTCGTACTGTTCTTCGCTTTCGGTATCCTGTGCAGCGGCGTGTTCGGGCATTACGGACCGCGTGAGATGGGCGCGTTCTGGCCGATCTACTTCATGCTGTTTTACTGTATCGCCGGGCTCTGGTTCGGCCGCGCCTTCATCATCATTGGTCTTGGTATCATCGTGCTGACGCTGATCGGCTATTTCTTCGTCGAAGGCGCCGCATTTCTTCTTTGGATGGCCGCCGTCAATGGCGGCGGACTGATCCTCTCTGGCCTCTGGATGCGCAGGATCTGATCCATGGCTGAACTCGATGACATCATTCACCAGCCGTTGCGGCTGAGAATCATGGCAGCGTTGAATGCGCTGCCGGCAGGCGAGGGGCTTGAGTTTTCCCGCTTGAAAAAAATGACAGGTGCGACCGACGGCAATCTCGGGGCCCATATCGAGACGCTGGCCAAATCCGGCTACGTCGGGATCGAAAAGGCCTTCGTCGGCAAGAAGCCGCAAACCACCGTGACGGCGACCTCAGCCGGTCGCGGCGCGTTCGCCCGCCACGTCGCGTCCCTCCAGCAGATCATCGCGGCATCGGGAGGCGAGAGGTAGCTCATTTTGCACCTCTCGATCGTCATTCCGGGATGCGCCGTTAGGCGCAGACCCCGAATCCATAATGCCAGTTGGTGGTTATGGATTCCGGGCTCGCCGCTTCGCGCCGACCCGGAATGACAAGTGTGTGGATATCTAGCCCTTGCGGGGAGCAGGGGAGTCGTGCGACCGACAATGGAATTTCGCGGGTTCTGATTGGCGTTCTCATGAAGATACTTTTGCTGGGCTCTGGCGGCCGGGAACATGCGCTTGCGTGGAAGATTATGGCGTCACCGCTCGTAAAAAAACTCTGGTGCGCGCCCGGCAATGCCGGCATCGCCCGCGAAGCCGAATGCCTGCCGCTCGATATCGCCGACCATGGGGCCGTGATCGCGTTTTGCCAGCGCGAGGAGGTCGATCTGGTCGTGGTCGGACCGGAAACCCCGCTCGCGGCCGGCATTGTCGATGATCTCTCTGCCGCCGGCATCAAGGCCTTCGGGCCGAGCAAGCAGGCGGCGCGGCTTGAGGGGTCGAAGGGCTTTACCAAAGCGCTCTGCACGGAGTTCAACATTCCGACCGGCGCTTACGGCCGTTTCACCAACCCAGCCGATGCGCTTCTTTATGTGCGCCATCATGGCGCGCCGATCGTGGTCAAGGCGGATGGACTTGCCGCGGGCAAGGGCGTTGTGGTCGCCATGACGCTGGCGGAAGCTGAAGCGGCCATCGCCATGATGTTCGACGGCGCGTTCGGCGCGGCGGGCGCCGAAGTCGTGGTCGAGGAATATCTCGAGGGACGCGAGATTAGTTTCTTTGCGTTGTGCGACGGCGAGACCGCGATCCCGCTCGCCTCCGCGCAGGACCACAAGCGGGTGTTCGACCACGACCAGGGACCAAACACCGGCGGCATGGGTGCCTATTCGCCGACGCCCTTTGTCACATCAGCCATTCACGACCAGATCATGGCTGACATCATCCTGCCGACGGTGGCCGGCATGAAGGCGCGCGGCACGCCGTTTTGCGGCGTGCTCTATGCCGGCGTGATGCTGACGGCGGCCGGCCCCAAGCTGTTCGAATATAACGTCCGCTTCGGCGATCCCGAATGTCAGGTGCTGATGCTGCGGATGATGTCGGACATCGTGCCGGCGCTGCTGGCCGCCTGCGACGGCGAATTGAAGCATTTCGATCTGCGCTGGTTCGACGAACCGGCTCTGACGGTCGTGATGGCCGCGAAGGGATATCCCGGCGATTACGCCAAGGGAACCCGCATCGAGGGGCTGGATGAAGCGGCGCAAATCGAGGGCGTCGAAATCTTCCAGGCCGGCACGATCGCCAAAGATGACGCCATTCTCGCCAATGGTGGCCGCGTGCTTAACGTTTGCGCCTCGGGCAAGACCGTGGTGGAGGCGCGGCAACGCGCCTATGCCGCGGTCGACCGGATCAAATGGCCGGAGGGATTTTGCCGGCGCGATATCGGCTGGCAGGCAGTCGAGTACGAGCAGGCGCTGAAGTAGCGTTGCGGTGATCAAGCGTGGAGTGATCGACGATGTCCGATCTGGCCGACCTTTTCCCGGATTTTGGTTCTGAATGGATCAATACAACATCTGGCCGCATCTTTGCCCGCGTCGGAGGCAACGGTCCGCCGTTGTTGTTGCTGCACGGCTTTTCCGAAACGCATGTGATGTGGCATTGCGTCGCGCCGCAACTCGCCGACCGCTTCACGCTGATCATCGCCGATTTGCCGGGTTACGGCTGGTCGGACATGCCGGAAAGCGACAAGGATCACACGCCCTATACCAAGCGCGCGATGGCACAGACCATCATCGAGGCGATGGAGCAACTCGGCCACGTGCATTTCGTGCTCGCCGGTCACGATCGCGGCGGACGCGTCGCCTATCGTCTGGCGCTCGATCATCCCGGCCGGCTGTCGCGGCTGGCGGTGCTCGATATCCTGCCGACCTATGATTACTGGGCGCGCATGGACCGGCTCTATGCGCTCAAGATCTATCACTGGACGTTTCTGGCCCAGCCTCATCCGCTGCCGGAGACATTGATCGGCGGCAATCCTGATTTTTTCCTCAAGCAGAAGATGGCGAGCCAGACCAAGTCGAAGACGCTGGCCGCCATCGATCCGCGCGCGCTTGAACATTATCTGGCGGCATTCCGCGATCCCTCCCGCGTGCACGCGATGTGCGAGGATTACCGCGCCGGCGCTTATGCCGACTTTGAGATCGACAAGGCCGATCGCGAGGCGGGAAAAAAGATTACGATCCCGATGCTGGCGTTGTGGGGTGACGCGGGCATCGCGCGTGCCGCGGCCACGCCGCTCGACACCTGGAAGAACTGGGCGACCAACATATCCGGCGGTCCGGTTGATTGCGGTCACTTCCTCACGGAAGAAAATCCCGACGCGACGGCGAAGGCGTTGCGGGAGTTTTTCCTGGCGCCGTAGGCTTGCTGGCTTCGTCATACCCCGCGAAAGCGGGGTATCCAGTACGCCGAGGCCTCTCGATTCAAGTTCAGCGCCTCTGGAATACAGGATCATCCGCTTGCGCGTATGATGACGACGGACCCGTTATCTCCGGGCCTTGAAGAAATCCCGCAGCAGCGCCGCAGCTTCGCGTTCGCCCACCGCAGAATAGACCTCGGGGATGTGGTGGCAGGTGGGTGATGCAAAGAACCTGACGCCGGAATCCACCGCCCCGCCTTTGGGGTCGGCTGCGCCATAGTAAAGCCGCCTGATCCGCGCCAGCGAGATCGCGCCGGCGCACATCGTGCAGGGTTCGAGGGTGACATAGAGGTCGCAATCGACCAGCCGCTCGCTGCCGACTGCGGAAGTGGCCTGCCGGATCGCGAGAATTTCGGCGTGCGCCGTCGGATCGCGGTCGGTCAGGGTACGGTTTCCGGCCGTAGCGATGACCTCGTTGTTAAGCACGATGACGCAGCCGATCGGAACTTCGGCCGATTTTCCGGCCGTTTCGGCCGCATTCAGCGCCAAATCCATGAAAGAGGGGGCTGTCATGCCTCGTATCCCCGGGAGAACTCTGCTATGGGAAGTGCCTTCAGCAAAAGTGGATACCGTTTTTTGCGTGAGAATGCGCCTCGTCGAGAGACGCGCGCATGATCGTCATTTGTAACTGCACCCGAAACGAGACCTTTCATGCCCCGCGACAACGACAAAGACAACAATTCCAGGGGCCGGCGCGACCGTCCATCCGGCGGCAAGGGCCGCTCGGGCGTTCCTCGGGGGCCTGACAAGAAATTCGCCAAGCGTGGTTTTGCGGGCAAGACGGAAGGCGAGCGGCGCCCATATGCCGGAAAGCGCGACGATCGTCCGCCGCGCCGCGACGACCGCGACGCGCCGCGGCCTCGGAGTGATAGGCCGTATGGCGACCGGCCGTCGCGAGGCGGGGAGGGCGAGAAACGTTCGTTCCGGCCGCGCGAAGACCGCGGAGGCGACAAGCGTCCCTACACACCGCGCGGCGACCGGCCCGACCGTGACGCGCGTCCGGCTGCGCGGTTCCAAGACAGAAAATTTGGCGACAGGAAATTCGGCGACAAAAAACCTTACACGCCACGCGAGGATCGTGAGAAGCGGCCCTACACGCCGCGTGGCGAGGGCTTCCGCACAGACAATGATCGTCCGCGCGGCGATCGGCCGTTCAATGCGCGGCCGCGGGATGGTGACCGTCCCCGCGGTGATCGACCGTTCGCCGGTCGTCCCGAGCGAAAATTTGACGGCGACAAGAAGTTTTCCCGCGGTCCGCGCAAGGATGTCGGCGAGCGTCCGGCTCGCGACAGGGAGTTCGGCCGCGACCGTGGCGATGCCAAAGCTTGGCAGAAGCGAGAAGATAGCACCGAGCGCCATTCGCGTCCCGCTCGCGAGGGCGCGCGGAATTTCGATCGTCCAAAGTTCGACAAGCCGCGTTACGACAAGCCGCGCGACGGCGATCAACGTCCGCGTTTTTCACGTCCGCGCGAAGATCGCCCTGAAGGCGATCGTCCGTTTCGTGAACGTCCGAAATTCGATCGTCCCCGCGAGGATCGTCCGAAGTTCGACCGCCCGCCGGATCGCGACCGCGACGCTGGGCGTCCCGAAGGCCGCACCGATTGGCAGGAGCATTCCCGTAGCGAGCCGCGCGGCCGGGGCTTCGAGCGGCCACGCCGGGAAAATGAAGACGACAGCAAGATCTTTGCAAAGCGTCCGGCATTCGGCGGCCGCGGCGCCTATCGTGAGCGCAACGAAGACGAGCGCCGGCCCGCACGGCCGCCAAAGGTCAAGAAATCCGGCGAACGTATCGCCAAGGTACTGGCGCGTGCCGGGCTTGCTTCGCGCCGCGATGCCGAAGAGATGGTGACGCAGGGCCGCGTCGCCGTGAACGGCCGCGTGATCAATTCGCCGGCGCTAGACGTCACCGAAAACGACGCGGTCACCATTGACGGCAAGCCGTTGCCGCCGCGAGAGCGCACGCGGTTGTTTTTGTATCACAAGCCGCGCGGGTTGATGACCACCCACGCCGATCCGGAAGGGCGGCCGACGGTGTTCGACAATCTGCCGGAAGGTCTGCCACGGCTGATCAGCGTCGGCCGGCTCGACTTCAACACCGAAGGCCTGTTGCTGCTCACCAATGATGGCGGGCTGGCGCGTGCGCTCGAACTGCCCGACACCGGCTGGCTGCGGCGCTATCGGGTTCGCGCCCATGGCGAAGTCACGCAGGGTCAACTCGACGAACTGAAAAGAGGTGTCGAGGTTGATGGCGTCAAATACGGATCGATCGATGCGACGCTGGAACGCGACCGGGGCGCCAATGTCTGGCTGGTGTTTGCGATCCGCGAAGGCAAAAACCGCGAGGTGCGCAACGTGATGGCGCATCTCGGCCTCGAAGTGAATCGATTGATCCGCGTGTCCTATGGTCCCTTCCAGCTTGCGGAGCTTGCCGAAGGCACGGTTGAGGAGGTCAAGACGCGGGTGCTGCGCGAGCAGCTCGGCGAAAAGATCGCAACGCTAGCCGGCGCCGACTTCAACCGGCCGATGCCGGGTGAGGCGGTCGCAAAACCTGAGGATCAAGTGGTTGACGCGCCGCGCGGCAAGAAGCCGTTCAAGCCGGCCGGAAAGAGCGCGCTGATTGCCGACAGCAAGGGCCGTCGCGTATTGGTGCGGCGTACCGGCAGCGACGAGGCGCGTGCGCGCAACGAGGAGGAGGCGAACGGTTACGGTCCGCCGCGCCGGCCCAAGCGCGGCTATCACGGCAAGCGCGATCTGAAGCCGCTGGATGAGTAAGCGATGCGCGTCGTTGGAGGCAGACTGAAGGGCCGCAATCTCGCGTCTCCTTCTTCGCGCGATATTCGGCCCACAGCGGATCGTCTGCGCGAGGCGATCTTCAACATCCTGATCCACGCTTACGACGACCCGATTGCCGACGCGCGGGTGCTGGATCTGTTCGCCGGCACCGGCGCGCTCGGCATCGAAGCCGTTTCGCGCGGCGCCAAATTCACGCTCTTTGTCGACAATGGCGCCGAAGCACGCGCGCTGATGCGCGACAATGTCGAGGCGCTGGGTCTCGGCGGCGTGACGAAAGTCTATCGCCGCGACGCGACGAATCTCGGACCGGCGCATCCGATGGAGCCGTTCTCGCTGGTGTTCCTCGATCCGCCTTACGCCAAGGGATTGGCCGACAAGGCGCTGGTCTCGTTGCGAACCGGTGGTTGGCTGACATCTGGGGCGTTGCTGGTGGTCGAAGAGGCCAAAGCTGCGGCCTTCGCAGCGCCCGAGGGTTTTGAGGAACTGGAACGACGCACCTACGACGACACGGAATTTGTGTTTTTGCGTAGTGCCTAAGCGCTGTCATCGCCCGGCTTGACCGGGCGATCCAGTACGCCGCGGCTTCTCGGCGCAAACGCTGAGGTCTCTGGAATACTGGATCACCCGCTTTCGCGGGTGATGACGAGTGAACTTCCGGATTTACCTCCGCCCGAACAGCTTTTCGATGTCGGCGAGCTTCAATTCCACGTAGGTCGGCCGGCCGTGATTGCACTGGCCCGAGTTGGGCGTGTCTTCCATCTCACGCAACAGCGCGTTCATCTCTTCCGGCTTGAGGCGGCGTCCGGCGCGCACCGAGCCATGGCAGGCCATGGTGGCCGCGACATGCATCAGCCGGCGTTCCAGCGGCAAGGCTTCATCCCATTCCGCCATATGCTCGGCGAGGTCGCGCAACAGACCGCCGGCGTTGGTCTTGCCGAGCAATGACGGTGTCTCGCGCACCGCGACCGCGCCGGGACCGAAGGATTCGATCGCGAGCCCGAAGGAGGCCAATTCCTCGGCGCGCGCCAGGAGTTGTTCGACCGTGGCTTCGTCCAATTCGACGATTTCCGGGATTAGCAGGATCTGCCGCTGCACGCCGTTTTTTGCCAGCGAAGCCTTCAGCCTCTCATAGACGATGCGTTCATGCGCGGCGTGCTGGTCGACGACGATAAGGCCCTCGCGGGTTTGCGAGACGATATAGGTTTCGTGAATCTGCGTCCGCGCCGCGCCAAGCGGACGATCAAGCAAATCGGCCGGAGGCTGCGCCTCGAAGCGAACGTCCGCGGTCGGCGTACCGACATCGAAGGCCGCCTGGCCCGGTTCGGCAAGCGCCATGGCTGCGGCGGCTTGAAAAGCCGGCGATGATCCGACCGGAAAGGCCGGTGAGCGACGCGAATCCCAGTTGGCTTGTCCCCCGCTCGGCTGTCCCCAATTCGCTCTCCCCGGCGCAAAGGCGGGGCGAAGCACGTCGATCGCAGCACTGCCGCTGTTTGCCGCCGTGCGCCTGCCCTCGCGCGCAAGACCTTCCTTCAGCGCATGCACGATCAAGGCGCGCACCAGGCCTGCGTTACGAAAGCGCACCTCGATTTTGGCCGGGTGAACGTTGGCATCGACTTCCCTCGCATCCAAGGTCACGAACAGCGCCACGACGGGATGACGGTCGCGCGGCAGATAATCCGCGTAGGCCGCGCGCACCGCGCCCAGGATCAGCTTGTCTCGCACCGGCCGGCCGTTGACGAACAGATATTGCCCGAGCGCGTTGGCGCGTGTCAGCGACGGGCTGGCGGCAAATCCTTCGACCGTGACGCCTTCGCGCTCGGCGCGCACGTCGATGGCGCTGATGCGAAAATCCGCGCCCAGAATATCGCCGAGCCGCGTCAATTGCCCGGGCGGGCCGGGTAACGCCGCGGCCCAGGTGACGGGGCTGCGTTCCTCGCCGGCGAGCGTAAAGGCGATGTCGGGCCGCGCCATGGCCAGACGCCGCACCACTTCGCGGATCGCTTCGGCCTCGGTGCGGTCGGTCTTGAGAAATTTCAGCCGCGCAGGCGTCGCATAGAAGAGATCGCTGACCTCGACACGCGTCCCTTGCGACAAGGCGGCCGGCGCAATTTCCGACTTCGCCCCACCTTCGACCGACAACGTCCAGGCGTGCGGCTCGCCTGCATGGCGGGTGGCGATGTTGAGCTTGGCCACAGCGCCGATCGAGGGCAGCGCCTCGCCGCGGAAGCCGAGCGTGCGGATGCGTAAGAGGTCCTCATCGTCGAGCTTGGAGGTGGCGTGACGTTCGACCGCGAGAGCGAGGTCGGCGCGGGTCATGCCGCCGCCATCGTCGGTGATGGCGATTTTTCGCCGGCCGCCGCCGTCGGTGAAGATCTCGATCCGGCTCGCGCCGGCATCGATGGCATTCTCGACCAGTTCCTTGGCGACGCTCGCCGGACGCTCCACCACCTCGCCCGCGGCGATGCGGTTGACGATCTGTTCGGGCAGTTGTCGGACGGGCATTTCCAGGTACTCGTTGGAGTTTGCTCAATCTAGGGGCTTTTGCGCGGCCACGGGAGGGAGCAATCCGAGAAGTCCCCCGCTTGCTTTAGTCGTCGAAGCGGCCGGAGCCGCGCTTTGCTTTGATGTCGCTGCGGCGTTTTTTGCCGTCAAGCCGGCGTTTCTTCGAGGCGAGGGTCGGACGGGTCGCGCGCCGCGGAACGGGACGGATCATGGCCTCGCGCAACAGCTCGACCAGACGTTCGATCGCATCGCTTCGATTGCGCTCCTGGGTACGGAAGCGCTGGGCGTGAATGACGATCACGCCGTCCTTGGTCATCCGCTGGCCGGCAAGCCGTTCCAGCCGCGCTGCGGCATCGTTGGGCAGCACGAGTTGGCGGGCGTTGTACCGCAACTGTACCGCGGTCGACAGTTTGTTGACGTTCTGCCCACCGGGTCCGGAGGCGCGAACAAAGGAAATATCGAGATCGTTTTCGTCGATCGAAAGGTCGCGGGCAATCCGCAGCATGGCGTCACCGAATTAGTGGTCCGGTTCTAACATTTGCATCCCGGTCTGGCTGGCGCTTTTGCAAATGTTAGAATCCAAGGACCACTAGCAAATATGGGTTTCCAGTGGAGTTTTGGATTTGACAATCGCATTGCGCATTCCGGGCGACAAGGTAGCGAATGTCAAATCCACTCCACTAGGAGGTGTTTCCTTTTTGGAAACGCGCTTTTCGGGAGAATAACGGTTTTGCGCGCGGTTTGCTTGAGGGACGAGCGCTCAATTCGCCTTCAACGGCTTGGCGGCCACCGGCTGGGCGGCGGTTTCCGGCGCACGGCCGACGATCACGGTCAACAGACCGTCGCCCCACAGCCTGCGCGCAGCCTGTTTGGCCTCGTCGATCGTCACCGCATCGACGAGCGCATTGCGCTGCTCCATATAGGCGATCGAAAGATGATCGAGCTGATATTGCAGCATGGCGGAGGCAAGCTTCGACGACGTATCGAGCGAGAGCATCCGCGACCCCTTGAGGTAGGATTTGGCCTCGGCGAGTTCCTGTTCGGTCGGGCCGTCTTGCGCCATGCGGCGGATTTCGCGGGTGAGGGCGTCTACGGTTTCGCCGGCGCGGTCCGCCCGCGTTCCCGTCGAACCGACGAACAAAGCGGAGTGGTCCATCCAGACCAGCGAATCCGAGATCGAATAGGCAAGGCCGCGCTTCTCGCGAACCTCGCGGTAGAGCCGCGATCCCGATCCGCCGCCGAGAATATGATTGACGACAAAGGCCGCCATGAAATTCGGATCGCTGCGCCGGATACCGGGACCGCCGAACGTCACCACGGTTTGCGGCACGTCGAGCGCGATGAACTCACGCTGCGGTGGTTTGCCGGCCGCAATGTCGGGCACCAGCACAAGCTTCGACTTGGCAGGCAGGGAACCAAATGTGCGGTCCAGCAAGGCGCCGAGCGAAGCCGCGTCAATGTCGCCGACCACGGCGATCTTCAGATGTTCCCTGGTCAATACGCGGCTGACATAGTCCTTCATGTCGGCGGTCGTGATCGTTGGAACGCTTTCCAGCGTGCCGCCGGTTGGCCGGCCGTAGGGATGATCGCCATAGGCGATCTCGAGGAATTTGCGGCTGGCGAGCGAACCCGGATTGGAGGTCTCGCGCTTCAGGCCGGAGATGAGCTGCGCGCGAATGCGTTCGACGTCATCGCTGTCGAAATGCGGCGAGGTCAGCGACATCCGCAACAGCTCGAAGGCCTCGTCCCTGTTGTCCTTGAGCATGCGTAAGGAGCCGCGGAAATAGTCCCGCGTCACGCTGAAGCTCAGCTCGATCGCGCGCCGGTCCAGATGTTCGTGAAAGGCCCTGGAATCAAGGTCGCCCGACCCCTCATCGATGAGATCGGCCACCATGTTGCCGACCCCGGCCTTGCCGTTCGGATCCTGGGCGGCGCCGCCGTCCATGGCAAACTCCATCGCCACGAGCGGAACGGTGGCGTCCTGCACAAACCAGGCTTCGATGCCTCCCGGCGAAGTCAGATGCTGAATCTTGGCGGCGGCATATGACGGGAACGGCATCATTGCCACGATCGCCACGCATGCGCCGAGCAACGTGCGTGCCGCGCCGATCCTGAGGAAGGTCACGACCGCTTCTCCACATGCTTGGGCGTTGCGTCCTTGATGAGATAGCCGGTGACCGAGCGGTTCTTGTCGAACCATTTTTGCACGACGTCGCGCACCTGTTCGGCGGTGACGGCGCGAATGCGCTCCGGCCAGTTTCTGATATCCTCGATGCTGAGCCCGGTCGTCATTGCTCCGCCGTACCAGCGGGCCAACGTGGCCTGATTGTCCTGGGCATAGACGGTTTCGGCGATCAGTTGGGTTTTGACCCGTTCGAGATCTTCGGAACGGACGCCGTTCTGTGCGATGTCCGCGATAACGTCGTCGATCACCTGTTCGACCTGGGCGAACGTCACGCCCGTTCGTGGCGAGGCCGATATCGCGAACTGCGTCGCGTCGAGCGAGGTTCCTTGATAGGCGGCGCTGGCGTTTACCGCGAGCGGCCGGTCGATCACAAGCCGGCGATAGAGATAGGAGTTGCTGCCGCCGCCCATCAATTGGGCCAGCACGTCAAGTGCCGCGCTCTCTCCGGCTGCGGCGGTCGCAGCGGAGGGAACCAGATAGTAACGCCGCAAGCCCGGCTGTTCGACGCGCGGATCGGACAGGGTCACCGTGCGGGGCGCGGCCGGCTCGGGTTCCTGCGGGCGGATGCGCCGGGCGGGTATTGCGGGTTGTGATGCAACGACGCCAAATGTCCGCTCCACCATCGGACGCACCTCGTCCGCATCGACATCGCCGGCGATCACTACAATGGCGTTATTGGGCGCATAAAAGCGCTTGTAGAAGGCGAGTGCATCCTCGCGATCGAGCTTCTCGATTTCCTGATGCCAGCCGATCACCGGCCGGCCGTAGGGGTGGTTGAGATAGAGCGCGGCCATGATCTGCTCGGTCAGCCGTGCTTCGGGGTTGTTGGCCACCCGCATGTTGAATTCCTCAAGCACGACGTCGCGCTCGGGCAATACGTTTTCATCCTTTAAAACGAGGCCCGTCATGCGGTCGGCCTCGAACTCCATCATGCTGCCGAGTTGCTCGCGCGGCACGCGCTGGAAATAGCCGGTGTAGTCGGCGGAGGTGAAAGCGTTCTCGTTGCCGCCGATCCGCAGCACCGTTTGGGAGAACTCGCCGGCCGGATGCTTAGCGGTGCCCTTGAACATCAGGTGTTCAAGAAAATGCGCCAGGCCGGATTTGCCTGATGTCTCGTCGGCGGAGCCGACCTTGTACCAGATCATCTGTGTGACGACCGGGGTGCGGTGATCCGGAATCACCACGACCTGAAGCCCGTTGGCGAGGGTAAAGGTGGCTGGCGGTGAGGGGCGCGCCGTGGCGTCGGCGAGCGCGATGGTGGAGGAGACAGTCAACCCGGCAAGCAGGCCAGCGAATAATGAAGCCCGGAATCTCCCCGATGACATCATGGGCAATCTGGAAGTCCGGCGGGGAGGGCGAGGGGCCGGCTGCCGATCCGGCGGCAAGCTTTGAAAACGAATGTCCGAAGCTCCACCGGGAATCCTTGTTGTTGGGACGCCGGCGCCGAAAAATCTATGCGGAGCCGATCCGTGTCAGGCAATCAAGAAGCCACCAAGGCTTTTAGTGCACGACGCTCGATGCGCTGGACATCTGGCTCTGCGGGTTCTTGTCTGGGTTAGACGTGCCATCCAGCCAGCCCTTCTTTTGCTCGCCATAGGCATAGTTGGCCGACGGCGTCTGGTACCCGACCGGCGGCTGGGTCAAAGCTTGCCGTGCCGGCTCGGTGCCAGGGTCAACCTGCACGGTTTTGGTGCTGCCGCCGAACAGGTTGCCGATGCCGATGCTGTCAGCTAAATCCGCGGCGCCGCCGGTGAACAGGTCGCCCGGCTTGTCGTAGATTGGGTCTGTCCGGGCCGTGCCGTTTTGTTCGTTCGCATAGGCCGGACGGGTCGTGCCCGGGATGGGCGTTTGCTCGGGGGTAACCGGCGGTGCGATGTTGATAGCCTGTGGAGCGCCTGCGGCTGTGACCTGGACGCGGGCCACGGGCGGCGCGGCCTTCTTCTTCGCCGCGATCACCGCCTTGCGCGCACGTTCGTCGGGATCCTTGGGCCAGTTCGCGATCTCCGCGTTGGCGCTGGCGGAGGCTGGCGGCGGCAGATCAAGCGTCGGAGGCACCACCAGCGGCGAACGCTCGCGATAGTCGATGCCGCGGTTGTCCATGTTGGTGCCACGGATCATGCCATAGAAGCCGTCCGAGATTTTTTCCGACATGGTTCTATCGTCATCACCGGCGCGGGCGGGACCGGCCGAGATCGCGAGGCCAAGACTCAAGGAGAGGACGGCAAGGTTGCAGGTGCGGGTCATGGTGATCATGGAATTCTGCCTGGTCCGATCGTTGGTTTCAGTTCGGCGCATCACGCTTTCCTGTCCAAAATGGTGTTGCTTTTCAAGCTCTTCAGCCCGATTCGGGCCGACAGGCCCGCAAAGCCTTACTCAACGGACTACTATTAGCCGGATCAGGGCGCTTTTGCGGCGGGTTTCCCCCGGAACGAGTCATACAGCAGTGCCATAACCCCGGCAACAATGGCGACGTCGGCCAAGTTAAACACATACCAGTTAAAGGTATTTTCGCCGATTCTGGCGTGGAGCAGGGCAAAATCGACAACCGCGCCATAGACCAGGCGGTCGATCCCGTTTCCGATGGCCCCGCCAATGATCAAGCCGAGCGCCACCGTGGCGATCAGGGTGCGCGACCGGACCATCCAGACCGCCAGGACCACCACCGCCAACGCCTTGATCGCCATCAGCACGATCTGGGCACCCGCGCCGTCGTTCTGAAACCACCCGAAGCTGATGCCCTGGTTCCAGGCCAGCACCAGGTCGAAGAATGGCGTGAGTTCGACCGTGCCGCGGTGCGCGATATCGAACACCCGGACCAGCCAGAATTTGGAAGCCTGATCGAGTACGAGCGTAACGATAGCCGCAATCACCCCATAGCGCAGATGGAGACTCAAGGAATGACCCCCATCGCCTTCCATTCCCGCAGAGCGATAGCATCCCGAGGCGACACATCGGGATATTCGGCGTCATCGCCGACGGTGGGGAGGATCTTCCACGACCGAGCGCACTTTTTGCCCGCGGCTTTTTCAACAACGACGGCAACGCCCGGCACCCCCTCGAGACGGAACGCGGCCGCAGGGGCTTCGCCTTCCTGCACTTCGTAATTCGAGGTGATGCAGACCTCGGCAAGATCGATGTCGAAAAGCGTAGCCAGGGTCTGCCGATCCGAAACGTAGATCACTGGCGAGGCTTCGAGCGAGGAGCCGATGCGTTTGGCGGCGCGTTCGAGCTCCAGCGCGCCGGTCACCACGCGGCGCACGTCGCGAATGGTCTGCCATTTTGCGGCGAGAGCGTCGTCGCGACAAGCCGCAAGATCATTCGGGAAAGTGAGCAGATGCACCGAGGGCGTTTCGTCCCGCCGGTACATGAACCAGGACTCGTCTGCGGTGAAGCTTGTGATCGGCGCCAGCCATTTCAGGATCGCGTCGCAGAGGATGTCGACCGTCGTCAGCGCAGCCTTGCGCGTTGCCGAGGAGGGCGGGTCGCAATACAGAACGTCTTTCCGGATATCGAAATAGAACGCCGACAGATCGGTGTTCATGAAATGCGTGAGCGAAGCCACGACCGTCTTGTAGTCGAACGCCGCATAAGCCTCGCGCACGACGGCGTCGATTTCGCTCAGGCGATGCAGCATCAGCCGCTCGAGTTCGGGCATGTCGGCTGATGCAACCGCGTCAGCCGGATTGAAATGATGCAGCGTGCCGAGCATCCAGCGGATGGTGTTGCGCAGCTTGCGGTAGGTCTCGATGGTGTTTTTCAGGATTTCAGGGCCGATGCGCTGGTCGTCGGCGTAGTCGGTGGCGCAGACCCACAGGCGCAGGATGTCGGCGCCGGATTGGGCGATGACTTTTTGCGGCTCGACGGTGTTGCCGAGCGACTTCGACATCTTGCGGCCGTTCTCGTCCAGCGTGAAGCCGTGGGTGAGAACCACATCATAGGGCGCACGCCCGCGGGTGCCGGCGCTTTCCAACAGCGAGGAATGAAACCAGCCGCGGTGCTGGTCCGAACCCTCGAGATACATCACGGTATCCTGGCCGCCATCGATCTTGCGGACGATATGGCCGAGGTTGGGAAAGTTCTGGCGATCCTCCAGCACGAAAGCATGCGTCGATCCGGAATCGAACCAGACGTCGCAGATGTCGTCGACCTTCTTCCAGTCTTCGTTGGCGCGCGACCCGAGGAAACGCTCGCGCGCACCCTCCATATACCAGGCGTCGGCGCCTTCCTCCATGAAGGCCTCGGTGATCCGCTGATTGACGACTTCGTCCTGTAGGATCTCCGCCGAACCGTCACCCTTTTCGCGCACAAACACCGCGATCGGGACGCCCCAGGCGCGCTGACGCGAGATCACCCAATCCGGGCGGTTGACGATCATGCCGTTGATGCGGTTTTGGCCCGCAGGCGGCACCCATTTCGTGACGGAAATGGCGTGCAGCGCTCGGGCGCGCAAGGTATCGCCGGACTTCGCTTTGCCGTCCTCGAGAATATCCTTGTCCATCGCAATGAACCACTGCGGCGTGTTGCGGAAGATCACCGGCTTCTTCGAGCGCCAGGAGTGCGGATACTGGTGCTTCAAGCGTCCGCGTGCCAGCAGCATGCCTTTCTCGATCAGCGCCTTGATGACGGCCTCGTTGGCATCGCCCTTTTCACCCTTGTCGTTGAGGACACGTTTTCCCGTGAAGCCGGGCGCCTGCGCGGTGAGCGCGCCGTTCTCGTCGACGGTGTAGGGGATGGTCGTGCTGATCCCGCGCGCTTCGAGTTCGCGCGCATTCGCGGTCCAGACGTCGAAGTCCTCGCGGCCGTGGCCGGGCGCGGTGTGAACGAAGCCGGTGCCGGTGTCGTCGGTCACGTGATCGCCGGCTAAAAGCGGGACGATGAATTGATATCCGCCGTCAAGGCCGCGCAACGGATGCGCGCATTCCACCGCGTCCAGCGTCTCGGCCGGCAGGGCGCGCACTTTCTCATACGCTGTAACGCGCGCTTGCTTGAATACGCTTTCCGCGAGCGCATCCGCCAAAATCAGCAGATCGCCATTCTTGGCCCAGTTATCGGCGGGGGCTTCGGTGACTTTATAGAGGCCATAGGCGATCTTCGGCGAGAAGCTGATTGCGCGATTGCCCGGCAGCGTCCAGGGCGTCGTGGTCCAGATCACGATACTGGCGCCGGCCAGCGCTCCATGGGCCGGCGAGGTCACCGGAAATTTCACCCACACCGTATCCGAGGTGTAATCCTCGTACTCGACTTCGGCCTCGGCGAGCGCGGTTTTTTCCACCACGCTCCACATTACAGGTTTGGAGCCGCGATAGAGCGTACCGTTACTGGCAAACTTCATCAGTTCGCGCGCGATCTGGGCCTCGGCCGGATAGCTCATGGTGGCGTAGGGGTGATCCCAATCGCCGACGATGCCGAGCCGCTTGAATTCCTCGCGCTGCACGTTGAGCCAGTGGGTGGCATAGGCGCGGCATTCCCTGCGAAAGGCGACCATCGCCACCGGGTCGCGAAAGTCCGGCTTGGTTTTGCCCTTGGAACGGTAGTTTTCCTCCTCGATCTTCCATTCGATCGGCAGGCCGTGACAGTCCCAGCCCGGCACGTAGTTGGAATCGAAGCCCAGCATCTGCTGGCTCTTGGTCACCACGTCTTTCAGGATCTTGTTGAGCGCATGCCCGATATGGATGTTGCCGTTGGCATAGGGCGGCCCGTCATGGAGGACGAATTTCGGCCGTCCCGCGGAGGTCTCGCGCAAACGCTCGTAGAGACCGATCTTGTTCCACTCTTTCAGGATTTCCGGCTCGCGCTGGGGCAGGCCGGCGCGCATCGGGAATTCCGTCTGCGGCAAGAAGAGAGTTTTGGAATAGTCTGTGCTATCTGACTTTTGCGGCTTTTCGGACATGGATGCTCTGGTTGGCTAATCTTCTGTGAGAGCATGATCCTTTCAACCGGTGCCCTCTTTTCCGGATCATGCTTTGGAAGGCGCGAAATTCGCGGTCGATGGCGGGGAACGAGAAAATCCCGGTCTTCTCGCCGAGCTTCTAAAGCTCAGGCGGAAGCCGGGCCGCTAATGCCGATGGTGCGCCGCGCAAACATGGGCTTTCCATAGCAGGGGCCTTGGGAAATCGCAAAGCCCGCATCCTGCATAAGACCTTCAAATCTCGGCCGGCGATCCCAATTTCGGGAAGGCGTCGGGTGAGGCGGCCAGGCGTTCGCGGGCCGCGCGGCTGTCGTCATCCATCTGACGGATGAGCGCGTCCAGGCCGTCGAACTTCAATTCCTCGCGGAGGAAAGCGATGAAGGCGACGTCGAGGCGGCTGCCATAAAGATCGCCTTTGAAGTCGAACAGGAAGACTTCCAGCAGCGGCGCGCCATTGTCGAAGGTCGGACGCCGGCCAAAACTCGCGACCCCGTCGAAGCGCCGGTCGCCCAGGCCGACGCGCACCGCATAGATGCCGTGCTTGAGGCCGCAATTCTTGTCGAGCCGGATATTGGCGGTCGGGTAACCGAGGTCTCGGCCGCGTTTCTGGCCATGGATGACTTCGCCGTTGATGAACCAGGGGCCGCCCAGCATCGCGGTCGCCTCTTCGATCTGGCCTTCGGCCAGCGCCATCCGGATCGCGCTTGAGGAGACTGGCCGCTCGGCGATGTCGACATGCGCCTGGACATCGACCTCGATGCCCAGCCGCGGCGCCTCCGTCACCAGCAGGCCCGGCGAGCCGACGCGCCCTTTGCCGAAATGAAAGTCGTAGCCGACCGCAATGCCGCTGATTCCGAGCCGTTCGATAAGATCTTGGTGAATAAAATCTTGCGCCGTGGTCTGGGCGCGCTGCTTGTCGAAAGCCATGACCACGGCGCCTGCTAATCCCGTTGCGGCCAAAAGGCGCAGCTTTGCAGCCTCATCGGTGAGGCGGAATTGCGGGCTGTTCGGACTGAAATAGCTTCGCGGGTGAGGCTCGAAGGTCACCGCGAAAGCCGGCCGGCCATGCGCAAGCCCCATGCGCCGGGCAGCGTCGATGACCGCACGATGGCCAAGATGGACGCCGTCGAAATTGCCCATCGCAACCACCATTCCCTTAGGCGTGGCGGCAGGCGGGCTTGAGTCGCGGATCACGGTAAATTCGGAGGCCATTTACGAAGTCTTAGCAGATACGGACGGGGGACCGTGGCTTGGGGCGGTGGACGAAGTCAAGCCGGGGTCTGAGGGCATTGCTTGAGGGCAGATAAGCCGTCGACGCCGTCGTCGGTTAACGGGCTGTTTAACGGCTGGTGGTAGTTCTTGGACAGATTGCGGGGCGCCTTTTGGCCCAGCAGCGTTGGTATGTTGCCCAGGGGATTTGAAGATGGCGGTGGATTTAACGATGTCGGTTCTGGTGGTGGATGACTACAACACCATGATTCGCATCATCAGAAATCTCCTCAAGCAGCTCGGCTTCGAGAATATCGACGATGCCGCCGATGGATCGGCCGCGCTCAACAAGATGCGCGCCAAGAAATACGGCCTCGTCATCTCCGACTGGAACATGGAGCCGATGACCGGCTATGACCTGTTGCGCGAAGTTCGCGCGGATCCCAATCTCGCCACCACGCCGTTCATCATGATCACGGCCGAATCCAAGACCGAGAATGTGATTGCCGCCAAGAAGGCCGGTGTGAACAACTACATCGTCAAGCCGTTCAACGCCGCTACCCTCAAGACCAAGATCGAAGCGGTGTTCCCGGATATGGCGAGCGCGTAACTAGCACATCGATCCAGTCGAATTGACGAGTGCCCGGCCATAGCCGTTCGAAGAACGGCGTCGCTTCGGCAGGCTCGCCGATCAGCCGGGCATTTCGTTTTGAACAAGATCACCACTTAAGCTCCCGCGTCAGCGCGCGGGGCGGATGGCCGAACAACTCCTTGACGGATGCGGGGTCGAGCTGATCGATGCCCTCGAATTCCTCCGAATGGATGCCGCGCGTGACGAACAGGCAATCGATCCCAAAGCCATGGGCGCCGGTGAGGTCCGTTCGCACTGAATCGCCAATCGCCAGCAACCGGTCGAGCGGGATCGCCTGACCCCGCCGCTCGGCTGCAAGCGCCATCGCGCGCTGATAGATCGGCCGGTGCGGTTTGCCATAGAAAATCACCTCGCCGCCGAGTTCCAGATAAAGTTCGGCGACCGCGCCAGCGCAATAGATCAGCCGGTCGCCGCGTTCGACGACGATGTCGGGATTGGCGCAGACCAGCGTCAGTTTGCGTTCGCGCGCCTTGAGCAACATCGCGCGATAGTTTTCCGCCGATTCGGTTTCGTCGTCGAAAAGCCCGGTGCAGACGATGTAGTCGGCCTGTTCCAGCGGGACGAGCCCGGCATCGAGGCCGCGATAGATCGAACTGTCGCGCTCGGGTCCGATCCAGAACATCTTCTGGCCGGGACGGCCGGCGACAAAATTTCGGGTGAGGTCGCCGGAACTGACGATGGCGTCGTAGGTCTCGTCGGCGATGTCGAGCTTGCGCAATTGCCGCTGCACCGAATCCGCCGGCCGCGGCGCGTTGGTAATCAGGATGACAGTGCCACCTTGGGCGCGGAAGTTCCGAAGCGCCTCGCAGGCTTCGGGAAAGGCGACGAGACCGTTATGCACGACTCCCCAGATGTCGCTGAGCAGTACATCCACGCCGCCAACGAGATCGCGCAGCCTTTCGGCAAATTTCAGTGTCGTCATGTCAGGCTTGGCCGGTAAAGCGCACTAGCACTAGTTCGGACCGGCCGCGCGCCGCGCCAGCGCGGCGTTGCCGGTTGATCGCGTCGACGGCTCGATGATCGCGGCGTCGACGGCCGGCGCTTTGACCGCACCGTTGAATTCCTGGCCGTTGCCCGCAGGCGTTCCATCAGCGGCCGGCGCGCCCTCGGGCCGCAGCGGCCGCGGCGGCGCAAACAGAAAGCCCTGTCCGAACCTGACATCGAAATCGAGCAGGTCGACGACGGCGCGCTCACCTTCGATCCGCTCGGCGATCAGGTCGATACCGAAGCGGCCGAGCAGATCGGACAGGTCTGAAGGGTGGATATCCGATGTCGATGATTGTTTCGGATCGAGCAACAACGAGGCCGGCACCTTGATGAAGCGGACGCCGCGATCGGCCAATTCGCGGGGCTCGATCCGCAGATCCGTCACGTGATCGATCGAGAAACGGTAGCCGCGCTGCGCCAGGGCCGCCAGATGCTCGCTCTCGGCGGCGCCGAGATTGCGGAACATCGCCTGCTTGAATTCGATCACGAAGGACGGCGCCAATGCGCGGTTGGCTTCAAGAAAATCCAGGCATGGCGCGAACGTTGCGGGGTCGCGCAGCGTGGCGGCCGCCATGTTGCAGAACACCCCGACTTCCTTGTTTCGGACCATCAGGCGGCGCAGCACCTGCACGCAACGCAGCATCACGGCGTGATCGACGCGACCGATCAGCCCGGTGGCTTCCACGAAAGGCAGGAAATCATCGGCGACAAGCACCCGGTCATTCTCGTCGCGAATCCGCGTCACGGCTTCGTAAAAGCGGACCTTGCGCTGCGGCAAAGTCACCATCGGCTGCAGGTAGATATCGAGCCGGTTTTCCTCGATCGCGGCTTTCACGGCGGCGAAGGTCTGCATTTCGCCGCGCGGGACAACGGCCGGCTCGGGCTGAACAACGACAATCGGAGGCGGGGCTACGGCCAGTTTCGGTGGCTCGATGGCCGGGGCTGCGTCCTTGGGTGGCGGGATGTCCTGCTTGTCTGCGACCGCTGCCGCCGCCGCAGCGCCTGCGGCAAGCATATCGTCATGGCCTGCGACCGACACCGCGAGCTGTTTCACCAGCCCGCCAAGTTCATTGATCTCGCCGACCACCGCCTGGATACGGTCGGCGCCGGCATGATTGAGGGAATTGAGCTTTCCTTCGACCGCCGTGAGCCTTCGGCCGAATTCGGCGACCTGACGGGCGAGATCCGCAGTGCCGCGCGACAGGTCCGCGATCTGGCCGCCGACGTCGGTGCGATCGCGCAGCCGCATCGAGACGGCATTGTAGAGGATCAGGAAGGTCAGTGCGGTCAGGGCGACAATGGCCGATTCCAGGCCGCTGATTCCTGCGACCGAATACAGGATGAGGCCGAGCGAGGCAGCGACCAGCACCATGCAGATAGCGATGAAGATCGTGGAAATGCGGATCATGTTGCGCGTTAGGCCCTCAATCCCCGTGGCATCGGGCGCCACCCAAGCCGTTCAACACTAGCACTAATGTTGATTCGAGAAGCCAGTGGCGTGGATTTTACATTCGCGATACCCGGGGTGCAGATACGAATGCGAATGTAAAATCCAAAACTCCACTAGAAACATATATTTGCTAGTGGTCCTTTGATACTGACCTTTGCAAGGTGCCCGTATAACCACGGTGCGAAGGTTAGTATCGGACCACTGGTGTTTTTTGGGCACGGCCGGAACTGCGGCTCCCGAACGGGGAGCCGCAGACGATGGTTGTCCGGGGAGAGGTGGTGTGCGTGTTAGGCCACCGCGCGAATGACCTTGGCGACCTTCTCGACGATCTCGCCGACCTGTTCTTCGCTTATGATCAAGGGCGGGGTCAGCGCCAGGGTGTCGCCGGCGATGCGCATCATCAGGTCGTTGTCGAAGAAGGCGCTGTTGAGCGCGTCAAAGCCGCGTTTGCCCGGCTGGTCCGGCCGCGAGGTAAGGTCGATGCCGGCCGTCAAACCGACGGTGCGGATATCGACGACGTTGGGCTCGTTGTTCAACGACAGGATGGCATCGGTCCATTTCGGTTCGAGGGCGCGGGCGCGCTCGAACAGCTTTTCGTCGCGGTAGATGTCGAGCGTAGCAAGTCCCGCGGCACACGCCAGAGGATGGGCCGAGTAGGTATAGCCATGGGCCAGCTCAATGACGTGCTCGGGGCCGCTCATGAAGGCGTCGTGGATCGTGTCGCGCACGATGACGCCGCCCATCGGCGCGGCACCGTTGGTGACGCCCTTGGCGAAGGTGATCATGTCCGGCAGCACGCCGTAGCGTTCGGCCGCAAACGCATAGCCGAGCCGCCCGAAGCCGGTGATGACTTCGTCGAAGATCAACAGGATGCCGTGCTTCTGGGTGATCTCGCGCAGCCGCTTGAGATAGCCCTTCGGCGCCGGCAACACGCCGGTTGATCCCGCCATCGGCTCGACGATGACCGCGGCGATGGTATTGGCACCGTGCAGATTGACCAGGTTTTCCAGCGCATCCGCGAGGTGCGCGCCGTATTCCGGCTCGCCTTTCGAGAAGGCCTGCTTTTCGCGGTCATAGGTCGACGGCAGGTGATCGACGCCGGTCAACAGCGTGCCGAACATCTTGCGGTTGTTGCCCATGCCGCCAACCGACGTGCCACCGAAGCCGACGCCATGATAGCCGCGTTCGCGGCCGATCAGGCGGCTGCGGCCACCCTGGCCCGAGATTTGGTGGTAGGCGAGCGCCATCTTGAGCGCGGTATCGGCGGCTTCCGATCCCGAGTTGCAGAAGAACACGTGATCGAGGCCTTTGGGCGCAAGATCGGCGATGCGGCTGGCAAGCTCGAAGGCCTGCGGAATGCCGAACTGGAACGGCGGCGCATAATCGAGCGTCGCGGCCTGCCGGCCGATGGCTTCCGCGATCTGGGTGCGGCCGTGGCCCGCATTGCTGCACCACATGCCGGCGGCGCCGTCGAGGATTTTACGGCCATCGACGGTGAAGTAATGCATGTCCTTGGCGCCGGCGAGCAGCCGCGGCGCCTTCTTGAAGGCGCGGTTGGCGGTAAACGGCATCCAGTGCGCGGCAAGGTCGTTGGGGACGTTGACGGCGGCGGAGTGCGGGCTCTTGTCCAGCATGGCGGGCCTCTTCGAGTTTTCGGTGATCGTTGCCCGATAGGTTAGCAGTTTCGGTCAGGTACTGGAATGCCGAAGCCGGACTTTTTCCTTGCGGCAGGAAGCGATCAATCACCCCGTGCATGCAAATTTGCAAGGTCGGAAGCGGCGATCCAAAACACCTCGCCTTCCGAGTCTTCGGTGTCCAGCCACAGAAATTCGGTGCACGGATAGGCTGCCTCCAGCGCGCTGCGGCAGCGGCCGATCTCGCACAATAGCCCGCCTTCCGCCGTCAGATGCCGGTTGGCCTGCTCCAGAATGCGCCTGACGACATCAAGGCCGTCGGTACCGCCGTCGAAAGCGAGTTTCGGCTCGGCGCGGCATTCAGGTGGCAGACCTGCCATGCCTTCCGCATCGACATAAGGCGGGTTCGCAATGATGAGATCATAGCGCTTGTTTGCAACCGGCGCGTACAGGTCACCGCGATGCAGTTGCACACGATCTTCGAGGCCGAAATCCGCGACGTTACGCGCGGCGACGGCCAGCGCATCCTTGGAGATATCGACCGCATCGATATGCGCATTCGGAAAGGCGTGGGCAGCGAGAATGGCAAGGCACCCGGAGCCGGTGCAAAGCTCCAGCACGTTTTCCATCGCGCTGGCATCTTCGATTAGCGAAGGTCCCTCACCAGCCGGCCCGCCGAAATGCGAGTCGAAAAGCTCGCCGATAAAGGAGCGCGGCACGATCACGCGCCTGTCTACGTAGAAGGGCAGGCCGCGCATATAGATCTTGTTGACGAGGTAGGCGGCGGGTTGGCGCGAGGAGATGCGGCGGGAAATGACGTCGAGGATGGCGCGGGCCTCGCTTGCGGTGACACGCGCGGTGGCGAAGTTTTCGAACTGATCGGGATGAAGATGCAGCGTTTCGCCCAGCAGAAACGCTGCTTCCGCCACCGGATCGGTGGTGCCGTGCGCGAAAGTCAGTTTCGCCTCGTTGAAGCGGCTTGTCGCATAGCGGACGAAATCGAGCAGCGTCACCAGTTCGCCGGGTGAAACCTTGGGAAGTTTCGGTGCGGCTTGCGAACGTTTGGCAGGAGCTTTGGCGCGTTTGGCCATCAGGATTTGGTCCAGCGCGCTGCGGCCGCATCATCGTGATCGCGTGCCTCAACCCAGTCTTTGCCATCGGCGCCGTCCACGCGCTTCCAGAACGGCGCGTTCGCCTTCAGGTAATCCATCAGGAATTCGGCGGCCTCGAACGCGGCCTGGCGATGTTTCGACGCCGTCACCACCAAGACGATGTTTTCGCCCGGCGTGATCCGGCCGACGCGGTGGATGATCCTGATGCCGGATAGCTCCCAGCGCGACATCGCGGTCTCGGCGTGGCGCGTGATTTCGGCTTCCGCCATGCCGGGATAATGTTCGAGCGTCAATGCGGCGATGGCCGTGCCATCCTCGCTGCCGCGGCAAATTCCGGTGAACGATACCACCGCGCCGATGTCGCTGCGCCCGCAGGTCAGCGCCGCAATTTCCCGCGCGACGTCGAAGTCGGATGGCTGGATGCGGATGATCACGTTGGCGGTCATGACGGCATCGAATTAGCCGCCGGTCATCGGCGGGAAGAAGGCGATTTCGCGGGCGCCGGCAATCGACGTGTCCGGTTTGACATGGGCATGGTCGATCGCGGCGCGGATCACGCGCGGTGTCTCAAAGGCGTGGGCGTAGGTCTCGCCGCGCGCCCCGAGCCAGCCGATCAGCTGTTCGATGGTTTGCACGGAAGGCGGCGGCTCGACCGTCTCTTCCGCTTTGCCGATCCGCTCACGCACCCAGGCGAAATATTTCAGTTTCATCCCTCATCCTCCTCGATGAGGTGACGGATACCGGCGCGGAAATAATCCCAGCCGGTGTAGATCGTGACGATCGCGGAGATCCACAGCAGCAACAGCCCGATCTGGGTGGTGAAGGGGATGACCTGGTCGCCTGCCTCGCCGGCGAGCAAAAATCCGATCGCGACCAGCTGTGCCGTCGTCTTCCATTTGGCGAGTTTGGTGACGGGGACGCTGACGCGCAAGCCGGCCAGATATTCGCGCAAGCCCGATACCAGGATTTCACGGCACAGGATCACGATGGCGGCCCACAGCGTCCAGCCATGGATGATTCCGTCGGCGGCCAGCATCAACAGGCAGGAAGCGACCAACAGCTTGTCGGCGATCGGATCCAGCATCCGCCCCAGGGCCGATTGCTGGTCCCAGATTCGCGCATAGTAGCCGTCGAGGAAGTCGGTCACGGCAGCTGCGATGAACACCGCCAGCGCCACCCATCGCAGCCACAACGGGCCGTCCAGAATGGCCTGCCAATAGATGCAGCCGACCACCAGCGGGATCGCGGCGATCCGGGCAAAGGTCAGAATGTTGGGCAGGGACAGCGAGCTTTTTGCCCATCCTCTGGTCGTTGCGATGTTCATGCGTCCTACCAATACCGCCAAAGCCTACGGCGTAGCGAATGTCAAATCCACTTCACCAGGTCAACCATGCGACACATATGACTTTCAGGTGACATTGTTACCCCGGCCTTACCCCGGCCGGGTGTGGAAAAACTCGAAAATCTTGCGCGCGCTCTCGGCGCTGACGCCGGGGACCTTGCCGAGATCGGCGATCGAGGCCCGTTCGATCTCTTTCAAGGTTCCAAAATGGTGCAGCAGCGCCCGTTTGCGTGAAGGACCGATGCCGGGGATTTCCTGCAAACCCGCCTCACGGATGTCCTTTTTGCGCAGCTTGCGGTGCGATCCGATCACGAAGCGGTGTGCCTCGTCGCGAAGCCGCTGGATGAAATAGAGCACGGGGTCGCGCGGCTCGAGCTTGATCGCCTCGCGGCCCGGCATGAACAGGGTTTCCCGCCCGGCATCGCGGTCCGGCCCCTTGGCGACCGACATCAGCGAGACCTGCGAAAGCCCGAGGGTGTCGAAGATTTCCTTCGCCGCGTTGAGCTGGCCGCGGCCGCCGTCGATGATGACGAGATCGGGCCATTGCGGGACGCCATCGTCTTCGGTCTTGGGGCCCGCCGTCTCGCCCCCGGGTGGTGCCGCCAACAACCGCCTGAAGCGCCGTTGCAGCACTTCGCGCATCATCGCGTAATCGTCGCCCGGCGTCAGCCCTTCGGACTTGATGTTGAACTTGCGATACTGGTTCTTGATGAACCCATCCGGGCTCGCCACGATCATGGCGCCGACCGCATTGGTGCCCTGGATGTGGCTGTTGTCGTACACCTCGATGCGGCGCGGCGGATGCGGCAGTCCGAGCGTCGTGACCAGCCCCGCCAGCAGCCGGCTTTGGGTTGCGGTATCGGCCAGCTTGCGGCCCAGCGCTTCACGCGCGTTGGTCAACGCATGCGTGATCAGTTCCTTTTTCTCGCCACGCTGAGGCGTGGTGACTTCGACCTTGAAGCCGGCCTTGATCGACAAAGCGCTCGCCATCAGCTCGCTTTCCTCGATCGCGTGCGACAGCAGAATGAGCTTTGGCGGCGGCTTGTCGTCGTAGAATTGCGCGAGGAACGAGGCCAGCACCTCTTCGGGCGTAAAAGATTTTTCCGCCTTCGGAAAATAGGCGCGGTTGCCCCAGTTCTGCCCAGTGCGGAAGAAGAACACTTCGACGCAGGAATACCCGCCCTCCTGATGGATCGCGAACAAATCGGCTTCTTCCACCGTGCGCGGATTGATACCCTGCTGCGACTGGATCGCCGAAAGTGCGGCGAGCCGATCGCGGTAAAGTGCGGCGGTCTCGAATTCGAGCTCGGCGGACGCCTTTTCCATCTCGCCAGCGAGTTCCTGTTTCACCGCCCGGCTGCGGCCGGACAGGAAATCCCTCGCTTCGCGCACGAGTTCGGTATAGCCGGGAAAATCGATCTCGCGGGTGCAGGGCCCGGCGCAACGCTTGATCTGGTAGAGCAGGCAGGGGCGGCTGCGGCTTTCGAAAAACGCATCCGTGCAGGAGCGGATCAGGAAGGCGCGCTGAAGCGCGGTGATGGTGCGGTTGACCGCGCCGGCCGAGGCAAACGGCCCGAAATATTGCCCGGGCCTGGTTTGCGCGCCGCGATGCTTGAGAATTTGCGGCGCCCAGTGATCGCCCGTGATCAGGATATAAGGAAACGACTTGTCGTCGCGCAGTTGCACGTTGAAGCGCGGGCGCAGCTGCTTGATCAGATTTGCTTCAAGCAGGAGCGCTTCGGTTTCGGTCCCGGTCGACACGATCTCGACGGCAACGGTTGCCGCAATCATGCGCAGGATGCGCGCCGGCTGCGGCGCATTGGCGCGGGCGTAGGAGGAGAGACGCTTGCGGACGTTCTTGGCCTTGCCGACATAAAGCACGTCATTGGCGGCATTCAGCATGCGGTAGACACCAGGCGAAGTCGGCGCCAGCCGCACCGCGTTTTCGATCGCGGCATGCCCGATCGCCAGCGGCCCCTCGGCGATGGTCTCACTGCTGTCGTCGGTGGCTTCCGGCAGCCGCCCGTCGTCCTCCTCATCGGTAATGACTGTGGCTGGATCGATGTCGCCGGCGGCCAGATCCTGGGGCCGGTCCTGTGGCGTCAGCTCCGTTTTTACCGGTAATGGTTGGATCTCGCCGGGCAGGGAGGGGGTGCCTTCCTTCCCGTGGGCGGTCTTTGCCTGTTCGGTCAATTCGCGGGCCATAGAACTGTTAAGCTTTGGAATTTCTAAATTTTGGAACTTCTAAATCTAAGTGTCGTCCCCGCCGCCTGCCAGCGCGGGCCTGCATATGTGACCCCGGCAGCAAATCGTCAGAGATGAAGCGAGATTGCGCCGGAAGCCGCGGCGGTAACGCTCTCTTAAGACTAAGAATCGGCCGCTGGCAGGGCTTAACAACCCTTTAACTTAAAAGTCTCGATAAATCCCGTGGGTAAACAGTGCAAATCCGTAACCACGCCGATGGCGACCGGGTTCTGCATTTCCCGCGTGGAGTTTGCGTGATGAGCATGAGCAGGATTGTCTTGGTTGCGGCGGCATTGATCGCTGCAGTTTCTTCGGTTCAGGCCGCCGATCTGTACTACGGATCGCGCGCGCCCTACACCGTCAATCAGCCGCTCAACATGTATAGCTGGGCCGGTCCCTATATCGGCGGCAATATCGGCTGGGATTGGGGTTCGGTCGATAATAATCCGACCAAGCCGTCCGGCTTCGTTGGCGGCGTGCAGGCCGGTTATAACTGGCAGAACGGCAGTCCCTGGGTGTTCGGCATTGAGGGCGACTTTCAGGGCAACGGGGCTTCCGATACGTTTGCGCCGTGGAAATTCTCCAACCCCTGGTTTGGCACCGTTCGCGGCCGCGCCGGTTATGCGCTGAACAATATCCTGTTCTACGGCACCGCCGGTCTCGCCTTCGGGGAGTTGAGCGGCCAGACGTTCGGTGGTCTTACCGAGACGCACACCAATGCCGGCTGGACGGTGGGGTTAGGCGCCGAATTCGGCCTGGCACAGAACTGGAGCGCCAAGGTCGAATATCTTTATGTCGATCTGAACGACAGCAACTTCACGATCACCGGAGCCCAGAACGGCTACCATTTCGGTCTGCTGCGCGCCGGCGTGAACTATCACTTCTAAGACGATAAGAAAATCGGACAACGTCAACTCCCGGCCGCCGTGCGGCCGGGATTTTTTTGGCGTGGAATGCAGGTCGAGAGCTGTTCGGCTCTAGTCTAGCATTACAGTTGGTGCGCCGGGAGACCGGCAAGGAGTAGGTGGTGGAAGTCCACTACGATGAGGGAGTAGCGATCCACGTCGGCCCCGAGCCGTGCGTAGGCATCCGTGAGGGTGTCGGCGAAGCGTCGGCAGGGGAGTGCATAGGCTAGCCATTGAGCCGCGAAAGAATGTTTTCCCGAGAGCCGACGCTGTCAACTGAGCGGAAGGCAACACGAAGGGGTGCGATATCGCGAGCGCCCAGTCGTTTCGGCGTGGTCGCAGACCCTGGCATGTGCAGAAGCTTCTTGTATGGGAACCGGGAGCTCTCTCGGTCGGCCAGATGCTCACTGAGCAGCCTGGTCCGCGGCGGGAAGGCGAGGAGCCATAGCCGCTGATGCACGATCAAGAGAAGTCTGACTCCGGCATAGTAGCTGCGAAGCAGGCGAACAAAGCCGGGCGACCGGTGGCGGAGCCTGCGGAGCCAAGGCCGGGGACCAAGGGGAACGAGGGCCAGCAAAGCACGCACCGGGCACAGTACCGGGCTCGCGTGACCCAAGCGCTGGACCGCGTACGGAAAGCCGCAAGGCTGAAGAAGAAGGAACGGTTCACCGCACTTCTCCACCATATCACTGTCGATACACTCCAGACGGCGTTCCATGCGCTTCGGCGCAAAGCCGCCCCCGGCGTGGATGGCATGACGTGGCAGGACTACGAGGCCGACCTTGAGCCCCGGCTCAGGGAACTGCACGAACGGGTCCAGCGGGGAGCGTACCGGCCGCAACCGTCACGCCGGACGTACATACCGAAGGCGGATGGGAAGCAGCGACCGCTGGCGATCGCGGCTCTGGAAGATAAAATCGTCCAGGGCGCGACCGTCATGGTGCTTAACGCCATCTACGAAGGCGACTTCGTCGGCTTCTCCTATGGGTTTCGACCCGGCCGGGGGCCACACGATGCGTTGGACGCCCTGACGGTAGCGATTACCACGCGGAAGGTGAACTGGATACTTGACGCCGACGTGCAAAACTTCTTCGGAAGTGTGAGCCAAGACTGGCTAGTCCAGTTTTTGGAGTACCGCATTGGCGACAAGCGCATCATCCGCCTGATCCGTAAATGGCTGAGGGCGGCATCCTCGAAGACGGGGTCGTAACCGTGGATGACAGGGGCACGGGGCAAGGATCGGTGATTTCGCCGCTGCTCGCCAACGTTTACCTGCACTACTGCTTCGATCTTTGGGCCGAACGCTGGCGACGGCAGGAGGCTCACGGCGATATGATTATCGTGCGCTATGCGGATGATCTGGTGGCCGGCTTCGAGCATGAGGACGACGCTCGTCGCTTCCTTGATGCGATGCGTGAACGGGTTGAGGCTTTCGCGTTGACGCTCCATTCGGACAAGACCCGCCTGATTGAGTTCGGTCGCTATGCGGCGACCAATCGCAAGACACGCGGGCTCGGCAATCCGGAGACCTTTACGTTTCTGGGCTTCATCCACATCTGCGGTAAGTCACGCCGGGGGAACTTCCTGCTCGAAAGGAAGACCCGTCGCGACCGTCTGCGGACGAAGCTTCAGGACATCAAGGCAGAGCTGCGGCGGCGAATGCACCAACCGATCCCCGTCCAGGATAAATGGCTGAGACAGGTCATCACCGGTCACTTCGCCTACTATGCGGTTCCTGCAAACGGGCGGGCGCTTTCAGCGTTCCGCTATTATGTGACCGACCTCTGGCGGCGAACGCTTCGGCGCCGCAGCCAACGAGGCGGCTTCACTTGGGATCGTATGACGAAGTTGGCGGACGACTGGCTTCCTCAACCCCGTATCCTCCATCCCTGGCCGCAACAGCGTTTCGCCGTCACACACCCAAGGTAGGAGCCGGATGCCTTAATTGGGCTCGTCCGGATCTGTGCGGGGGGCGCTCAGCAATGAGCGTCCCTACCGCGAACCGTTTTGCTTTGAGGTGCGCGCGTTGAGCGGCAGCCTGGTGCGCTCTACGCCAGAATGACCATGCGATGATGTGTGCTGGCATGATCCGTTTTCGCGCGAGCTTGATGGCGATGCGACGAATTTCCTGGATAGACCAACGGATCAGTGACGCCGTGGCTTTGCTTTGGCTTTTGCCGGTGGTCGACTTTTCGTTTTTTTGGGCGGCGGCGGATTGGCGCGATGTCGGATCGCCGCCATCATGGCGAAGGCGAGCATAGCCATGGAAACGTGACGATGCCAGCCATGCCAGGATCGGCTCTCGTTGTGATCGAGGCCGAATTCGTTTTTCGCGGTCTCGAAACTGTCCTCGATCGCCCACCGAAGGTGGTGAAGAAGGCGAGATCGCCATCGGCGATGCGACGACGGATCAGCAGACCACGCGTCCACAGTCCTTGATTGGCGCTGTTGGTTTGTTCGGCCTCGAGATCGGCCAATTCGAGATAACACCAATCATGCAGCCGCGGTCCTTTGGTTCCGGCGCCCGCCGACAGGCGCTTCCAGTCGGATGAGCGCCGCGTCCGGGCGATGTCCGCGGCCGTACCGGTGACCGGCAGTCGCTTGCCCCAGGATCGAAACACATGAGCGCTGTTGACCCCGAGCACGTAGCCTCTGCCTGCGCGGCGCAGTTGCTGTTCGATATCGCCAACACCGTAGACAGTATCGCCAGCAACCCACTTGAATGGGACAGACGCGGCTATGGCGCGTGCGATCATTCTCGTCGCGAGCTTTGGTTTGGTCGAAAAACCGACGTCGGGGGGCACATAGGCGGCTTCCAGACGGTCTGGATCGTCGGTCCATTCCTTCGGAAGATATAACGCGCGATCGATGAACGCATGACCATGACGCGAAACATAGGTAGCGAAGACACCGATCTGGCAGTTCGTAATTTTGCCTGCCGAACCAGTGTATTGCCGCGCCACTCCGCACGACGCTTTGCCCTGCTTGAGAAAGCCGGTCTCGTCGATCACCAGCACCGCATCGTCATCGGCCAAATGCTCGATAACATAGTCGCGTACGATATCGCGCAGAGCATCAGCGTCCCAATCCCTGCGACCCAGGATCGCCTGCTGCCGCCAGGGGCCGGGATCGCCGGCCGCCTCCGCGCGCATCCAACCTGTCTTGCGCTGCTCATCTCCGAGCAGACCTTCCAGGAACAAGCCCGCATTCTCCGCAACACGCTCTTGCTTAAACAACGGACGTATCCGTTGCTTGATCTCCCGAAGCGACGCAGCCCATAACGCAAGCGTCTCTTCAACCGACGCTGCCCGCGCCCACGATGTCCGAATCATGGTTGCCCATGGATTCAGATAACTTCATAAATGGCAACTGTAATGCTAGATCAATTCGAGGCCGGATTCGTTTGACGCGTTTTCTTCACGCGAACCGGTACCCACTTCGCTTGAAAACGCTTCGCTAAGAAATCACGAGGTTGACCGCCTTGGGCCCTTTGCCCTTCTTGTCCGGTTCGACCTCGAATGTGATGCGCTGTCCTTCCGTCAAATCCTTCAGTCCGGCCCGTTCCACGGCCGTGATGTGGACAAACACATCGCGACCGCCGTCGTCGGGCTTGATGAAGCCGTAGCCGCGTTCTCCATTGAAGAACTTGACCGTCCCAGTCATGGCCATCGGGAAACCTCCCCCCGCATTGCTCCGCCGTTACGTTCCTCTTGCGTATTGGCCAACCGGACTTTTTGCTGCGGACACCTTCCCCGCCAGGTGCTTTGGCCATCGAGGCGGGCCCGCGTGATGGCGGACCTGCCTTAAATCAGAAGAGGCCTTGTCACTCCGCCGCTACCATTCGCGGAAGCGGAACGTAAAGCCGATGCCAATCACGGCAAGCATAATACGGTTCCCGGTCCATTGCCTATCGGACTTTTAGGACGCGAAGCGCAGGCTCAAGGTTTGGGCGTCAGCGGGCCCACTCAAATAGAGGGCACTAGCCGGAAACGGCTCGCGCCGCCCTGGCCGAGCGGCTTTTCAAGTTCGGGCAAGATCGTCTTGAGTTCGGCCGCCAAGGTCCAGGGCGGGTTGACGACCAGAAGACCGGCCGAGGTGAGGCCTTGTCCTGCGGTTTGCGGTGCGACGCTGAATTCGACGCGCAGGCATTTTCCGGACGGTCTTGCTTCGCCAATCGTCTGCGCGACCTGCCGCACCAATTCGTCGGCGGCCCGCCGGCTCTTAGCCGGATACCACAGCAAATAACTGCCGGTCGGCCATTTCGCGAAGGCTTCCGCAAAACCGGCGGCCAACCGTTCGAACTCGTCTTTCTGTTCGTAGGGAGGATCGATCAGCACCAGGCCGCGCCGCTCCTTCGGCGGCACGAAGGCGGGCAGTGCGGTCCAGCCGTCGAGATCGACCACGCGAGCCTGAGTGTCGCGGCGCAGCGCGTCGATCAGGTCAGGTCGCGCGGAAGACTCGACCTCGCAAGCGGTCAGACGGTCGTTCGGTCGCAACAGCGCGCGGGCGATCAGCGGCGATCCGGGATAGGCCTTGAGCGCGCCTCCTTGCGGATTGAACGAGCGGACGATGTCGAGGTAAGGCTTGATCAGTGGCTGCGCGTCTTCCGAAAACCGCGCCTGCATGATGCGGGCGATTCCGGTCAGCCATTCTCCGCCGCGTTGCGCTTCTTCTCCGGTGAGATCGTAGACGCCTGCGCCGGCGTGGGTATCGATGACGCGAAACGCCGCGTCCTTTTCCTGCAAGTGGAGCAGGATGCGCACCAGCACGATGTGCTTGATGACGTCGGCAAAGTTGCCGGCGTGAAAGGCGTGGCGATAGTTCATGGACTTGAGTTACGACATCAGCGGACGAAAGTAACGCGTGTCGAAGCAGCGTATCGGCTCATCTGGCCGCCGAGCGGGCGCGCATTCAACCCATCAGCCGGCTTGGCCAGCCGATCCGCACCAGTGTTCCGTCAGGGTCCGATAGGGCGAACTCGTACATTCCCCACGGCTTATGCTCCGGCCCATGGCCGCGAACGAGATCGTCCAGCTTCTTGGCGAGCCCGTCGACCTCTTCCAGGTAGAGATACACACCGTTGGGATTGCGGCCGGGCACCACCCATCCCTGCGGCGCCTCGCAGGACAAGTGTAAAAGCCAACCCTTGCCGTCGCTCAGAATGCGGTAGCTGCCATGGTCACTGTGAACCGAAAGACCGAAGCGACGATAGAATTCCGTGCTCGTGTCGATGTCGGTGCACGGGAGGATCGCAACAAGGCAGTGGCGGGGCTGCTCCGGCATGCGCGGAATGACCGTTTCGGCCTAGCCGCCGCGCACCGGCGGCATCGTCACCTGGTCGCGCCGACAGGCCCGGCGGTCGATCTCGTCGCAGGCGCGGAACTGCAAATCCTTACCCATGCAAATGCGCACTTCGCTCAGCCGCGAGCGGTTGCAGGTCACCGCGATGGCGGCGGCCGGCAGGCCCGGATTGACCTTGATGAAGGCGTCCTCGATTTCGGTCGGCGAGATGGTTTTCGGATCGGCAAGGTCGATGAATTCGGGTGGAATTTTCACGGCCGCACGCGCCTTTCGGATGGTCTCGAAATAGCCGCGCGGGCCAAGACCGGAGCAGGTGCCGTGCTTTTTCCACTCGTTGAAAATCAAGCCGGGCGCCGGCATCAGATCGAGCATCGAGGTCATGATATTGCGGTCCAGCCAGGAATCCCGGTCGCAATATTCGGGAAAGCCGCGCTCATACTGCGGCCACAGGCCATGGACCACGAACGAGAACGGCCGTCCGCCGCATTGGGCCTGCTGCGAGCGCCCGCCATTACCGCGCTCTGCCACTTCCTCGCAAAAGGACGGCGACCATGACAGCGACAGCACGTAAAAATCGAACTCGCCGGGCGTGTTCTGCCGGCGGTCCTGTGCGGACGCGCTGCCCGTAGCCCCAGCGGCGATCGCCGCGACCCAAAAGAGGGTGCCGAAGCGGGCAAAAACCCGTGTCGTCCGACCCAAGCTCCAAGCTACTAAGCAACGCCCAAACATAATGATGCCCTCATTCCACAATCCTTGGCCGACCGTAGCACGGGAGGGGAACATTTCAAGAACAAAAACGAGACTGCGGACTGAGGCAGGCCTCATCGTCCGGAATCTGGAAAACGGTCGTGAAATTGAGGCTTGCGATTAAGGCTTGAGATTAAGGCTTGAGATTAAGGCTTGGCGCCTGCGCAAGAGGGGTTATAGGCCCAGTTGCGGTCAAGTCCGGTCACGCACCATTCGACGCCCTGATCGTAGCCGGCAAAGCCGCCGTCCTCGATGATCGAGTAGTGTACGGTGTGGGCCTTGCCATCGCTCAGCATCACATCGCCGCTGCAGTACCGGCGCGGAATATTGTCCGACTGCCAGGGACGGTAGGCGACTTCGTGGATCCGGCCGTAAGCCGTGATCGTCAGCGCGGAATTCCAGTAGGTGCTCTCTTTTTCCTGGAATTGCGACGTGACGCTCCCGAGCGCAGCTTCACAGGACTTCAGCCGACCGTCATATTTCGGGCCCGACAGCCAGAAATTCAGCTCCAGCGGATTGGCTGCTTCGGCCGCCTGGCCGAGCGCCAGCAGGCCAAATGCGGCCCCAAGCGTCGCGCCCAGTCCTGTTTTTCTGGCAAAAGAAAAGATGTCACGCATATCAGGTCCGCCGATGTTCGAACGGACGAAACGTGCCGCGAAGCCTCCTCAAGGTCAAGTGCAGCGCGGCAACACCTGCCAATAAGTCAGTTTCTCGCGGGCTCGTGTGCTTTTCACGGCTCCTGATGCGCTCTAAAGTGCGCCCAAATAAACGGAGTTAGCGATGCGAATCATCAAGGCCGCCGTTCTGATTGCCGCAGGCGCCATGCTGTCCTGGGCGCCGGCGCGGGCCGATTACGTGCCGGCCTTCAGGGGCAACGATACTGGCGGCATCATTGCCTATGAGTTGGCCCAGCACAGCGACGCCCGTCAACTCGCGGTCGACCACTGCGCCAGCTACGGCAAGGTGGTGAAGTTTCTCGCCGTTGATCCGCATTATGGCGGCTATGTTTCCTTTGCCTGCCGCTGGGTGCCGTACGGGGCCAACAACCGGCCGTTACGCACGCTCTACTGAGCGGTTAGCCCGGCCTGTTTTCGCAATCTTCGTCGATGTCGGAGCGTGACTGATGATGCGTGAGCTTGCCGCATGGGGTTTGGGGCTTTGTCTGCTGGCGGCTGTGGCGGCAGACAACGCCGGGGCCGACGATCTGCCGATCCGAAAAGCGGGTCTGTGGGAAATCAAGATGGCCAGAACCGGCTCGCCGCTGCCGGAGATGACCATGCAGCATTGTACCGACGAGACCACCGACAAGGACATGAACAACATGGTCTCGCCGATGGCCAAGCAGATCTGCTCCAAGCAGGATATCCAGAAGACGGCAACCGGCTATCTGACCGATTCACTCTGCAGCGTCGGAGGCGTTTCGATTGCCTCGCATTCGGAAATCATCGGCGACTTCAACTCGGCCTACGCAGTCACGACCACCTCGCACAGCGATCTCGGCAGCAAGGGAACGCCGCGGGACACCGTGACCAAGATCGAGGCGAAATGGCTGGGGGCCTGTAAGCCGGATCAGAAACCGGGCGACATCGTCATGCCCGGCGGCGGCTTCAAGCTGAACGTCAAGGACATGGACAAGCTCAAGGCGCTGCTGCCTGGCGGCAAGCCGTAGCCTCTCACACTGGAATTCGCACCGCCGCGCGCAAGCCGCCCATCGGGCTGTCGCCGAGCGTGATGTCGCCGCCGTGTGAGCGGGCGATGTCGCGGGCGATTGCGAGGCCCAGTCCCGTCCCGCCCTCGTCCTGGTTACGGGCGTCGTCGAGCCGCAGGAACGGCTTGAACACTTCTTCGCGCATATTCAGCGGAATGCCGGGGCCGTCGTCATCGACGGTCACTGTCAGATAGCGATGATCGCGCAAGCCGGTGATCGAAATCGCGTCGGCGTGCCGTGCCGCGTTGGAGACGAGGTTGGCGAGGCAGCGCTTGAAGGCGGCGGGTTTCACCGTCACCACCGGAAGACCGTGGAACGCGACCGTTGCGGCATGGCCGTTACGCTCGGCGTCGCTGCGTAATTCTTCCAAAGCGAGCGTCATGTCGGTCGGCTGCGCCTGCTCGCCGCTGTCGCCACGCGCAAAGGCGAGATAATCTTCCAGCATCCCCGACATCTCATCGACGTCCTTGCGCATCGCATCGACTTCCGGGCTGTCGCCGATCAGCGCGAGTTCGAGCTTGAAGCGGGTCAGGATGGTGCGCAGGTCGTGCGACACGCCGGCAAGCATCGCGGTGCGCTGTTCGATCGAACGCTCGATGCGCGACTTCATTTCCAGGAAGGCATTCGCGGCGCGGCGCACTTCGCGCGCGCCTCGCGGGCGGAAGTTCGGCGCCTCGCGGCCCTTGCCGAAGCTCTCGGCAGCATCGGCCAGCCGCAGAATCGGGCGGATCTGGTTGCGCAGGAACAGAACCGCGACGATCAACAGGATCGAGGACGTACCGACCATCCAGAACAGGAAGATCTCCGAGTTCGAGGCGTAGGCAGCACTACGCAGCGCGAAAACCCGCATCACGGCGTCGTCGAGCTGAACGCGGATTTCCACCAGATTGGAGCGGCCGACGGTGTCGATCCAGAACGGCTTGGCGATCTGCCGGCCGAGCTGCACTGACAGCGTCTGGTCGAGTAACGAGAAGAACGGCTTCGGTCCGGGCGGCGGCATATCGCCGGCGGGGAGGAAATCCACCACCAGTCCGAGCCGCTGCTGCGCGATGCGCCGGATCAGGGAGCGATCCTTGTCTTGCGGATAGCTCTTGTAGACGTCGATCAATGCGGCGATGTCGGACACCACTGCGGCGGACAGATGCCGCGTCACCGTGTTCCAGTGCCGCTCCATGAACACGAATGCGACGACCGATTGCAGCACCACCATTGGCACGATCATGATGAGAAGCGCGCGGGCGTAGAGGCCGGTCGGCATCCAGCTCTTGAAAGCATTGCCCATCCAGCCATTGATCGCCGACACCCGCCCTGCGGCGGTGCGGATCAGCGTCAATCCCGTGTCGAATGGAGCGGATTTGACGTTCGCCGCCCGCTTGTCGCGATTTTCGGAAGCGAACGTCAATTCCAAAGCTCCATTCGTAAATGATATTTGCTAGCGCCCATAGCCTTCCGAAGTTCGCAGAAGCGAACGCCGCGCCGGGGTGCGAACTTCGGAAAGTGGGCGCTAGGCGTGCTCATGACGATCGGTTCAAGGAGAAACGACCAGGCGGTAGCCGATGCCGCGCACCGCCTGCAGGAATAATGGATTGGCAGGATCGCGCTCGATCTTGCGCCGCAGGCGGTTGATCTGCACGTCGACCGCGCGTTCGTTCACCGTGCCGTCGCCCGTCAGCGCGTTGCGCGGCACCGTCTCGCCGCGCGCCAGCGCCAGAATCCGCAACATGTCGCGTTCGCGATCGGTGAGGCGGATGGCTTCCTCGCCTTGCCGCAACTCGCCGCGCTCCAGGTGATAGACGTAAGGCCCGAACGCGATCTGCTCCAGCGTTTCCACCGGCGGCGGCGCGCTGCGCTTGAGGATATTGCCGATCCGCAACGACAACTCGCGCGGCTCGAACGGTTTGGCGACGTAATCGTCGGCGCCGATCTGCAAGCCCTCGATCCGGCTTTCTGCCTCATGGCGCGCCGTCAGCATGACGATCGGCACCGAGGAGAAAGTGCGGATGAATCGAGCAAGATCGAAACCGGTCTCGCCCGGCATCATCACGTCGAGGATCAATAGATCGAAATGCAGGCCATTGAGTTTGCCGCGAGCATCCTTTGCGCTCATCGCGGTGGTGACGCGGTAACCCTCGCCGCAGAGAAAACGCGACAACAGGTCGCGGATGCGGCGGTCGTCATCGACCAGCAACAGATGCGGGGCGTCGTCGGCCGGCTTTGGCGGTGTTCGTGCGATGGCTACAGCCCCGGCCACGTCTATTCCTTTGTCTTTGCGCCCGAAGGCGTGGCGCCAAAAAGGGCTTCCAGCACCTTGTCGGGATCGTCGCGATCGATCATGGCACGCAGGAATTGCCTGACAGCTTCGAGGCCGGCCGGCTCGATGCCGCGTAGCGCGCGATTGAGCCGATCGGTTTGCAGCCCTGCGAGCTTTGCCACCAGCGCCTCGCCCTTGGGGGTGGCGAAAAGAAGGCGTTGCCGCCGATCGTTGTTGCCGGCCTTCTGCACGATATAGCCTTCGTCGAGCAACTGCTTCAGGACGCGCCCGAGCGACTGCTTGGTGATTCGCAGCACGTCGAGCAGGTCGGCAACCTTCAGCCCGGGGTAGCGGTGGACGAAATGCAGCACCCGGTGGTGCGCGCGACCAAAGCCAAAGGCCTCAAGCTCGTGATCGGCATCGCCGACGAAATCGCGGTAGGCGAAAAACAAAAGCTCGATGATGTCCCAGCGCAAGGCCGCCGACGCCATGGCTGAACGCGCCTCGCTCGGCTTGGAGCCGGCGGGTGCCGACGGACCTGATAAAATTACGTCAGCCATATTGACATATCTTGGGTTCAATGTTACAAAACAGCCGATCACGACGAAATAATAAGTCGTTTCGTTGGGGTCGCGATGCTGTTAATGGCCCAACGGGGCCGGAAGGTGCAGCAAAGCCTTCGGACATGTTGACCGTACGACTGTCGGGCGGCATCCCGGCAAACATACTGGACTTCCGCGCCCCACAAAAGCATGTCCTTGTGGCGCGCCCGGTGGGAACTGGCCGCAAGGCCGGCTGCTGCGAAGGTCCGGATCACTTAAGCCAGCAGGCCCGAAAGAGGCCCGTCGAGAACAGCGGAAAACGAGGAAATGAGTTTGAAATTCGAAATTCAGCCGGCGGCCAATCCGACACCGGAAAAGGAGCGCGCGGCAAGGCTTGAAAACCCGGGCTTCGGCCGGATTTTCAGCGATCACATGGCCCTAGTCCGCTACGATCAGGCCAAGGGCTGGCACAGCGCGCGCATCGAATCCCGCGCCAATTTCCCGCTCGATCCGGCCGGGGCCGTGCTGCACTACGCGCAGGAGATTTTCGAAGGCCTCAAGGCCTACAAGCGCGACGATGGCGGAGTGAATCTGTTCCGTCCCGACGCCAATGCCCGGCGTTTCCAGAATTCGGCCGACCGGATGGCGATGGCGCCGCTGCCCGAGGCTGTGTTCATCGAAGCGGTCGAGCAACTCGTGCGCATCGACCGGGCCTGGATTCCGGGCGGCGAGGGCAGTCTCTATCTGCGCCCCTTCATGATCGCGAGCGAAGTCTTCCTCGGCGTCAAACCGTCGGCGGAATATATCTTCGCCGTCATCGCCTCGCCGGTCGGCTCCTACTTCAAGGGCGGTCCCGCGCCGGTGTCGATCTGGGTGTCGGAGAATTACACCCGCGCCGCGATTGGCGGCACCGGTGCGGTCAAATGCGGCGGCAATTACGCCGCGAGCCTGCGCGCGCAGGCCGAAGCCATCGATCATGGCTGCGACCAGGTTGTTTTCCTCGACACGATCCAGCGCAAATATGTCGAGGAACTCGGCGGCATGAACATCTTCTTCGTGTTCGAGGACGGGTCGCTCGTGACACCACCGCTCGGCACGATCCTGCCGGGCATCACGCGGGATTCGATCATCGCTCTGGTCAAGGATTCCGGAAAGCCCGTGCGCGAGGAGGCCTATTCGATCGACCAGTGGCGTGCGGATGCCGCCAGCGGGAAGCTGAAGGAGGCCTTTGCCTGCGGAACGGCCGCCGTGATCTCGCCGATCGGCAAGGTGCGCTCGGCAAGTGGCGATTTCCTGATCAGCGGCGGCGAGGCCGGTCCGGTCGCGATGGGGCTGCGCAAGCAGCTGGTCGACATCCAGTATGGCCGCACCAACGACCCGCATAACTGGATTAGAAAGGTGTTGTGAGCAACGTCATGCCGGGATGGTCCCAAAGGGGGCGCGCGAATGCGCGCCCGATGACAGGCTCCGGACCAGACCCGGAATCTCGAGATTCCGGGTTCGGTGCTACGCACCGCCCCGGAATGACGGAGTGAATGACACGCCGGTTGCCGCCTCGCGTCTCGGCTGGTACCAACGCGCGACCATGGCCGACAAACCGAAAAAGCCGCAAAAGCTGAAAGCGCGCCTGCCGCGCGGGCTGGAAGACCGTGGGCCGGCCGCGATCAATGCGACGCGGCAGATGGTCGAGAAAATCCGCGAGGTCTATGAGCTCTACGGCTTCGAGCCGGTGGAAACGCCGACGATGGAATACACCGACGCGCTCGGCAAGTTCCTGCCCGATCAGGACCGGCCCAATGAGGGCGTGTTCTCGTTCCAGGACGACGACGAACAGTGGATATCGCTGCGCTACGACCTCACCGCGCCGCTGGCGCGTTACGTCGCCGAGCGTTACGGCACCGAAAATCTGGTGCTGCCTTATCGCAGCTACCGCTTCGGCTATGTCTATCGCAACGAGAAGCCGGGTCCGGGGCGCTTCCGCCAGTTCATGCAGTTTGACGCCGACACCATCGGCACCGCCTCGGGCGGTCAGTCGGGCGCGGCCGCCGATGCGGAAATGTGCATGATGGCCGCCGACACGATGGAGGCGCTCGGCATTCCCCGCGGCTCCTATGTGGTGAAGGTGAATAACCGCAAGGTGCTCGATGGGGTGATGGAGAGCATCGGGCTCGGCGGTGATGAGAATGCAGGCCGCAGGCTCACGGTCTTGCGAGCGATCGACAAGCTGGATCGGCTTGGGCAACAGGGCGTGCGCGAGCTTCTCGGCAAGGGCCGCAAGGATGAAAGCGGTGATTTTACCAAAGGGGCGGAATTGGAGGAATCTCAAATCTCCAAGATCGAAACCTTTGTGAATGCTCGTAATGCTGTGCAGCAGCCGGCCTTCGCTCATTCCGCGCCGGGATTCATCGACGACCCCGATAGAAAAGAAAATGAATACAATGTCGCCCTCAAGATCCAGGGCTGGCTCAGTGTCAACTTCCAGGATTCCAAACTCGCGATTGAGGGTTTGAACGAACTTTCCCAGATTGCACGTCTTGTCGATTCCGGAGGTTACGAGAACCGGATTATCATCGATCCCTCCGTCGTCCGCGGCCTCGAATATTACACCGGCCCGGTCTATGAGGTCGAACTCCTGCTGGACACCAAGGACGAAAAAGGCCGGCCGGTGCGCTTCGGCTCGGTCGGCGGCGGCGGGCGCTATGATGGCCTCGTCTCGCGCTTCCGTGGCGAGGTGGTACCGGCGACTGGATTTTCCATCGGCGTGTCGCGGTTGCAGGCCGCGCTGACGATGCTCGGCAAACTCGACACCCGGCCGGAATCGGGTCCCGTGGTCGTTACCGTGTTCGACCGCGACCGCGTCGCCGATTACCAAAAAATGGTCGCAGCACTTCGTGCAGACAAAATCCGCGCCGAGCTCTATCTCGGTAACCCCAAGAACATGGGCAACCAGCTCAAATATGCCGATCGCCGCAACGCGCCGTGCGTGATCATACAGGGATCAGACGAGAAGGCGAAGGGCAAGGTTCAGATCAAGGATCTCGTTCTCGGCGCCGGGCTCACCGACACAAGCGATCGTGATGAATATTTGAAGAAGCAGGCCGAGGCGCAAACCGAGGTCGATGAAAGCGAACTTGTGGCGGCTGTGCGCAAAATATTGGCACGCCACGCGGTCACGTGGGTCTGATCCATCATTCGGATGTCATGCCCGGCATGCGAGTCCGGCTTTGCTGGATTGAGCACAGGCCCATTGCGTCGGGCATCCACGTCTTGTTTGATAGGGATGATCGTAGATGGCAGGGGCATAGGCGAGCGGAGGCGACGCCGTCCTTCAGACGGCTATGCCCAGCCATAACGAAAAGAAAATGAGGAGAACAGGAATGCCCGAAATCACCATTAGCATGGCCGCCGGACGCACCGACGAACAGAAGGTCGGCATGATGCGCGACATCACCCAAGCGCTTGTGAAGAATCTCGGCGTCGATGCCGAAGCTGTCGTGATCCAGATCAACGAGGCGCCGTTGATCCACAAGATGAAGGGCGGCGTGTCCTTTGTCGAACGCTTCGCGAAGAAGTAGGTTCGCCCTCGTCGTCGTCCCGGCGAAAGCGGGGACCCATAGCCACCGATGTTGATTGTTATACCAAGCGTCGCCTCCCGGTTTGCGCAACATTGACGGCTGTGGTTGTGGGTCCCGGCTCGCGCTTCGCTTGGCCAGGACGACGGTGGGATCGTTTCAAGGCCAATCTCATGGACGCACGCGACGTCATCAAGGTCGGCATGAGCGCCGAACGAAGTCTGGTCGTGCCACCCGATCGCACGGTCGGGCATTTCGTGCCGGGTATGCCGATGGTCTATGCGACGCCGATGATGATCCTGGAGATGGAACTGGCCTCCGCCGACGCCATCAAGGCCTGTCTTGAAACTGGCTGGGTCACGGTCGGCACCGAAGTCGATATCCGCCATCTTGCCGCGACGCCCGTCGGCGCGACGGTACGAACCACCGCAAAGGTCATCGCGGTGGAGCGGCGAATCATCCGTTTTGAGGTCGAGGCTTTCGACGAGAACCGCCGCATCGGCGAGGGCCGTCATACCCGCGGCCTCGTCAATGTCGATGCGTTCAGCAAGCGTCTTTAGGTTACTTCGCCAGTTCCTTTGAGCGCTTCGTCGCGGCGGCAACCGCGCGCGTCAGCAGCGATTGCAGGCCGTCTTTTCCCATCAGCACTTCCAGCGCGGCCGCCGTGGTGCCGGCGGGCGAGGTGACGTTCTGGCGCAGCGTCGCAGCATCGAGATCGGAGCGATGCAATAGTTCGCCGGCGCCTGACACAGTTTCGCGCGCAAGCTTTGTCGCCAGCGCCTCGGGCAATCCGGCTGCAACGCCGGCCCGCGCCAGTTCCTCGGCAAGCAGGAACACATAGGCCGGGCCTGAGCCGGAGACGGCGGTCACCGCGTCGATCAGGCCTTCATCGCTCACCCATTCGACCAGACCTGTGGCGCGCAACAGCCCGTCGGCGGTTTCGCGCTGCGCGTCGCTGACATCTTTCGCTGCCACCGCGACCGTGATGCCGCGGCCGATCGCCGCCGGGGTGTTGGGCATGGCGCGCACGACGTGGCCGCCGAAAACCTCCGCCAGCGAGGCCATCGTCGTTCCCGCCATGATCGAGACCACCAGCGTGGCGGCACCGACGTAGGGTTTCAAGGCCGGCGCTGCCTCGCTGAACGCTTGCGGCTTTAGCGCCACGACGAAGGCCGCGACGGATCCGCAATCCTGCGGTGACGGGTTGAGCCGCACGCCTTTGGCGAGGTGCGCGCGAATGTCCTCGGAGGGATACGGTTCGATCACGGCCGCGCGGCTCGCGTCGAGGCCCTGGGCAAGCCAGCCCGACAGCATCGCGCCGCCCATCTTCCCTGAGCCGGCGAGGGCGATGGTGCCGTTGATGTTTTGTAAGGTTTTGCTGTTCACCGCTGCTACCGCAAATAAAGCTGTCGTCCCTGCGAAAGCAGGGACCCATAACCACAGTTGATTCTAGTGGATGGAGATATCGACAACAAGCTTCGCGACAGTAACTGCTGCAACGGCGTATGGGTCGATGCGTCCGCAGGGACGACCCTGGAAATAGCGGGGGTATCTAACCGCCCGCTACGCCTCACCCTCGGTGTCGAACATCGCGGCGCTCATGGCCTCCGCGGCCGTCTTGCCCGCCCAGACCACGAACTGGTACGCCGGATAATAACGTTCGCAGGCGTGGATCGCGCTCACCAGCATGGTCTCGCATTGCGCGGTCGAGGCCCGTATGCCGCCCGGCAGCACCAGCGCCTGACGGTACATGATCATGCCGGTATGGGTCCAGATATCGAAATGCCCGACCCATAGTTGCTCGTTGATCGCGGCGATCAGCCGCTGCACCTCGGCCTTCCGGGCTTGCGGAATCTTCATGTCGAACGCGCAGGCCAGATGCAGCGCCTCGATCTCGTTCATCCAGGTGAAGGAAAGCTGGTAGTCGGTCCAGTTGCCCTTGGAGACGATCGTTACCTCGTCTTCGCCCGAGCGCTCGAACGCCAGGTTGTTGTCGCTGGCGACGTCCTCGACGACCGCAAGAGGATTGTTCGGGGAATCGATTATGCCTTCGAGGAGGGACATGCCGTCTCGACCTTGCCTTTTGTCAATTCTGATACGAGTAAACGCACGCGGCACGCCGACATGCGCCCTCATTTCGCGCCGTGGCGGTTGCTCGCCCGATTATCCGAGCGTCAGGATCGGAGCTTGCCGGGACGAAGTGATGTGATTTGCGGAATCCGCGCAACGGGGTGGTGAATCCATCCACAGCCAAAGCCCAAATCGTCCACAGCTCTTCTTGCGCGTTAACTTTTGAACGAGAACAAACCGGAATCGGATACGCATCTCGCCTAAATCGTTAATTTTTATGCCCCGGACCCTTTCTTGGGACGCGCTTGCGGAGTCCGACACGGCGTTCACGCATCCATGCGTTCTGGGGGTGCTTGGCCCGGCTTGCTGCGAGCCGTTGTCTTGGCCATAGTTGCGGCCGGGTCATCGCGCACAGGGGCGATGGCCTTCGGCCCAATTGAAGTGAGCGGTTTTTCAGATGTCGCAAGACAGCGTCGAGTCCAAAGTCAATGCCGAACATCCGCGCTTCGCAAAGCCGCAGCGGGTCGCCTTCGTGCAGTCGGCCTGGCATCGCGATGTCGTCGCCGTATGCCGCGAGGCCTTTCTCGCCGAGATCGAAGCGCGGCACATCGCGCGCGCTTCAATCGATGTGTTCGAAGTGCCCGGCGCTTTCGAAATTCCGCTGCACGTGCAGTTGCTGGCCAAGACCCGGCGCTACACCGCGATCGTGGCGGCCGGGCTCGTGATTGACGACGAGTACATCGCCGAAACCGTGATCAGGGCGCTGATGGACGTGCAGTTGCGCACGGAGATCCCGGTCTTCTCGGCCGTGGTGACGCCGCAGCAATTCCGCGAGACCGCCGATGTCGAATTCCTGCGCCAACATTTCGCCGTCAAGGGGACCGGGGTTGCGGAGGCCTGCGCCAATACGCTGCTCAGCCTCGAGCGGTTGCGCGGTCAGGTCGCGGCAGGGATCGTCTAGTGCCCCTTCAGGCGCAGGTTCCCTGTTAATCTTACGATTTAACTAACAATTAAGTATGGGTTTGCGGGGCCAAAACGTGCGGCCTAGCGTCCTCTGGAATACGGCTCCTAACAAGATGGGTGCGTGCCATGAGGTCGAAAATAAACAGTGCGTTGATCGTGTCCCTCAGCGCCATGTCACTCGTGCTGGCGACCAGCGAGACGTTTGCCGCTTCGAGGTCTGCGCGCGGAGCATTTGCCTCGGCACATCGGCCAGGTACGCATTTTTCCCACCATGATCGCCGTAATCGTGGCGCCATCGGCTGGTTTGGCGATGATGGCGTTTATTACGGCCCGAGTGGCGAAGAGCTTACGCCGCCGGCATTGGGCGGCCTCCGCACCAGCGATACAAACGACATTCCCTGGGATTGGGCCCATCGCTATCCGCCGGCCGTCGTGCCGTCTGGGCGGCCTTACGTGTCGACCTGCGGCGCCGAGACCGTCACAGTGCCTGACGGCCGTGGTGGCAATGGGCAGATCAACATCGTGAGATGTTACTGAGTTGCGTTAGTCCAATTCCCTGGTCGTAAAGACGAGGGCAGCGCGACCGGCCGGCTGTCGATACCGGCCCTTAATCGAACAAGCTCGAAACCGACTCTTCCGAAGCCGTTCGGCCGATCGCTTCCGCGATCAGGGAGCCGATCGTCAGCGTTCGGATGTTGGGCGACTTGTTGACCGCTTCCGTCGGCTGGATCGAGTCGGTGATGACGAGTTCCTTCAGCCGCGAAGAGGTGATGCGCGTCACGGCGCCGCCGGACAGCACGCCATGGGTGATATAGGCGTAGACTTCCTTGGCGCCGTTGGCGAGCAGCGCATCGGCGGCATTCACCAGCGTGCCGCCGGAGTCGACGATGTCGTCGACCAGGATGCAGGTATAGCCGGCGACATCGCCGATCACATTCATCACTTCGGACTCGCCGGCGCGCTCGCGGCGCTTGTCGATGATGGCGAGCGGGGCGTTGATGCGCTTGGCGAGCCCGCGGGCGCGCACCACACCGCCGACGTCAGGCGACACCACCATTACATTGGTGAGGTCGAAGCGTTCGCGAATATCGCGCACCATTACCGGCGAGGCGTAGAGATTGTCGGTTGGGATGTCGAAGAAGCCCTGGATTTGCCCGGCGTGCAGATCGAGCGTCATGACGCGATCGGCCCCGGCATGGGTGATCAGGTTCGCCACCAGCTTGGCGGAAATCGGCGTGCGCGGTCCGGCTTTGCGGTCCTGACGGGCGTAGCCGAAATAGGGCACCACGGCGGTGATGCGGCGCGCGGACGCCCGGCGCAGCGCGTCGGTTATGATCAGCAATTCCATGAGATGGTCGTTGGCCGGAAACGAGGTCGACTGGATGATGAACACGTCGGAGCCGCGGACGTTTTCCTGGATCTCGACGAAAATCTCCATGTCCGCGAAACGGCGGACAATCGCCTTGGTCAGCGGCAGACCGAGCCAGTTGGCGATTTCCTTCGCCAGCGCCGGATTGGAATTACCGGCGACGAGCTTGATCGAGCCGTTTTTGGCCGACATCGAGGCTTCTCCCCGCGCCTTGCTGGAGACAACATTCAGCATATCGCAATCCCCACGAAAGAGCGCGTTCCGATAAGCGCGGTGATATCAAGCGGGTAGGCCGGCTGGCAACCCGTCCGCCCGGTTTTCCCGGGCTAAAATGCCCCTTTTCCCTAATGGCTCGTATAGCCGAGGGCGCCGACGGCGAATTCGCCCTCTTGCGGTGCGGTGCGGTCTTCGACGCTTGCGACCGCCGGTCCACGCCGGGGAGGAACTGAGGACGGCGCCGGCTGAGGCGCATCCGCCGGAGATGTTCCGTTGATCATGCCAGCCAAACCGCTCAAGCCCGCCTGGGCGATCTTCCGCAACACCAGGTCGTCAGCCGAAGACCAGGCTTCGCGCCCGGCCTTGCCGGCCGGTTCCTCGCCGGAAAGCCGCAACGCGCGCTGCTGGTTCTGGTCGTAGACGTCCCAGACCCAGGCGATCGTGGTGCGTCCGCGACTTACTTCGGCGGCCAGATAGCCTCGCACCCGATAAGCGGCAGTGCCTTCGCGGGACACCATCGACAGGCTTCGCAACTTGGATTCGCTATCTAGGATGCCGACCATCCGATCGAACACCTGAGGCGGCGGGCCGTCGATGGACTCAAACGCGATCGTTGGACCGCTTGTATTGTTCGCCATCGCAAATGAATTGCTGCCAGCGCCGCCGGCGCAGCCGCCAAGGCCGCAGGCGATCGCGAGCACAACCACGGCCATCGCGGCACGCGGTACAATCCTGCAAACGCGGAACGAGATTACGGATAGATCGCCCATCTTGAGCGAAGCGATATCGTTAAAATCCATTAACGTCTAGGGCAGACGAGATTGTGAGCCGAACGATTGTTGTTCGGTGGCCGTTCGATTCACGGCTGGTGCAAGAAAAGCTGCCTCGCGTTTTTCGAAATTGTGTCTCAGCCTTCAAGAACTATGGCATGAACGTGGCGGCCATAGTCCGCTTCCTTGCGATGCACGGAGCGGCGGTAGCTGAAAAAGCGTTCGTCGGAATAGGTGTCGATGCCGGTGTCGTCGATCACGAGCACGCCGGCATTTTCGAGGCGCCTGCGGATGAAACCGGCGAGATCGAACATCGCATGCCCTTCGCGCACCGCAGGCAGGAAGTAGAGCGAGTTTTCTGCATCCGCCTCGACGAACCTTTCGACGAATTCGCTGCCGACTTCATAGGATGGCTGACGGATCAGGGGACCGACCGCCGCCACGATGTTGGCCCGTTCGGCGCCAAGCTTCTCCATCGCCTCTACGGTCGCTTCGACCACTCCCGTCAGTGCGCCCTTCCAGCCGGCATGTGCTGCGCCGATCACGCGCGCTTTGGGATCGGCAAACAGAATAGGCCCGCAATCGGCCGCCGTGACGCCGATCGCAAGACCCTCGGTGCGGGTAACGATGGCATCGGCTTTCGGGCGCGTCGCGGTGTCCCACGGGCGTGATGCCACCGCTACATCGGGGGAATGAATCTGGAACACGGTGAGGAAGCGTTCGGGCGGGACGCGCAACGTGGCGGCCATCCGGCGGCGATTTTCCATCACATGCGCCGGATCATCCTGAGAGCCGATACCGCCATTCAGGCCGGCGTAAATCCCTTCGGAGATGCCGCCTTCGCGGTTGAAGAAAGCATGATGCAGGCCGGGAATGGCGGACAGCAGCGGCGATTCCAGCGTCATGGTGTTTCCGCGTTTTTGTCCGGTATTTCGTCCGCGAAGCCTGCCAGCGTGGTGAGATTGGGCTCCGAGATGCCGAGCACCTTGAACAATTGTCCCATGCCACTGCTGCCGCCGCCAATCAGCCGTTTCAATGCGCCGGCGACGTCTTCGGAGACTTCATGGCTCGCTTTGGCCATCAAGCTGATCGCGCGGGTTTCGATACCGAGCCGCTTGAGAAAATCGCCCTGCGGCACCGGGCCGTGAACGGCGGCGCCGAGGTCCCCAGCGGCCCGCACCAATGCCTGAAAATCGACATGCGCGGTCACGTCGGCCTCACCGGGATCTTTCAAAGGATCGGTAAAACTGTGGCGGGCTATGGCCTGGAAGGTATCGCCGGCGTCGCTGCGCAGATGGCCATAGTCGATGATGAGGGCCGCGCCGTCCTGATCGCGGACGCGGCTTGCGATCTTCATGATTTCTACATCCGGACGCCACTCGAAAACGGCGCCGATGGGAGCGGTGCGCACCCATGCGGGCAACAGCACCTCGAAACGCCGCATAGGTTCGCTTGCCGCGCCAAATACCAGCTTGCCGTTGGCGTCGAGTTCGACGGTGCGCTCGTGCCAGCCGTTCTCGCCCTTGACCGCCTGATGTATCGGCAGCACGTCGAAATATTCGTTGGCGAAGATTACCGAGGGGCCGTCGGGCACGTCATCGATGGTGTCGTGCCAGGTGATGTTGCGCGAGCCGGACAATGCCGCCTTCTGCTTGTCGCGCAGCACCGGATTGACCTCGACCAGATGGATGCTCAGCGCCTGGTAAAGCGGAGGTAACACTCGAAGCGCGCGCAGCGCGTCTGCCATCATGGTGCCGTGTCCCGGACCGATTTCGATCAACCGAAGCAACGGCGGCGAACCGATGGCTTTCCACACCGAGGCGGCCCACAGCCCGAGCAACTCGCCGAACATCTGGCTCACTTCGGGCGCGGTGATGAAGTCACCTTCGCGCCCGAGCGGATCGCGGGAGAGATAGTAGCCGTGGCTCGGATGCATCAAGCACAGCTCCATGTAGCGCCAAACCGGTATCGGGCCCGACGACTTGATGAGCTTCTTGATCTCCGACAGCAGCGGCGAGTTCTCGGTCACATGGTTTCCTGAATCCGCGACGGAGTTGGCTCGGCTGCTCTTCGGCGCCACGCCGCCGCAATAATAAGTGCTCCAGCAATAATCATGGGCACCGAAAGCAGCATGCCCATGGTGAGGCCGCCCCACAAAAATCCAAGCTGCGGGTCGGGCTCCCTGAAAAATTCACCGATGATGCGCGCAATACCATAGATGGCGATGAAACTACCGAGGATCAAACCGGGACGCTTCAACGCGCCCATTCGAATCATCACGGCAAGAATAGTGAAGAGAACAACGCCCTCAAGCGCCGCTTCGTAAAGCTGGCTGGGATGGCGCGGTATCGGGCCGCCGTTGGGAAATATCATCGCCCAGGGCAAATCGGGGTCCGCGGCGCGGCCCCACAATTCGCTGTTGATGAAATTGGCGATCCGCCCGAGAAACAGCCCGATCGGCCCGACCGCGGTGGTGATGTCGCCAAGCGACAGGATCGAAATGTTGTTCAGGTGCGCGAACGCCATGACCGCGATGACGCAGCCAAGGAAGCCGCCGTGGAAAGACATCCCGCCTTTCCATAACTCGAAAATCTCGGCCGGATGCTGGACGAAGAAAAACGGATTGTAAAACAGCACGTAGCCGGTGCGGCCGCCGACGATGATTCCGATGGTCACCCACAGCACGAAATCATCCATCTGGGCGAGCGTGATCGGTGAGGACCCGCGCCAGAGCTTTTCGTTCTTGATCAGCGCGCGGGCATAGATCCAGCCGAGCACGATGCCGCCGATATAGGCGAGCGCGTACCAGCGGACGACGAATGGGCCGATCGCGAAGGCGACGGGATCGAAGACGGGAAAGGCGATGGTGAGAAGGGGCATTCGCGGTCGCGGGTTCGCGGGGTGATTAATTGGTTGCTTCTAGCATTCGTATTCCGGTTTGACAGGCACTTTTGCGAGACCAATCAAGGGCAAGATGGTCTTGAATGGAACGCAACGGATCGCCATTGTCATTGGGCGAATGTGCAAGCCGACCGGAGATGTGAGGGATGACCCAGACCAATAATCGGTTTTTTGACGAGATCGGGCGTCTGATGAACGAGGCGGCTGGCGCTGCCCAGGGCGTCAAGCGCGAAGTTGACACCGTCGTGCGCAACCAGGCCGAAAAGATCCTGCGCGATCTCGATGTGGTCAAGCGCGAGGAGTTCGAGGCGGTCAAGGACATGGCGCGTCTGGCGCGCGAGGAAAATGAGGCGCTGAAGGCGCGCATTGCCGCGCTGGAGACGAAACTAGGCGGCGGGGCGTGACGGGCGAGCTCGTTGCAGTGAGTGACATCGTTACCGCCAATTATTGATCCTTGTCATTCCGGGACGCGCCTCTCGGCGCGGGCCCGGAATCTATTTCTCCCCACATTCCAACGGCACGATGGATTCCGGGCTCGATGCTGACGCATCGCCCCGGGATGACGGCCCTCTTGACACGAATTTTCCGACCTCAACTGATTTGCCCGTCGCGTTAATTCGCCGCAGGCGCTTGGCTTGCCTCGTCGGGCAAATCAGAAGCATTTCTCCGCGCATTCCGTGCCCACCAAAGAGGGGCGTATCGCGATCGTCACGAACGTTGGGCGCGTGATGCGATGGCCGCGGGATTGCGTACAAGACGAATGCGCTTTTCGCGGACGACAAAGCCGCGTGGTCTTAACGCCTCGACGCTGGCGTGAAGCTGGCGACAATGCTCGCGCATGTGGCCTGCGACGGCGACAAAAAAGCCCGATCGCCGGAGAGCGCGCGGAATAAGTCGTAAAGCCATCGCGCAGGGAATGCCGGATCGTTTCGGCTAACCTGTGGTGACTAACTCGTTTGCTTTCTATCTTCGCGCAGGAGGCTGCGGGCGAGCCAAACGCCCGGCATTCCCTGCTCCCTCTGCTGTTGAGGGATAGCGATAGGCTTAAAGCTCGGGCGAAATTCGTCGCGAGAACGCTGGGGTATACGCTGATGGACGCCGATTTCTTCACGTTTGGAGGCTGGTCCGCCCGTCACGGTAAAAGGATGCCCCACCCGGGAAATATTCGGCATTAGGTAGCAAACTCAATGAGTTTGCTACCTAATGCCGGAAATATTGCTTCATTTCCTTGTCATTTCGGCCCTTTGGGGCTAGAACGCCGCCACGTCCGCAGCCCCCGCACCCCTGGAGGCTTGCTGTGGGCGACAAACGGGCCGCGATGCGGCCTTTAACTTTTTAGAAAACAAGGACTTAAGCTGATGGCGACCGTCAAGGAATTGAAGGCGACCGCGCGTCCGAAGAGCGGCAAGGGGGCCGCCCGGGCCGAGCGTCGCGCCGGGAGAGTACCCGGAGTGATCTATGGCAACAACCAGCCCCCCGTGACCATTTCGGTCGACGACAGCGAACTGCGCCAGCGCATTCTCGCCGGCAGGTTCCTCACCACGATTTACGACATCGATCTGGAGGGCAAGAAGCACCGCGTGATTCCGCGCGACTTCCATCTCGATCCGGTGCGTGATTTTCCGATTCACGTCGATTTCATGCGGCTCGGTGAAGGCGCGACGATCCGCGTCAGCATTCCCTTGCACATTCTGAAGGCCGAAGCTTCGCCCGGCGTGAAGCGTGGCGGCACCGTCAACATCGTGACCCACGCCATCGATCTGGAGTGCAAGGTCGACAACATTCCGCAGTACATCGAGGCCGATGTCTCTAGCCTTGAGATCAGCCACTCGCTCCATCTGTCGGACGTCAAGTTGCCCGCCGGCGTGAAGTCGCTGACGCGCGAGGACGCGACCCTCGTCACCATCGTGCCGCCGTCCGGTTACGCCGAAGAAATGAAGGCTGCGGCTGCTGCCGCGGCTGGTGTTGCTGCAGCCCCGGCGGCGGGCGCTGCTGCGGCCCCGGCGGCCGGTGCTCCGGCTGCCGCTCCCGCGGCTGGTGCTGCCGCGCCTGCGGCCGGCGCCAAGGCTCCTGCCGGCGGTGGCGACAAGAAGAAGTAAGGCGCGCATGATCCGCCAAAGTGTGAGCGGTTTTGCGAAAGATCATGCGTTAAATATTAGATTGGCGCGCGATCGGACGCAAAACCGGTTCCCACTTTTGCTGATCGCGCGCTAGTACGGGATGCCGCGCCATGCGCCTCTTTGTTGGTCTCGGCAATCCCGGCGCGAAATACGCGCATAACCGCCACAACATCGGCTTCATGGCCATCGATGAGATCGCGCGGCGTCATGGTTTTGCACCATGGCGCCGCCGCTTTCAGGGCCAGACGTCGGAAGGCACCATTGATGGCGAGAAGGTCGTCCTGCTTCGCCCGGAAACCTTCATGAACGAGTCCGGTCGTGCGGTTCAGGAAGCTGCGAATTTCTACAAGCTCGGCGTGGACGACATCATCGTGTTTCAGGACGAACTCGAACTGCCGCCCGCAAAGCTGCGCGTGAAGGTTGGCGGTGGCATCGCCGGCCACAACGGTTTGCGGTCGATTTCCGCGCATATCGGCAACGAATATCGCCGCGTGCGGCTGGGGATCGGTCACCCCGGCATCAAGGAATTGGTGCACGGTCACGTGCTGTCGGATTTCGCCAAGGACGATCGACCGTGGGTCGAAGCGTTGTGTACGGCGATTGCCGATAACGCCGGCCTGCTCGCAAGCGGCAAGGATTCGACGTTCCAGAACAAGGTGCATCTGGTGATGCAGGCCAAAGGTTTCACCGAAAAGGATGAGGGTGGCGCGGTCTAGCGCGGTGTCTCGCTCAAGCCGGCTTTTCAGGACAGAATTTTTCAGGACAGATCATGGGATTTAAATGCGGGATTGTCGGGTTGCCCAATGTCGGCAAATCGACGTTGTTCAATGCGCTGACTGAAACGGCGGCGGCGCAGGCGGCAAACTATCCGTTCTGCACCATCGAGCCCAATGTCGGCGAAGTCGCGGTTCCTGACCCAAGGCTCGACAAACTGGCGGAAATCGCCAAATCCGCGCAGATCATTCCGACGCGGCTGACGTTTGTCGACATCGCCGGCCTCGTGCGGGGCGCTTCGCAAGGCGAGGGTCTCGGCAACCAGTTTCTCGCCACCATCCGCGAGGTCGACGCTGTCGCCCATGTCGTGCGCTGCTTTGAGGATTCCGACATCACGCATGTCGAAGGCAAGATTGCGCCGCTGGCGGATATCGAGACCATCGAGACCGAGTTGATGTTGGCCGATCTCGATAGCCTTGAAAAACGCGTCGACAATCTCGCCAAGAAGGCGAAAGGCAACGACAAGGACGCCAAGGAACAACTCGATCTCGTCAACCGCGCGCTGGTGCTGTTGCGCGATGGCAAGCCGGCGCGCGCGCTCGAACGCAAACCGGAAGAAGAGCGCGCCTTCGGCATGCTAGGGCTCTTGACGTCGAAGCCCGTGCTTTACGTCTGCAATGTCGAGGAAGGCGCAGCAAAGGACGGCAACAATTTCTCCAGGCAGGTCTTCGAGCGCGCCAAACAGGAAGGCGCGGTCGCAGTGGTGATTTCGGCCAAGATCGAATCGGAGATCGCGACGCTGTCGCGCGAGGAGCGCAAGGATTTTCTCGATACGTTAGGCCTCGAAGAGGCCGGCCTCGATCGGCTGATCCGCGCCGGCTATCAGCTGCTCGATCTCATCACTTATTTCACAGTCGGACCGAAGGAAGCGCGGGCCTGGACCATCCACCGCGGCACCAAGGCGCCGGCAGCGGCCGGCGTCATTCACACCGATTTCGAGAAAGGGTTCATTCGGGCCGAAACGATCGCTTACGCCGATTACGTGTCGCTTGGCGGTGAAGCCGGCGCGCGCGATGGCGGAAAGCTGCGTCTGGAAGGCAAGGAATACGTCGTCGCCGACGGCGACGTGATGCATTTCAGGTTCAATAACTGACGTTGCCGGAATCCGATGAGGCGAGATTCCTAGTGTCCGGGGCCCTGATCGCGGATCGCGCCAAGATGCTCATTGATGCGGAACACGATCAGGACAAATTCTGCCGCGATGCGCGAGAAGATGATGCCGACGACGACGCTGGCGATCGAAGACAACAGCTGGATGAAGCCTCCGAACGGGCTGATCGCCATCGCCGCCAGACCGGAGAAGATGCCGGCGATTCCAAACAGCCCGATAAGTGCGATCACAAGCCAGTAAAATGTCTTGATAATGGTGGGCGTAATAAAACGATCCCACTGAAACAGATCTTGAAAATCGAACATCGGTTTTCCCCCGGGACAAGTCGGATGTGATTCGCGCGATCGGTTTCTTTCATAAAAGGGCTAGCGCCGAATGCGGGTTCGAGCAAGTCGAAGGCGAACCATGCGCGTGGATGGGTTGAGATTGCCGCAAAGTGCGGCCACAATCGGGCTTCCCTGCCGGATGTCCCCTGTGATGAACACCCTTGTCTTCGAAGACTTCAAGCCGGGCCCTTTGGGCCGCTTCGGACCGCGGCACGTCACGGCCGAGGAAATTCGCGCCTTTGCCGCCGAGTTCGATCAGCAGCCCATGCATCTGGACGAAGCGGCTGCCGCACGCTCGATGCTGAAAGGGCTTGCCGGATCGGGTTGGCATCTCTGCTCGATCATAATGCGGATGATGTTCGACGGCTTTATCGGCCGGACCGCATCTTTAGGCTCCCCGGGCGTCAAGGAATTGCGCTGGCTTGCGCCATTCCGGCCCGGCGACGACATCACGCTCGACGTCGAAGTGACGGAAGCACGCGTCTCGCGCAGCCGCCCGACGACCGGCATTGTCATGTTCAAAATGGTGGCGAGCAATTCCTCGGGACAGGCATTATGCGAGATGGTCTCGCCGATCATTGTCCAGCGCCACGGCGAAGCTGCAACCTGACGGGCTCGCCGATGCATTTCTTTGAAGACATCAAGACAGGGGAGCGGCGCGATCTCGGTTCGTTCACCTTCACCGCTGACGCCATCAAGACCTTCGCGACGAAATTTGACCCGCAGCGCTTTCACCTCGACGAGGAGGAGGGACGCAAATCGCTGTTCGGCGGTCTGGCGGCCTCGGGATGGCATGTCGGATCGGTCTGTATGAAGCTGTTCGTGGCCCATGCTCAGCGCGAGGCCGGCGAAATGGCGGCCCGCGGTGAAACCGTCGCGGTCTGGGGGCCTTCGCCCGGCTTCCGCGACTTGCGCTGGATCAAGCCGGTGCTCGCCGGTGATACGATCCATTTTGCGAGCGAGGTCGAAACGCTGCGCACCTCCTCAAGCCGGCCCGAATGGGGAATCATGGAAGCGCGCCAAAGTGGAACCAACCAGCGGGGAGAGCCCGTTTACTCGATGCTGTCGACGGCGTTCGTGCCGCGGCGAAAAAGCAACAGCTGAACAGATAAGCTGAAACTAAATCCTCGCTAACGCATTTTGAACAAGTGCCTGTCAAATAGTGGCTGGGCGCACGAGGGGATTACGATGGCCGACCGCCGCGGATTGAAATTGCTGGGCTTTATCTTTGCTACCGTGACGATCGCGGTGATGTTCGCCACCACCATGGTGGTGAAGGGCTACGCCGAGGGCGCCTATACGCTGGAAGGCGAGCAGGTCGCGGCTCAATAAGTTAGGGTCCGCTAACCATACGCGTAAAAAGCGCGGTTTCTCACCGGCTCCAGATCAACGCTAGGATCACGACCGCAGCCACGAGCAATCCGACAAAGCGGATCATGATGGTCCCGACATGTTGGGGCTGTGTTTGCAACGGAATCGGATCGCTATTGTCGGGCCGGACGGTCTTCATGCAGGAAATCCCAAAGTTACCTGCACTTGGTCGCGTACCGAGGCTGGAAGGTTCGAATCACTTCATTGTAAATGACGCCGCAACCGACGGCTTCGGGCCGGGAAATCGATCCCCGGCCCGAAACAACTCATCATCTTGGAAATAGTCAGCTGTGGCGCAAGCCGTCCGCCGCTCGCTTCCACTGCGCCACATTGTCGGCGATCATGCGGGTCGACTTCATGGCCGCCTGGCTGAGCTGGGCATAACCCGAAATCTCGCGCTGAACGCGCTGCCCCTCGGCATGCAAGATATCGCGCAGGCTCTCTAGCTCTGAAATCAGATTCTCGATCTCCGCCAGCGAAGTCCCGGCCACGCGTTGGATCAGCGAGTTGACGTTGTTCACCGTGGCCTCCGTCGCCGGATCGGCCGTCACGTCGGTGCCGGCCACCATGTTCGGGGCCGGGGCCGGACGACGCAGATAGGCGATGTCGTTGCGGACGAAATCACGAATTCCGGCCTCGACTTCGGAGGCCGCGGCGAGGTCGGTGTCCTCGTCGGTCGATTCAATCTTTTCGGGACGAATGGCGTTCATCGGCTGTTTTCCCTGTTTCGCGTCGGTAGCGAGCGCGGGTGTCCCCCCGCACGACGATGTTTGACGCCACCATCTGGGCTTCCGATTTTGGCTGCATCGCGGCCAATCTGCGGCAATGCCGGTGCTTTCGCGTGGCGCCGCGCGCTACCAACTTTGCTTGAAACCGGCGGAAATGCTCTTGTTGGCGATGCCGAGCGGGGTCTCCGCGATCGAGCCGGAGATATTCAAGCCGCCGACGATTTTCTGTTCGGCGCCGATCCGGCGCAGCCATTTCTCGTCTGATGTCGACAGCGCCTGGCCGGCAGAAAAGCTGGTGCCGGTATCGGCGAGGCCGAGCTTTGCGGATTGCTCGGTCGCATAGTTGGTGTGCCCGGCCGAGGCCGGCATCGGCGCAAAACCCTGGGTCATGTTGTAGCCATTCTCGAGGGTAAGCGAATATTGATCGCTCAGGTTCAGCAATTTGCTCATGGACGCACCGAGCCTGCCCTGGTCCTGCGCGGGGTCGATCCGCGCCTCGACCGCCGTCTTGTCCCAGATCGAGCCGACGCCCGGTGCGGTGACCGCGGCCCACGCCGTGCCGGAGGATTGCGGCTCGTTGCCGCCATTGGTGGCCTTCTCGGTCAGCAATTCGGCAAGCGTCTGAGGCTGCCGGACCACGGTCATGTCGGCGCCCACCCGCGCATCCAGGAACGGCGAAATCGGCTGTTTGACCGAGACCGCGGCCCCGTAGGCTTTTTCCTGCGAGGACCAGGTCATTTCGCTGGATGGTGCCGCGCGCGGCCCGCCGCGCAGTTGCTTCGGGTTGGTCGTCATCAATGTCGAAGCGTCAACGTCGAGCAGGCTCCAGTCGATGTCGAGACTGGCGATGTCAGCAGCTTCGGTCGGGGCGGCGGCGGTGTTTTCCGCTGCGGGTGGATCGGTTGCTTCTTGCTGGGGATCGGCGGATTCAGGCCATGGTGAGATTTTGGGAGGGGTCTGCAAAGGCACATCTTGCAGGGATGCCGGCTGCGCACGGGCCGTCCAGCCATCCAGGCCGCCGACAACCGCCAGCAAAAGAAAGCCGGCCAAGCCGTATTCCGCCTTAATCATATGCCCCGACTGCCAGCCAACCGCTTGAGCGATGAATGCCCATCGTCGCGGAAATGTGGCGTGCCGGGCTCCCTCGCGCAAGGGAAGGTGGAGGGAAGGCGGGCGCAAGAGGCCTTGGATTGCCGGACTGTGGTTTATGCGATCCGCGGCAGATGGATCGGATGGCCCAGCGCCTGCTCCACCAGGTCGAACGTATCGACGAGGATGCGGATACTGACCAGCTTGCCGGCGTTGAATTGCGCGAACTGTGCCAGCCGCAGGCTGATCGGCTTGTTGGCATCGAGCATGGTGAGCGAATAGCGCATCATCGCGGCGGCCGTTTCCGCACCGAGCATCATCGATTCCCGGTCGAACCGGTGCACCCTGATATTGTCCGCAATCTGGCGGATCACTTCGAGCACGGCGGCCTTGCCGCGGCGGGCACCGAAGAACGGGAACATGTCGATCGGACCGTAGACGGCCCAGTCGACATCGTCGTCGATCAACGCTTCGAGATCTTCATACTGACGCTCGTTGATCGCGCGATGCAATGCACGAGAGAAACGCCAGAGACTATGCTCTGTCATGACTTCTGCTTCCTGACTGGATTTTGTAAGTGAGCGACCGGCCCTGTTGGGCGTCATTGGCGACGCCGTGCCTGGTGGCTGCACTAATACTTGAAGCCTCAAATAGTCGAAGTTCGCCGAAATGCAAATGCAATTTTGCATTGCACAAATGCGGCCTATTTCGGGGACCTGCCCTGATGGTGCATCGGTGATTCGGATTCCACCGCGATTTCGTCGTCGCGGGCCGCCAAGATGCCGAACAGTGCTGCGCCGCCAAGCCCGCCGATCATCGCGCCGGCCGGCATGAAGGTGAAGAATACCAGCATGCCGCTATAGCCCTCGAAATCGCTGGTTTTGAAGATTTCGACCCATGCGAGCCCGGCTCCGATGCCGAGCGCCGCACCTCCGACCGCCCCCAGCAACAGGCCGAGCAAGACAAACAACGCGATTTTCATGGCTCTCGATCCGAAACAGAAATGGCCCTGTGTTGGGTCGCCGCAGGACGCGGCGAGGTTCAATGCCCGCGGCGCCAAACCCGGATGTCGCTCACATCTTCTCGCCCGGTTTTCCGGCGATTAGCTCGGCGACGTCCCGCTCCACCACCTGCTCGATCAGATCGAAGGTGTCGATGATTTCGCGAATCCTGACGATCTTGCCGTCATGGAGCGCAAAGAAGATGGCGATGTCGAACTGCACGATCCGTCCGCTGCGCCGCTTGCCGAAGTAGGCGCGAAGCTGGACCGCGACTTTGTCGTCTTCGACGGCGATGAAAGGCAATTCATAGCGCATGCTGGAATAGCGCTCATGAACCGTCTTCCACATCTGCCGGACGTCGTCCTTGCCGTGGTGGTGGCCGAGATGCGGCAGGATGTCGACCGGTGCGTTGGAGAAAAACTCGACGTCGTCGCTGCAAAGCGCCAAAGCGCCCTCGATATTGCCGGCATAGAATGCGTCGATCAGCTCAACGACGCGCCGGCGATGAAGTTCTTTCATCATTTCTTTTCCCCGCCGGTGTTGGGCCCGGTTTGTGCTCCGATTCTAACATTCGCATGCCTTCTCAGCGGCCACTTTTGCGAATGTTAGAATCTAAAGGACCACAAGCAAATATGGGTTTCTAGTGGAGTTTTGGATTTGACATTCGCTTGACGAACTCGCAGCCAAGTGGGTAGCGAATGTCATCCACTCCACTCGTCTGATCTCGTCACCTCCACCTTGTAACTCCCTTTGCATGCGAGTCGCTCCGCAATTAATCGGCTCGATATTTTCCAGACACACGTGTTGCGGGTAGGGATGCGGCCGCGAAGGCTTCACAGCCCCGGGGCGTCCGTCTATCGTCGCGCTCAACCGACCGAAGGTTCGGATGACAAGGGGAATAAGGGAGAAACACGCGTGAAACGCATCGCTCTCGTGACGGTTCTTGTGACGGGCCTTGTTGCAGGTCTTGTAATTGGTCTTGTAATGGGTCTTGGCCTGTTGTTGCCGCTCCCGGCGGATGCGCATACGCCGCAGCAACCGCCGCACCAGCTCTACAGCGAAGGCGACCTGAAGCTCGAAAGCGGCGAGGCGATCAAGGATTTCTCGATCTCCTATGTTACCCACGGCACGCTGAACGAGAAGAAATCCAACGCCATCCTGATGGTGACGGCGATCGGCGGCAATCATCACCGCATCGACTTCATGATCGGCCCCGGCAAGGCGCTCGACCCCGACAAGTATTTCATCATCTGCACTGATGCGATCGGCAACGGGCTTACGACCTCGCCGAGCAATTCGAAATCGCAGCCGCGCATGAGCTTTCCGAAATTCGCCATCCGCGACATGGTGGAATCGCAATACCGCCTGTTGAAGGAGAAATTCGGCATCGACCATGTCGTTGCCGTGGTCGGGCCGTCGATGGGCGGCATGCAGGCGCTGCAATGGGGCGTCAGCCATCCCGGCTTCATGGACGCGGTGGTGGCGATGGTGCCGCTGGCGAAGACGCCGGCCTGGAGCGTTGCTGTGGTGGAAGCCTCGCGCAAGGCGATCATGACCGATGCGGCTTGGAACGGCGGCAATTACGAAGCGCCGCCCGAAAAGGGCATCCGCCTGATGCGCGATATCCTCAACCTGCTGTCGGCGCGCACGCCGGATATGTATTCGGCCCAGTTCAGCAACGGCATGGATGCGCTGCCCTGGATGGAGGTGCAGGAGACCGCGATGCTAAAGGCGATGGACGCAAACGACTGGGTCTACCAGACCTGGGCCTATGAACGTCACGACGTCGGCACTACGCCGGGCTTCAATGGCGACACCGCCAAGGCGCTGGCCTCGATCAGAGCGAAGACGTTGATCATGACTGGCACCAAGGACCTGCTCAATCCGGAATTCGAGCCGGTCGCAGCCGCGAAGAACATCGCTAATGTCAAGATGATGACGATCAGTCCCGGCACCGTCACAGGCCACGCGTCGGCCGGCGGCGCCATTCCGGCCGACGTCGAATTTCTCAACCGTGAGACTGCGGCATTTCTGGATGGCGTGACGCAAAGCGCCGCGCGATGACGTGTTTCGGCCTGACTTGTACCTCGTCATACCCCGCGAAAGCGGGGGTATCCCGTACGCTGTGACATCTCGATTTAGAGCGACGGCCGCTGGAATACTGGATCGCCCGGTCATGGGCTAGCGGAAGCGACGCCGTCCTTCGGACGACTATGCCGGGCGATGACCAGGGAATGGAACAGAATCGCCCGTTGTGGGGTTATGCAGTCAGCACATGAAATCGCTGATTTAAATTTCACGGGGATTAACATCATGAAAATCGTAGCCACGTTGTTTGTCGTTGCCGCGTTCGCTGTCACGGCGGAGAGCGCCGAGGCCAAGGGGTGCCTGAAGGGCGCCGTGGTCGGCGGTGTCGCCGGTCATTACGCTGGTCACCACGGCGTGCTTGGCGCGGCCGCCGGCTGCCTCATTGGCCGCCACCGCGCCAAGGAGCAGGAGCGTCAGCAGCAACAGTCGCAGAGCCAGGATTTGCCGGTCGATCACGGCACCAGCGGGATGTGAGGGATGGGCCGTCATTCATGGCGTGTCGCTCTGTCGTCGTCCCCGCCCAGTGCGCAATTGCGCACGAGAGCGGGGACCCATAACCACAGGGCGGTGCGGTGGCGCCGAGCTGTGGCGGTTTCCCCTCTCTCATTGAGGGCTGTGGTTATGGGTCCCGGATCGCGCTTCGCTTGTCCGGGACGACCAAAAATATCGGCTCGCACTTCCACCCTCCCGTGGCGTCATCACGCCCGGGTTTTGAATCATCATTCGCCCCTCCAAATCCGAGGGCGCAGGGAATGCCGGGTGCATCACGCGCACCCGCAGTCTTGCGTGCAAAATAAAAAAGCACGCAAGCAAGTCACCACAGGTTCGCCGAAACACTCCGGCATTCCCTGCGCGAATGGTTTTAACGGCTTGCTTCGTGCTCTTCCCGGTGATCGGGCTTTCTTGCCACCGTCCCCGGCGTGATGCGAAGCATCATCGCCAGTTGATTTCAGCGTCGAGAAATCAGAACCACACGACTTCGCCGTCCGCTTCGCGGCGCATTCGTCTTTTGCGCCACAAGCGTCCATCGCTCCCCGCGCCCAACGTCCGTGACGATCGCGAAACGCCCCTCGTTAAGTGGCGCGGGATGCGCGGAAGATGCGGCTGATTTGGGATCGGGCGCAATCTCATATGCCTGCGGCGCATTGGCACGACGGGCAAATCACCTGCAAATTAGCTGACGGCCTTACAACGTCTGTCAAGGACAAACGTCAGATCACGATATAGCCGGTGTAACGCTCCAGATGCAGCGTGCAGCGCAGGCCGTTGGCAATCCCGTCGATCGGAGGGGCGAGCAGCTCGACGACGGTGTAGTTGAAACGGTGCGGCGAAAATTCGGCGCCATAGACCCAGGCTTCGTGCGTCTTCTCGCCCAGCTCAAGCCTGACGCTGGTGAATCCGAACCGCTCGCCGACGCTCGAATTCGGCTCCCATTGCAGCGGCGGAGTCACGATATCCGGAATCTTGATATCGAGCGCATGATCGAGCTGCACATTGATGGTGCCGATCCTGTAGTTCTCGATGTCGGGAAGAAAGCCGCGCAGCAAGGGCATTTGCAAATGGAGCAGATTGGCGGCAACGCCAAGTCCGGAAACAATGTGTCCGCTCATCGCTATCGGCACGATGAAATATCCCCGCTGATTCTTAGCTCAGAATCGTTAGGGGCGGCGCGCCGGATTGTCAGCTTACCGTTTCGTTACGAAAGATTGCGCCGTACACATTGGCGTTGACCGGGATCGCTGCGGCTTGAGGCGATCAGAGGTCGCCGCGATACCTTGCGAACTTCGGAATCGGAGCTCTAGAAATAAGGCGGGGGCAATTCCAGCCACCGGAAGACGATCGCCGCGACCATCAGCGCAACGCCGATGCCCGAGAAGATCAGGACGCCTTCGAGCGATCGATCCGGTTTCACTTCACTGGCTTGGCGTGCCGGCTTTCCGGACGCTCTGGCCACGGGCGGAATATTTTCTCTCAAAACAAGTGTTGGCATGAATTGAACCTCGTGCCTGAAACGCCTGATTGCCAAAAGCCCCAGCCGGATTTGCGATCTAGCCCGGCGCGGTCCGATAAAGCGTCATCCAATTGGATGAGGCTTGGTACTTTGATTCGTCCCGGCAAGGAGTGATCTGGTTCACAACGGTCCGGAACTATTTGAGACAAAATGGGACTCGGATCGGGTTGCCGACGGAATAAGCGACTGAGCGCAAATCCGCGCAGGACGCATTGGCTTCAAAGCGATTAAAGTCGCGCTTTAAGTCGAGCAGATTCCGGTTGAAGACTTCGCTGATTGAGGATCCGGGCTGCGCGTGCAACCATTAATTGTGGATGTAGGGATATGCAGGAAAGCGAGCAGCTGTCTCAGGTGATTGCCGAAATCTACGACACGGTGCTCGACCGTTCGCTGTGGCCTGCCGCCCTGAAAAAGACGACGAGCTTCGTGCAGGGGCAGGCATCGGCGATCTACTGGAACGATGCGGCTAACACCAGCGGCGACGCAGTTTTCGATGACGGCGGAATCGCGCCGGAATACCGGCAGCTCTATTTCGATAAATATGTCTCGCTCAATCCGACGCTGACGCCGCGCTGTTTCACCGCCATCGAAGAGCCGGCAGCGACGGCCGATCTCGTTCCTTACGACGAATTCCTCAAGACCCGTTTCTACCGGGAATGGGCAAAGCCGCAGGGGCTGGTCGATTTCGTCAGTATCTTTCTGGAGAAGGCGGCGGCGAAGGCCGCGATGTTCGGGGTGTTCCGGCATGAGCGGCACGGCGTTGTCGATCAGGAGACACGCCGCCGCATGCGCCTGATCGCGCCGCACATCCGTCGCGCGGCGATGATTTCCAAGGTCGTCAACCTCAAGCAGAACGAGGCGGCGTCGCTGACGGAGGCGATGGACGGTCTGCGCGCCGGCGTGATTCTGGTCGATGGCGATGGCAAGATCCTGCATGCCAATGTCGCCGCGCACGCCATTCTGGACGAGGGCTGTATTCTGCGCGCCGCCGCCGGCCGGCTGGTGTCCGGCGACGCCAGGACCAGCGCCGAGTTGCGGGCGATTTTCGCATCAGCGGCGCAGGGCGATTCGGCGGCAGGCGCCAGGGGCGTGCCGCTGCCGAGCGCGGCCGATCCCGCCGAGACTTACGTGGCCCACGTGCTACCGCTCGCCTCCGGCAAGCGCCGGCGCGCCGCCTCGGACAACGTCGCGGTCGCGGCCGTCTTCATCCACAAGGCCGCCATCGCCACCTCGTCGCCGCCCGAAATCGTCGCGCAAACCTTCAAGCTGACCATGGCCGAACTGCGCGTGCTGTTTGCCATCGTCGAGGTCGGCGGCGTGCCGGAGGTTGCGGACGTGCTCGGCATCGCGCCGACCACGGTGCGCACCCATCTCAGCCGTGTCTATGAAAAGACCCGCGTTTCGCGGCAGGCCGATCTCGTCAAGCTGGTCGCCGGATTTGTCAGCCCGTTGTCGGTTTGAGGGAGCGCGCGGCAGGGGAGCACCCACTTCACGTGCAACCGCCGTCATTGCGAGCGTAGCGAAGCAATCCAGTGGGGTGACGACAGGACTCTGGATTGCTTTGTCGCTTTCGCTCCTCGCAATGACGGAAAATAGGACCGCTCGTGCTACGTTCGAAACTTGGTTCCCGCTTCCGTTCATGGCAATAAGGTTCCTGCCCTCAGACCAACGAACAGGGAGCAGGCTGTGGATTCCTTGCCGATCGCGAACGCCGAGACAACGCGCTTCTTCCAGCAGTGGCTGGAAACTTTTTCCATGTATGTCCGTGATGTCGATTACGCTTCCGCGAAGCCGCTATTCCATCCGGACGTGCTGGCCTTCGGCACCCACAACGACGTCGTTCCCGGCGTCGAGCAATGGATCAAGACGCAGTGGGACAACGTCTGGCCGAAGACGAGCGACTTCCGTTTCACGCTGGAACATACCGAGGTGCTGGCGTCGCCCGACGGCAAGATGGCGATCGTGATCGCGCCGTGGACCAGCACGGGATATCACGAGGGCGGCAAACCGTTTCCGCGGCCCGGCCGCGCCACCATGGTGTTTTCGAAGTACGCTGATGGCTGGCTCTGCACGCATTCCCATATGTCGCTCAACCGCGGTGTGCCGCAGACCAGCCACGCCAACCGGCCGGTGAAGGCGTGGTGAGGGCCGAACTGGACCCATCTTTGGTCATGGCCTGGCATAGGCGCCTGAAGGACGGCGTCGCTTCCGCTCGCCTATGACCCGGCCATCCACGTCTTCGGATCGCAGCAAAGAAAGACGTGGATGCCCGTCACAAGGCCGGGCATGACGACGAGTGGTCCAGATGCGTCCGTTAGTCGACTTGGTATGACGCGAGAAACTCTTCGGCCTTGATGCGCGTCGGAAAGCGGCCAAGCTCGCGATAATCTGGATCGTGCTCGGCTGTGTCGGGTGAGCGGAGAACGACAAACTCGTCGCCATCGCGCGCAATAAATTCGGTCATGTCCTCGCTATGGCACGGCGACATAGGCCGCGCCCCGCAATGTGGACAATCGTCGTCGCACATGCAGGACCATTCATCGGTCCATATTCGATTGCAGCGGTCGCAACGGTAGATGTTAAGAAACCAAGCCATGCGGGTCTCCTAGGATCGCAAGCGATAATTACCACGAGATACGAATTCGACGAATCCGCGGTCGCGCAAATATTGAAGCTGTTGCCGTATCTTTGGTTTGACGTTTTGATTGCCGGGATAGAGGCCGCCAAGACGACCTCGAATCCATAAACTTCGTCGAGCGTGAATTCGCGCTTGGCTAAAGACTCGACGCATTTCATGACGTCGAGTAGCCAGCCGCGCGCCTCAAGAGACTCATTTCTTAGAAAGAGCGTTTTTTGCCATTCTTGAAGGACAGCCTCCTTGGGACGAACGACGCCGTTCTGAACGATGTGAATCTTGCCGGCCTCAGGGACTTTACCGATCAGAATATTCGATCCGATCCAACCGGCGCGGCGCGCGGTTGCCGCGAGAGGTTTGCGTTCTTCGATGGTGTCGCGAACGAAGAAGTGCTTTGGAACGATGAAAAGATTTACGAACCGCCAGCGATTTTAGATTGTAGTTCATCAGCAACAGGTTTGGGTTGTTGCTTGCAACAAGGCGCTCACATTTTGTCTTGTAGGCGCCATCAGCAACCTTCGTGCCGAACTTTCCTTTCTGGCTCTTGAGCTCGAATTCCTCGCTGCACGATCCGCAGAGAAAGTCGGCGACCAGACTGTTGTTCGGAAACTGCGACATCGTCGTATGACCGCAGTGCGGGCAGTCCGCCCAGGCCTTGACCCATGCTTCCGTCCACATCCGGGCACTTTCGGAGCCGCTGGAATAAGCTGTTTGGGACTCTTCGGAGCCGAGTTTCATAGGGTTAGCGTAACCTGACTTGCTCGGATTGCCAGCGCTCGGTAGGCCTGTGGGGAGAGGGAGTTAATCCCGCCGCAGCAACGGAACCCGCTGTGTCATATTGGTCGCAGCGCGACGCAATTTCGTGATCCTGCCATATCTGCCGCACTCTGGGCACAATCCGACGTTGATGGTCACGGCGTGTCCGGGATAGACAGGAATCGCTGCCTGTGTTGTCCCTCGCAAAGGAGAGATTGAGATGATGAAGTTCGTGATTGCGGCGGGTTTGACCGTTGCCATGGTGGCTGCTGCCAGCGCCGCCGACATGCCCCGCCCGCAGCCGGTCTATCAGACGGCGCCGGTCGGCAAGGCACCCATCGGCAAGTCGCCGATCGGCAAGAGCCCGGTCGGCAAGGCGCCCATCGCCGCGCGGTACTGAGCACTTTCGCTGGATCGCGTGGAAGGACGAGGCGTGTCCAACCGACCGACGAAATTTCGACCAACAGCACTTGGCTTGATTGGGGGATTGGCGCTGGCGGCTTTGCTGGCGTGCCATCCCCCGTCGGCTTTTGCGCAGGCGGCCGATGCGCGCGGCGAATCGGACGGTTTCGATATCCAGAAAACCTTCAAGCGCATCGCCGAGGCGACGGCGCTGGGTGACGTGACTTCCGAAGCGAAGCCGGCGCCGCCGTCGACGGCAAAGCGCACGTCGGCCAAAGGTCCGTACTACGTCGACTTCCGCGCCAGAACGGCGGCGAGCTGGGGACATGCCTTTGTCTGGTACGGCAAGACCAGCGAGCGGCAGGTCGAGGTCGCGGGCCTCACCCCCAAGGGCGACGAGGTCGAATACGTCCTGGGTTACATGACGCTGGTGCCGTCCGAGACCGGGGCAAGCTACGGCGATCTCGATCCGCAATACCTGACGGCGAACTACCGGGTCTATCTGAACGAAGCGGACGCCAAGCGGGTGTTCGCCTATATCAAGAAGTTGCAGGCGAGTTCGCCGGTCTGGAACGCCGAAACGTTCAATTGCACCTCGTTCATCGGCGACATCGCGAGCTATATGGGATTGAAAACTCCCAGCCGCTGGCTGCGGCCGGAGAACTACGTCAATCGCCTGAAAGAGATGAACGGCGGACGCCAGGTGGCCCGCCTGTCGTCGGCGCAATAGTTCGCGCCTACAGCCCTCTGGGACGTCGGCCGGCTTAAGCTCCTCTCATCGAATGAGCGTGCTTCCGGCTGTGCGCGAATCACATGACGCCGACGCGATCGATCTCGTCGAAGAGTCGTCCGGCGAGGCTGCGCGCGCCCCAGGCCAGCGCCTTTTATACGTATTTTCACGGGATAATCCCGCAACCGCAGAAGCCGTATGGACGCGGTTGGCTCGATTTTGCCGAAATCCGACTGCCGTCTTCAGAGGTTCGTTACCTAAGCTCGGTAGTTTGAGAAGATTGCTGCCGCCCACCAAAGTGAGCATCTCGTGTTGCAACCGAACTCCCTTATCGCCGAGCTCGAAGATGCCGTCAGAAGCGGTTCGTCGGACAAGCGCATCGCGACCCTTCGACAGGTAACCGATCTGTTTCTGAACGGCGGAGAACGCCTGAGCGAGGATCAGGTCAAGGTCTTCGACGAAGTTTTGTGTCTTCTCGTCACCCGGGTCGAGAGCCGGGCAAGAGCCGAACTCGGCGCGCGTCTGGCGCCGGTCGACTACGCCCCGTTCGAAGTCATCCAAAACCTCGCCCGGGACAACGAGATCGCGGTAGCCGGAAGCGTGCTGGCCACCTCGAGCCGCTTGAGGACCACTGACCTCGTGGAGATTGCGAGCAGCAAAGGACAGGAACATCTGCTAGCCATTTCAGGCCGGACTGACCTTCCGGAAGCCGTTACCGACGTGATCGTCGACCGTGGTGAAGGCAAGGTCATTCGCAAGCTCGCCAACAACGCCAGCGCACGCTTTTCAGATACCGGCTACTCGAAAATTGTGGCGCGTTCCGAAGCGGATTCCGAACTGATCGAAATCCTTGGTCTGCGCGTCGATCTGCCTGTCAGATATCTGCGTGACTTGCTGAAGCGCGCCACCGACGCGGTGCGGGAACGACTGATGTCGCTGGCGCCGCCAGAACTGCGGGAAGAGATTCAGCGGGTCATCAGGGCGATCGCGGGCGCGGCCGAGCAAAATGTACCCGACTTCACTCGCGCGGAGACGCTGGTCGGGCTGCTCCACAAAAAGTTCGAACTCGACGACGAAGCAATCACCAAATTTTCTGTTGCCCGGAAGTTCGACGAGGTCGCTGCGTCGCTGGCGCTGTTCAATGGCGTGCCTACCCAGATGATGGCCAAGGTGCTGGAAGGGCAGCGATCCGACCTGATCCTTATTCCCTGCAAGGCGGCCGGATTGGGCTGGTCGACCGTTGCAAGCATCTTGTCCAATCGTCCGGCAAAGCAAAAAATCGGCGATGAAGTCCTTCAGATTGCAGCGAAGGACTACGGCAAATTATCGGCAAGGACAGCCCAGCGAACCCTGCGCTTCTGGCAGGTGCACGACACCACAAGCTGGAAGACGGCGGCGCAAAGCGAGTAAGTCTGCCGCTGCTTCCACCCGCCGCGGCTTACCGCTTCTTCCAGCCGCCCCGGTGTCCCGGCGCGCCGCCGGTCGAGCGCGGCGAGGGGCCGAACTCGGGACCGGATTGGCGGGAGTCGGTGGGCTGGATGATCCGGCTGTCGCCGCCGAAAGGTTTGGCAGGCAGCGCGCCGCTCGGGCGGAAGGGCAGCGATTCCGGACCGTGCATTTCGTCGAGATGCGGTTTGTGAACCTTTGAGCCGGTCTTGCCGCCGCGGCTCGCCTTGACGGCGGACGACGCGCCTTTGTTCTTCATGGCGCTGACCGGCAAGTTCGCGGCCTCGCCGTATTTCTTGGTGCCGGCATAAGCGCCGGCTTTCGACGCGACGCCGCGCTGCTTGATGGTGGGATCGTCGACCACCGCCATCTCGGTGGCGCGTAGACGCTTGACCTCGTCGCGCAGGCGCGCGGCCTCCTCGAAATTCAGATCGGCCGCGGCTTCGCGCATCCGTGTTTCCAGATCGGCGAGCACCGCCTCGAAATTGTGCCCGATCGCGATCACGTCGTCGGCCATGCCGCCGCCGCCGATCTCGACCAGCACATGGTCGCGCTCATAGACGCTGTTCATGATGTCGCCAATCGATTTCTTGATGCTCTCCGGCGTGATGCCGTGCGCGGTGTTGTATTCGACCTGCTTCTCGCGGCGGCGGTCGGTCTCCGCAATCGCACGCTCCATCGAGCCGGTCATCTGGTCGGCATAGAGAATGACCCTTCCGTCGACGTTGCGCGCGGCGCGGCCGATGGTCTGGATCAGCGAGGTCTCGCTGCGCAGGAAACCTTCCTTGTCGGCATCGAGGATCGCGACCAGCGCGCATTCGGGAATGTCGAGGCCCTCGCGCAGCAGGTTGATGCCGACCAGCGCGTCGAACGCCCCCAACCGCAAATCCCGGATGATCTCGATGCGCTCGATGGTGTCGATATCGCTGTGCATGTAGCGCACGCGCATGCCCTGCTCGTGCAGATATTCCGTGAGGTCTTCCGCCATGCGCTTGGTCAAGACCGTGATCAGCGAGCGGTAGCCTTTCTGCGCCACCGCGCGGACCTCGCCGACGAGATCGTCCACCTGCGTGCGGGCGGGCCGGATATCCACGGGCGGATCGATCAGCCCCGTGGGGCGGATCACCTGCTCGACAAACACGCCGCCGCTCTCGTTCAACTCCCACCCCGAAGGCGTCGCCGACACCGCGACCGATTGCGGGCGCATCATGTCCCATTCCTCGAAGCGCAGCGGCCGGTTGTCCATGCAGGAGGGCAGGCGGAAGCCGTATTCGGCGAGCGTCGCCTTGCGGCGGAAGTCGCCGCGGAACATGCCGCCGATCTGCGGAATGGTGACGTGGCTTTCGTCGGCGAACACCAGTGCATTATCAGGCACGTATTCGAACAGCGTCGGCGGCGGCTCGCCCGGACGGCGTCCGGTGAGATAGCGCGAATAGTTCTCGATGCCGGCGCAGCTTCCCGTGGCTTCCATCATTTCGAGATCGAAGGTGGTGCGCTGCTCGAGCCGCTGCGCTTCCAAGAGGCGTCCCTGGTTGTTGAGCTGGTCGAGGCGCAGCTTGAGCTCGCCCTTGATCGACTTGATTGCCTGCACCAGCGTCGGCCGCGGCGTCACATAGTGCGAATTGGCGTAGATCTTGATGAATTCGAGCTCGTCCTGCTTGTGGCCGGTGAGCGGGTCGAACTCCTCGATATTCTCCACGGTGTCGCCAAACAAATTCACGCGCCAGGCGCGGTCTTCGTAGTGCGCCGGGAAGATGTCGATGACGTCGCCGCGGACGCGGAAGGTGCCGCGGGTGAAATCGGCCTGCGTGCGCTTGTACTGCAGCGCGACGAGATCGGCGATCAGTTGTCGCTGGTCGATGCGCTCGCCTTTCTTCAGCGCAAACGTCATCGCGGTATAGGTCTCGACCGAGCCGATACCGTAGATGCAGGAGACGGAGGCAACGATGATGACGTCGTCGCGTTCCAGCAGCGCGCGCGTCGCCGAATGGCGCATGCGGTCGATCTGCTCGTTGATCGAGGAATCCTTCTCGATATAGGTGTCGGTGCGCGGGACGTAGGCTTCCGGCTGGTAGTAGTCGTAATACGAGACGAAATACTCGACCGCGTTGTCGGGGAAGAAGCTCTTGAACTCGCCATAAAGCTGGGCGGCCAGCGTCTTGTTCGGCGCCAGGATCAGCGCAGGACGTTGCGTGGCCTCGATCACCTTGGCCATGGTATAGGTCTTGCCCGAACCGGTGACGCCGAGCAGCACCTGGGTGCGGTCGTTGCGGTTGATGCCTTCGACCAGTTCGGCGATCGCGGTCGGCTGGTCGCCCTTGGGCTCATATTCGGACTTGATCACGAATGGCTGGCCGCCTTCGGATTTCTCCGGGCGGGGCGGTCGGTGCGGCGTCCAGATCTTCGTCGCGCCGTCGTCGCCTTTGAATTCGGGACGGCCGTCGCGGATCAGCGCTTCCAGCGCTTCCGCCGTCGCCTGCACGCCGAGCGCCTCCATCTTGCTGCGCGGCGGGCGGGCGAGCGCCGCCTCGTCATCCTCGGCGGTCGGCAAGCCCAGTTGCCGCGCCAGTTCCGGATCGAGGGTCGGAATGGTGGCGGCGGTGCCGTAATTGGCTTGCGGGGCTTCCTCGAATCCCTTGGTCGAGGCGCGGGCGCGATGCGCGGCTGCCTCGCCGCCGGCGCGGCGGTCCCAGGAATTGTCCGGCGGCGGCTGCAGGCCGGTGCCGGATCCCATGCCGGCGTCGCCGCGATTGATCGCTGGATTGAGCAGTTCGGCCAGCGCGGGCCCGATCGGCTGGACGTCGGGCCTCGAAGCCTTCGACTTGGGGGTCTTGTCGCCGGGTTTTTTCGGGGAGGTGGGAGTCTTCGCCATGCCCGGAATATGGGGGGAGTCCGCCGCCGAGAAAAGGGTTATGGGCGCTTTCGGAACCCCGCGCTCGACGGCCCGTTGCGTTGTCAGCAGTTGTCAGTATGACCCATTTTTGATCCCGTCATGCCCGCGCGTGTCGCGGGCATCCACGTCTTACTTCTCGCGATCGATCGACGAAGACGTGGATGGCCGGGCCATAGTCGAGCGGAAGCGACGCCGTTCTTCGAACGGCTATGCCCGGCCATGACGAACGCACAAGACCTGTCTACACTCTCCTTCAATTTCTCGAAGGTAATTCCAAGGACCCCCATGCCCGATATCAATCCCAAGGCCGGTCAGCCCGTCGAGCCTTCGATGCTCGCCAATATTCCACGGCTGGTGACGGCCTATTTCGCCGGCAAGCCGGATCCCAAAATCGCGACGCAGCGGGTGGCGTTCGGCACCTCGGGCCATCGCGGCTCGTCACTCAACGACGCCTTCAACGAGGCGCATATTCTGGCGATCAGCCAGGCGCTGTGCGATCACCGCTGCGAGAAAAACCTTTCCGGGCCGCTGTTCATCGGCATCGACACCCATGCGCTGGCCGAGCCGGCGCTGGCCAGTGCGCTGGAAGTGTTCGCCGCCAATGGCGTCGAGGTGATGATCGACCGGCATGACGGCTATACGCCGACGCCGGTGATCTCGCACGCCATCCTCACTTACAATAAGGGTCGAACCGAGGGCTTTGCCGACGGCGTCGTGGTCACGCCCTCGCACAATCCGCCGGAAGATGGCGGCTTTAAATATAACCCGCCGAATGGCGGCCCGGCCGACACCGACATCACCGGCGCGATCGAGCGTGCCGCCAACCGCTATCTCGAGACCGATCTCGATGGCGTCAAGCGGATTCCTTACGAGCGCGCGCGCAAAGCCTCATGCGTGCACCGCTACGATTACATCACGCCCTATGTCGCCGATCTCGCCAATGTGCTCGACATGGAGGCGATCCGCAGCGCAAGCGTCAAGATCGGCATCGACCCGCTCGGCGGCGCGGCGGTGCGCTACTGGGAGCCGATCATCGAGCGTTACGGTTTGAACGCGACGCTGATCCGCGACGAGGTCGATCCGACCTTCCGCTTCATGACGCTCGATTGGGACGGCAAGATCCGGATGGATTGCTCCTCGCCTTACGCGATGGCGCAACTGATCGGCATGCGCGACAAATTCGATATCGCCTTTGCCAACGACACCGACGCCGATCGCCACGGCATCGTCACCCGCTCCAACGGCCTGATGAATCCGAACCATTTTCTGGCGGCCTCGATCGCGTTCCTGTTCGAGCATCGCCCGCAATGGCGCAAGGACAGCGCGATTGGCAAAACGATCGTGTCGAGCGCGATTATCGACCGGGTCGCGGGCAAGATCGGCCGCAAGGTGGTCGAGACGCCGGTCGGGTTCAAATGGTTCGTCGATGGGCTGGTCGGCGGCGGCTTCAGCTTTGCCGGCGAGGAGAGCGCGGGCGCTTCGTTCCTGCGCAAGGACGGATCGGTGTGGACCACAGACAAGGACGGCCTGATCATGGGGCTGCTCGCCGCCGAGATCACCGCGCGGACCAAGCGCGACCCGAGCCAACTGTTCGATTCGCTGACCAAGGAGTTGGGTGTGCCGTTCTATGCGCGGATCGATGCGCCGGCGACGCCGCAACAGAAAAGCCTGTTCAAGACGCTGTCGGGCGAGAAACTCGCGATCAAGCAATTGGGCGGCGAACCCGTGCGTGCCACGCTCACAACGGCGCCGGGCAACGGGCAATCGTTCGGCGGCATCAAGGTCGTGGCAGACAACGGCTGGTTTGCGGCGCGGCCCTCGGGCACCGAGGACGTCTACAAGATCTATGCGGAGAGTTTTCGCAGCGAGGAACACCTGCGCCAGATCCAGGACGAGGCGCGAAGCGCCATCGCGCGCGCGTTCAGGCAGTAAGGCGTTGCTCTTACGCGGCCGACGACGGCGCTGGCGTCGGACTGACGATATCGAGATGAATCCCGCCGCAGCCGGTGCACCGCATGGTCCAGTATTCGGTGCCGGCACGCCCGCCGATCACACGCAGCACTTTAAGCTGGCCGTCGCAATCGGGGCAGCTGGACCGGACGGAGGCCGACGGGTTGGTTCTTGAGTCATACATGAGCAGACTTCCGCTTTTGCTCTGACGTCACCGATCGCCGGTTGAGGTAATTGATGCGGGTCTTGGCGTCGGCGATGGCCGCTTCCGCATCGGACCAGGCGAATCCGACCTCCAGCTCGGGAAACGATACGCCGTCGATGACGACGGGTTCAAAGTCCTCGCGCCTGATCCTGGCGTGCCAAAGCCCTTTGCCGGCTTCGAAAGCCTCAATTTGAAAACCGTCATGGGTCATGTCTGCCACGTCTCCGCTGATCCGAGACGCATCAGAAAACCATGCCTTGGTCCGAACACGTGTGAACTGGTTCACACTTTCGGGAGAAATTGGCCGGAATCCGCTCCGCAGCCTATATAAGCGCTGCACAAACGGGAGCGATTCGATGGTGGGAGAGGCGGCTGATTCGCTGGTCCTTGACCTGGTCGAGTGGATTGCCCGGGAACCGCGGCCTTATTCGGAGGTCATCGCGGCCTGGCGAACGTCATGCCCGCGGCTGACGATCTGGGAGGATGCGGTTGATTCCGGTTATGTCGTCCGCGCCACCGGCGCGATGGTCGTCGTCACCGAGGACGGCAGGCAATGGCTGCGCGCGCACGGCCGTTTGAGCTGAGTGGTTGAGGTCAGGACAATGAATATTTGGGGGTTGGCGCGGGCAGGGCGCTCGCGAGCGTTGTTGCGGCCATGGCGATGTTCGACATCGCGCCGGCGTTCGCCGCCGAGCCGGTCTACGATCCGCAAGTCGGCAGCCGCTGGATGGTCGAGACCGAGGCCCGTAGCGAAGAGGTGAGACCCGACGGAACGGCGACGTCCGTGATCAAGACGCGCGGCGAACTGACCATCGAGCAGAAGACGGCGGATGGATTTCGAATTTCGTATGTTCAGCGTGATGCCACCGTCGAGGGCAATGCGCGGAGTGTGCCGCTGAGCCGCGCCTACATGAAGGTGTTGGAGAATGTGGTGATCCGCGCCAGCACGAATCCGTCGGGCAAACCGTTGCGCATCGACAATCTCGATGAGGCAAAAGCGGCGATGCGTGGTGCGGCGAGCGGGCTTGTGGAGCAATTCGACCGCCGGCCCGCATCGCGCGCGCTGTTCGATCAATTGATGTCGCAACTGGTCGAGGTCGATGCCGGCGGCGCAGCGTCGGTTTACATCGATGCGCTCGCGGTGCTTGCGGTGGCGCAGAATACCGGGATGAAGCCCGGCGAATTCAGGCAAGTGACCAAGCCTGCGGAAAATCCGCTCGGCGGCGATGCGCTGAAATCGACCGAACGATTCGAACTGGTCGATGCCGATGCGGCGCGGCTCAAATTCGTCAACGTCACCTCCGTCGATGCCGCCTCGATGGACGAGTTCATGCAATCCTTTGCGAGGGGTTTGCTGGCGGCTTCCGGCGATAGCGTCACGCCGGATCGGGTGCGGCAGCTCGTCGGTTCGATGCTGTTCTCTTTCGACAAGCGCGCCGAATTCGAGGTCGAGGGCGGCATGACGCTGAAGGTCGCCGAGACTTCGAGGACGGTGTTTCGCGGCATGGAACAAAATCTGCTCCCGACCGATATGCGGACGATTACGGTGACGCCGGTGCCGTGAGCATTCGGTTTATACCGGGCCGCATCTCACCTCACATCGCTGCGATGGCCAAAGGCTGTCATTGACATGAGCCGGCCTTTGCGGTGAAGTAAATGCAGTTGCATCTTTTTCAAATGTTTCGGGAAGGAACGCCGCGATGATCGACCTGTATTATTGGACCACACCGAACGGTCACAAGATCACGATGTTCCTCGAAGAGACCGGGCTGAAGTACAAGATCTTCCCGATCAACATCGGCAAGGGCGATCAGTTCAAGCCGGAATTTCTGGCGATCGCACCGAACAACCGGATTCCGGCGCTGGTCGATCACGAACCCAAAGGTGGGACCAAGCCGATCTCGATCTTTGAATCCGGCGCGATGCTGCTCTATCTCGCCGAGAAGACCGGCCAGTTCCTGCATGCCGATCTCTACAGCCGCTATGACGTGATCCAGTGGACGTTCTGGCAGATGGGCGGGCTCGGACCGATGGCCGGACAGAACCATCACTTCCGCAACTATGCGCAGGACAAGATTCCATACGCGATCGACCGCTATGTGAACGAGACCAACCGTCTCTACGGCGTGCTCAACAAGCGTCTCGCGGATCGCGAGTTCATCGGCGGCCAATATTCGATCGCCGACATGGCCTGTTATCCCTGGGTCGTCCCTTACAAGAATCAGGGGCAGGACATCGAGCAGTTCCCGCATCTCAAGCGCTGGCTTGAGGCCATCGGCGAGCGGCCGGCGACGGTGCGCGCTTACGCGCTCGCCAAGGACGTCAATCCGAACTTCGGTCAGCCTGCGATCCGCACCGAGGAAGAGCGCAAGCTTCTGTTCGGGCAGACGGCGGCGGTTGTAAAATAACTTTTTAATAGCCGGTCACGACACGCAACTTTGCGTGCACTGTCGATGACAAGCCTGCCACGATCATCCAATATGGATCATCGCGGCAGGACGAGCGCGTTTGTCAGGTGTTTCGATCCTTGCAAGCCCATGTGTGACGACAGGAGACAAGAACTTGCGTGACGGAATTTCTGCGCTTCGCATCGGTGTGACCCTGGCCGTGCTCGTGACCGGCAACACTCTCGGCCTGTCTTTGGCTCTGGCTCAATCTGCTGTTCGTACTGACCCTCTGCTCAACAATGGACCGCCGGTATGGGACACCAATCACGACGGCATCTTCACCTGCGACGAGTGGAAGAAGTTCATGGAGCAGCTGTTCGTCTCGGCCGACAAAGGCCGCAAGGGTTTTCTCACCCCGCAGGAATTCGGAGTGATCAAGAAAGCCGATCCCAGTCTTGCCGAAGCCGACTTCGGCTATTTCGACGAGAACCAGGACGGCAAGATTTCGCGCAAGGAATTTGTCGAAAAGCCGAGCGTATTCATCCTGCGCTTCGACAGGAACGGCGACTGCCGCGTAACGCCGGATGAATTGAAGGCGGCGACTACCCCGCAACCGACGGGCGGGCCACAGGAACGGCCACGCGACCGGTTTCACTGAGACGGTGCGTAAAGGTGCGCACGAGCGTTGTCTGGCTTTTCCAGGTCATGCTTCAGGTGGCCTGCTGACGCATCAACCCTTGGCTTTGCGGAGCGGCGTGGACGCTGCTCCGGCAAGCGCTCTTTTTGGCTTGCGACCGGATGCTTGCGCATCGGAGCCTTTTGCGGCCGGTGTCCGCTGCGACAAGGGTGCGCCGCCAAATAGACCGGCGCTGTCTTCCTTCAGCGCGTGTTCGACGCATCCACGGATATGTGAAACCATGATCGATTGCGCACGCTTCCAGTCGCGGGCAAGCGCAGTCTCCAGCAACGCCTGATGCTCACGCGCGGCAATCTCTCCGCGGAATACAACGGCGATCATCTGATAGCGGAGATAGCGATCGTAGGCGGCTGCATGCGCGTCAAGCAGCACTTTGGACCCGCAGGCCGAGATGAGGGAATGGTGGAAGTCCCAGTCGCACTGCTTCCATAGTTCCTGGTCCTGGCGCTGCCCCGCCAGCATCCGCTTTTCCATGACGCCCAGCTTGTGGTGCGCCGAAACCACTCTTCCTTCCCAATCGAGATCGCCTGACGAGTAGGACTGCTCAAGCGCGTGGTTTTCGAGCAGCAGTCGCAACTCGGCAACCTGCCGGAAATCCTCGGCTGACACCGGCGCAACCTCGAAGCCGCGCTGGCCCTCGGCCACGATGAGGCTTTCGGCGCACATCCGGTTCAAAAGCTCGCGCAGGGTCGGGATGGACATCCCATAGCTCTCGCTGACGCGTTCAAGCCTCAGCTTTTGACCCGGCGCTAGAACGCCAAAAATAATGTCGGAGCGTATCCGGCGATACGCCGATTCTCCGATTGTCTCTGTGGTCTGGCTTTTCGTCAGCACGTTTAGCCTCTCATCCGCGTCAATCTAACACGTTCGAACCCTCGCCCGCACGGATCAATCCGTCGGAGTTGGGTAGTTGTCCAAGTGGTTGTCTAAGACTCCGGCAGCGTCCATGGCCGCCCGCCAGGCGAAGACCAAGGCAGGTCCGATCATCGTTCCCGGTCCGGGGTACGTTCCCTTGAAGATCGAGGCGGCATCGGCTCCCGCTGCGTATAATCCCTTGAGCGGCGCACCGCTCGATTGCAGGACGCGAGCACGGGAGTCCGTGCGCAGGCCCACAGCGCCCGCCAGGTCCGAGGGCCAGACCGCAACCGCGTAGTAGGGGCCGGTCTCGATTTTCCGCAGGCATGGGTTCGGCTTGTTCGTCGGATCGCCGTTGAAGCGGTTAAGTTCGCTCATTCCACGGCCGAACTCTTCGTCAACCCCGGTTTCGGCGTAGCCGTTGTAGCGCTCGATCGTTTGCGCCAGCGCTTCGCCGTCCACGCCGATCTTTTTGGCAAGGTCCGCAATCGTCCCGCCTTCCAACAAATAGCCGGCATCCATGAAACGACGCAGGTCGCGCGTTCCCGGATGAACGAGGCCGAGCCCGAAATCGGTGATGAAACTACGATCACAGACGAAAAAGCAGGGCACGCTGTTCGAACGAAGCATTTCCTGGACGACGTCGTGATACGAGTTGGCCTCGTTGACGAAGCGCCGGCCGTTGCCGCCGACGGCCAGCAGGCCCGGTTTGGCGCGATCCAGCATGATGTGCGGGAACACCGAGAGATGACCGTCGAACTGTTTCATCACCGAACTCGGCATCCATAGTGCTGGGCTGTACAATTTGCTGTCGATCTTTCCGCAGGCTTGCTCACCGGCGAGGAGGCCATCGCCGGTGTTGGTTTCGGGGGCAAGCGAGTAACGGCGGGTGTTTTCGGGCAGGAACCGCTCGCGAAGCTGCTCGCTCCAGCCGATCCCGCCGGTCGCCAGCACGATGCCCTTTCTGGCGCGCAGCGCGAGCGCGCCGGTTGGCGTGGTCAGGATGGCGCCCACGATCTCGTCACTGATTTTGACCAATTCCTGCAAGGCAGTCCCGTATCTAATGTCGACGGCCAATCGTCTGATGTCATAGAGCAACCGCGCCACCAGCGCGTTGCCCATGGTCAGGCGTGTGCCGCGCTTGAAGGTGAGCCGGTCCCCGGCTTGCCGGGCCAGCAGACCGAGCGTGTGCCTGAAGTTGCCCCACGAACCAAACGGCTTGAGCAAAGCCGGAATGTCGTTCTTGCCGACCATCATGCCGCCGAGGACCAGGAACTCGCGGCGTGGTGGCCGAACGCGGATGAAATCGTTGCCGAGCTTTCGTCCGTCGAACGGGACCACGCCAAGTGCACGTCCACCGATCGCTGCGCCCGGCAGATTTCGATAGTCCGGATGGACCGGTGGGGCTACGAAGACGACGCTGGTCTTGCGTTCGAGATAGTCGAGGACGGACGGTCCGGAGGACAAATAGGCCGACAGCCGTTCGTCCGATGCGTCATCGCCCAACATTCCCGTGAGGTAAATCCTGGCCGCGGCGACCGTATCCGGTACGCCGGCAGCTTTGCTCCGATGGCTGCCGGGAATCCAGACCGTGCCGGCGGACGTCGCCGTCGTTCCCCCGACCATGTCGGACTTTTCGCAGACCACGACTCGTAATCCTTCCAGCGTGCCGACAAGAGCCGCCGTCATTCCAGCCACGCCGGCGCCGATGATCAGGAGATCGGTCTCGCCGTCCCAGCTGCGATCGTCGGATAAAGGCATATGGCTCGCTCGATTTGCCGTCGAAGAACGTTTACAAAAATCCGATTGAAATCCAGGGCACAAACGCCACTAGCAAAAGCCCGATGATGAGCGCCAGAATATAACCGGCGATCGGTTTCAGCCCTTCGTCCGGGTGTACCTTGCTGATCGCGCAGGCTGCGTAGTAGCCGACGCCGAACGGCGGCGCGAACAGGCCTATGCCCATCGCCAGGATGATGACCATGGCGTAATGAACCTCGTGCACGCCGACCTGCTTGGCGATCGGAAAAAGAAGCGGGCCGAACAACACAATCGCGGGAATTCCTTCGAGCACGCTGCCGAGGACGATGAACGCAGCGATCGACACCAGGAGGAAGGTCGGCACACCACCGGGAAGTCCTGTCATGGCCCTGGCGAGATCGCGCGAGAAGCCGGACTGTGTCAGCGACCAGGCCATGCCGGTCGCGGCGCCGATGATGAGCAGGATCGCGCCTGAAAGTGCCGCGGTCTCGACGAGCATCGGGTAGATGCGTTTCCAGTCGAACTTCCGGTAGACGAAGAGACCGGCGAACGCCGCGTATGCGATGCCGATCGTCGACACCTCCGTTGCGGTCGCGACCCCTTCGATGACCGCGGCCCGGATGACGAACGGCAGCGCGATCGCGGGCAGGGCAACCAGAAAGGTACGGCCGATTTCGCGGGCGGAGGCCTGTGTCACGTGCGAAAGGCTTTCGCCGCGATTTCGACGCCAGACCACCACGCACAGGATCGCGCCGACGACCAGGCCAGGCAGCAAGCCTCCGGTGAAAAGAGACGCAATCGAGACGCCGGTGACGGAACCTACCGTGATCAGGACCAGGCTCGGTGGGATCGTCTCGGTCTGTGCGCCGGTCGCAGCCAGCAAGGCGACCAGTTCGCCGGGCTTCGAGCCTCTCGCCCTCATCTCGGGGAAGAGTGCCGGCGCGACTGCGGCCATGTCGGCCGCCTTTGAACCGGAAATGCCAGAGACGAGATACATCGCGCCGATCAGCACGTAAGAGAGGCCGCCGCGCACATGGGCGAGGAGACTTGCGAGAAAGTTGACCATGGCCCGCGCCATGCCGGTCATCTCGATCAGAAGCCCGAGGAAGACGAACAGGGGTACCGACAGCAGGATCAGGTGTGACATTCCTTCCTCGATCCGTCCCACCACAACCACGATGGGAGTCTCCGTGGTGAGCGCCTGATAGCCGAACGTGGCGAGGCCGAAGGCGAATGCGATCGGCAGGCCGGCGAAGACGAGGCAAGCCACGATGCCGACGAAGAAGATCAGGAGATTGAGGTTGCCGAGTTCTTCCAGCGTGGGCTGCAACAGGTAAAGCCCGCCAACGATAAGCGCGCTGGTGCCTACAGCGCCGACGATGTGGCGCCAGTTGCCGGCTTCGACCAGCCTGATCAGGCCGATTGCCGTCATGATAGCGAAGCCGACCGGCAGTGCCGCAGCAAGCCAGGCGTCCGAAATTTGCATCGCGGGTGTCGTGACAGCGACCTCGTCCGCCGCGAACTCATATGCCGAAGGCAGGATCAGCAGCAGGAACGTCAGGGCTGCCACCATCGCGATGACTTCCAGTACCCGTCGGGCGGGAGGTGAAAGCATCCCGACCACCGCCGTCATGCGCATATGCTCGGCGCGGTGCAAGGCAATGGCGGAGCCCAGCATCGCCAGCCAGAGGAAGAGGGTCGATGCCAGTTCGTCGGTCCAGATGATCGGATGATGAAATACATAGCGGGAAACGACGCCGCCAAGCAGCACCGCAATCTCGAGCAGGACAAGCACGGCGGTCGGCACGCCGATCGCTGTTCCGATCGCCCGGTCGAGTTTGCGCAGCAAACTTCGCGACGGTGCCACGATCAGATTCTGGGTTTCCATCCGACCGCTCCCCGTTTCGACGGCTGCCGTTGTCATCAACGGGGTCAGGCGAGTTTGCCGGAATACTTCTCCAGGACCAGCCAGGCATCGTCGCCGTATTTTTGCTTCCATTCCGTAAAGAAGCCGGCCTTGGTCAGCGCGTCCCGGAATGGCGCCTTGTCCGGACGATTGAAGACGAGTCCCTTGGCTTTGAGGCTGCCTTCGAGGTCGATATTGAGGCGCTCGGTCTCGGTCCGCTGCTTCATCGTCGCAGCTTCGAATGATTTGGTTATGAGCGCCAAATCTTCGGGAAGCAGGGACTTGATGCGCTTGCCGTTGGCGATGATCCAAAGTCCATCCCACATGTGCTCGGTGATGGAGCAATATTTCTGTACCTCGAAATATTTACCCGACTCGATGATGGTAAGTGGATTCTCCTGCCCGTCGACGATCTTGGTCTGCAGCGCCGAATAGAGCTCGTTGATGGTGATTGAGGTCGGCGATGAGCCGAGCGCGGTGAACAGCGAAACCCAGACCGGGCTCGGCGGCACGCGCATCTTCATGCCTTTGAGGTCCTCGACGGAGTTGATGGGCCGGTTGCTGGTTGTGATGTTGCGGTAGCCGCTGTCCAGAATTTTCGGAAAGGCATAGATGCCGACCTTGTCCAGACCGTCGCGGATGCTGGCGCCGAGTTCCCCGTCCATCGCTTGCCACACATGCGCGTAGTCGCTGAACGCGAACGCCATCCCGCTGATGCCGGCGATCGGCGAGACCACCTGCATCGAGATGCCGGAAGCCGTCATCATGTCGAGCGCGCCCGAGCGGACCTGCGTCAGCATTGCGGCATCCGAGCCGAGTTGTGCGCTCGGGAAGAACTGGATATCGATGCGTCCCTCGGATTGCCGACGTATCTCCGCACAAGCTTCTTCCATGGCCTTTGACGACGGATGGCTGTCGGCGAACTGCCCGCCGACCTTCAGGGTGACCTTCTTGCCTTGTGCGATCGAAGGGGCCGCCCAAAGTGCTGTTGCTGATCCGATCGAGACCGTGCCGAATTGCCGTCTGTTGAGAGCCATCTGCCCCTCCCGATTTTCAAAGGATTGGTGATTAACGCCTGATCAGGCTTTGCCGGCCTTCGCTAAATCGGCGAGGGCATCGATGGCGAGCACGTAACCGGTGGCGCCGAGGCCGGCGATCACACCGGTGACGCCGTGCGACATCAGCGACTTCTGATACATCGGCTCACGCTTGTGGATGTTGGTGATGTGAACCTCGACCTTCGGCCCGTCGAACATCTTCAGGGCGTCGAGCAGCGCGATCGAATGAAACGAAAATCCCGCGGGATTGATGGCAACGCCGAGCTTGGTGCCGCGTGCCTCGTGCAACCAGTCGATTAGTGTCGCTTCCGAGTTGGACTGCCGGAAATCGACCTCGAGCCCGTGCTTCTTGCCCTGCTCGACGCAGCGCTTTTTGATGTCTTCGAGCGTGTCGCGTCCGTAGATCTCGGGTTCGCGCACGCCGAGCAGATTCAAGTTGGGTCCGTTGAGGACCAGGATCGTTCCAGTCATCCAAATTTCCTCCAGTACGCATCGGTTGAGGCTTCGTATGGCGCTGATATGATCGTAATGTAAAATGAAAATCAACTGGTGTTTTGTATTATATTAGGTGATATTGTTCAGAGACCGGCGGGTCGTCGGCGCGCGCGACCTGCGGCCGCAGGTTCCGATAACGCAGCTTTCTTGGGGACCGGACATGTCGCTCTTGGGCAAAGCAGCCGTGGCTATGTGGTGGAGCGTTTCGCCCGAGCGACGTTCCGAGTTCGGTGATTGGCACTCACACGAACACTTTCCGGAGCGGATGAATATTCCCGGCTTTCGGCGGGGGTCGCGGTGGACGAGCACGCGCGATGCGGAAAGCTTCTTCGTTCTCTACGAACTGGAGCAGTACGACACCCTCACCTCGAAGGGATATCTCGATCGGCTCAATGCGCCGACGCCCTGGTCGACGAAGATGATGCCTCATCACCGCAACATGGTCCGCAGCCAGTGCCGGACCGCTGCCAGCTTCGGGGGTGGGGTTGCGACCTCGCTCGCGACGATCACGCTTTCTCCTGCAGATGGAAAGGAGGCGGAGTTGAGGACGGCATTGGTCCCGGCGCTCCGCGAACTGGCGTTGAAGCCAGGACTAACCGGTGCTCACCTCCTGATAACCGACACACCGAAAACCAGCGCGCCCACGACGGAGCAGCAGATTCGCGGATCTGACGCTGCCGCCGACTGGATCGTTCTGCTCTCGGGCTACGATCCCGACATTGTACAGGACGCCGCATCAGGCAGGTTTTCTGCTTCTGCGCTCCGCAGTATTGGCGCGGAGGAGACGGTCGTCATGGGATGGTACAGGCTCGCTTTTACGATGACGCCGTCGGACCTCGCCCTGGCGTAGGTAGCGGACGCCGGGCTCGTGGCTGGTTTATCCGGCGTTATTCCCGGCAACTGTCGAGGCTTCGTAAGGTCGTCGGCCGATCAACGATGTCCGTCAGCCCAGCGCCCCGGCGGCCTTTTCCAGCAAGGCCCACGCTTCCTCGCCGTATTTTGCTTTCCATTCCGCGTAGAAGCCGGCCTTCTTCAAGACCTCGCGGAATGGCGCCGGGTCGGTGTCGTTGAAGGTGATGCCTTTCTGCTGCAATGAGCCGGCCAGGTCATCGTTGAGTTTCGTCACCGCGTCGCGTTGCCTGATCGCGCTCTCGTTGAAGCCGGCTACGACCTTTGCCTTGATATCGTCGGGCACGCCGCGCCAGGTGCGATTGCTCGTCACGATCCACGATCCATCCCAGACGTGGTTGGTTCGCGAACAGAATTTCTGCACCTCGTAGAACTTGGACGTCTCGGCAACGACCAGCGGGTTTTCCTGCCCGTCGACCACACCGGTTTGCAGCGCCGTATAGACATCGGCAAGGTTGATGCTGGTCGGCGCGGCGCCGAGCGCCTTGAACAGCGACACATAGACCTGGCTGACCGGGACGCGAATCTTGAAACCTTCCAGATCAGACGGATCCCTGATCGGCTTCTTGCTGGTGGTGATCTGCCGAAAACCGTTGTTCCAGATTTTTTCGAAGGCGTAGAGCTCCGCCTTCTCAAAACCTTTGCGAATGATCGCGCCAAGCTCGCCATCCATTGCAGGCCACACGGTATCGGCATTCCTGAACGCAAAGCCCGTTCCATTGATGGCGGCGATCGGCACCAGCGTTGCGAAGATCAGTCCGCCGGTGGAAAAGAAATCGATCGCGCCGGAGCGCACCTGCGACAACAGATCCCTGTCGCCACCGAGTTGGCTGTTCGGGAAGACGCCGATATCGACCTTGCCGCCGGTGTCCTGCCTGATCCTGGCGGCGGCTTCGATCGCGAATGTATTGACGGGATGGGTGGCCGAGAAACCGTGGCCAAGTTTCCAGGAATAGTCGGCAGCGACCGCGCGCGAGATAAAAGGCGCCGCGAGGCCGACGCCGCCCAGGCCCGCAAGTACGGTTCGACGAGACAGGATCATGATTCCCTCCTCTCGGCCATCCGTTGATTGAATGGCCGAGACAGACGCCGCGGGTTCGATCGTCCGCTAATGGCGTCACCGCGTGCGGCCGATGCCCAGTTATTTCGGCATCGGGATGGCGATCGCCTTGTCCTTGGCGCGGTCGCCGACCCACAGGGTGTCGCCGGCGGGTTCGATCGCTGTTGGCCGGGTGAGGCCGTCGAGAATGGTGACGACGGTCGCCTGATCGCCATTGACGGTGACCATGCTGGCGCGGCCGTTCCGGTTCTCGGTCAGATAAAGTTTGCCGTTGGCGGCGCGCATGCCGTCCGGTCCCTTGATCGGCTTGTCGGGCCAGATCTGCACCGGCGGGCCGGCCTTGCCGGCCGCGTCCAGCGGAATGCGATAGAGATTGTTCGAGATCACGTTGTTGACGTAGAGCTCGTTGCCCAGAAAGGTTATGCCGTCGACGCCGTCGAGCGTGCGGTCCTCGATCAGCAATTCGGGCTCGGAAGCGCCGGGCTTGAGACGGAAAATCTTGCTGCCGAAGGTGTCGGCGATATAGAGCGCCTTGTCCGGCCCGACCACGAAATCGTTGCACAGGTTGATGTCGCCGGGGAGCGGCCAGCGTAGTTTCGGCGAACCACTGGTCAGATCGAAGCTGCGCAGGATCGAATGGCGGTTCTTGCCGGTGCCGATGATCTGGCAGGCCCACAGCGTGTTGGTCGGGCCGTCGGCCAGCACGCCGAGGAAGCTGACATTGCCCTCGGCGGCGCTGACGTCGATGAAGACCTTTGCTTCGGTGGCGCCCTTGGCGGCGCGGTAGATCACCGGCTTCGGGGCGCTGCCGAGGATCAGCGAACCGTCCGGCGCCTCAGTGACGCTCTCCGGATCCGAGCCGGGATCGGTGGTGACGACGAGCCCGGGCTCGGCGGCCTGCGTCGGCACGATCGTACCCAGGACAGCCAAAAAGACGGCCGACCCCAGGACGGCCAAACCGAAGACAGCCAAACCGAAGACAGCCGACGTCCTTGTGCATCCGTTTAACGGCATTTGTTGTTCTCTCCCCGTGCGGCCCGCTGGAATTGGATCACGGGCCCCTTCGCTTCAGATTGGCGATTTCGAATAGTTAAGCGGCAACTCGTGTTGAAACACAAGTTCTAGATCGGCGCGAAGACGGCCGACTCAAACCTTCGTGATGGGATTCGCGTAGAGTTATCCGAGAAGGCACGGACCCCGAGCAGCGATCTCAGGTATGCGCCGGCCAGTGCCGCTCGCGAAACCAGCCGCGATATCCCGACATCTTCGCGCGCTGCGCCTGCGGCGCATGACGCTTGCAGGTCGAAGCCTCTTCGCTGTTTTCGGCAGCAGCCCATCGAAGCTCGGCGCAGTCGTTCGGATTGTAGGCCATCTCGAAATCGGTTGCCCGATCGACCACGTCCTTGACCGACAGCGTCCAGGGCGAGCCGTCGCTGCGCGTATACGTCACTTTGCGCGAGGCAAGTTCGGAATTGAGCACGCTTTGCAACTCGTTCTTCATGTCGGCCACGCTCTTGCCTGGCGGGATCGCGTAACGATCCGAGCGGCGCGCGAAGCGATCGGGAAAGGTTCGCACCACATCGATGGCGATCAACAGACGAAGGTCGCGTGCCGGCGTTGAGTAGTCCTCCCAGGCCCCCGTCGTCTCGAAGATCGAAGCACCATCCGGCATCGAGGTGTCGCCGGCTGTTTTGGCCTGATATTTTCGTCCGTTCTCCACCGCCGTGACGCGGGTCTTGATCTGCTCGCTGAGGCTCGTGATCGCGTCCGACATCGCCCGGCCAGGATCGAGCGGCTCGGGCGACATGACGTCGTCCATGCGGTCGTAGAAATCCTCGGCCGTCATTTGCGATTGCTCGGGCGAGAAATCGGCGTATTGCGAATTCTTGCCGATTTCGGCGTTGCTCAGCCGCCGCAATGGGCCACCATTCTCGCGCAGGATCGGGCGGAAATGCTTGAAGCCGGGCGTGCCGAGCGCAGGTTCGTGCACGAACAGGAAATTGCCGCGCCAGAACCGCTTGCGCGTGATCGATCCGTCGGGTTCCGCGTCGACGGCGAGGAATACACCGGGCGTGCCGTTCACCTCCGGCACGCGGCGCACCAGCATCAGGACGTGGCCGTAGGGGTCGGCGTACACCGTGCCCGGGCGCAGCGTCTCTTTCGTCAGCGGCACGATGTAGAAATCGGCGTTGTCGTCGCCGGCACGCACGGCGCCGGTATGCACGACATCGCCGACGTCACGCAGATATTCGCCGAAATTGGTCGGACGCTTCGGCTTTGGCGGCGGCGCCTTCGCAGGCGGCGTTGTAGCGGCGGGCACGTCAGTCGGCGGCTCGGAGGATTGGCCGAACAACCGCAGCAAGCTCGGCGTCTGCGACGGTGCAGGGGCGGGTGGGGCATCCGCTGCCGGCACTCCTGCATCCTGTTCGGGCGGCGGAGGCGGACGCGTGACCTCGGGATGTTCGACGTCGAACCATTGGTAGCATTTCGGCGGCTTGCCGCCGAAACCGCGCGAGCAATTCGAATAGCCGAACGGCAGCCCCATCTTGAAGGCGAAATAAGCGCGCAGGAAATAGACAAAGTCGGCGCAGTCCGGTCTGAGCCCGGTTTGCGTCGTGTCTTCGTTGCGGCCGAGATAATTGTGCAGAAAATTACGCGAGGGATCGCGCAGCACCTCGTACCAGACCTTCCAGTTCAGGTCCTGATCGGGCGGCGCGTCGAACAGCTTCTCGATCCATGCCGAAAACAAGGCTTCGTTGGTGCTGTTCCAGTTATTGCGCGTCTGCCAGATGCTGCCCGCCGGAATTTTGAAAGGCTCCGGCTTGCGGGCGCCCACAGTGATGTCGCGGGTGACCTGGTTGCACTCCGCTGATGTGCGTTCCAGCGTCGCATGCCAGGTGCCGGCCGCCGGTGCCGCGACCTCGGCGAACCAGGAATAGGGCGGACCTTCGTGCCGGCCGGATGATTTGACGGCGACCTTTCCGTCGGGCGCGATCAGCGACAGGCTGGCCTCGACCGGTTTTTCGGCGATGACGACGACGCGCAGCGGCGCGCCGGTCCAGGGCGCGAATGGCGCTGGCAAGACGGTGACCTCGCCGCAGGCGTCGGGCGCCGCGAGAGCCGGGGATATCTGGAAAAACCCGGCTGCGATCAGCGAGAACGCCGTGGCAGCGGCGGCAAAGCAGCGCCCAGGAAGCATTCGGATATAAACCTTGCTAAAGTGCCTTGGAACCGACCAGTGGTCCGATTCTAACATTCGCATGCCGTTGCAGCGAACACTTTTGCGAATGTTAGAATCAAAGGACCACTGGCGGATAGCGGATTCTAGTGGAGTTTTGGATTTGACATTCGCTTCGGCGCTCGTGGTTATTCCGTTAGCGAATGTCAAATCCACTCCACTAGTGGCCGGATCACAGGATAGCCAATCGGAAGGGACGAGTCATTGCGAGCCTTGAGGGCTGGGTTGGAAACCCGCTTCGGTCGGTTTGACATCTTGGGAGGGTCGGCGGGTTTTTTCGTCCTGATCGCCTGTCTGTGCCTGCGGTCGGTGCTCGGGGTTCCCGCCGCCAACGCCGCATCGATGCAGCCCGTGGCCGCCGAAAAGGCCATGGTTGTCACCGCCCAGCATCTTGCGACAGAGGTTGGAGTCAACGTTCTCAAGCGTGGCGGCAGCGCGATCGATGCGGCGGTCGCGGTGGGGTATGCGCTCGCGGTGGTCTATCCGGCCGCCGGCAATCTCGGCGGCGGCGGCTTCATGACGATCCGGTTTGCCGATGGACGGAAGACGTTCCTCGATTTTCGCGAGACGGCGCCGCGGGCCGCGAAGCCGGACATGTACCTCGACAAGGACGGGAACGTCGTCAACGGCCTGAGCACGATTGGCTGGCTGGCGGTTGGCGTACCCGGCACCGTGTCAGGTCTGGAGTATGCGCGAGGTAAATACGGCACGATGACGCGCGGCGCATTGATCGGGCCGGCAATAGAACTCGCCGAAGACGGATTCATCCTGGATCAGGGCGATGTCGACATGCTCGCTTCTGCGACCGACGACTTCAAAAGATTTCCGTCAACCGGCGACATCTTTCTCCACAAGGGACAAGCCTTTGTGGCCGGCGAGAGGCTGGTGCAGCGCGACCTCGCCAATACACTGCGCTTGATCCGGGCGCAGGGCACAAGCGGCTTCTATCGCGGCAAGGCCGCTTCAGCCATCGTCAAGGCGAGCCAGGCCGGCGGTGGCATCATCGACCTGGAAGATCTGAAGAGCTACCGGACGCGCGAACGGGCCCCCATTGAGTGCGATTACCGCGGCTATCACGTGATCTCGGCGCCGCTGCCGAGCTCCGGTGGCGTCGCGATCTGTGAGATGCTGAACATCCTGGAAGGATACCCGCTTCGCCAGTTCGGCTGGGGATCGGCGCAAGCGCTGCACTACGAGATCGAGGCGATGCGTCGCGCTTTTGTCGATCGCAACACGCTTCTGGGTGATCCCAACTTTGTCAGTAATCCGGTCGAGCGGCTGATCGACAAGAATTACGCCGTCAAAATCCGGGATTCGATCAAGCCCGACAAGGCCGGGGTCTCCAGCGAACTCGGCAAGGACGACGTCGCGTCTCACGAAGGCAGCAACACCACCCACTTCTCGATCGTCGACGTCGCCGGCAACGCCGTCTCGTTGACCTATACGCTGAACGACTGGTTCGGCGCGCGGGTCGTCGCGTCGGGCAGCGGCGTCTTGATGAACGACGAGATGGACGACTTCACCGCAGATCCGGGCCGGGTCAATGTTTACGGAGTTAGGCAAAGCGAGGCGAATGCGATCGCGCCGGGCAAGATACCTCTGAGCTCGATGAGCCCCACGATCATCACCAAAGACGGCAAGCCGGTGCTCGTTCTCGGCACGCCAGGCGGCAGACGCATCATCACGACGGTGTTGCAAACCATCCTGAACGCGGTCGATTTTCAGATGAACATTCAGGAGGCCGTCGATGCCCCGCGCATCCACCATCAGTGGCTGCCGGATGTGACGAACGTGGAGCCGTATGGTCTTTCGCCGGACACCCGCAAAATGCTGGAAGCAATGGGATACCGTTTCGATGATTCGCTGCCCGCCAACCACGTCGCCGCGATCATGGTCGGTGCACCCAGTCTTGAAGGAAAGGCGATCGGCCGGAACAGGTTCTACGGGGCGAACGATCCTCGTCGCGGCACCGGATTGGCGCTAGGCTACTAGTGTCCCGATTCCGAAGTTCGTCGCGTTTTGCGGAGCCAGATTTCGAACTTCGAATTGAAAGCACACTAGCAAACCTATTGATATAGTTTGGCTTTGGTTCAGAAGTCCGCATGACGAACCTGCGGCGGCAATGATGCTCAACCGCTACACTAGTTATTTGGTCATAAACGGCCTTTCCAGCCCGTTTTGCCGGGCCCGCGGGTGGCCACGGCGTCCACAGGCTGATGGGATACCCCAAAGGGCGCACTACCAATCGTCTCGATTATGCCTTACTTTTGGGCTCCAAATACGTTAGTTTATAGTGCGTTAACGACTGCTCGACTAATCCTTGGGGGATTTGGTGCGACCTCGTCGAGTTGGAAATGGGGGCTCGATGGCGCTCAACGCCGCGAAAGCCAGCAGACCGTCACGGCGTTCGAGACGGCCCAAGAGAGCCTTGCTTGCCTTCGCGGCAATCGGGTGTTCGCTGGTTGTTGCCGCTTGGATAACCAATTCCACGCTGCCCACGCTCGCTTCCGCAGCCCTGCCGGGAAATGCGACTTCGTTTGAAGATCGTTTCCTGACGCCGCTGCCTGCCAGCAGCGCGGCGTTGGGGCAACTGAAACGTTCCGCGATCGCCGCCGTACAGTCGGAGTTTACGACCGCCAAGGAGGCGCTTGAATCGAGGTGGCTGCCTCAGGATTTCCGCCCCGCTGTTACCGCCGAGGAAGAGCCTCGCGTCGCCGTCACCGCAACCAAGCCGACAGCGACAGACGGAGTTCCACTCCCGAGATCCCGTCCTGCGGCGGCGGACCAGCTAGCGCAAGCAAGCCAGGTCATGGCCTTGGCATCGGCAATACCAACAACATTACCGACGATGACATCAACCGACAGCTCGCCGCCTCGGCCGGCCGAGCGCTCGGCGATGCAGAAGTTCTCGGATATGTTGAAGACCCGCGTGACACTGGCGTCGCTGGGGCTTGGCAAGGCGCCGGACTTGGCTGCGCTCGGCTATGACAATGAGACCGCCGTCTATGACCTCGCGGCGCACGCCGTTTACCTGCCGAACGGGACGGTGCTCGAGGCGCATTCAGGCATGGGCAGTCTGCGCGACGATCTGGACCATGTCTCGGTGCCGAACTACGGCGCGACGCCCCCTGCCGTCTATTCGTTGAAGCCGCGCGAGAAGGATTTTCACGGGGTCGCCGCGATTCGCATGACCCCGGTCGAAGGCAGCGATATCTTCGGGCGTTCAGGGCTACTCGTGCACAGCTACATGCTCGGTCCCAACGGCGATTCTAACGGCTGCATCTCGGTCAGGGACTATGACCGGTTTCTCAAGGCCTTTAACGACGGTCAGTTCAGCCACATTGCGGTCGTCACCAGCGTGAAGGCCATGATACTGGCCCAGCAGAACGCCGACTGATCCGCTAGCGGTTGGCCAATCGGCCAGAGCAAAAATCTCAATTCGATTGTGCTGACGGCGCCGGCGGGCGCTTGGTTTGCTTGGTCTTTTTCGACCGCGTGCCCGGTGGCGTATCCACCGCCGCCAGATACGAGGACAGCTCCCAGGCCTCACTCTTGCTCGCCGTGTAATGATCCTGCAGGAACAGGAAAAGGGTGGGTCTGAAGCGGCCCTTCGCCAGTCCATTGGCGCTGCGATGGCAATTCACGCAGGTATCCGCAAACAACCGCTGGGCCGATTTCCCTTCGTCGATGTTCTGGGCCAGCGCCGCAGGGCCGAGCAACGCGCACACAGCTCCGAGGACGATCAGACAGCGGCCAAGTTTTGGTTGCTGCAAAAGCTTCGATGAAAGTTGCATGTAACGGTCGTCCTCAAGCCCCTGAAGGAAAATGTCAGGCATCTTGTACAATGCCGGCACCTTCCGATGTCCTTAGCCTCAAGAGCCTTATGGCCGAAGAGCGTCAAAAAGGCGACGGCAATTTAAAGGACAGAAGAATCATATGCTGACGGTGAATAGATATCAGAGTCGGGCCTGCGCAGCCGCCTTGCGCAGGCATTCGCGGCAGAGGCAATCTCCGCCATCGAGCGGCATCGGCAGCCGCACGTCTTCTTCCGCGCACCAGCATGGTCCTGACAACGCGCAGGCGAATTCCGTTCCGCAGCCGGAACAGATGACGCGGCGGACAGGCTGGATTTCTAAACGATTTGTCATGAAGGGTACCGAAACTTCGCCGCGTTTTTCATGTCCGGTTCATCGCTGGCGGCGCGAAAATAGGTTTGTAATATACGCGCTGCTTCTTCCATTGACAGCATCTTGGGAAGGTCCGATGGCCCGCGATCCGCAAGCTGCCCTGATAGCGCTCAACCGTTTTGGATTTGGTGCCCGCGGCGGCGCGTCCGGCGATTGGGCCGGCGCCGCCTCGGATCCGCGCGGCTTCGTCAAAGCAGACCTCCATCGTCCGAACAATGCGCGGCTCGAAATGCCCGGCTTGCAGCCGACGCCGGCGTTGGCGCAAGCCGTGTTCGCCTATCAGGCCGAGGTCAAGGCCGCGCGCGAAGCGGCCAAGGCCAATCCTGCGGCCGAGATGGCGGCAGCCGAAAAGCCGGCCGCGGTGGAGGCGCCGGACAAGCCGTCCGAAAGCAAGTCGGTCGAAGCCAGGTCCGAAGCCAAGTCCATGGACAGCCAGCCCATGGAAAAATCGGCGGAAAAATCGGCGGAAAAAACCGAGGCCAACGCGCCGATGCAGGCAAATGAGGCCGCAGCCCCCGCCAAGCCGCTCAACGTGATTCAGAAGACCTTCCGCGCCGAGGCCCTGGCGCGGTTGCAGCGGGCGTTGATCGCCGATTGTGGTTTTACCGAACGGCTTGTGACCTTCTGGTCCAATCACTTCTGCATCTCGGCGGCCAAAGGCGAATTGGCACGGATCTGGGCCGGCGCGTTCGAGCGCGAGGCGATCCGCCCCCATGTGCTCGGCCGCTTCAGCGAGATGCTGATGGCGGTCGAGCAGCATCCAGCGATGCTGTTCTTTCTCGATAATCAACAGTCATTGGGTCCGGACTCGCGCGCCGGGCAAAACCGCAAGCGCGGCCTGAACGAAAACCTCGCGCGCGAAATCATGGAGCTGCATACGCTCGGCGTCGGCGGCGGATATACCCAGGAAGACGTGACGTCACTGGCGCGCATCATCACCGGCTGGACCTTTGCGGGACGGCAAGGGCAGTTGGGCACGCCCGGGACGTTCGTGTTCAATGCCAACGCGCATCAGCCGGGACCGCAAGTGCTGCTCGGCAAGACCTATGAGGACAGCGGCCTGTCGCAAGGCGAGGCGGCGCTTGCCGACATTGCGCGCCATCCCTCGACCGCAAAATTCATCGCCACCAAATTCGCCCGTCACTTCGTCAGCGATGAGCCGCCGCCGGCGCTCATTGCGCGGCTGCACGAGGTGTTCCGCAAGACCGACGGCGATCTGTTGGCGCTCGCCACCACGCTGGTCGATTCCGACGAGGCCTGGCAGGCGCCGCTCACCAAGATTCGAAGCCCTTATGAATATCTCGTCGCCGTCGGGCGTCTGCTGGGTCAGATTCCCGACGATCCCAGCCGTTATCTCGGCGGACTCAATCTCCTGGGCCAGCCGTTGTGGGCGCCGTCCGGCCCGAATGGTTTCCCCGACACCAATGCGGCCTGGGCCGCGCCGGAAGGCATGAAACTGCGGCTCGATATCGCAGCACAGGTCGCCTCGCGCCTCGGCGATAATGTCGATCCGCGCAATTTGCTGGAACTCGCTGCCGCCGACGCGTCGTCACAAGAGACGCGGCACACGATCGAGCGCGCGGAATCGCGGCAGCAGGCGCTGGCGCTGCTGCTGATGTCGCCGGAATTCCAGAGGAGATGACAGCCATGGAAACGATGATGGATTGCTGTGAAAGCCAGAGCCGGCTTGTCACGTCGCGCCGCGCGCTGCTGCTCGGCGGCGCCTCGTTTGCCGCCTGGGCTTATTTGCCGAAATTCGCGCGCGCGGCCGACGGCCGCGACCCGCGCCTGATCGTCATCATCCTGCGCGGCGCGCTCGATGGCCTTGCGACCGTCGCGCCGGTCGGCGATCCCGACTATGCCGGGCTGCACGGCTCGATCGCGCTTACCTCGGACGGTCCGCACGCCGCGACCATGCTGGATTCGTTCTTCGCTTTGCATCCGTCAATGCCGGAATTCGCGCGGATGTACCGGGACAAGCAGGCCGCGGTGATCCATGCGGTGTCGACGCCCTATCGCGACCGCTCGCATTTCGACGGCCAGGATGTCCTCGAAAGCGGCTTTGCCGGTCCCGGCCGTGTGCAATCGGGCTGGCTCAACCGCGCGCTCGAAGGCCTGCCAAAGGGAGCGCACGTGATGAACGGCCTTGCGGTCGGTGCGACCACGCCGCTGGTGCTGCGGGGAGCAGCGCCGACGGTCGGCTGGGCGCCGGTGAGCTTGCCGCCGGCCGCCGACGATACCGCGGCGCGCCTGCTCGATCTCTACCAGCATCGCGATTCGGCGCTGGCTTCTGCCTTGTCGCAAGGTCTGCAACTGGAAAAGACCGCGACCGGCGATGAGATGAAAGCAAAGCCCGGCGGCAACAATGCCGGCGCGATGCGATTGGTGGCGCGTGGCGCGGCCAAGGTGATGGCGGCCGACGATGGCCCGCGCATCGCCGCCCTCGCTTTCGATGGTTGGGACACGCATGCCAATGAAGGCGGCCCCATCGGACGTCTGGCGCAATTACTGTCAGGCCTCGACAGTGCGCTCGGCGAATTCGAAAGGGGGCTCGGCGAACGCTGGCGCGATACGGTGGTGGTGGTCGCGACCGAGTTCGGCCGCACCGCGCGCATCAACGGCACCGAAGGCACCGATCATGGCACCGGTACCATCGCGCTGCTCGCGGGTGGCGCAGTGAAAGGCGGCCGGGTGATTTCGGATTGGCCGGGCCTGAAGCCCGTTAACCTCTATGAAGGCCGCGATCTCGCGCCGACCACCGATCTCCGCGCGATGCTGAAAGGTGTTCTGCACGATCATCTCGGCCTCAGTGAAACCGTGCTGGCGAAGAACGTGTTTCCCGATAGCGTGCAGGTGAAGCCGATGCAGGGGTTGGTAGTTTGACGGGATTCATCCCTCCCCCTTGCGGGGAGGGTCGACCGGCGCTAGCCGGTCGGGGTGGGGGTAATTTCGAAGTATCCTTCACCCCACCCGTCTGGCCTTCGGCCAGCCACCCTCCCCATCGAGGGGAGGGATCAAACCGAATGTGCGGCGAGTAAAACTACCCCTTCGTAATCTGGTCGATCTCGGCGATCTCGTCGGCACTCAAGCTCCAGCCGACCGCCTTGACGTTCTGCTCGACCTGCTCGACGCGGGTGGCGCCAGCGATCACGCTTGCGACCTGCGGCCGGCCTGCAAGCCAGGAGAACGCCAGTTCGAGCATGGTGTGGCCGCGCGTCTGCGTGAACGCTTGCAGTTTTTCCACGATCTCCTCGTTGCGCGGCGTGACGTAGCGGTCCCGCAGCCGCGGTATCTTGTTGAAACGCGTATCGTCGGGGGCGGCTTCGCCGCGCTTGTATTTGCCGGTCAAGAGACCGCTCGCGAGCGGGAAGAACGGCAGCAATCCCAGTTTGTATTCCTGCGCGCAAGGCAACAGGTCTTTTTCGATGTCGCGCACGACGAGGCTGTATTCGTCCTGGCACGAGACGAAGTGGCTGAGGTTCATCGCGCGCGAGACATACTCGGCTTCCGCAATCCGCCATGCCGGAAAATTCGAATTGCCGATGTAGCGCACCTTGCCCTGCCGGATCAGGTCGTCGAGCGCACGGAGCGTTTCGTCGATCGGTGTCAGCGGGTCGTAATCATGCTGCTGATAGAGATCGATATAATCGGTCTTCAACCGCCTCAGGCTCGCTTCGACGGCGGACATGATATAGCGCCGCGACGCACCCTGCTTGGTGCCGTCCTCGCTCATCGGCTTTGAGAATTTGGTGGCGAGCACGATGTCCTTGCGGCGGTCGCCGAGGACCTCGCCGAGCACCGTCTCGGATCCGCCCATGCCGGAGTAAATGTCCGCGGTATCGAACAGCGTGATCCCGAGGTCGATCGCCTTGTGGATCACCTTGCGCGAGGCCTCGAGGTCGATGCGCTGGCCGAAATTGTTGCAGCCGAGGCCGACGGCGGAGACGCGGAGACCTGAGCCGCCGAGGTTGCGAATTTCCATGGATCATCCTGTGCTCGTTGACGAAAGTCATCACTATTGTGACGTTATGGGATTTTCGCGCAAGGCAGCCGAAGCATGGCTGAGGCCCGGGCCGGTGCCGGGAACAGCAAAAGTACCGGAAATGTCGGGACAAAAAAGTGCGGCCCCGGTCAGACGCGGCGACTGACGGGGACCGCTGGGGGCGCGGATGATCGTCGACGGGGGGCCTGATCAAACGCATGTGAAGACTAGTCCTGTTTTGTAACGCAGCCATGACAGGGAGATTTATCCACAGGCAATGTTCAACCTGTGGTTTTGAGATGTCGCTTCAAATTCCCCGGGGAATACCGGTTTTTGCGTCAAAACGGCTTGCGATAGACGATAAAGCCGGAACGCTCGGCGAGCTTGTTGTAAAGCCCTTGCGCGGTGTGGTTGGTCTCATGCGTCTGCCAGTAAACCCGCGAGGTTCCAGCCTGACGCGCGCGCTCATAGACCTCGTTGATGAGGGCGCCGCCGATCCCCCGTCCCCGCGCAGAGGCGTCGGTGAAGAGATCCTGCAAATAGCAGACAGGTGCGATCGAAGTCGTCGAACGATGAAAGAGATAATGCGCCAGTCCCACGAACTGGTCGCCGTTTTCGGCGACCAGCGCATGCATCGGCTCATAGGCATCGAAGAAGCGGGCCCACGTCATCTGCGTGATCGTTGGCGCCAGCGCGGTTTCGCCTGAGCGGCCGTAAAACGCGTTGTACCCGTCCCACAGCGGCAGTCACCGCTCGTAGTCGGACGGTACGGCAGGGCGAACGACGAGGGAAACGGCCATGGTGCTGGTTCGATGACAAGGAATCGGTCAACCGATTTAAACTGCATGTACGCGGTGGATCAATCCGGGTTTGACGGTCTATTCGGCCGCGCGCTGACCGGTAAACGGACCAAGCAACCGCTTGCCGCGCATCGCCCGGAAATGATCGGCCCGGGCGGGATCGTCGGTATGACGAACAAGTTCGGTGACGGGCGTATAGCTCAGCATCCGCCCGCCGTCGGGCAGCGCCGTGCAACTGAATCGAAGCACCTGGCCGTCGCTGAGATTGATGTTGATAGGCGTGGAGTCGCCGGTGCGCATCATTTCCATGCGCTCGGCGATGAACGTGCTCAACTCTTCTTCCGGCATTTCATAGGCGCCGGTATCGCGGCCATGATACATCAGCGCGATGAAAGGTGGCTTGCTGTCGGCCTTTTCGTCGGACAATGCGAAATACTGGCGAAACGCGCGGTTGATGAATTCGGCGCGGGTGTCGGAATCAAGCAGCACGATGCCGATATCGACCTGATCGAGCGCGGCTGAAAGCCGCTCGGCCGTGGCGTGGTGACGGCGTTCCCAGGCCAGGGTGTCGACCAGTCGTTTTCGCAACAGGCCGGTCAGGATCGCCGTGCCGATCGCAGCGATCGCGAGCATCGAAAAGCGCGTGAGGCCGGAAGCGGAAGCGGTGATGGGGACGCCGTGGGCCGAAAAAAACAGCGCGGACGAAACAAGCGCGAGGGCCGCGCTGGTCAGACTGGAGCGAAGGCCGGAGAGCGAGCCGGCAAGAGCCACGATGCAAACAAACAACGGAGCGGGATTCGGGACCGTCGATAGCAGGTGATCGGCCGCGAGCGCGATCGATGCCGTTACTGCGGTGAGGGCCGGTCCGAAGATGGCGCGCCAGTCGAATGTCAAATCCGCTCCGCTCGTCTCGTTTTCACACGAGAATAAGTCAGGCAGTCTGATGGATTGTGGCGCGTTGTCAGCGGCGTTTCTCGCCTCAACCCTAAAAAGCCGTTGACCGCATGCGTCAAACTGTTCGGTCTTTTTGCGTCAAATGATATGGGTTAAGCGGGAACCCGCCGTCGCGCCGGATGGTTAGGGTCTGTCCGATTTCATCCGGCTACGCTCCAAGCACCGACACCCCGAAAGGATATCCATGCCCACCGTGCCGCCGTCAATTCTGCCCGTGTTGATGCTGTTCGGGTCCAATATCTTCATGACGTTCGCCTGGTACGGCCATCTCAAATACAAGGAGAGCTGGCTTCCGGCGGTGATCCTGACGAGCTGGGGAATAGCCTTCTTCGAATACTGGCTGGCGGTGCCCGCCAATCGTTGGGGCAGCGCGGTCTACAGCGCCGCACAGCTCAAGACGATGCAGGAAGTCATCACGCTGATCGTGTTCGCCGGATTTTCGGTGCTGTATCTGAAGCAGCCGCTCGGCTGGAATCACGCTCTCGGATTTGCGCTGATCGCGTGCGGGGCGTTCTTTATCTTTCACGAATGGTCGTAGGGCGCCTTGAGGTGCAGCAGGGGCGCGTCGTCGCCACGCGTTCCCGCCACAATCAGGAACGACGCCGCCACCAGGATTGCCGTCACGAGCGCCGCGGTGACCAGTGCGGTAGGAGTCTTCATCTTTATCCAATCGCGATGCGGATCATCGCGTGAGCCGAGCCTACGAAAGCCTGCGCAAAACCAAATTGGCTTTAAGAAAATGAATCGCAGGCTATGCCGGAATGGGCATTGCGGCGCCGAGCTTGCTCGACAGCACCGTGATGGTGACGATGAGGCAAAGCGACAGCGAGGCGATCGCCAGCGAGGCCGCAACCGCGTCCATCAGCCGGGGCGATGCCACCGCAACCGCCGGGCTGGTAAAGCCTGCTGCGCCTGACTGGGTCATGGGTCTAAATCCCTGAAACTCGAACGGGCCAATCGCCCAAAACGATGGCCGAGCGAATCACCCATGCCACAGGGTTTTTGTGACAATTGTCGCTGGCAAGATTGGGGCGGGGCATACCGGAACACGGCGAAATGGAGGCAAAAACGCCGTTATGCCCATTATCCCCGCAATTCGTCCCCGCTTTTTTACTTCAGGCCTCCGCCGTGGCTTCGGCTAGTGGCTCGATTCTAACATTCGCTTCCCGTCGCAGCAGGTACCTTTGCGAATGTTAGAATCGTGGGGCCACTAGCAAATATGAAATTCTAGTGGAGTTCGTGATTTGACATTCGCCTTATGAAGATGCGGCTAGGTCCGCAGCGAATGTCAAATCCCCTCCACTAGGTTGCCAGTCCATGCGGACGAAGCCGGGGGTCTGCTCGACGCGTCTCAGCCAGGCGCGAACGGCGGGAAAGGCCGAGAGGTCGTAGTCGCATTGGTCGGCGACATGGGTGTAGCCGTAGAGCGCGATATCGGCGACCGTGAACTGGCCGGCGGCGAAATAGTCGTGGGTCTTGAGGTGATTTTCCATCACCTGAAGCGCGGCATAGCCACGCTCCATCCAGTCTTCCAGCGCATGGGTTTGCAGGTCGCGGCCGCCTTTGACCAGCGCCAGCCAGAAATAGGCCGCGCCGATGTTCGGCTCCAACCCATGCTGTTCGAAGAACATCCATTGCAAGGCTTCGGCGCGTTCCACGCGCGAGTCTGGCGCGAGCGACGTGCCGCCGGCGACGTACCAGAGGATGGCGTTGGATTCGGCGAGGTAACGGCCTTCGGCCACTTCGAGCAGCGGAACCTGGCCGGATGGATTCTTCGCCAGAAATTCCGGCGTGCGGCTCTCGCCGCGCAGAATGTCGATCTCGATCGCGCGATAAGGTGCGTTGAGCAGCGCCAGCGCCAGGCGAACCTTGTAGCTGTTGCCGGAGCGCTGCATGGAATAGAGATTATACATTGTGAAACAGTTCAACCCGTGAGAGAGCGAGCGGCTTTTCCGCTCGCAACTTGGCCAAACAATGATGCCGATATGAACGCCTCGCAAGGGTTCAGGCTGGAATAGGTCAAAAACCTCTACTGCACTGCAGCGATGAAGAAGATCATGCCAGCGCGGGGGCGCAACTTGTGATCGTTCACGCTTGCGCGATGGAAGCATCAGCCGCTGCTACGCCAGCGCTACTCCTCGAAGCGGCCGCCACATCCTCCGTGGCCGCTTGATCGGCTCCGAACAATCGCGCCGCTGCGATCCAGCACAGAGCTGCGAGCAGCACGCCGGCGATGACGTCGATAAAATAGTGGCTGCCATAAGCGGGCGTTGCGACCAGCATCAGCGTGTTGAGCACAAGCGCCGCCCACTTGATGCCCCTGACGCGCCATAACGCCGCGGCGAACAGAATACCGAGCGCGGCATGCAGGCTCGGAAAGGTGATGATGCCTTCCGAGTTCATGCCGTTGATGGTGTGAAACGTGCCGTCGCGGAGTCCGAGAAAAACCGGCCAGCTGCTCGATGAGGTCGGCAGGAAACCGTTCGTCATCGCGGGGTGAAGATCGAGGAAGACCCAGGGGCCCACCGCGGGAAAGACGGCGGAGACGGCTATCGTGATCAAGGTCGTCGCGGCGAAGGCCACGATGAAGGTCGTAAGACGGGAGAAGTGGCCGGCCACGCCGAGCGCGAACACGGTCGTCACCGTCTGAATCGCGAAACTGGAATAAGCGACCATCAAGACCAGGCGCAAGTTGGGCCGCTCCGCGATCATTTGCATGAGCGGCGTCCAGTCGAGATGCAGCCACGCGCGATCCCAGGAATCGAACAGCGCATCCTGCAGGGGAAATCCGGCGGTCGCAGCAAGGTAGGACAACGGCGCGCCGACGGCGGCGAAAGCGATGATTTGCGCGGTCGAGGTCAGCACGGCGGCGAGCCGCGGCTCGTTGCGGACGGAGCGATAAAACCATGCGGCGGCGGCAATGAACGCGCCACAGGAGACCGGCGCGGTGAACGAGCGCCATTCGATCCGCAGCGGGGTGAGGAAGGTCGCGGCAATCACGGCGAGACCGATCAGGCCGATCGTGCCCCAGATCGCGCGATCGGCGCGCCGCAAACGATCACTGTCCGTCATCGACCCGAGACCCATGGTTGGCACACGATCTTTCGAAAAGGCCGCCTTTCACGTTCCGGATATTGCTCTACCAACCCAGCCTTTGCGGATCGTTAATCGGAAGCGCCGTTGAACGACAAAGTGTCGGCAAAATCGCTGCTTTTTGCTTGCCGCTGCAGCACAACGGTCCTAGAAACGATGCGCGCCCAATGTCTGATTTTGGCCGCATCTTTCAACCCAAAACCTGGAGCCGATAATGCCCTTCCTGTCTGCTGCGCTCGACCGTGTGAAGCCGTCCGCAACGATTGCGGTCACGGATAAAGCGCGCGAGCTGAAAGCGGCGGGGCGCAATGTCATCGGCCTCGGCGCCGGCGAGCCTGACTTCGACACGCCCGCCAACGTCAAGCTGGCGGCGATCCACGCGATCGAGGCCGGCAAGACCAAGTACACCGCCGTCGACGGCATTCCCGAATTGAAGCAGGCGATCATCGCCAAGTTCGAGCGGGAAAACGGCCTGTCCTACAAGCCGAACCAGATCATCGTCGGCACCGGCGGCAAGCAGGTGCTCTACAATGCGCTGATGGCGACCATCAATCCCGGTGACGAGGTGATCATCCCCGCGCCTTACTGGGTGAGCTATCCCGAGATGGTGGCGCTGGCCGGCGGCGAATCCGTCCCGGTCGTGTGCACGGCGGAACATGGCTTCAAGTTGCAGCCCGACGCGCTGGAAAAGGCGATCACGGCAAAGACCAAGTGGATTATTCTCAACTCGCCGTCGAACCCGACGGGCGCTGCCTATACGCGTACTGAGCTGAAGGCGATCACCGACGTGCTGGTGAAGCATCCGCAGGTCTGGGTGATGACCGACGATATGTACGAGCACCTCGTCTACGACGACTTCGTGTTCGCGACGCCGGCCCAGATCGAGCCGAAACTGTACGAGCGCACGCTGACCGTAAACGGCGTTTCGAAAGCCTATTGCATGACCGGCTGGCGCATCGGCTACGCCGGCGGCCCGGTGCCGCTGATCAAGGCGATGTCGACGATCCAGTCGCAGTCGACGTCGAACCCGTCGTCAATCGCGCAATGGGCCGCCGTCGAGGCGCTCAACGGTCCGCAGGATTTCATTCCGGCAAACAACAAGGTGTTCAAGGAGCGGCGCGACCTCGTGGTGTCGATGCTCAACCAGGCCAACGGGATCAACTGTCCGCGGCCGGAGGGCGCGTTCTACGTCTATCCGTCCTGCGCCGGCACGATCGGCAAGACATCGCCGTCGGGCAAGGTGATCGAGAACGATCAGGACTTCGTCACGGAGTTGTTGGAAACCGAAGGCGTCGCGGTGGTGCAGGGCTCGGCGTTCGGCCTGGGCCCGGCATTCCGTATCTCCTACGCCACCAAGACCTCCGACCTCGAAGATGCCTGCAAGCGCATCCAGCGCTTTTGCGGCAATCTGCGGTAATATTTCTTCGCACAGGCTTCCGGTTCGCGGCCTCCGCGAGCCGGAATTAACCTTGCGCGCGATCCGCAAAATCTGGCACGCCTGTGGAAGATATGTCATAGAGAGCCGCGCGGCCTTAATGCGTGTTCTTAAGACGGTGCGCGCGTTCATTTGCATCACCTCTTCCCAGTTGGAGATTTCCTCATGCGTCGTTTGATCATCCTTGCCGGCATTGCCGCCACCATGCTGGTCGCGCCTCTCGCTGGCGCCAACGCTCAGGAACGCGTCCAGGTCGGCGTACTCGAATGCCGCGGCGGGGCCAGCATCGGCTTCATCGTCGGCTCGGTCACCAATCTCGGCTGCGTGCTGCGCATCGACGGCGCACCGGAGGATCGTTACGTCGCGACTATTCGCAAGGTCGGCGTCGATCTCGGCATCACCCAGGAAACCGCGCTGGCCTGGGGCGTGTTCTCGCCGGTGAGGCGCTTGGGACCCGGCGATCTCTCCGGCAACTATGCGGGCGCGCAGGGCAGCGCTTCGGTCGGCGTCGGCGGCGGCGGCAACGTGCTGGTCGGCGGCTCCAACAATTCGATCTCGCTGCAACCGCTGAGCCTGCAAGGCCAGGTCGGCCTGAACGTCGCCGCCGGACTTGAGAGCCTGGAACTGCGTCCGGGACGTTGATTCTTTATCTCTCTCGCCTCTCACCATCCATAAAAGTGCTGCGGCCTCTCTCCCTATCATGGAGAGGTCGCAGAAATTAACGTTGCACTGCGAATAGATTTCTTCCTTGCCAAATTCATGATGGAGGAAGAGCATACACCCTTGCCGACCCAATCACGGGCCGAGCTCCACATGAGGAGGCGGCAATGGGACAAGACGTCAGAAGTCCCCGCGGTCCACGGTGCATCGCACTGGTGGGCCCTTTCCAAAGCGGTAAAACCACACTTCTAGAAGCGATACTGGCGCGCCTGGGCGCAACCTCGCGCGCCGGCAGCGTCGACGCCGGAACTTCCGTCGGCGATTCAAGCGCGGAGGCGCGCCGTCACAAGATGGGCGTCGGACTGACGGCTGCCACCGCCAACTTCATGGACGACAGTTACACGTTTATCGATTGTCCCGGTTCGGTCGAATTCGCCCAAGACATGCGTGCGGCCCTTCCTCCGGTGGACGCAGCCGTCGTGGTTTGCGAGGCCGACGAGAAAAAGCTTCCTCAGCTTCAGATCATCCTGCGCGAGCTGGAAGATCTGGGCATTCCCCGTTTTCTGTTTCTCAACAAGATCGACCGCGCCAACAAGCGAATTCGCGAGACGCTTGCGACCTTGCAGCCGGCCTCGAGGATTCCGCTGGTGCTGCGCCAGATCCCGATCTGGAACGGCGATCTAATCGCGGGCTTCGTTGATCTGGCGCTGGAGCGCGCGTTTGTCTATCGCGAGCACAAGGCGTCCGAAGTCGTCGCGCTCGAAGGCGGCGATCTCGACCGCGAGAAGGAAGCGCGCTTCTCGATGCTCGAAAAGCTCGCCGATCACGACGATGCGCTGATGGAACAGTTGCTCGAAGACATCCAGCCGCCGCGCGACGCCGTGTTCGACGACCTCGCCCGCGAATTGCGTGAGGGGTTGATCTGCCCGGTGTTGCTCGGCTCTGCCATGCGAGAGAACGGCGTGCTGCGCCTGATGAAGGCACTGCGGCACGAAGCTCCCGGCGTCACCGAGACGGCCAGGCGGCTCGGCGTGACCTCGTCGAAAGATGCGACGGCCTATGTGTTCAAATCCGTGCATCTGCAACACGGCGGCAAGCTGTCGTTCGCGCGCGTGCTGGCCGGACGTCTCGATGATGGCGCCACGTTGCAGGCCTCGTCGGGCGAAGCCGGCCGGGTATCGGGCGTCTCGGCTCTGTATGTCGGCCAGGACAACAAGCGGCCGTCGGCGGAAACCGGCGAAACGGTCGCGCTCGGCAAGCTCGACACGGTGAAGACCGGCGACACGCTGTCGAGCGGCAAGACCACGCCGCGGCCGCTGGTGCATGTCGAACCGTTGCCGCCGGTGCTCGCGATCGCAGTCGCGGCAGCCGACCGCAAGGACGACGTCAAGCTCGGCCAGGCGTTGCTGCGGCTGAACGAGGAAGATCCGTCTTTGACCATGGTGCAGAACCCGCGCACCCATGACAGCGTGTTATGGGGGCAGGGCGAGATGCATCTGCGTGTTGCGCTGGAACGCTTGCGAGATCGCTTCGGCGTCAACGTCAAATCGCATCCGCCGGCGATCGGCTATCTGGAGACGATCCGCAAACCGATCAGCCAACGCGGCCGGCACAAGAAGCAGTCCGGCGGCCACGGTCAGTTCGGCGACGTCGTGCTCGAGGTCAAGCCGATGCCGCGCGGCGGCGGTTTTGAATTCCACGAAAAAGTCGTCGGTGGCGCGGTGCCGCGGAATTATATAGGGGCCGTCGAGGAAGGCGTCGTCGACGCCTTGTTGCGCGGGCCGCTCGGGTTTCCCGTGATTGACGTGCAGGTGACGCTGACCGACGGCTCCTATCACAGCGTGGATTCGTCGGACCTTGCGTTCCGCACGGCGGCGCGGGTTGGGGTCAGCGAAGCGCTTCCGCAATGCCAGCCGGTTTTGCTGGAGCCGATCCACATCGTGGATATCGTTTGCCCGACGGAAGCGACGGCGAAGATCAATGCCATCCTGTCGGGACGGCGCGGACAAATTCTCGGCTTCGATACCCGCGAGGGTTGGCCGGGATGGGATCGCGTCCGCGCGATGATGCCGGAAGCCGAGATCGGCGAACTGATCGTGGAATTGCGCTCCGCCACCGCCGGCGCCGGCAGTTTCACGCGGCAGTTCGAGCGCATGGCGGAGGTCACGGGCAGGGCGGCCGACCAGATCATCGCGGCCCACGGCGTCGCGGCGTAATCCAGCACACCGATGTTAGAAGGCAGCAGGCGCGACATGCCTGCTGCCGGATGCCACGCGGCTCGGCCCCGGCCTTCCCGCTGGGAGGGCGGCGTTCGAGTGAAAGGCCTTGCAAGATGATGTTTTTTACATCATTGTAAGCGTATTAGATATCATTTATCATTTTAAAATATGGAATGACCCGGTGATCACGTCCTTCCAGATGAGAGCGGCGCGGGCTTTGCTGGGTATCGACCAGCGGGCGCTCGCGGAACTCGCCGGCGTTTCGCTGCCGACCATCCAGCGGATGGAAGCGAGCGTCGGCAATGTCCGCGGCGTCGTCGAATCCCTGACCAGGGTCGTCGATGCGCTCAATCGTGCCGGTGTCGAACTGATCGGTGAACATGCACGCAGCGAGGATGGTGGACGCGGTGTGCGATTGAAGGAGCCGGGTCCGCCACGTCGAATGTGACGAGTGACCTGGCATCGCGATGGCGATTTCGCAACCGAACAGGAGCAGTGAGGGGAATGAGCACTGCACATGAGCGGGTGCGCCAAACGCATCAACCGACCTTCGCCGAACTTTATGTACCGAAACTGGTCACGGTCCTGCGCGAAGGGTACGGCCTTGCGGACCTTCGCGCCGACGTGACCTCCGGCCTGACGGTGGCGATCGTCGCCCTTCCGCTGTCGATGGCGATCGCGATCGCATCGGGCGTGACCCCCGATCGCGGGCTCTATACCGCCGTGGTTGGCGGCTTCATCGTTTCGCTCTTGGGCGGCAGCCGGTTCCAGATCGGCGGACCCGCCGGAGCGTTCATCGTGCTGGTGTCGTTGACCGCCGAACGCCACGGCGTCGACGGCGTAATCCTCGCCACCTCCATGGCCGGGGTATTTCTGATCGCGGCGGGTTTATTGCGGCTCGGCACCTACATCAAATTCATTCCCTATCCGGTGACGGTGGGTTTCACCGCCGGGATCGCCGTCATCATCTTCACAAGCCAGCTCAAGGATCTGTTTGGCATCACACTTGCGGGAAAGGAGCCGGGTGAATTCATCCCGAGGCTGGAAGCGCTGGCGGGTGCACTTCCGACCGCCAACCATTCGGCGATTGCGATCGCCACCGTCAGCATTGCCATCATCGTCGCCTTGCGCGCGCTTCGGCCCCACTGGCCCGGCATTCTGATTGCGGTGGTGGTTGCCGCGCTCGCGACCTGGGCGCTGTCGCTGCCGGTGGAAACCATCGGCACCCGCTTCGGCGGCATTCCCCGGCAATTGCCTTCGCCGGCATGGCCTTCGTTCTCGTTGGCGAAGATGCAGGCGGTTTTCCCGGATGCCATTGCCTTCGCTCTGCTCGGCGCCATCGAGTCCCTGCTGTCGGCGGTGGTGGCCGACGGTATGACCGGCCGCAGGCATCGTTCGAATTGCGAACTGGTGGCGCAGGGGTTTGCCAATATCGGCTCGGCGCTGTTCGGCGGTATGTGCGTCACCGGCACCATCGCGCGGACGGCGACCAATGTCCGCGCCGGCGCGCGCGGCCCGGTCTCGGGCATGCTGCATTCGGTGTTCCTCTTGCTGTTCATGCTGATCGCGGCACCCTTGGCGAGCTACATCCCGCTCGCCGCACTGGCGGCAGTTTTGGTGGTCGTGGCCTGGAACATGGCGGAGAAGCACGAATTCGCACTTTTGATCCGCTCTTCCTGGGGCGATGCCACGGTGCTGCTCGCCACCTTCCTGCTGACGGTCTTCCGCGATCTTACCGAAGGAATCGTGGTCGGCTTCGCACTCGGCGCAGTGCTCTTCATCAACCGCATGGCCGAGATGACGGGTGTTGAGGCCGACGCGCCTCTTGTGCAGGCCGATCGTGCGGATTTCGCCAATGGTGACCGCGTGCCTTACGATTCCCATCTCGCGGTCGATCCGGACGTGCTGGTGTATCGCATTACCGGAGCGTTCTTCTTCGGCGCGGCGTCAACCGTCGGCACGGTGCTCGATAGCATCGCCGACACCCGCAAGGCGTTCGTGGTCGATTTCGCGGCGGTGCCGTTTCTGGATTCCACCGCGGCCAACGCAATGAGCAGGGTCGCGGCCAAGGCCAGCCGCCAGGGCATCCGCCTCTTTATCACCGGCGCGTCGCCCACGGTGCGCCGCGTACTGCTGACCCATGGGGTGAGTCCGCCGCGCGCAAAATACCGCGAAACCATCGCACGCGCCGTAGCAGACATCAAAGGCGCGCGCGAGACCCCAGCCGACGAGCCGGATGGGCTCACCGAGAGCTGACGCGTCACATCCGCGCCGTACGCGTTTCGGCGGCGGTCACGCCTTTCAAACCGGCCCGTTTTCGTGAAAACTGCGACCCGTCATGGCGACGGGTCTCATGATTCTCAAGTCACGCCGCAATCTCGCGCTCGCTTGTGCGCTGAGTGCGATGGCCGGATATGTCGACGGCATCGGCTTCCTGCATCTCGGCGGGTTGTTCGTCTCCTTCATGAGCGGCAACTCGACACGGCTGGGCGTCAGCCTGGCGCAGGGGCATTGGTGGAACGCGGCGGAAGCGATCGGCTTGATTTTGTTGTTCGTGACCGGCGCGGCCTGCGGCAGCCTGATCGTGCTCGGCCGGGGCGCCAATCGCCAGCCATGGGTGCTGCTGGTGGAGGCGTTGCTATTGGCGCTGGCCGCGCTTTGTTATGCGTCTGGCCTGTCGAATGCCGCGGTCGCCGCGATAGTATTGGCGATGGGACTGGAGAATGCAGTGTTCCAGATCGATGGCGGCGCTGGCCTTGGCCTCACCTACATCACCGGTGCGCTGGTGAAGGTCGGTCAGCTTGTGGCGGCGGCGCTGACCGGCGGCGCGCGCTGGGGTTGGCTGCCAAATCTGTTGCTGTGGGCGGCGCTGGTGGCGGGCGCTGTGTGCGGTGCGTTGGCCTATCACTGGATCAATCTCGCCGCGATCTGGTTCGCGGCCGGCGCGGCGCTGGCTCTGAGTGGGATCGTTGCGGCGACGGTCCACCTCTAGCATTGACAGCCCGGACGGCTTGCCCGATGTGAATAAACGATGATGGCATCCATGACCAAACCTCGCGCTGCGTGTCTGATCGGATGGCCGGCGGCGCATTCGCGTTCGCCGCTGATTCATCATCACTGGTTGCGGACGCTGGGCATCGAAGGCGGCTACACGATCGAGGCGATACCGCCGGAAGGCTTTGCGGAATTCGTCCAGCATCTGTCGGGCCACGGTTTTGTCGGCGCCAACGTCACCCTTCCGCACAAGGAACGCGCGCTGGCGCTGAGCGTGCCGGATGCGCGGGCGCGCGCCGTCGGCGCCGCCAATACGCTGTGGTATGACGGCGACGAGCTGCGCTCGACCAACACCGACATCGAAGGTTTTGTCGACAATCTCGATGTATCCGCAAAAGGCTGGGATGCGACCGGCGACGCGCTCGTGCTCGGCGCAGGTGGCTCGTCGCGCGCGGTCATGTTCGGCCTGATTGAACGCGGTATCCAGCGCGTGCATCTGGCGAACCGCACCATGGAACGTGCGCGCGCCTTGGCCGATCAATTCGGAAACTCCGTGCAGGCGATCGCGTGGGACACGATCAACGAGGTGCTGCCGCGGGCGGGCCTTCTGGTCAACACCACGTCGCTCGGCATGCGCGGCCAGCCGCCGCTTGAACTCGATGTTGGGCTACTTCCCTCCAACGCGATCGTGGCCGACCTGGTTTATGTCCCGCTCGAAACAGCGCTCTTGAAATCCGCGCGGGAACGCGGATTAAAGACGGCCGACGGGCTCGGCATGCTCCTGCATCAGGCGGTGCGCGGCTTTGAATTGTGGTTCGGCCAGAGGCCGCAGGTGACGCCGGAGCTGCGGGCTTTGGCCGAGGCCGATCTCCGGGGGGCGTGAGCGGCCCGAAACGGGCGGCCAAGCTTCTGATCGCGCGGTTGTGACCGTTTGTATTATGGAACCGAGGGCATCCATCGCTAAGGTGGCCTGGCGCTAGTGTCCCGGTTGCGAAGTTCATATCTTTCGCGGAGCCACGTTTCGAACTTCGGAATCGAAAGGACACTAGCTAGCTTATTGATCTAGTGCGGCCTTGAATTTGAAGTTCTTATGACGAACCCGCGGCGAAATCGATAGGAACTTCAAATTCGCCGCACGAGGAGGTGCTGATATGTCCATGGTTCGTTCGACGTTTGCCCGTCCGCTGATCGCCGCGGCGATGGTGGCTGCTTCTGTCCTTGGCGCGATCGCACAACAGCCGCCGACCCCAACGCGGGTGCGCGGCACCATCGAAAGCGTCGACGGCGATCTGATCGTGGTCAAATCGCGCAGCGGTGAGGACGTCAAGCTGCGCCTGACTTCCGATGCGAAGGTCGTCGGAATCATCAAGATTTCGCTCGCCGACATCAAGCTCGGCTCGTTCATCGGCACGACCACGGTGCCCGGCACGGACGGCCGGCAGAACGCGGTCGAGGTTCATGTCTTCCCCGAGGACATGCGCGGCACCGGCGAGGGATCGCGTCCCTATGATCTGAAGCCGAACTCGACCATGACCAATGCGACGGTGGCAGAGCAAGTCGCCGGCAATGACGGCCAGACCTTGATGGTCAAATACAAGGACGGCGAGAAGAAAGTCACGGTCGGCCCCGACACCCCCGTCGTGACCTATGTTCCCGGCGAAAAAGCCGACCTCAAGGCTGGCGCCAAGATCATCGCCTTCATCAAGCAGCTGCCGGACGGGTCGTATGAGACCAACCGCATCAGCGTCGGTCGCGACGGGTTGACCCCGCCGATGTAACGTTTCGCCCGCGCCACGCGTAATTGGTGATGGGGAACATAGTCCCCCGCTTGAGCCGGAATAACCTCGCGCCTGCGGGGTATCGTCTTGAGACTCGCAGTTCGACCTAAACCGTTGAGGGATAAACCATGCCGAAAATTTCTTCGTGGCTGCCGCGTTCGCTCGCAGCTTCGCTGGCCGTCGTGTCCGTGCTCGCATCCAGCGCCTGGGCGCAGCAGTCGCCGACGCCCACCCGCATCCGCGGCACCATCGAAAGCGTCGATGGCAAGACCATGAGCATCAAGACCCGCGAGGGTACCGATGTAAAGGTGAATATGACCGACGATATCACGGTCATCGGCGTCGCCAAGGCGTCGCTCTCGGACATCAAGGAAAGCAGCTACATCGGCGTGTCCGGCATGCCGCAACCCGATGGCAGCCAGAAAGCGCTGGCGATCCATATTTTCCCGGAAGCCATGCGCGGCGCGGCCGAAGGATTCAGGGCGTGGGATCTGCGTCCGAACTCCACGATGACCAACGCCACCGTCGCCCAGACTGTCGCCGGCGTCGATGGCCAGGTCATCGACGTTAAGTACAAGGACGGCGAGAAGAAGGTCGTGGTGACACCAGACACGGCGATTGTTGCTTTCGTCACAGGCGCAAAGCCCGAGATCAAACCGGGCGCCAAGATCATCATCTTCGGTGCGGTGAAGAAGGACGACGGCTCGCTCGAGACCAACCGCATCGGCGTCGGCCGCGACGGCATCGCGCCGCCGATGTGACCGCGAAGCGGTCATCCCGGCGTGCATGAAGTGCGAACCGGGATCCGGCGCCGCCGAGGTGCTGGGAGAAATGGATTCCGGGTTCAGCCCTGCGGGCTGCCCCGGAATGACGGCCGGTTTTTTCACCTCTCCCATTGGGAGAGGTCGACGCGCGTTAGCGCGGCGGGTGAGGGGTTACGCTCTCACTGATCCCCAAGGTGTTGCAGATCATTTCCAACACGCCCTCGAGATTGTTGTAGATATCGAGATTGTTGACCCTCAACTACGTGGAAGCCGAACGACTCCAGAACGCGGGTACGCTGGGAGTCATGCTCAAGCTCGGCATCCGTACTATGTGTCGCGCCATCGACTTCAATAATCAGTTTGGAGTCAAGGGCGACGAAATCGACGATGTATCGATCGACCGGATGCTGGCGGCGAAATTTATAACGGGCGAGCCGGCGTCCTCTCAGCGCCTGCCATAGCCGCGCTTCAGCATTGCTTTGCGCAGCACGCGACTGCCTCGCTCTAGCTTTGAACGGCCCTAAACCCTTGCTCAAGACCGAACCCCCTCACCCGGATCGCACTGGACGATTCTATCGCATCGCCAGGAGCGATCCGACCTCTCCCCATGGGAGAGGTGGACCTGTCGGGCCGCTGTGTTCTCGTGTTCTTAAGACTAAACCGCCAGCACGTGGTCGTCGATTTCGGCGATAGTGTTGACGCCACACAGCCCCATGGTGGTCAGCATCTCGTTGCGGATGATGTCGATCGCCTTGGTGACGCCGGCTTCGCCATAGGCGCCGAGGCCGTGCACGTAAGCGCGGCCGATCATGCAGGACTTGGCGCCATGCGCGAGCGCCCGCACCACGTCCTGGCCGGAGCGGATGCCGCCGTCGAACATCACTTCCATTTTGTCGCCGATTGAATCGACGATTTCCGGCAGTGCGGCGATCGACGACGGCGCGCCGTCGAGCTGACGGCCGCCATGGTTGGACACGACAAGCGCCTGCGCGCCGGTCTTGACCGCTTCATTGGCATCCTCGACGTCGAGAATGCCTTTCAGCACCAGCTTGCCGGGCCAGATCGAGCGGATCCACTCGACGTCCTTCCAGTTCAGCGTGGTGTCGAACTGCGTCGCGATCCATTGGCCGAGGGCAACAACATCGTCGGCGCCTTTCAGGTGACCGGCGAGATTGCCGAAGGTGCGACGCTTGCCGCGCAGCACGCCGGCGACCCAGGCGGGTTTGGTGGCGAAATCGAACACTTTCGACAGCGACCATTCCGGCGGCACGGTCATGCCGTTCTTGATATCGGCATGCCGCTGTCCGATCACCTGCAGATCGACGGTGAGCACCAGCGCGCTGCACTTGGCGGCGATGGCGCGCTCGATCAGCGACTTGATGAAGCCACGGTCCTTCATGACGTAGAGCTGAAACCAAAATGGTTTGTCGACATTGGCGGCAACGTCTTCGATCGAGCAGATCGACATCGTGCTCAGTGTATAGGGAATGCCGGCGGCTTGCGCGGCGCGGCAGGCATGAATTTCGCCGTCGCTGTATTGCATGCCGGTCAGACCGACCGGCGCCAGGATCAGCGGCAGTGCCGCCGGTTCGCCCAGAATGGTGGTCGAGGTATCGCGCTTCGACACGTCGACGAGGATGCGCTGGCGCAATTTGATCGCCTGCAAATCTTCCCGGTTGGCGCGCAATGTTTCCTCGGCATAGGAGCCGCGGTCGCAGTAGTCGAAAAATGCCTTCGGCACCTTCCGCATATGGCGCTGCCGTAGATCCTCGATGCAGGTAATGTGTTTCATGGACGTTTCCGCACTTGTAATTGGCTCGTTGACCGTCATCTAGCATGGCAGGCGCCAGTGCAACATCAGCGAGTGCAACGTCACTTGACGACCAAGCAGGAGGACATCCCCATGAGCCGCCCGCCCGCAAAGTCCTCCCACGGCAAAAAGCCTGCAAATCAGCCGCGCGAGGAGGGGCTCGAAGAAGCGCTGGAGGAGGGGTTGGAAGAGACGTTTCCAGGCTCCGATCCCGTCAGCGTCACCCAGCCGGCCCCGTCAAAAGAGGACGGGTACGTCAAGCGCAAGGGCTGAAAAGCCTCCGCCAGCCGATGGGTCGTGAAATAATTTACATGTTATCAATGGCTTAAGTTACGTTCCGGGAAGCCTGTCCGGAAATGATTCATCATATTTTTTGAAGTCATTTTAGCGGCGAAGGCATTATAACCGCCGCAACGTTAGCATGGGCAGACGCCCGGCATCTCGGCAATGGCCTTGGAGATGCGGGCAGGGGGTACTATGAGCCGCAAATATTTCGGAACGGACGGGATTCGGGGCCTCGCCAATGGCCTGATCACGCCTGAACTGGCACTGAAAGTAGGGCAGGCGGCCGGGCTGGTGTTTCAGCGCGGCGATCACCGCCATCGCGTCGTCATCGGCAAGGATACCCGCCTGTCCGGCTACATGATCGAAACGGCCATGGTGGCGGGCTTCACCTCGGTGGGCATGGACGTGCTGCTGCTCGGCCCGATGCCGACGCCGGCGGTCGCGATGCTGACCAAGTCGATGCGCGCCGATCTCGGCGTGATGATATCGGCCTCCCACAATCTGTTCGAGGACAACGGCATCAAGCTGTTCGGCCCGCAAGGCTTCAAGCTGTCCGACGACGTCGAAAAGCAGATCGAGCAGTTGCTCGATGAATCGCTCGACCGCCGGCTGGCGCAAAGCGCAAGCCTCGGGCGCGCCCGCCGGATCGACGGCGTGCATGACCGTTACATCGAATTCGCCAAGCGCACGCTGCCGCGCGAACTCAGCCTCGAGGGCCTGCGTGTCGTGGTCGATTGCGCCAACGGCGCCGCCTACAAGGTCGTGCCGGAAGCGCTGTGGGAGCTCGGCGCCGACGTCATTTCCATCGGGGTCGATCCCGACGGCTTCAACATCAACAAGGAGTGCGGCTCGACGGCGCCCGAAGCCTTGAGCCGCAAGGTGCGCGAGTTGCGTGCCGACATCGGCATTGCACTCGATGGCGACGCCGATCGCGTGATCCTAGTCGACGAGCGCGGGCATCTGGTCGATGGCGATCAGCTGTTGGCCGTGATTGCGCAAAGCTGGAAAGACGACGGCCGCCTGGCGAAGCCCGGCATCGTCGCCACCGTGATGTCGAATCTCGGCCTCGAACGCTTCCTCAAGGATATCGGCGTTGAGCTCATTCGTACCCCCGTCGGCGACCGCTACGTGCTCGAGCGAATGCTCGCCGGCGGCTACAATCTCGGCGGCGAACCCTCCGGCCACATTATCCTGTCGGACTATGCCACCACCGGCGACGGCTTCGTCGCCGCACTTCAGGTGCTCGCGGTCGTGCAGAAACTTCGTCGCCCGGTATCCGAAGTCTGCCGCCGCTTCGATCCGCTGCCGCAGATCCTCAAGAACGTGCGCTACCGTTCCGGCAAGCCGCTCGACAATGCCGACGTCAAATCGGCGATTGTTGCCGGCGAGAAACGACTCAACGGCCACGGCCGTCTGCTGGTGCGCTCGTCCGGAACCGAGCCCGTGATCCGCGTGATGGGCGAGGGCGACGATCGGCTGCTGGTCGAGGAAGTCGTCGACCATATCGTTTCAGCGCTCGGCCAGGCCGCGGCCTGATGCGGCGCGGCACACGCATCGCAGCCATTTTCTAATGACGGTGGTCGCAAGGACACCCTCGGCGTAGGAGATGCGCATTGCATGCCGCCGGGAATGATTCCGTGAACAAGCCTGTTATCGTCTCCGATGAAACCTTGACCGAGCCGGTCGTTGTCGAGCCCGCGTCGCTGAAGGCAGCCGTGGCCGGGCCGGCCTATATCGTGCTCATCGGCATCAGCTTCTCGCACTTCCTCAACGACACGATGCAGTCGCTGATCGCATCGGTGTATCCGATCCTGAAGGACAATTATGCGCTAGATTTTGCGCAAATCGGATTGATCACGCTGGCGTTCCAGTTCACGGCGTCCTTGTTGCAGCCGCTGGTCGGACATTTCACCGACAAGAAAGCGCAGCCGTTCTCGCTGGCGATCGGCATGTCCTCGACTTTCTTCGGTCTGCTGCTGCTCAGTATCGCCCATCAATATTCAGTCATTCTGATCGCAGCTGCGCTGATCGGTCTTGGCTCTGCGGTGTTTCATCCGGAGTCAGCGCGTATCGCGCGGCTGGCCTCCGGTGGCCGCTACGGCTTTGCGCAATCGGTGTTCCAGCTCGGCGGCAGTTTCGGCACCTCGATGGGACCGGTGCTTGCGGCGCTGATCGTCGTTCCGTTCGGCCAGCCGTCAATCGCCTGGTTCTCTTCGATCGCATTTCTTGCGATCGTCGTGCTGTGGCGGATCGGCCAATGGTACAAGCCGCAGATCAAAGCCAAAAAAATGAATGCGATGGTCGCCCATCCGGACGCGCCGTCTCCGCGCCGGGTTCAGATCGCGCTCGCGGTGCTGGTGATGCTGTTGTTCTCCAAGCAGCTCTACGTCTCGAGCCTTTCGAGCTACTACATCTTCTATTTGATCGAGCGCTTCGGCGTCTCGACCCAGGCGGCGCAGCTTTATCTTTTCGTCTTCCTTGCCGCGAACGCGGCCGGTGCGTTCTTCGGCGGCCCATTAGGGGATCGCTTCGGCCGCAAGATCGTCATCTGGTTCTCGATTGTCGGTGCGCTGCCATTCACGCTGGCGTTGCCTTATGTCGGGCTTGGAATGAGCGCGGTGCTGACCGTGTTCATCGGCCTCATCATCTCCTCGACGACGTCGTCGATCATCGTGTTCGCGCAGGAATTGGTGCCGCATCGCTTCGGCATGATCTCCGGCGTGTTCTTCGGCGTTGCGTTCGGCATCGGCGGCCTGGGTGCTGCGGTTCTCGGCAAACTCGCCGACCACACCGGAATCGCTTTCGTGTATCAGATCTGTTCGTTTCTGCCGGCGATCGGATTGCTCGCGGTGTTCCTGCCGAAGATGCCGCAACACGCAGTGAGATAGCGAATATCAAGCGACCGTCTATTCGCTGCTTGCTCTTCGCCACTCGCCATTTCTCATTCACACCTCGTTAGCACTTGTGACGGCGCTCGCTTTTTTGCCCGAGTGAAATTTACAGCGATAGCTTCGTTCGCGAAATATCAACCTTAAAAATTAGGGTTAAGCGGCGCTTAAACATTTGGTGCCATCGTCCCGGACGTGAGTTTTAGATGTGAGGCCGTTTGCCTCACCGGCCAAAGGGACGAGACCGATGCGTAGCGTGAAGTTTTTTATTGTCGCCGGAGCGGCATCCTTGTTGTCATCGATGGCTTGCGCCGCGGACATGGCGATTGCGCCCCCGCCGATGGGTTACGCTCCACCGCCGGCCGATTTCGGCGGTTGGTATCTGCGCGGCGACATTGGATTCAGCAACCAGCGCGTCGACAACGTTCGCAACACCAATCCTGCGCTCTACGCCAACCTGACGTCTTTCCAGGAAAAAACTGGATTTGACACCGGCGGCATCTACCAGATCGGCGCCGGTTATCAGTTCAATCACTGGTTCCGCGTCGACGTGACCGGCGAGTATCGCGGCAATACCAACTTCCACGGTCTCGACCTGATCAGCTTCCCGAACGGCGGAGCCACGGGCTTCGGCTCGGATGTTTACAACGCTCAGAAGTCCGAATGGCTGTTCCTCGCCAACGCCTATGCCGATCTCGGCACCTGGTATTGCATCACGCCCTATATCGGCGCCGGCATCGGTACCGCGCGGGTGACGATTGCGAACTTCACCGATCAGGGCGTGGGTTCGCTCGGCGGTGGTGGTGTCGGCCCGAGCCTGGTGTCGGCTGCAACCGGTTCGCAGTGGAACTTCGCCTGGGCCCTGCATGCGGGTCTGGCCTACAAGGTCAATCCGAACATGACGGTCGAACTCGGCTACAGCTATGTCGATCTCGGCAATGGCACGACCGGGGTGGACAGCGCCTTCGATCACTCGGCAGGCGGACATGTCTTCCAGTTCCACAACATCACCTCGCAGGACGTGAAGCTCGGCGTGCGCTGGAATCTCGAAAGCCCGCCGGCCTACATGCCGCCACCGCTTGTCACCAAGGGCTGATCGAACAAGTCCTAAGTCAACTCTTGTTAACGGCGCGGGATGTCCCCGCGCCGTTTTGTTTTGCGCAACGCGATCTTCCGAAAAGCGGATGCCGGTTTTCGGACAAGATCTTGCCAATGAAGCGCGCCTGAAAACGATTGATTAAGGTTAACGAGCGATGATCACGCCAGGTTCGAAAGTGTGGATGGGAGTGGTCGATGCGTAGAGTCCTGTTGGCGGTAGCGATGTTCGCGATCTCGGCGAGTGCGCACGCCGCCGATATGCCCGACTTCCTGCGTGGCTCGGTAGGTGAACCGACCGTGCCCAGCAACTGGCAGGGCTTTTTTGTCGGCGGCCAGTACGGCTACGGATCTTCCGACGAGCACTTCAGTGGCTCGAACACCAGCATGCTGAACACCCTGATTGCCAATAACGTCATTCAGCAAATGGGGGTTGGGCAGTGGAATCTTCAACTCGGAGGCGTCTCTGCGCGCTCGTCGGGATATGGAGCCTTCACAGGATATAACTGGCAATGGGACGACGTTGTCGCCGGCCTCGAAATGTCCTATCTGCACGGCTCGTTCGGCGGGGCAACGACGGCCACCGCGGGGCCTCTCATCGGCGGACCGTTGTCTGATACTTTCTATCACAACGTTTCGGTCACTTCCACGGATTCGATCGCGATTTCAGATATGGCGACATTCCGCGCGCGCGCGGCCTATGCCTATGGAGTCTTCCTGCCATACGTGTTCGCTGGACTTGCGCTTGGCAACGCCGATATATCGCAGTCGGTCACGGTCCACGACCAATACGGACCGACCTTTGCAAACGCAGCGTCATCATGTTCTGGTCCGACGCCGCCGACGGTCTGCTATTCGATACACGCCGATAACACGCTCCATAACCACCTGATCTACGGTTACACGGCTGGCCTTGGCGTCGATATCAAGCTGGTCGGTGGTCTGTTCATGCGCGCCGAGTGGGAATATGTCCGCTTCGTCGACCTGATCGAGGTCAACATGAACACGGTGCGCGCCGGTCTCGGCTACAAGTTCTGATCGGCCGCCGGAGCCGATCGACCATGATTGACATCATGGATCGCGCCTGCTGCTCTGTCGCTCTCTCGGCGAAGGCGGCGGATCATGAAGATTTACGGCGACACTAATTCGGGCAATTGCCTCAAGGTGAAATGGGTCTGCGACCGCCTGGGTCTGCCCTACACCTGGATGCCGGTCGACATCATCAAGCAAGAAAGTCGAACGCCGCAATTCCTCAAACTCAACAGCGCCGGCCAGGTGCCCGTCGCCGACTTCGAGGATGGCCGTACGCTGGCCCAGTCCAACGCCATCATTCGCTACCTCGCCCGCGCCAGCGATCTCATTCCGTCCGATGCTTTTGCTGCTGCCAAGATGGACGAATGGCTGTTCTGGGAACAGTTCAGCCACGAACCTTATATTGCCAACTGCCGTTTCCAGATCGTCTATCTCGGCCGGCCGGCTTCCGATCTCGATCCCGAGAAGGTCAAACGCGGCTATGCGGCTTTGGCGCGAATGGAGCATGAACTTGCGGCGCGCCGGTTTTTCGTCGGTGACGCGCTGACGCTCGCCGATATCGCGCTGTTGGCCTATACGCGGGTCGCGCACGAAGGCGGCTTTCGCCTGGACGGCTATGCCTCGGTGCGGCGCTGGATCGGCGAGGCCGAAAAATCCTTGAGGCTCCCTGCCTCGCGCTGATGCGGGCGCCGGATTCGCGCTTTGGTTTTGCCGCAGTTTCGACCGCTCGATGAAGCGGCGCTTGCGAACATTGCGAAAATGAGTGCCGCCCTTCGTTCTCATTAACGCACGATAAACTAATCAGACCATCGGAAATTCTTCGGCGGAACGATCCGTGACACCTTGGCGTCTGTCCGGCGCGGACAACTTTGGTGATGCCACATGAAGAGCTATTCGATCGTCCGGATCGGCGATGACTATGTCGTGCGCGCCGATGACAAGAATATCCTGAAAGTCGGAAGCCGCCGCCGCGCGGTGCAACTCGTGACGGACGCCGCCGAACTGCTGAATGCACAGCCACAGCCGGAATCCGATGCCGGTCCCTCGGAGGTGGAGGTGGAGCGAAACGAAGTTTCTTGACGATTCAGGATGATTCCCTTATTCACGACGGCGGGACACCTCCCCCCAACGGGAGGCTCGCTATCTGGAAGGGTAGATCATGACTGCAGCGAAGCCCGCTTCGCGGCCTCACGTGCCGCACTTTTCTTCCGGCCCTTGCGCCAAGCGCCCCGGCTGGACCCCGCAAAATCTCAAGGACGCAGCCCTTGGCCGTTCGCATCGCGCGAAAATCGGCAAGGAAAAGCTCAAACGCGCCATCGATCTGACGCGCGAAGTGCTTGAAGTGCCCGCCGATTACCGGATCGGTATCGTTCCGGCCTCCGACACCGGCGCGGTCGAAATGGCGCTGTGGTCGCTGCTCGGTGCGCGGCCCGTCACGGCGATCTCCTGGGAATCGTTCGGCGAAACCTGGACCGGCGACATCCTCAATCAACTGAAGCTCAAGGACGTGACCAAGCTCGCCGCGACCTACGGCGAGATTCCCGATCTCTCCAAGGTCGATCCGGCGTCCGATATCGTCTTCACCTGGAACGGCACGACATCCGGCGTGCGCGTTCCGAACGCCGACTGGATCAGCGCGAAGCGCGAAGGCCTTGCGATCTGCGACGCCACGTCGGCAGCGTTTGCGCAGCCTTTGGATTGGCCGAAGCTCGATGTCGTGACCTTCTCGTGGCAGAAGGCGCTGGGCGGCGAGGCCGGCCACGGCATGCTGGTGCTTTCGCCGCGCGCGGTCGAACGGCTCGAGACCTACAAGCCGGCCTGGCCGTTGCCGAAGATCTTCCGCATGACCAAGGGCGGCAAGCTCAACGAAGGCATCTTTGTCGGCGAGACCATCAACACGCCATCGATGCTCTGCGTCGAGGATTATCTCGACGCGTTGAACTGGGCCAAGTCGGTCGGCGGTCTCAAGGCGCTAATGGCGCGTGCGGACAAGAACCTCAAGGTGCTCGCCGATTGGCAGGCCAAAACGCCCTGGATCGATTTTCTCGCAGGGACGCCGGCGATCCGCTCCAATACCTCGGTGTGCATGAAGGTGACCGATCCCGCGATCGCCTCGCTGACCTCGGACGCGCAGATCGACTTCATCAAGAAGATGGTCGGCCTGGTCGAGAAGGAAGGCGCCGGTTACGACTTCGCGGGCCACCGCGATGCGCCGGCGGGTTTGCGCATCTGGTGCGGTGCCACGGTCGAGGCGAGCGACGTTGCGCTGTTGACCCAGTGGATCGACTGGGCGTTTGCCGAAACCAAGGCGCAACTTTCGAAGGCTGCTTGATTTGTATTCTTACCCTCTCCCCTTGTGGGAGAGGGTACTGAAGCGGCGTAGCCGCGAAGCGGGTGAGGGGTCCTGACGAACCTTTTCCCTCACCCGGCTCAATCTCGCTTTGCTCGATTTCGCCAACCTCTCCCACAAGGGGAGAGGGTTTCAGTGGCACACCCCGAATTCTGCTTTCAGGATCGAACCATGACAAAACCCAAAGTGCTCATTTCCGACGCGCTGTCGCCGGCCGCGGTACAGATCTTCAAGGACCGCGGCATCGAGGTCGATTTCCAGCCGAACCTTGGCAAGGACAAGGAAAAGCTCGCCGCGATCATCGGCGACTATGATGGCCTTGCGATCCGTTCGGCGACCAAGGCAACCGCGAAGATCATCGAGAAGGCATTGAAGCTGAAGGTGATCGGACGCGCCGGCATCGGCGTCGACAATGTCGAAATACCGGCCGCGACCGCCAAGGGCATCATTGTGATGAATACGCCGTTCGGCAATTCAATCACGACCGCCGAGCACGCAATCACGTTGATGCTGGCGCTCGCCCGTGAAATTCCCCAGGCTGATGCGTCGACACAGGCCGGCAAGTGGGAAAAGAACCGCTTCATGGGCGTCGAAATCACCGGCAAGACGTTAGGTGTGATCGGCTGCGGCAACATTGGCTCGATTGTTGCCGATCGTGCGCAGGGGTTGCGCATGAAGGTGGTCGCGTTCGATCCGTTCCTGTCGCCCGAACGGGCCAAGGACATCGGCGTGGAGAAGGTCGAACTGGACGAATTGCTCAAGCGCGCCGATTTCATCACGCTGCATACGCCGCTCACCGAAAAGACCCGCAACATCATCGATGCGGCAGCGCTTGCGAAAACCAAGAAAGGCGTGCGGATCGTCAATTGCGCGCGCGGCGGACTGGTCGACGAGCAGGCGCTGGTCGATGCGCTGAATTCCAAACAGGTGGCGGGGGCTGCTTTCGATGTGTTCGTCGAGGAGCCGGCGACCTCGAACGTCCTGTTCGGTCATCCCAACGCGATCTGCACCCCGCATCTCGGCGCTGCCACCACCGAAGCGCAGGAAAATGTCGCGCTCCAGGTCGCCGAGCAGATGTCCGACTATCTGCTGCACGGCGCGATCTCAAACGCGGTCAACTTTCCATCGATCACGGCGGAAGAAGCGCCCAAGCTGAGGCCGTTCATCGAACTCGCCGAGAAGCTCGGTTCGTTCGCCGGCCAGTTGACCGAGACCGGCATCGCCAAGGTGCAGATCACCTATGAGGGGCACGTCGCCGAGATGAAGATCAAGGCGCTGACCTCGGCGGTGCTCTCGGGTCTGCTGCGGCCGATGCTCGGCGACGTCAACGTCGTCTCGGCGCCGGCGGTTGCCAAGGAACGCGGCATGGTGGTCGACGAAGTCGTGCGCGCGGCGCAGAGCGACTACGAAAGCCTGATTACGGTCACCGTGACCACCGAGCGGCAGGAGCGCTCGGTATCGGGTACGGTCTATGCCGACGGCAAGCCGCGGCTGGTCGACATCAAGGGCATCCGGGTCGATGCCGAATTCGGCAAGTCGATGATCTACGTCACCAATGAGGACAAGCCGGGCTTCATCGGCCATTTTGCCAGCCTCCTTGGCGACGCCAGGATCAACATCGCGACCTTCCATCTCGGCCGCACTAAGCAGGGCGGGGACGCGATTGCGCTCGTCGAAATTGACGGCGTGGTTCCGGAAGAGGTGCTGTCGAAGGTGAAGGCGCTGCCGCAGGTGAAACAGGCGAAGGCGCTGGCGTTCTAGGCTGCCGATACCTTTCGCGAGGCGATCACGACGCCGGCGAGCACCATGATGTAGCCGGCGAGATGAAACAGCCGCGGTTCTTCGCCGAGCAGAAGGATCGCCATCACCGAGCCGAACACCGGCACCAGATGGAAAAACGGCGCGGCGCGGTTCGGACCGATCGCTGCAATGCCCCGGTTGAAAAACAGATAGGCAAGCGTCGAGGGAAAGATCACGACGTAAACCAGCGTCATCATCGTGGTCGCGTCGAATTGTAGGCGGATGCCATTGGCATATTCCCAGATCGAGGGCGGCAGCAACAACAGCGCGCCGGCAGCCATGGTGAAGCAGATCAGCGACAATTGGTGCGTCACCGGCCGGCGCAGCATCAGCGCGGAATAGAGACCGAATGCGACCAGCGCCCCCGTCATCATGAGGTCGCCGAGATTGAAGCGGATGGCGGCGAGCGCGCAAGGGTCGCCGCGCAAAATAATCGTGAGGACGCCGACCAGCGAAAGTGCGATGCCCGCAAGCTGCGCCCATGTCAGCTTGATGCCGAACAGGACGAGCGCCCACAGCGCGATAAACAAAGGCCCGGACGACTGGATGAGCAGCGCGTTGAGCGCCTGGGTGAATTGCAGTCCCCAATAGGACAGCGCGTTATTGAGGGCAAAACCCGTTGTCGCCAGCGCAAGCATGAGCGGAAGATGCCGGCGCAGCACCGGCCAATCCCTGATCAAATGCGGCCACGCGAACGGCAGCAGCATCACGCAGGACCCGATCCATCGGATACATGACAGCGTCATCGGCGGCACATGGCCGGCGACGTAGCGGCCGAGCACGATATTGCCGGCCCAGAACAGCGCTGCCAGACTCAGGAGCAGATAGGGTTGATGGTTGAGCCAGCGGATGGGATCAAAAGATGGCGGCTCGCTCGCGCTCATCTTGATGCCGCAGACGGTTTTCGTGACGCCACGAAGACGCCGGTCAGCACCAGCGCAAAACCGATGACATGAAAAGCCTGCGGCCGCTCGCCGAGAAAAACGATGGCCATCACCGATCCGAAGACCGGCACGACATGAAAGAAGGGCGCGGTGCGATTGGCGCCGATCAGATGGATGCTGCGATTGTAGCAGAGGTAGGCGATGGTAGAGGGAAAGACCGCGACGTAAAGCACCGACAGGAGATTGGTGACGTCGAGCTGCATGACGGGACGAAAGATCAACTCCGGGATCAGCGCCGGAACAAGGCAGGCAGAGCCGCAGGCGAACGTGAAAGCGAGGAATGACAGGTCATGGATGGCCGGTCGCTTGAACGACATCACCGAATAGAGCCCGAAGATCAGGAGCGCGGCGGTAAAGATGAGATCGCCCCGGTTGAAGTCGATCGCCGTAATAGTGGTGAGGTCGCCGTGCAACAGGATCACCAGCACGCCGGTCAGCGACACCGCGATGCCGATTGCCTGCGCCAAGGTCAGTCGAATGCCGAGCAGGATCAGCGACCAGCCTGCGACGAACAGCGGCCCGGCGGATTGCAGCAGCAGCGTGTTCAGCGCCTGGGTATGCTCCAGCGCCCAGTATTGCAGGGCGTTGAATCCGGCGATGCCGGTGAGCGACAGGAAGACCATCAGGCCGAGCTTGGCGTGGATCGCCGCCCGGTCGTGCTTGAGATGTTTCCAGGCAAAAGGAAGGATGATCAGAAAGCCGAGCGACCAGCGCAGGAAGGCGAGCGTTACCGGCGGAATGTGACCGGCGGCGAGCCGGCCGACGATAGCGTTACCGGCCCAGCAAAAAGCAGCGATCGAAAGCAGCGCATAAGGCTGGTTGGCAAGCCAGTTGCGGGGTGCGGCGTCGGATATCTGGTCGGAAGCGGACATGCGGCGGTTGGTCTCGGACCGAATCGTACGCCGCGCCCGGACCGGTGTCGGTCCGGAAATTCTTGGCCCGGCTCTTTCAAAGACACGGATTTTAGTGGGCCATCAATGCTGCCGGATGCATCGCGACCATGCGCTAGTGTGGCGGTTCAGAAGTTCGCATCATTGTCGTCGCGAGCTCGTTATGCGGACTTCTGAACCAAGGCCACACTAGATCAACAGGTTTGCTAATGTCCTTTCGATTCCGAAGTTCGAAACGTGGCTCCGTAAAATGATGCGAGCTTCGGAATCGGGACACGAGCGCCCACTATCCGAAGTTCGTGCGCTGCTTCGGCGATGCGGCGCGATCACTCCGCGCTGACGTTCGCCGCCTCGATGATCGGCGTCCATTTGACACGGTCGAATGCGATCAGGCGGGCGAAATCCGCTGGTTGCATTTGCTCGATGGGATCGAGGCCTGCTTCGTCGAGTTTCGCCTTGACGCTGGGATCGGCCGCGGTTTTGGCAAAATCGTCGCGAAGCCGTTGCACGATTTCCGGCGGCGTACCGGACGGTGCGCCGAAACCGAACCACGTTACGAGGTCATAGCCCTTCAGCCCGGAGGCGTCGAGCGTCGGCGCGCCGGGCAGATGCGGCGAGCGTGCGAGCGACGTCGCCGCCAATGGCTTGAGCTTTCCCGCTTTGATCTGGTCGATCACGGTCGGCAGGTTGAAGAAGCCCATGGTGATTTCGCCGTTGACGGTTCTGTTGACGCCGTCCACGGAAACCAGATGCGGCACGTGCTTGATGTCGACACCGGCGATCGATGCGTGTGACGTGCCGATGCCGCCGGAAGCAAAGGTGAGTTGTCCTGGCGCCGCTCTCGCCGCGGCGGCGACTTCCAGCGGCGTATTAGCCGGATTGGATGGGTGAACGGTCATCACATTGGAGACCGCCGATATCGGCGTGATCGGAACGATGCGATCTGGATCGTAACGCAGCGTCTTGTACAGGCTGAGATTGAAGACGTGGGTGCCTTGCGTGATCATGGCAAGCGTAGTGCCGTCGGGCGCGGCGTTCTCGACCTCGCCATTGCCAGGCCGCCGCCCGCGCCGGGCTTGAGTTCGACGATGACTTTTTGGCCGATGTTTGTGGACATGGCCTGCGCCACGACGGTGGCGATGAGATCGGCGGTGGTGCCTTTGCCGAAGGGTACGACGATGGTGATTGGCCGGTCCGGATAAGGAGCCGCTTGCAGTGTCGTGCCGATCAGACATGCGAGCAGGCCGCCGAATGCGGCCGGTCTGAATTCCTCGGCATAAGGTCTACAAAACTTGAGGTCTTTGGGCAGAACCTAGCATGCACCGGCGGACCCGACAGCGGCGTCCCGTGCGGCCAAAGGCCAAGGAAGGGCCATGCGATCTGCCTTGGCGCCGCCTCAATAGGCAAAAGCTTTTGAACCATCCTCCGGGCGACGCCCGGGGGCGCATATTTTTGGGGGATATCAATGGGTTGATGGGCCTTCTCGGCGTGAAATAAAGCGCCTTCTTGCTTGCGTCGGTAGCCCGCATCCTTTATCCGATGGTGTGCCTCGCATGCGGCTGGCCCCCGGGCATGCCCTGGACAGTGATCCATGGGCCAAGACCGGTTTTTCGAACGGATCATGCCTGAACTAACAGGGTTGCAGAGGGAATAGCTGCGGATGGGGAATGTCGTCGTCGTCGGCGCCCAATGGGGCGACGAGGGAAAGGGCAAGATTGTCGACTGGTTGTCGGAGCAGGCCGATATCGTCGTGCGTTTTCAGGGCGGCCACAATGCCGGCCATACGCTCGTCATCAACGGCGAGACCTACAAGCTCGCGCTGCTGCCCTCCGGCGTCCTGCGGCCGTCGAAACTGGCGGTGATCGGCAACGGTGTGGTGTTCGACCCGCAGGCGTTTCTCGATGAGGTGACGAAGCTGAAGGGGCAGGGCGTTGCGATCAGCCCGGAGAATCTTCGGGTTGCCGAAAACGTCACCCTGATCCTGCCGCTCCACCGCGAACTCGATGCGCTTCGGGAATCCTCCAACGCAGGGACCGCGATCGGCACCACGCGGCGCGGCATCGGCCCGGCCTATGAGGACAAGGTCGGCCGGCGCGCGATTCGCCTGATGGATCTCGCCGATCTCGACACGCTGCCGCACAAGATCGACCGGTTGCTGGCGCATCACAATGCGCTGCGCCGCGGGCTCAGCCTGGAAGAGATCGACGGCAAACAGATTCTGCGGGATTTGACGGCGCTGGCGCCGCAGCTTTTGCCCTATGCCGAAACCGTATGGCGTCTGCTCGACATCAAGCGGCGCGAAGGCAAGCGCATTTTGTTCGAGGGCGCGCAGGGCGCGCTGCTCGACGTCGATCACGGCACCTATCCCTACGTCACCTCGTCCAACACGGTTGCAGCGCAAGCCGCGACCGGCACCGGCATGGGCCCGGGCGCGGTCGGTTATGTTCTCGGAATCTGCAAGGCCTATACGACCCGGGTCGGCCAGGGCCCGTTTCCGACCGAATTGCATGATGAGACTGGCGAGGAGATCGGCCGCCGCGGCAAGGAATTCGGCGTCAACACCGGACGCAAACGCCGCTGCGGCTGGTTTGACGCCGCGCTGGTCCGTCAGACCGTGCGCACCTGTGGCATCAACGGCCTGGCGCTGACCAAACTCGATATCCTCGATGGCTTCGACACCATCGAGGTCTGCACCGGCTATCTCCTGGACGGCAAGGAAATCGACCATTTGCCGGCCGGTGAGGGTGCCCAGTCCCGGGTCAAGCCGATCTACGAGACGATCGAAGGCTGGAAGGAGCCCACCGCCAACGCCCGCTCCTGGGCGGACCTGCCGGCGCAGGCGATCAAATATGTTCGCCGTGTGGAGGAATTGGTGGGTTGCCCGATTGCGTTGCTTTCCACAAGTCCCGAACGCGAGGATACTATCCTGGTGCAGAATCCGTTCGAGGCTTAACGAGATTAACGAGATATTACCGCAGAGCGTGGATTGTTGAGTTGAGATGGCTGACTACTACCCGCTGATTGCCCGCGCCATCGCCGGACTGGACCCCAGTGCTCCCGGCGAAAGCCGCCGTGCGCTCTATGAGCGGGCGCGAGCGGCGTTGATCGCGCAGCTCCGCAGCGTCGAGCCGCCACTCAGCGAGTCCGAAATCACCCGCGAGCGGCTGTCGCTGGAAGAGGCCGTCCGCAAGGTGGAATCCGAGGCCGCCCAGCGGGCGCGCGAGGCCTCGCGCGGGGCGCCGGATCCGACGCGTACCGCTTCAAGGGCCAGCACGGCGCTGCGCGCCAATGCCCGTCCCGGTGCGCGGCCGGGAGACACCGCGCCGACCGGAGCACCGCCGCCGCAACCACGCCAGCGGCAAGGCGCGCCGCCGCCATTGCCGCGCAACGATCGGCCGCCTTTGGGGCAGGAAACGCGGCAGGAAGACCGGCCGGATCAGTGGCAGGCGCGCAGCGCTCGCCCGGAGCAGCCGCGCCAGCCGCAGATTTCGATGCAGGATCCGCAACTGCCGCCCACGCGTGAGCGGCAGGCGGTGTCACGCCGCGGATCGGACGCAGTCCCTCCCGAACCGCCGGGTGTCCGTGGGTTTCGCGACATCACCGCCGATACCGACGATCTTGGCCGCGCCGCGGCGCAAGCGAGCCGCGCGGCGCGGAAAACCTATGCCAACGTGCCGTCGCCGTCGCCCGAGTTCGACCGGCTCGAACCGGTCATGGAAGATCGCGGTTTCGATTCCGAAGCGCCCTATTCGTACGATGAATCTGCCGCGGAGGCGGAACGCTACGTCCCGCCGCAGCCGTCCTCGCCGCGTCCGCGGATCGCGCCCGGCCGCGGAAGTGAGCCGAAGCGGGGGGCGATATTTCCGTTCAAGAGCGCGATCGCGGTCGGTATCGTTCTGATCCTCGTCGGCGCGGCGATCCTGTGGGGCAAGTCGGTCGTCAGCACGGTCAGCGGTTTGTTCAAATCCTCGCCGACCGTCGTCGAAGCTCCCAAGGATCCCGGTGTCCCCGGCACAAAGCCGAAGATTGCCGATCGCGTCGGACAACCGTCGTCGAGCGATCAACTGGCGCCGGTGGCGCAGAAGGTCGTGCTGTATGACGAGGATCCGTCCGATCCCAAGGGCAAGCAATATGTCGGCTCTGTGATCTGGCGCACCGAACCGATCAAGGCCACAGGCAACCAGAAGGCCGACATCGCGGTCCGCGCCGACATCGAGATTCCCGATCGTAAATTCAAGATGACTATGTCGTTCCGCCGCAATACCGATACATCGCTGCCGGCGAGCCACACGGCGGAATTGACCTTCATTCTGCCGCCGGATTTCTCGGGCGGCGGCGTCAGCAACGTGCCGGGTATCCTGATGAAGTCCAACGAGCAGGCGCGCGGCACGCCGCTCGCGGGCCTTGCCGTCAAGGTCACCGACGGCTTCTTCCTGGTCGGCCTGTCGAATGTCGAGGCCGACCGCTCGCGCAACATGCAGCTGTTGAAAGAGCGCTCCTGGTTCGACGTGCCGCTGGTCTATGTCAATCAGCGTCGCGCCATCATCGCCATCGAGAAGGGCGCTCCAGGCGAGCGCGCCTTCAACGACGCCTTCGCGGCATGGGGCGAGTAGGCGAGGGCGCAGGATGAAGCGGTATGTGATCTTTGCTGCACTCGTGCCGTTGTTCGGCGGCTTCCTGCTTCTCCTGGCGACCACGGTAATGTCCGGCTACTGGAGCCACCCGCCGAGCCTGTCGGAGGCGGGCAAGCTGTTTGCAGTGTTTGCCAGGACATTGCAGTATTCCTACCTGTTCGGCCTGTTGCCTGCGCTGATGCTGGGCGCCGTGGACGACATCGTCTTTCACATCAAGCGAATTGGACCGTACCTGCGCCTGTTGATCGTCGGCGTGATCGGCTTTGCGGCGACCGAATTGCTGTACGGATCGCGTGGGCCGGACAGTGGCCTCCTGCAATTCGTTTTGTACGGTCTGGTCGGTTTTATTGGCGGGGCGGTGTCGTCGGGGCTGGCCCATTACCTCATCGACCTGCCGGCCAAGGCCAAAGGTGAGGCGGCGCTGCCGTCCTGACGGGACCGTTCCGACACTAATTTTGTCGTTCGGATGTGGCACTTGCGCCGATACTGTGCATTACCATCTGATGGGCATGGCGAACGAAGAAATCATTTCCTCCTCTGACGCGCGTTTCAACGCTTCGCGCGGAGCGTTCCGCGCCGGCCGGCCGCAAGGTCCTGCACAAGGCCCTGCACAAGGCCCTGTAATTGATCAGGACGGTCGCGAGATTCCGGCCCATTCACTACGCGATGGCTTCCGGCAGTTCCAGTTCGACTTCGGCCATTCCAGCGCCAATCCGTTCGGCAACCTCACCCGGGAACAGCGTCTGGCGCGCTTTGAGATGCTGGCCAAGCTGCTCGACGTCGCCTTCATTCTGCCGGGCACAAAGATCCGTTACGGGGTCGACGGCATCATCAGATTGGTCCCGGTCGTCGGCGACCTGTTGGCTACCGCGTTCGCGCTCTGGCTGGTGCGGGAGGCGCGTGCGATGGGCGCGCCCTGGCATGTCACCGCGCGAATGCTCGGTAACGTCGCTGTCGACGGTGTGGTGGGAATGGTGCCACTGGCGGGCGATGCGTTTGACGTGCTGTTTCGCGCTAATATGCGCAACGTCCGGATCTTACGACGCTGGCTGGACAAGCAGCCGCGATAGAACCACTAGTTCGCGGCTGCTGATGTCATCCCGGTAAAACCCTGAACGGATCAGGCCGCCTTTTCGTCGGTCTTGGCGTCGGCGGCCACCGGTTCAGGCGCGCGCGGACGGCGCTCCAGCGGGAATTCCTGGCTCTCATACAGCGTGCGAATGCCGACCTGATCGAAGCGGGCCTCGTCGACTTGCAAGTAGGCGCCGTTCAGCGAATCCGCCGGCAATTCCTCGATCGCGAAACGAACTGCTTCCGCCGCGGTGCCAAATCGCCGATAGGCGAAGCCCGCCCGCTTTTTCTTGCGGATGGCGGCAGGAAACAATTCGGCAGCAGTGTTGAAGCTAAAGGAAGCCATGGTCGGGGACCTCTGTTCTTTTTAGTGAGAACGCGAACCGCATCGCGAACAGGTCGCACGGGCGCAAAAATCGGGCGGCGCCGGTACACGTCATTTCATTTCGGACAGCCCTTAATATAGGCGTCTCCGCGAGAATTGCGACTCCTGCCGAGCGGGATGATGAATCTCTCTTTCGGGCAGGCGCCTTGATAGAAAGTTATTTATTTACAGTGCTTTACGCGCATTATAGCTTGCCGAGGAGCAGCAAAACCAGCAGCACCACCAAAACTACACCGCCGAGCCCCATTCCGGAATGGCCGAGGCCATAGCCATAGCCGCCGATCCGGCCGCTCCAGCCGCCAAGCAAATAAAGGATCACGAGAATGATGAGGATCGTTCCAACCGACATGGCGCGCCTCCTCTAAAAGGCCGGCTAGTGCGGTGAATTCCGCCAAGCCGACGGAAGAACAGCATATCGAGGCCGCCGGTTCCGGCCGCGGAACCCGATTTTCGAGGCTCCGCGGCAAGGCCGTTAAAAACGCTATTTCGGCTCGAGCTTTAGCGCGGCCGAGTTGATGCAGTAACGCAATCCGGTCGGTCCCGGGCCGTCCTCGAACACATGGCCGAGATGGCCGTTGCAACTTGAGCAAAGCACCTCGGTGCGGATCATGCCGTGGCTCACATCGCGCTCCTCGTCGACGTGACTTTCGGTTGCCGGCTGGGTGAAACTCGGCCAGCCGCAGCCGGAATCGAACTTGGCATCGGACTCAAACAGCGTCTGCCCGCAGCCAGCACAGATATAGGTGCCGGCGCGCTGCTCATGCTCATACTCGCCGGAGAACGGCCTTTCGGTCGCTTTCTCGCGCAGCACGGCGTACTGCATCGGCGTCAGTTCCTTGCGCCACTCGGCCTCGCTCTTTTCTACTTTCGGCATCGTCTTGGCGTCAGACATGAAATCAAGACTCCTAATTAGTGACCTTGATGCTACTCACCAAAGTCGGCTTTTCGATATAGTTCTGGGCGAAAATCTTCTTCAGGTTTTCGACCTTTGGAATGTCGTTGTAAGCAATATAGGGCTGATTGGGGTGAAGCGTCAGGTAGTCCTGATGATAGGCTTCGGCGGCGAAAAACCCTTCCAGCGGCCCGACCTTGGTCACGATCGGCTTGTTGTAGACCTTGGCGGCGTTGAGCTGTGCGATGTAGGCGTCCGCGACCTTTTTCTGCTCGTCATTTGTGGTGAAGATCGCCGAGCGATATTGCGTACCGCTGTCCGGTCCCTGCCGGTTCAATTGCGTCGGATCGTGCGCGACGGAAAAGAAGATCTGCAAGATCTTGCCGTAGCTGATCTTCTTCGGATCGAACTTGATCTCGACCGATTCCGCATGTCCCGTCGTGCCGGTCGAGACCGTGCTGTAGTCCGCGGTCATCTTGCTGCCGCCGGCATAACCGGACACGGCATTAACCACACCGGCAGTGTGCTGGAACACACCCTGCACGCCCCAGAAGCAGCCGCCGGCCAAGACCGCGGTCTGGACGGAACTCGTGTTCTGAATGTCGACCACGGGCGGCGGAATGACCACGGCATCTTCCGCAGCCACCGAAGGCGCGATCTTGATGGCGGAAATCGCCAGCAGGCCGATGGCGGCGGCGTACATGGAAAAGCGGCTGAGGGGGCGGCGGGTCATGGGAGCTTGCTCCTGATTTTCTGTCGGGTTCGGCGGAATGAGGCTTGAGTTTAGGCCGGCAGCGGGGCTTCGCAATCGGCCTTCTGCCTCAAGATACGGGGCAAAAGCCGATCTGTTACAGACGGATACACACGAGTCCGTGAGTTAAAGGCCAAAATGAACCCCGCGCCGGCCGACCGGCACAGCTTAGACGACGATACTCAGCCGTTTGGCCGCTCGCGTCACGCCGGTATAGAGCCAGCGGGCGCGGCTGTCCTGGAACGCAAAGCTCTCGTCGAACAGGACGACGTCGTCCCATTGCGAGCCCTGCGACTTGTGCACCGTGAGCACATAGCCATAGTCGAACTCGTCATAGGGTTTGCGCTGCTCCCACGGGATCGCCTCGATCCCGCCTTCGAAACAATCGCAGCGCACGGAAACTTTCGTCACCTTGTGACTGAATTCCTCGTCGGGCGCGAGCCGCAGGCTGACGATACGCGACTTCGATCGCGACGCGTTGCGCGATTTCACGCGCCACAGGCCGCCGTTGAACAGGCCTTTCTTGCGGTTGTTGCGCAGGCAAACCAGCTTGTCGCCGGCAACCGGCAAGGGGTCTTCGATATTTTGCTTCTGCCGCATCCGCATGTTGTAGGCGCGGCGGGTGTTGTTGCGCCCCACCAGCACCTGGTCCGCCTGCATCACGCGCTCCGGATCGAGCTCGGCGCGCGATACGATTTCGCTCTCGCCGTAGCGGCCGATCTCGAGATCCCGGCCCTCGCGGATATCCATCGACATCCGGACGATCGGATCGTCCTGCGCCTGGCGGTGCACCTCGGTCAGCATGGCGTCGGGTTCGCTGCCGGTAAAAAAGCCGCCGCCCTGGATTGGCGGCAATTGCGCGGGATCGCCGAGCACGAGCAGCGGACAATCGAACGACATCAAGTCGCGGCCCATTTCGGCATCCACCATCGAACATTCGTCGATGATGATCAGCTTTGCCTTCGAGGCCGGCGCGTCGTCCCACAATTCGAAACTCGGCTGTTCGACGCCGGATTCACGGGCGCGGTAGATCAGCGAATGGATCGTGGATGCGTTGTCGCAACCCTTGTTGCGCATCACCAGTGCGGCCTTGCCGGTGAAGGCGGCGAATTTCACCTCGCCGTCGACGTCTTCGGCGATATGCCGCGCGAGTGTCGTCTTGCCGGTGCCGGCATAGCCGAACAGTCGAAACACCGGCGGCGTGCCGTGACGGCCGGGCTTAGCCTTTAGCCAGTCGGCAACGGCCTTTAGCGCGGAATCCTGATGCGGCGTGAAGTTGGTCATGGGGTTCGTTTAGGGGAGGCTGAGGCAACGACTCAGGCGAAGCTGAAAAGCTAACCATTCATGCCGCCGGCGCAAGCCGGCTTCCGCCTGGTGGTCCGATTCTAACATTCGCATCCCTTCAGCCACTTTGCGAATGTTAGAATCAAAGGACCACCAGCAAATATAGGTTCTAGTGGAGTTTTGGATTTGACATTCGCTTTGCGAGTGCGTGGCTGGGTGATTAGCGAACGTCAAATCCACTCCACTACTAGCGGCATGGTCCTCGGCTGGACTTGCCGTTGGCCGAGAATAGACTGGTTTCAACAATAAGCCGGCCCGCGGGTGAGAAGTCATGAAGTTCGGCATCTTCTATGAGCTGCAATTGCCGCGTCCGTGGCAGGCGGACGACGAGCTCAAGCTTTATCAGGATGCCCTGACGCAACTGGAGACCGCCGACCGGCTCGGCTACGATTATGCTTGGGTCGTCGAACATCATTTCCTGGAGGAATATTCGCACTCGCCGTCGCCGGAATCCTTTCTTGCGGCGGCCAGCCAGCGCACCAGGAACATCAGGCTCGGTCACGGCATTTTTCAGCTCACCACCAATCATCCCGCGCGCGTCGCCGAACGCATCGCGGTACTCGATCTCTTGAGCCGCGGCCGCTGCGAATTCGGGATGGGCGAGAGCGCATCCATTACCGAGCTGACGCCGTTTTCCCGCGACATGGAGACCAAGAAGGAAGTGTTCGAGGAAGCCGTCCGCGCCATCTTCCCGATGTTCAAGGACGGCGGCAGCGAGCATCACGGCAAATATTTCGATATTCCCCTGCGCAATGTGGTGCCGAAGCCGGTGCAGAAGCCGCATCCGCCGCTGTGGATGGCGTGTTCGCAATTGCCGACCATCGAACGCGCCGGCCAGAACGGTTTTGGCGCGCTCGGTTTCCAGTTCGTCAGTGCCGACGCAGCGCATGCCTGGGTGCACGCTTATTATAACGCCATCACCAAACGCTTGAAGAAGCTCACCGACTACGAGATCAATCCGAACATGGCGCTGGTGTCGTTCTTCATGTGCGCGAAAACCGATGAGGAGGCTCGGCTACGCGCTGATGGTGCCACGTTTTTTCAGTTTGCGCTGCGCTTCTACGGCGCATCGCAGGACCGCCAGCGTCCGGCGCCGGGTGCCGTCAACATGTGGGACGAATACAACAGATGGAAGCGCGAGAACCCGGAAGCCCAGGAAGCCGCGCTTCGCAGCGGGCTGATCGGCTCGCCGGAAACCATCCGCAAAAAGCTGCGTCGGTTCCGTACTTCGCACATCGATCAGGTCATCCTGCTCAATCAGGCCGGCAAGAACAGCCATGAGCACATCTGTGAATCCCTGGAATTGTTCGCCCGCGAAGTGATGCCGGAATTCCAGCACGACCCCGAGCATGACGCCTGGAAGGCTGGCGTGATGAGCGGCGATATCCGGCTCGAAGAGATCCACACCGCAGCCTTTACCGACCGCTATGGCAAGCTGGCGCTCAATGTCGCGGCTCCAAGGCCGGTCTCCAAGGCCGCCGAATAACCGAAATATCCGCGCTCGGCGGCTGGCGGCTCAGTAGAGAAAATTGGTCTATTATTCTCGCGGTCGATGGAAGAAAGACCCCGTTTGCTGTCGATATGACAGGCCGGACATCGCTTTTTTTCCAAGGTCCTCGACAGTGGGGTCCGGCGCCATCATCCTCAAAGCGAAAAACGGAGGGCTTTTTGGCCCTCCGCCTGATCATTTTGGGGAATTGGAATGTCGGACATTGCGATCAAGACCTCGGCGATCAAGGCCTCGGAGCCATTGACGCTGCGGGCGCAGCTCACCGAAGACTGGCTGGCCGTCGTCATCGGCCTTCTGGTGTTTGGAGCAGCGCTGGTCAGTGTCAGCGGGACCGACCTTCTCGGATGGGCCGTCACCACGTCGGTCTATACCAATCTCACGCAAGCGCTCAATCCGTTTGCCAAGGCCTATGCTTCGTTGGGCGGCGGCGGCGCCTTGATCGCTACCTATCTCGCGCTGCTCGTGGTGCTGAGCGCCGGCGTTGCAACGCTTGGCGCGGACGTTCGGAAATTTGCCCTCGCATTCACGGCCGTTTTTGCCATCGCCTATGCCAGCTGGATCGTCGGCAGCTACGCCTATGTCGCCGCCGTGACGCCAGCCGAGCAGCAGAAATTCGGCATTGACTGGTCGCTCAAGCTGACCAATGAAGGCGGCTTCATCGTAGCACTTCTCTCCGGCATTGTGATCGCCAATTTCTTTCCGCGTTTTGCGGAATGGCTGAAGGAAGCGATCCGGCCAGAGCTCTACATCAAGATCGCGATCGTGATTCTCGGCGCTACCGTTGCGATCACCGCGGCGGGCAAGCTCAATCTGGCGTCGTCGCTGTTGTTGCGGGGCGCTGCCGCGATCGTCGAGGCCTATCTGATCTATTGGGCCGTGATCTATTACGTCGCGCGGAAATGGTTTGGTTTCAGCCGCGAATGGTCGGTGCCGCTCGCTTCCGGCATTTCGATTTGCGGCGTGGCAGCGGCCATCGCCACTGGCGGCGCGATCCGGGCGCGGCCGGCGGTGCCGATCCTGGTGTCGTCGCTTGTTGTTGTGTTCGCGGTCGTCGAAGTCCTGATCCTGCCGTTTCTCGCCCAGACGTTCCTGTGGCAGGAGCCGCTGGTGGCGGGCGCCTGGGTGGGTCTTGCGATCAAGACCGACGGTGCGGCGGTCGCCGGTGGCGGCATCACGGAATCGCTGATCATGGCGAAGGCAGCTGCGGAAGGCATCAAGTATCAGCCGGGCTGGATTCTCGCGACCACCACGACCGTGAAGCTCTTCATCGACATCTTCATCGGCATCTGGGCTTTCATTCTCGGCTATATCTGGACCAATCACATCGACAAGGGGCCGGACCGGGCCAAGCCGATCGAAATCTGGCAGCGGTTTCCGAAGTTCATCCTCGGTTTTATCTTCGTGTTCGCGGTGTCGCTGTGGCTGGCACTCGGCTCGACGCCAGAAATCGCCAAGACGCTTCCTGTGGCTGCTGGCGAGGCCAATGTATTCCGCGTGATCTTCTTCGTGCTCACCTTCTTCTCGATCGGTGTGCTGTCGGATTTCCGCAAACTCTGGCAGCAGGGATTTGGCAAGCTTGCCGCGGTCTATTTCGTCAGCCTGTTCGGATTCGTGATCTGGGTAGGCTTGTTGATCTCCTGGCTGTTCTTCAGCGGTTTCAAGCCGCCGCTTGTCAGCTAATTCATCAAGGACAGCCACATGTCGCAAATTGACCTCAAGAACGAGATTTCCGCGAAGGAAGTCGAGCCGCTGCTGCCGGTCGAAAAGAAGCTGATCGGCTTCAGCCTCGGTCTTGGTATTGCCCTTTTGGTGATCCTGATCGCCATCAATCATTTCGTGCCGATCAAGATCTAACCTTGACGATTGGCAGGCGTATCCACCCGGCTGGCCGGGCGGCTGGCACATTGGTATAGCCTTAAGCCGCAAGATCGATTTTATCAGCGTAGAACCCTATTTTCATGAACGCTCCATTCTCGATTCCCGGAGCGCCGCCGAGCGACGTGCGAGCCCGTCCACTCATCGCCTTCGACGACGTCAGCAAGATCTATCCGTCGCGGGACCGCGCGGCGGAGGTGGTCGCCCTCCGCAACGTCAATCTTGAAGTCCCCGCTGGCGCCATTGTCGGTGTGATCGGCAAAAGCGGCGCCGGCGAATCGACGCTCATTCGTCTGGTCAACGGGCTTGAACGTCCGACCGGTGGCCGCGTCGTCGTCGATGGCATCGACGTCACCGCGCTCGACGAGCCCGGCCTTCGTCAGGCCCGCCGTTCGATCGGCATGATTTTTCAGCACTTCAATCTGCTGTCGTCCCGCACCGCACTCGAAAATATCGCATTGCCGCTCGAGATCGCCGGCTTCGACAAGGCTGCAATCGGAAAACGCGTCGAGCCCTTGCTCGAGATGGTCGGGCTCTCCGGCAAACGCGACCGCTATCCGGCCGAACTGTCCGGTGGACAGAAACAGCGCGTCGGCATTGCCCGGGCGCTGGCGACCAAGCCCAAGGTGTTGCTGTCGGATGAGGCGACGTCCGCGTTCGATCCGGAGACGACCGACCAGATTCTTGCGCTGCTCAAGACGATCAACGCCGAACTCAAGCTGACGATTTTGTTCATTACCCACGAAATGATGGTGGTGAAAAAGCTCGCCGACAGCGTCGCCGTACTCGAGGTCGGCCGCATCGTGGAGCAGGGCACCACTTACGAGATCTTTGCGCGGCCTCGTCACGAAACGACGCAGCGGTTCGTCGGCGCCATCACCGGCAGCCAGGTGCCGGAATGGCTGGCGGCGAAATTGCGGCCACAGCGCCAGCCGGGCGACAGCGCGGTCTTGCGCATCGGATTTGTCGGCGGTAACGCCGATCAACCGATCCTGTCGCGGGTGTCTCGAAACCTTGGCCTCGACGTCAATATCCTGCACGGGCAGGTAGAGGCGATCGCCGGCCATCCGTTCGGATCGCTGTTCATCTCGGTTTCCGCCGATCCGGACGACTTGAGGCGGATCATGGATCAACTGACGTCGGGACAGAATACGGTGGAGCATCTCGGCTATGTCTCCTGAAATTGCCCAGTTGATTGCCTGGTCGACGCTCGACACGCTGATCATGGTCGGTCTTTCCGGCCTGCTTGGGACCGTGTTCGGGCTCCCGCTCGGTGTCTTTCTGGCGACCAGCCGGGCCGGTGAGTTGTTTTCGGCGCCGGCGACCAACCGAATCCTCGGTCTCATCGTCGACGCGACGCGCTCGACACCCTTCATCATTCTCGTCGTCGCCATCGTGCCGTTGACGCGCCTGATTGTCGGAACCTCGATCGGGACCCGCGCGGCGGTGGTGTCCTTGACCATTGCCGCCATTCCCTTCATCGGCCGCGTGGTCGAAGCCGCCATCCGCGAAGTCGATCAGGGATTGGTGGAGGCGGCGCGCGCCTTCGGGGCCAGCCCCTTGCAGATCGTGCGCAAGGTGTTGCTGCCGGAAGCGTTGCCGGCTCTGACGCTGGCGCTGACATTGACGCTGGTGAGTTTGCTTGGTTATTCGGCGATGGTGGGCGCGGTTGGCGGTGGTGGTCTCGGCGATCTCGGCATTCGCTACGGATACCAGCGCTTCATGCCTGAGGTAATGGCGGCCGTCGTTCTCGTGCTGATCGTGCTTGTGCAAGGCGTGCAGTCGCTCGGCGAAACGATTGCGCGCAGCCTCGACAAGCGCAGCCGGAATTCGTGAGTGAGTATTTTCGAAAAGGATCAAACCATGATTTCCCTCCGTCTTCTCCTGGCCTCGATCGTCGTGGCGGCATCGCTGGTGCGTCCGGCCCACGCCGAAACCATCAAGGTCGGCGTCACGCCGGGCCCGCACGCCCAGATCCTCGAAGCGGTCAAGCCGATCGCCGCCAAGAACGGCCTCGACATCCAGATCGTTGAATTCACCGATTATGTAGTTCCGAATGCCGCGCTCGATGCCGGCGATTTGCAGGCGAACTCGTTTCAGAACCAGCCTTATCTGGACAATCAGAAAGCCGATCGCGGCTACAAGATCGAAGCGGTGGCGCTTACGGTGAATTTTCCGATGGGCGTCTACTCGAAGAAATACAAGAGCTGGGATGCGGTGCCACAGGGCGCGACGGTGTCGATCCCCAACGATCCGACCAATGGCGGCCGCGTGCTGCTGCTGCTGCAGGACAAGGGCGGGCTGAAGCTTAAGGCGAATGTCGGGTTCAAGCCGACGGTTGCCGACATCGTCGACAATCCGAAGAAATTCAAGATCGTGGAAGTCGATGCCGCGCAAACGGCGCGAACGCTGGATGATGTCGATGTCGCCGGCATCAACACCAATTATGCGACGCAGGCAGGTCTCGATCCGACCAAGGACGCGATCTTGCGCGAAGACCCCAAGGGGCCCTACACCAACCTGATCGCGGTGCGCAGCGCCGACAAGGACAAGCCATGGGTCAAGGCGCTGGTGCAGAGCTACCAGACGCCGGAAGTTCGCGAATTCGTCCTCACCAAATTCAAGGGCGCCGTGCTGCCGTCGTGGTAGGCTCGCAGCATGTTCGCTGCTGACATAGCCGGCCGATGAAACGCGCCGCCACCTGGGTGTTCTACGCCGTCGGCGCGCTGGCGATCGCGTATCTCGCGCTTTACGCCTATGTGATATTCACAGGTCGCGACTTTGAGCCCGGCGATCCCATTCACATCTTCCGCAAACCCGACGCGCCGAATTACTCGGCGGCGGAAGCAGATTTTGCCTGATGGCGTGAGACAAAGGTACGGCCCAGGGTGACGTTCTTTTGGGCCCGGATCTGGGTGTTGTTGTAGGTCCAGCACTCCCCGGAATCGTCAAGAAAACATACCCAGAGCAGATGGTATTCGGGGCCATAGTCGATCAGCATATGGGCATATCCGTCTCCCTTCGGAGTGATCACCGGAAGGGGCGGATCGAGCTGTAAAATCGACATCAAACGCTTTCAAACAGGAATAGAATACCTGTGTAAACGCGGCGGTTATAAAACAGTTCCGGCGCGAGGTTGCCCCCGCGCCGGATTGGTGGCTGTTGTTGCTGCTAGTGCTTACGCCGTTGCGGCCGCGCGCTGCATGTCGCCTGCGCCCGCGGGCGTGATCGGCAGACCGCCGTCGGCATATTCGTTCAGCTTGTTACGCAGCGTCCGGATCGAAATGCCGAGAATATTGGCGGCATGGGTGCGGTTGCCGAGGCAATGCTTCAGCGTTTCCAGGATCAAGTCGCGCTCGACGTCGGCCACGGTGCGGCCGACCAGAGCGCGCGTCACCTGTTCGGCGGCGAAAGTGGCGTGCGCCACTGCCGGAACGGTCTTGGGGCCATCGAGGCGGTCGCCGTCGGGGGTAAGGATCGCATCGACGCCGATCTCGTCGCCCTGCGCCATCAGCACCGAACGATGAATGGTGTTTTCGAGTTCGCGGACGTTACCCTGCCAACGATTGGTGGTCAGCACGCGGCGAGCCTCAGTGGAGAGGGGCCGCAGCGGGACGCCATTGGCGTCGGAGTACTTCTTAGCGAAGTGCTGCGCGAGTTCCAGGATATCGGCCGGGCGTTCGCGAAGCGGTGGAATCTTCAGGTTGACGACGTTGAGGCGGAAGAGAAGGTCTTCGCGGAAGCTGCCTTCGCGCACCGCGTCCGCCAGATTGCGGTTCGAGGTTGCGAGGATGCGAATATCGACCGGAACCGGTCGCGTCCCCCCGACGCGGTCGATCACGCGCTCCTGGATCGCGCGCAACAGCTTGGATTGCAACCGCACGTCCATCTCGGAAATTTCATCGAGCAGGAGCGTGCCGCCTGTGGCTTCTTCGAACTTTCCGATCCGCCGCGCGATGGCACCGGTGAACGCGCCCTTTTCGTGGCCGAACAGTTCAGATTCCAGGAGGTGCTCGGGGATGGCGGCGCAGTTGATCGAGATAAACGGTCGCTTGGCGCGGTTGGACCGGGTGTGGACATAACGCGCCAGCACTTCCTTGCCGGTGCCGGACTCGCCGGTGATCATGACGGAGGCGTCTGAACCTGCGATCTGCTGCGCCAGTTTGATGACCCTGGCCATGGCGTCGTCGCGATAGACGAGGTCGCGCGAGTCGTTGGCGACGGCGGCGAGGACGGCTGCGATCAGTTCCGGGTCCGGCGGCAGCGGAATATATTCCTTGGCGCCGGCATGGATCGCGGCGACCGCGGCGCGGGCATCGTTGGAGATGCCGCAGGCGACGATCGGCACGTGGATGTGTTCGGCCTCGAGCCGCATGACGAGATCGCGGATATCGAGGGAAACGTCGACCAGCAGCAGGTCGGCGCCCTTGCCGCCGCGCAAGACCCGCATCGCCTGTTCGTTATCCTCCGCGTGGGTGACGGAAGCGCCATTATCCATCGCGATCTTGGTCGCTGTTGTGAGCTGCCCCTTCAGGGTGCCAACGATAAGAAGCCGCATGGTATTCTCCTGTTCGTCTGTTCGCGCCGGTCAGGCGCGCTTTATTGGAAACTGTGCTTAGTTGCGTTCGGCCTTGATGATTTCCGTCATCGTGACGCCAAGCTTGTCTTCGACCAGAACCACCTCGCCGCGGGCGACGAGGCGGTTGTTGACGAAAATATCGATGGCTTCGCCGACCCGGCGGTCGAGTTCGAGAACCGTGCCGGGCCCAAGCTTGAGCAACTCACCGACTTCCATTTTAGAGCGGCCGAGCACGGCTGAAACCTGCACCGGCACGTCGAACACGGCCTCGAGATCGGCCGCGACGCGGGCGGCATTCTCGTCCTCGCGATAGGCGATATCGCCCACCGTCGCCGCGTCGGCAGCGTTCAGATCCGGCAGCGGAACCTGTGTGTCGGGGTCACTCATGGTTCATTTCTCCTCAGCCGGTTCAGGCCTGGTTTCGGGACGCGATATAGCGCCCGACAAGTTCGTTGATTTTGGCTTCGATGGCGCTGCGTTCCAGAACGACGCCGCCGTCCGCCCATTCGATCCGGCAGTCGCCGGTCTGGATATCCGGCTCGGCCAGGATCACCAGACGGCCGGCAAAGCCGCTCTGTTTGGCCAGTGCCTCGATGCGGGCGTGAGCCGCCTCGTAAAGGGAATCGTTGATTCTGACCACGAGATGCGGCGTCGAAACCAGCTGGGCAAAGCAGTCGGAAACGAGCGAAGTGACCTCGCCGAGCGGCTCGCGCGCGATCAGGTCGCCGGCGAGCTTGCGGGCGACCGCGAGCGCGACATCGACGGCTTCGGTTTCCATGCGGCTCTCGATTGTCGAGTAACGCGCGGCAATGCCCTTGATGGCAACGCCGATTGTCTCCAGTGCGAGCGCGGCGCGGCGGTCGCTTTCCACCTTGGCCTCGCGTAGCGCCGCGTCATAGCCGTCGCGGTAGGCGCGCGCCTCGGCCGCCGCGATCTTCTGGGCGACCTCTGCTGGCGTGGCGGGGCGTTCGCGCATCCGGTCGGGTGCCGAGAAGTCCGTGTCGAACAGGAATTTTGCGGGAGCTGCCATCAGTACACCAGCTCGTCGTCGGCGCGGTTCTTGGTCAGCGTGATTTCACCCTTGGCCGCGAGATCCTTGGCGAGGTTGACCAGCAACGCCTGGGCCTCGTCGACGTCGCGCAACCGCACCGGTCCCATCGCCGCCATGTCGTCGAGCAGCATCTTGCCGGCGCGCGAGGACATGTTGCCGAGGAAGAAGCCGCGGACTTCCTCGTTGGCGCTCTTGAGCGCGATGCCGAGCTTGTCCTTGTCGACGTTGCGCATCAGCGTCTGCGCCGAGGCCGAGTCGAGCTTGATGAGATCGTCGAAGGTGAACATCAAGGCCTTGATGCGTTCGGCGGATTCGCGGTTGTCTTCTTCCAGCGAGGTAATGAACCGGGTTTCGGTCTGGCGGTCGAAATTGTTGAAGATCTCGGCCATCACCTCATGCGCGTCGCGCCGCCTGGTCTGCGAAAGGTTCGACATGAATTCGACCCGCAGCGTCTGTTCGACGCGCTCGATCACTTCCTTTTGCACCGCCTCCATCTTCAGCATGCGGTTGACGACGTCGAGCGCCATGTCCTCGGGCAGGATCGCGAGCACCCGCGCGGAGTGCTCGGGCTTGAGCTTGGACAGCACCACGGCAATGGTCTGCGGGTATTCGTTCTTGAGGTAGTTGGCGAGAACTTCTTCCTGAACGTTGGAGAGCTTCTCCCACATGTTGCGGCCCGCAGGCCCGCGGATCTCGTCCATGATTCCGACGACCCGCTCCGCCGGCAGATATTGCTGCAACAGCCGCTCGGTGGCGTCGAAATTGCCCATCAAGGCGCCAGACGCCGACATCCGCGACACGAACTCCAGCAGCATGTCCTCGACGGTGTCGGCTTCCACCGTGCCAAGCGTCGACATGTGGATCGACAGTTCGCGCACTTCGTCGTCGTCAAGCAGCGACCAGACCTTGCCGCCATATTGCTCGCCGAGTGCCAGCATCAGGATCGCAGCGCGCTTGGGGCCCGGAAGCGGTTCGGCCTTGGCCCGATTGCCCTGGCGCGCCGCCAGCGAGGAAATCACGCTGGTGATGTCGTTGGCGTTGACGTTTTGTGGCACGGCCATATCAGATCACGCGGCGGGTTCGGAGAGCCATTGACGAATAATGGCTGCGGTTTCGTTGGGATTGCGCTCGGCCAGTTCGCCGACGCGATGAACGGATTGGGCGTGGACCTGTCCCTGGACCTGGGCCACGTCGATGAGCTGCGCGGTGTTGTTGATGCCGGGAACGAGACTGGAGCCGGTCGTCGCCTGCGCGCCGCTGCCATCCGTGACCGCCGCGACCGCGCCGTCCCCGGCGGGTGCTGCAGCTACCTCGTCGGCAATGATACGCTTCACCAGCGGGCGGATCACCATGAACAGCACGACCAGGCCGAGCAGCATCATGACGCCGAGCTCGATAACGTACATGACGTCGTCCTTGGTGAACTGCAGCATGCCGAGCAGGCCCGCGGGCTCGGCCAGCGGCGCAACGATCGGTGCTTCGGCAAAGCGCAGGTTGACGACCTCAACCTGGTCGCCGCGCTTCTGGTCGAAGCCGATCGCCGAGCGCACCAGCGTGGCGATCCGGTCAAGCTGCTCCTTGCCGCGGTCCTGATAGACCATCTCGCCTTTGTCGTTCTTGACGTAGCTGCCATCGACCAGGACTGCGACCGAGATGCGGTTGACCCGTCCCGCTTCGGTCACTTCGGTCTTGGTGGTGCGCGAAATCTCGTAATTGTTAGTTTCTTCGGTCTTCTTGCTCTGGTCGCGCGCGACCGGCGTCGTCGAGTTACCCTGATTTCCCGGCAACTCGTTGCCGACCGTGACCTGACCGTTGTTTTCGGCGGTGGCGCTCGATTCTTCACGGGTCTGGCTCGAACGCAGCACCCGGCCTTCGGGGTCGAATTTGTCGGATGTCTGGGTGATCTTGTTGTAGTCGAAATCGGCCGAGAGCTGGACCCGCGCCCGTCCCGAGCCGACCACCGAAGACACGATCCCTTCTACCTCGTTGCGCAGCCGCTTCTCGAAAGCGCCGCGGCGCTCGTCGGCGACCGTATTGTCTTGCTCGCCGCCGGCGCCGTCGGCGAGCAACTGGCCGGCTTCGTCGACGATCGAGACGCGCTGCGGCTTCAACCCGTTGACGGCGGAAGCGACGAGATGGCGGATCGCCCTGATCTGCTGCGGCTCCAGGCTGCCGCGCACCCGCACGACGATGGAGGCCGACGGCTCAGGCGTCTCCCGCGCAAACAGCGGCCGCTCGGGCAGCACCAGGTGGACCCGTGCCGCCTGGACGCGATCGATGGCGCGGATGGTGCGCGCGAGTTCGCCTTCCAGCGCGCGCAAATGGTTGATGTTCTGGACGAAACTCGTGGTGCCGAGCGCGTCGGACTTGTCGAAGATTTCGTAACCGACGCCGCCGCCCTTGGGCAGGCCGCCTTCGGCGAGCTTCATCCGCAGCCGCGTGACCTTGTCCTTCGGCACCATGATGATGGCGCCGTCGTTACGGATTTCGAAAGGAATGGCCTGCCGCTCCAGATCCTTGATGACGGCGCTGGAGTCCTCGAGGCTGAGGTCGGTGAAGAGGGTGGTCATCTGCGGCGTGGTGACGCGCATGATGACGAACGCGAAGAAGCCGATCAGCGCGGCCGTCACCGCCACCATCGCCATCAGCCGCGAAGCGCCCAGGCCCCTCAGAAAGCTCACGAGACTCTGCAAACCAACCGCCCCTCAGACCAGGTCCCAATCGGGATCGGACCACTGGGCAATTATTGCCTACGGGATGGTTTCGATATGGTTAACAAAGGTAAATGGCGGTGGCGAAAGTTCAAAACAGCAAAGATCGACCTCGGCGCGTATTCCGCAAAAGTGGATACCGGTTTTGCGATCAGAATACGCGCCATCTTAAGAGCGAGCGTTTTCTTACGGCAAACCGGCTTCCACTTTGCCGGAAAAAGCTCCGGGAGGTCGATTTTCTTCAAATGCCAATCAGGCGACGATTATTGGCGATATTGCTGGATGCGGGTGGTTCGCAAGCCGGCAAGGCCGTGCTGGTCGATGGAAAACTGCCACGACAGGAATTCGTCGACGGTCAGCGTATAGCGGCTGCAGGCTTCCTCGAGGGAAAGCAGGCCGCCGCGAACCGCGGCAACGACTTCGGCCTTGCGACGGATAACCCATCGCTTGGTTCCGGGTGCGGGCAGATCCGCGATCGTCAGCGGACTGCCGTCGGGCCCGATGACGTATTTTACCCTCGGGCGATGGGGTTCTGTCATGGCGTACTCACAAACTCTCAACCACTGAACTGACGCCATTAAGCTACGCCCAGCGGCTTAAAATTTGCCTAAGCCCAAGGCTTCAATACGAATCTCCTTTGAAAAGGCCTTCCCAAGCCTGTTGTGGCGTCTCAAACCGGCGCGTTTTAACCAGGTCTTAAGTCCTGTGAACGGGTTGGATCGCCGCCGGCGCCCTAATTTATAATGCTCTCGACCTGATTGACGGTGAAGGTCTGGCCGCCGATCGACAGTAGCGGCGGCGACTGGGTGAGATCGACCGAACTGACCACGCCCGCCACCGAGGTGGTAACTCCAACCGTGTTGCCGGCGGAGTCCTTGGCGGTCGCCGTGAGCGTGTAATTGCCGTCGGGCTCCTGGGTACCATCGGTGCCGAGGCCGTTCCATCCGAAGGCCTGGTTGTTGCCGGCAGCGACGGCGAAGCTGTTAGTGTAGACGGTCGCGCCCGTGCTGTTGGCGATCGATATGTTGATGGTGGAGGCGCTGGGGATGTTGAATTCCCACTCCGCCTGGCTGTTGGTCAGCGCCGCAGTGTTGCCCTTGACGACGGCGGTCTTGCCGACGAACTCCAGAGCCTGGCTGGATTGCGCGGTCTGCTGCAGCGACACCAGCGTGGCCAGCGAATCGTTGGTGTTGATCTGCTGCTGGACGCCGGCGAATTCGACCAGCTGCTGGGTGAACTGGTTGGTGTCGAGCGGGCTGAGCGGGTTCTGGTTCTGCAATTGGGTCGTCAACAGTTGCAGAAAGCTCTGAAAGTTGCCGGCGATCTGCGTGTTCGCCAGCGCATTGGCGGCCGCGGCCGAACTTGAGGAGGAGGAAGAAGATGAGGTCGTCTGTGGTGTCGTTCCTGAAACAACGGTCATATCGTTCTCCTCAAACTCTGATGTCGACGCCGGTGCTCGATCCGAGCGACCGGCCATAGCTGCGGCCTGCGACCGCGGCGGGGACGGCATCCTCGTCGCTGACGATCAGCCGTTGGGCGTTGGGGTTGCTGTCGTTGCCGCTGTTCTGGCCGGAAGACTGGTCGCGCAGGCTGAATTGCAGGCCTCCGCTATCGGTCTTCAGCCCGGCATCGCTCAGCGCCTGCTGCAATTGGGGCGCGTCCTGGCGCAGCATCGACAGCGTTTCAGGCTTTTCCACCGTCAGATGCGATGTGACCTGGCCGTTCTGATCGATCTGGACACGGACGTCGATCCGGCCGAGATCGGCGGGATCGAGCCGGATTTCAAAGCTGCTCTTGCCGCTCTTTACGTTGGCGGCGATTTCCATCGCTACTCCGCTTAAAGGCACGGTCCCGTTGGCAGCCGACGTCACGGTCAGGTTGCTCGTCGAATTCAGTGCCGAAGTGGAGTTGATCTGCGGCTGCAGCGCGCCGATCGCCTGGGTGTTGGTGTCGGTCACATCGGCTGCGGCTGCGGGGGTCGCATTGGCGACCGCGTGGTCACGGGCGGCTGCGGCGGGCGCTTGAGCTGCCGCATCCGCCGGCGTTGCCTGGACGGCGGCATTGGTCGTCTCCTGCTTTCCGGTGGTCGGAGCCTGCGGTGTCGCGGCGTTCGCGGTGGTATCCGCGGTCGCGTCGGCCGACGCCGAGTTGGTCGCGGAGCCGCTGGCGGCCGGGCCTTCAGTCTTTCCTTGGCCGGTCTTCGGTGTGCCGGGCGCGGTCACCTTGGTCAGTGTCGTCGCATCGACGGAAGTCAAATCGGCTGTGGTGGCCGGCGTACCCGAGCTTGTAACGGGTTCGGGAGCTGCAACAGCGGTCTTCGCTGCCGTCTTGTCGGCTGCCGTTGTCGAGGTCGTGGCCGTGCCCGTATCGGTTTTGCCCGCGACCGAAGGTCCGGGCGGCGGCGCGATCGGTTGCGAGCTCGCGGCTATCGCGGCAGCGGCAATGGCCAGCGGCGCCGTCGGACCGCCGGGGGTAGGGGTCGGCGTTGGTGCTGTATTGGTCGTAGGCGCAGATGTCGGGACTGCGACGGCAACCGGCGTCGGCGTGGAAGTGCCGATCTGTTGAGCCAGGATGGTCGCATCCACCGCGGTCGAATCCGGATCGGTTTGCGAATCCTTGGACTTGTGATCGGTCGATTGCGTCGAGCCCGATTTGGTCGGGGACGATGATGGACTGGTGCTGTTGCCCGTCGCCCCATTGGTGTTCGCGCCGGAATCAGCGTTGTTGGAGTCGTTCGTCTGGTTGGCATCTGCCGCGTTGCTGGAGTTATCGTTCGATGGCGGCCGATTGGGCGCGTTGTTGTTGTTGGCTGGTGCCGTATTGTTATTGGCCGCGTCATTGGCCGCCGAATTGTTGTCGGGTGGAGGCGGCCCGGCGTCTGCATTATTATTTGCATTGTTCTGGGGCGGCGGGACCGGTGGCAGCGACGCCGCGGAATCGTTCGGCGTGTTCTGGTTGACCAGATTCCCAAAAAGGTCGTTGGCCGACGGCGTGTTGGCGCGCGTCAGCCACGATGGCGCGGATTGGAACGCGGCATTGGCTGTAGCTGCGGCATCTGGGGTAGCACTGACCACTGGGCGGCCTCCGACGAAGGAACTCATCAGGTGGTCAGCAAGGACCGGGCCAGCCAAAGGATTAATAAATACCTCGTTATTTCAATGGCTTATTCTGCCGACCTGCTTCCTGAAAGCTGGCCTTGGCCCCATCCTTTCTGCCCGGCGGCAACTTTTGCCGTCCCAAATCCGCATGTGGCCTGATTGCTTCGCGCGCATACGGCCTATATTAAAGAGCAGCTTTCCGGCCGTCCCCAATGAGGGGAGACCTAAGCAAAACGCCCCGACGCCTCTAACCACCGCAAGATCACCTTGTGGCCGCGAAGCGCGTGGCGCTATCTCGGTGACATTGGTGATTTAAGCGATGCGCAACAGTCTGGATCTTGACGGCCGTCCCCAGGACACCCGCGTGGTCGTCGCCATGTCGGGCGGCGTCGATTCGTCGGTGACCGCGGCGCTGTTGAAATCGCAGGGTTACGATGTCGTCGGCATTACCTTGCAGCTCTATGACCATGGCGCGGCAACCCACCGCAAGGGCGCTTGCTGCGCCGGTCAGGACATTCACGACGCCCGCAATGTCGCCGAACGGATCGGCATCCCGCATTATGTGCTGGATTACGAGAGCCGCTTTCGCGAGTCGGTGATCGACAATTTCGCCGAGAGTTATGCTTCCGGCGAAACGCCCGTGCCTTGCATCGAATGCAACCGCTCGATCAAGTTTCGCGATTTGCTGGGGACCGCACGCGAACTCGGCGCCTCCGTGCTGGCAACCGGGCACTATGTCGCCTCGCGCGCTTTGGCTGACGGCTCGCGTGCGCTGGTATGCGCGGCAGACAGCGATCGCGACCAGAGCTATTTTCTGTTTGCGACCACGCGCGAGCAGCTTCAGTACTTGCGCTTTCCGCTCGGCGACATGACCAAGCCCGAAACGCGCGAACTGGCGCGCCGCTTCGGACTGGAAGTCGCCGACAAGCATGACAGCCAGGACATCTGCTTCGTGCCGACCGGCCGCTACACGGACGTGATCGGCCGGCTGCGCCCGAACGCCATCGAGCCCGGCGATATCGTCGCCCTCGACGGTCGCATCATCGGCCGCCATCCGGGAATCATTCATTTCACCGTCGGCCAGCGCCGCGGACTGGGCATTGCTTCAGACGCGCCGTTGTACGTGGTGCGGCTGGATGCAGCACACCGTCGCGTCGTCGTCGGGCCGCGCGAAGCGCTGCGGATGGATCGCATTAGCCTGCGCGAGGTCAACTGGATCGGCGATGGCCCGCTTGATCGCGCGGTTGGCGCGGGGTTGGAGATTTTCGTGCGTGTTCGTTCGACGCGCGCGCCGCAGCCGGCATGGTTGCGCGCGACAGACGACGGATATGCGGTCGAACTCGTCGCCGGCGAAGAGGGTGTTTCCCCTGGCCAGGCCTGCGTATTCTACGATGCGCCGTCGGGCCGCGCGCGGGTGCTTGGCGGCGGCTTTATTCAAAGCGCGAGCGCAAAGAGGCTGACGGGTAGCGCGGCGAAGGGAATTGTCGCACCGCCGTTGGTCGAAGCGGTGCGCGGATAAAATAAAATTCAGGGCGGGGCATGGCGTCAGATATCGACCGCGCGGGGGTCGCGAAAGCATATGGGCGCTGGGCGCCGGTCTATGACCTCGTGTTCGGCAAAGTCTTCGACCACGGCCGTCAATCCACCATTGCCGAAGCCGACCGGATCGGCGGACGGATTCTCGACGTCGGTGTCGGCACCGGATTGTCGCTGTCGGACTATGCCGCGACGACGAAGGTATGCGGCGTCGACATTTCCGAGCCGATGTTGCGCAAGGCACAGCAACGGGTGCGATCGCTGGGCCTGGAGAACGTCGAGACGCTCGCGGTCATGGACGCCAAGAATCTTGCTTTCGCGGATTCGTTCTTCGATGCGGTGGTCGCGCAATATGTCATCACCGCGGTTCCGGATCCGGAAGCTACACTCGATGATTTTGTTCGTGTGTTGAAGCCCGGCGGCGAACTCATCCTGGTCAATCACATCGGCGCCGAAAGTGGTCCGCGGCGCGCCTTTGAACTGGCTTTCGCGCCGCTCGCCCGACGGCTTGGCTGGCGGCCCGAATTTCCTTGGGCGCGATTGGTGAACTGGGCGGCCAAACACGACGGCGTTGTTCTCGCCGAGCGCCGTCCGATGCCGCCGATGGGGCATTTCTCGCTGATCCGTTATCGAAAAGCGCAAAATCGCTAATGTGCAAAAATCACTGATGCGAGCTACGGAACCAGCGCTCGCCTCGTCCGTTTTCCCTGCATGACGAAACATGCGCTTGTTCTGGCTTTCGGCTTGATGGTCTGGGTGGAGGGGGCGGCAGCCCAAGCGCCGCCTTCGCCGACGACCCCATCGCAACCCATTGCGTCAGCTCCGCCAACCGAACTGGCCGCCAATTGCGCACCAACGTCAGCGGCGCCATCGCGTGGCGCCGTCACCACCGCTCCCCCGGACGGCACGACGACCGGGCAGGCCAACGAGCCCTTGACCGACAAGCTCGCCAAGTCCGACGGTGTGCTGTGCCCGCCCGCGGGCGTCGATCCGGAAATACATGCGCCGACGCCGGATGCCGGCAACACGCCGGTGATTCCGCCGCCCGGCAGCCCCGGCGGCAATCCGGACATCCGGCCGAAATAGCAGGATATTTCAGGCGTTTCTGCCAAAAAGCGAGCTTTGCTTGACAGCACCAAGACCTGCTTCTTATATGCCGCGCGTTCGCGACCGCGGCATATATAAAGTCCGCGTTTGCCTGCGCCGTGGCGGGGTAGCTCAGCTGGCTAGAGCACGGGAATCATAATCCTGGGGTCGGGGGTTCGAGTCCCTCCCCCGCTACCACCTTTCCCCACACTCCTTTGACCTGGTTTGGATAGGCCTTTTCCCCGAGCAGGGCATTTAATCGGCCTGCTATCTCCACGGCTACACCACCTGGGCGTGCTGGATCGCGGAATACGGTGACCGTGTCGACTAGGTCCCTGATGGCTTCTGCGGCCTCTCCGTCGCCCGCGTCGGCCCCTTTCGCTAGCGCTTCTTCAAGCCGACCGAGTTGCTCCTCGTATCGTTTGAGCATAGCCGGATGCAGCGCGACTTCTTTCGAGGTAGGCGGTTCACTGAGTAACTCCTCAGATATCCGCTTTCGTTCGGCATCTAAGGCAGTCGATCGCGGTCCGAGCACGGATGGATCGCCATGTCCTTTTGCAATCGCATCCACCAGTCGTTCAATTTCCCGGTTTAGTTGCCCCAGATGCTGCTCGAGGCGCTGCCGTTTTGCATGTGATGAAGCTGCGAGGCGCTTGCGCTCCTCTAGATACGTGCGTACGTATTCGGCAATAGCCTTCGGCGCGCGCAATTCGGCTTTTAGCCCGCTGCGGACTGCACTCTCGACTGTGTCTAAATAGAATGTCTTGGCGTCAGAGCACGTGCCGCTCTCCGTCGCCGCCGAGCAGCGAATTCGAACGCGCCCTGATTTGTCACGCCCATTGGTTGCCATGCCCGAGCCACATGAGCCGCAACGGAGCAAGCCAGATAGCATTCGACGAGGTCGACGCTGATGACTTGGGTGCGTGTGACTGCGGCGTTCTTTACGTTGCTGAGCAGCGCTGAATAGCTCTGGATCGACAATTGCAAGATGCGGTACTTCAGCAACTTGCCAGTCACTCTTCGGATTTGGTCGTGACAGGCGCTTTCCAGAGTCGGGATCTTTCACCATCCTGACCTTGTTCCAGACGAGGCGCCCTATATAAAGCTCGTTCCGCAAAATGCCGGCACCCCTCTCAAGATTGCCATTAATTGTTGAGGCATTCCACGCCCGTCCTCGCGGAGGTGATACCCTCTCCTTGTTGAGATCATGCGCGATTTCGCGAGGCGTTCGACCATCCACGTATTCCTGAAAGATGCGCCGGATCACTTGTGCCTCGCCCTCGACGATGACCCGTTCGCCGCTTTTTCCGGCGACCGCGGCATATCCGTATGTCAGGCCACCTCCAGCTAAACCTTGCTTGACCCGCCCTGCTTGGCCACGACGCACTTTGTGCGCGTTGTCCTCACGATAGAGTTGTCCGACCAGGCCGCGAAGGCCGACCAGCACGGTGTTAACGACGCCTTCGTGGACCGCCCGGATCTCGATCCCGAGAAAAGATAACCGCTTATGGATGCCTGCGAGATCTTCCATGTCGCGAGAGAGGCGATCGAGCGCTTCGACGATCACTACGTCAAAGGATTTCTCCCGCGCTTGGTCCAACATCTGCAGAAGGCCTTCGCGTCCCATGACCGAGCCGCCTGAACGAGCCCGATCTTCATAGGTGCTGATAACGCTTAAGCCTTCGCGCTCGGCATAGCTTTGACAAAGTGAAAGCTGATCTTCAATCGATCGCTGATTCTGAAGATCGGTTGAGAATCGAGCATAGATCGTCGCTCTCTTTCTTGTCGCTTCGATCGGCGAGCTCGCTTTCATGATCTTCTCTTGCAGCCTGGCGGGCAAGTACGCGCACGAGGCGTAAGATTGCTTCATCTGGATTCGACTGCAAGGACAATTTTTGACTGACGTCTCGCACGATGGTACCTTAAGACGCCGTGAAACTTGACGAGGCATACGCTTTGGCGTTGCCCACCGAGCAAATGTCGGATGTGTTGATCATCCCAAGCATCATGCTCAGGCAAAGCCAAACTGAAAAGACTAGTACGAACTCGTCGTACAATTAGATGCTATAGCGAAGACAAAGAGACTAGGGCCTGTTAGTCGAAATCCAGTCTCATGGTTCGTTCAGATATCAGCTACCGGCCTCATGTGACCTCGTCGCGCTGGCGTTTCGGACGCCACCCGACTGGATCGGCGATCCAGCGGTTGATGTCGGATTCATGCCATCCAGTCCCGTTGGTGCTGATCTTGAGCTGGGCCGGGAACGTGCCCTCAGCGATCTTGCGGTAGATGGTGGAGCGAGACAGCCCGGTCCGGGCAAGAACGGTTTTCAGACGGATGATCCGGTCTGGTTCGCGCATGGCCGCGCTGCCTCCTGTTGGCTGTTTCTGACGGCTGCTGAGACAGACAGAACAAGCAGTAATGGGAGCGCAACAGGGTTTTACCCGTCACCGTACTGTGGCGAAGAACAGGCGGTAGATCGGATGATTCAAATTTCGATTCCCCTGCTTCGACCTCGGCCAAGGTCGATGCCGTGGCTGAAGGCGAGTTCAAGGCCAAGCCGGCGGCCTGATTCCAAGGCGATGCCGAGCTCCCGCTTGCGATTGGCGAGGAGCGATTCCAGTCGCGGATCGCGTTCAAGGCTTCTCGCCATATCGCCCATCGCCGAGCGTGCGGACCTGTAGCCGGAGATGTCGCCCGCCTGGTACCGGCGCAGACTGGCTTGGTCGAGCTTCTGCCAGTCCTCCACGAAGCGGTCGGCGCGACGGCCCGGATTGATGCGCAGTTCGGTCTCCAGCTGGAGCGCGCGGATGGCGCGGTTGAGCCGTCCGCCAGCCGCCTCGCGGACAAGATCCGGGTTCTTCTTGTAGGCGGCTTCGGCATCGTGCGAGCCATACGGCCGCACCTTCTCGAAGACCTCCCGGGCCTGCTGCAATTCTTTCACCTGCTCGGGAGTTGCATCGAAGCCCAGCTCCTGAATATCGAAGATCGTATCTACAGCGCGGGCATGGCGCACGAGCGCTCGGGTACGCAACCGGCGCATTTCCTTTTCGGGATCTTCCGCCGCCTTTCTTTCTGGCGATTCGGTTTCGCGCCGATCCGCTAGCGTACCGCTCCTTTCCCTTTGCGGCGTTTCCCGCTCCGGCTTCCGTCCGCTATCCGGGCCGGACGCATCTGAAGGAGAGCGAAGGCCGTCGAACATGTTGCGTACCTTCTCGGGCACCACCTTGCGCACGATCTCGGCCAGGCGCTCGCGGAAGGTGATCCCACGCCGCTCAGCGTAGCTCTGTACCGGATCGGCACGCTCGTAGTCCGAGGCCATGTCCTTTGCACGATCGCGCGACAGGGTGCGAACAAGCCGGTCCCGACCCGCGAAATCGTCGCGGCCATAATGCAGCTCCACCCAGTCGCGGTGCCGCGACAGGGCCACATAGCTCGAATGGGCATCCATGCCGGGGGTCGCCAGCACATGGGTTCGGTCCACCGTCATGCCCTGCGCCTTGTGAATGGTTGCGGCGTAGCCATGGTCAATTCGGTTATAGTCCTTGAGGTCGAACCGAACGGATCGGCCATCGTCGGTCTGCACGGATATGGATTGCGCGCTGACCTGCGCAACAATCCCAAGCGTGCCATTCTTGACGCCGAGGCCGCGTTCGTTCTGCAGGAACATGACGCGATCCCCGCTAGCGAAATTTCTCGCGCCGCGATCGACTTTCAGTTGAACGTCATCGCCCAGATCGTCGGCGGCCCGCATCCGTATCCGCGCGGCCTCGTTGAGTGAGCGCACCTCGTCATTGGTATGGGTGAGGATGATGCGGCTCTTATCAGGTGACGCCTGCCGGTCGCGGTCCCAGCGGTCGATCAGATCGTCGCGCGCCTGCTCGCGAGTCTGGGCCTCATGCACCATGCCGCGGGAGTGATAGGCTTCGAGCGCAGTGCCGGTTCGGCCCGTCGCCAGATAGCGCGTAGCTTCGCGCTGCCAGTCCTCCCGTTGACGACGAACTTCGCCGATTTCCGCGCCGCCATGACGCTCGTGAATCGAGCGGAACGCCGCACCCGCCTCGATGGCTTGCAGTTGTTGGGGATCGCCGACCAGCACGACCTTGGCCCCGGCCTCAGTGGCACGGGACAGAACACGCTCCAACTGCCGTGTGCCGACCATGCCCGCCTCGTCGATCACCAGAACATCGCGGCTCGTGAGCCCGTCGCGGCCCTGTCCCCAGCCATGTTCCAGACTGGCGATGGTACGTGACGCAATGCCCGATCCGCGTTCCAGATTCTCTGCCGCGATGCCGGACAGCGCTACGCCCCGGACCTCGTAGCCCGCCGCTTCCCAGGCCTCGCGCGCCACGCCCAGCATCGCGCTCTTGCCGGTGCCAGAATGACCGATCACGACGCTCAAATCGCGCCCGTCCGCAATATATGCCAGCGCGTCGGCCTGTTCGCTCGAAAGGACAAGACCGCGCACTTCTGCACGCGCCATCGCCGCCCGCCTGTCGGCGTCGTTCACCTCATGGCGTTGCCGTTTCGCCATGAGTTTGGCGGCATGGTGCAGGCGCTGCTCCGCCTCGATCATGTCGCGGGTCGTGAAGCGGTCCTCGCCGCTGATATCCTTGCCAAGTTCGACCAGACCGGGCGCCTTGCGCATCGCGCCCATGACGTCGTTGAACTGGTCGATCCCGTCGCTGTGCCGGTGGGCGAGTTTGGCAATGTCGCGATGGGTGAAAGTCGATTGCTGCTGGGTGATCGCGTCTAGCCCCAGATCGGGATTCGCGATGATCCGCGCGCCATTGCCGCGTGCGATCTCGCGGTGCATCGCGGCGCGATCAGCCCCGATCGCTTCCTCGGTTCCTTGGCCCTCGATGCCTCGGACCTCGATACGTTTGGCGGGCGCGCCGATCTGGCTTTGCGGCTCCAGCGCGATACCCTGCGCTTCCAGGCTGCGATGGTCGATGCGCGCGTCGATGTCGAGTTCCACCAGCCGCTCATGGGCGATCTCCGCCCAGCGTTCGCGCCAACGCTCGACCATCTCGGTGCGGTTCCAGTCGCGCACCTTCCGACCAAACCCGTTCTCGTCCACTGCCCGCATGGTCAGCATGACATGGGCATGTGGTTTGGCCATGCCGTCTTCGCCGAAATCCCAATGCACGTTGAGATCGGCGATCATGCCGCGATCGACGAATTCGGCCCGAGCGAAGTCGCGGGCAAGCTCAATCCCCTGTGCTTGCGTCATCTCGCGCGGAATGGCGAACTCGACCTCACGGGCCAGCTGGGCATCTTTCCGGACTTCGAACGCCTCAACATCGTTCCAGAGCCGTTGGCGGTCGCGCCACACCTCTGGGGCGTTCTCCGGCAGCAGCACCTCGGAATGGACGACGCCACGTTTGCCGGAAAAATCGTGGCTGCGATCCAGACGCTCGTCGCGCAGCCGCGAGGCGGAGCGGTAGGCGGCTGACGCCACCGCGCTGGAGCCGGACTTGCGGCCAATGACCTTGACGTGAAGATGATAGATCGCCATCGCGATCACCGTCTCAAACCGTCCCGCGAACCTTACAGCATTATGCCCAGGGCTCAACTACCATCCCTTCATCAACATGGTTGGAGAAAGTCATGCGAAAGCCGCGGGATTTCGACGGGGAACTGAAAGCGCTTCAGGACAAGGCGCGTGAGCTCAAGAGCCGCAAGGTGCTTGGGCTCGGCGAATTGGTCATCGCAACCGGGGCAGATAGCCTCAGCGTCGATGAACTGGCAGGCGCGCTGATCGTGCTGACTGAGACCAAAGATGCTGGAAAGAGGGAGGCGTGGGCGAGGCGAGGAGCCGCATTCTTTCAGGGCCGGGCGCGGCGAACTGCACCGGCAGCTGAGCGCCACACTAGCGGCGCTCGAGCGCAACCGGGCGGCGTGCAACCGTCAACTGGCAGCAAGGGCGCGGCATGACATGCGTGCATGGCAGGTCGAGCGCCGTAAGCGCACGCGGCATCTCATCGAACTCGGCGGACTCGTTGTCAAGGCCGGTATCGTGGACCTGACCGGCGATGACCGCACCACGATCCTCGGCGCGCTAGTCTGGATGGCAGACAAGCTCAAAAGCAATCAAGGCGAACAGGCGCGAGCGCTCTGGGCCGCGAAGGGGAAGCAAGCTTTTGCCCCGGACCCGGCGACACGCAAGGGACAGATCGAACTGCTCCAGCGGTTCGGCTTTGATGCATGATGATAGCTTATCAGCCGAGCGACTGCGTGTTGCCGGAGCAGGCATTAGTCGTTCTCGATCGGAGAGGGACCAGTGATGATTCGCGAGATAGTCATCGATCGCCCAATGGATCTTTTTCTTATGGAGTCAAGCCGTCGTTTCAAGCCGCCTCGGACCCTCGTCCGGGATAAATCCGAATGTTACGTGCTGAACAACCAAGCATCACTCTCATAACACTGCGATCCACACTGTCGTTGGAATCACGACGCCTTTAAGTAGGCGGCTCGCCCTCGGCGCCGATTGCGCTTGAAAAGACGAGCTGCTTTTTGCCCTGCTGCCTCTCTTGCCGGACATAAGAAACCGAACCCCGCGGCGCCATCGACAGAGCCCGGAACAGGCTCGCGATTCGTTGGAAGAGATCAATTGCGATGAGTGCCCCGCACTCGAAGGAGCGGGTGTAGGCCGATATACCAAAGAGGGAAGCGAACATACCAAGGCGTTTCGCTCGCACACATCCGGATAACTATCGAGAGCAGCCTCCGTCGCTATTTAGGAGCAGAGACGAAAATCGTCCCGAACAGGCATCCGACAGCGGAGATCAAAATGCCAAAAATAGCTCTCAAAACTTTCACAAAGCTCGTCATCCCGGTAGTTGTTGCAATGACTACGCAAACGGCCGCCGCCTCCAACCCATACCATGCGGGAGTGCAGGATCGCATTGCAGCCCATCGGCAACTCTGGAACGGCGTGCCCTCATTTGGCGGAACGGCGCTCGACGACACAATGGACGTAGGCCCGGGCACCACGGTCAACGACCCGAATGTGTATCGAGACGGACAGCCGGTTCCAGATTACGATATAAATCCCCATGGCGGCTGAAAATTGAAGCGGTTCAAAGATTAAACTGAAAATCAGTGCCCCGCATCGAGCATAGCGTTGGCGCGTCCGCGGTTGCGGACCAGGCTCTCGTAAACCGCGCCGTTGGAGCGCTGCGGCCGTGCGGCATCGATCCTTCGCGCTAAGCGCCGACCATGCCAACACGGGCTAGATACGAAAAACCGGACCTTTATGCAGCCGCCGCCGTCTGCACAAAGGTCCGATCTTATCTTGTCACTCTTCGATACCTGAAGGCCGCAAAGCGCCGTTCAGATCCTTTGAAGAGATTTGTGTTGCGTCCCTTGCGATCCAGGGCCGCACTCAGTCGCTAATACGACTATTTCTTTTTCTTTGAAGTCTTCTTTGCCACCTTCTTAGTGGCTTTCGCGCTCTTCTTTGCCTTCTTCGCTTTCTTGGCCATGTGGTCCTCTATAACAAACTTGCTCAGTGATCATGCGCACGCCGTGCATCGGCATACCCAACATTGAGACAATACCACGAAAGCAAAATTGATACCAACGCATCGTGATGTTGCTATCGAGTCGCTCGCATTGGGGCAGTCGGTCCCGCGTCTCGCCTTCGGCGACGCTGCGCTGACGCTCCTGCAGCTACCCTGTTAACCGGTCTCGCAGACCGCGAACGGCTCCGCTTGCGCGTTCGCTGATACGCTCTTTCTCCATTGAAGAACTATGGGCTCCGCCCCTCACGCGCCAGGGTGTGCCGGCGCCGATCCGAGCGGTGTCCCCGGCCTTCCGCGCTTTCTCAGCAGATCTCGAATCGTCGCGGCGCGCCATGCGCTTGTGCAGACCCGCTCTTCATGCGGTCCTTAAAGGTGGGCGATGGATCCCCCTCCGCTCGCTCGCCCCGGCGCTTGAGCGTCGAGCGAACGGGGCGTTGAACCTGTTTCACATCGGAGCCGCCTTCGCCGTGCAATATGCGATCGGCCTCTTCGTGCAACCGACGGTTGGCGAAGGGGGCAAACCCTAGCGCAGGAAATTTCTTCGGAGTTGAATCCCAAGAGCCAGAATTCAGATTGAATGGAAGGGGCGTCCTGGCACATGATTTTCCGTTCAGAACAGAACCGGACAAGAGGCACCATGCGTCGACGATCCAAATTACCGGCGGTGGACTCCGCCCGATGTTCCGCCGCCGATATTTGGCATTAGGGTCGAACCGCTCGGCGATGTGTTGATAAAGGCGTTGCCTGAAGGATTCGCGGCGCTGTTGGCTCCAGCGGCAATGCTTCCGGCTCCACTGCCTAGGATCCCGTTGCCGAAACCTGTCGTAGTGCCGGCGCTGGCTCCTGAAGTGAAAAACACTCGAGTCATAATTCCAGCAGCGTTTGATGGAAGACTCAAGGTTGCGACTATCAACCCGGCTACGGTCGATGTGATAAGCGCTTTTTTCATTTGTATCTCCGTTCTTGAAAAATTTTACGTCGGCCGAACGTTCAAGCATTACGTCGATTTAAATTTGCTTGTGCCTGGTCGATGATCCGCGCGTAGCGCTGGTTGGTATTTAGGGTCTCCGAGCGAAATGGCACGCGCTTGCACTTCACGTGTTCGGGTTACTCATTCACGTCCTCTCGACCAATTTCAACGGAGGGATTAATTGATTACGAAAGGGGAGTGGCGCAGATCGTCTGAGATCAATATCTTCCAGGAAGGCGAGGGGTGATGGTATCGTCAAGGCGCGGCCGTCGGTGGAGAGAGGAGTCCAGCCGTATAATTGTCGATCGATCCGGAAGCTGACGAGTGGCTCGGCGGGTAACTAGGATGGTGCAGTCTCGTGACAAAGGCCGCTTCAGGCAGTTTTCCTACTTAACGGCCTTGTTCGTCACTGCGCCGAATTCGACATTCGCGTATAAGGGACCTTCGACAGGTAGGTCCGGAACGCGGAGAGCGCAGCATCCTGAATTACGCGCGCGAGAGGCTTATGCTCCCGTCCGGATCTGTCGCCGTGATGATCCATGCGGTTCGCTCACGTGTGCATTAGGAAATTGGGGTCGATCTGCATTTCCGGGGGCGTCACTTTACTCATGAATACCGGCCTGAGTATGTGTGATTTATATCGCCAGACGTTGTCTTTGTTTAATACACACTCATTGATCAAATCTGCGACCATAGGAGGATTTGATTGATGCTTCGATGGACCACCATAGAAAAGGACGATGCCCAGCACTGTCGCGCTGCGTTCGCTGGTCGATGCTACAGATAGATTCGTGATCAGGTGACGCACTGCTCTCACGCCGCTGATCCCCAGTTGACGCACGGCCTCCGTGGCGCTTTGACGAGAACGCCACTCATAAAATGCTCGGATCTGCTCACGCCCCTCAAACCGGTTGTGACCAACCATCTTCACGCCGTCCGGAATGAAAAATTCATGGGCTGTGCGCCCTTCGTTGACGTCAACGTCGTACCAATATGTTGCCTCAAGACGATGAAGAGCGTGCCAGAGGAGGACTTCGTCGTGAGTATTCATTGGCACTTCAGGCAGATTTGTCATCGAACGGGCCTTTCGATTTGTAACGGCGCCTCGCTGAAGTGATTGGGTTTGTATCTATCGCGGCTAAACCGGCTTCGCCTGCGCGTTCCACTTGAACGCTCTCGCCAGGACCATGAGGCAGAACGCTGTAATGAGGGCGACAAATAAGCGAAGATGTTATCTTTGAGGCCATGCTGAATTCTTGTCGTTCCTCGCAGATTGAGTACCGGCTCTCGGGGTCCCGCTGCTACGTCCGGCATGATCCTGATTTGGGTTTCGCGGATCGCCAAGGACCATTAAATTCTGTTTTAAAGTGACTTTTTTGCGGTGGGTGCTTTGGTTCGATTTCAAACATGGCCGCCTGATTAAAAATGTGCGCTCTTAAGAGGAAGGGCCGACATTCTGTTCAGCTCGATCGACCGATTCTGTTGAAGAAGTCGGAGAGCCGAACGAGGGCAGAGGCTGGCTTCGAAGAACCGCCAATCTTCGCTGAAGTGGTCTGGCCGCGCCATTCTGATGCAGAACTGAGCACGCCGAAGCCCGCCGTTTTTGCGCTTGAGGGCGACGACGACGATACGTAGCAGTTCGCGTTCTCACGCGACGACTTCTTAATCTCAAGTCCCACAACACAATCAACGCGACCGAGTTCCCAGGGATGGGCACTGGGTACGAAACCGAAGTATGAGCGGAGAAAACGAAAGTATGGCGGAATAAGCAGCAGGCGATGAGCAGGTCAATCAAACGACAGTTTGTGAGCCCCGAATAGTGGCAACGCTAACTTCATCAGCCCGCGGGATCTTGAGTGCGAAGAAAGATTCATCCCAGAAGAGGATACGTTTCATGAGAGATGCTCGGATGCGCCGTGGTCAGATGGCCGTAATAACGCTGCACATGGTGGGAATGTTGTTGCTTGCTCCATCGAATTCGTTTGCGCAGGAGGGGCACAACGCGGCCGCAGCGGTCTTGCCCTGTTCGGGTGACAATGGCGGCATCACGCTGCCGCCCGGTTTCTGCGCGACCGTATTCGCCGACCACATCGGCCACGCCCGACAGATGGCGTTTGGACCAAATGGGGTGCTGTACGTCAACACCTGGAGCGGGACCTATTTTCGCAACGATACACCACCGCCAGGCGGACTTCTGGTGGCTCTGCAAGACACAAAGGGTGAAGGCCGCGCAGACGTGGTCAAGCGCTTTGGCCCCGGCGCCGAGAGCGGCAATGCCGGGGGAACTGGAATAGCGTTCTATAATGGGGCGCTTTACGCTGAAACGAACGATCGCATCGTGCGCTACGCATTGTCGGCGGCCGCGATCACGCCGGACGCGGCGCCCGAGACTGTTGTCTCCGGGCTTCCTCTTACCGGCGACCATCCGATGCATCCGTTCAGGATCGACGCGCATGGCGGGCTATATGTCGATCTCGGTACGGCGACCAATTCCTGCCAGGTCGCAAACCGCATGCCGAACTCGCCCGGGAGAGAGCCATGCACCGAACTCGAGACGCGCGGCGGCACCTGGCGCTACGACGCGAACAAGACCGGGCAGCGGTTCTCGCCTGCCGAGCGCTACGCCACCGGTCTGCGCAACGGCGAAGGCTTCGCATTCGACTCCGTAGGCCGAATGTTTGCAACCATGCACGGCCGGGACCAGTTGCGCGAGAACTGGCCGCACCTTTACACACCCGAAAATGGTGCCAACGAGCCGGCGGAGGAACTCGTGCTGCTGGAGCGCGGCGCCGACTACGGCTGGCCCTATTGCTACTTCGATCTGACCCAGCACAAGCTGGTTCTTGCCCCGGAATACGGCGGTGATGGCGGAAAGGCCGTTGGACGTTGTGCCGGCAAAAACGCCCCGATCGCGGCGTTTCCTGCTCATTGGGCGCCCAATGATCTTCTGCTCTACGGCGGGGATCAATTCCCGGCGGCCTATCGCGGCGGCGCGTTCATCGCGTTCCACGGATCATGGAATCGGGCACCATTCCCGCAGGCTGGCTACAACTTGGTGTTTCAGCCGCTCGCGGACGGCAAGGCTTCAGGGCCGTATGTTGTTTTCGCCGATGGCTTCGCCGGCGCAATCGAAGAGCCGGGTCAAGCGGCGTACCGTCCGTCTGGGCTCGCGCTCGGACCGGACGGTGCGATCTACATCTCCGACGACCAGCATGGACGCATCTGGCGCGTGACCTATCACGGTCCCGCCACGGCTGCAGTTGCGGCCGCGCCCACGCCATCATCGCCGGCCGACAACCTGGCTGCTGGGTCGGCGGTGCCGCCAGAAGGTATCCATCCGGATGCCGGCACGCAGGCAGCCCTTCCGACGGCGCCCGGATCAACGCCTGAAGCGGTCGCACTCGGCGGCCAGATATTCGAGGGCCAAGTCGCGAGTGCACCATGCGCCGGATGCCACGGAACGGACGCCAAAGGTAGTCCTCAGGGACCCGATCTCACGACAGGCGACCGGCTATGGGGTGACGGCAGCCTAGCTTCAATCGCTCACACCATCACCGTCGGGGTGCCGAAACCGAAAAAGTATGGGGCTCCAATGCCTCCGATGGGTGGCGCGGAACTGTCCTCGTCGCAGGTCTCAGCCTTGGCGGCTTACATATGGGCCTTGAGCCATCGCGGTGATCATTGAGTGACCAACAGCTTGCGCGACAAGTATTAGCAGCGAGGCAGTTCTGGCCGCTATGCTTGTATGCAAACCCACATGGATAAGTGCGAGGCACCCCTCAATGTAAAAGGAGCGATTATCATGGCTAAGGTTCTTTGTGTTCTCTATCCCGACCCATCACCGGCTATCCGAAATACGCCCGCGACGATATTCCCGCACTCAAGGCCTATCCGAATGGTCGAACGCTGCCTGGCGCGAGGCAAGCGGACACTGGATGGGGAGTTCAGTCCGCTCTCTTGACGCTGACCACGCCGGGTAGCTTGTCGTGATCCTGGATCAGGATGCTGCCGGCATTGTCACGAAACTTCGCTTGGCGAGCGCTTCTGCCACTGCCACCGCGAAAGGCCATATTGCGGCAAGCTTCTAAACGCCAATTTAATAGTGCGAGCTCCAGCCCGCACTACATTCAATGCATCGGCTTTCGGGAACGATCGGAAGGGCCGCAATGTCCTGCCTTTCGGCCGCATGGAGATCGTGTTCGGGTAGGTCCCGGTCCAGAGCTCACTGACGCCTATTGCAGTCAATCTTCCCGACCTCTTCGGGGATGAACTAGGCATGTCTGCAACGGATACACTGACAATTCATGCAAAGAGGCAAATGCCAGGTTGAAAGGTCCGATAATCCAAATTGGGTTCGGCGCGAAACGGAGGACGAAATGAGATTTTCGGCGATCGCTGTAGCCGTGACGGCACTGCTTATGGGCAACGTGGCTCTTGCGCAAATGAATGGAATGGTCGTGCCAACGCCCACGATTGGCGCAACCTCACCACTTGGTAGCGCATCATCAGGCTCATCCGTTTCGCCGACGGGCATCCCGCTTGGCTCCACGGAGATCACGTCCGCAGGGGTAAGCCCCGTTCCGTCCAATCCAACCGGCACGATCGCAATGCCTTCGGGTGGCATGCCGTGTTCGACAGTGGGTACTTCATCAACGCAAACGTACGGCTCGGGTACCACCTATGACGGCGGCGGAATATCGATCGCAAACTCAGTGCCTGCGACGGGGGTAACCGCTGGCGGGATGGCCGGATCCTTGCCGGGTGCTGGCATGTCGGTGATGAGCCCGACTTTGTCTGCTTCGGGGTTGCTGGACACGGCTGGGATGTCAGGTATGTGCGGTTCCGGCTCAAACAGCCTGACCGCATCCTCGACGCCGACATCACCTACGGTGCCCGGAGGCAACCCGCGGACAGGGATTCCCCTAGGTTCGGTCGAGATCGGCAATCTGGGCGTCAGTTCTTCCGCGCCGATACCAACAATGCCCGTCACTGTACCTGGCGTTGTGGCGACGCCGACGATGCCGGTCTCTGGGTCTCAGATTTTTGCTCCCCCAAATACGGTGCCGTGACAGACGCACCCCAACCCAGGTCGGCCCCCAAATCGGCAACCGAGGAGCGCCCATGAAAAAAAGATTCACAATTTCCGCAGTTCTGCTGACGACTGCCGTCGCCGCTGGCGGCGTTTTCCACCTCACTCACGCAAGCTCGGCCCAGAGGACCGCCGCGGCGCCCTCTCCAGTACCGATCGTCTCCGCCGTCGTTACCGCGCATGACGTGCCGATCTATCTGACGGGCGTCGGGACGGTGATCGCCTTCAATACAGATGTGGTGCGCGCCCAGATCCAGGGACAAATTATCAGCATCAATTTCGTTGAAGGCCAGAAGGTGCATGCTGGCGACCTGCTCGCGCAGATCGACCCCCGTCCGTATCAAGCGTTGATCGATCAATACACGGGGAATCTGGAGCGCGATCAGGCTCAACTCGTCAACGCTCAGGCGAATCAAAAGCGCTATGATCAATTGGGAACCCAAGGCTGGGCTACACCCCAGTTGGTGGAGACCCAGAATGCACAAGTGGGGCAATTGCAAGCGGCCATCAAGACCGACCAGGCTCTCATCGAAGGGGCCAAGGTGCAGCTTAGTTACACGCGCTTGACATCGCCGATCGATGGAGTGGTCGGGATTCGTCAGATCGACGTTGGGAATATCATCAGCCCGTCGACGACGAACGGCTTATGCGTCGTCACACAGCTCGACCCAATTTCACTGATTTTCACTCTTCCCGAAACTGTCCTGCCGCAGGTCCAGCAGCAGCAAAAAAAGACACAAGCTCCGCTTTCAGTCGTTGCCAACAACCAGGACAACACCATCGAACTTGGTCAGGGGCAGCTTGGACTTGTCAATAATGAGATTCTGCAGACAACCGGTTCAATCCAGCTCAAGGCAAACTTTCCGAACGGGGAGAATCGATTGTGGCCGGGGGAACTCATCAATGCGCGCTTGCTTCTTGATACACGGCACAACGGTTTGACTGTTCCGGCCGCTGCCGTACAGCAGGGGCCGACCGGCGCCTATGCGTATGTCGTCGGCTCCGACAACTCCGTCTCGATCAGGCAGATCAAGGTTTCCCAAGTCAGTGACGGCCAAGCGTTGATCGATTCTGGTCTCAGCGCAAATGAGCAGGTCGTGGTGGATGGGCAATACAAGTTGCAGCCGGGGGTTCACGTCAGTATTTTGCACGGCAAGGCCGCGGAGGAAGCTGCCGCTCAGGACGCGTTGCAGGCGCCGATCCCGTGAACATCTCTGCGCCCTTCATTCGACGGCCGATCGCAACAGCTCTGCTGATGGTGGGGCTGTTGGTTGGTGGTCTGGTCGCCTATCCGCTCATGCCCGTCGCGGCGTTGCCCAATGTCAACTACCCGACGTTGACCGTCACCGCGCAATTGCCGGGCGCAGATCCGCAGACTATGGCGTCTTCGGTTGCTTCGCCGCTGGAGTTGCAATTCGGCGAGATACCGGGCCTCACCCAGATGACATCGGCGAGCGCGCTGGGTTACACCCAGATCACCCTGCAATTTAACTTGAGCCGTCAGATCGACGGCGCCGTGAGTGACACGTTGTCGGCGATCAATGCCGCGACTCCCTATTTGCCGACAGGCATTCCATATCCACCGATCATCCGGAAGGTGAATCCGGCCGATACGCCGATTCTCGTGCTGGGCATTACCTCCGACAGCTTGCCGCTGACCACGGTAGACGCGTATGCGGAAAACATTCTTCTGCAAAAGATCTCACAAGTACCCGGCGTCGGTCTCGTCGGCATCGGCGGTCAGCAGAAGGCGTCCGTTCGCGTCCAGGTCGACCCGCAAGCTCTGGCTGCGCGCGGTATCAATCTTGAAGACGTGCGTACGGTTCTTGGTCAGGCTAATGTGGACCTCGCCAAGGGTACCCTCAACAGCCCCCGCCAGACCTACACGCTCAAGACCAACGATCAGGTCTTCCAACCGGACCAGTATGCCGACCTGATTATCGCTTATCGCAACGGATCTCCGGTCCGCGTCCGGGACGTCGGACGCGCAATCAGCGCTCCCGAAAACGATTTGATCGCAGCCTGGTACAACAATCAGCGCGCCATCATGCTGGCGGTCCAGCGCCAGCCCGGCGCCAATGTCATCGAGACGGTACAACGCATCAAGGACATGATGCCTGTCCTTCAGGCTTCGATTCCAGCCGCGATCAAGATCAACGTTATTTCCGATCGTACCCAGACCATCCGTGCGTCGATCGACGACGTGCAGTTCACGCTGCTGCTGACGGTTGCACTGGTCGTCATGGTGATTTTTATTTTCCTTCGCAATTTTTGGGCGACCATTATCCCGGCCGTAACGGTGCCACTGTCACTGGTCGGTACTTTCGCGATCCTCTACGAGATGGGTTATAGCCTCGACAACCTCTCGCTGATGGCCTTGTCGATCGCCGTTGGATTTGTCGTCGATGACGCCGTCGTCGAGATCGAAAACATCACCCGGCATATCGAGGAGGGTCTGTCGCCCTATGACGCCGCCATGAAAGGGTCCGCCGAGATCGGCTTCACGGTCATGGCGATCACCTTTTCTCTGATTGCGGTGTTCATCCCGCTTTTCCTGATGAGCGGTTATGTCGGACTTCTGTTCCGTGAATTCGCAATGACCGTTAGTGTGGCCCTTCTACTCTCGCTTGTTATTTCGAGAACGCTGACCCCCATGATGTGCGCTTACCTGCTCAAGCCGGAGAGCAAGGCGCACGGCTGGCTCTACCGTCTCTCGGAGCGCGGTTTCGATGGCTTGCTCAACGCTTACGAGGCGGGCCTCAAGATCGCGTTGCGGCACAGTTTTGTGACCCTGACGGTGATGATCGGCACGATTGCGGTGACAGGTTATCTTTATGTGATCATTCCAAAAGGCTTCTTTCCTCAGCAGGACACGGGATTGATCATCGCCCAATCGGAAGCGGCACAGGATATCTCGTTCCAGGCCATGGCGGAGCGCCAGCAAGCAATGCTCAACGCTATCATGCGGGACCCCGCCGTTGGCTCGATCGGTTCAGCGGTTGGCGCCGGCGGCGGCACCTACACGGTCAACGATGGCCGTGTCTTTATCCAGCTCAAGCCGGCGGCACAGCGCGATCCGATCGACAAGGTGATGGCGCGCCTGCGCACCAACTTGGCCAAAATCCAGGGCATCACTCTATATATGCAGGCGGCGCAGGATATCACAGTCGGCGCACGGCTGAACAAGACCCAGTTCCAATACACAATGAATGACGCCGATCCGGGCGAACTCAGCCACTGGGCGGCATCGTTTCTGGACAAGATCAAGGCGCTTCCGACAGTCGCCGACGTCACGACCGACCAGCTTAACGCAGGGCCGCTGCTCGACATCACCATCAAGCGCGAAGTTGCCTCAAGCTACGGTATCCTGCCCTACACGATCGACAATACGCTCGATGACGCCTTTGGTCAGCGCATTGTCTCGACCATATATACGACATTGCAGCAATATCACGTGGTGCTGGAAGTAAATCCAAAATTCCAGTATTCGCCCGAGGCGCTGAATGGGATCTACGTCAAATCGTCGAGCGGACAGCAGGTGCCGCTGACAACGCTGGTCGATTCGGTGGTGAAAGTCGCACCGCTCGTCGTCAACCACCAGTCTCAATTCCCGTCTATTACGATCTCGTTCAATCTTGCGCCCGGCGCCGCGATCGGACAGGCGGTTAGCGGAATTCAGACCATAGAAAAGGAGCTGCATCCACCTCTATCGCTGCAAACCAGCTTCCAGGGCAATGCGCAGGCCTTCGGCGCATCGCTCAAGAGCACGCCAATTCTGATCCTCGCCTCGCTGTTCGTGATATATCTGATCCTGGGCATGCTCTACGAGAGCACGATCCACCCGATCACGATCATCTCTACCCTGCCTTCGGCCGGTGTGGGCGCCCTGTTGCTGTTGATGGCCGCTCATTTCGATCTTAGTGTCATCGCGATCGTTGGCATCATCCTCCTTATCGGGATCGTCAAAAAGAACGGCATCATGTTAGTCGATTTCGCGCTGCAAGCGGAACAGCGCGAAGGCTTGAATACAGAAGAAGCGATTTATCAGGCCTGCATCAAGCGCTTTCGCCCAATTCTTATGACCACGATGGCGGCACTGCTGGGGGCCGTACCGATGATGGTTGGAACCGGCGTCGGCTCCGAAATTCGCCAGCCGCTCGGATACGCGATCGTCGGTGGCCTCGCGCTGTCGCAGATCCTCACGCTTTACACGACGCCAGTCGTGTATCTCTATCTCGACCGATTGCAAACATGGTTATTCGGGGAAGGGCGTCGGGCGAGTTCCAACACTGGACCGCAGCTTACACCCGCCGAATGATGACGCACGATGCTGGGGCGCGTTCGGCAAAGTGCGACAACTCGAACAGCTTCATCCGCATCTTCGTGCCGCGCCAGTCCTTGCATCTCCTATCTCTACAATCGGCACGCCCGTCGACCAGCTGGATGTCGGGACCGTGCTCAAGGCCGCGCAGGCGGTGTCAGCGAGATCGTCCTCGACAAGCTCATCGAGACGCTGCTGCGGATCGCGGTCGAGCATGCCGGCGCCGACCGTGGCCTGCTTATCCTGTTCCAAGGCGATGAGCCGCAGACTGCGGCCGAAGCGACGACCGGCCGCGGGCAGATCAACGTCATGCTGCGCCAGTCGTCGGTCTCACCGGCGGAGATTCCTGAATCCGTCCTCCAATATGTGATCCGGACCCGGGAAAGCGTGCTCCTTGATGATGCCCTGGCCCAGAACCCGTCTCGGCAGACCAGTACATCCGCGACAAGCACGCCAAGTCGGTGCTTTGCCTGCCTCTGGTGAAGTTGGCCAAGCTGATCGGGCTGCTTTATCTCGAGAACAGCCTGGCCTCGCACGCGTTCACGCCCGCCCGGATCTCGGTACTCGAATTGCTGGCGTCGCAAGCGGCGATCGCGCTGGAGAATGCTCGTCTGTACAACGATCTCAGGGAACGGGAGGCCAGGATCCGTCGCCTGGTTGATGCTAACATTATCGGAGGCTGAACGCAGACACCGCGTCGTGCTGGCGTCCGTAACTCGGTCCCCGTAGGCCCTTCAAAGAACAGGCGTCTCGTCCGCGAGTTCTGCTTCGGGCCACAGCAGACGTCAGCTCCCGACGCGCCCGGCATTGCTTGCACCTCCGATTTCAGGACGAAAGATTCATGCATGGCTTTGGCGCGACGCGCTGGGAGGAGGCGAGGGTGTCGTGACGTCATTGCGAGGGCAGGCGGGTAGAAAAGATGCTGCGCGCGAGCGAGCGGTGTCTTTGAAAGCCGCGCCCGTTGGTAGGAAAGTCACGGCAACAGGCATACCGTTAGCTTTGCGACATACCGCTGCATAAACCAACGTATTGTTACCCAAAACCAATAGAGCGTATGTTTACCCCAACCATTACGATATCCAAGTCAAAGAGCCGGCGGCGCTCGCGCGACATTGGGTTGGCCACGAATGAAGGACCAGTTTGTCGGGCCGTAGCTCGTTTGAGCGCTTCACCTCGAACCGGGAGCCTCATGACTTAACGCGGGCACGATTTCGGAGACCCAACGACTGTCAATGTTGTTGAAAACAAACCGGCAGGAGACGTGCAATGAACATCATTACAACGAATACCGATCTAGCAGGAATCGGAGTTCCAGACAGTAAGCTCGCGCGCGAAATAACGGAGTTAGTGCGGGACACCGAATCGCCGCTTCTGTTTCACCATTCGAGCCGCGTCTATTACTGGGCCGCTCTGGCCGGCAAGCGCCGCGCACTCAGGTTCGATTCCGAATTGCTGTATGCCGGAGCAATGTTTCACGACATGGGTTTGACCCATGAGCACAGCAGCGCGGATGAGCGCTTCGAGGTTGATGGCGCGAATGCCGCCCGTGATTTCCTGAGAAGCCACGGCATCGCACAAGCAGATATCGATACAGTCTGGACTGCGATCGCCCTGCACACCACGCCTGGCATTCCGCAGCATATGCATCCAGTCGTAGCTCTGGTGACCGCCGGCGTCGAAATGGACGTGCTTGGATTGGCTTATTCCGAGTACAGCGATGCGGAGCGCGAGGCTGTGGTGCGTGCACATCCGCGCCCAGCGCATTTCAAGGAGGACATTATTCAGGCCTTCTATGATGGCATCAAGCACAAGCCTGAGACGACCTTTGGCAACGTGAAAGCCGATGTTCTCGCCGATAAGGATCCATCTTTTCGGCGTGGCAATTTCTGCAGCGTAATCCGCGCGTCCGCCTGGCGAGGGTAAATTTTTGCCTCTTGAAAAATCTATCTCAAGTAGAAGTGCTTTGCCAGTTGTTCGGTTGATCCCAAAACCCGAGCGCGAGCGAACCGGTCTAGTCCGGAAAGCTCGCGCGATATATGACGACATCTTTCCGCAGGCCGAGCCGGTTAACAAGCAGCATAAAAAGGAAGCTGCCGGTCGTCGTGACGAGGTCCTATCGTCATGATCAAGATCATCGCCGTACTCTGCAGTCTCTCCTCTCCGACAAATTGTCACGAGCAGGTGGTCACGACCTCGGACGTCGCTGACGTGTCAATGCAGTCCTGTCTGATGGGTGCGCCGCAGCTCGCCGAGTGGATGAAGCAGCGTCCGGCCGAACGCCTCGCGGCATGGCGCTGCGTGATCGGTAACCAGGATGGGAGGAGAGCTTAGGGTCGAGATATTTCTCCGGCTTGCCGAACTCATAGTCAGCCTCACGGAACGGCAGTGAATCGCCGACAACCCGCTTCGCCGTCGGCGGTCTGCGACATGGTTCGTTAGGACGCGTTTCCGGGATGAATCGCCGCATCGCCACGCAGCATCCGCCAATTCTCGCGCACATACTCGAATCGCGCCGCACCCATGGAATCCTCTCCAGCGAAACCTGGAGCGGCTTGGGAAGCCGCGGGCAGTTGGCCAGCCGGTAACCCGAAAGAGGCAGCGGGCGGCGGGCGCCGGCCTATCAGCCTGACTAATCGTTCTACGGGCGTGCGACCTATCTGTACGCTTCTTTCGGCGGCGGGTCGCGTTGCTCAGTCGCCTGATTCAATACCTGGTTACAAAACGCAGGACTGGTTGGCGTAACTTTGTCCCGGCCGTTTCTTGAGGGTGATGATCATGCGGACGTTAGGGACGGACCCCACCAGCCGTGCGGTATGCCCGAGATGGCCGCCCGGCACCTTGGCGAAGGACGTTTCATCTGAGTTGAATTGGAACTCACCTGGACCCTGGCGGAGCGTGCTCCCATCCGTGGTTTGGACCTCCCATTGCCCTGAAAGCGTAATCACCCATTGCGGTCCCGGGGCGTGGTGCCAGTCCCCAAACCATCCCGCCGGAAGCACAGAAAAGACGATGCTTTCGATATCTTCCGGGACGATGCCCATCACATAAGGAGCAGCCGGAGGGGCGAATGCGTGCAACTGCAGCCCTTTCAGCACACATTTCGTGACATGAGTCTCCCCTTTGTCATCCGCCCACACGTTAGCATAGCTGATTTCTTGCCGCGTCAGGGCCTGGCGAATTGTGTCACCCGGTGGGGCCGGTGCGGTGGAAATCACGGATGTCGGCTGCTGCGCGGCGATGGCTGGGCCTGATATCTCTGCGCTTGCACCCGTTGACAACACAAGTCCGGCCGCGAAAGCGGCGCTAATGGTGATCTGTCTCATGAGAAAATGTCCCGCCGCCCATTGGGCCCTGAACTGATTAGAGTATGCCCGTCCCTGCGGTGCAGAGTTGTTTTCTGCTTCGTCTCTAAACTCAATCATAACTTGATGCGGTCAGCACTTCGTGTTTGTGCCGACGAAAAAAGCTACCGTCTTGCACCGACGCCGAATGCGCGAAGTTGATGTATCGTCGCAATGTGCTGGCACCATTAAATTGCCTTTTAGAAAGCGTTCGGAAACTTGCTGGATTTGGGCGGGAACGGCAACCTTGTCCGTGGCCAGCCCGGACTTCTTGCGGCTTACCGTCAACTCATGAAGCGCGAGGACTTTGGAGATCGAGCGACTGATCCCGTGCGTGGTCCAGTTTGCTGGGCTGAAGCAGTTCTCACTCCGTCCGCTTAAAGTCCCAGCCGCTATTCGGTGAATCTTTGTTTCCAATTTCACGCAGATGTTCAATTCAGATTAATGAACGTGAATTTAGTTGAGACGACAGACAGGCATTCCCATTTTCAGTCTATCGCGAGGCCGCGTTTTTTCTCGGACACGCCAGGCCCGTGGCGGGCGACTCTGTCCGCTCCAAGGGAGAATGTCATGAGACGGCGAGTGATGATGATCTTGGCAGGCGCTGCGCTTGCCGGCAGCCTTCTTGCCACCGATGCACAGGCACGCGGAGGCGGAGGACACGCGGGCGGCTTTGGCCGAGGTTACTTCGCTCGCGTAGGTGGCGTTGGTGGAGCTCGCACGGGAGGTGTTGACCAAGGCCGCCTCGGAGGCTTCGGCAGAGCCCGTATCGAGGGTTTGCCGGGGGCCACATGGCGGGCATCGCCAGGGGGCACATGGCGGGCGTTCGGCGGGGTTACCTTAGCCTTGGAACGAGCATTCACCGAGGTCACGGTGTAGTTCTGGAAGCGCCGGCGTCGTAATCGGCAACGAAACTGAGGCAATGGAGTTCAATATGTTAGCGTCCAAGAAGCAGGCATCGATCGCAATCGCAGCGACACTTGTGCTTAGCATGCCGTTGGCTCCGGCCTTTTCGGCGCCTGCTCCGTCAAACACGGCGCTGCAGACGCAGGTCACTCCCGCGTTCGGGAGCGGCGATCTCGTTCGGCTGCGTTCAGGAGGGCCGTTGATGACCGTTAAAGGTATCAGGGGCGATCAAGTGGATTGCTTTTGGACCGACGGGTCCGGTCAGATGAACGCCGATAGCTTCCCTATCGACGTGCTCAAGAAGGAATAATACTCCCGAAGAATCCGAAACTTTCGACACGACCGCTATTCGGCTACGTGTGTAATGTATCTTGAGGCAGGCTTGTAACGACTTGGGGTGTGCTGATCCTTTCCAATTATATTCGTCGCTCGTCGCGGCACAGTTTTGGTAGCCGCCTTGGGCGGCGTCTGCGCGGCTCGTGCGATCCGTAAAGGACAGACCGAGTCGTTTATTCAGCACGAAGAACTCTACGGCAACTCGCCATCTGCACCATGACCGACATCTACGATTTCCCATCCTCCCCCAAGGGCGCGATAAAGATTGACCAAATCTGTTGCGATCTGCGTGTCGCTGTCGGAAAGGTCGTTCTCGCTCTGAAGCAACTGGGTTTGCGTCGCGGTGACATCCAGGAAGTTCGTCGCACCCTCCGAGTAACGTTGCCTTGCGGCTTGCAGAGCGGACCGATTTTCCGCAACCGCGCGGGCGATGTCGATGCGCCGGCGTTGCGTTTCGCGATAGTCCTTTAGGGCGTCGTCGACCTCCTTCCAGGCTCGCAAGACCGTTTCCCGAAAGAAGATCGCCGCTTCCCGCTGTCGTGCTTCGCTCAAAGCCAGGGCGCCTCGCAACCGCCCGCCTTCGAAGATCGGGATCGAAAACGATGGCCCCACCGCGAATGCGGTCGACGTCGGGGTAAGCAGATTGCTAAGGTGCAAGCTTTCGACGGCCACGGCTCCGTTCAATGTTATGTCAGGGTAGAAGTTTGCCACCGCGACGCCCGTCTGCGCCGTGGCTTCATGTAACCGCGCCTCCCCCTCGCGTACGTCCGGGCGACGGCGTACGCTCGTTCCGGGCATTCCCACTGGAACCCTGCGGGGCACGCGCGGAATAATCTGGGGGCGTCCTAACTCGGCCTCCAGCGCGCGGGGAGCCTCGCCCAGCAGCAATCCAATGGCATTGATAAGCGCAGCCTCACGGGCACGAAGCGGCGGCTGGGTTGCAGCGATAGTAGCCTGTTGAGCCCGGGCTTGCGCCATGTCGAGCGTCGTGGCGACGCCGTTGCGGAAACGTGTATTCACAAGTTCCACATTCTCTTCGGCAAGGCGAAGATTGCGTTTCGCAATCCGAAGGCGGTTCTGTGTCCCGCGCAACAGCATATAGCTTTGGGCCAGTTCGGTGACGGCCGCGAGCGCGACACCGTGTCGGTTCTCCACGGCCGCCAAGGTGTTGGCGTCCGCGGCTTCCACTGCGCGTCTAACGCGGCCGAACAGGTCCAACTGCCATGATGACGTCAAGCCGTCATGAAACAGGCCGTAATCCAAAGGCGCGCCAGGTGCAGGTGTAAGCAAGGAGAGCGTGCCATTCGGGCTTTGCCGATTGTAGGTAGTTGATGATTGCCCTTCGATATTAGGCAATCCCTGAGAGGCCGCGACCCGACGCTGCGCCACGCTCTGGACCACACGCTCAGCGGCCGTCTTGAGGTCGAGGTTTTGGGACGCGACCCTTTCGACCAGCGAGGATAGCTCAACGTCCCGGAAGCTCTTCCACCAAGTGATATCGACCGCACCCTGAACCGTCCGGCTGGGCACGTCTTCTCCATCCAGCGCCGACCGTCTGGAGTCTTCTCTTACCGCCGGGCTCTGGTAGTCCGGCCCGACGGCGCAGCCGATCAACCCGACGGCTATCGTCGGACCTGACAGATACCTCACAAGACGCAAGGCACGCACACGTCAATGCCCGGTCACGGGATCGTTTGATCTGCGTTGTTCGCCCACGATGTCCTCCAGCCCCGTATGGATAGTGGTCTCGACCGACAAGCCCACGCGCAGGAGCTTAGCCAAGGGTTGCCCGGGCGTCACCACGATCTTGACCGGCAGCCGTTGCACAATCTTGGTAAAATTGCCGGTGGCGTTGTTGGGCGCGATGGGTGCAAAGGCAGCACCGGAGGCCGCCGGGACGTTGACCACAGTTCCCTTGAGGTCGATATCGTAAGCGTCCACATGGATAGTTACGGGCTGGCCGCCGCGGATGTGCAGCAGATCCACTTCGCGATAGTTCGCCTCGATATAGACAAGGTCGAGGGGCACAACGGTCATCAACGTCGTGCCGGGGCTGACATAATTTCCGACCTGCACGGACCGCTCACCGATCATGCCGTCGATCGGCGCCCTGATCCGCGTATAGGACAGATTGAGCCGCGCCTGTACAAGTTGAGCCTCGTCGGCTTTGAGGACAGCTTCCGCCGCAGATCTCCGGGCCCGGAGCACGTCCAATTGCCGTTTTGCTGCGTCGAGCGACGCCTCAGCGCTATCCAGCGCGGCTTGATCCTGCGCAAGCGTGGTGTCGGCCTGCTGGTGCTCCTGCATTGAGCCGGCTCCCGTCGTGGCGAGATTGCCGAAGCGGGACGCATTGTCTTGCGCGAAAGCCAGTTTGGCGCGCGCCGACGCAACGGCAGCCTGCTGCTCTACTATGATCGACGGCTGGCGTGACACCGTCGCTGAGATTTCATCGAGTAGCGATCTGTCGCGCGCGAACGCCGCCTCGGCTGATGCTAACGCGGTCTCATTGTCACGGGGGTCGAGAGTTGCGAGCACTTGTCCGGTCTTGACGACGTCATTGTCATCAACCAGCACCGTGGCGAGCTGACCGGAGATACGCGGTGCGATCATGGAATAGTGGACCGTCACATAAGCATCGCTGGTCCGGACGTCCGGGCGCGGTCGGAAAATGGTGAACAGAACCACAACTGCGAAAGCCACCACGAGGAGCCCGGCCAGAACCAGGGGCCAGCGCGGCCGAGGCGAGGGAAGTTTGTCGAGTTCCTCCCGGTCATGCAGTGTTCGATCCCTCTGTTGAAGTTGACTGTCGTTCGCGGGCGCAGGCACAAGGTCCGGCTTTTCGTTCCGCTTCGGCTCGGCGGGGCGTATCTTAAGCTCGGCTACATCGTCTGCCATGCGGATTCCTAACGCGTGGCAAAGTGGATGCGTGGCGGCATGGTGCGGACGGGCAACGTCATCACCACGAGCATCAAAAACACGCTGAGGGCTCCGAGGATCAGGAAAGTGTCGCTCGTCGATAAAATCACCACCTGCTGCTGCACGGCGTGGCCGAAGGCTTCCAGGCTGCCCGGCACGCGGGGGCGACCGCCCGGGGTCAACGGTGCCGGATACTGGGGCAGCACGCCGTTGCCCTGGATCACCCGCCATCGGTCTTGGCCAATCTCATCGACAACGCGGCTCGAATGGAGCGCGTTGCGCCAGCGGTTAATCAATTCCAGGGACCAGGCGCTCGCTGCCTCGGCCATGGCGCGCGAGGTGTTAATCAGAGCGGATGCAAAAGGGCCTTCTGCTGGACCGGTAACGGTATTGGTGGACATCAGCAGCAGAGGCATTATCACCATCGGCTGCCCGATCGCCTGGAGCAATTGCCATAAATAGAACTGATCCCGATTCCAGTAGACGGTGAGAAAGGACGAGCCAATGCAGGACGCAAGAATCAATCCCAACCCAGCCAAGCTAACCATGCGCGAATCGACCTGCTTGTAATCCAGCAACAGCGCCATCGCTGGCAGCATCACGAGTTGCAACGCCGCGATTTCGAGCGTGATCAGATTGGATTGCAACGGCCTATAACCCTGAACTTCCTGTAAATACTGCAAAGGTACGGCTGATCCGGATTGGCTGATGATTGAAAAGAGGAACAGACCGAGCGCGGCGTAGGCGAAGTTACGCCGGCCGAGCATCTGCAGCTTTAGAAGCGGCAAAGGGTGAAACCACTCGTTGGCTAGCAGCAACGGGATGGCCAAGGCGCTCACCAACGCCAAAACGCAGATCAGCCTCGAATTGAACCAGTCCAGCCGATCACCCTGATACAACATGGTACTCAGGGCTCCGGTCCCGATCACCAGAAGCAGCAGGCCGCGCCAGTCAAACATTCGGAACCGTTCGTATTTCGGCTGATCTTGATGCAGACAATACCAGACGAGAACGCCGGCCAGAGAGCAGAGCGGGATCGGCTGGAAGAACACGATTCGCCAGTCGACAATATCCGTCCAAAGCGCCGTCACCGTCGCAGCCAGCGCTGGCGTGAAAGTTGCCGTCAAAGCATAGACCGCCAGACCGTAAAGCCGGATATTCGGCGTGAGCACGCGAAAGGCCGTGGTCATCAGGAGAGGGATGATTAGCCCACCCGCAAGCCCCTGGAGCAGCCTCAGAGCATAGATCGCCTCGACGTTCGGACAGAACGGGATCAGAACGCCCGAAGCTCCGCATAGTGCGATCGCAAAAAGTGTCCAGCGCCTTAGCGTGAAGGTCATCGCCAACCAGGGCGAGATCGCCATGCCAACGATCTCGGCCCACACGTACAAGCTTTGGATCCAAGTTCCAGGATCGTGGCTGATCCCGAGCGCTCCTCGAACATCTATCAACGCAATCGCTGTGACCTGATCGTTAAACTCGGACGTCATGGCTGCGATGAGGACGCCGCCAAGGCCAAATAAGGGTTTGATATCTACCAAGTCCCCAGACTCTCTTGAAGAAACAATGAATGCGAAACGATCTAGAAGTCCGATTTGGACCAGTGCCTCATGATCAAAGGGAAACACATCGATTACGGCTTTGAACGCACTCGCAATGGACCCGATGGTAGCGGCGCGACCGAATATCGGATCAGCACTCCACGCAGCTGTCGCAAAGCTCCTCTTAGGGATTGTTTTGACCCTTAACGAGCAAGATGATCTCCGTCGCCCGGGAGTTCGATTAAAAAGCGATTTACTAACACGCTTTTTACGTGTCGCGACCTTCGTGCGGCCGAGAACATCGGACAATCGAAAAAGTACTATCGAGCACCGGTTCGGACGCATACCGCAACGAGGGAACGTCGGCATCAATGCTATTTTCTCAGCGAAAACTCGGCCTTATGCAGGTAACCCCCGGTGGCTCAGCTAAATTCGCGTTTTTGAAATCTGGAATTATGTGGCCGCGCTTGGCTTGGCCGGAGACGACCGCCATAAACGAACCGAGGCGACTTCCTCATCTTCGTCGAGCGGCCGAAGCCGTGGCCGCGGACAACATAAGTGAAACCGTTGCTTTCGCGGCAAGCTGGTTTTTTCTATTTGAGCGACAGCCTGTTAAACAATTGATGCGGAATGCTCGTAACCCGACGATCTTCGTTCATCCTACGTCACACTTGTGTCATCAGGTCCGGAATTCCGCAGCAAGAAAGTCGATGAGGCTGCGGATCGCCGGGGATAGCCCGCGGCGAGACGGAAAGACGGCGTGCACAACTCCGCTCGGCAGCGTCCAATCCGGAAGGATGATTTCCAGTGCGCCGGACGCGACCTGATCCATCACTACGTAATCTGCAAGCTGCGCGATGCCAATGCCGTCCTCGGCCGCCTGCCGCAAGGCATACATGTCATCGGTGGCGTAACGCGGCTCAAAGGCTACGCTGACGAGGTGGCCCGTCGCATTCTGGGCTCCCGACCAGGAGTTGCCGGCTCTCGGCAAGCCGTTTCATGACCAGTCCGTCATTCTCGAGGGGTGGAAACCGAACGCGCAGGGCGACATCCACGCCTTCCTCGATCACGTCGACGCGGCGATTGGTTGCTGAAAGCTGCACGCGCACCTGCGGATGGGCGGCCATATAGCGGGAGATGATCGGAGCAACCGAGCTGAACATGAGAGAGATCGGACAGGTCACGCGTATCATGCCACGCGGCTCCGCGCTGGTGTTGTCGATCGCTTCCTGAGCGGCTTCGGCCTCGGCGATCATCGCCACGCAATGACGGTAATAGACTTCGCCGACCTCGGTCATCGCGAAATGCCTGGTCGAGCGCTGTAGGAGCCGGCTCTTCAGCCTTTCTTCGAGCAACGCAACACGACGGCTGAGCGTGGATTTCGGAAGGCCAAGAGCACGCCCGGCAGGCGCGAACCCACCATGCTCAACCACCCGGGCGAAATAGTAGAGGTCGTTGAGATCCTGCATATGTCCGTTCCATTTTTGGAACAGATAGTACCGAATTAGACGACTACAGGCAAATTCGTTCCATCAGTATCTCTTCGACCAATGAGGCCATCGCCTCGGTCAACCCTCCATGGAGATATTGCTATGGCAAAGAGTTCCCTACTGACCCCCGACGATCACGCGCTCCTGCTGATCGATCATCAGTATCTGCAGTTGCTGGCGTTGCGCTCTCACACCAGCGAGGCCGTCGTCAACAACACGACCTTCCTCGCCAAGGCGGCGAAGCTGTTCAAGGTGCAGACCCTGCTGACGACGGCCTTTGCCGAACGTCAGGAACTGTTCCAGGAAGTTCAGGCTGTTTTCCCGGATCAGAAGCCGATCGACCGTACCGGCCTCAATTCGTGGGACGATCCGCGGGTGCTCGACTGGGTCAAGAAGACTGCCAAGAAGAAGCTAGTGATGGCCGGCTTGTGGACCGAAGTCTGCCTGAGCTTGCCGGTGATCGATGCACTCGCTGAAGGCTATGAGGTCTACATCGTCACTGACGCGTCTGGTGGCGGCAGCATCGAAGGGCATGAGCGCGGCGTCCAGCGCATGGTTCAGGCTGGTGCTCAACCGCTTACCACGATCGCCTATGTGTCCGAACTTCAGCGTGACTGGGGGCGCCCGACCGCAGACGACGTCGCAAAGCTATTCGCCGAGCATGGCGGTGGCTTCGGTCAGGGTTTGCGTTGGGAGTGGCAGTTGCTGGCCCTGAAGGAAGGCACACGATAACCCCAGGCGCCGGTCGTGGTTCATCTCCACGGCCGGCGCCGTGCCGCAAAGCAGAAACAGGAGCGTCATCATGAAGGATATAGCCAAGGCGCTTACGGTCGATGTGAGGAACGGCCTGCCGGATGAGTTGCTTGAGCTGCTGCGCAAGTATCCTCGCGGCCAGTGGGCGAATGATCCACGCCTGCACGGACTGGCCGAAGGATGGCTCCAGCGGCACAATTTGTTTCGCGAACTCTCGGTGCTGACGGGCGGCATGACGGCGGATCTTAGAGAAGGTCGTATGTCACCAACAACGTTTCTGCCCCTGTTCCAGCGCCGGATGGGCCTTCTACTCGGAGAGCTCGATAGGCACCATCATGTTGAGGATGACTACTATTTCCCCACCTTCGCCGCCGCCTCGCCAAAGCTGCAAAAGGGCTTCGACATTCTCGACAATGACCACGGGGTGATCCACGGCGCGATCCACAGCCTCGGCGCCGCAAGCCGTGAGCTCATTGCTACGCTTTCCGGCGAAGTGTCGGGTCGCGACGGCGATGCGCTCCGCGTGGCCGAACGGCTTACTGGAGAGATCGAGGGCTTCGATCGAACCTTGCTGCGGCATCTCGATGATGAAGAGGATTTGATCATCCCGCTCATCCTGGAGCGCGCTCGTGATGATCCGAATTTTCGTTAGGAGCCGCGGCTCCAAGAACAGCGGTACGTTCAATGCCCGCAGATAACTTGCAAGGAGAATGAAATGGGATTGCTCATCGACGGTCGTTGGCACGATCAGTGGTTCGATACCTCGGCAAGCGGCGGGCGTTTCGTGCGTCAAGACAGCGTTTTCCGCAACTGGGTGACTACTGACGGTACGCCCGGCCCGACGGGGGTCGGGGGCTACAGAGCTGAGGCGGGGCGTTATCACCTCTATGTTTCCCTGGCCTGCCCCTGGGCGCATCGGACCCTGATCTTCCGCGCGCTGAAGGGGCTTACACCGCTTATCGATGTCTCGGTTGTGCATTGGCTCATGGCCGAGCAGGGCTGGAGTTTCGTCGCAGGCGATGGTGTGGTTCCCGATCCCATCGGCGGCGCGCACTATCTGCACGAGGTCTACACGAGGTCGGACCCGACCTACTCGGGCCACGTCACGGTTCCGGTTCTGTGGGACAAGAAGACCGGCACGATCGTGAACAACGAGTCGTCGGAGATCATTCGCATGTTCAACGCTGCCTTCGACGGCATCGGCGCGAAGGCAGGCGACTATTATCCCGAGGCGCTCAGGACCGAGATCGACGGCTTGAACGCGCGCATCTATGCGACGGTCAACAACGGCGTCTACCGGGCCGGTTTCGCTACGACGCAGGAAGCCTATGAGGAGGCTGTCGGCCTGCTGTTCGAGACACTGGATTGGCTCGAGGATCGCCTGTCATCCCGGCGCTTTCTGACGGGCGAAAAAGTCACCGAAGCCGACTGGCGGTTGTTCACGACGCTGATCCGGTTCGATCCGGTCTATGTCGGACATTTCAAATGCAACATCCGGCGGATTGCGGACTATCCGCGCCTTTCTGACTATATGCGCACGCTGTTCCGAATCGAGGGCGTAGCAGCGACCGTAAATCTCGGGCACATCAAGCGCCACTACTATCAGAGCCACCGCAATTTGAATCCAAGCGGCATCGTTCCGGTAGGACCGGCGCTTGCGATCGGCGACACGCCATAGCTATCATCTCCGTCGGCTTTGGCGGCCGTAATTGGCGGTCGCAATGAAGCGTCAGAGCGTGCGAAGGAATTCAACCAGATCGTGCTTTTGCTCACTGGTGAGCTTGGTGCCGAGCACCAGATTGAAGAACTCGACGCTGTCGTCCAGCGTCAGGAGGCGCCCGTCGTGCAAATAGGGCGGCGAGTCCTTGATACCGCGCAGCGGGAAGGTCTTGACGGCTCCGTCGCCGACTTCACTCATGCCGTTGATGATTTCTGGCTTGAAGAAGCGCTCGGTCTTGAGATCGTGCATCAGGTTGTCGGTGTAATAGGGGGCGGCGTGGCAGGCACTGCACTGGCCCTTGCCGAAGAATATCTCCTGGCCGCGCAGTTCGGCGGGCGTGGCCTTGCTCGGATCGAGCTTGCCGAACACGTCAAGCTTCGGCGCGGGCGGGAAGCCTAGTTCCTCCTGGAATTCCGCCATCAGGCCGACCTGGCTGATTCGATCGAGGGGATTGAGGCCCTTCTTGGCGGCGATCACCTGATCACCATCGAAATACGCTCCGGCCTGCTCGAATTGGGTGAAATCCTCGATGGTCTTGAGTGCGCGCTGCGAACCGAACAGCCGCTGGATTTGGACGCCGCGCAGTGTCGGCGTGACGATACGATGGCGGGATTCTGCCGGACGGGCATCGGGAGCCAGGTGCGTGGCCTTGTTGGTATGGCCGTTCGAGTGGCAGTCGAAGCACGCCGAGCCACGGCTCGGCAGCTCGGAACGGCGATCCTCCGTCAGGTTGAACTGCTGCTGCGGAAACGCAGTGACGAGCAGGCGCAAGCCGTCCAGCTGCTTGGGCGGGATAATGCCGTTGAACAGCTCGTAATAGTTCTCGATGGTCACGAGCTTGCCCTGCGAGACGTCGCCGAGGTCGGTCCGCTGATTGAGATACATCGGTGGCGGGAATTCCGGCAGGAAGTGATCCGGGATGTCGTAGTCGACGTCGAAGCGCGTGAGGTCACGTCCCTCCTGCCGTTTGATCTCGTCGATCACGAAGTGCGGAAACACGAAGCCGCCTGCCTCGTGCTTGGGATGCGGTAGCGGATAGAATCCCTTGGGAAAGGCGTTCTGCTCGCGAATTTGCTCCGGGCTCATATTCGCAAGAGCCTCCCAGGTCTTTCCTGCGGGGAGCTTGACACGGACTCCTTCCTGCACCGGTTTGGTGCGATCCATCGTAACCCCTGTGGCGGGTCGATTACTCAAGTCGTATCGCTCGTTGAGGAGCGCCATGTGTTCGCGCGCGACCTCCGGCTTCTGCGCGGACAGCCTGGCGAAGATCGCCGAAAACGGCTCGGTGATGTCGACCGGCATGTAGCTCGTCTTGCCGCGCGGCGCTTGCTGCGCGTAGGCAACGCCGAACGCAAGGATGACGGCGGCAGATGCCGCTCCGGTCAGAAGTTTTCGGGCTCTCGTTCGAGTCATGGCGATCTCCTTCAAGTTACTTTTGCAATTATTTGCTGCCGGAAATTGTCCCGCGGAAACCGGCTGACCACCCTGTTGCAAATATCTTCCGGAAAGGTTTCGTACCAACGCCGTAAAAATCCCACACAATCAGAGTGACGGTCCGCTTTGACCTCTTCAATTAAATACAGGTTTAAACTCCAGACATGCAGTCGATATGCGGGTCGTTGCTCGTCATATCGCTGTCGCTGAATTCATCGGATCGTCAGGACTGGGATTTTGGGGGGCTCATGCCCGTGGAGGCGCCGACGAACCATTCCACAGCGATTACGCCGTAGTGTCCGCTCTTACAGCCAAGGTGAACTGAAATGTGACGCCGTGGGGATGGTTTGCAGTCGCCCACAGCCGACCACCGTGGGCTTCTATGATCGAACGGCAGACCGAAAGTCCCATCCCCATGCCGCTTGCTTTGGTCGTGAAGAAAGCGTTGAACAGCCGGTCTGCAGTCTCGGCGGAGAGTCCGACGCCGCAATCGGTGACACTTGTGAGCACCTGTTGCTTCTCGTCCTGGCGGGATCGGATCACTAGCTCGCGCGGCCGATCCGTGACGGAGTGCATGGCTTCAATGCCATTCATCATTAGGTTGATGATGACCTGTTGCAGTTGAACCCGATCACCGAGAATCGCCGGGAGAGCAGGTGCCAATTCCGTTCGCAAGGATACTTCATGGCTGAACAACTCACGCTGCATCAGCGTAATAACTCCTTCAACGACGTCATTGACGTCGAGCGGTCTCATTTCAATATCCGATTTGTTTACTAGCGCCCGAACTCGCCGGATCACTTCGCTTGCCCGATTGCCATCGCCGATGATCCATTCCACCGAACGGCGCACTGCGTCCAGATCGGGAGTTTCGCGGTCGAGCCAATGCAGACAGGCCTCGGCGTTGGCGATGACGGCGGTAAGCGGCTGGTTCACTTCATGGGCGATCGAGGCCGTCAGTTCACCCAAGGTCGTTACGCGCACGACATGAGCCAGGTTTGCTTGCGCGTCGCGCAACGCCTCCTCAACATGCTTGCGCTCGGTTAGATCCAGCACAAAGGCGACGCCTTCATCTCGTTTCCACTCGAAAAGCGCAAGGGCGATCAGAATTGGCACGCGGCTGCCGTCCTTACGGAAGTACTCCTTCTCACGGGGTTCAAGGGTTCCAGCCACCGTTAACTCTGCGGTGATCTGTTTGTCGGCGTCGCGCCATTCGGGCGGCGTCAGCTCGGTCCATCGTATTCGACCCGAGACGAGATCTTCTCGGGCATATCCAACCATATCGAGAAAGGCCTGGTTGGCGTCGGTGACCCGACCTTGAACGTCCCAGAACACGACCCCGACGATGTTCGAGTCGACAAGGCGACGAATTCTGGCCTCCCGTTCCCTGAGATCGTTGTACAAACGGGCGTTCTCCAGCGAGATCGCCGCTTGCGACGCCAGCAATTCCAATACCGAGATCCGGGCGGGCGTGAACACGTGCGACGCCAGGTTGTTCTCGAGATAGAGCACCCCGATCAGCTTGGCCTGCTTCATCAGGGGCAGGCAGAGCACCGACCTGGCGTGCTTCTGGCGAAGGTACTCGTCTGCCGAGAATGGATTATGCGCCAGGGCATCATCAAGGATCACGCTTTCGCGCGTTCGGGTTACATAGTGGAGCACGGATTCGGGAAGCTCCACCGAGAATGCTGTCGTCTCGCGCAGCGTGACCTCGACCTCGCCGCGGCCAGTCTTCGCTTCCGCTGCGGTCTGTAGCTCGTCGCCTTGGAACAGGATGAGCAGACCACGCTCGGCGGCGGCATGCTCGACCGCGATTCGCAACAAAGCCTTAATGAGCTCACTGAGGACGATCTCGCCTGATAGCGCTTGCGATGCCTTGAGCACTGTCCCGATATCCAGCTGCTCGACAGGCGCATCAATTGTCGTTGTTGGAGATGCAGGGACCGCCGCGTCATGGAGATGCGGATGGATATGTTCGAGCTGCCGCACCTTGCCGAAGGCGCCCCAGCGAAGATAGCAGCGCCGCGCCTCCCGCAGAAGAGCCCCGGCAATCGTATCGAATCCGCGCGTCGCGTAGAATCGGCTGGCGACTTCAAAGGCCACGCCCTCGTTCTGGATAAAGCCATGCTCGCGAGCGGAACCGATGGCCCGTTCGTACAGACCCATCGCATCGGCGTCCCGCTGCTCGATGCGAGCCTTCTCGGCCGACACCAGCGCATGCTTGTCAGAGAAGGTCGGTGAATAGCTATCGACCCACTCGCGCAGTTGTTCCTGGTGTACCGTCAGTAGTTCGTGCCAGGTAATCTGCTCGTCCGCCGGAGCCTTGTCATAGAGCGCGGCTACGGTCAGCGCGGCATAATAGAAGTAGTCGAGCAGCTGGATCTGGGCGACTGCAGCCGAAAGTAGTGACTTCACCTTCTCCGCTGCTGAGAGCGCCTCGGTGTAGTCCCCTGACAGGAAACGCGCTTTCAGTTTAAGGATCCAGTAAAAGCAAATCGCCATGGGCATCTGGTCCCCAGTCAGTTCAGCCTCGAACGTCGCCTCGTCGAACTGCGGGTCGCTGAAGGTGGAAAAAGTCGCGGTCCGGCCCCGCATCGTGGCGATGAACTGTTGCTGGCTCGTGATGATGTCCGCCGCGTATTTGGCTTCACGCGCGAAATCCAAGGCTATCTCCGACTCGCGCCAAACTGCGTCGAGCGGATCGTTCCGCAGAAGAAGGCCTGAGATTAATTGCGACTTGCTGTAACAAGCCAGGGTCAGATCTCCCGTCTCATTCGCGGGGAGAAAGGTCGCCCGCATAAAATCGATGGCGGTCGTGATTGGCTGTGTCCAGAAGGCAACCCTTCCCATCGCATAGTGAACCCTGGCATGCGAGCTTATAAAGCCGTGCTTCTCGACGAGGTCGCAAGCGAGTTTGGCGAAACGGGGAGCATCGCGGTAACGGCGAAAGACGGGCCCGAGCATAGTCCCCAAATAGCCACAGGCCTGCGCGGAACCGGCACTCACGCCGTACTGCATGCTGATCGTCACCATGCGGCACATCTGCAAGCAACAAAAACGGAAATCGGTAAGATAGGCGGCCGGCGTAAGCCCCCCGAGCACCTCCATGGCGATCCGCAGTCCCGGATCCGTCATCGGCGGTAGATCAATCAGGCTCTCGATCGGTCGCCCATCGAGGGTTTGCCAGAGTTTCTCGTATTCGGTCTGGACCTGCTCCCAGGTCGGCTGTGCCGGCAAATCAATGCCGAACAGCCGCACGCACGTGAGCGCACTGGCCACAGCGAGCTGGTTTTCCGATTTCAAGACATGGAACTGGACCTTCAAGTGGTAGACGGCCGCCTGATCGACCTTCGATGCGCCGCGCTGCAACAGTTCCCCAATCAGTTGCCCCGCCGTTTCGAAGTTGCCGCTCAGAAGCTCGCATTGCGCGCGTTCGAGCCAAAGGCTGAACATCAGTTCGTAGCGGCTGCCCCAATCTCTTTCGTCGAGCATGGCCATCCCGCCCGCAAAATACGCGCACGCCGATGCAAAGGCCGCCGACGCCTTGGCCTTGCGTCCGGCGCGCAAGTCGATCGCGGCTACCAGCGCCTTCTCGTCTTGGTCGTCCAGCAGCGCGGCGCCCCGATTAAGCTGATTTGCGACATCGAACAGATGCTCGGCGAGTTCATCCGCGGTCATGCTCGCCAGCAGCGCGCGCCCGATGCGCAGGTGGATTTCTGTACGATACTCTTCCGGGATCAGCGTGTAAGCTGCCTGTTGGATCCGATCGTGCAGGAATCGGATGACACTCTCCTGCTGCAAGACAAGCCCGGCGTGGACGGCTTCCCAAAGGGCCGCGTGAGTGGCTTCCTCTGTTTTTCCAAGAACCAGGGCCAGGGTAGCGATCGGGGCAACGTTGCCCAGGCAGGCGAGTTGTTTCAGGACTTCCTGAGTGCTAGCGGAGAACCGTTTCAGCTTTTCAGCCATTAGATCCACCACGTTGTCGGTATAGGTCTTGGCCCGGATGCGATTGATGTCCCATTGCCAGGCCCGCGTGACAGGGTCGAACGCGAGCAGCCCCTCGTCCGCCAGTGCCGTGAAGAATTGGATAGCGAAGAACGGGTTGCCACCGGTCTTTTCCTGCACCAGCTCTGCCAACAGCCGCGCACACTCCGGCTCGCAGTTGAGGGCGTCGGCGATGAGCCGGCTAACATCATTGAGCCCAAGGGGCGTCAACACGATTTCATGCACTCTCACTTCGGTAGCGCGGATCACATCGAGAGTTCGTGGAAGCGGCTGCGCGGGACCGACCTCGTTATCCCTGTAGGCGCCGACCAGGAGCAGGTGTCGCATTTCCGGATGCGTAACAAGATGCTCCACGAGATCGAGTGTTGCTGCATCAAGCCACTGCAAATCATCGAGGAACAGCGCGAGCGGATGCTCCGGCTTAGCGAATACCGCAAGGAGACGCCGGAACACAATCTTGCAGCGGTTCTGCGCGTCCTGAGGTGGCAGCTCTGGAACGGGCGGTTGTTTCCCGATCAAAAGCTCCAGCTCGGGAACGAGATTGACCATGAGCTGACCATTCGGACCGAGCGCGGTATGGAGAGCATCTCGCCACCGGCCAAGATCCTCCTCGCTCTGGCCGAGCAGCGAGCGGACCAGGCTCTGAATGGCCTGCGCCAATGTGGCATACGGGATGTCGCGTTTGTACTGGTCGAACTTACCGGAGGCGAACAGGCCGCGCGGCGGCACCAGCGCCTTGTGCAGTTCGTTCACGACCGATGATTTACCGATGCCGGAATAACCGTAAACGAGCACGAGTTCCGGCGTGCCGCTCCTAACGACCCGATCGAAGGCTGCAATCAGCGCCTCGATCTCGCGCTCCCGGCCGTAGAGTTTCTCCGGGATCAGCAACCGATCCGACTGATCGCGATCGCCAAGAGAGAACCGGTCGATGCGGCCATATAACTCCAGGTCTGCGAGGCATCTTCGAAGGTCGGCCTCCACGCCCGCGGCGGTCTGGTAGCGCTCTTCGGCGGTCTTGGCGAGAAGCTTCATCACGATTGCCGAAAGCGGACCCGGGACATCTTCAATCCGCTCGTGGGGCGGCACCGGTTGCCGCGCGACATGACAGTGCACCCACTCCATCGGATCGGAGGCGGTGAAGGGGAGCTGCCCGGTCAACATTTCGTAGAACGTGACGCCCAGCGCATAGAGATCGCTGCGGGAGTCCACCGAGCGGTTCATCCTGCCGGTTTGTTCCGGCGCCATGTAGGGGAGCGTCCCGGCGATGACCTCCGGCGGCGCCGGCGCTGGATGTTCGCGCGGCAGACGCGAGGCTATGCCGAACCCCGTCAGCCACACGCCGCCGCTTGTCTGATCCACCAGGATATTTGCGGGCTTGATGTCCTTATGGATGAGGCCACGCCCATGCACGCCGCGCAGCGTCCCCGCAAGCGGGATCGCAATGCGCAGGAAATCCAACGCGTCTAGTGGCCGGCCAACCAGTCGATCGGCCGGCGTTCCGCCGGGATCCTCAAGCACCAGCGTCATACGGCCGTTATGTTGCGTCAGCGCGATAGGTCGCGCAGCCCAGTCAGCATCAAGTTCGTCCCTGAGCGCATATTCGTGTTCGAGCCGCCCGACGCCACCGGGCACGCTTTCATCGACGGCGACTAGCAGGATCCGGGGCAAGCCGCTACCGGAGCCGCGCTGGAGAGCAACGTCTCCCTCGCGCAGCGGCGAGAATACGTAGTCCAAGAGCTCCTTCACCAGGGATTCCTGCTATGCGGACTACTTTGGCTATTAATTAGGCTATGTTTGCTCTTGCTCGTCAATCCAAAACCAGCCGCTGAAGATGCGATCGCATCAGGATCGGTGCTAGATTACGGCTGTACGACGACGAGAACAGCGCAGGCCTTGCGAATGGATCCGAGAGGCGGGTCGGAACGCTAATATTGCTCGGCTTCAGGCTGCGCGGCATAAAAACTTCGGATCAGCTCGTACTTTCCCTGGGCTGATCGGCCGTACACTTGATGCAGACATACCTTTGCGGTGCAAAAGACATTGGATATTCCGCAAAGCAAATGTTCATAGTGCAGTACGATTTCTGATATGCCGTCTGTGTAATTGAAAAATTCCCGCGTTGCACGAGGCTCCTTGCACTCGTTGACGATGATTTGGCGTATCTCGAGGGGAAGTGAGGTGACGTGTTCGGGACTGTACGGTTCGTCAAGCGTGATTGGTCCGCCTTTGGCCGAGCCAGTACCTGGATTCAGCAAGATCAAAATCAGTGCGGACAAGCCGAATATCAAATTTCTTTTGAGCAAAGTCATGCCTCCGTTTGGCTGTACGAGCGCCCTGAGGCCGATCGCTGCGTGCGTCAATGTTGAGGCCGCATACTCATCGGTCCGGCCGACGGCATCAGCATGTTTTGGTTCAAGTCGGATACGATCCACATGGAGCCAACGACCACCACGAATACGATGAGCAGCCCAAACGCGAGCGCCAGGATGTTGTTGGTGCTATCCGCCCCCGTCGTGAGGTGCAGGAAAAACACCAGGTGAATTCCCATCTGGGCAATGGCGAGAACCGCAAGGCCGAGGCCCACGCCGCCCTCCCAAAGCAGCGACGTGTTTGCAACCCAGAAGGACGTCGCCGTGAGAATGAGCGCCACCACCAGGCCGATGGTGTAGATCAGAGCCTCCGAGGGAGCCCATGTCTGCATTTCTCCTATCAGATAAACCACCGTGAAAACGCCGACCCAAACAATGTCGAGCGCGTGCCAAAACAAGGAAAAGCAGAGCAGGCGGTGCTGCACGCTTGCGACGAAGCCCATCACCGCGACCTGGACCATCATCACCATGAGCCAGATCAGTCCGAGAGTGACGTGCAGCCCGTGACAGCCCACAAGCGTAAAGAAGGCGGACAGAAAGGCACTGCGCTGTGGGGTCGCGCCGCGAGCGATCATGCCGGCGAATTCGTGGATCTCGAGTGTAAGAAACGCAGCGCCGAGCGCAAAAGTGATCACGGCACCCAGGTACATTCCCATACGATTTCGCGAATTGATGGCGAGCGACATCAGTCCGCAGGTGTAGCTTGAGAAAAGCAGGCAGACAGTTTCGATTGCGACCGTGCCCTGATTGAACAACTGGGCGCCGGTCGGACCACCTGCCGTCGAGTGTACAAGCACCGCGTAGCTCGCAAAGAGCGCGGCGAACATGATGATGTCGCTCAACAGAAAGATCCAGAAACCGTAGGCGACCACAATCCTCTTTGGGGCGGGCCCAGCTTCACTCGTAGTGGGGAGCGCCACTTCCGGGACGCTATCGATTGCGACGGCGATGTTCATACGACAGCTCCTGCCTGTTGAGCCCGTTCGAACTGAGCAATCTGCTCGGCGGGCACCTCGAATTCAGTGTGTCTGCGAAATGCAAAGGCAAGCAGCGTTACGAATGCGCCCGCAAGTCCCAGACTTGCCATCCACCAGATGTGCCAGATCATTGCGAAACCAATGAGGACCGCGAAGAAGGCGCTAACAAAGCCGGTGGCGCTGTTTTTCGGCATTTCGATCGACCCGTACGCGCGTACCGGCCCTTGCTCGTCCTGCTTTGCCTGCTCCCGTCGCTTCTTGCTGGTCCAGAAAGCGTCTGTTCCGCTGACATTCGGGGCGAAAGCAAAATTCCACGCCGGCGGCGGCGATGCCGTGGCCCATTCGAGCGTGCGGCCATTCCAGGGATCGGCGGTCACACGCAACTTGTCGCGAGCGCGGATCGACACGACGAGTTGCACGATCTGGCAGACGATCCCGCCAAGGATGACAACGGCGCCGACCATCGCGACCATCAGCCAAGGCTGCCACGCGAGATTGTCGTAATGCTGCATGCGCCGGGTCATACCCATCAGGCCCACCAGGTAGAGCGGCATGAATGCGAGATAGAACCCGACGAGCCAGCACCAGAACGCGGCTTTGCCCCAGCGTTCGTCGAGCGCGAAGCCGAACGCTTTGGGAAACCAGTAGGTGTATCCCGCCATCACCCCGAATACGGTTCCGCCGATGATGACGTTATGGAAGTGCGCGATCAGGAACACGCTGTTGTGCAGTTGATAGTCGGCCGGCGGCACCGCATGGAGCACGCCGGTCATGCCGCCGATGACGAAAGTCACCATGAATCCCATCGACCACAGCATCGGTACCGAAAACCGGACCCGGCCGCCGTACATCGTGAACAGCCAGTTGTAGATCTTCACGCCCGTCGGCAAGGCGATGATCATGCTCATGATGCCGAAGAAGCCGTTGACGTTTGCGCTGGCGCCCATGGTGAAAAAGTGGTGCAGCCAAACGAGAAAGGAGAGGACGCAAATCGCCATGGT
>NZ_JBEKRB010000009.1:0-148558 GCF_049519115.1 Bradyrhizobium sp.
TTTCTTCAGCCGCCGGAACAGCCCGTCGTCGCCCGTCAAGTCCTCGGGCCTCTCGTAGCCCGCAAGCAATTGATCCAGAAGTTCAGGTGTCAATGTCGTGGTCGTCATGTGAGCTCCTTTCAGAAGGTAAACTCACAGAAACCTGCTTACACAAGATTACTGACACTCTCGTCGGGCCCACACGACTTCACCGTCCGCGTTCGGCGCATTCGTCGTGTGCACCGCTCGCGTCCACCGCATCCCGCTCCCAACGTTCGTGACGACCGCGAAGCGCCCCTCTTTTCGAGAACGGAACGGTGCGGATTCTGCCGGTGATTTGCGGGCGAGATCAACTGCGACGCATTGGCACGACGGGCACAGTCCCAACGTCATGCCCGCGCTCGGCGCGGGCATGACGTCTTACTTTCTTTTTGACTGATCCCACTCGCGCTCGGCCACGAGAGTGCGTCACAACAAGATCACAAATTTAAGTTGTAGGTCCTTTTCTGAACAGCACGCGAGTGGCACCAGGAACTTTCGGCGCCTGCGGCGATTACCGTTGTGGGATCACGGAGGATGACATGTCCCAGCACCTGACCCGGGCGCAACTGAGCCGAAGTGTTTTCGGCGCTCTTATCGCCATGTTTGTGTTCGTGGCGGTGCTGTTTACTTCCGCGCATCATTTCGCTGGGTGAAAATCCACCCGGCTACAAATCCCAACAACAGGCCGCCAACTACCGGCAAGGGATCGACGCGGTGACCGCACCCCGGTTTTGAGTTCAAACTCTCCGAAAACTACTTCGCCAAGTACCTGTTGAAGAAGGCCGTCAGCTCGCTGAAGTGCTCCATGGTTTCGGGCGCATCGGGATCACCCGCATATTGCGCATGCGACTGCCCTTCGAACACGTGAAGATCGGCACCACGCCGGCCTGACGCAGCTTGCGATGCACCCGCACGGTATTGGACAGGAACAGATCGCGCGTGCCCGATGTCAGAATGGTCGGCAGAAAACCGGTGAGGTCGCCGTAGATCGGCGAAAGCTGCGGATCCTTCAGGTCATGACCATTGGCATAGAGCTTTGCGGCATCGCCGAGCCAGCCATCGTTGCTCACCAGAATGTTGTCGACTTTTTCGTTGGTGAAGAAAGTGTCGCCGGTCTTGGTCATGTCCGACCATGGGGTGCCGGGCGCGGTGGCGCCGGGCAGCGGCAGCCCTTCCGTCCTGGCGCGCAGCACCATCGCAAGCGTCATCCCGCCGCCGGTCGACGTGCCGAAGATCGCCATCTTCTTCGCCTCGTTCGTTTGGGTGACCTCCTTCCACACGGCCATCGCACCATCCATCGCGGCCGGATAGGGAAAATCCGGCGGCATGCGGTAATCAATCGAGATCACCTTGAACTTGCTGAAGCCGGCCATCAGGAACGCTTCACGCGTAGCGGCCTCTCCGGGGGCGAAGACGTAGCCGCCTCCGTGCACATGAACCAGCAGGCGATTGCGGTTCTGTTCGGGAATGTTGTCGGGTGTAAGGATGTAGCAATTCACGCCCGCGATCGTCACTTGCTTGGACTGGACGGCGAACTTTGCTCGCAGGCCCGGCAACGTCTTGTTGATCACCTCGGCGCGCATGTTGATCAGCGCCTTCCATGCGGTGGCATCCTTGGGATGATCGTTCCAGTACGCCGGAAGCGGCGCTCCGATCACCAACTGCTCCTGCGCGCTGACGCCGGCGTTTGGCACCGGGACTTCCTTTGCCGGCACATCCCGGGTGCCAGCCTCGAGCGAAAAAGCTGCCGTCGGCAGCGCGAGGCCGGCGGCCAAAACAGCGAGACGTAATCTGGAGCTCATGATCATCGGTGCCGCCTCCCCTTGGATTGCGTGGGAATTCTTGATTGATCCCTGCGTCGTGCCGCAGACATTAGCGGTTTTCCCGGACGGCTGAAACACTGCACGCACTCCACCCGCGGGAACGGCCGGCGCCGGCAATGCCCCCATCAGCGGTCTGAATGCATGCTATGCTGAGGTTTCCAGGGCGGGGCGCAATTCAAATGCAATTTCCAAAACGGATAGTCGCTCGCTGCTTCGTGCCAAGCGCCGCGATCGCCGGCGTACAGATGCTTGTACTGGCCGCGATCCTGATCCCGCGTCCCACAGTTGCCGCCGAATACGAACTGACGGGCACCTATCAGCTCATCAGTTCGTCCACAAAGCATCTTGAGACGGGTCAGGCCGTGCCTGACGAGAATGCGAAGGGCTTCATCATGTATGGCGCGGACGGCCGCATGCTGGTGCTGATTACATATGGCGACAGGCCCAAGGCGGAAAGCTCAGCGAAGCTGACCGACCACGAGCGTATCCAACTCTTCCGCACGATGCTGGCCTACGGCGGAACGTATGAATTTGACGGCAAGACCGTGGCGCATCACGTCGACATCTGTTCGGACGAAGTCCGCTGCGGGACCACCGTGATCAGAGATGTAACCATGGATGGCGATCGTCTGATTTACATGACCAGGCCTCAGCCAAGTCCGTTCGATGGCAAGATGATCGTCATTACACTGATCTGGCAAAAGCTCAGGTAGCGCGCCACCAAACCAGAGCGTCCGGCCAGAAATCTTTCGGATCGGATCAAACCCGTGCTGCATGAGGGAACACGCGCCCCTATATTATCGTTGAAGGTACGGTGGTTCGGAGAGCCAGATGTCGCGCATCATTCCGCTTGTCGTCGCCGTGCTCGTCAGCCCCTGCTTCGGGAGTCAAGTCTTCGCGCAACTGACTCCACCCGCGGGAACGGCCGGCGCCGGCATGGCACCGATCAACGGCATCCCGTACGGCCCCGCGAATCCCAGGCCGCCTTCCGATCTGAGCGGCATCGGCAACGCCTCAAGTGTGCCGCCGCTCCGCTCCAACGCACCTGCAATCACGGTCCCCCAGGCACCTCTGGCGCCGGTACGCGCCGCCGCACCGCCTTCCTATCCCTACGCATCACAGCAGACGATCAGCGCGCAGGCTGTCGAGCTAAGGCACAAAACACGCCATCGCCGGCCCGGTCACCGGCAGGTCAGCTCGTTCACGGGGATCTGCCGGGGCTGTTAGCGCCGCTCGATCAACGGCCGTACGTTCGCGTTTGCGACGGCCGCGCGCTACGAAAAAGTTCCCGGCCGATCTCGGTGCGAGGGACCGCAAGCCTTGCGGCCCACCGTGCGCTCGTACACACCGCGCGCCGCGGCCGGTTCCTGGCTGCGTAGAAATCGACGGGCGAAATGGTCCGCGACCAGACGAACGCGGCCATCCAACCGAAAACGGTCCAGCCGAGAAATACGTTCAGGGGGGAAATTCGAAGCGCATGTGGATGGGCTCGATCGTAGGCGTCCGCCGTGGGAACGAGATAGAGCATGATGAAAGCAGCGACTAAAATATCGAACATGGCACACCAAAAATGCTGTTCGCGGGCAATCAATGAAATAAAAACGCTCAAATAGACGGTCAGCACCGCACCCGGCCGGTTGCTTGTATCGTCCAAAAGTGGACCAAGGCCGAAAATGAATGGGCCATGTGGCCTTCACACAACAGGTGGATTTTACGGGGTTTCGACCGTCATCCCTGTCCACGGATCCCGCCCCAGGGACGAGCGGCTGCTGTCCTTTTACGACAACATTCGTAGCCAGGTCGAGGCGGAGAGGTATCTCAAGCATCGCTGACGTCTGACACGACCGCGGCTGGCTGACCGTCGCCGGTCAACTCAAATCGAGCCTTACCGCCAAGCCGGCGACGGACGCCATGAGAGATCGTCGGACCACAAATAGATGGCGATGGCCGCCAGGCACAGAACGATGCCGATCCAAAAGATCGGCGAATGATGGATCGGTCGCCGATCGCCAGTGTCCCGATTCCGAAGTTCGTCGCATTTTGCGGAGCCACGTTTCGAACTTCGGAATCGAAAGGACACTGGCAAACCTATTGATCAAGTGTGGGTTTGGTTCGGAAGTCCGCATCACGAACCCGCGGGCGGCAATGACGCGGACTTCTGAACCGCCACACTGGCAGTTGGTTCCATGCCATCACCTCGTCGGCAACACCGAGCGGCGTTGCCGGCTCTTCCTGACGAAGGTTGCTAAATATAGACGCCGAGAAGAGGCAGAATCCGTTGCAGGATCGCCGCGAGACAGATCAGGATCACGAGAAGCTTCAGCAGCTGCGCCAGCCGGCGATCCATGGCAAACCTGTCGATCGCCCAGAAGCAGATGGCGCCGATGACGACAATAATCAGAACACCAATCAAAGCCGAAAGCATCGCGATCCCCCTTTGCCGTGATGGCCCAGTCCATCACTTTACAATGCATAGCACAATGGAAAGCCCGGCTTTGCATTCGATATTGCGCACGATCGATGCGGTCGACAACTTTCTTGCCGTCCGCGAAGGAATATCGCTCTCAGGCTGCGAACCGGCGCTTGCCTTACGCCCCGGCTCGACGCGTCTCTTGATGGCCGAGAGCGCAAGCACTCGAAAGCCTGCTTGCTGTTGAGGAGCCCAGCGTGCTTGCGATCATCCGCATCCCGCATTTCGGGCAAGACGGCCTGTGCGTCGTTTTGGGCATGGCGGCGCATACGCCGACAATCAGCCGCGGGCTGCGGAAAGTCTTACGGGAAGATATCAGCCATGTGGATTAGGACAGTGAAGCTAACCTAATTACTTCGATCCGAAAACGGCGGGCTCCGAATGCCGGCAGCGCAGGCATTCGAACCGCGGCGACGCGCTGCTATCCGTGGACCACACCACCCTGCCGCCATTTACGCTTCATTCATCGTGTCCGTTAGAAAGAGATTCAAGTTTTCTACACATAGTGCCGGCGTTGCCTGACGAGCCTTTCAACGAACTTCATTATGAACCCGGGTCGCGCGCGCATGGCGATCGTCAATCAAACACGCTGCCCGGCCGATTCCGGCAAATTTGAACAGCACGGGACATGTGTTCGCGCTGCCGTGTCAAAATGGCTGAACCGGAAATGGCTGAATCTCCCGGCGATTTCGCTCGCGCTGGCGATCGCAGGCTGTGCGCAAAATCCCGGACCGCACGAGACGGCCGCGAGGCCGCCCCAGGTCAGGACCGCGTCCGCAACTGCTATTACGCCAGCCCGCAGGCACGCCGAACGCACTTACTTGCAAGCGCGAATTCGCCGATTTGATCCGGCGTTGCTCGCGCCACAGCCGGCCCCTGATTGCGAATACAAGAAGTCAGACGTTAAAACCGTCGATCCGGATGAATGGGTCCGCTTGAAAAGCGAGTATGAGCTGCAGTGCTATCGGGAAACCGAAAAAGCCGCGCGTACTCGCCTCGGCCTGCTCCAATCCTCTGTCCGGCACTTGCAAGATTGAGCTGATTTCCAACGCGGATCATCGCCGCAAACGATCGCCGCCGCCCGGCACGGCCGCCGCTGTTTTTATTCCGGTCTAGGCGCATTTATTTCGAAGTGGCCGGCTCCTGTGGGCCACTGGCCCGCTCCTGTATGTCGGCCGGATGACGGCCGCAGCGCGCAAAAATCCATATTTCAGCCCTGTTTTTGCCACGCTGGGTGACAAGGTTTTGTTCGCGATTGCGAAGGTTTGAGATGATTATTGACATAGTTAATTGCGTGAAGAGACATGGAAACGCTTTACGATTTGCTTGGAGCGCTACCGAACGACGACGCTGACAGCCTCCGGGCTGCATTCCGTCAGGCCGTCAAGGGTGCTCACCCCGACATCAATCCGGGAGATCCGTACGCCGCGTTGAAATTTCGGAAGATCGTTCGCGCCAGCGAAATTCTTTTGGATGACGAGCAGCGCGCGGCCTACGACCACCTGCTGGATATTGCCGACAGCGAGCGCAATGACGGGTCGAAGCGCGTCGCCGACACGACGATTTACCAGCTTGCGACCGGCGCGATGACGCTGGCCGCCGTGTCGTTTGTGCTGCTCGTCGGATACATGCTGTTTGGATACGTCAACAACCTCCCCCTCGTAGCGGCGCAGGCGACCGACACGTCGAGAGCCGAGCCGGCAAAGATCGAAACGGCAAGGATCGAAACGGCGAGAATCGAACCGGCAAGGATCGAACCGGAAAAGATCGAACCGGCAAAAATGGTGTTGGCCGAACTGGTCGACGCGCCCGGCTGGACGGGTGACAAGGTCGAGATCGACGGCGGCAGGAAATTTGAAATTCTGAGTTCAATCGAGGAGGCCGGTGCACCAAGCGCCGGCGTATCCGCCGCGAGCGCAGCCAGTCCCCAAATGGATGAAAGCATCCTTCCTGCGCGCGATTTTGCGGCTCGCGATTTTGAACCGGCTAACGCCAACGACTATCGCGAACAGGCCATCTCGGCCTATCGCAACGGCGACCTGTACCTCGCCCTCATCAAGCTCGATCTGGCGATCTCTCTCGATCCCAAGTCGTCGGACGCCTATGTCGACCGCGGCATTGTTCTCCATCGCCTGGGCGATTCGAAGCGCGCTTACGCGGACATCGCCAAAGCCAAGCAAATCGATGACTCGACCAGACGCTAGATTCCACCCGACGACGCCTTGACGCTCCCGTCAGTCTACTTGTGAACCGCATCAAAATACCGATCGGGCGGATACGCGTTCGATAACTGCCCAAGCGTTGGCACCGGCTGCTCAAAATACAGCCGTGCCGGAACCATTGACGCTCGCTAGATTAATCCAATGGGTCCTTGGAGCGACACCTATGGGGCGCTTCGCGCGAGCCCCTCATAGCCTCGCGACATCCACCCGAGGAAGCCCCCGCCGGTTCACGACGGCGGGGGTTTTTCTATCTCAGCGCCCAGCTATTTCTTGATCAGCGGGCAATCGCTCGATGCCAAAGGCTTGGCGGCATCTTCAGGCGAAATCGTCGCGACGAGTTTGTAGTAGTCCCACGGATATTTCGATTCTTCCGGCTTCTTCACCTCGAACAGATAGGCCGGAATGATATGGCGGCCGTCGGCGCGGAGCGACCCCTTGCCGAACAGGGGATCGTCGGTCGGGATTTCCTTCATCTTGGCGACGACCTTGGCGCCGTCATGCGGATTGCCGCCAAGCGCTACCAGCGTCTTCAGGTAATGCATGATGCCGGCGTAATTGCCGGCCTGGTTCATCGACGGCATGGCGTGATTGTTGGCTTTTTCCGCAAACCGCTTGGACCAGGCACGCGTGTTGTCGTTGAGGTCCCAGTAGAACGACTCAGTGAAGGTCAGGCCCTGCGCGGTCTTCAGGCCGAGCGAATGCACGTCGTTGATGAACAGCAAAAGCGCGGCGAGCTTCTGGCCGCCCGCGGTGATGCCGAACTCGGAGGCCTGCTTGATCGTGTTGGTGGTGTCGCCGCCGGCATTGGCAAGGCCAATCACCTTGGCCTTGGACGACTGCGCCTGCAGCAGGAAGGACGAAAAATCGGAGGTGTTGAGCGGGTGCTTGATGCCGCCGAGCACCTTGCCGCCGTCCGCGGTGACCACCGCGGTGGTGTCACGCTCGAGCGCGGCGCCGAAGGCGTAATCGGCGGTGATGAAGAACCAGGTGTCGCCGCCGGCTTTGGTCAGCGCGTTGCCGGTACCGTGGGCGAGCATGTAGGTGTCGTAGGTATAGGAGATGGTATTGGCGTTGCAGGCCTTGCCGGTGAGGTCGGCGCTGGCCGCACCCGAATTGAGCAGGATCGAATTCTTTTCCTTGACAAGGTTGCTGACGGCGAGCGCCACGCCGGAGTTCGGCGTGTCGTCGACCAGATCCACCTGCTCGGTGTCGATCCATTGGCGCGCGATGCTGACGCCGACGTCCGGCTTGTTCTGGTGATCGCCGCTGATCACGCCGATCTTCCAGCCTTTCGCCGCGAGGCCGGAATCCTCCACCGCCATCTTCACCGCCATCACGGTGTTGGGGCCGTTGATGTCCGCGTAGAGGCTCGCCATGTCGCTCAGGACGCCGATCTTGACGACCTTATCGTCGGCCGACGCCGGGGCGGCGAAGCCAATGCCGAGTTCAAATGCTGCAAGTGCAAACAGCGCGGCCGAACGCCCCGCGAATATGAGTTTCATCAAATCCTCCCGTTGCGATGCCGGGCAGCTCTCTTGTACCGAGCATTTATCCCAACGAAGCTTTTCGCCCGGCCCTTGGCCGGGCATCATCTTTCGTTAGCCGCTGTTTCCAATTTCGGCAATGCGCCATTGTGACGGTTCGCCGCGATTTTCGCGCGCGTTGGACCACGCCCTTGCCGGCGTCGCCGGATCTGACGTCGAGAATTCGCCTTGAAAGGTCGCAAGCCTCTATGGGTCCCGCGGGGTTGGCGTGGTGTTGGCGCCGGCGCGCGCCAGCGCCTCGCGGCTGAGCTTGAGGATGCCATCGTTGCGGACGACGGTGTGGTGGATGAAGTCCATGTTGTACAAGACGATCGAACCGATGATCGCAACGACCAGCGCGACCACGACCGGAACCGGAGATGTGTGCTCCATTAGGCCTCCCCCGCCTGCTAGTGCCCACTTTCCGAAGTTCGTGCTCCATCGCCGCACCCACTTCTACGAACTTCGGAAAGGCATGAGCACTAGAAAACTTGTTGGTTCTAGTGCCGCTTTTCTATTTGAAGTTCCTGGATCGAATTCGCCGCTTGCGGTGCAGGAACTTCAAACAGGCGGCACTAGGCGGTATTTATAGCGTGGCACTGGAAACGTGTCATGACCGCCTCACCGGAACTCCACTCCCGCCACTCGGTTGGAAAACCTGCGGTCCACAGGCGGGCTCACGAAGGAGAGATGACATGAAACGGTTGTTGGCTTTGATATGGTTCGCAGCGTTGCTTGGCATCAGCGCGGCCCAAGCAGCCGATGAATGCGGCCCCGGCTGTCACAACGCCGTCAATGGCGGATGCGTCGTGAACGGTTGGGAGACGGGCGCGGTGACCTGGAACGAATGCCCCGCCGGCGCGCATCCAAGGCCGCCATGCGCCCCGCCCTATGTCTGGCGCAAGTACGCCAAGGCGTGTGTCCATCCCGACTAGTGTCCCGTGTGGCTTTGACTCAGAAGTCCGCATAACGAACTCGCGGCGATAATGGTGCGGACTTCTGAACCGCCACACCAGGCGGCCTTCGAAACGAGCGCGAGAACCTCTGCGCTGTCGCCAAGCACAAAAGTGCACCGACATTCTCAAACGTTTTATCCGACGCGCTAAATTGCCGTTCTGTCGAGCTGCCGATCCAACCATCTGCCTGGAACGTGAGCACCCTCCAGGGGTTGGTCCACGCAGGTTGGAGTCCGCGATGTGTTGGAAATGCCAGGAGATCGACAAGGAGATAGGGCACTATCACGGCTTGTCCGCGCGGACGACCGATGAAGGCAGCGTCAAAAGCCTCAATATCCTGATCGCAAAACTGGAAGACGAGAAGAAAGAGCTTCAGATCGCCGAGCCCGACCTGCATGCGAAAACGGCCCCGCCACGCTGAGAACGTGACGAAGCCGTTACCCTTGAAGCCCCGGTTGGCCCCGAGATCGAGGGCACGACATGATAGCAATCATTCAATAGACCAGAAGTTAAGCCGATCCATGCGAACCGGTGCCATTCTGAAACGGTTTTCTGGCCAAATTTAATTCAGTTCTTGTGTCCAATTGTGCGCATTCATTCCCGGCTAAAAAAGCCATGATCCCCCGGCGGCAGGCCCGGCGGATTACATCGATGATGCAAATCCCGGTTGCACTACCGTACAACACCAACAGAGAGTAGCACCGTGTCAACCCGGCAGCGCGTCAAGCAAGTTCATTCCCTGCAGGATCGCCTCGTCTCCTTCGCGGAAGATGCGCGCCAGAAGGCTTCGCTCCTGCCTCCGGGCGCTGAGCAAGAGGCCATGCTCGAAAAAGCGCGTCAGGCCGAAGCTGCGTTGCGCTTCAGCAATTGGGCCAACTCGCCCGGCTTGCAGCCGCCGAAGTGAGAGCGCGGCACTCCGTGTCAGCACGCGCTGACTGAGTGTCGCGGCGAACGTTGTTCGTTTGCATCATCTTCGGTTGAAAAAAGAGGCGGCCGGTAGGGCCGCCTCTTGCATCGCTGTTTTTTAAAAGAACGGATTAGTGCTGGGTCCATGCACCGTAGGGACGGCAGCCGAAGGTCGTCGAATGGCACTCGTAGTCACCCCAGGCGCTCGGCGCCCAGTAGTTGCCTTGCCAGCCTGGACCTGCCCATGGCGAGGTGACGTTGGAGGCGATCACGCCGGCCGTGCCGATCGCAGCACCTGCGATCTCACCAGCGGCATCGGCCGCGCCCACCACCGGATTGGGGGCGCCATGATGGTGCGCATGCATCATGTGATGGGGATGCTTGGCCGCCTGCGCGCCCGCCACCGGAAGCAATGCCGCGCACGCGAAAGCCGCAGCTACGATAGCAATTTTCTTGGGATTCATTTTCTTTTCTCCATGGGTTTTTTCCTCCCCCAAACCCGGGCGCTGTTGTTGTGCCTCTAGGCCTGCGCAAAAACGTTACATCACGATTTCCGTTCCGTACGTGATGCTTAGATAACGAAGTAGTGAGTTCATCGTGAACGTACTGTGCAGCGTTAACTAAAAATGCCCCGGACATTGTCCGGGGCTTTGTTGATCGAGTCAGTTGGTGAGTGATGGCGTCACTGGTGGAGTGGATCTGGGAGCCTATTGCAGAACGCGGCATCGAAGCGGATGTTGATGTTCGAGAGCGAGGTCCATGACTCGCACAGCGCGTGCTTCCGCCTCCTCACGGGCGAAGCTCCCGCATGCACCCGCCCCCTCGCGATGGACTTCGAGCATCACACGCTCGGCGTCCTCGTTCTCCAGTTCAAAAATCTCCGTCAGCACCCGCTCCACGAAATCCATCGGCGTATAGTCGTCGTTCACGAGCTGAACCCTGGACATCGATGAGCCCGTGGCGTCGCCGGATAAAGCCTGGGGTCCCGACCAGCTCACGACGTCACCGCCGCGCGATGCCGCCTGAGCATCCTTGCCGATCCCATGACAGATAAAGGTTGTCGCGTCATACCGCGTCACGCCGTGCTCGTTCATAAGCTCGCCGACGGGTCTGTCCAACAGCGCCACCAGGACATCTGCGCTGTTGACCTCTTCGCAGCCGCTCGACTTCGCGTGATCGACGGCGCGCTCAAGAACGATCTGGAAATGCTCCACCGGGATCCCCTCGTCCCCGTTCAGCCCTTCATCGGACTCGTCCAGATCGAGCGTTCCATCCCACTCGTCCGGATCCAGCGCGTCATCCGGCTCGTCCTGGTCTTGCGTGTACGGCCAATGAGGCATCGACGCCAGTACGGCGCTTCGCAGTTTCGCGAGGTCGACATTGCAAGCCCGCATCACAGGGATGGCGTCGGGATCGTCGAGGAACGCCAGCAGAACGTGCTCGGGCGTGGCTCAGGGGTAAGACTGCTGCTCCGCCATCGCGATCGCGCGCGAAAGCGATTGGCTCAGGTTTTGCGAGAAGACGAGCATCGGATGCTCGGGCTCCGTTCTTGAAACGACTATACCCAGTCGCGACAAAGGAAATCGAGGTCGTCATTCCGGGGCGCATCGAAGATGCGAGCCCGGAATCCATTCCTCCACACATCGCGGCGGCGCCACGGATTCCGGGTTCAGCGCTGCGCGCTGCCCCGGAATGACGCCCCAAGTTGATCACCCCGCCGCCTGCGTGACGACGTCGCGCTGGCGCTTCATGACGATCTTGTTGAGCGCGCCGAGATAGGCCTTTGCGGACGCCACCAGCGTGTCGGGATCGGCGGCGCGCGCGGTCATCGAGCGGCCCTCATGCGCAAGCCGCACCGACACTTCGGCCTGCGCGTCGGTGCCTTCGGTGACGGCGTGGACCTGATAGAGTTCGAGCTTGGCCTCGTGCGGCACCAGCGCCTTGATGCAGTTGAATACCGCATCGACCGGGCCGTTGCCTTCGGCTTCCTCGATTTTGATCTGGCCATCGACATCGAGCTTCATGGTGGCGCGCTGCGGCCCGTGCGTGCCGGCGATCACGGTGAGCGAGGTCAGCTTGATGCGGTCGTGCGAAGCGGCCATCTCCTCGTCGACCAGCGCCTCGATGTCCTCGTCGTAGATATCCTTCTTGCGGTCGGCGAGCGCCTTCATCCGCACAAAGGCATCCTCGATCTGGTTAGCGCCCAGTTTGTAGCCCATCTCTTCCAGCTTGTGCACGAAGGCATGGCGGCCGGAATGCTTGCCGAGCACCAGCGAGGACTGCTTCAGGCCCACCATCTCCGGCCGCATGATCTCGTAGGTCGAAGCATCCTTCAGCACGCCGTCCTGATGGATCCCGCTCTCATGCGCGAAGGCGTTGCGGCCGACGATCGCCTTGTTGTACTGCACCGGGAACGAGGTCGCCGCCGAGACCAGCTTGGAGGCGCGCGTCAGCATCGTGGTGTCGATCTTGTTCCACCACGGAAACTTGTCGTTGCGCACGTTGATCGCCATCACGATCTCTTCGAGCGCGGCATTGCCGGCGCGCTCGCCGATGCCGTTGACGGTGCATTCGATCTGGCGCGCGCCGCCGGCGACACCGGCGAGCGAATTCGCCACCGCCATGCCGAGGTCGTTGTGGCAATGCACCGAGAATACCGCCTTGTCGGAGTTCGGCACCCGCTCGATCAGCGTCCGCATGAAGTGGGTGTATTCTTCCGGAACGGTGTAACCAACCGTATCGGGGATATTGACCGTGGTGGCGCCGGCCTTGATGACGGCCTCGACGATGCGGCAAAGGAATTCCATCTCGGAGCGGGTGCCGTCTTCGGCCGACCATTCGACGTCGTCGATCTGGTTGCGGGCGCGGGTGACGTTGGCAATCGACGTTTCGATCACCTTCTCCGGCGTCATGTTCAGTTTCACGCGCATGTGCAGCGGCGAGGTCGCGATCACCGTATGCACCCGGCCGCGTTTGGCGAACTTCACGGCTTCGGCGCAGCGATCGATGTCCTTCGGATGGGCGCGGGCGAGGCCCGCGATGACCGCGTTCTTGGAGCGGCGGGCGATCTCGCTGACCGCCTGGAAATCGCCTTCGCTCGTGATCGGAAAACCGGCCTCGATGACGTCGACGCCCATGTCATCGAGCATCTCGGCGACCTCGAGCTTTTCCTCGAAGGTCATGGTGGCGCCGGGGCATTGTTCGCCGTCACGCAAGGTGGTGTCGAATATAACTACGCGGTCCTTTTCGGACTTTTTGGCGGAGGTCATTGGCTTCTCTTCCTTTTGGGTCGGTCGCGCGGCATCTGGTGGAGCGCTTCAAGGGGTTTTTGGTGCTATCGGTACAAACCCCTGAGTGCCCAGGCGCAATCGCCCAGACGGCCCTCAGGGGCCGATAAGAAGCTGAAGCCCGATAATGAGGGTGGGCAGGGACGCAGGCGCCGTCGCCGGGGTACGGACGGCATCGGCCATCCCACCCTGAACTCCAACGTTTTCGCCGCGAATCAGCATTGCCGGACCCTTTAAAGCGGTAATCTCGGTCAAAACCATTGACGCTTGGTTGCCGGGACCCTCGCTCTTACTGCCGTTCTAGACGAGTTTGGCGGGAAGCCGCAACGCCAAAAGATAGTCAGCATGGGTGACCTAATCTAGCCGTCATTCCGGGGCGCGCGTGAGCGCGAGCCCGGAATCCATTTTCCCAGTATTCCAGCGGCACACCATGGATTCCGGGCCTGCGCCTGACGGCGCATCCCGGAATGACGAAGAGCCGGTCAGGATTACCGCAGCGCCACGATCATCGCCTGCCGGTTGACCGCGGCCTGCAATTGCACCTCGCCGAGACCGACCGCGAACAAGCTCGGCTTCCCGGATCGTCTTATTTACCGCCCTTGCGGGCGGAGCGCGGGGTTGCCGATTTCGTGGCGGCTTCCGGTGGCTTGACAGCGACCTGCGCAACCTCGCGCAGCGTGACGATCTGCGCCTGCTGATTGACGGCGGCTTTTGGATTGTTGGCGTCCTGCAATTGCTCCTCGCCGAGGCCGACTGCCAGGACGCGCTTGGACGAAATCTTGAAGGTCATCAGCAGCGCGTCGCGGATCGCTTCGGCCCGGCGCTGGCTCAGCGCAAGATTATTTTCGCGCCGGCCGTTGGCTTCCACACGGCCGACGATGAGGAACGTGAACGACATCAGCGCCGGATTGGTCAGCGCATCCGCGATACGCCCGAGCGTGCGATAGGACTCCGGCCGGATCACCGGCGTGTCCGGATTGAACTGAATGTCGACGCTGACGTGGGGCAGCTTGTTGAGCTCGGGCGCAACCAATGGACGCTTGAGCGCGATCGCATCCGCCTTGGCTTTGATGCGATCGGTGACCTGCTGCCGCAGCGCCGGCACTTCCAGATCCGAAGGCGCCTCGAGGCCGGCGAGCACGCCGACCATCGCCTCCATCGTCGGCCCCTCCTGCGACAGGGCTGACGGAGCCGGCAACATGGCGATCCACAGCCCGGCCGTGAGCGGAAGAAACCGGCGCGCGAGTCGAGGGCGTGGCATCAGCGATACCCCGCCTCCGTCAGCGCCTTGTTGCATGCGACGCTCAAGCCGCGGGTCGGCGCCTTCAACAGGCAGTCGATGGTCTCGCCGGGTTTGGCCTCGGCGTCCGCGCAAATCTTCTGCTTCTCGCGTAAGCAGAGCTTGCCGACCGCCCCATGCGCGGCCACGCGCTTTTGGATCGCATCGAACGCCCTGACGTAATCGGTGCGGCACTGAGCGGAGACGCTATCCTGATTGCGGGTCAAACACTCTTTGAGCCGCTGCGCGTCGAGGCTGAGGCCCAGGCAGTTGGCGTCGATATCTTTGCCGCAGCTTTCCGCCAATATCGCGGTGGCGTTTTCGAAGCTCATGGTTTCGGCCAAGGCTGGCGACACGACAGGTGACATGGCTGGCGATGCCGCGATGACAGCGGCCAGGAGCGCAAATGACCCAGTCTTGACCATGGCGCCATCTGAATGGTGGCGCTGCCTAGCGTCAAGACCGCAATAGGGCGCAAGTTGTGCTTAACGCCGGGGTCAGGCCGCCCTATGGCCGCGCCTGTTATGGCGTCAGGCAGCGGACATATCGCCGCCCGTCCGGGGCCTGCTCGACGCGCGTATGCGGACAGGTCACGTACCTTCCCGTATTAACGGTGTAGGTCTGTGACGGATAGGGCTGGACCGAATGCTGGGGGTTGCTTTCGAGCCATCCGGCGGCGCCGACGCCGGCGAAAACCCGGTCGGCGGCGAAATTGCCGGGAAAGCCGCCATTGGTCGGGAGATCGCGCTGGTCGTCGCGATTGTCGTAAAAGAAAAAGCTCGCGGTATTGCCATTGTTGTAGCGCCGCCCTTCGCCATAGGTCTGGGCCGAGGCGCTGGACACCGACGCGACAAGAGCGGCCGCCAAGATCGCCGTTTTCAAAAGAGGCCGCATCACCAGCCCACCACTGGCGGCTTCGCCGTTCCCCAGTCGCCCTTCCATCCGGTCAGCCTTCCCCTTCGAAATTGCAGATAAAGCCCGTCGCTTCGGATCGTCAGCGCGCTGCCCTTGACGTTGGGCAGAGCGAGCAGGAGTTCGCTGCCGGGACGGCCGCGAACATAGCTCAAGGGCACGCCCAGCGCGGCCGAGGCCTCCTCAGCGCTCATGCCGAAACTGAGCGGGGCGCCGGTTGCCAGCGTCGGTTGTGCTTTGTAGGAGGCGCAAGCCCCGGACAGGCTCGCCAGCGTGAGCGCGCCCGTCACCAAACCGACATTCAGGCATTGCATCACAGGGCCGAAGCGTTTTGGCATTCCGATAGGTCCGTCTTATGAGGGCTTCACTGATGTTAGATTCAAAGGAGGCGTTGCACAATAACATCAGGTCGATCTGCACTGTTGTCATGTCAGCTCAATCGCTTGACATCCATGCAGCCGCATTTAGAAACGATTAAGCCCTCCCGAGCATAGTGGGTTTGAAGGCTCTCAACGGCACGGCGGTAGCCAAGGCGCCTTCCAGATCGCTCATCCGAGCAATCTTGTAAAAACCTGCTTCTAAAGACCAGCGCAACCACCCCGAGACCCTTTATTTTTAGGGGGTCTCACCTCTTTGAGACGAGGACGCGCCGTCTATGCGACAGGATCAGTGGAAGTCCCAGGTACTTCAGGAATGGGATCGTTGGCTGCAGGCCCAGCCGATCGACCCGTCATCGCCGACTGCCCGCGATAGCTTGAAATTTTTCTGCGAGCTTCAGGATAGAAGCTCCCCGCTGTTGGATTTCCGCCCCGGCAGGCGGGACAAGTGGCAGATCATCCATGCCTGGTTGCACCATGCGGGGCGCGTGGCCGATTGAGGCTCATGGCGTTTTCGAGCGACGCATGCCCTCGGACTCGATCCGAGGGTGAAAACCGGTTCGCGTCGCAATCGAGTTTACGCCAGTTGCGTAGACTTATCTGCGGTAGAAAACGCGTCAAAGGGTCCTTTCAATTCTAACATTTGCAAAAGTGCCTGCCTCAACGGAATGCAAATGTTAGAATCGGACCACTAGGTCGCGACGTTTTCAAACGGCCTGAAGCACTGCTGGGCCCATGCGCCGTAAAGTTCGCTGATCCTCTCGGAGTGAGCGACAAAGTTCGCACAGGCCTGCTTGGCGAAGTCGCCCTGAATCTCGATGGCCTCATCGAACGACCGCGCCGTGATCAGGCGCTCGACCAGGAAGCGGCCGGTAAGCCACGATTTTCGCGTGTAGTCGCCGTAAGCGAGCGCGATCGCCTGGGCGCCCGCCGTCTGTGGCGCATGCTCGCGCACCGGCGGCAGCACCTCCCCGCTCAAGGCGGTGACAGCTTCCGTTTCCACTGTCATGGCAACCGGTGCGACCTCGACCGGCGCAATCTCAACCGGCGCAATCTCAGCTGGAGCAATCTCAACTGGCGTGATCTCCACCGGCGTGATTTCGGCGGGTGTGACTTCTACCGGCGTGATCTCTTGCGCTGCTTCCATCGGCGCCATGATGGCGTTGACGGGATCGACTTCGGGCCTCGCCTCACCCTTCTTTTCGCCTTTCGCCTTCCGTTGATCCGTCTTGCGGTTGCGCTGGCGTGACCTGGCGGCGGCCTTTTCTTCTCGTGTCGTCGGCATGATCACGCTCCCATCACATGCAGTTACAAAGCAATAAGTCAGGAGTTCGCCGCGATTACGTTTGAATCGCGGTTATGCCCTGTTCGTTGCGCGGCGTTGATGTGGTGATGAACCTGGCGGCGGGACGATAGGCGCAACTGAGTTCCCGCTAATTGCATCCTTTCGTCATGGCCGGGCATAACCGTCTGAAGGACGGCGTCGCTTCCGCCCGCCTACGCCCGGCCATCAACGGCTTCCTTTTTGATGCTCTAAAAACGTGGATGCCCGGCACAAGGCCGGGCATGACGACTCAATAGTCACTTCGCATCAGGATGCTCGATCTTCCGCTTCGATCTGTTCGAGCGAGGCACGCAGTTCGGCAACGACCGCATTGTAATATTCGTTCAGCCGCTCCGAGCTTTTGAGTTGCGCCTGAAGCATCTCCGTACGTTCGAGAGATTCCGCAAGTGCCGGCGTGATCGGCTCCGCCTCGGAAACTTGTCCGTCTCCCGACATCGATGAAGGATTGCGACGTGCCATTTTACTCACTCACATGATGGATCCTAAGCAGGATCATCAAGCGCCGGGTTTTTGGGATTTATGGGGCACTTCCTTGCCGCTTCGATGGTCGAACAAGGCCAAACTAGGGACTGCCCGCCTCAATTCGGAACCGCACTGAAAACAAAAGAAAGCCGCCCCGAAGAGCGGCTTTCCATTCAACACGAAAAAATCCAGGTCTGGCCTTGCGGCGTCAATCCCTCAGGATGAGGGAAACCGCGCTAACCGCCCGCTTCGCACTTCTTCATGAAGGAGTTCTTGGCGGCGCCGGCGAGCGGCTTGCCTTCGGAGCTTACGGCCTTGGTGGCGCAGCTATCGGCCATGCACTTCTTCATGAACGAGGTCTTGGCAGCACCGGCGAGCGGCTTGCCGTCCTTGCCGACGGCCTTGGTGTCACAGCTTTCCTGCGCAAAAGCGGCGCCACCGGTAAACGCGACGACCAAACCGGCCAGCATGATTTTTCTAAGCATTTTTGACTCCCCGGGAAATATTGAACGCCTGCCGATTTGATCGTAGACGATCGTTCTCCGCAAGGGAAAAGCGCTACTCGAACACGACTTCGATCTGGTTGTCGCGTTTATGGGCGATCTTGCACAGGCGGTGCAGTTCTTCCGACACCACCCCGAGCTTGAAGCGCTCCGGCACGCCGGCGGTCGAGATCACCTGAATCATCGCGCCTGACTTGGAAAGCCCGCGGATGGTACTTTCGATGGTCGAGCGGCCGCCGTTGAAGGTGATCAGGCCGGCCTTCAATACGCGACGCAACAGGCCGGACTCCGGCTGTTGTTCATGCCACATCTGGCAATTGTTGCGGCCCGTGGCCTTGGCCGCATAGAGCGCGGTATCGGCGCGCTTGAGCATCTGGTCGACGTCGATATCGCTGCCGTCGAGCGCGGCGACGCCAAAACTTGCGGTGAAGCGCACCGGGCTATTTTCACCCTCGACCCGGCATCGCGCGACTGCGGCGCGGATTTTCTCGGCCACTGCGAGCGCGGCCTTGGCCCCGGTATGCGGCAACAGGGCCACAAATTCCTCACCGCCGAAACGGCCGATCGTGTCGGTCGAGCGCAGTTCGCCCCGGCACGCCTCGACACAGGCCCGCAACACCAGATCGCCGACGCCGTGACCATGGGTGTCGTTGATGGACTTGAAATGATCGAGGTCGAAGAAGATGCAGGCAAGCTCGAACTTGTGGCGCCGTGCGAGCGAAATCGCCCGCGAGAATTCCTCGCGCAGCGCGCGGCGCGACAAGGCGCCGGTGAGCGCGTCGCGGGTCGCCAGCGTGCGAAGCTCGAGTTCGCTCGTCACGGTCTTGGCGAGGTCGACGAGAATGGCGAGTTGCGCGTTGTCGAATGGCCGCGGCTGATCGTGCATCGCGCAAAGCGTGCCGACCGCATCGCCTTCCGGCGAGCGGAGCTGAACGCCGGCATAGAAGCGAACGAAGGGCGCGCCAGTGACAAACGGATTATTGGCAAACCTTAGGTCTTGCAGCGTGTCCGGAACGACGAGCGGCCGCGGATGCTGGATCGCCGCATTACACAGCGATGGACCGCGTTCGGTTTCCTGATTGGGCATGCCTTGTTGCGACTTGAACCATTGCCGATGGCCGTCGATCAGGGTGACGGTCGACATCGAGACGCCGAAGATGCTTCGGACCAGGCGGGTGACGCGGTCGAATGCCTCCTCCCGCGGAGTATCAAGCACGTCATAGTTGTCCAGCGCCGCGAGCCGGTCCTGCTCGTTGCGCGCGCCTGGTTGAACGTAATCGCCGGCTTGGTGTCCCATCTACGTACAATTACGGGTGAACGTTTTCGATTCCGTTTGGCTTTATTGTTAACGGTCTCTTATCGCCGATCTAGCCAGCTTTTTGGGGCCGCTTGCGGCTCTTCGCACTAGCCTTGACCCTATTCTTGGTCGGCTTTTTGGCCGACTTTTTGGCTGCGCTTGTGCCTTCGCTCTCCAGCGCCTTTCGCACCTTGGCAAACTCATCGAGCGAGCCCTTGGCGACGCGGGGGAAGCGCAAATTGAGTTCTTCCAGCGCGCTGACGATGACCGAGCCGATCACCACGCGGGCAAACCATTTGTGGTCGGCCGGCACCACATACCACGGCGCAAACCGCGTCGAGGTGTGCCGGACGATGTCCTGATACACGGCCATGTATCGCGGCCAGAAGGCGCGCTCGGTGACGTCGTTCATCGAGAACTTCCAGTTCTTTGCGGGCTGTTGCAGCCGGTCGAGGAACCGTTCGCGTTGCTTCTTTTTCGAGATGTTGAGGAAAAATTTCAGGACCATCGTGCCGTTGCGCGACAGATAGCGCTCGAATGCGGCAATGTCCGTGAAGCGCTCCTGCCAGATGTGGGAGCTGATCAGCTTGCTCGGGAGTTTTTCCTTCGCGAGCAGTTCGTGATGCACCCGCGTCACCAGGCATTCTTCATAGTAGGAGCGATTGAAGATGCCGATGCGGCCGCGCCCCGGCAGGGCGATCATGGCGCGCCACATGAAGTCGTGGTCGAGTTCATGGGCCGTCGGCTGCTTGAACGACGTGACTTCGCAGCCTTGCGGGTTGACGCCGTCGAAAATGCTCTTGATCGCACTGTCCTTGCCGGAGGCATCCATGCCCTGAAAGATCACCAGCAGCGACCAGCGGTCCTGTGCATATAGTTTCTCCTGAAGATCGTTGAGGCGCTGGCGGTTGGCTTCGAGGACTTTTTCGCCTTCGTCCTTGTCGAGGCCGCCCCTTTCGCCGGTGTTGTGCAATTTCAGATGAAACTCGCCTGAGCCGTCGAACCGGAACGGCGCAACAAAAGGCTTCAACCGCTCGGTCACGGGCCGCTTGGGCTTTTTGCTCATGGATCATCCTAAAGCTAAAAAGACTTTCGCACTAAAAAGGTCTCTCCTCACCTCCCCAAAAAGGGGGAGGTCGGCGAGCTCGAAAAGCGCTCGCGCTTCGAAGCGAGCCGGGAGGCGGTCACGTAACCTCACCTTTGCTGGCCGGTTCTCTGCTGCACCGAACACTGACCCCCACCCCACCCCTCCCCCTTTCAGGGGAAGGGAGCGCACCACCCACGGCTCAATAAAGCCGCTTAAAACTGGGCCTCGAGAAACGCACTCACAAAGCGTGGCATCGCGGGCACAAGATCGGAACGCGACCGCACCAGATGCACGGCATGCAACTCAGGCTGAGTCTCACGGGCAAGATTGGCCTCAATCCGCAGCCGAAGCGCCTCGCCGGTCAGTTCGACCTGCAATATCCGAATCATCGCAATCGATGGCCCAGCAAATACGCAGCTCCAGTGCGTGTCCATGGTGTAATCGGCCGCATCGAGGCCGGTTTCCTCGGCGACCTCGCGCACGATACTGCCGGCGAGATCGAGCTTGCCGTCCCTGACATCGTCGGGATCGGGTGTGCCGGCCGGAAAATAGATGCGGCCGGCATTCGCGGTGTGCGCGCCCATTTCGCCGAGCAGGAACGCGCCGTCGGAAGAGCGCAGCGCACCCATGCCAAAACCGTTGAAGACGCTCGTGTCGGGAAAGTCCCAGTCGCGCCACGCCAGAAAATTCGCGAAGTCCGTCTCGAAGAAATCGGCGCTGAAGTGATCGCCGGCATGAATTGCGTTGCGGCCGAGCAGGACGCGGCCGTTCCACAGTTCAGGCTTCTCGCGCTGCTTGGCGGCAAAATGCGCGTCGATCTCGACGCGCCGCTCCGCTGCAAACGGCCACGCAAAGCTGCGCACTTTCAGATCAAGCGTCGCGACGCGATGAATCTCGGGCGGGGTCATACAGACACCGGCGGCGAGGTTTTACTTCGCATTCGAGCCCGTGGTCTTCCCGGCGCGATCGACAAACGTATTGGTGTAGGTCTTGGTCACATCGATGTTGGCCTTGGCGACTTCCGGCGAGCTCTCGCTGAACATCGCCAGCACGGCGTCCGCGCCTTTGGGGTCCATCTTGCCGGTCTCGGAATACATCGGGATCGTGTTCTTCAGCGCGGCGAGATAAAGTTCGGTGTTCTTGCCGACCATCTCGGGCGGCATCTTCGCCATGATCTCCTGGGGCGAATGGGCGTGTATCCAGGCAAGCGTGCCGAGCATCGCATCGGTCAGCGCCTGCACTTCCTTGTCGTGACCGGCGACCCAGGCCGCCGTCGAATACAGCGCGCCGCCGGGATATTCGCCTGCGAATACCTCAAAGGTGTCCTTGGCGGTGCGGGTATCGGAGAGAATGCGCAGATCAGGATGGCTGCCTTGCAGCACGGTGACGGAGGGATCGAGCATCACGGCGGCATCGATCTGGCCTTGCTCCATCGCCGCGACCGACGTGCCGCCCAGCCCGACGCCGATCACCGCGACGCTTGCCGGGTCGACGCCGTTTTTCTTCAGAAGATATTTGAGAAAGAAATCGGTCGATGAGCCCGGCGCGCTGACGCCGACTTTCTTGCCGGCGAGATCCTTGATGGATTTGACGTCGGCGGTATGCGACGGCGACACCAAAAGCACCAGGCCCGGATAGCGGTCATAGACCACGAACGACACCAGTTCCTGCTTCTTGGCGGCGAGATTGACGCAATGGTCGAAATAGCCGGAGACGACGTCGGCGCTGCCGCCGAGGACCGCTTTGAGCGCATCCGAGCCGCCCTTGAGGTCGACGAGTTCGATGGCGAGGCCTGCTTTTTCATACTCGCCGAGCTGTTTCGCCAACACGGTCGGCAGGTAACAGAGGCAGGCGCCGCCGCCGACCGCGATCGTGACTTTGGTTTGCGCCTGAGCCGGCTGGAATCCGGAAATCATGGCGAGCGCCACGAAGGCCAAGGCTGCCTGTTTGAGCCTGATGTTCACGATTTCCTCCGCGCCGGTCCCTTGTTTCGCACAGGATAGAACAGTGGGGCAAAGATGAGAAGCTGGCATAAGCCGCTCGGTCATGGCCGGGCTCGACCCGGCCATCCACGTCTTTGCATCCTCACAGAGAAAGTAAGACGTGGATCACCGGGTCAAGCCCGGTGATGACAAGTGGCGGATGCGCATCGTCCCGCTACGACGCGAAACCTTACGCCCTCGCCTCGCCCGCGTTGGGACGCCAGACCAGAAGACGCCGTTCGACCATGCTGACAAAGATATCGATCAGGATGACGAAGGCCGACAGCACGAACATGCCGGCAAAGACGCCGGCGACGTCGAACACGCCTTCGGCCTGCTGGATCAGGTAACCGAGCCCCGCTGCCGAACCGAGATACTCGCCGACCACCGCGCCCACCACGGCAAAGCCGACCGACGTGTGCAGCGAGGAGAACATCCACGACAGCGCCGACGGCCAGTAGACATGGCGCATCAGCTGGCCCTCGTTCATGCCGATCATGCGGGCGTTGTCGCGAATGGTGGTCGAGACTTCCTTGACGCCCTGATAGACGTTGAAAAACACGATGAAGAACACCAGCGTGACGCCGAGCGCCACCTTGGACCAGATCCCGAGTCCCAGCCACAGCGCGAAAATCGGTGCCAGCACCACGCGCGGCAGCGCATTGGCCATTTTGACGTAGGGGTCGAACACGGCGGCGACCAGCGGCTTGCGCGCAAACCAGAACCCGACAGCAACGCCCAAAAACGATCCGATCGCAAAGGCGAGGATCGATTCCCACAGCGTGATCGCCAGATGCTTCCAGATCACCCCGGTTACGAACCAGTCGACGATCTGGCTACCGACCGCGAGCGGCGTCGAGAAGAAGAACGGCGGCAGCAGCATGCGGCCGAAGATCGGCACCGTGGCCAGGATTTGCCACAGCGCGATCGCCACGACCGCAACCAGCACCTGAAGGGAAAGAAGCGTCACGCGGGGCATTGAGCAAATCCGATAATTAAAGATCCGTCATGGCCGGGCTTGTCCCGGCCATCCACGTCTTTGCTTCCACATCAACGAAGACGTGGATGCCCGGCACAAGGCCGGGCATGACGAGAATTGACGTTACGGCTTCGAGAACGTGCCGATCAGGCCGGTAGCCTGCAACACATGGCCGTCGAGCGCCTTCTGCGCCTCTGCGCGGTCGAGACCGGCCGCGAGCGCTTTCGGATCGAGGTCGGTCGCCATCAGTGTCAGCGTGTAGTGATGGATCGGGCCGGGCGGTGTGCAGGGGCCGAAATAGTTCGCGAGCTTCATCAGGCTGGTGCCGCCGACATATTTGTCGCTCGGCTTGGAGACTTCACCTTCGGCAAAGCCGGTCACCGAAGCCGGAATGCCATAGGCAACCCAGTGGCTGACGCCGCCGGGCGGACGCCCTTCCGGATCGAACATGAAGATCGCGAAGCTCTTGGTGCCGGCGGGCGGATTGGACCAGGAGAGCGCGGGCGAGACGTTCTCGCCGACGCAATTCGGGTTGGTCTTGTTGTTGCCGGCGAACTTCGTCGCCAACCGCTCGCCGTCCTTGAAGCTCGGCGAGGTCAGCGTGAACACGCCTTGCGCACTGGCGGGAGAAACGCTCAAGGCCGCAAGAGCAACTGCTCCGGCCAGAATTGAACCACGTAGGAACATGACATCTTCCTTTTGTTTGCCTTGGTAGTTGCCTTGGGTTGTTGCCTTGGGTTGTTTACCCTTGATGACGTGCCCGGGATCCCCTGCCTCTGATTGCTGGTTTTTGGGGTGGGCTCGTTTTTGGCGCGCGGAGTGTAGCTTCGCGCCCCGTGAGATCAAGATCACCTGCCCGCCGGAGGCGTCTCGTGACAAAGCCGTGAACGAGCAGGGAATAATCATCGATCTCCGTTGTTATATTTGGCCGCCCAGGCGGGACCATCCTTCGCAAAACCGCCGTCAGCCGGCGATTTTGGTGGATTGGGCGTAGCCCTTCATTACCTCGCCTTTCAGCGCGTCCCAGATCTCGCGGTGCAGGTCATGGAAGGCCTTGGTCAGCCGGACCTCGGTGATGTCGCGCGGCCGCGCGAGAGGAACACGCCAGTCGCCGATGATGCGCGCGGACGGACCCGCGGACATGATCACCACGCGGTCGGCAAGCCCGATCGCCTCCTCCAGATCGTGGGTCACAAACAGCACCGCCTTGCGGTCCGCGCTCCAGAGCTCGAGCAGCAGGTTGCCCATGATCTGGCGCGTCTGGGCATCGAGCGGCCCGAACGGCTCGTCCATCAGGAGAATCTTGGGGTCGCGGATCAGGACCTGCGCGAGCCCCACGCGCTTGCGCTGGCCGCCGGAGAGCATGTGCGGGTAGCGATGCGAAAAGGCGCCAAGGCCGACCCGGTCGAGAAAGCCTTGCGCCCGCTCCAGCGCCTCGCGGCGTGGCGTGCCGTCGACTTCGAGCGCGATCGCGACATTGTCGATCGCGGTCTTCCAGGGAAACAGCGCATCGGCCTGGAAGAGATATCCAGCCTGCCGGTTGAGCCGGGTCAGCGGGCCGTCGAAAATCCGCACCGTGCCGCCGGCCGGCGCCAGAAGCCCGGCTGCGACATTGAGCAAGGTCGATTTGCCGCACCCGGTCGGCCCGACAATGGCAACGAACTCGCCCGGGGCCACCGTGAGGTTGGCCTTTTCGACCGCGGTATAGACGCGCCCGCCGGCGAGGCGGAATGCTACCGTGGCGTCCTGCAGCGCGACCGCCGTGGACGTCTTGTTCGTTATCGTTGGCTGTTCCACCCCGGATTTTCCTTAACCCTCTATTTAAGGACAGCCTTAGCGCCTTCGAACGACAAGTTCAACGCAAGGCCGTGACGTGGTAATCGGAAGGCGAGAGCCGCTTTGCGTGCAAAGCAGCCCGGCGCGTACCAGCGCACAAATGGAGGTTGCCGCCCTGATCGTCTTCGACCATGTCGGCAAGAGTTTCGATGGCGGCCGCGTCAAGGCCGTCGATGACGTCTCGCTTCATGTCGAGGACGGCGAGTTCCTCGCGATCGTCGGTGGCTCCGGCTCGGGCAAGACCACGCTGCTGCGGCTTGCCAACCGCCTGATCGAGGCGGATCACGGCCGCATCACGATTCAAGGCGAAGACGTGCGTACGGCCGATCCGGTCGCGCTACGCCGCCGCATCGGTTACGTGTTCCAGAGCGGCGGGCTGTTTCCGCATATGAGCGTCGCCACCAATATCGGCATCACGCCAAAGCTAAAGGGCGAACGCGAGGCTGACATCTCCGCCAAGGTCGATGAACTACTCGATCTGGTGCGGCTCGATCGCGGCGAATTTCGCGATCGCTTTCCGCATGAACTCTCCGGCGGCCAGCGCCAGCGCGTCGGCGTCGCCCGCGCGCTCGCGGCTCAGCCGAAGATCGTGTTGATGGACGAGCCGTTCGGCGCGCTCGATCCCCTGACCCGCGATGCGCTCTGCGACGATTACCGCGCGCTGCACGACCGCCTCGGCCTGACCACGGTCCTGATCACCCATGACATGACCGAAGCGATCCTGCACGCCGACCGAATCGCGGTGATGCACGGCGGCAAGCTCCTGGCAGAAGGCACGGCACCGGAGCTGGCGAAAACCGACTACGCCTATGTCGGCGAATTGCTGCGCACGCCGCGCCGGCAGGCCGAGCGTCTCAATGCGCTTTTGCCGCGAGGCGGCGCATGAGTTCATTCTCGAGTTTTCTTGCCGATCCACGCTGGGGCGAAGCGCTGGCGCATCTGCCGGACTATCTCGGCAGCCATGTGCGGGTCAGCGTGGCCGCACTGGCGCTCGGGCTTCTGGTATCGTTGCCGCTCGCGATCGTCGCGCGCAACCGCCCGGTGCTGCGCGGTCTGTTGCTCGGCTTGGCGAGTATCGTGCAGACCGTGCCGGGCCTGGCGCTGCTGGCGCTGTTCTATCCGCTGTTGCTTGCGGCCGCCTCGCTCTCGTTTGCCTGGTTCGGCTTCAGTTTTTCCGCGTTCGGCTTCCTGCCGGCGGTGCTGGCGCTGGCGCTCTATTCGATGCTGCCGGTGTTGCGCAACACCCTCACGGGGCTTCGCGGCATCGATCCCTCGATCCTGGAGGCCGCCCAGGGCGTCGGCATGACGCCGATGCAATCGCTGACCTCGGTCGAACTGCCGCTGGCGCTGCCGGTGATGATGGCGGGGATCCGCACCGCGGCGGTGTGGGTGATCGGCACCGCGACGTTGTCGACGCCGATCGGCCAGACCAGTTTGGGCAACTACATCTTTGCGGGGCTACAGACCCAGAACTGGGTACTGGTGCTGTTCGGCTGCGCGGCCGCAGCACTTCTCGCGCTCGCGGTCGATCAGTTGCTCGCCTTGACCGAGACCGGCCTGCGCACGCGAAGCAACTTCCGCACGGCGCTCGGTGGCGCCGGGATCGCCGCACTGGTCGCCGCCACGCTGGTGCCTTCGCTGTCGCGCTCCGCGTCGACTTATGTGGTCGGTGCCAAGACCTTTGCCGAACAATACGTGCTCTCGGCGCTGATCAGCCAGCGGCTCGAAGCCGCCAGCCTCCCGGCGACATCACGCGAAGGGCTTGGCTCCAACGTGATTTTTGAGGCGCTGGTGAACGGCGATATCGACGTCTATGTCGATTATTCCGGCACGCTGTGGAGCAACCAGTTTCATCACGTCGGGCTCAAGCCGCGGCAGCAACTGCTTGATGATCTGAAGGCCGAACTGGCGCGGCAGAAGGTCAGCTTGCTGGGCGAGCTCGGTTTCGAGAACGCCTATGCGCTGGTGATGCCGAGAAAGCGCGCCGAAAAGTACGGCATTCGCACGGTCAGCGATCTCGTCGCCATCGCGCCCGCGTTGTCGATCGCCGCCGACTATGAATTTTTCTCGCGGCCGGAATGGACGGCGTTGCGCACGGCCTATGGTCTGAATTTCCGTGAGCAACGCCAGATGCAGCCGGACTTCATGTATGCGGCAGTGGCGTCCGGCGAGGTTGACGTGATCGCGGGCTACACCAGCGACGGACTGATCGCAAAATACGACCTGATTACGCTCGACGAACCCAAGGCCGCGCTCCCGCCTTACGATGCGATCCTGCTGATAGCGCCCAAGCGCGCCGACGATCAGGCGTTGCGGCAGGCGCTGCAACCCCTGATCGGCCGCATCGATATTGCCGCGATGCGCGAGGCCAACCTGCGCGCAGCCGGCGGCGACGGCAACGCGTCGCCCGATGCGGTGGCGCGCTGGCTCTGGGAAAAAATCAAATCAGAAAAGACCAACAGATAGACGACGCGCGATGGAGAAGATCCATCGCGCGTCGATTTCACGATCAGAACCCGCCATGGTTCATATGGTTCGGCGTGCAGTTGTAGTCATTGCTGGCATCCCAGCCGCCGCGCACGCGCCAGGCGCTCCAACCCATATAATCGGTTTCCTTGTTATAGGGGTTGCCCGGTTCGTGGTCGGCACAGGCGCTGGCCTGGGCGTAGGCATTGGCGACATGCGTGGAGCGTTGCTGCGCGAAGGAAGGCACTGCCAGCGTGGCGTAAGCGGCGACGGCGGCGATACCGAGAAGCGAAAGTTTGGTCATGATTATCTCCTCTTGATCATCCCGGTGATGGCTGAGAGCGCGATCCGAAAGAAAAGGGAGGCGGCTCTTTCGTTGCTGCTCAAGCCAACACCAAAACACTGACCCGTTCGTCGCCACCCCGAATCATCGTCACCACTTCCGATCTTCGTTCGCTGGCATTGCCGGCGACAAATGGAGACGAACCGGTCGATGCGATGAATCTAATCTCGCTGTGGCCGGGACCAACTAAAGAAACATTTATTGAGGCTTAAAGTATTTTTTAGAAACGAGGTTGTGTCGGAACCAATCGCGGCCGGAGCACCAACAACCCGCGCAGGTGGTTAACGCCTTAGTGCGCGATCAGCAGCGGAACGCCAGCGTCTCGTAACAACGACCGGGTGATGCCGCCAAAGATCATTTGAGCGGTTCGCGCACGGCTATAGGCGCCGATCACGATGAGATCCGCAGCGTGCTCCCTGGCGTGATCCAGGATAACCTTGGCGATAGGCTCGCCCCGTGACGCCGTCTGCTTGACGGAAACCTTGGCCCCGTGACGGCTGAGGTAATGCGCGATGTCCGCCCCCGGCTCCTCGCCGTGACGGGGATTCTTCCCGGCATCGACGAGGAGGATCGTGACCGACTTCGCTTCAACAAGCAGCGGAAGCGCATCGCTGATCGCGCGCCGCGCCTCGCGGCTGGCATTCCAGGCCACCACGACGTGTTCGACCGCGGAGGCGTTCCACGATTCGGGCAGCAGGATAAACGGCACACCGGTGGCAAGCAGCAGTGCCTCAGGGGACCATTGAAGAGGCAATCCACCGCCTTGCCCGGCGCAGGCAATCACAAGGTCGGCGTGCAGCGAATTCAGCGCGATATCGTCGCCGAAATCGCCCCGGGACAGAGCACGAAACTCGAAGCCGATACCCTCGTCGCGGCAGACAGCGCACAGGCTTCGTTTGGCATGCTCAATCGCTTCAGCTTCCTTCGCCTTGTGCAGGACGATCACCTCCCTGACAGCCTTGTGGCCCTGAACGAGGGATTCCGCGGTGCTGCCGTTGAAAAGAGGGGGCGTCATGAAGATGCCGACGAGATGCGCCCCGTGGCGATGCGCAAGTCTGGCGGCATAGGCGGCGCGGGCCTCGCCGGAGGGCGTTGGTTCGAACAATACGGCGATGCTTTTAAACGGCATTGATAGCTGCCTCAGCGTTACTGGTTGCTCCCGGATAGCCTCACCGGCCGGTCGCGGCATTGATCAAGCTCAATGAGTGACCGGCATGACCGGATCTGCCGAGTTCAGGCTTCCGCGGGGGACGCCCAGGTTGCGGCCAGAGCTGCATGAAAACCCCTTGCACTGCTCCCGGCGATATGACCGTAATTTCGGATCGGCGAAATGAGCCTTTCGCGGCGGCTGTGAGCCGATGGTAGCGCAGGCCGCTCAAGACGTTTCGAGGGGGCACGATGAAGTTCAGGCGTTTGGTCCAACTGGCCGCGATATCAGTCGCTTTGACAACAGCAGTAAGCGCTTCCGCTCAGCAGGTGCTGAAGGTGGGCTCGACGCCGACCGGCGCTCCCTTCACCTTTCTCGACACCAAGACCAACACCATCGAAGGCCTGATGGTCGATCTCATCACCGCGATCGGCAAGGACGCCGGGTTTTCGGTCCAGGTCGAACCGATGCAGTTTTCCACGCTGGTCGCCTCGCTGACATCCAACAAGATCGACATCATCTCGGCCGCGATGTTAGCTACCGCGGCGCGCAAGGAAGTGATCGACTTCTCCGATCCGGTCTATACCTATGGCGAGGGGCTGATCGTTCCCAAGACCGACGGCAGAAATTATACAAGCGCCGAAGACCTCAAGGGCGAGGTGGTCGGCGCGCAGGTCGGCACGGCCTATGTCGATGCCTTGAAAAAGACCGGGCTGTTCGCCGAGGTGAAGGCCTACGACACCATTCCCGACATCCTGCGCGACGTGAATACCGGCCGCCTCAAGGCGGGATATGCCGACTATCCGATCCTCGCCCACAACCTCAGGCAGGGCAGCTTTCCGGAGGTGCGCCTGGTCGAGAGCTACAAGCCGGCCACCATCGGCACCGTGGCGATCGGGGTGCGCAAGGGCGATCAGGAGCTGAAGGCGAAGATCAACGCTTCGCTCGCCAAGCTGAAGGAAACCGGCACACTGGCGAAGATCCTCGACAAATGGGGACTTGGCGGCAAGGGCAGCTGAGCTGCTCGCATTTTATCTGATCGATGGAAAAATTCCTTCGCGACGCCACCGAGTTTGTACCGATCCTGTTGCAGGGCGTGGGGCTGACCATTCTCGTCACGCTCGGCTCGCTGATCCTCTCGACCATTCTCGGCCTGCTATGGGCCATGATGCGGGTTTCCGGCATTCGCGTGCTGAGCTGGACCAGCGCCTGCCTGATCAATCTCATTCGCGGCATTCCGATCATCGTATTGTTGTTTTATCTTTATTTCGTGATGCCCGATTTCGGCATCACGCTGACGGCACTACAGGCCGCGATCCTCGGACTGGGCATTGCCTATTCGGCCTATCAGGCCGAGAATTTTCGCGCCGGCATCGAAGCGATCGACAAGGGACAGATCGAGGCGGCGCAGGCGATCGGCATGGGATGGTGGCTGACCATGCGCCGTGTGATCCTGCCGCAGGCCGTGCGCATCGTGCTGCCGCCCTACGGCAATGTCATGATCATGCTGCTGAAGGATTCCTCGCAAGCCTCCACCATCACGGTCGCTGAACTTGCGCTACAAGGCAAACTGATCGCGTCCTCGACCTTCAAGAACACCAGCGTGTTCACGCTGGTGGCGCTGATGTATCTCACCATGAGCATTCCGCTCATCCTTCTGGTTCGGCACTTCGAGAAGAAGGCGGGCAAAGGATGATCGAGCGATGATCGAGCTTCGCGACGTTCACAAGAGCTTCGGCAAAAACGAGGTGCTCAAAGGCATCACGGCGTCGGTTGGCAAAAGCGAGGTCGTCTGCATCATCGGCCCGTCAGGCTCGGGAAAATCGACCATCCTGCGCTGCGTCAACGGGCTGGAAAGCTATGAGGCCGGCGACGTCCTTGTCGAAGGTGCGCGGGTTGAACGCCAGGCGGCGTCCATCGTGCCGATCCGGACAAAGGTCTCGATGGTGTTCCAGCGCTTCAACCTGTTTCCGCATCGGACGGCACTGGAAAACGTCATCGAGGGCCCGATCTATGTGAAGCGCGAACCGCGCCGTGACGCGATCGCGCGCGGCCACGAGCTGCTGGCGAAGGTCGGCCTCGCAGACAAGGCCGATGCGTTTCCGGCGCAGCTTTCCGGCGGCCAGCAACAGCGTGTCGCGATCGCGCGTGCGCTCGCAATGCAGCCGAGCGCGATCCTGTTCGATGAGCCGACCTCGGCGCTTGATCCCGAACTGGTCGGCGACGTGTTGTCGGTGATGCGCAAGCTTGCCGAGGACGGCATGACGATGCTGGTCGTCACCCACGAGATGGGATTTGCCCGCGAGGTGGCCGACCGCGTGCTGTTCATCGATGGCGGGGTGGTCGTCGAACAGGGCAACGCCAAATCGCTGCTCAGCCAGCCGCAGCATCCGCGCACGCAGGATTTCCTGCGCCGCGTGCTTCATCCTTTATGAAACCGACATGACAACGACAGCGACGAATTCTCTTCCTTTGCCGCCGAGCCTGTATGCGGCGACCGCCGTGCCGCCGCTTCAATTGCCGCCGCTCGACGCCGACCGCAACGTGGCTGTGGCGATCGTCGGCGGCGGCTTCGCGGGCCTTTCGACCGCCTTGCATCTCGCCGAGCAGGGCGTCGAAACGCTGGTCCTCGAAGCCCGTGAGCCCGGTTGGGGCGCTTCCGGCAACAATGGCGGCCAGCTCAATCCGGGCCTGAAACTCGATCCTGATACGGTCGAGGCCGAATTCGGCGGCGATCTCGGGGCGCGGATGATCGCCTTTTCCTACAACACGCCGGTCTTCACGCTCGAGCTGATCCGCCGGCTCGGGATTGCCTGCGCCGCCCGCCAGAACGGCACCCTTCGCGCCGCCTATCACGAGAGCCACGCCCGCGCGGTGGAGGCCACGGCAACACAGTGCATCCGGCGCGACATGCCGGTCCGCCTGCTCGATCGCCAAGAGTTACGGCAAATAACCGGCACGGATCGCTATCTCCGCGCCTTGTTCGATGCGCGGGGCGGCGACGTCCACCCGCTGAACTACGCCCGGGGCCTCGCCCGCGCCGTGCTGGCGGTGGGTAGCGCGATCCACGCCCGGACCCCGGCGGTATCGCTTTCACGGGAAGGCACGCGATGGCGGATCGACACGCCGCGCGCGATTATTCGCGCCGACAAGGTCCTGATCGCCACCAACGGATTTTCGGACGATCTGTGGCCCGGTCTTAAGCGCACCATCGTGCCCCTGTTCAGTTCGATCGCGGCGACGGCGCCGTTGCGTGAGGACGTCGCGCGCGAGATCATGCCGACCCGCTCGGTGCTCTATGAGAGCGGCCACATCACCGTCTACTACCGCGTCGATACGTCAAACCGGCTATTGATGGGAGGACGCGGTCCGATGCATTGGATCAGCGACCCCAACGCGGTCGCCTACCTGATGCGCTATGCCGAGCGACTGTGGCCTGCCGTTCGCGGCATCGCCTGGACCCACGGCTGGAATAGCCGCCTGGCCATGACCGCCGATCATTATCCGCATGTGCATGAACCCGCGGCCGGCCTGCTCGCTTATCTCGGCTGCAATGGCCGAGGCGTCGCGCTTGCGACCGCGATGGGACAGCAGCTGGCCAGGCGCCTGATCGGCGGCGAAACAACGCCGATCGACATGCCCTTGACCGCCATCAAGCCGATCCGCTTTCATGCGGCATGGCCGGTTGCGGTCAGAAGCGCCGTCATGGTCGGCCGGCTGCGCGACCGGCTTGGCCTTTGAAGGCCGCGTAACCGACTCGGTTTTATAAAGCTTTGATGAAACTTCGGAGCCAAAGCTTAGGACGCGACGCGAAGCTCGGGACCAAATCCCGTCTTGGCTTTGCCTTGCTTTTGCCGCAACCGGCGCGGGATTGCGGTATCGCATGGGCAATCGTCGGCCGAGGCGTGCTTCGTTAACCAAACAAGCCTCGATTGTGAAAGCTTTTTTGGCATCAAGTCATAAAGCCATTTTTTTGCCCTGATAGATCAACATCATTTTCATGCGGTGAATTTGGTTGACGCGTACTCCGCAGTAAATTTCGCGCAGGAATTTCAGACGGGGGGCGAGTGAATCCTGCAGCGAGAGCGCAATGGATACGCTTTACGATTTGCTTGGGGCTCTTCCACAAGACGATGCCGAAGGCCTGAGGACTGCGTTTCGCAGGGCGGTCAAGGGTGCCCATCCCGATTTGCGTCCCGACGATCCGGACGCTGCGATAAGATTCCGCCAGATCGTCCGCGCCAACGAAATCCTCTGCGACCGGGATCAGCGCGCGGCTTATGATCATTTGCTGGTGCTCGCGCAGATCGAGAAAGACCCGGCGGCTGCGCATCCGATCGCGGCGAAAATCCACAAGATCGCTTCCGGTGTGCTGGCGTTCGCCTCGCTCTCGATCGTCAGCACCGGCGGCTATCTCCTGTTCATGCATATGTCGGTGGCGCTGGTGTCTCCGATCGGCAGCTTCCCGGTTTCGCACGCTTCCGCCAACGCGATCGATCTCAGGTCGCGGCTTTCCGACAGCATCGCCGCCGTCAGTTCAGTGGATGCGCCGGATCCGGCCGCGGTGAACGCCTTTATCGCCGCGAGAGCCGAGGGCACCTCCGCGGGCCTCGTGAACGCCATGGCGATGGCTCCGGCGTCTGATACGGAAGGGGCCTCACCGTCCGGCGTCTCCGGTTATGATCCCGCGCCCGACACCGCAACCGTCATTCACCCCCGCGACGTTTCAGCACGCGAAGTTTCAGCTTTCGGCAGCGGCGATGTCGCGGCCGTCATGGTCAATCCCAACCAGGTGACGCAACTCGACCGGAAATTCACGGCACCCTATGTCGACCGCGGCATTCTTTTTTTCCGCGATCAAAAAGACGACCGCAGCTTCCCTGATCTGCCACCGTTGAAGCGCGCCGAGAAGCCGGGCCACCCGAAGTCGCTGCTCGCGACAGCCGCGAAAGGGCATCAGGACGCGCCACCGAAGACCGTGCCGTTGCCGATCCCGCGGACGGTACCGCGCTTTGTGTCGCAGCAGCCGTGGTACGCTGCCGCGACCTTCCAGTAAGACAGCCTTCAGGCGACTTCGAGCAGGATATCGGCCAGCTGGTCGGGCCTGTCGACCATCACGTCATGACCCGAGGCGACTTCATAGGTCTTCCAGCCCGGCATCGCCTTCATTTTCGCCAGCGTCTCGTCGAACACCGGGCTCTTGAAGCCGGTCGCGCGGATATAGGTCTTGCGGGCGATTTTCTCGTAGGCGCTGGCCGCCGTCACCTTCTCCACCACGGCCGCGAGCGGATGCGGCGTGCATTTGGCATCGACCCAGGCGCGGTCTTTTTCGTTGACGTTGAAAGCTGCGGCCGGCACCGGCTTTGCGACGAGATCACCGCGCGCCACGGCTTCCTCAAGCGCCTTGCGTGGGCCGGGATTGGCAAGCGAGATCAGGCTGTCGCCGACCTGCGGCACGAACGCATCGAGATAGACAATGGACCCAACCTGCGGGCCGATTTGCTCGGCGGCTTGCGTGATTACGAAGCCGGCGGAGGAATGGCCGACCAGCACGACATCCTTCAAATCCTCCCACTTGATCAGGTTCGCCACGTCATTGGCATGCGTGGTCAGGTTGACATCCCTGGTCAGTAGATGCGAGCGGTCAGCCACGCCGGTGAGCGACGGCGCATAGACCTTGTGCCCTTTTCTCTCCAGCACGTCTGTGACGCGGCGCCAGCACCAGCCGCCGTGCCAGGTGCCGTGAACCAGCACGAAGGTTTTTGGCGCCGTTTGGGCTTCACCCCTGCTCCCAACCGCGGTGAGCGCAGCCGTGACGGCCAGGGCGCCAAGCGCAGCACGGCGCGTGGTCTCGACAGAAGCCGCCGGCATGGAAATCTCCTTCCAATCTCTCTTATGTTTGACGGGCTGCGACGTCACGCCGCCGGCCCGCCGCGCCGTCGGAACATCGAGAACTGAAAGCGCTGCTTAGCATTTTTGGGCGTGGCGTGATCATGCGGGCGGGAGTCCAGCAGGATGAACTCCTCACCCAATTCCTTCGCCAGTCCCGCCGCATCGTAACGGTGGACCGGCAGCCCGCTGCATGTTTCCGGACCGTCAGTGGCGAAGCTTGCGATGATGGCGTAGCCGCCGGAGACCAGCGCCTGCTTCAGCCGCGCGATATAGGCCGCGCGGTCGGCCGGCTCGATCAGAAAATGAAAAGCACCACGGTCATGCCAGATGTCGAAACGCTGCGCAGGCTCCCACGCCCTCACGTCGACGACGATCCACTGGACCTGGCTGGCGCGCCGGCCGAGCCGTAACGCCGCGAGATCGAGCGCGGCCGCGGAGATGTCCAGCACCGTGACGTGGCGGAATCCGCGTTCCAGAAGACCGTCGGCCAGCCGCGACGCCCCGCCGCCGATATCGATAATGGCCGCGTCCCGGCTAGGCTGCGCCTGTTCAATCCATTCGAGCGAGGGCACAGGACTATCCTGAAACCAACTGACGTCGGCTTCATCTCGGGTGGTGGTGTAGACCGCTTCCCAATGGTCCCTCGGGTTTGCTTGCGTCATGAGATCAGCACTCATTCGCCGAGCAGCTTGGCCGAGGCGAGGTCGGCCGTGGCGCGGGAATCGCCCTTGGCCTCGTAGGCGAGCCCACGGGTCTTCAGCGCCCTGCCGTTATTGGCATTGAGGCGGATGGCATTGTCGAGGTCGACGAAAGCGTGGATGGCGTCTTCCTTCTTGAAATAAGCGAAACCGCGTTCGGTGTAATAATCAGACAAAGCATGATCCTTGCCAAGACGCTCGCTGCCGCCGGCCATGGTTGCCTCCGTGCCGGGACCGAGCTTGATGGCCTGGCTGCATTCCGTGATCGCGGAATCGTATTCTTTTTTAAAATTGTAGATGGCGCAACGGTTGTAGAAGGCGTCGGCATATTTCTTGTCGATCTTCAGCGCTTCCGCGAAGTCCGAAAGCGCCAGGTCATAATCCTGCTTGGTCCGCCGCTCGACGCCGCGGCTAAGATATTGACGCGCCAGCACATGGCCGGTGTAGCGCCTGGACTGAATGGCGCGCGAACAGGCGTCGATCGCCGCATCGCCGGATTCCTTGATGCATATGTTGGCATCATCGCCCGCGGCTTGAGCCGTGAGCGAGCCGGCCAGCAGGCCCCCTCCGGTCACAAGCACGCAGGCGCAATACGCCCAAAATCCCCCTGGCATGGCTCCCCTCCCGTCCGGATTGTTTTTCGGATCGGGCTTGAGAATAGCACGCTAAATCGAGACGAAAAGCGAAGAAGCCGTGACAGCTAGCTATGCAGGCCGGGCGCCTGGGGACGGGCACCAACCGTCTCCAGATACTTCCTGGCTTGTGCTGTGGAAGCACGACGATAGCCGGCGGCGCTAACTCCGGATTTTGCGCATCTGCAAAGCCGATGCTACTACTCGGAATTGCCGATTATCGTGGTCTAATCTTTCTGCCGGGTGGCTTGCATATACCATGAACCGCCGGAAACCGTGGCACCAGCGCGGTTCGCCGGCGATCACCAAACGAATGCGCGAAGCGAAGATATGAACCAGCCAGGGTACTCTTCGGAATTCTGCAGCATGTGATCAAAATTGCTCACTTTCAAAATTTAAGTATCGGCGAGGTTTTGATCTGAATCAACGTCGTGTGATGCGCCTCATAAGCATCCTAAGGTTATGAGCGATCAGACAGTCATTCCGCACTTCATTGGCAGCGTCGACAAGGGCGGCGGCGAGCGACTGCCATCCGTCCTGAAAGCGTTTTCGGGCCCGGAGCGTCGCTCGGTCGATAGCTACGAGCGCGAGTTGGCCCAGTACAGATTCATGGAAATCCGCCTGCGCGACGCGTTGGCGGAGAGTGGGGCGCGGCTGCGTCAACAGGACGAGTTGATCCGCAAGCAGGAGCTCCTGAGCAGGGAATCCGATCATCGGCTGATGAACGACCTGCAGATGACCATCAGCCTGCTTTCGTTACAGAGCCGATCAGCGCAAACCGCGGAAGCCGCCGCGCAACTGCCATCGCGGCCAATCGCGTTTCCATGATTGCGCGTATCCATCATCGCATCCATTCCTACGACGGGGTGCAAGTGATCGAATTCAGAAAATTCCTAGAGGACTTCGCGCGCGACTTCTCCGCCATGCTGTCGTCGAATGAGTGCCCCGAGCAGGTGCTCGTCGAAGGCGTCGAGATCAATGTGCCGGTCACGACCGCGATTCCGCTCGGCTTCATCGTCAGTGAACTGATCACCAACGCTGCGAAATATGGCAACGGCCGGATTGCCGTCCGCCTGCAACCCGATCCTGCCCATGGCTACGCGCTTTCAGTTTCCAATAACGGGCCGGCGTTGCCTGAAGGTTTCGACCCCGCCGCCAGCAAGGGTCTGGAAATGAAGATCATCCAGTCGTTCGCAAGGCAGATCGGCGCAGAGTTGCGGATCGGCCGCAGCAACGACGGCGAGGGCGCGCGATTTACCGTGCTGTTTTCCGGAATCGCCTCGGAAACCATGCCGCGGACGATAAACGGAGAAACAACCGCATCGTCAGCATCAAGACGATCAGATTAGAAAAAGGGATCCCCAAATGAACCGTATTCGAGTTGCAGCGATTGTCGGCGCTGGAATGATGTTCGCGACAGCGCCAGCCTGGGCCGGCGTGACGAGTATTGCCGGTCCGCAATTAATGAAGCCCGACCAGCAAGTCGAGCAGATCAGGTACGTCAATCCGGAAGCCATCATCGGCGGCGTGATCTCCGGCGTGCTGGGCGGGGTTGTCGGGGGCAACTGCTATTTCAACGACTGCGGCTATGACGACGGCTACTACGGAGGCGGGGGAGGCGGCTACGGTGGCGGTGGACGCGGATATCGTGGCGGCGGTCGTGGCGGCGGCGGCGGCCACGCGGGCGGCGGTGGCCATGGGGGCGGCGGCCATGCGAGCGGCGGTGGCCATGCGAGCGGCGGTGGCGGTCACGGCGGCGGCAGAAAATAGAGCCTTAGAGCCGTCGGCCAGCGTCGGTCAACACCCACGGTCAACGGTCTTCAGTTGTGAAAAAGTGAAATCGAATCCAATCGCCAAATCATCCAATCCAGAATTCAACCCGGTATGGGAGCATTAGAAATGCGGAAGCTGAGCGTTTCGGTCCTGATCGTTGCATCTGCGGCCTTTGCCGCAACTTTGGGCCAGGTGGAGGCAAGGCCATATGGACCACGCCACGCACCCTTCGAACGTATTTGCGCCGAACGGGGCGGGCCGACTCATCGTCCCGAAATGGCGGCTCTCCTGGCGGAATATCTCGACCTGAATGACGCACAAAAGGCCGCTTTCAAGCCATTCCACGACGCACGCAAGAAGTCGCTTGAAGATGCCAAAGCCGCTCTCTGCTCCAACAAACCGGATCTGACGTCGTTCGAGGCCCGTCTCGTCTTCGGTCAGAACTTGCTTGAGGCGCGGCTGACGGCGTTGAAAGCGGAAAACCCGTTGCTGATCGCGTTCTATAACAGCCTGGACGACCGGCAGAAGGCGAAGTTCGACCGATTCCGCGAGCGCCGCGGCCAGGAGTGAAAGAGCACGATATTTCTTCGCATTCAAGGAAGCGCGCCTTGCCGGGCGGATGCGGCGCCTTTGTCGGGGACCGACAACAGCCGTCGGGGCTACAAGGGCGGCCGCAACTTTTCATTTGGATGAGGGCTTTTTGTCTCTTCCTCCGCCAAGAGTCTCAAGAGCATCTGCCGTTGCGCTTCGTCGCAAGGCTCTGCGAGGCGTTTCCTGTACAGGACAAGATTTTGCACGTGAATGAACTTATCCAATGGATGCCTCCCGTGGATGCGGTCGATGCTGGGGGCACTATGCCTGTTCAAGTTCGACGGCGGCGGTCAATATTGCTCAGTCACAAAAATTTCGCCGATCGGCTATTGACGGGTCGTCGGAACGATCGCTATTGAGGCAAATTGTTGTTTCACTGCCGGATGCAATGCGTCACCCGGGGCATCCGATGAACGACGGCCTCGGCACGCCCCCGCGCTGAGGCCGTTCTCTTTTGCACCATTCGCTTCCGGAGTTTGCGGCTCGTTGGGTGGCGAATGTCAAATCCACTCCACTAACTATGCAGGCTTTTAGCTATGCAGGCTTTTAGCTATGCAGGCTTTTAGCTATGCAGACCTGGCGCCTCGTGGCCGGAGCGGGCGACATATTCGGTGTAGCCGCCGCCATATTGACGGATGCCCTCGGGCGTCAGTTCGAGCACCCGGTTCGACAGCGCGGCGAGAAAATGCCGGTCGTGCGAGACGAACAGCATGGTGCCCTCATATTGCGCGAGCGCTGCGATCAGCATCTCCTTGGTGGCCATGTCCAGATGGTTGGTGGGCTCGTCCAGCACCAGGAAGTTCGGCGGATCAAAAAGCATGATCGCCATCACGAGCCGCGCCTTTTCGCCGCCCGACAGCACCCGGCATCGCTTCTCGATGTCATCGCCGGAAAAGCCGAAGCAGCCGGCCAGCGCGCGGAGCGAGCCTTGGCCGGCTTGCGGAAACGCATCCTCCAGCGACTGAAACACCGTGCGTTCGCCGTCGAGAAGGTCCATCGCGTGCTGGGCGAAGTACCCCATCTTGACACTGCCGCCCAGCGCCACCATTCCGTCATCGGGTTCGGTCGAGCCCGCCACCAGTTTCAACAGCGTGGACTTGCCCGCGCCGTTCACCCCCATCACGCACCAGCGCTCGCGCCGGCGGATCATGAAGTCGAGAGAATCGTAGATGACGCGGCTGCCATAGGCCTTCTGCACGCCTTTCAGGCTGACGACGTCTTCGCCGGAACGCGGCGCCGGCGGGAAATCAAACGCCACCGTCTGGCGGCGGCGCGGCGGCTCGACCCGCTCGATCTTTTCGAGCTTCTTCACCCGGCTTTGCACTTGGGCTGCATGCGAGGCGCGCGCCTTGAAGCGCTCGATGAATTTGATTTCCTTGGCCAGCATCGCCTGCTGACGCTCGAACTGCGCCTGCTGCTGCTTTTCGGAAAGCGCGCGCTGGGTCTCGTAGAATTCATAATTACCGGAATAAGTCGTCAGCGAGCCGCCGTCGATCTCGACAATCTTGTTGATGATGCGGTTCATGAACTCGCGATCGTGCGAGGTCATCAGCAGCGCGCCGTCATAGCCTCTCAGGAATTGCTCGAGCCAGATCAGGCTCTCGAGATCAAGATGGTTGCTTGGCTCGTCGAGCAGCATGACGTCCGGACGCATCAGGAGAATGCGCGCCAGCGCCACGCGCATCTTCCAGCCGCCCGAGAGCGCGCCGACATCGCCCTCCATCATTTCCTGGCTAAAGCTAAGACCGGCGAGCACTTCACGGGCGCGGCCCTCGAGCGCGTAACCGTCGAGTTCCTCAAAACGGTGCTGCACCTCGCCATATTGGGCGATGATCTCTTCCATCTCTTCGGCACGAGAGGGATCCGCCATCGCGGTTTCCAGCACCTTCAATTCGCTCGCGACCGCAGCGACCGGCCCTGCCCCGTCCATCACCTCGGCAACGGCGCTGCGGCCACTCATCTCGCCGACGTCCTGGCTGAAATAGCCGATCGTGATGCCGCGGTCGGTCGAGACCTGGCCCTCGTCCGGCAATTCCTGGCCCGTGATCATCCGAAACAACGTCGTCTTGCCGGCGCCGTTGGGGCCGACCAGACCCGCTTTCTCGCCCTTCTGGAGCGCGGCGGAGGCTTCGATGAACAGAATCTGGTGGCCGATCTGCTTACTGATATTGTCGAGACGGATCATGCGTGCGTGTAGCCCGAAAGGAGTTTCGGGCCGCTCTTACGCATGATCCGGAAAAGTGGCAACCGGTTTTCCGAAAAGATCATGCGCGGAGAGAGCATGATGGGACAAAGGGGAAGCGTACTGCACTCGCTGTTCTAGGACTCCCTCCCCCTGAAAGGGGGGAGGGTTGGGGTGGGGGGCCAATTCCGATAACTGGAAGCACAGAGAACGAGCGATGACACAGTAGAGAAATCTGACCCCCCTCCCCCTTTCTGGGGAGGTAAACAAGCATCGACGGCGAATATCGCTATTTCAGTTCCGTGATCACCGCACTCGCCGAGCCCCGCACCACCAGCTCGGTGTGGGTACGGTCGCGCTTGTTGAAGCGGATATCGCCGGATTTGTACTCGTTCACCACGGCCTTGCCGTTCGGCTCGGTCGATTGCAGCGGCGAGTCCTCAAGATACACCACCACGACATCCTTGTCGTGGAAATGCATCGGCGTCGGATCGTTCAGGAACCAGCGATAATGCCAGACGATGACACGGTCGTTTTCCAACAGCTTGTCGATATGCGGCCGCGGGTAAGCGTTGGGATAGCCGGTATTATTGGCCAATGGCGCGACGGGATGATTTTTCAGATCGATGACGATGGTGCGAAATCCGGGAACGCCCGCGGTCTCGCCCGCACGGCCAAATATGGCGGTGCCCTCGGCGAAGGAAATGGCGACAAAATCGTCCGGCATCGGTGCAATGCTTTCGATCGTGTCGAAGACCTTGACGCGCTCGTTGTCGATCACAGCCGGCGCAGGCTCCGCGGCGAAAACCTGCGCACCCGACAGCGCGAAGGCGAACAGGGCCATGAGGATCAGCATGCCGCGCTTTCGCATTTCGTTTCTCCCTTGTTGTTGTTTTTGAAGTGCCGTTCGCGCTGGACGCAACCGCCGCAACCGACGATCGCCCTTCAACGTAACGGTCGCGCGGCCGGGCATCAAGCTGGCGCGAGGCGTCCGCGCGAACCGCGGCCAGAGGTCGGCGGATACCATTTTGTCGCAACAACGCGGGGCGTGCGCCTGTTGCCGGCTGATCGCCATGATGAAATTCCGGAAACATTTGTGCACAAACGATAGGCATCGGGTGCTCGCGCGAGGCATCCGGCGATATTCGAATTGATATAACGAAGCGATCGCGAAGCGGGCACCTTCTTCCGGTCGACCGCGAAGTCCTGTAACCTGAACGGCAATCGGCGCGACCAGCGGCGCACGAAACGGAATTGATGTCCGGCACGGCTGCGAGCGCGACAGGTTGCGAATGCGAGCAGACTGAACCATGCCTTCCAAGCAGTTGGCCGATCCGCTCAAGCGATTTCCGGTTTTTCGCACGTCGGATTCGGAAGAGTTCCGCAACGTGCTGCTCACGCGTTTTGGCGCCAGCAAAGCCGAAGTGAAGCAACCTTCGACGCTTCGGGCGCGGGGCAATTTCGTTCAGCTTGAGAATATCAGCCTGGTTTACGGCTATGGCAGCAGCGGCGTCGCCATCGGCTATCCGGAAGCCCCGCGGTTTCGCCTGCTCACGGCCCTAAGTGGCAAGGGCTTTGCTGCGATCGGAAACAGCGCGTTGGCACTGGATTCAAATCAGTCCAGCGTCATCTCGCCGGGCCAGAAGATCGCCCTCCACACCGACGTCAGCCATGAGTGGTTCAACCTGTGGATCGATCCATGTGCGTTCGAACGCAAGCTCGCCTACCTTCTCGGCGCGTGGCCGAGCGGCAAACTTGAGTTCGAGGCTGCCGTCAACCGGAACACTCCCCGCTTTCAGCAGCTCTGGCGGCTGATCCTTTTTTTCGCCGAACAGCTCAACGCGACCGCCGAGCCGTTGCCACCATTGGTGCTTCGCGAACTCGAACAGACCATTCTGGTGTCGTTCCTGAGCGCCAACCGCCATACCTTCAGCGATCTCCTGAAGCGGGAGGCGAAGGATACGCTGCCATCGCATGTGCGCCTGGCGGAGGAATTCATCGAGGCCCATTGGGATCAGGCGATATCGATCGAAAAACTCGTCGAAGCAACCGGCGTCGGTGCCCGCGCGATCTTCCGGACCTTCCAGCGGAGCCGTGGCTATTCGCCGATGGCTTTTGCAAGGATGGTCCGGCTCAGGCATGCCCGTGAAATGCTCGCCACGCCGGATCTTGAGACTTCCATCCGTCGCCTTTGTCTGTGGCTTCGGCAATCTCGGACACTTCGCGCGAGACTATCGCGAAACCTTCGGCGAGCGCCCTTCCGAGACGCTGGCCCGCGCCGCGCGCCGGAGTTAAAGGCCGGCATCAACGCTTCTGATTCACGTTGTCGGCCCGACTACAGCAGGCGTTCATAAAATCCGCCGTAAACACCGGCGGGTTCGACGAGGTGAATCTCCAAAATCCAGTGTCCGTTCGCGGCCAAGCTCGTCAGGATCGCGCATCCGTTTCGGATTGCCCGGATAGATACGATTCAGGTTTTTGTCGCCGGGAATAAGCGCGTGAGCGAACTCGCTGACCAGATGGCCGGCGATGGCGCCACCAAAAATCCAGCCGGCGTCGGCCGCCGCTTGTTGCGCAAACGCGTAAAGCTCCGCGCCAGTTTATGTCAGGTGACGCATGATAATGAGACTGGACCCTGTCGAAGATGACCGGCAGCGCTTCGACCAGCGGTGCTCCGGGGTGATTACCCAAAATGTAGGTGCGGCCAAGATCGGCTTCCCAGTCCTCGAACACCGGCCCCAAATCGAGATAGACGATGTCGTCCCGCTCGATGTTGCGAACAGGAGGGTTATCGGCCGCAAGCGTCAGCGTATTGGCGCCGGCGCGCGCGATGCGCTTGTGCCAATGTTTCTCGACGCCGAACTGTTGCAACGCAATGGCGTAAATTTCCTGTTCGACGTCTCGCTCGGTTCGGCCCGCCCTGACAAGTCCGCGCCTTTCGATCTCGTCAAACAGCGTCGATGCGCGCTGCTCGGCGGAAACCAAAGCCGCGCGGCGATCCGACGGGGTTTCTTTTTCCTGTTTCAAACCGGAAGCTCCGCGATCAAGGTTGCCATGCATGTGCCCGGGAATTCGATCTCGCCGTTCAATTGACAGGCGGGAGCAGGTTTTGCGAGCGCGGCATGGACGCTTCGATTGATATCGAAGCATCGTGTACATCCCTTGTGTCATGATCGCTGTCTAACCGGAGAAGACCAGATGACCAGAGAAGTGATCCGCGTCGAGCCGTTGTCGACATACCTGGAACGGGTGAAGGCGCCCGCCTGCATCGCCACGCGGCACAACGATACGGTCTACGTCTCGGGACTCCCGCCCTTCGACCCCGCAACCGGCAGCGTCGTTGTCGATGCGACGGTCGAGCGGCAAACTGAGCTCGTGCTGGCGCAGTTGAAACTCTGCGTGGAGACCGCGGGCTCCTCGCTCGACCAGGTGCTCAAGTGCAATGTCTATTGCACCTCGGCGGAAAAGTTCGCCGCCGTCAACGCGATCTACGACCGGTATTTCCCCAACAACCCGCCGGCACGCATCTTTGTCTGCGTGCCGAAATGGTTCGGTCCGTTCGATATCGAGATCGACTGCATCGCGGCGGCGTAGCTAACTCCGTCATTCCGGGGCGCCCGAAGGGCGAGCCCGGAATCCATAACCACCACTCGCTGTGATGGCTTTTTACGTCTATCTGCTTGCGAGCAAGAAGCACGGCACGCTTTATCTCGGCGTGACCAACGACGTCGTTAGGCGAGTTTACGAACACCGAACCAAGGCAGTCGGCGGTTTTTCGACGCGCTACTGCGTAGATAAGCTGGTTTGGTTTGAAATCTACGAGGACGCGGCCACCGCGATCGCGCGCGAAAGAGCTCAAGAAGTGGCGGGGCGACCGGAAGATTCGGCCGATCGAAGAACAAAATCCGGAGTGGAGCGATCTTTACCCCGGCATTTCCAACTGAGGCCTGTGGTTATGGATTCCGGGCCCGCGCCCAAGAGGCGCGTCCCGGAATGACGGCTCTTATGGATCAAGCCCTAGTTCTTCGTCTTGTCCACCAGCGCGCCCTTCTTGATCACCGAGATCGCGCTTGCGCGATCTCGCAAATAAGAGCGTGGATCAAGCCCTAGTTCTTGGTCTTATCAACGAGAGCGCCCTTCTTGATCCACGGCATCATGTCGCGGAGCTTGGCGCCGACTTCCTCGATTGGGTGGGTGGCGAGCTTGGCGCGGGTCGCCTTGAACGAGGTCTGGTTGACCTTGTTCTCCAGCATCCAGTCGCGGGCGAACTTGCCGCCCTGGATGTCGGCGAGGACCTTGCGCATTTCCTTCTTGGTCTCGTCGGTGATGATGCGCGGTCCGGTGACGTACTCGCCATATTCGGCGGTGTTGGAGATCGAGTAGTTCATGTTGGCGATGCCGCCTTCATAGATCAGGTCGACGATCAGCTTCACTTCGTGGAGGCACTCGAAATAGGCCATCTCCGGCGCGTAGCCGGCTTCGACCAGCGTCTCGTAGCCACCCTTGATCAGTTCGACCAGGCCGCCGCAGAGTACCACCTGCTCGCCGAACAGATCGGTCTCGCACTCTTCCTTGAACGTGGTCTCGATGATGCCGGCGCGGCCGCCGCCGATCGCCGACGCATAGCTCAGGCCGAGATCATGGGCGTTGCCCGAGATGTCCTTGGCGATCGCGATCAAACAAGGCACGCCGCCGCCGCGCTGATATTCCGAGCGCACGGTGTGGCCGGGGCCCTTCGGGGCGATCATCAGCACGTCGAGATCGGCGCGCGGATCGAGCAGGTTGAAGTGCACGTTGAGGCCGTGGGCGAACACCAGTGCGGCGCCCTTCTTCATGTTGTCGTGCAGGTGCTCGCGATAGATATCGCCCTGCAATTCGTCGGGCGTGAGCATCATCACGAGATCGGCCCATTTGGCGGCCTCGGCGACTTCCATCACCTTGAAGCCGGCGGTTTCCGCCTTCTTGGCCGAGGCCGAGCCCTTGCGCAGCGCGATGGCGACTTCCTTGACGCCGGAATCCTTCAGGTTCAGCGCATGGGCGTGGCCCTGGCTGCCGTAGCCGACGATGACGACCTTCTTGCCCTTGATCAGGTTCAGGTCGGCGTCGCGATCGTAATAAACACGCATGTTGGTTTCCTCGAGTAAGGGGCCGAAATCGGCCCATGGATCAGGCTTGATGGGTCAGGCATTCAGGTAGAAGGACCGCCGGTCGCCCAGGAATTTCCGGCGTGGTCTAAAACATTTTCCGAGGCAGGGTAACCCTGTTCTCGCATGGTTTTTGGCCCTCTTATGCGTCCATCAAGACCGGATAGAGCGAGGCCAGCAGCAGCACGGCCATCACGAGATTGAAGGCGCGCACCGCGGCAGGCGAGCTCAGGAATGGCCGCAAGGCGGTGCCGAACAGCGTCCAGGTCCCGCAGGCCAAAACGCCCAGCAAGAGGCAAACTGCGGTCTGCATGACAATATTCAAGGGAAAGCTGGCAATATCCGCATAGGCGGTGATGGTGCCAATCACAAACACCCAGCCCTTGACGTTGACCCACTGGAACATCGCCGCGCCCCAGAAGGTCAGGGGACCGCGGCCGGTTTCACCCGGCTCGGGCGGCCCTGACATCGCGATGACAACCGCAAGATAAATCAGATAGGCGGCGCCGGCATATTTGAGGACGGTCTGCAACACCGGAAAGGCGATGAAGATTGTGCCAAAGCCAAGCCCGACCGCGCCGACCATGAAGGCAAACCCGAAAGTAACGCCGGCGATATGCGGCAGCGTACGGCGAAAGCCGTAGGTCAGGCCGGACGACATCACCATGATGTTGTTCGGCCCCGGCGTGAAATACATCACCGCGGCAAACAGGATGAAGGCGGCCACAAGCGAGTGCGACATCGTCAAGCTCCCACGACCTTCGGGAGGACCTGCGCGCGCTTCGACAGCAGCATCACGGCGATGCCGGCGACCACGGTGAGCATGCCCGCCAATCGCAGCGGCCCGAAGGTTTCATTGAAGACGATACTGGAGGCCGCCGAACCGACAAATGGCACCAACAAAGCAAACGGCACCACCTGCGCTGCGGTGTAATCGCGCAGCAACCGCCCCCATAGCCAATAGGCCGTGCAGGTGGACACAAGCCCAATGACGAGCATGCAAATGAGAACCTTGAGCGACATGTGCGACAGCGCATGCCATGTCGGCTGCGCCCCGTCACCGACAACGGCCAGCGCGAGCAGCGGCACGGCGGCGATCAGACAGAGCCAGGTGGACAAATCGAACATCGGCACGCCCGGCGCCTGTCGCAACAATAGATTGCCGGCTGCAAAGAAAATCGGAGAGAACATCAACACGGCAAAGGCCTGGACGCTGAAGTCATAGCCGACGGTGCCGCAGATCATCAGAAGGCCGCCGGCTGCAATCGCAATGCCGAGCGTCTGCACCCGCGAGGGACGTTCGTCGAGCAACAGGGCTGCAAAGCCGACCGTGAACAGCGCCTGGCTCTGCACGATCACGCTGGTAAGCCCGACCGGAACGCCGTGGCCGATCCCGTAAGCCTGCGTCAGGAACTGGCCGAGAAACAGCGTGAAGCTGATCGCGATCAGGATCGGCCAGGCGACCTTCGGCCGCGGCACAAACAGGCATGGCAGAGCCCCGATCGCAAACCGCAGCGCCGTCAGCATCGTCGGCGACAATTCGTCAAGCGCGATCCGGCTCGCGACAAAGGCGAGCCCCCAGATCACCGCGACCAGGACTGCAATGCAAACGTCGGCCGGTTTCATTGTTGCTTTTCTAGCCCTGCTCGCCGTGTTTCGGTTTGTGCAACAGATAAGTGCCGTGCAACGGGGCATGGTAATCGGCCGACATCAGCACAAAGCCGGCATCGCCAAGCATGCGCTCGATCACCCAGCCGAACGTCGAATACTCGTCGCGCATATGGGTGACGACGCTGTCGCGGTTGAAGTCGTGGTTGGTGATGGAAAACTCCGCCCATTCCTCGACGTCGCGCTCGCCGCCATCTGGCGTTCGCACGAACACGATGTCGCGCAGATAGAAATTCGCACCGGGCTTCAATGCCGCGAAGATCCGCGACAGCGCCACCGCCTTCCAGAAATCCGGCAGATGATGCAGCGTGAATTCGCTGACGATCAGGTCGTAGCTATTGGGCTGATAGGCAAAGCTCAGGAGCCCCGCCGACTGGGTGCGGATCGCGACCTTGCGGTCGCGGGCGCAGATTTCCGCCAGCGCCAGCATCGCCGGCGAAATATCGATCGCATCGACCTGGGCGCCCATCAGCGCGGCCTCGCACGCCAAAACGCCGTTGCCGCAGCCGATATCGGCGATCCGCCAGCCGGGCCGCACCCCGAGGGCGGACAACGCGGTGCGAGCGCGCAGGTCGCTATCGTCGTGGCCGTCGTAAAGCGAGGCGACCGCAGAATCGAGTCCGATCTTCCGGCGTTGGTTATAATACCAGTCGCGCGCCAGCATGGCTCACATCCCCTCAGGCCCCCGCGCAATGGCGGCGACGCCGGTGCGCGAAACCTCAACCAGGCCGAGCGGGCGCATCAGCTCGATGAACTGGTTGATCTTGGCGGAGTTGCCGGTGATCTCGAACACGAAGCTTTCGGTGGTGGCGTCGATCACGCGCGCACGAAAGGCTTCGGCGAGCCGCAGCGACTCGACGCGATGGTCGCCGGTGCCGCGCACCTTCACCATCGCGAGCTCGCGCTCGATCGAGCGGCCGGTCAGCGTCATGTCGACGACGCGATAGACCGGCACCATGCGGTCGAGCTGATGCTTGATCTGCTCGATCACCATCGGCGTACCTGTCGTGACGATGGTGATGCGGGAAAGGTGCTTCTGACTTTCGGTTTCCGAGACGGTGAGGCTTTCGATGTTGTAGCCGCGCCCGGAGAACAGCCCGATCACGCGGGCGAGCACGCCCGGCTCGTTCTGCACCAGCACCGAAAGCGTGTGCGACTCGGTAGGGACGTGGCGCTCGTCCATGAAGTAGGCGGATGCGGGCTGGTTCATTGGTAAGTCCCCTTCGGTATCCTCTTCGTCATGGCCGGGCGCAGCCGTTCGAAGAACGGCGTCGCTTCCGCTCGCCTATGCCCGGCTCATCCACGTCTTATCCTTCGTGGGAAGAAAGACGTGGATGCCCGGCACAAGGCCGGGCATGACGGCTACATTGGCGGTTGTTCCGTTCATGCCATCATGACCTTTTCGACGGCGCTATCCGCCATTACCCATTTGCGAAACAACTCGAAATCGATATTGCCGCCACTCAGGATCAGGCCGACGCGCTTGCCGCGCAGTCTTGCCTTCTCCTGGAAAGCAGCGGCCAGCGGCGCTGCGCCGGCGCCTTCGGCGAGATTATGCGTATCCCTCCAGTAGCTGCGGATCGCTTCGCCGATCTCCTCGTCGGTGACCTCGACGATGTGTGAGGCACCCTTGCGGATGATTTCAAACGAGTCCGGGTCCGGAATGCGGGTCGCCATGCCGTCGGCGCGGGTGTTGCAGGAGTTGGTGCTCACGATCGTGCCCGCCTTGAACGACAGCGCATAGCAAGGCGCTTCGGTCGACTGCACGCCGACGATCTCGGTCTTCAGGCCGAGCAGGTCGCGCGCCAGGATGCAGCCGGAGATGCCGGAGCCCTGCCCGATCGGCACATACAGCACGTCGAGATCGGGCTGGCTGCGAAACAGTTCCAGTGCGTAGGTGGCAACGCCCAGCACCAGGTCAGGATGGAAGGACGGCACGATCTCGAGCCCGTCACGCTCTGCATGGCGTTTGGCTTCGCTGCGCGCCGCCTCGAAATCCTCGCCGTGTTCGATGAGGTTGGCGCCGAACGCCTTCATCGCGCGATTCTTCTCGACCGAATTGCCGTGCGGCACATAAATCGTCACCGGCACGTTGTTGCGGCCGGCGGCAAACGCGAGGCTCTGGCCGTGATTGCCTGTGGTCGCCGAGATGATGCCGGCCGTTTGCGGCCGCTCGCGCTTGAGCCGATCGATATAAATCAGCCCGCCGCGCACCTTGAAGGCGCCGGTCGGCGTGTGGTTTTCGTGCTTGACGACGACGTCGGTGCCGAGCCGTTGTGCCAGCAGCGGCCAGGCGTGCGCAGCCGTAGGCCTCATCGCCGCATGGACGATTGTCTGCGCGCCTTCGAGTTCGGTGAGGTTAAACATGGTAGTGCTCCCAAGCGACGACGGAGCACTCCCTCCCCCTGAAAGGGGGAGGGTTGGGGTCGGGGTCAGATGACGCGTTGAGGTCGATTTGATAAACAGACCCCCTCCCGGCACGCTCCATAGCGCAAAAGCGCTTGGGAGCATGCCGACCTCCCCCTTTCAGGGGGAGGTGAAGAAAGAAGCCGCGTGCTGATGGTTCAATCATGCTCGCACCCGGTCACACCAGCGCCTTGCCGGCGGCAAAGGCTTCCGCGGTCGCTTCGTCGTTGGCTTCCGCCGGCAACAGCATTTCGTTGTGCGCCTTGCCGGACGGGATCATCGGGAAGCAGTTTTCCAGCGACGCCACCCGGCAATCGAACAGCACCGGGCGCTTGACCTTGATCATCTCCTTGATCGCGCCGTCGAGATCGGCAGGCTTGATCGCCTGCAAACCGACGCAGCCGTAAGCATCCGCGAGCTTGACGAAATCCGGCAGCGCCTCGGAATAGGAATGCGACAGGCGGTTGCCGTGCAACAGCTGCTGCCACTGCCGCACCATGCCCATGTACTGGTTGTTCAGGATGAAGATCTTGATCGGCAGCTCATGCTGAACCGCGGTCGACATTTCCTGGATCGTCATCTGCACCGAGGCATCGCCCGCGATGTCGATGACGAGGCTGTCGCGGTGCGCGACCTGCACGCCGAGCGCAGCCGGCAGGCCATAACCCATGGTGCCGAGACCGCCTGAGGTCATCCAGCGGTGCGGCTCCTCAAAGCCGAAGAACTGCGCCGCCCACATCTGATGCTGGCCGACTTCGGTGGTGATGTAGGTGTCCTTGCCGCGCGTGGCCTCGAACAGCTTCTGGATCGCGAATTGCGGCAGGATGACATCGTTGTTCTTCTTGTAGGACAGCGAATTGCGCGCGCGCCATTTCGCGATTCCCGCCCACCAGGCCTTGATGTCGGGCTTTTTCGCTTCGGCCTTGAACACCTGCAGGATATCGCCGAGCACGTTGGCGGCGTCCCCAATGATCGGCACATCGACGCGGATGTTCTTGTTGATCGAGGACGGATCGATATCGATGTGGATCTTCTTCGAACCTGGCGAGAACGCATCGGTGCGCCCGGTGATGCGGTCGTCGAAGCGCGCGCCGACGCACAGCATGACGTCGCAATCATGCATGGCCATGTTGGCCTCATAGGTGCCGTGCATACCCAACATACCCAGCCAGTTCTTGCCCGAGGCCGGGTAGGCGCCCAGCCCCATCAAGGTCGAGGTGATGGGAAAGCCCGTGACCTCGACCAGCTCGCGCAACAGCTTGGAAGCCTCGCGGCCGGCATTGATGACGCCGCCGCCGGAATAGATCACCGGCCGCTTGGCGCCGGCGAGCAACGCCACGGCTTTACGGATTTGCATCGCATCGCCCTTGACGCGCGGGGCGTAGGAGACATGCACGTCGGATTTGCGCGGCGGATGATAGGTGCCGGCGGCAAACTGCACATCCTTCGGCACGTCGACCACCACCGGCCCTGGACGGCCGGTGCTCGCGACGTAAAACGCCTCGTGCAGCACCTTGGCAAGATCGTTGACATTGCGCACCAGCCAGTTGTGCTTGGTGCAGGGCCGCGTGATGCCGATCGTATCGCATTCCTGGAACGCGTCGTTGCCGATCAGATGGGTCGGCACCTGACCGGTGATGCAGACCAAGGGAATCGAATCCATCAGCGCGTCGGTAAGCGGCGTCACCATGTTGGTGGCGCCCGGCCCCGAGGTCACCAGCACCACGCCGGGCTTGCCGGTCGACCGCGCATAGCCCTCGGCGGCGTGGCCGGCGCCCTGCTCGTGCCGCACCAGGATGTGCTCGACCTCGCTCTGCTGGAAAATCTCGTCATAGATCGGAAGCACGGCGCCGCCGGGATAGCCGAAAATGTGCTGGACGCCATGATCGATCAGCGCGCGCACAATCATGGCGGCGCCGGTCATCTGGTTCGGATCGTGGCTCTTGTCACTCATGACGTATTTCCTTGGCTTGGCCCGGATGCGCTTTGGCGCGGTGTTTCGGGTTCGAAAGGCGTCTGGCTGGTTGAGGCTTCAGGTCTTGAGGTTTGGGTAATAAAAAAGGCCCCGAAGAGGGCCCTGGCGCACCGTCCGAATTTGGATGGCAACTAGCCATCCCCGGCGGCGCGCCTGGGTACGACTACGATAATAAGGAGTTTGGCAATAATATTACGCATTTAGCAGCTCGGACTTCCCAAAGGTTGCGCGAACATACTGGCTGAGGGCCGAAAGTCAAGCCGGAGGCCACCGATTGCGCTCAAATCAACCCTAGCGGGCTTCGGTGGTTTCGGCGAGGGTGAATTTTGGGTTTGCAGGCATGCGGGACGCCCGGGCCATCATTCCGGGGCGCGACCTAGCACCCTATACGCATCTGTCGTCCCCGCGCACGCGGGGACCCATACGCCGCGGCCTTTCCGTTTGGACAGTGGGTAGACACTGTGTGCTTCCACCAAACGCCGGTGGTTATGGGTCCCTGCTTTCGCAGGGACGACGAAAGGAAGCACTATGAGCGAAGCATTCCCTCCACCCACTCCCCCGCCGCTTCCGGCTTCACCCACTCGAACTCCGGCAGCTGGTGCCGAAACCAGGTGAATTGCCGCTTGGCGTAATGACGCGTGTCGGCGCGGCCGATCTCGCTGGCCTCTTCGCGCGTGATCTCGCCCCTGAGGTGGCGGATCAGCGCCGGCACGCCATGCGCCTTCATCGCCGGCAACAGCGGATCGAGTTCTCGCGCGGCGAGCTGTGCGACCTCTTCCAGCGCGCCGGCTTCCAGCATCGCCTCGAACCGCGCATCGATCCGCGCGTAGAGCGCATCGCGCTCCGGTGCAAGATAGAGCGCGCGGAACGTGCCTTCAGGCAACAGCGGCGGCAGGCCCTCGCGATGCCAATCCGGCAGCGACCGTCCGGTGGTTTCGATCACCTCAAACGCGCGCGCTACGCGGGTGCGGTCGCGCGGCTTGAGCCGTTCGGCGGAAACCGCATCGCGCCGCGAAAGCTCCGCATGCAGCGCCTCGACGCCGTCGCGCTCAAGCCGCGCGCGCACCGCCTCGCGCACCTCTGGCGGAATCGGCGGCACGGCCGAGAGCCCGCGCGTCAACGCCTTGAAATAGAGACCGGAGCCACCGACAAAGATGGCCAGGCGATGTTGCGCGCGCAGTTCCGCGAGCACTTTGGTCGCATCCGCGACCCAGGCGCCGGCCGAAAAATTTAAACCCGCATCGACATGGCCATAGAGCCGATGCGGAACTTCGGCTTCTTCGCGTTGAGAGGGGCGCGCCGTCAGCACGCGCAGGTCGCGATAGACCTGCATGGAATCCGTATTGATGATCACGCCATTGGTGTTTCGAGCCAACGCCAGCGCCAAGGCCGACTTGCCGCTGGCGGTCGGCCCTGCGATAAGCACGGCAGTGTTGTTATGGCCTTTCGAATTCATGTCCCTTGTCGCTACACTGATTTGCCATCCTGCCAATCCCGCACTCGATAGCACGGTGCTCGAGGGCGCGCGCGCGATTCTGCCCTTTTCTGGACCCGCGCAATGGCTGTTCGATGAGGTCGCCGTCGACATCCCCTTCGGCGACGGCAGTGAGGATATCGCCGCCACAGCTGAGCGCCTGCGCGCGGCGCGCGAGGACCTGCCCATTGATATCGTGGTGCAGCCCGTGATCGCCCGGCGCAAGAAGCTTTTCCTGGCCGACATGGATTCCACCATGATCGGCCAGGAATGCATCGACGAGTTGGCCGACTTCGTCGGACTCAAGGCTCACGTCGCAACTATTACCGAACGCGCGATGCGCGGCGAGATCGAATTCGAACCGGCGCTGCGCGAGCGTGTGGCGCTGCTCAAGGGCCTGCCGGTCGATGTCGTCGACAAGGTCATCCAGGAGCGGATCACGCTCACGCCGGGCGGCCGCGAACTGGTCGCAACCATGCAGGCCCACGGAGGTTGGACTTGTCTGATCTCCGGCGGCTTCACGTTGTTCACGCAAGCGATCGCGGCCAAAATTGGATTCCAGGAAAATCGCGGCAATGAGCTGGTCGTGCAAGACGGAAAGCTGACCGGCGAGGTCAAGGAGCCTATTCTGGGCCGCGCCGCCAAGCTTGCAACGCTCATCGAGCTGCGCGAAGCCGCGGACCTCGACAACATCGACACGCTGGCCGTGGGCGACGGCGCCAACGATCTCGGCATGATTGGCGAAGCAGGATTGGGCGTTGCCTTCCACGCCAAGCCGGCGGTCGCAGCCGCTGCTGCCGCGCGCATCGACTATGGCGACCTCACGGCGTTGTTGTATGCGCAGGGGTTCAGGCGCGAGGAGTTTGTGGGGGCGTGAATGCCGACTATTCTGCGTTGGGGGCCTTATCGCGCGTTTTTCTATTCGAATGAGCGGGACGAACCACCGCACGTACATGTGAGAGCCGGCGACCAAGAGGCCAAATTTTGGCTTCACGACCTTTCAGTCGCCACCAATACGGGATTCCCCGCGCACGAAATCTATTATCCGCTATCTGAGATCGCACCGAGAACAGCTCGAAAGCAAATGGCATGAGTACTTGGAAATTGATGTCGGCGACATCAGGCCGGTCTCTGTTGCTTTCACGGCCGACGAATTAGTGGTGACGCTGGCCGATGGACGCCGGATCGCAACGCCGCTCGCATGGTGCCCTCGATTGCTGAACGCGAGCGGTGCAGCGCGCGCTCATTTTGAGCTGATGCCCATGGGGATTCACTGGCCCGAACTGGACGAGGACCTCGGCGTCGCCGGAATGCTAAAGGGGCGTCCGGCGTCATAATGTACTCTTGCCCGGCCTATGCGGGGATTTGCGCAAAGTAATCTGCGCGAGGAGTCTGTGGCGGGTTAACCACGAACTCGAGCCGCAGAATTCAATCGATCGCGCCGCGCAACTTCGAAGAATCATCGTTCCCGCATCGACCCAAAGAGGAAATATCCTGCTTAAACTTGGGGTCGGAACATATTCGGCTGCTATTGTCGTCAGATCACGAAGCCATGAGTTGCTAAATCCCCCGAGTAACGGTTGAACGTCCTCAGGGAGACTCCAGGGGAGGCGAAATGCGATCGCGGCACACCCGCTTCGCAACATCGTCACCTGATGGATCTTTCCCATGCAACGCCTCTCCGCAAAACATCTCCTCTCGACTGCCGTTCTTGCCTTCGCGCTCCTGCAAGGCGCCGCCGTCGGCGCGGCAGAGCTTCCGACCTACGAAGTCTCGTCGTTCCCGGCCACGCCGCTCCAGCTTTCGGTGATGGGGTCGGCGGGCGTCCAGGAGCAGACGGCCACGCCGACGCTCACGCGCAACGCCATGCCCGCCTCGCCGCATCAGCTTGAGGTGCTGACCCCACGCCACGGAACCGTCAGGGCGGCCAACGCGGCCGCGACCGGCGCGGCGCAGTAGCGGCTACGGCAAGTTTCGCAAGGTTTTATGCGCGAGGAGTTTGTGGGAGGATAGCGGTGGTCGTCCCTGCGAAAGCACGGACCCATAACCACCGGCGGATGATCGGAACGAGGCCCCCGACCAGCCCGCCAAAAAAGCGCAGCCGCGGCGTATGGGTCCCCGCGTATGCGGGGACGACGTAGTGTACGTGGAGGCGGTTGAAGCCCTACTGCACGCTCAGCGCGACGAAGCGCAGTTCGCCATCGGCGTTCGACACCAGAAGCAGCACGGACTTCTTGCCGTCCTTCTTGAGTTGTTCGACCCGCTTCTTGATGTCGGCAGAGCTTGCGACCGCCTCCTGCGCCACTTCGACAATGACATCGCCGGCGGAGAGCCGCTTGTCGGCGGCATCGGAAGCATTATCGACACCGGTGACAACTACGCCCTTGACGCTGTCCTTGATCTTGTAGCGGCCACGCAGGTCCTTGGAGAGATTGGCAAGGTCAAGCCCGAGCACCTTTTGCGTCACCGGCTTTTCCGGTTCCGGCGTCGACTTGGCGGAAGCCGGCTGCGGCTTGTCGGTGTCCTCGAGCCGTCCCAGCGTCACGCGCTTGGTCTGCTCCTCGCCCTTGCGGATGACGACGACATCGACCTCCTTGCCGACGGCGGTGTCGGCAACGACGCGCGACAGGTCCTTCGGCTCCTTGATGTCCTTGCCGTCGAACTTGACGACAACGTCGCCGGGCTCGATGCCGGCTGGTTTTGCAGGGCCCTTCTCGTCAATGCCGGCAATCAATGCGCCGCGCGCGGGCTTGATGTTGAGGCTTTCGGCGATTTCATCGGTGACCTGCTGAATGCGGACTCCCAACCAGCCGCGGCGCAACTCGCCGAACTTCTGAAGCTGGTCGACCACGCCGGCCACCGTCTTGGATGGCACCGCAAATCCGATGCCGATCGAACCTCCGGTCGGCGAGATGATCAGCGTGTTGACGCCGATCACTTCGCCGTCGAGGTTGAACAGCGGGCCGCCGGAGTTGCCGCGATTGATGGCGGCGTCGGTCTGGATGTAGTTGTCATAGGGACCGTTCGAGATGTCGCGGTTGCGCGCCGAGACGATGCCGGCGGTCACCGTACCGCCGAGGCTGAAGGGATTGCCGATCGCGATCACCCATTCGCCGAGCCGCAGTTTGTCGGAATCGCCAAACTTCACCGCCGTCAATTGCCGCGGCGGCTTGAACTTCAACACCGCAAGGTCGGTCTTCTTGTCGACGCCGACCAGATCGGCCTTGATCTTGGTGCCGTCGTTGAGGATGACGTTGATCTCGTCGGCGTCCGCAATGACGTGATTGTTGGTCACGACAATGCCCGACGTATCGATGATGAAGCCCGAGCCCAGCGAGTTGGTCTTGTGCGGCTGCATGTCGCCGCTCCGCGGACCACCGCCGCGCCGATTCTTGAAGAAGTCGTCGAAGAATTCCTCGAACGGCGAGCCCGGCGGCAGTTGCGGAGCCGCGCCGCCCCGGCCCTCGCCGGGACCGCCCTTGGCTTCGACCGTTTGCGTGGTCGAGATATTGACCACCGCGTCGATCACTTTCTCGGCAACATCGGCGATGCCGTCGGGGCCGCGCGCGGCTGCGGGAAACGCCGAGGCCAGGAGGGTTGCTGCCCCAAGACTTGCCGTCAGGCATGCTGCCGCCACGAGCGGGCGCAGGCGACGGCGTGGGGCATCAATTGCAACGGTCATATCGGTTCTCTCTTGTCGAAGGAGCGGAATTGGGTGGCCTTGAGTTCGTGGACGCGGGTGCCGCGAGAAAAGCACGAACCTCGGAAAGCTGAACGCCAGACTGCGCCCGAAGGGGGTAACCGCGCAAGCGTTTGAGCCTACCATTTGGGCGAAAAACAGACGCCGCCAAATGAGGCCGAACACGCCCAGAAAGGCGGCAGGTCTTAAAACGAAACACCGCTTAGCGGCGCACCACCCAGATCAGGATCAGACCGGCCACCGCCGAACCGATACCGGCGGCCCGCAAGATGTTGTCAGGCGTCACCAACGCGCTTTTCATCGCCCGTTTGAGCCAGGCCGGGACCGCCGCGAACATCAGACCTTCGAGCACAAACAGGATTCCCAAACCGATGAGGAAGTCGGCGAACGCTATGGACCTCATCGGATCGAAACCTCCCATTTTGAACTTTTATTTTTTGAACCGAAGCGCGTTTCGCTTCGGCCTTTACTTTAGGAACTACGGCTTCGCTGAGGCCGCCGGAGCAGCGGCCGCCGCAGCCGGTTTGCCGCCGGCGCCGCCGAAGAACCTGAAGAAATCCGAATCCGGACGCAACAGGAAGCGCGTATCGTTGCTCTTGAGGCTGTTTTCATAGGCCGTCATCGAACGATAGAACGCGAAGAAGTCCGGGTCCTTGCCATAGGCTTCGGCAAACAACCGGTTGCGCTCGGCATCGCCCTCGCCGCGAACCTGCTCGCCGGTCGAATTGGCGTCGGCGACGATGACGGTGGCCTCACGATCGGCGCTAGAACGGATCTCCTGCGCTTTCTGGCCGCCCTGTGCACGGAATTCGGCGGCCTCACGCTGCCGCTCGGTCTGCATGCGCTGATAGACCGCCTGGCTGTTCTGCTCCGGCAAATCGGCGCGGCGGATCCGTACGTCGACCACCTGGATGCCGTAGCCGCCGGCTTCCTTGTCGAGCTGGTCGCGGATTTTCCCCATCAGCGCTTCGCGTTCGTCGCGCACCACCTGGATGAAGGTGACCTCGCCGAGCACGCGGCGGAGCGAGGCGTTCAACAGCGTGGTGAGCTGGAGATTGGCGGCCTGGATGGAGCCGACGCTCTGATAGAATTGCAGGGCGTTCTTGATGCGATAGCGCGCAAAGGCATCGACCACGAGCCGCTTCTGGTCCGAGGCGATCACTTCCTGCGAGGGATTTTCGAGATCGAGAATGCGCTTGTCGACCGGGATCACCGTGTCGATGAACGGCGCCTTGAAATGCAGGCCAGGCTCGGTGACGACGTCGACCGGCGCACCCAGTCGCACCACCAGCACCTGCTCGGTCTGCTGTACGGAAAACACCGAGCTGTAACCGACGATCAGCAACAGCAAGAGCAACAGCAGCAACATAATGCCTGTGACGGGGGACCTCATCGCGTGGCTCCCGTAGACGGCTGTTGCGGCTGGCTGGCCGGCGCTGCCGGGCGTCGCGCCGACAATTCACTCAAGGGCAGATAGGGCACGATACCCTGTCCCGACGATCCGCCGTCATAGACGAGCTTGTCGGAACCGCCGAGAATGCGCTCCATGGTCTCGAGATAGATGCGCTGGCGGGTGACGTCGGGCGCCTTCTTGTACTCGTCATAGACTTTCAGGAAGCGTGCGCTCTGGCCCTTGGCCTCGGCCACCGCCTGCTGCTTGTAGCCTTCGGCAACCTGCAGGATTTGCGAAGCGCGGCCCTTGGCGTCCGGCACGACGCGGTTGGCATAGGTCTGCGCCTCGTTCTGCAACCGCTCGAGGTCGGCGCGCGCGGCCTGCACGTCGCGGAAGGAGTCGATCACCTGATTCGGCGGATCGACCTTCTGCATCTGCACCTGCTGCACCTGAATGCCGGAGCCGTAATTATCGAGCGTCTTCTGCATCAGCTCCTGAACCGACCCTTCGGTCGAGGTGCGCGCACCCGTCAGGATCGGCTGGATGTTCGATTTGCCGACGACTTCACGCATCGCGCTTTCGGCCACCGCTTTCACGGTGCCTTCCGGATTCTGGATGTTGAAGAGGAAGTCGGCGACGCCCTTCGGCTTGATGCGCCAGAGCACGGTGAAATCGACATCGACAATGTTTTCGTCGCCGGTCAGCATCAGGCTTTCTTCGGGCACATCGCGCATGGTGCGGCCGCGCCGCGCCGGATCGTCGATCAGCGTCATGCCGATCGACAGCGTGGAGACGCGCAGCGCCTTGGGCAGCAGCACCGTCTCGATCGGATAGGGCAGATGGTAGTTCAAGCCTGGCTGCGCATCGCGGACATATTTGCCGAAGCGCAACACGACGCCGAGTTCTTCGGACTGCACGCGGTAGAAGCCGGACATGGCCCAGATCGCGACCACAACCAGAAGCGCGAGTGCGATGCCGAGCCCGCTGAAATAGCCGCCCGGCAGCAATTGCTGGATGCGGTCCTGGGCACGGCGCAGAAGATCTTCCAGATCAGGCGGCCTTGGGCCGCCTGTCGGCTGCGGTCCGGAGCCCCACGGCCCCTTCGGACCCGAACCCCAGGGGCCTCCGCCCTGATTCTTCCACGCCATTCAAACTCTCCTTCGTGGGACACAGGGCCGGTTGGCCCGCCCGCAGCGTCCGCGCAGGCTTTATAGGGGACGGCCCCTGCCCTTACAACGCGCGCCTTTAGGCTGATATAGGGCCCGCAACAGCTATGCTGGCGGCCCTAATTGTCAACGTAAACATTGGGGGAAGCGGTTAATGCGGTTTCCACCTGACATACGTCACAAAGGAAAAGGCCGCGCTATCGTCCGGGCCTGACGGGTTTTTGGCCCGCGCGACCTCTTCCCAGACCGCCTTGTCCAAGGAGGCAAAACGGCTATCGCCCGCGGGCGCGGCGTGAACTTCCGTGATCTCCAGGCGCGCGGCCCGGCCGATCCATTGGGCATAGATTTCCGCCCCGCCGATGACGGCGATTTCAGTGACGAAACGCCGCAGCGCGTCCCCCTTCGCGACGTCCAGGGCGTCTTCGAGCGAGGTGGTCACGACGGCGCCTGAAGCTCGAAAACCCCCATCCCGCGTCATCACGATGTTGGTGCGGCCGGGCAGCGGACGCCGTAGCGACAGGAAGGTCTTGCGCCCCATCACGACCGGCTTGCCTGATGTAAGTGCCTTGAAGCGTTGCAGGTCGGTCTTGAGCCGCCAGGGGATCGCGCCATCCGCGCCGATCACGCCATTGTCGGCAACCGCCGCTATGAGCACGATCTCCATTAGCGTTGCTCTTGTGCAAGCGCTGACAGTGCGGGGCCGGCGACCTTGCAGATGGTCCACTCGTCCATCAGGACCGCGCCGAACGATTTGTAGAAAGCAATCGAGGGCTCATTCCAGTCGAGCACCGACCATTGCAGGCGCGACCAGTTATTCGCCACGCACTCTTTTGCCAGATGCGACAACAACGCCTTGCCGATGCCCTTGCCGCGCACGGCCGGCCGCACGAACAAATCCTCCAGATAGATTCCGGAGCGGCCCGAGAACGTCGAGAAATTGACGAACCAGACCGCGAAGCCCGCGACCTCGCCGTTCCATTCCGCGACATCGCAAAACAGCCGCGGGTTGTCGGTAAATAGCGCGGCCGCAATCATCGCCTCCGTCGCTTCGACCTCGTGCGAGAGCTTTTCGTAGTCGGCGAGTTCTTTAATCAGCGAGAGCACGACGCCTGCTTCGTCGGGACGTGCGCGGCGAATGACTAAATTCAAACCGCGACCTCGGCCTTGATGTGCGGATGCGGATCGTAGCCTTCGAGCACGAAGTCTTCAAAGCGGAAACCGAAGATGTCCTTCTCATCAGGATTGATCTTCATGACCGGCAAGGTCCGCGGCGCGCGCGTCAGCTGCAGCCGCGCCTGCTCGATATGGTTGGAATAAAGATGCACGTCGCCGAAGGAATGGACGAAGTCGCCTGGCTTCAATCCAGTGACCTGCGCGACCATCATGGTGAGCAGCGCGTAAGAGGCGATGTTGAAGGGCACGCCGAGAAACACGTCGGCCGAACGCTGATACAGCTGGCACGACAGTTTGCCGTTGGCGACATAGAACTGGAAAAGACAGTGGCACGGCGGCAGTGCCATCTGGTCGATCTCGGCCGGATTCCACGCGCTGACGATCAGCCGCCGCGAATCCGGATTGCGCCGGATCATCTCGACCACGTTGGCGATCTGGTCGATCTTGCGTCCGTCCGGCGCCGGCCAGGAGCGCCACTGCGATCCATAGACCGGGCCCAGATCGCCGTTGGCGTCGGCCCATTCGTCCCAGATCGTGACGCCATGGTCGTGCAGATATTTGATGTTGGTGTCGCCCCGCAGAAACCACAACAGCTCATGGATGATCGCCTTGAGTGGCAGCTTCTTGGTGGTCAGCATCGGAAAGCCCGCGCCCAGATTGAAGCGCATCTGGTGGCCGAAGATCGAGATCGTCCCGGTGCCGGTGCGGTCGGATTTCTCGACGCCGTCGGCCAGAATCCGTTCGAGCAGGTCGTGATACTGGATCATGGGTTCAATGACGTTCCACTGGTCGGAGCCGACAGGCCCTTCTGGGCAGCCGGCGGCGAACTTTTAACGGCGAGGGCCAGCCTTCAATACGGCGATTCGCTCTCGCCCGGCCTTTATACCCCGAAAAATGAGCATCCGGCGCGGCCTCAACAAGGCCGGAACCGAGTCCGGCATCGCATGGCGGCGTACTTTCTTATCCCTCCCCGCCGCTTCGCGGGAGAGGGATAAGAAAGTTTCACCCGATCAGGCCGGCAAAGCCGAGGCAGCCGCCGGCCACCAGCATCCAGAGCGGGTTGATTTTGGTCACCGACGCCAGCACCGCGGCTCCGACCGTGACGAGGACGGCAACGACGGTCTGGTCGGAGGCACGCGCCAGAATAAAGCCGCTCGCGCCCATCAAGCCGATCGACAACGGCACCAGCGCCGCCTGGATAATGGAAGGCCAGCGCGATTGACTCGAGCGGGTCAAAAAGCGGCTGACGATCAAGGCCAGTACCGCGGTCGGCACGCACATCGCCAGCGTGGCGACCAGCGCGCCCAGGATGCCCGCCACCGAATAGCCGATCAGGGTGACGATCAGGACGTTCGGTCCAGGCGAGAGCTGCGCGATGGCATAGACGTCGGTGAATTGCTTGTCGGTCAGCCAATGATTCACGTCGACCGCAATACGATGCATTTCCGGGATCGCCGAATTGGCGCCGCCGACGGCAAACAGCGACATCATGGCGAAGGTCCAGGCCAGTGTCAGAACCGGATTGGCATCGGAATTCATGCCGCCTCCTTCCGCATCCAGTAAGTGATCGCGATCGATACCGGAATGGCGATCAGCAGCACCGCCGCCAAAGGCAGACGGAACAGGCCGATCGCGATGAAGACCAGGACCATCACCAACAGCGCAACGACGTCCCGCCGCTTGAAGAGCGGCGTCATCATCCGGAACACCACCGCGAGCATCAGACCAATGGCCGCACAGGCCACGCCGGAGAGAATGCGCCGCAAGGCATCGATCTCGCCGTAGCGGTGATAGAGCGCGCCCATCACCACCATGATCAGGGCCGGCGGGCCGACCAGTCCGGAAAACGCCGCGATACTGCCGGGCAGCCCCCGCAGGCGCGATCCGAACACGAAGGTGAGGTTGACGATGTTGGGACCGGGCAGGAAATGGCACAGCGCGAAGGTTTCGTTGAACTCGTCCGCCGTCATCCATTTGTGCTGATCGACGATGCCCCGCCGCGCCCAGACCAGGACGCCGCCAAAGCCCGCCAGCGACATTTTCGCGAAGGCTATGAAGAGCTCAACCAATGTCGGCGGCGATTTAGAAAGATCCGGCGCGGCGACGGCGGCCGGTGGCGATTCCGGGGGCATGGGGCAGTTCTAGAATGTGGCCGCGGGCGGGCCAACCGATATTCCCGCCTATCCACCCCCTCGAAGCGACCGGTTTCCTCAAAACCATGTGTTTCAACGGCTTTTCCAGTGTCCGGTTCTGACATTCGTGTCATTCACAGAGGGCGCGCCGGCACTGTCTTTCTCAACCTTTGCCCCCTATATAGGGGTGCCGGTTCGCCGGCTATGGAAATAAATTGCCGTCGCAATAAACCATTCGGACCCGGGGGCAGTACCCGGCGCCTCCACCAAAGCCTTCCAGGTGGGCATGATCTTTGTCGGAAAACCGGTGCCCACCCCGCATCACGTGCGGGGCAGGCTTTTTCCGGATCATGCCCGAACAAGGCTTCGGCGGGGGCGAAACAGGATCGACGAGGGCGTAAAGGGCGTGTTTTTTCTCGGTATGGTTCCGCCGATATCGGGCCATGCAATAGTTGCAAACGACAACTATGCTCCGGTTGCTCAGGCTGCGTAACGCAGTTTGAAATACCGATTTAAAGTCCTGACGGGTTAAGCTCCGTTAGGCGGGGTTCGGAGGCACCTGGCAACAGAAGCCTCCACTTTCCTTTTTCCAAAGGCCTTTTCGGCCCAGTTTGTAAGCTTCGGACCTGCTGACCTCGGCGATTAAGCGGGGTACGATGCGGAACTCGCCCCGAGTCGGATGCCGGCGTTCCGGCCGGCTTTCGCGGGCAAATACGTTTTCAGATGGCACGACAGGACTGACCATGGCGACCGATCATATCCGATACGACGTACTGGCCCGCGATGCGCTACGCGGGGTGTTGCGTCGCGTTCTGGCCGATGCGGCCGAGCACGGCCTGCCGGGCGACCATCATTTTTTCATCACCTTCGTGTCCACGGCCGACGGCGTGAAGCTGTCGCCCCGTCTTCTGGCGCAATATCCGGAAGAGATGACCGTGATCCTGCAGCACCAGTTCTGGGACCTGGTGGTGACGGAGGAGCGCTTCGAGGTCGGTCTGTCGTTTGGCGGCATCCCGGAACGCCTCGTCATTCCCTTCAGCGCCATCAAGAGCTTCTTCGATCCTTCGGTGCAGTTCGGCCTGCAATTCGAGACCTCCGATACGGCGGCGCCCGCCGATGAACAGGAGACAGCGGCTTCGCCCGCAACCCCCGCTTTGCCAGTGCCGACCAATGAAGAAGCCAGCGAGCCGGAAAAGCCCAGCGAGGGCGCCGAGGTGGTGCGGCTCGACCGCTTCCGCAAGAAATGACAGCAAGGCAGACCTGATTGGCCTGCCAAAGCTTCCTATTCGAAGGCTTCCTATTTCAAGGCTTCCTATTTCAAGACTTCCTATTCGAGGCTTCCTATTTAAAGTTCCTGCAGAACAAAGCGGCAATTCGTTCAGGAACATTATGGCCCGATCAAAATCCCCATCCCCGTCAAAATCGGCGACACGGACCGAAACCGACAGCTTCGGTCCGATCGAAGTTGACGCGAGCCGCTACTGGGGCGCGCAGACCGAACGCAGCCGGCAGAATTTTCGCATCGGTCACGACCGGATGCCGATGCCGATCATTCGTGCACTCGGCGTCGTCAAGCTCGCCGCCGCCGAAACCAACCGCGAACTCCGCCTGCTCGACCAGCGCCGGGCCCGAGCCATCATCCGCGCCGCACGCGAAGTGGTCGACGGCAAATTCGACGATCATTTCCCGCTGGTGGTCTGGCAGACCGGGTCCGGCACCCAAACCAATATGAACCTCAACGAGGTGATCGCCAACCGCGCCAGCGAATTGCTCGGTGGCAAGCTCGGCACCAAGGCGCCGGTGCATCCCAACGATCATGTCAACATGAGTCAGTCGTCGAACGACTCGTTCCCGACCGCGATGCATATTGCAGCCGCGGTCGCCATCACCCATGACCTGCTGCCGGCGCTGGCGATGCTCTACCGCGCGCTTCGGACCAAAGAGAAAGCGTTTTCCCATATCGTCAAAATCGGCCGCACCCACACCCAGGATGCGACGCCGCTGACGTTGGGCCAGGAATTTTCCGGCTACGCCACCCAGGTCGAGCACGCGATGACACGGATACGCGTGGCGCTGAAGGAGCTCTATCCGCTGGCGCAAGGCGGCACCGCGGTCGGCACCGGGCTTAATTCCAAGCCGAAATTCGCCAAGACCTTTGCCCGCCACGCCGCGAAGATCACGCGGCTTCCGTTCACAAGTGCACAGAACAAATTTGAGGCACTCGCCACCAACGACGCCTATGTGTTCGCGCACGGCGCCCTGAACGCGGCGGCCACTGGCCTTTTCAAGATCGCCAACGACATTCGCCTGCTGGGCTCCGGGCCGCGCTCCGGCCTCGGCGAATTGATTCTGCCGGAGAACGAGCCCGGCTCCTCGATCATGCCGGGCAAGGTCAACCCGACACAGTGCGAAGCCGTGACGATGGTGTGCTGCCAGGTGTTCGGCAATCAGGCGGCGATCACGACGGCCGGCAGCCAGGGCCATTTCGAATTGAACGTCTACAAGCCGGTCCTGGCATTTTGTATGATGAATTCCATTCAATTGATGTCCGACGTGGTGCGCTCTTTCACCGAGCACTGCGTCGAGGGAATACGCGCCGACGAGAAACGCATCCATGAACTGATGGAACGTTCGCTGATGCTGGTGACCGCGCTGGCCCCGAAGATCGGCTATGATAATGCGGCCAAAGTGGCTAAATCCGCTCACGCGCGCGGCACAACGTTGAAAGAAGAGGCGGTCCGACTTGGTTTTGTTTCTGCCGAGGAGTTCGACCGGCTGGTGAAGCCGCGCGAAATGACGCACCCCGGATAACTACGGCATGGCTTCTTGCGTTGCCATGCACCGCGACCTCTTATCGCCTAAAGAATTATGCTTATTGGCTTTTACGGTGGCACTTCGCCGTGGTAGAGCAAAAAATATTTCGAAAATCGACATACGACATTTTGCGATCAGACGGCATAATGGGGATTTCATAATGAGGATCGAGCTTGATAGCGCGCATCCGCTGAATTTGGATCGGGTCAATTCAACTGGAACCCGCACACGTTCATCGATTGACGGCATCGTCGCCACGACAACCAGATCTGCATGACGGGGGCCGCCATGGGGGATTTGGTCAATCTGAAACAGTTCAGGAAGCGCGTTGCGAAGGAGCGGTCGGAACAGGAAGCCGCCGCCAATCGCACCCGGTTCGGCCGCACCCGGTCCGAACGTGAACTCGAGAAACTGCGCACCGAACGCGCCAGTGAACACCTGGATCAGCATCGCATGGACGGCGAGGACGCATCATGAAATCGCCCGTCGTAAAGCGATCGATCGTGGTCGCAGGCCACAAGACCAGCGTCAGCCTCGAAGAGGCCTTCTGGAACGGCATGAAGGAAATTTCCGGCCTGCGGAACATCACGCTGTCCGAACTGGTCGGCGAGATCGACAGCAATCGCCAGCAAGGCAATTTGTCGTCAGCCATCAGGCTCTTCGTGCTGGACTATTTTCGGTCGCGCGCCCAGACGGCGGCGCCGGCCGCGGAATCAAAGCCGCCGGTCGCCGACAGGGTCTGAGCCACCTGGCATCGGCGACGGCGAGCCGGCGCTTGCCGCGCATGCGCAACGCTGACTATTCCGTCTTCAGATTGAGCGCGTGGCAGGCGTTGCATCGCAAACGCAGTTCCTTGATCTGGGCGCGGAACTCGTCCGGCTTTTTGGCGCGGCTGGCGGCCCATGCGATTTTCGAGGCTTCGCTGGCGCGTTTGTAGAAATCCGAAAAATTCGACCAGATCGCGGGATTGGCGAACGTGTCGGTGGCGGGATCGCGCTCCGCGCCTTCCTTCCACTGGTTGGTCGAGGGCGGAAACAGATGCGGAAACGCCATCAGCAAGGTCGAGATAACTTCGGCATGCTCCTCGGCGTCCGACAGCAGCAGCTTGCCTTCGGGCGCCAGCATGGTCTCGATCTCGTCCATGTTCATGTCGATCTCGCCCATCGCGACCTTGCGGGCGAAGATCGTATCCTTGGACGGAGGCTGATCCTCGGCCAGGGAAGGCGTGGCCGCAATGCTGAGCGCTGCCGCGAGGACGGCGAACAGGACGCAACTTTGCCTGGCGAAAGCACGCACCGCGTTGGGTCTATTCAAGGCCGGCCCTTTCCTGGTCACGAAGATTGCCGGCGTATACCCGGCCGTTTGAAAGCGTCGTCACCTGACGCAACAGACCCAGTCTCTTGCCGGGCTGCCGCAGCGGATGGAACGCGACCACGACCTCCTCGCCGGGTCTCACGGCGTCACGCTGCCAGCCCTCATCGAGGCGCGCCAGGTTTCCGGGGCTCGTCGTTTCGATCATCCACTCGGCCGGCGCTTCGCCGGACTTGAGCGCGCCTTTGACGATCAGCGTGACATGCGGGTTGACCCAATGCAGCTCCACCGCCTTGCCCTTGAGCACCTCGGTCCGCATGACATCGAACATCGATGCGGAATGATGGGCCGCGACTTGTGAAATCCCCGCACCGGCGATCGCCGCGACGGCCATCACGACGGTTGAGTTCCGAAGGAGTCGCATGGGCACCTCCTGACGCTGTTCTGGTTTCCTGTCGCTTTCTTGGCGCCACTTCGCCGGGCGAGGAAAGCCGTTACCGCCTTGCTTTATTCCGGCCAATTCTTACTCAAGACCCGGCTTTTCCTGATCGCGGATATTGGCGGTGAAGACCTCGCCGGATGAAATCGCTTTGAGCTCCATCAACAGACCGCTCTTCTTGCCGGCCTCGCGCTCCGGATGGAAGGTGACCTCGACCTCATCGCCCGGCTTCACCGCGTCGCGCCGCCAGCCACCGGCACGCACCAGATTGCCGGGGCTCGTCGTTTCGATCAGCCAGTCGGCCGGCGCTTCGTCCGCACTGGGCGATCCGGTGACGGTGATCGTGACATGCGGGTTGACCCAGCGCATCTCAACGACCTTGCCTTTGAGCGTCTGGGATTTGGTGAAATCGAACATCGAGGCGGAGTGATGCGCGGCAACTTGCGAGATTCCGCCTAATACGACCGCCAAAATGGCGAACGCGCCGATCGATTTCAGGACGTGTCGCATGGTTATCTCCTGTCTTGTTTTGCAGGTTATTTCGCCGGAACGGCTGTGGTGTGGCCCCATTCGGATTTCTGAACGGGAACAAAAACATGGTCACCATCCGCATTGACGCGCTCGACCAGGTCGCCGGTGGCGCAGACGCCCTCGACGATGTCGAACTTGCGCGCGCGCTGGCGGAAGAAGATGCGCGTCGTCTTCCACGGCTTGGTCAAGATATTCGGCGCGACGATTTCAAGATCGTCGTGCAGGATATCCTTGTCGGCGAGATGAATGCGCTCGATCACATGCATGTCGCCGTTGTTGGGAAGGCCTGCCGCCTCGCTGACGGCGAGCGGTGCCTCCGGCACGATGTCGGTGGTATCGACCACCAGCGTGTCGCCTTCCCAGTGGCCGACCGAATGGCCGTGGAAGGTGGGGTCAGACGTCTCCGGATGACCGCGGCCGTCGGTGTAGATGCGGCGGATGCGATTGCCGTCGGACTCGCCAAGCATGGTCACGCGCCCCGGCGTGAACAGGATCTCCATGGCGTTGTGGGTGACCAGCATCCAGGAGGGGTGGGCCTCGGGAAGGCAGTTGGCGAAAATCAGCGTCGGACGGCCGGCCTTTTCCTCGGCGAACATGTGCTGGATCTTCTTGGCGGCGGCCTCGTTCCACGGCGGCGGATTGGTTTTGATCTGGGCATCCTGATCCGTGATCTTCGGATTCCAGACGCCGCTCCAGTCCGGCAATTTGGCGATGTCGGCCCAGTCCTGGGCCGTCGGCGGCGGGTTGATCACCGCGGGCGCCTTTTGCGGCGCTTGCGCACCCGCAATCGACGGCGCCAGCACGAGGGCGAAGAGAGCAACAGAAGCGATACCGATTGGACCCGATTTCACGCGCATTTCTCCGGAGGAAAAGAGTGATCTGAGTTCGGCAACTTGAACAAAAGTAGCCAGAACTTGTTTTAATGTGAAGTCAGTGCCGCCCACCTTCAGTGCATCGTGAAGCCGGTCCCGCGGCCGAGCGAGACCACCGCAATCCAGGCCATCAGTGAAACGGCGGCCGCCGCCTTCGCGGCCACCGGCGTCGTTGCACCCGGCGCATCCCAGCGCTCGATGTCGCGTTCGCCGAAAAGATGAAACACCGCCATGTTGAGTCCGGCGAGCACGAGCATCACCAATTTGATCTGGAACAGACGGTTATGGGCGTAGTGCGTCGCATCGGATGAAAACATCAGCGATCCCGTGATCGCGGCGATCGCGAACGCGGCCCAGGTGTAGGGGATGACATCGCGCATCAGCCGCTTGGCGCTGATATCGAGCGAGGCCACGCCCAACAGCCGCAGGTCGACGATCGAGATGGTTCCGACCACGATCACAATCGCCAAAACGTGAACCGACTCGATCCATGGAAACAGGATGTCGTTCTCGGCAACCGCGGTGGCGATCCACGTCGACTGCAACCACGCCAGCGCGCCCTCAATATCCACCGAAGAAATCCCTGTGATGCATGTGGGTGATGAATTCGATTTCTGTCAGGCGAAATAGGCGATCCAGCGCCCGGCGAAGATGATCGAGGACCACAGGAGGATCGAGACGACGGCGAGCGTCGCGGCGGCGGCGCGGGAACCGGCGGCATCGCCGAACGACGTGTTGCGCCGGTGAAGCAATTGAAACAGCGAGGTGACGATCAGCGCTGCGATCAGAAGTCCCATCTTGAGCTGAAAGGCCGGGTTCTTCAGCGACCGCGCCGGCTCGGCGATGATCATGATGAGACCCGTGGCCAGCAAGACCAGCAGCGGCCACCACACCAGCGGCAGGAACCGTGCCTTCACGGTTTGCAGCGGCCGGTTGGCCCAGAACACGCCGATCAGGCGCAGATCGAGCATTAGTGCTGAACTGGCGACCACCGCAATGGCGAGGATGTGGATCGTCTGCACGGTTGGAACGACCCAGCCGGCGATCTGGATCCATTGGCTTAACGCCGTCTGGTCGATCCAGTGACAGATCTGGTTGAGCGTCATGTCTGCAGCCGGCAAGCAAGACGTTCGCGAACAGCGCGAACGGAGCGGCACCGTAGCCGCAGGATTGAGACCGGAAAAGGCCCGTTTTTCACATGGACGCATGTGAACGGCGATTGGGAACGGGGTTCGCGCGCGAAGCCGTCCGGCAGAATTTTATCCTCGACGGGAGCGGTCTCGGAGAAGAGGCGATCACGCGCTGTGCAAAAATCTGGAAAGCCGGCTACGGGGTCGCGACCGGCGGTGTCAGCACCAGCGGTGGTTTCGGTCTCGGCGGCCGCGCCACCGCAGGCGCCGGCCGCACGTCGATCGCCGGCGGCAAGGGCGGCGCTTGTTGGCTCACGACCGGCCCGCTGGCGGCGGGATTGTTGGCAGGCGGAGCATTCACGGCCGGCGAAACGGCTGGCGGGCGCGGTACGCTAACTCTCGGCCTCGGGGCAAGCGGACGCGGCGGCGCGTCGGCGGGTGGCTGAGCGGGTGAGCCCTCGGGCAAGCTCATCGGCTGCGCCGGCGGCGGGATCGAAGCCGGGGCCGCCTCGCCGCGCTCGATCGAATCGAGCCGTCTGGTTTCGCGATCGATCGCCCTCACCGCCAGCCACGACGACAGCGCCGCAACATCGACCGTCCGGTCGAGCGCATCGGGCGATCCTGCGGCGAAAATCGCAATCTCCGGCGGGCTCGCCTGTCCGGCGCCGGCGCCCGGCGCGGTCAGTGTGGCGCGAACGTCGGTCTGGTCGGCGGGAATGTCGTAACCGCCGGATACGATGGCGCGGACGCCGTCGGCCTCAAGCGCAGTGGCGGTCACGCGAAGCCGGCCGTCTCTGATCGTGAACGGGATTTGCGCGGAAGCCACCAGCAGCGCACCGCCCGACAACGCCGGCTCAACCAGTTTGCGTAGCCGAAGATCGTCCACCGGCTGGCCAGCGTCGCTGGCGCGGATCGCAACCTCGAACGCGCGCGGATCAAGCCCACTGACGCGGGCTGCTTCCAGCGTCACGGTGCCGTTGCCCGAGATCGCCCCGATCAAAGCGGAGGCGCTGCGGCCCTGGCTTGCGAGCGTCATCTGCAACGAGGTGCGCCCGGCGGGCATCGCGAGCGCGCGGTAGTGCAAGGCCGCGCCATCGACGCCGCTGAGCGTCAGGCGGGTATTGAGCGCCAATCCGCCCGGAGTTGATCTCGCTTCAATGTTGCCACTGAGGTCGCCGCCGCCGATCGCGCCTTTGATGCCGTCGACGACCAGCGATTGACCGTCGCCCTTCACGGTGCCCGAGAGCGGCCGCAATGCGCTGCCGCCCGGCAGCACGCCCCGCAATGCCTGAAACGCGACCTGCCCGCGCCAACCCCTAAGAAAGCCGTTGCCGAACGGCTCAGCCGCGTCGCGCCCGGCCGCGCCCAGCATCAGCGCAAAGGCCGGCGCCAGATCCAGCGTATCGAGGCCCACTTCGCCGTCGATCCGGCGTTCGCCATCGAGCGTCATCGCGATGCGGCCGCGCAGCCGCGAGCCTGCGATCGCACCATCGATGTCGTCGAAGGTCACCTTGCCGCCGGCCAGCGAAACCCGCGACGACAAACCGACATCCTGCGCCAACTTGTCAGACGGCTTGAGATCGAACAACGGAGAGAGATTGAGACCGCGCGCTTTCAAAGACAGGCTGGCCTTGACGGACTTGGCACTGAATTCCTGCACAAAGGAATCGGTGGTGCCCTGCGCGTCGGCCTCAAAACCCGCAGCCGTAAGATTGAGTTTGAGGCGAAGCGGCGTGCCCCACGCGCCGGTCACCGAGCCCTGAAGCTGGGCCGGCCCATCGCGCGCGGCGATCGTGCCATCGAGGCCGAGCAGCGCGAACAGCACCGAGCCCTGCTCCGACGACAGCTTGGTCTCTATGGCGACGTCGCCATGGATGAGCTTGTCGAGATCGGCATCGCGCACGCTTGCCGCGCCCGGTTTGGCGGCGATCGTAACGGAGCCCTTGAACTGCGGCGCGTCGAGGTCGATCGAGACTTGCGCATTGGCGCGATCGGCACGGCCTGCGTCCTTGTCGACAGCGAGCGCGAGCTTCAGTTGCGCCCGCCCTGGAGGGAGCTTCATGGCGTTGAGCCGCGCGGCGAGCTGCGGCGATAACGCCGCGATAGGACTTGCGAGTTGCGACAGCGAGGCCCCGCCTGAATTGAGCGCTAGCTTGCCGGTCGCGTTCGCCCGATCGAACGCGCCGCTCCCCTCCAGCACCACGCCGCTGGCCTCTCCGATCTTCAAAGAGTCCAGCGTCATGGTCTTCGGGTCGTAGCCGAGTTTGGCCGAAAACGGATGCAGGTCCTGTCCGGCCGAAATCGCATGGTTGATCGCAAGCGAAAGCAGCATTCGTTCCGGCCACTCGCCCTGTGGACCGAGCACGGCGCGCGCAAAGGCGGCTGCGGAATCAAGATCGAGCCGTTCGGCCTTCAGCGCCGCCTCGAACGCCGCGCCCTTTGCCGCATCATGCGTCAGCGCGATCCGCCCCTCCACCGCGCCGCCGTCGATCTCGGATTTTACGTTGTCGATGGCGACGCTGTCGGCTGCAATATTGACGTCGCCGCTCAGGCGAAACGGATTCTGGCTGCGATAGGTCGCCTCGCTCCGCCCTTGCAGCCACATCACCAGCGCATCGGGGTCGGAGGATTCGATTGTCAGCGCGCCCTTGAAATGACCGGCTGTGGCATCAAGCGTTTTGCCGCTCAGCGAAACGCGGGTCGAGCCGGGCGCGCGGAGCTCGAGACGATCGACCGCCCAAGAATTCTCATCGGAGCGAAGCTGGCCGGCAAAATTCTGCACGCTGCGTCCCCCGAGCACGATCTGCTCGGCGGCCAGTTCAAGCTCGGTCGGAATCGGTGCTTGCGGAAAAGCGCTCATCAGTGCGCGCAGCACCGGAAGTACCCGCACCGGATCGGCGGTGTTGTCTTTGCCGCTGTTTAGGCCGCTGATTTGTTTGGCGGAGCCTGGCTTGCCGGCGGCCGCGATTTCCCTGGCGGCAAACCGGTCGGCATCGAGTTGCCGCGCCGACAGCGCCGCATGCAACAGCGGCGACGCGCCAAAACGAAGTTCGCCCGTACCGGTCAGCTTGAGGGCGATGTCGTCTGCGCCATAACTCGCCTCGATCTGGTCGAGTTTGGCGACAGTGCGGTCCGCCTTGACCTTGGCGGAAACCCGCCACGGGACATTTGCCGGCGCAGCACCCTTGTCGCCCTTATCTCCTTTGCCCCCCGCGGCCGCGGCCCAGGTGATGGCGCCTTCGAAGCGGGGGCTGCGCCCCTCGAAGTTCAGCAGGCCGTCAAGGTCGGCCGACACCGGCCGCGCGCCGGAATCGACATTCAGATGCAATCGTGTGCCGTTGCCGTCGGGACTCTGGCCGGACGAAACGCGGAACGGATAGCGGCTGCCCGACACCGTTACGCTGCCGTCGCCCCGCATCGAGCCGGCCAGCGCGCGCACGTCACCGGAAAAAACGATGTCCTCGAGTTCAAGCGTGCGATGGCTCATCGCATCGTGCAACGCAGCCCGGCCGGTGAGATGCAGCCGGTCGATGGCGAGGCTTCCCAGATTGAACTTCCCGTTGGAAGCCGGCCAGTCGATCGCGCCCTTCGGGTCCAATCCGAGATCGAGCGCCATGCCGCCAATCGTGAGTTCGGTGGCGCGCCATTCGCCCCGCATCAGCGAGCCGAGACTGAATTCGACGTCGAGCTTGTCGGCCCGCACCTTGCCGAGATCGTTGGCGCCGCCGACCACCACCGAACGCAGCCGCAACGTGGGTGACGGCAACAGACGGGCTTCCAGCTCGCCCGCGACCCGCACCGGCGCACCGATCACCTTGGCGGCTTCGGCCTCGAATTGCGGACGGAACTGGTTCCAGTCGACGAAATACGGCCCGACCAGCGCGGCGACGAGCGCGATGATAAAAGCTATCGCCAGTCCGAGCAGCGTCGTCTGCACGGTGTCTCCTCTTGAGGGCACAGATCACGCGCGTTGCGAGCGCCTCTTCGCGCCGTAAGCTTCGCGCACGATATGAAGCAAGCGGCATGCCGCCGGTCATATATCGGGCTATATATAGAGTGAACCGTGGCGAAGTCACAGCGGCGGATTACCGCGACGGTTCACCAATTAGCCGCGACCGCCTTGGCCCCCGAGAGGGACGAAGGGGAACGGGCTGAGGAGACTGACTTGGGCCCTTTCCCGTTGGCATGATGGACGTTTCGGAATGTCGAGGGGGACAGGCCGAACTTTCTTTCGAATGCGAGACTGAGCCGGGTCGCCGAGCCCATTCCGATGCGATCGGCAATGACCTTCAACGGCAGGTCGGTCCCGAGCAGGGTTCGGGCTTTTTCCAGCCGGGCGTTGAGAATGAATTTGGCTGGCGTCTGCCCGACGGAAGCGACGAATTTCCGATAGAAGGTCCGTTCCGTCAGACCACAACGGTTTGCCATCGTTGCGATGTCGATCGGCTGGCCGACCCGGCTTTCAAGCCAATTGATCAGATCTGCAAACGGCGCCCCTGACGCGATCTGGGCATTCAGCACCTCGCTGAACTGCGACTGGTATCCCGGCCGCCGTGCGTACAGAACCATCGACTTTGCCACCCTGTCGGCGACCGGCCGGCCGTGGTCCCGCTCCACTATCGCCAGCGCCATGTCGATTCCGGTGGAGATCCCGGCAGAAGTCCAGATATTGCCGCTCACGATAAAGAGCGCGTCCCGATCCACCGATATATCCGGGAATTGCGCCGCCAGATTTTCGCAATCCGCCCAATGCGTGGTGACCCGGCGCCCGTCCAACTCGCCCAACTCCGCAAGAACATAGGTGCCGGTGCAAACCGACCCGAAGCGCTGGCTCTCTTGGGCGCATCGCTTGAGCCATCGGCGCGTGGCGGCCGGCGCGATGCTATCGCGCATCGCCGCAAGTTCGCCACCGGACACAAGCACCGTATCGACGGTCTTGGGAGATACGGACTTGATTGCCAGCGCCGCAATCGACACGCCGCAAGAGGTGGCGACCAAACCGCCGCGGGGCGAGACCACCTTGACGTCGTAGAGCAGGCGGCCGGTGACGTGGTTCGCGATGCCGAAAACCGACGATGGCCCGGCCACGTCGAGAAGCTGGCAGCCGTCGAAGGCAAACACGACCATTTTTCGAGGCTTCGTCATTTGGCAGAAAACAGCATATCTTTTTCATTTCTGCCAGTGCGAAATTTGGCTATCCGGTTTGTACTGTCTCTCGGCCCAAGGGGGCCAGGAGGGTGTGGAGCGTGTGGACGTGAAGATAACGATCTGTGAATTTCCCGACGAAGCCGCGCGAAAAAAGCCCGCCTGGGATGCGCTTGTCGCCCACGTTGATGCGGAAGAACCGGATCTGGTGGTGTTGCCGGAAATGCCGTTCTGCGAGTGGATATTTGGCGAAGACACCTTCGATCGAGACCTGTGGGAGAAGGCGATCGCCGCGCATGACGAGATGATCGGCGCGCTCGGTAGCCTCGCCTGCAAGATGGTGATGACATCGAGACCGACCGAACGAAACGGGCTACGGCTCAATGAAGCCTTCATCTGGACGAAAGAGTTCGGCTACCGGCCGACGCGAAGCAAATGGTATCTGCCCGACCTCCCGGCCGCGCGGGAAAGCCTTTGGTTCGACCGGGGCAACTGGCAGTTCGGCGTCACCCGGCACGATCAGCTTCGGGTCGGCTTCCAGCTTTGCAGCGAAATCATGTTTCCGGAACACGCGCGCGACATCGGACTTGCCGACGCTCACCTGATCGTCCACCCGCGGGCCAGCGGCGCGGCCCAGCGCTGGCGCGCGGCGTGCGAGATGTCGGCGATCGTATCGGGTTGCTACATCGCTTCGGCAAATCGGCGCGGTTACGACCGCAGCCTGTTCACCGGCAATGGCTGGCTGTTTTCGCCGGACGCGGCGTTGCTTGGCGAGACGTCGGCGGACAAGCCCTTCGTCACCGCGGAGATCGATTTGGCGGCCGCCGAGCACGCCAAGACGACCTACCCGCGCGACATGCAACGCGTTTATTGCCGCTCGACGCCAGCCCAGACACCGCAATCGACGTCGTTCAGCTCGTTGCAGGGGGGCAAGAGAACGTCCTTCTTCTAGGCAAAGTCACCGCGGCGGTTCACCAGCCGGCCGGTAGCCGCTTGAGGCCGCGCAGGACGAAAGTTGTCCGCCATTCCGGATTTTCCGCGTCATCGAGCCGCAAATCCGGCAAGCGCCGCAACAGGGTCGAGATCGCGATTTCGGCCTCGATGCGCGCCAGCTGGGCGCCGAGGCAGAAGTGAATGCCGCCGCCGAACGACAATGGGCGCACGTTAGGCCGCGCGATGTCGAGCCGGTCAGGCCTGTCGGGATAGACCGCCGGGTCGCGGTTTGCCGAACCGAGCAGGCAAAGCACGCTTTCGCCCTTGGGGATCTTCTTAGTCCCGAGGTCGTCGATATCTTCCAGCGTCACCCGGCCGGTCATCTGCACCGAGGAATCGTATCGCAGAAACTCCTCGATCGCGCCGGTGATCAATTCCGGGCGCGCCTTCAAAAGCGCGAGCTGGTCCGGGTTTCGATGCAGCGCCAGAATCCCGTTGCCGATCAGGTTGACGGTGGTTTCGTGGCCCGCCCCGAACAGCAGGATGATGTTGGCGGTCAATTCCTCATTGGTGAGTTTGGAGCCGTCTTCCTCGGCCTGCACCAGTTGCGTCGTCAGGTCGTCGCCGGGTTGTTTGCGCCGCAGCTCGAACAGTTGCTGGAAATACATCTGCGACATCATGTAGGCCGCATTGCTTTTCGCGATGTCTTCCGGCGTCAGCGGCACCGGATCGAGAATGCGGCCGCCGCTCTCGCGCGAGCCAGCGTAAAACAGCTCGCGATGCTCTTCGGGAATGCCGAGCATATCGCAGATGATGGTGACCGGCAGGCGGAAGGCGTAGTCCTCGATCAGGTCCATCGACCCGCGCGGGATGATGCGATCGAGCGTCTGATCCACCACCGCCTGAATGCGCGGCCGCATGTCTTCCACCCGCCGCGCCGTGAAGGCCTTGACCACCAGTCCGCGCAGGCGGGTGTGGTCCGGCGGGTCCTGTTGCAGCATCCAGTGGCTCATCGAGCGGAAGATCGGCTCTTCCATGATCTTGGCGCCGTAGCGCCGCGTCGACCGGTCGAAGAAATCCTTGCCGAAGCGCTTGTCTCGCAACACGCCGCTCACGTCCGAGTGCCGGCTGATGAGATACATGCCGTGCGGCGTGATGTGTACGGGATCGAGGCGGCGCAGCCGGTCGTAGTGCGGATAAGGATCGCGAATGAATTCCGGCGACAGCGGATCGAACAGCGGCGCGGTCACGGCAGCCTGAGCATGCTCATTCATGGTCGTCCGCTCCGGTTTTGCGTAATATAAAACGCCAGCCGCCGCAGATGAAGGTCTGAAGGCTAAAGTCTAACAAAACACTAGTACCGCCGATCAAAAGTCCCGCACCGTCGTCTAGCGCGGTATCCGGTGCCGCCTATTCGAAGTGCAGCCGACCGGCGACAGCACGGACCTTGCGCGGCGAAGCGAACCAGATCGCGAGCGCCGAAAGGCCGCTGACGGCGATCCCGATCGCAAACGCCAGCGTGTAGTTTCCGGTGACGTCATGCAGCACGCCGGTCACAAACGGGCCGGCCGCGCCGCCGGCCAGCGCCGCGACCGTGACGGTTCCGAAAATACTGCCGTAATGCTTGCCCTGAAAGATTTCGACCACGATCGGGCCCAGCACCGACGTCAGCCCGTAACCGAGCGCGCCTTGCGTGAACACCATGAGATAAATCAGCGCCAGCGAATGAATCTCCGACAGCGCCGTCAGCGCGGCAAAGCAGATCGCAAAACCCGCACAGCCGATGGTCCAGATCCATTCGCGTCCGACCCGGTCGGACAGATGACCCAGAAAAATCTGGCCGGGAATGCCGAGAAGACTGACCGCGCCGAGCGACCACACCGCAACCTTTGGGCTGAAACCGATATCGAGCAGATATTTGGTTTGATGCACCTGCACCGCGTACCAGACGTAAAGTCCGCCGAAATAGCCGATCGCAAGCCACCAGAATCGCGCGGTGCACACAGCGCGCGCCAGCGTCCAGTCGATACTGGCCCACTCATGATCGACGACATTCGACACCGGCTTGGACGCTGAGGCCGACGGCGCGGCATCGCCGTCGGGGCGAAGCCCGAGGTCTTCCGGCCGTTTGCGCACGAGAAGGTTGATCGGTGCGAGCGCAATCAGAACCAGAAGCCCCATCGCGGTGCAGGCGGTTCGCCAGCCGGTCTGCTCGATCATCAGCTGCACCCAGGGGAGCAGCGTCATCGAGCCGATGCCGACGCCGGCGAAAGCAAGACCAATGGCAAGCCCGCGGCGGCGGTTGAACCAGTTGGGCAGATAGAGCGATTGACCGGAATAGCCCAGACAGATGCTGCCGGCTCCGACCAGAACGCCGATGGTCAGATAAAGATGCCAGGGTTGCGTCGTCAGCGGCGCCAGCAACAATCCACCCGCCATCAGCGCGACCCCGAGCTCCATCACGCTGCGCGGGCCGAGACGGTCCATCAGGCGGCCGATCAGCGGGCTTGATGCCGCCGACACCACGAAGCCGAAGGAGAACGCGCCGGCGGTCACGCCGCGATCCCATCCGAATTCGCCGAGGATCGGCGGAAATAACAGCGAAAAGGCGGTGCGGGCGTTGACGCCGATCGCCATGGTGACGAAGGTCACCGCGATGATGACCCAGCCGTAGAAAAACGGAAGCCGCATCAGGAAGTCCTTGATCGCGCCACACCCGTCTTGGCGTTCATGCGAAGAAACCTATATCGTCGAGACCGTCAAGCAACGCAACGAACAGTCCAAAAAGGGGAGATGAAAGATGGCGCTCGGTGTCAAGCAGATGATGGAAGCCGCGAACGCGGCGGTGCCGAAGATCACGCCGGCCGAGGCGCGTGAGAAGATCGCCAAAGGCAACGCGCTGCTGCTCGACATCCGCGACGGCACCGAAGTGCAGGCGAGCGGCAAGGCGGCCGGCGCGGTTCACGTCTCGCGCGGCCTCCTGGAGTTTCGCGCCGATCCCGACGCGCCCACCCACGACAAGAATTTTGCCAAGGACAAGACCATCCTGATTTATTGCGCATCCGGCGGCCGCGCCGCACTCGCCGGCAAGCTGCTCAAGGACATGGGCTACAACGAGGTCTACAATATCGGCGGCTTCAAGGATTGGGCCGAAAGCGGCGGCGCGGTCGAGAAGTAAACAAGCAACAGTGCCTACCCTTCCCCACCTCTCCCAGCCTGCGGGGGGAGGTCGAAGGCGAAGCCTTCGGGTGAGGGGCATTTCCACTACACGGACAGTCCCCCTCTCCCCGCAAGCGGGGCGAGGGGGTTTGACCTCCGTCGCGGTTGCAGTCGAAGCGTTCTCTACGATCCGAGCAGCGGATGATCCCGCAGCACCTCTTCGCGAATCGACGGGGCCTGGATCGCGCGGAACAGAATTCGCGCCGTCCGCGCATCATCTGCGGTCAGGCACAGATCGATGATCTGGCGCACCGCGGTGTCGCGCAGCAGATCGTCCGATATCTTCATGGCGGTCTCCATCGCCGCCCGCGCCGCGCGCTCGTAGCGCTGAAACTCATGTTGATCGCTTTTGCCGCCGTGGGTGCCGACCTTCTCGGCGCTACCTGAGGCTGCGCGGCAAATATCGCGAATCCGGTGCGCGGCCTCGATGTCTCCGAGCGGCCCGGCCACGGGCTCTTCCCAGATATCCTTCGGCTTCGGCTTGTCGAACCAGCGCATCGCCATCGCTTATGTTCTCAAAACTCAACTGCGCCCGCGGATGGTCGGCTCGGTTGGAATGACTCTGCGCACCGTGATCGGCGAGCCATCTGATTCGAAGCGCAGATCGTATTTCTTGCCGCTCCGGTCGGTCGCGGAGCAGACCACGCTGGAGACATGGCCGGTGGCAAAATTGCCGAGCTGCACGCACCGGCCCGCCGACCTCACCACCGTCGGCACCGGAAGGCCATCGGCTTTCGGCTGGTTTTTCGAATTCAACAGCACTCGGTCGACCGTCAGGTCATACAGGTTTTCATTGGTCCGCCGGCTATTTTCACCTGAAAACGAGATGATGTGGCTCTGGTCGGCTGGATCGTCGAGCGCGATGGTGAAATAGGCCCGGCCCTGAACGCTGTGGGCATAGGCAACCGTGCGGCAGGCAAAATCGCGCCCGGCTACCTTGAGCGTGCTGCATGTTCCCGTCATCAGCGCGAACAGATCCGTGTCCGGCGTCTGCGGCTTCAGTTCGTCCGTATCACCCGCCCCGAGTGCCGGCTGGTTTTGCGCGGAATTCACTGCCGGCTCCGGCGGAGGATCGCCGTCCGCCGCGGCCGCCATTTGTGGCGCCAGCGCGAGGATCAGAGCGGCTGTCATATTCCGGCAGAGGCGCATCATCAGGTCCAAATCTTTAGGTCGAAAAACAATATCTATCGAATACACCGCCGCGCGATCATCGTAACTGCAGATTACGTCATCCGCTCGACGCCGGAATGATTTTGCCGGGATTGAAGATGTTCTGGGGGTCGAGCGCCAGCTTGATCGCGCGCATGGCGTCGATGGCCTCACCGCCGAGTTCGCCTCTCAGGTACTTCTGCTTGCCCTGCCCGATGCCATGCTCGCCGGTGCAGGTGCCGCCCATCGACAGCGCGCGCTCGACCAGGCGGTGCATGAAGTCCTCCCCGCGCGCCATTTCGTCGGCATCGTCGACATCGCAGAGCAGCGAACAGTGGAAATTGCCGTCGCCGACATGGCCAACGATCGGCGATTGCAGGTGCAGGCGTTTCAGGTCGTCCTCGGTTTCGGTGACGCAGTCGGCGAGCCGTGAAATCGGCACGCACACATCGGTTGCCACCACGCCGGCGCCGGGACGAAGCGCCTTGACCGCCCAGTAAGCATCGTGCCGCGCCTGCCATAACTTGGTGCGGTCCTCGGGCCGCGTGGTCCAGGTGAAATCGCCGCCGCCGCATTCCGTGGCGATCTCGGCAAAATTCTTCGATTGCTCGGCGACGTCGGCCTCGCTGCCGTGGAATTCGAGCAGCAGCAGCGGCGTCTGCGGCAACGTCAGCTTCGAATAGGAATTGCACGCCGCGACCTGTTCGGCGTTCAAGAGTTCAATGCGTGCAACAGGGATGCCGGTCTGGATCGCCATGATCGTCGCCTGACAGGCGCCGCGCACGCTGTCGAACGAACAGGCGGCCGCCGCGATGGTGTCGGGAATGCCGCGCAGCTTGATCGTCAGTTCGGTGATGATGCCGAGCGTGCCTTCCGCGCCGATGAACAGATGGGTGAGGTCGTAGCCGGCGCTCGATTTCTTGGCCCGTGTGCCGGTCTTGATGATCTCGCCGTCGCCGCGCACGACTTTGAGCGCCAGCACGTTCTCGCGCATGGTGCCGTAACGCACCGCGTTGGTGCCGGAGGCCCGCGTCGAGGCCATGCCGCCGAGCGAGGCGTCGGCGCCGGGATCGATCGGAAAAAATACGCCCTGATCGCGCAGATGCTCGTTCAGCGCCTTGCGGGTGACGCCGGGTTCGATCACGCAATCCAGATCTTCGGCGTGAACTTCCAGCACCTTGTTCATGTCGCGGAAGTCGATGCAAACACCGCCGGCAGGCGCGTTGACCTGACCCTCCAGCGACGTGCCGGTGCCAAACGCAATCACGGGCACGCCGTGGCTGGCGCAAATCCGCACCACATCCTGTACGTCGGCGGTCTCTTGCGCGAATACCACCGCATCCGGCGGCTGCGACGTCAGCCAGGTCGTGGTATGGGCGTGTTGGTCGCGCACCGCCTGCGAGGTGACGAGGCGATTGCCGAACCGCGCGGCGAGCTTTTCCACCGCAGCAGTAACCGCCTTCGGCTCCGCGCGCTTCGGAATATTGGTGATGGTCGTGCCCACTTGTGGATTCCTCCTAGTGGTCCGATTCTAACATTCGCTTCCCGTTGTAGCGAACATCTTTGCGAATGTTAGAATCTAAGGACCACTAGCAAATATGAGTTTCTAGTGGAGCTTTGGTTTTGGCATTCGCTTTCCAAGTCTGCGGCTAGACGGGTTAGCGAATGTCAAAACCGCTCCACTAGGGGAATACCGTGGCAAAGGATATTTGGAGGGTCAAGGGACGTTGACCCACGAAGAGAGATGGACACCATGACGACACAATCCGGTACCGGCGGTACCGATCGGCCGGCGCCGTTCCTGTCTTCGATCATGCAGATCGAGCCACAATGGATCGACTATAACGGCCATCTCAACATGGCCTATTATAATGTGATGTTCGACCGGGCCATCGACGAGCTGTGGCTCGTGCTCGGCATCGGCCCTTCTTACAAGAAAAGCCGCAACGGCTCGACCTTCACCGCCGAATGCCATGTGCGCTACCTGCGCGAGATTCATCTCGGCCAACCGTTGCAGGTGTCCGTCTATCTGATCGCCGCCGACGACAAGCGCCTGCATACCTTTGAGGAGTTGCGTCACGCCGACGAAGGCTGGCTGTCGGCTACTTCCGAAAACATGACGCTGCATATCGATATGGGAGAGCGAAAGACCGCGCCCTTCCCGCCCGACATCCGCGCCACAATTGATGCCGTGGCCAAGGCTCACGCAATGGTCCCGCGACCGGAGGGCATCGGCCGCGCAATCGCGATGCCGTCGAGGAAATAACGAACTTCTATTTCAGATTGATCTGCGCGCAAACGCTTCCGCGTTTGTCGCGAGGGAAAACCGGTACCCACTTTGCGCTGACGCGGCCCTGCGGGTCCGGTTCATGCTCTAAACCCGCGTTCTGCCGCGCGCCAGGCCAACCACAGCCGAGATGATGAACAGCACGACCGCGATAAAGAAGATCGCCTTGGCGATTTCGATGGAGACGCCCGCGATACCGCCGAAGCCGAGAATACCGGCGATCAGGGCAATGATCAGGAAGGTGACGACCCAGCTCAACATGACAAGCTCCGCTTCATCCGTTTTTCCGAGCGTCGCGAACAAACGCTGACGCTTTCGGTGAAATAATCGCCCCCTGGAACAAAGGTTCCGGCCGCTTCAAAGCGTCTTGGAAGCGAAAAATCTCGCCCGGAAAGGAACAAATCGCGACGGTATCAAGGGCTGCGTGAGGGCTGGATAACTCCTGTCAAAGGTGCTTCCGAGTGGAGTGGATTTAACATTCGCTCTCCCTAAGCCGCGAGTCCGTAAAGCGAATGTCAAATCCCAAACTCCACTCGAATCCTGTATTTGCTAGTGGTCCAATGATTCCAACATTCGCAAAAGTGGTCGCCGAAAAGGTGTGCGAATGTTGGAATCGGACCACTAGGGACCCTATATGGGCTTGGTTCCTGCTATGAAGGCTCCCCTTTGCCGGCCTGCGGTGTAATCGTGGGTGGGAAAACGAATCACGAGATGACCGAGCCGCGCCACCTGCCCCATACGAGCGTCCCCGACCACCAGCCTTTGGCCGGCGGAATTGCCGCGCGTGCGCGCGCGTCGGCCGCACCCGCTTATCTCAGCCGCCTTAATCCCGAGCAGCGCGAAGCGGTGGAGACGCTGGATGGTCCGGTCCTGGTGCTGGCCGGCGCCGGCACCGGCAAGACCCGCGTCCTGACCTGCCGCATCGCTCATATTCTGAGCCAGGGTCGGGCACGGCCGGGCGAAATCCTCTCGGTGACCTTCACCAACAAGGCCGCCCGCGAAATGAAACTGCGGCTCGGCCAGATGCTCGGCCAAGCCGTTGAAGGGATGCCGTGGCTCGGCACCTTTCACTCCATCGGCGGGCGCATTCTGCGCACCCATGCCGAGATGGTGCAGTTGAAATCCAATTTCACCGTGCTCGATACCGACGACCAGATACGGCTGCTCAAGCAGCTCCTGCAGGCCGAAGACATCGACGACAAGCGCTGGCCGGCGCGGATGCTGGCCGGCCTGATCGATGGCTGGAAAAATCGCGGGCTTGGGCCGTCGCAGGTGCCGGCGGGCGAAGCCTCGGTGTTCGCCAACGGCAAGGGCGGCAAGCTTTATGCGAGCTATCAGGAGCGGCTGAAGATTCTCAACGCCGCCGATTTCGGCGATCTGCTGCTCGAAAACATCCGCCTGTTCCGCGAACATCCGGACGTGCTGCGGCAATACCAGGGACGCTTCAAGTTCATTCTGGTCGACGAATACCAAGACACCAACGTCGCGCAATATCTCTGGCTGCGGCTGTTGGCGCAGGCGCCGAGTTCTTCCTCCACCTCGCCCCGCTTGCGGGGAGAGGTCGGATCGCAAAGCAATCCGGGTGAGGGGGAATCTCCGCGGACCGAGTTGCTGGAGACTCCCCCTCACCCCGACGCTCTCAGCGCGAGCTCCGATCGTCGCGACCCCGTAAACGGGGAGAGGGAGAAAGCGTCCCTCAAAAACATCTGCTGCGTCGGCGACGACGATCAGTCCATCTATGGCTGGCGCGGCGCCGAGGTCGACAACATCCTGCGTTTCGAGCACGACTTTCCCGGCGCGAAAGTCATCCGCCTCGAACGCAACTACCGCTCCACCGGCCACATCCTTGCCGCCGCCTCGCATCTGATCGCGCATAACGAAGGCCGCCTCGGCAAGACCTTGCGCACCGAGGATGTCGACGGCGAAAAAGTCACCGTGACCGGCGCCTGGGATTCCGAGGAGGAAGCCCGCGCCATCGGTGAGGAGATCGAGGAACTCCAGCGCCAGAAAGAGAACCTCAACGAGATTGCCATTCTGGTCCGGGCTTCGTTCCAGATGCGCGAGTTCGAAGAACGCTTTGTCACACTCGGCCTGCCCTATCGCGTGATCAACGGTCCGAGGTTCTATGAGCGCGCCGAGATCCGCGACGCGCTGGCTTATTTGCGCGTGGTCAATTCGACCGCCGACGATCTGGCGTTCGAGCGCATCGTCAACGTGCCCAAGCGCGGGCTTGGCGACGCCACCGTGCAGATGCTGCACGATCACGCCCGCAAGCGGCGTCTGCCGTTGTTCGAAGCGGCGCGGGCGATGGTCGAGACCGACGAATTGAAGCCAAAAGCGCGCGGCAGCTTGCGCGATCTCCTGATCAGTTTCGATCGCTGGCGCGCGCAGTCCGAAGTGGTTTCGCATACGGAACTCGCCGAAACCATCCTCGACGAGAGCGGATACACCGAGATGTGGCAGAAGGACCGCTCGGCGGATGCTGCCGGACGGCTGGACAACCTGAAGGAACTGGTGCGCGGGATGGAAGAGTTCGAGAACCTGCAAGGTTTCCTCGAACACATCTCGCTGGTGATGGATCGCGAAGGTGGCGGGGAAGACGAAGCCGTGTCGCTGATGACGCTTCATTCCGCCAAGGGGCTCGAATTCGACAACGTGTTTTTGCCGGGCTGGGAAGAAGGTCTGTTTCCGAGCCAGCGCACGCTCGACGAACAGGGCCGCGCGGGATTGGAAGAAGAGCGCCGTCTCGCGCACGTCGGGCTGACGCGAGCCCGCAAGCGCGCCAAGCTCTATTTCGCCACCAACCGCCGTATCCACGGCACCTGGACGACCACGATCCCCTCGCGCTTTCTCGACGAACTGCCGGCGCACAACGTCGAGATCACGGAATCCAAAGGCGGCTCGGGCTGGGGCGGCGCCGGCGGCTACGGCCCCTCGCGCTTCGACAATGTGGAATCCTTTGGTTCAAGTTATACGACGCCCGGCTGGCAACGCGCGCAGGCCAACCGCGCGCGCGGATCAAGCAGCCGTCAAGGTGGTTTTGGCTTCGAGGAACGGCAGTCGTCGTTTAACTCGCGCGAGGGAAGCGGCTTCGCAAAACCCAAGCGCGCACCGCTGGTGATCGAAGGCGAATTGATCGCCAAATCGACCGGCACCGCCTCGGACTTCAATCTGGATGACCGCGTCTTTCACCTGAAATTCGGCTATGGCCATGTGGTAAAGATCGACGGCAACAAACTCACCATCGCCTTCGAGAAGGCCGGCGAAAAGAAAGTCGTCGACAGTTTTGTCGAGCGCGCCTGAGTTCGGCAGCTGCGCCGCACCGGCCCCCGATGCGCGCGGAAAGACCTATACCCATCCACCACGAATACCCCTATCCAGCGGCAGTGCAGGCGTATCCCACTCCTTTCGGGGTTAAGCCTTTGGTACCATGGGGGCTGACTCCCTAAGGCCGGCCATTGTACCTTGCAGAACTCCGGCTATAGGCTCGATGACGGGCGTGTGAGTGAGGTTTTTGCGTATGGGTGGCGAAGAAGTCGGCGACTTCTTAGGCAGCGGCGGCGAGCTCGGCGCGCTGACGCGGGCGTTCGACTGGTCAAAAACCTCGCTCGGCCCTCCTGATGCCTGGCCGCAAAGTCTCCGGGTGACGGTGCGGCTCGTTCTCACCTCGCGCCACCCGATGTTCATCTGGTGGGGGCCTGAGCTGATCCAGTTCTACAACGATGCCTATCGCGAGACGATGGGGCCCGAACGACATCCGAGCGCTCTGGGAGCCCGTGGCCGTGAATGCTGGGCCGAGATCTGGGACATCATTGGCCCCCAGATCGACTACGTCATGGCAGGCAAGGGAGCGACCTGGAACGAAGACCAGCTGGTGCCGGTCACGCGTTACGGACGTCGCGAGGATGTCTGGTGGACCTACAGCTTTGGTCCGATCGATGTCGATGGCAAAGTCGGCGGCGTGCTCGTCGTCTGCAAGGACGTCACATCAGAGCATATGGGAAGGGAAGCGCTGCACCTGATCAATGAGGAGCTCAAGCACCGCGTCAAAAATACCCTCACCGTCCTTGGCGCCGTGGCGACCCAGACGTTCCGCGACGCTTCGCACAAGGCCGATCTCGACAAGTATCAAGGACGTCTGGCGGCGTTCGGACGCGCGCACGACTTGCTGACCGCGGCCAACTGGGCGGCCGCGCCGCTTCCAGACGTCGTCAGCACGGCGCTGACCCCGTACCGGACCGGCGAAGGCCGGTTCACGGTCTCAGGCCCTCCTTTGATCGTCAAATCCCGGCAGGCACTGGCCCTGTCGCTCGCGATCCACGAACTCGCGACCAACGCGATGAAGTATGGCTCCCTCACGGTGCCGAGCGGCCACGTATCGATTGCGTGGACGTCTGAAAATCAGGAATTCGTTTTCACCTGGCAGGAGTCTGGCGGCCCGCCCGCGTCCGAGCCCACGAATGTCGGCTTCGGTTCACGCCTCATTTCGCGCGTGCTGCAAGACGATTTCGGCGGCACCGTTGACGTCTCTTATGGATCAACTGGACTGATTTGCCGGCTGACGGCGCCGCTGGAAAATCTGGCGACTTCGCCGGCATAGGGGCGACGGCTTTCACCGCTGTGATGGCCGCGTATGGACAAAGAACGTCAGAGCGCCCGCCGCCAGCGCCGCCGCCACGAACATCATCACCGCCGGCAAGCCATATCTCGCTGCCACCACGCCGGTTGCCGACTGCAACAATGCGGTTCCGAGAAACAGAGCGAGATTGGTGGCCGCGAAGGCTCTGCCGGCCATCTCGGCGCCCATCAGTTGCGTCGTCATGCCGAACAGCAGCGATTGCGTCGACACCGCAAAGCCCATCGTGACCAGCATGACCAGATCGAACTGCGGCGGCATCACCTCGACGTGGAACAAGCGCGGAAGAACGGAATCGGGCGCGCCCAGCGCCATCAGCGCCACGCAGATCGCCGCCAGCAGATGTCCGCCCGCCAGGATCATCCGGCGATGACCGAACCGTCGATCGATAATTCCCGAACACAGCGGCGCGATGATCAGCGACAGCGTGAAAATGCCGAGTTGATTGCCGGCCTGGATTCGCGTCAGGCCTTTGACATCCATCAGCCATGGGCCGCCCCACACGCCCCTGAGCACCAGCGAGGAAGCGAGCGACACCAGCGCCAGTGCGATGATGCCGCGCATCGGACGCGAGAAGCCGATGCGCAGCACTTCGGCCATCTGCGACAACGGCGAGGATTGTTCCTTGTGTTCGGCCGGCTGCTTCGGCACCAGCGCGAATACGGCCACGGCAATCACGGCGCCGATCGCCGCCGAGATCAGAAAGCCTGCGCGCCAACCGTAATGTTCGATCACGTAAGCCAGCGGGCTCGACGACAGCAGCATGCCGGTATTGCCGATCGAAAGAACGGCGCCGGACCAGAGGCCAAACCGTTCCGGCGATACCTGCTTGGCGGCAAGCGTCATCGGACACATGAACATGCCGGACGTCGAAACGCCGATCAGGAATTGCGCGAACACAAAGCTCGCGGTGCCGGTCGCAAACCCGCTCGCCACTGAGCCTACAATCGTTCCAAAAAACAAAGTGAGCGAGACCGGACGCACGCCGAAGCGGTCGATCGCGGCACCGACCGGTATCTGCAGCGCCGCGAACGAGAAATGATAGACCGCGATCAGGCTCGCCAGTGTTTGCGGTGCGGTAGAAAAGTCCCTGGCCATCAGGTCGAGGCTGATGCCGGGCAGCGTCCTCAGGCAGGTCGACAGCGTGTGGCCGCAGGCCAGCGCCAGCAGGGCAAAGAACAGCGTGCGGGTCTGGGATGGGCTCGTTGGGCTGGCTGGGGCCACGTATCGTTACTTTTTTCGTTACTTCTTCTTAGTGATTTGGGGCCGAGTTGCCTTCTAGATTGAAACCCTGGGGCGATGCAAACGCCCGATTTGGGGGTCCCGCTCGCAGATATGCATCTTAACGAAATCCAGCCGATTTTAACGAATTTCGACCGACAATACTTCCCAGCCTTTTTTACCGAAAACTTGGGTCTGGTCTGTATCTTCGCGGCGAGATGAGGTTTTGCCGAAGGATTTGGCACCCAAAATGAGCTTGCAGTTCAAGACGGCCAGGAAGACGGAATCGAAGTCGTTTCTCGACGATCTCGAGGACGCAGTCTCGCGCGGAACGCCCGAGAGCCGGGCGCGCGCCCTGTGGCACACCACCGATCTGATGATCGCCGGCGGCTTTTCCGACGACGAAATCTGGACCTTTGGCGAGGTCGTCTCCCGTCTCGCCGACGAAATCGAGGTCGCGGCTCGCGCGCAACTATCGGAAAAACTCGCGCGCTTCGACCAGGCGCCCGTCAACATCATTCACAAGCTCGCTTTCGATGACGCGATCGAGGTCGCTGGTCCCGTGTTGAGGGAATCAAAGCAGCTCGAGACCTATGCGCTGGTGGCCAACGCCTGCACCAAGAGCCAGGAGCACATGCTCTCGATCTCCAAGCGCACCACGCTTGAAGAGCGGGTGACTGACGAACTCGTCAAGCGCGGCGACCAGGACGTGGTGAATTCCGTCGCCAGCAACAGCGGCGCCAAATTCTCCGACTTCGGCTTCCTCAACATGGTCCAGCGCGCGGAAGGCGATTCGATCCTCGCCGAGCAGCTCGGCCTGCGCAAAGATATTCCGCGGCATGTGTTCCAGCAGCTGATCGCGAAAGCGACCTCCGACGTGAAGAAGCGCCTGGAGCGCGAGCGTCCGGACATCGCGCGGCAGATCCAGTCGTCGGTGTCGGATTTGGCCGGCGAATTGCAGTCGAAGTTCGGCCCGGTGTCGCGCAGCCATTTCGTCGCCAAGCGCGTGGTGACGACGCAGCACCGGCAGGGCAACCTGAACGAAGCCAGCATATCGACCTACGCGCGTTCGCACCGGCTCGAAGAGGTTACGATCGGCATCTCCCTGTTGTGCTCGCTGCCGAGCGACGTGATCGAGCGCGCGCTGTTCGACCGCAATCGCGAGATGATCCTGATCCTGTGCAAGGCGCTGAATTTCTCCTGGGACACCACGATGGCGTTGTTGTTCCTCGGCGCCAAGGATCACCGGATCACCGCCAGCGACCTGAGAAGCCTCGAAAGCGACTACGGCCGTCTCAACATCGAGACGACGCGCAGCGTGCTCGCGTTCTACCAGTCGCGCAAGAACGGCACCGCCCCGCTCGACGCGAGCATGGCGGCCGCGCTCTACGCATGATCAGGGGAGATAGCCGGGCATGAACGCGATTCCATTCGGCAAGGGCGTGCCTGCTTTCGGCAAGGCCGCGGGCCAGGGTTTTGGCCGCAAGGGCGGCGCGGCGGGCGAGGATTCCGAGGCCTCGAAGCAGGACGGCGGCGCGCTCGACACCGCGCGCACGGTGCTGGAGGCCGCGAACGACTTCCGGGACGAGACCACGGCCGCGGTGTGCCGGCGGGTGATCGAGGCCAGCATGAAAGGCGCGCAACCGGCGCTGTCTGACCTGCGCATCATCAATAATTATTTTCAGTAGGGCCTACGGCGGCGCGAAGCTTGCTACGGCAGTCGTCCCCGCGCACGCGGGGACCCATACCGCGGAATCTATCCGTACCGTGATTCGATAAATCCTCCTTAAAAAAACAGAAGCCTGTGGTTATGGGTCCCTGCTTTCGCAGGGACGACATCTCCAAGGTTCGAATACGTGCTGCTATCGCGCTGCCGAAACGCCCTCACTTCTCCCCCAGCACATCCCCGAACAACACCCAGGACTTGCCGTCGAACCGCGCCATCTGGATCTGGCGGATCGGCGTGACGTTGTTCGGATCGACATAGACCTTGATGCCGGGCAACAGCAGCGGCATCTCGACCCCGTCGAGCCGCTTGGTTTGCCTGATGATGTTGTCGCGCGAAAGATCGTCGCCGCAGTTCTTCAACACCAGCGCCATGATCTGCGCCACCGTATAGCCCTGCACGTTGAAGAGATCGCCGGTTGACGCGTTCGGCTGATACTTCTTCATCCAGGCGAACCAGTCCTTCAGCGCGGGATCGTCCGCCCAGCGCGCATCGTTGGGGTCCTTGAGATAAAGCCCGGTCACCACGCCGATCGAATTCTCTAACCCCGCTGGCTCCAGCACCGCGGCGAACGAGTTCGACACCGTAGGCAGGATGATCAGCGGCTTCCAGCCCATGCTGGCGGCTTTCTTGATCGCTTGGGCGGCGAATTTCGGCGTGGCTTCCGCAAAGAACACATCCGCGCCGGATTCGCGCATCGTGACCATTTGCGAATCGATGGTGGGATCGGCGGTGAGGTAGGTCGTCTCCGAGACCAGCTGATCGAGATGCTCGCCGAGGCCCGCCTTGAAGCCGCGCACATAATCCTTGCCCGCGTCTTCATTGGGCGCGATCACCGCGATCTTCGCGTTCGGCTTGGTCTTCAGAATGTACTCCGCGTAGAGACGTCCCTCGAGTTCGTAGGTCGGATTGAAACCGACCGTCCAGGGGAAATGCTCGGGATCGTTCCAGCGCGTCGCGCCGGAGGACACGAAAATCTGCGGCACCTGTTTGGCATTGAGATATTTCTGCACCGAGATGTTCGGCGCGGTGCCGACGGAAGAAAACATCGCCAAGACTTCATCCTGTTCGACCAGCTTGCGGGTCTGCTCGACCGTCTTCGCCGGCGAGTAGCCATCGTCCAGCGTCAGGAACTCGATCCGGCGGCCGCTGATGCCGCCTTGGTCGTTGAGCATCTGGAAGTAGGCGGATTCCGCGCGCGCGATCGTGCCATAAGCGGACGCCGGCCCGCTATAGGGCGCGGTGTTGCCGAGCTTGATCGTGACCTCGGCCGCGTGGGCGCCGTGCGGCGACGCCGCACACACACTCGCCAACAGCGCCACCGCCCATCGGGAAGCGGCGCAAAAAATCTTTGATGCTGACATCATGCTGACAAAGCCCTGACATTTCCTTGGGTCCCCGGTTAATTTGCCGGTTGTTTTGATTTATCTTTGGTCGCAGGATATTTCGATTAGCGGCTTATAAACAACCGCCAAAGGCGCCTCGCGGGATTGCACAAAAGTTCTCACTTCCTATCTGTGTGTTCCCGCCTCGCTTTTTCATTTCAGCGTCAAAAGACCTCCCTCACGAGATCGCCCTCGCCGCCATGGCTTCCATTATTTCCGTTTCTCATCTTTCCAAGACCTATGGCTCCGGCTTCCAGGCGCTGAAGGACATCAATCTGGAGATCGAGCAAGGCGAAATCTTTGCGCTGCTCGGACCGAACGGCGCCGGCAAGACCACGCTCATCAGCATCATCTGCGGCATCAACAATCTGAGCGCCGGCCGCGTCACGGTCGGCGGCCATGACATCATCAGCGACTCCCGCGCGGCACGCACGATGATTGGCCTCGTGCCGCAGGAATTGCACACCGATGCGTTTGAGTCGGTATGGGGCACGGTGAGCTTCAGCCGCGGCCTGTTCGGCAAGCCGAAAAATCCCGCTCACATCGAGAAGGTCCTCAAGGACCTGTCGCTGTGGGACAAGAAGGATTCCAAGATCGTCACGCTGTCGGGCGGCATGAAGCGCCGCGTGATGATCGCCAAGGCGCTGTCGCATGAGCCGCAGGTTCTGTTTCTCGACGAGCCGACCGCGGGCGTCGACGTCGAACTGCGCAAGGGCATGTGGGAGGTGGTGCGGACCTTGAAGGCCGCAGGCGTCACCATCATTCTCACCACGCATTATATCGGCGAGGCCGAGGAAATGGCGGACCGGGTCGGCGTCATCAACAAGGGCGAGATCATCCTGGTCGAGGACAAGGCGAATTTGATGCAGAAGCTCGGCAGGAAACAGCTCAAGCTGCATCTGCAATCAAGCATCAACGTCATACCGCCGGCGCTGAGCGACTATAATCTCGAACTGTCGAACGGCGGCAACGACCTGACCTTTAACTACGACACCAAAGGCGACCGCACCGGTATCACCAGCCTGCTCGGCGACCTCCGCGCCGCCGGCATTCGTTTCACGGACCTGGAGACCAACCAGAGTTCGCTCGAAGACATCTTTGTCAATCTGGTGCGCGCATCATGAACTTCCAAGCTGTCCGCGCAATCTACAAATTCGAAATGGCACGCACCGGGCGCACGATCGTGCAGAGCATCGTGTCGCCGGTGGTTTCGACCTCGCTTTATTTCGTGGTGTTTGGCGCCGCGATCGGCTCGCGCATCAAGGAAGTCGAAGGCGTCAGCTACGGCACCTTCATCGTGCCGGGCCTGGTGATGCTGAGCGTGCTGACGCAGAGCATCGCCAACGCCTCCTTTGGCATCTACTTCCCGAAATTCGTCGGCACCATCTACGAAATATTGTCGGCGCCGATTTCCTATTTCGAGATCGTGCTCGGCTATGTCGGGGCGGCCGCGACCAAATCGATTATTCTCGGCCTGATCATTCTGGCGACCGCCGGCCTGTTCGTACCTTTACAAATCCACCATCCCATATGGATGCTGACCTTCCTGGTGCTCACGGCCGTGACGTTCAGCCTGTTCGGCTTCATCATCGGCATCTGGGCCGACGGTTTCGAGAAGCTTCAGATGATCCCGATGCTGGTGGTAACGCCGCTGACTTTTCTCGGTGGCAGCTTCTACTCGGTGAATATGCTGCCGTCGGGCTGGCGCACCATCACGCTGCTTAATCCGGTGGTTTATCTGATCAGCGGCTTCCGCTGGAGCTTTTACGAGATCGCCGACGTCAGCGTTGCCTTGAGCGTCGGCATGACGCTGGCGTTCCTCGTCATCTGCATGATCGTGGTGTGGTGGATCTTCAAAACCGGATATCGGCTAAAGAATTGACCCCGAAGGGGTCGCTCCGGAGCGCGAGCATATGCGAGCGCATCCGGAATCTCGAGATTCCGGGTCTGGTCCTTTGGACCATCCCGGAATGACTCTGAAGGGTCAATACCGGTAACAGCGCCAGTGGCCGTAACGGTTGTAGTAACCACGGCAACGCGGACCGGGAATGCCGAGAATGCCGTCGACTGCGCCGACCGCGCCGCCGACACCGGCGCCGACGGCGCCACCCACGGCCCCACCCACCGGACCCGCGACGCGGCTGCCGTCATAAGAGCCCTGGGCAGCGCCCCGCTCCATCCCGCCCACAACGCCCTGCGCATGCGCGAATTGAGGGATCGCGAGCAGCGCCAACGCAACGGCCGTGGCCGCAAGCCAACGCCCAGCCCGCCCCTCGAGGGGATACGCCGCCGTTGTGATCGCCTTTACCTTATTCACCATCGTCATCCTCATCTCATGAATGGGTCTATAACGCCGCCGTGACGCGCAGGTTCCATGTTCATCGGGCCGCCACAAAGGCGTGGGGTGACGAAGGTGCGAGGGGCGCAAAGGTGAACCACACATCGCCGCCATCGTGGCGCCAGACCTCATCGTTCAAGTTGGCGTTAACGATGCCCCATTAAGCGGTGCATCAAAGCGCCGCTGGAACCAAGGCCCTAATTCGGGCATATTGGCAGGCGGGGATGGGGTGGTGCGATCGTCAAAGGCCCGGAGGCCAAAAGTAACATGCGTTCCCTTCTCATCGCCGCGATCCTGATGCTGTTTGCCGCCGGCGCCGCACAGGCCAAAGTCGCCATCACCGTCGACAAGGATGCGCAGATGATGACCGTCGCCGTCGACGGCGTTGAGCGCTACCACTGGCCGGTCTCGTCAGGCAATCCGTCGCATGAGACGCCGAACGGCTCTTTCCGCACCTTCCGGATGGAAGAGGATCACTATTCCAAGGAATTCGACGACGCGCCGATGCCTCATTCGATCTTCTTCACCAAGGTCGGGCATGCGATCCACGGCACCGAGTCCGAAGGCCGCCTCGGCACGCCGGTCTCGCACGGCTGCGTACGGCTGTCGCGCGCCAACGCCACCACGCTGTACGCCTTGGTGCAGGAGCAAGGCGTGCTCAACACCACGGTCACGCTGACCGGTTCGTCCACGGTCGCGCTGGCCCGCAATCCCAAGCCGCGGACAGCCGTCGCGCGCCGCGATACCGCTCCGGAATATGCTCCGCAGGAATATACGCCGCAATATGGCAATGCCGCCGGCGATCCGGTCGCCCCGCAAATGGCGCCGCGCCAGGTCATGCCCCAACCAGTCATGCCTCAGGTCCGCGCCGACGACGGCTACATCTATCCGGCCGATGGCAGTTCAACCGACCAGCGCTACCCGGCACCGCGCCCAAGCCGCCGCGCCTATGATGGGCAGGTCTACTACTATCAGCAGCAGCCGCAGGGCTATGACGCCTACGGCAATGCGTACCAGCAGCCGCGCAGCTATTATCAACAGCAGCAGCCGCGCTATTACTATCCGAACTAACGCGGTTTCTTTTCTCGGAAATTAGAGCTGCGAGGCGTCCTTCAAGTCCCGCTTGATGGACGCCAACAGCGATTGCAGCGTATCCAATCGATCGGAAGCGGCGGCCGACGATGGCGGCTGCGCGTGAAGCGCTTGCGCAGGACGGGCTTGGCGGCAGCGGGCTTGACCATCGCAGATTTGACTGCGGCGGCTTTGACTTCAGGCTTCGCAGGAAACACCGGCTTCGCAGGAAACGGCGGTCTGGCCGCAAACCGCTGATCCGGCTGCGCAGCCGTCTCGGCCCCCGGCTCGCCATGAACGAAGTCGCCGTGCAGGACGTCGTCGTGACGGCTCATGAGCCACAGCGTGACCCAATAGCCGACCGCCAGCACAATGATACTAATAATACCAATCTCAATCATTTTGGCGCGAGCCTGAAAGCACCAATGATTCGATGCCTTCGGTGACGGGTCAAGCACTGAACGACAGGCTTGGGCGCACCCCATTACCGCCGTGTCATTAACGGTTAACTGGCGCCGCGCAACCTGCACGAGGTGTTGCAGGTGACCGTATTGCCCTTCATGCACGCCTTGCACACGTCGACACACTGGTCGATCTTTTTCGCGTCGTAGCTGGCGTAGCGCCCGGCGATGCAGGAGCGCTGCTCGGGAGTCGTATCGATTTCCTGCGAACAGGCCGCCAATCCGGCGGCGAGCAGCGTCAAGCTGAGCAGACGTCGCAATCGCACGGCACGCTCTCCTTACGTGAGCGCATTGGCCCATCGCGCCCAGCTGTGCCTGTCAGATAACGATCGGCAAGCAGACAGTTCTGTTAAAATCGTGTTCAAATCGAACGCGCACACCTCTCGACCTGATATCATCGCCGAGTTGGACGAGCACTTCCTTAACGACGGCATGATTACGCGATTTCGTAGGGACTGGCGATGGCCGCGTGGGCGACGCCAACACAAATCCTGGCCCGCAAGACTACGGGGCGTGATAGGATGATGGTGCGGCGCAGTTCCTTGTAAGGTTCTCGTAAGGTTTCTTCGTGGGATTTCTTCGTCAGGTTTGTTCGTAAGTTTCTTTGGACGTCAGGGCTCACAGGTAAGTTGGCGGCAACATGTCGGTGTCGGACGGTTTGAACGCGAACCTCGCTTCCGCAGGGCGGAAGAGAAGCTCGCCGTTTCTGCTGATCGCTGCGTCGCTGCTGATCTTCGCAGCGATTGCCGGCGCGGCCTTCCTGCTGTGGCGTCCGACCACCCTGCGAATTGCCGTGGGCCCGGCGGGCAGCGACGATCAAAGGCTGATCCAGGCGTTGGCACAGACTTTTGCCAGCGAGGGGAGCCCGGTCCGGCTGACGGTGATTTCGACCGCGGGCGCAGTGGAGAGCCTCGGGCTTCTCGGCACCGGCGAGACCGATCTGGCGGTCGGGCGCGCCGATGAGGAAATGCCCAAGGGAGCCGGTTCGGTTGCGATCCTGCGCAAGAACGTCGTGGTGCTGTGGGCGCCTTCCGGTGCACCGAAAAAAGGCGCCAAGAAAGACACCAAGTCGAAGATCAAGGAGATCGCCGATCTCGAAGGACATCGCATCGGCGTGCTCGGCCGCACCCCGATCAATATCAACTTGCTCAAGGTGATCCTGACCGAATCCGGCCTCAACCCCGACAAGGTCGCGGTCTCGCGCTTCTCGACGTCGCAGATCACCGACATGGTAAAAGACCCGTCGATCGACGCGTTCATGACGGTCGGCCCGCTCGACAGCAAGATCACTACCGATGCCATCACCACGACCGCGCGTTTGCGCGGCGAACCGGCCTTCATCCCGATCGACGTCTCGGAAACGATCGCGCACAAACATCCGCTTTATGAGTCCGAGGAAATTCCCGGCAGTTCGTTCACCAGCGCCCCTGCCCGGCCCGAAGACACGGTCGATACCGTGAGCGTCAATCATCTGATCGTGGCGCCGAAGTCGCTATCGGAATCAACTGTCGGCGCCTTCACCCGCGCGCTGTTTCAGGTGCGCCCGGCGCTCGCCAGGGATGATCCGGCGGCCTCGAAGATCCAGAAGCCCGACACCGACAAGGACGCGGCGATCCCGGCGCATCCGGGCGCTGCGGCCTATATCGACGGCACCGAGCGGACTTTTCTGGATAAATACAGCGACTATTTCTGGGGCGGCATTCTGCTGCTCTCGGTACTCGGCTCAGGCGCGGCGTGGGTGCGCCATTACATGAAGCGCGACGAGCGCAACGTCACCACGTTGCACCGGGACAAACTGCTTTCGGCGATCGGGCAGGTGCGCAAGACCGATTCCCTCGAGGAACTCGATGCGTTGCAGGAAGAAGCCGACGAATTCCTGCGCGAAACGCTGGAATGCTACGATGACGGCGCGATCGAGGAAGGCGACCTTTCCGCCTATGGCCTCGTGCTCGAACAATTCCATCACGCCGTGGTCGACCGCCGCGCGGTGATCGCCGCGAGCCCGACCGGTATGCCGCGCGTCCGCGCCTCGTGACGCGCGCTTTGCGCCGGCGCGTCTTAGAACCCGATCAAGCGGCGAACAAGACCCACGACATTGGCGTGACGACGATGGCGCGTGTGCTGCGGCGCGGCTGTAGCGTCGTCAGAAGAAACCGACGCTTGCGCGACGTCGCGGCCCGGACCGATGGATTCGAACTGCGCCTTCTGCTCGTCGCTCAGTTCGCCATAGAGGCTGTCGAGCGCGGACTTCACGATCTCGACCGCCTGCAGCATCCCGTCGAGGCGCTGGCCGGCAGCCGATAGCCGCGCCGGCGGCGTCAAGGCCTCGTTGGGCTGGCACGTTCCCTTGAGCAGATCGGCCGCCTTGGCGCTGGCATCCTTCAAGTTGTCGAAGCTCGCGCGCTGCGCATCGGTCGGATGAACGCGGCTCTCGATGGCGGCTGCCGGCCACTCGGTCGCATTGGCCTGCGCATTGCCGCAACCCTGCGCCAGCACGCCTTCGTTGTTGCTACCGCGCCGCTGATCCTGGCCCAACGCCGTCAGCCGCGTCTTCTGCTCGTCGTTCAATAGACCATAGAAATGATCGAGCGGAGGCTGAACGGTCTGCACCGCCGAGATCATCGCCTCGAGCCGCGTCTGCATCGCTGCCAGGCGAGCGGGCGCGGTCGATGCGACATCTTTCGGGCAAGCCGCCTTGATGGTCTGCGCGGCCTTGACCGACGCAGTGCCGAGATCGTCGAGTGCCTTGCGCTGCTCATCGTTGGGGTTGAGCGCCTGCTGGATCCGATCGATCGGAAGCCCCGCGATGTCCTGGCTGTCATCGCCGCACATCTGCGCGAGTTCATTCGGCGGCGCATTGGCGCCACCGGACGCCGGCGCCGCCGCGTTGCCGGACGGCAGATAGCCGCTCAGGTCGTCATAGCCGTAAGGCGCGAACATCCCCGCATAGATATCGCCGTAGCCGTAATCCCACAGCGAGGGATCGTAGCCCCACATCGCGTAGCCATAGAGGTCGTAATAGGCGAACGGCCAGAACAGCGGACCGACCCAGCCATAGCCGCCATGGCTGTGACGCCACCAGCCGCCGTTACGGTCATGGCCGCGCCATCCGGCAGTCGCCGCAGCGGAAGTGATATGCGCGCGGGCTGCGGGATTGTTCAACGCGTTATGGTTATGCAGCGCGCCGGCGACCGCACCCGCGGCGAGCGCGTGGTGAACGGCATTGGCACGGAGATTGGCTGCTGCGCGGTCATTGTGACCGGCCGGATTGCCTGCAGCGTTGTGATTTTCCGCACCACGATTGCCGCGGAAACTGCTGCCGCCGGCCGCGCGCGAGAATGCCGCCCCCCGGCCGCCGCCCGCATGCGAGACGGCTGCTCGTCCGCCGCCGGAATGCCGACCGCCGCCACCGGCGAACCGTGCGCCACCGCCACGACCCCCGCCGCCAAAATGTCCACCCCCGCCATGGCCGCCGCCGCCGAAATGGGCGCCGCCACCACCGCGTCCGCCGCCACCGTGACCACCACCCCCGCCGTGTCCACCGCCGCCATGGCCGCCACCGCCCCGTCCAGCCGCATAGGCGGCGGTGGAAAGCGCGACCGACAACACAACGACCGACAACCACTTGACGTTCGGCATGGCATCTCCTCCAGCGGATCTGATGCCGATCTTCGCACGGCCATCAGGGCGTACGGCGGCACAATTGGGACATTTAATTGATGCCACAACGCCGGAGGGAACCTGCGAGTTCCCTCAATGCCGCGATGAAAGATGAACTCCTTCTCCCCGCTTGCGGGGAGAAGGTTGGGATGAGGGGAGTCAAAGCACACCCAGACTATCGGAAAATGCCCCTCACCCGTATTGCGCTTCGCGCAACACGACCTCTCCCCGCAGGCGGGGAGAGGTGAAGAAGCTACTCGCCGTCGCGAAGCCGCCGATAGACCGCGCCCAAGACGTTGCAATAATCGTCGGTCCAGACCCGCTGATCCGGCTTGGCCTCGGTTTCTTCCCATTTGTCGCTTGAGGCGAGCTTGCCGATATCGGCCTCGTCGCGCGCCGACACCACGACATTGGTCGCGAAGATGTACTCGCCGTCGCGGCCGGAGTCTTCATTGTAGACCCAGCTCTTCATGCCGTTGGCGTCGGCGATGCCGACGACGACGCTCGCCAATTCAAGATGCCGGTTCGAGACATGCATCAACACCACGCCTTGCGGTGAGAGCTTGTCCTTGTAGATCTTCATCGCCTCCTGGGTGGCGAGATGGATCGGGATCGCGTCCGAGGAATAAGCGTCGACGATGATGAGGTCGTAGACGCCGTCGGGCTCGCGCGCGAAGGTCAGCCGCGCATCGCCGATCACGGGCTTCAAATCAGGCTGGCAGTTCTGCACATAGGTGAAATATTTCGGATCGCGCGCGGTATCGACCATCGACTGATCGATCTCGAAGAACTTCCAGGTCTCGCCGGGCAGCCCGACGCAGGTGAGCGTCCCGGAGCCAAGTCCGATCGCCGCAACGCGTAACGGCGCGCCCTTGCGTTCGCGGATTGCGGTTACCGCCTGACCGATGCCGCCGTCCTTGTGATAATAGGAAATCGGCTCCGGCCGTCCCTCGATCTTCGTGCCGTCGTCATTCTGGAATTTCTCGGCGCCGTGAATCGTGGTGCCGTGCAACAGCACATGATACTGGCCGTGCGGCGTGGTCACGATCTTGTGGACGCCGAAGAAACTGCGCACGGTGTCCACGCGACCGTCGTCGGACGGGTAAACCCGAACCAGCACCAGCGCCAGCGCCGCCACCGCCGCAAGCTTCAGTCGCGAGGCGTTGAGCCCAAGCGCCAGCAGCATGCCGAACACGGCAACGCCGCCGGCGACATAGACCCGGTTTTCCTCGAACCAGTCGAACAAACTATCCCTGCCCTGCGACGGAACGATCAACGCGACCGCCAGCACCACCAGAAGCGGCCAGAATGGGCGGCTCCAAAACGGCCAGCGCTCGCTGGCCGGCGGACGGCAGAGCGCGGCAAGCACCACTAGGATCGGATACTCCGCCACCCAGGAAAACACGTTGGGCGCGATCAATCCTGCGAACAACCCGCCGATCATGCCGCCGAACGACAGCGCGACGTAGAAGCCGGTGAGATATTTGGCTGGCGGTCGCGTGCGCGCGAGTTCGCCATGACACGCCATCGCGATGACGAAGAAACAGACCTGATGCCCGCCGAGCGTCAGCAACAGGTTCTGTTCGCCGCCGATCGCCAGCAACACGATGATGCCCGCGATCGCCGCCGGCTGGGCCATCAGCACCCATTTGTGCGGCAACAGCGGCCGCGACTGGAACACCAAGACCCAGGTCAAGAGATAAAGCGATAGCGGCAGGACCCACAGCAAGGGAGCCGCCGCCACGTCGGTCGAAATATGCGCGGTCACTGCGATCAAAAGTCCGGAAGGCACCGCGGCGAGAAAAATCCAGCGCGCCCGCAACACCCAAGAAGGCGCCGGCGCGTCGCTCTCCGCAGCAAGCGTAGCTGCCGGCAATGCGGGCGAACGCCACAACAGGAAGCCGCTGGCCGCGATCAGGACGATCAGCAAGCCATAGCCACCGGTCCAGATCAGGTTTTGCGTCCGAAGCGTGAAGACCGGCTCCAGCACCAGCGGATAGGACAGCAGCGCCAGAAAACTGCCGATATTGGACGAAGCGTAGAGAAAATAGGGATCGGCGCCATCCGGGTGACCGGTGCGGACGAACCAGGCTTGCAGCAGCGGGTTGTTGGCGGCGAGCGCAAAAAACGGTAGCCCGATCGAGGCGACAAACAGACCAAGCAGCCACAGCGCGTAGCCTGAAGTCGGCGGATCACCCCATTGCGCCGCAATCGCCAGCGGCAGCGTGGAGAAGGCCACGATCAGCAACACCAAATGCACCAGAATCGGGATCACGCGGCTCTTGATCCGCATCAGCAGATGCGCATAGACGTAGCCGGCAAGCAGCAGCGACTGGAAAAACACCATCGCCACCGACCACACTGCCGGCGAGCCGCCGAGCCGCGGCAGCACCATTTTCGTGAATAACGGCTGGACCGAGAACAACAACAACGCGCTGACGAAAATCGAAGCCGTGTAGACCAGAAGCACCAGCCGGTTGCGGCCCGCGGAAGCGAGCTCCGCGGCGACAGGCAGATCGGATTGGGTCATGAAGGCTCCGGCGGGGTGTTTTCGAAACGCAAACGAGAGGCGGCAATGGAGCACATGGCTTGGACATGGGCAATCCGGCCCCGATCAAACCGCTGTGCCCACAGCTTCAGGTTCGCTATGTATTGTTCGTCATTCCGGGATGGTGCGTAAGCACCAGGCCGGGAATCTCGAGATTCCGGGCTCGATGCTTCGCATCGCCCCGGAATGACGGCTAAAATTTTTGACCGGATTTTCTTGAAACCCACATGAACGAAACAGACGTCGTCATCATCGGTGCCGGCCATAACGGCCTCACCTGCGCGGCTTATCTCGCCGCCGCCGGCCTGCGCGTGCGGGTCGTCGAGCGGCGCAAGGTGGTGGGCGGCGCGGCGGTGACGGAAGAATTCGCGCCTGGATTCCGCAATTCGGTCGCGGCCTACACCGTGAGCCTGCTCAACCCCAAGATTATTTCTGACCTGAAACTCGGCGAACACGGCCTTGAGATCGTCGAGCGCCGCGTGCAGAATTTCCTGCCCGCGCCCGACGGCAGCTATCTCATGTCAGGCGAAGGCCGCACGAAAGCGTCTCTGGCCAAACTCAGCCAACGCGACGCCGAAGCGCTTGATGGTTTCAATCGCAAGCTTGAAGAAATCGCCGACGTGTTGCGCGCGTTTGTATTGCGCGCGCCGCCGAACCTGGTCGAGAGTTTTGGGGTCGGTGCGATCCGCGAGGGTTTCAACGCCTTGGGGTCGGCCAGCATCCTGCGGCAGCTTTCGCTGGAGCAGCAGCGGATGTTGCTCGATCTGTTCACCCGCTCGGCCGGCGAGATGCTGGACGAGGTGTTCGAGAGCGACCTGATCAAGGCGCTGTTCGGTTTTGATGCCGTCGTCGGCAACTATGCGAGCCCTTATGCCGCGGGCTCGGCCTATGTGATGCTGCACCACGCCTTTGGCGAGGTGAACGGCAAGAAGGGCGTCTGGGGCCATGCCATCGGCGGCATGGGCGCAATCGGCCAGGCCATCGCCAAGGCCGCGCGGCAGGCCGGCGCGGAGATTACGCTTGAGGCCGGCGTCCGCGAGGTGATCGTCGAGCGCGACCGCGCCACAGGCGTCATTCTCGACAATGGCAAGACCGTCCGCGCGAAATATGTCGCCTCCGGCGTCAACCCGAAGCTTCTGTATACGCGCCTCGTGCCCTCAGGCGCCCTGTCGAAGGATTTTCTCACCCGCATACAGCATTGGCGCAACGCCTCCGGCACCTTCCGGATGAATGTGGCGCTGAGCGCCCTGCCCTCGTTCACCGCGTTGCCGGGCGAAGGGGATCATCTGACCTCCGGCATCATCCTAGCGCCCAGCCTCGCTTACATGGACCGCGCCTGGCAGCACGCCCGCGAGGACGGCTGGAGCCGCGAGCCGATTGTCGAAATGCTGATCCCCTCGACGCTGGACGACAGCCTCGCGCCGCCAGGCCAACACGTCGCGAGTCTTTTTTGCCAGCATGTCGCGCCGGAACTCCCCAACGGGCGCTCCTGGGACGACCACCGCGAGGAAGTCGCCGACCTCATGATCGCGACCGTCGATCGTTACGCGCCCGGCTTTGGGGAAAGCGTGATCGGGCGGCAGGTTTTGTCGCCGCTCGACCTCGAACGTCAATTCGGCTTGCTCGGCGGCGACATCTTCCACGGTGCGCTGACGCTGAACCAGATCTTCTCGGCACGGCCGATGCTCGGCCATGCCGATTACCGCGGTCCTCTCAAAGGCCTTTATCACTGTGGTTCCGGCGCCCACCCCGGCGGCGGCGTTACCGGCGCCCCCGGTCACAACGCCGCGCGGGTGATCCTGAGGGATCACCGGGGGATGTTTGGATGATCGGTGGATAGGCTGTGGATGGATTGGGGATGGGCCGGTAGTGTCTCAGTTTGAAACTGGGCAGTGCGTCAGTTCGAAATTTCAAAATCGCCAATGGTATTTCAGGCAGCCCGAGACCGAGTATCCGCGCCTTCTCATGAGTATCGATCCACCCAGTAGGCCTCATCCGCTATAACATCGGCTGAGCAGCCTTCCGCAACGCGGTGTTTAATGTAAGCCGCCCACTCTGGACCTTTGGCCATCTCGCGTAAGTTTTCGAGGGCGTGCCGTGTTTTCTTATTTTCTTCTGTGATCTTATTTACCTGGCGCGGCGACCGAGATGTTCTAATGCCACCGAGACCGGCCGCTCTAGCTTGGCCATATCCGAATCCCATCCTCAAGCTTGTCGGTTGGTCTTGCCATCTTCTCGTCCTACCCTTGGTCGATGCTATATTTGGGTACGAGGACGGCAAATCAAAGGCTACGCGCGAAGGCTGAAAACGCGCCGCCGACGCCATCGGGAATCGCCGCCATGATCGCCGAGCGCGAGCCCTACCCCTCCGCCAGCCACTTCAGCACCGCGTGAAAGCTGAGGCTGCGCGTGCCCACCAAGGTCGTGCCGAACACTTCGGACGCGCCGCCGGAAAATTTGCCGGAAAATCCGGTCGAGACCTCCTGACCTGCGAATAGCGGGCGGACGAAGGGATCGTCAAAGGGCGTATGCTGGTTGGTGACGAGTTCGCCCTTCCAGGTGCCGTCGTTCCCGCTGACTTGCCCAACACTGTAGCGGCCGACCGACCAGAAATACGGACCGCCCCCCACGAGTTGGCCGTCCTTCAGAATGAGAACGCCGCTGTCGCGGCCCCGCACCCCGTCGAGCATATGGATGTGGATGGAGTAAAGCCCGTTCCGCATGGACCAGATCGCCGTTCGCTTCGAAATCTGCTGCCCGATCTAACCCTCGAACCGCGCCTTTGTCTCCCGCTCAGCCCGCATGGACAACGCCTTGAATGAGCGCGGTATGTTGGGTGGACAGACCTGTGGACGAGCATTGCGTTGGCTGTGAGGTCGTGTGGATAAAATGCGCTTTGAGGAATCCGCGCGTCACGCAAAGAGCCAAGTCTCGCCAGCCGCTGTGGATAACAAGTCCCTCAGGACGGCCCAAAGCGACGCCAACGAGAAACTTTTCGCACGATCAACCAGCAAATTCATAATGATCCAGCGCGTGCTTGAACCAACACTTTGACGGCGCGGAGGTGATGCCTGGCTTTAGTCGGGTGATTGGGGCTGAATTGACGGAGCAGATGAAGGCATTCAAAAAGTGGTTTGAGAACCGCCGCCACATCCTTGCACAGCCGTTTGTTTCTCACAAATTTTCCGCGGCTAAATTTGATCGCGGACCGACAGTGCTCCAGCACGGTTGAACCTATAAGAAGAAACTGAATGAAGCTTTAAACTACATCAGGCAGAGCAACGGCGGTTGCTTCTCCCTCCCCCTGAAAGGGAGAGCGTTGGGGTGGGGGTCCGCCTGTTTGCATTTCGCAGTTTGCATTACACGTGCTGCTTTGATCCCCACCCGACGTCGGAGCAAAGCGACCTCCCCTTTTCAAGGGGAGGTTTTGAAACAGCCCCTACCATCCATTAAGCCCTCTCACCTGAAAATCACGATGGCCTCAACGCAGACACCGCAAACCCACCGCGCGACGCTGGCAATCGGCGACGAAGCAACCGCCCGCCGCGTCTCGGATCTTTTGACCGAAAGCCTCGATGCGGGTGAGGCCGCGGTTGCGGCGTTCGAGGGACCAACCGGGCGCTGGGACGTCACCCTGCATTTTGGCGACGCGCCTGTCGAGGCCAGAATCCGCGAGCTGGTGCGACTTGCCGGAGGCGACGAGGTCGCGCGGTCCGTCAAATTCGACGTCGTCGAGGCTAAGGACTGGGTCAAGGCCACGCTGGAGGATCTGATTCCCGTCCATGCCGGCCGTTTCATCGTCCATGGCCAGCACGATCGGGCGAAAGTGGCGCCCAACAAGCTCGGCATCGAGATCGAGGCTGCACTCGCTTTCGGCACCGGCCATCACGGCACCACCCGCGGCTGCCTCGTGCTGCTGGGCCACGTGTTGAAGGCGCATCGGCCACGCCGCGTGCTCGATCTCGGCACCGGGACCGGGGTCTTGGCGATTGCGGCCGCCAAGGCGCTGCACGATTCTGTGCTCGCCAGCGACATCGACGCGCTGTCGGTGAAAGTCGCCGCCGAGAACGCGCGCCTGAACGGCGTCGGTCCGTTGGTCGAGGTGACCTGGGGAAGCGGCTTTTCCGCCCCCCGGTTGCGGCAACGGAAACCCTTCGACCTGCTGCTGGCCAATATTCTCGCCAATCCGCTGCGCCAGATGGCGACGGCGATGTCCGACCACCTGGCCGGCGGCGCGCGCGTCATCCTGTCGGGGCTATTGTCGGCCCAGGCGCCGTCGGTAATCGCGGCCTACCTGGCGCGAGGGCTTGTGCTGGAACGGCGGATCACAATCGACGGCTGGAGCAGCCTGCTGCTCCACAAGGTGCGTTGAAGGAAGGACGGTTGGCTATTTCGCCGACTTCCGCTGGCGAGGCTTGCCGGCCTTGTCGGCGCTGATTTTGCGCTTGGCGCGGGTTTCGACAAAACGATCCAGGATCTGAACGATGACGCTGCGCGGCTTTTCGGCAACGGGAGCAGAAGCAGATACACGGCGCATCGGTGGCGAAATCTTCTCAAAGGTGAAGACGGGCATGGTTAATTCCTCGACGCTGGTCACAAAACGCCCATGGAACTTGGAATTCCACCCGGAAGGATTTCTTCTGAATCGCTTCCATAACCATTGCAGTCACGAAACGTTCAAGCCCGTCTAACGCGGGTGCAGCAATTCAATCACAATAAATCCGGAATCGGAAGCAAATTGAGTCGGTTGCCGAGTGCTCCCTGGAAGATGATACTATCGACTAATGTTTGAAGCGCACTTCCAGACCTTCGACGAACCCGAGACCGGCATCGCCTTGTCCGCGCGTTTGTCCGCGTTTCGCGAGGAGCTGACGAAACGCAACCTGAGCGGCTTCGTGGTGCCGCGCGCCGACCAGCAGCAGAACGAATATGTTCCGCCCTCCGAAGAGCGGCTGGCCTGGCTCACCGGTTTCACCGGCTCGGCGGGCCTGGCCATCGTGCTGGCCCGCGAGGCCGCGGTCTTTGTCGACGGCCGCTATACGCTGCAATCAGCCAAGCAGGTCGACACCAAGGCCTGGGCTGTCGAATCGCTGATCGACCCGCCGCCCGAGACCTGGCTGGCGCAACACCTGGCCGCCGGCGACCGCCTCGGCTTCGACCCGTGGCTGCACGCGACGGCAGCCGCGGAAAAGCTCGCCGCCGCCTGCGCCAAAGCCGGCGCGGAGCTGGTCGCGGTGGATACCAACCCGGTCGATGCGGTCTGGACCGAACGGCCGGCGCTGCCGCTTGCCCCGGTCAGCCTGCACGGCCAGCCGTTTTCGGGCGAGATTGAGGGCGACAAGCTGAAGCGGATCGAGGCCGAGATCACGAAGCTCGGCGCAGACGCGCTGGTGCTGTCCGATAGCCATGCGGTGGCGTGGACCTTCAATATCCGCGGCGGCGACGTCGCGCACACGCCCCTGCCTCTGTCCTACGCGCTGGTGCCCAAAAGCGGCCGGCCGACGCTGTTCATCGATCACCGCAAGCTTTCCAACAGCGTCCGCGATCATCTCGAGCAGACCGCTGATATCGCCGAGCCCGGCGCGCTGACGGCGAAGCTGGTCGAGCTGTCGAAAAGCGGCGCGTCGATCGCGCTCGACGCTGCAACGGCAGCCGACGCCCTGACCCGCCTGATTTCGTCGGCCGGCGGCAAACCGGTACACGGGGCCGATCCCGTCAGCCTGTTGAAGGCGGTCAAGAACGACACCGAAATCGCGGGCGCCAGGACGGCGCACCGGCGCGACGCGATTGCGCTGGCACGCTTTCTCGCCTGGGTCGACCACGAGGCCCTTTCGGGTGCGCTGACCGAGATCGACGCCGTCGAGGCGCTGGAGACTTTTCGGCGCGACACCGGCGCGCTGAAAGATGTCTCCTTCCCCACCATTTCAGGCACCGGGACGAACGGCGCCATCGTGCATTATCGTGTGACCCGCAAGAGCAACCGCCGCATCGCGCGCGGCGATCTCCTGCTGATCGATTCCGGCGCGCAATATGAAGACGGCACCACCGACGTCACCCGCACGATCGCGATCGGCGAGCCGACCTTCGAGATGCGCGACCGCTTTACCCGCGTGCTGCGCGGTCATATTGCCATTGCGCGCGCGCTGTTCCCCGACGGCACCACGGGCGCGCAGCTCGACAGCCTGGCGCGGCAATTCCTGTGGCAGGCCGGCGTCGATTTCGAACACGGCACCGGCCACGGCGTCGGCAGCTACCTGTCGGTGCACGAAGGTCCGGCGCGGATATCCAAGCTCGGCTCGGCCCCGCTGAAGCGCGGCATGATCCTCTCCAATGAGCCCGGCTATTACAAAACCGACGCCTTCGGCATCCGGATCGAGAATCTCGAGCTGGTGGTCGCGGCCGAGATCGCAGGCGCCGAGAAGCCGGTCAACGCGTTCGAAACACTAACGCTCGCGCCGATCGACCGCCGGCTGATCGATCTCAGCATGCTGACGGCCGAGGAGTTGAGCTGGGTCAACGAATACCACGAGCGGGTCCGCCACGCCGTGCGCAGCCACGTCGATGATGTGACGAAAGCCTGGCTCGACGAAGCGACGGCACCGCTGTCGTTGTAGTCCACTCACCACCCGCGCTGGATCACCTCTCCCATGGGGAGAGGTCGGATTGCGTCGGTGATGCGAAGCATCAATGGCGCAATCCGGGTGAGGGGCTACGGACTATCGATAGACCGTACCCCCTCAACCCCGACGCTCTCCCGCCGCAAGTCGGGCTCGCCCGACTTGCGCAAATTTACAACGCGCAACCGGGGTAAACCCCGGTTGCGCGGGAGAGAGAGAGCACACCGTTTCCGCGGTAACGGATCGTCGATCCACGTCGCAAGTCATGACAGAAAATGGCGGTATTTATCGCCTCTCAACCATTCCCTGACGGCAGGCCCGCTTGCGCCAAGCGCATCCCGGAAAACGAATAGCCGCATGCCGAAACTCGCATATTCGGCGCGCCGAATAACGCTAAAGTCGAACCCGAAGAAAATCACTCAAACGAAATCTGGAGGGCACTCACCGGATCGCTTTGCGGTCTGACGGTGCCTGCGCCTAACGAATTGGACTTCTGATGCACGGCGTCGTCGGCAAACCGGCCGCACTCACTAACGGCAAGGTGGCCAACGGCAAAGTGGCCGACGGCACAAACGCGGCGACGACGCGCACGATGCTGCTGCTCCTGGTCGCCATGACCGGCGTGGCGCCGATCTCGCTCTACATGCTGGTGCCGGCGCTGCCGCTGCTCGTGACGAGCTTCAACAGCGACATTTCCATCGCGCAGATGACAGTGTCGCTTTACATGGTCGGCATTGCCTGTTCGCAGATCCTGATGGGGCCGCTGTCCGATCGCTACGGACGCCGGCCGGTATTGCTGGCGGGCCTTTCCCTGATGGTGGTGGCGAGCGCGGCGTGCATCTTCGCCGAGACGCTGCCCCAACTGATCGCCGCACGGTTTTTCCAGGCGCTGGGCGGCGCCAGCGGCATGGTGATAAGCCGCGCCATCATCCGCGACCTCTATCACCGCGAGCGCATCTCCTCGATGATCAGCCTCGTCATCGCGGTGATGATGATCGCGCAGATGCTGAGCCCTTTGACCGGCGGCCTGCTCGAGACCGCATTCGGCTGGCGTTCGATCTTCTACGTCACCACTGCAGGATCGCTCGCCGTGGCAGTCGCAATCGCATTGGCCTTGCCGGAAACGCGCCGCGTGCGCCTTCAACCAAGCGGCTTTCGCGGCGACGTCGGCAATCTCCTGACCAGCCGCGCCTTCATCGGCTATGTGCTGTGCCAGGTGCTGGCCTCCCAGATCATCTTCACCTTCGCAGGCGGCGCTCCCTACATCGTCATCACGCATATGGGCCGCACCGGCGCCGAATATGGCGCCTGGTTTGCGCTCATCGGCTTCGCCTATCTGGTCGGCAATCTCTTTTGCGTGCGCTTTGCGCCGCGCCATTCACTGGAGCGGCTGATCTGGTTCGGGCTGGCGCTGCAACTCGCGGGCAGTTTCCTCAATCTCGTCTGCGGGCTCACGGGCCTCAACCAGATGCCGGGCTGGCTGTTCGGCACCCAGATGATCGTGATGTTCGCCAATGCGTTCGTGATGTCGAATTCCGCCGCTGGCGCCATCAGCGTCCGGCCCGAGGCGGCGGGCACCGCATCCGGCGCGATGGGATTCTTGCAAATGGGGCTCGGCTCGTTCCTGTCGCAGTTCGGCGCCTATCTCGGCGGCCACTTCACCACACCGGCGCCGCTCAACGCCGCTGTATTTGTTCTCTCGCTCGCCTGCGCCTCGACCATGGTGTTCATCATACCGAGGCGCAACGTGGTGGTGAGCGAGGAACTGATCGAGCAGGCGGAGGAAGAGACGGGGATGGTGTGAGGGGATATGTCCGCACCATCCTTCGTCATACCCCGCGAAAGCGGGGTATCCAGTACACCGAGCCCTCTCGATAACAAATTACTGTTTCTGGAATACTGGATCATCCGCTTTCGCGGATGATGACGACAGCGGGAGAACCCTCACTCCCCGACCATCTTCAGCCACTCGTCCTCGGTGAGCACCGTGACACCGTGTTTCTTGGCTTCCGCCAGCTTTGAGCCGGCGCCGGGACCCGCGACGACGTAATCGGTCTTCTTCGATACTGAACCTGCGGCCTTGGCGCCCAGGCGCTCGGCCGTCGCCTTGGCCTCGTCGCGCGTCATCTTTTCGAGCGAGCCCGTGAACACCACCGTCTTGCCCGCCACGGCAGAATTGCTCTTCGGCTTCTCGGCATCGAGGATATCAACCTCGCGCGTCAGCCTCTCGACGACGCCGCGGTTATGGCTTTCGCCGAAATAGGCCTTGATGCTGGCGATCACGGTATCGCCGATCTGGTCGAGCGCATCCATTTCCGCAATCGCTTCCTCGTCGTCCTTCGCGACCTTCAGACAGGCGTCGTGGAACGCATCCCACGAGCCGTAACCGCGCGCCAGCGCCAGTGCGGTCGTTTCGCCGACATGGCGCATGCCGAGCGCATAGATGAAGCGCTCCAGCGATATCCGTCTCCGCTCCTCGATCGCGGCAAACAGATTGCGCACCGACGTTTCGCCGTAGCCTTCGATTTCATCGAGCTTGAGCTTGGCGTTGCGCTTTTGCAGCGTGAAGATATCGGCGGGCTCCCTTACCCATCCTTCTTCGAAGAAGAACTGGATCTGCTTCTCGCCGAGCCCCTCGATATCGAAAGCGCGCCGCGAGGCAAACAGTCTCAGGTGCTCGATCTTCTGGAAGGGACAGGCGAACTCGCCGGTGCAGCGGGCGCGCGAACCCTCCTCGCCGGTTGCGGTTTCCTCGCGCACCACATCGGTATGCAGCGAGCACGGACACTTCTTCGGAAAAGGAAATTCCTTTGTGCCTTTCGGCCGCTTGTCGATCACGACATCGACCACTTGCGGAATCACGTCACCGGCGCGCTGAATCACCACCGTATCGCCGATCCGAATATCGCGGCCCTCGCGCAACACCTCGCCCTTGTTGCCGATCCCCTTGATGTAATCCTCATTGTGCAGCGTCACGTTCTGCACGATGACGCCGCCGACGCCGACCGGCTCCAGCTTGCCGACCGGGGTAAACGAGCCGGTGCGCCCGACCTGAATCTCGATATCGCGCAGCACCGTCATGGCGCGCTCGGCGGGGAATTTGTGCGCAATGGCCCAGCGCGGGGTGCGCGAGACAAAGCCGAGACGTTCCTGCCAGTCGAGCCGATCGACCTTGTAGACGACGCCGTCGATATCGTAGTCGAGCCTGGCACGTTGTTCTTCGATCTTGCGGTGAAACGCGATCAGCTGCTCGACCGAATGGCAGATCTTGGTGAGCGGGTTGGTCTTGAAGCCGCAATGCTCGAACCAGGCGATCATGCCGGATTGCGTGTCCTCCGGCATCTCCGCCATTTCGCCCCAGGCATAAGCGAAGAAGCCGAGCGGCCGCGAGGCGGTGATCGAAGGGTCTTTCTGCCGCAGCGAACCCGCGGCCGAGTTGCGCGGATTGGCAAAGATGGTGCCTCCGGCAGCCTTCTGGCGTTCATTGAGCGCCAGAAACGCCTTCTTGGTCATATAGACTTCGCCGCGCACCTCGCAGATTGAAGGCACCTTGCGGCCTTTCAGCTTCTTCGGCACGTCTTCCAGCGTGCGTATATTGGCGGTGACGTCTTCGCCTTCCGCACCGTCGCCGCGCGTCGCGGCCGTAACGAGTTCGCCATCCTCGTAGCGCAGCGACATCGAAAGCCCGTCGATCTTGGGCTCGGCGGAAAAGTCGATGGGCTCGTCCTCGGACAGTTTCAGAAAGCGGCGGATGCGGCCGACGAAATCGACGACGTCGCCTTCCGCAAACGCATTATCAAGCGAGAGCATCGGTATGGCATGGCGGACCTTTTTGAATCGGCCGGAAGGCGCGGCGCCGACCTTTTGCGACGGCGAGGAGGCATCGACGAATTCCGGAAAGCGCTTCTCAATTGCGTTGAAGCGCTGGCGCACTGCGTCATATTCGGCATCGGTGACGCTCGGCGCGTCGTCCTGGTAGTAGCGCCGGTCGTGCCCCTCGAGTTCGAGCGCGAGCCGCATATGCTCGACCTTGGCCTGCGTCTTGGTGAGGTCGGCGACGTCGGGGAGCTTTTTGGGTTTTGCTGCTTTGGCCATGGTCAATGATTACGACGAAGTTCATTTTGAGAAAAGTGGGCCTGCCACCGGCCGTTCCCCGGATGCAGCGCAGCGCCATGGGAATTCACGCGCGTCTTCGGCGCGCTATGGCGGTGGGCTGCTGATCCGGGGTCCATGTCGCCGATGAAGTGTGGGTCCCGGCGCTGCGGAGCAGCGCAGCGCGTCGAAGACGCGCGTAAACGCGCTAATGGCGCTGCACCGCGTCCGGGACACGAGAGACCTACGCCGTCGCCGCTTTCAGCAGCCGCTCGGCGGCAGCCCTCGCCTCGGCGGTAATTTCCGCACCGGCGAGCATGCGGGCGATTTCCTCGCGGCGGTGGTCGGCGGCGAGCGCGTTGACGCGGGTGGCGACGCGCTTGCCCTTGTCGAGCGCATCCTTTGAAATCAGCAGATGCTGGTCCGCGCGGGCTGCGACCTGCGGCGCATGCGTCACCGCCATCACCTGGACCTTGGAGGCGAGCCGTGACAGCCGCGCGCCAATCGCGTCCGCCACCGCGCCGCCAACGCCGGTGTCGATTTCGTCGAACACGAGCGTGGGCGCCGAGCCGCGGTCGGACAACACCACCTTGAGCGCCAGCAAAAAGCGCGACAGTTCGCCGCCGGAGGCGACTTTCATCAGCGGGCCCGGTCGCGTGCCGGGGTTGGTCTGCACCCAGAACTCGACGCGGTCATAGCCTTGCGGGCCGGGCGAGGCCGGATCGGATTCAACCTGCGTGGTGAATTTCGCGCGCTCCAATTTGAGCGGCGCGAGTTCGGCATTGACCGCCTTGTTGAGCTTCTCCGCCGACTTGAGGCGCGCCGCGGAAAGCTTGGCGGCCGCGGCACCGTAAAGCTTGTCGGCCGCATCCGCCGCCGCTTCCAGTTTTTTCAACTGATCGGCGCCTGCATCGATCAGCGCGACATCCGACGCATATTTGGCGGCGAGCGCGGCCAGCCCGTCGACCGGCGTCGAATATTTGCGCGAGGCGGCGCGCAGCGAAAACAGCCGCTCCTCGATGCGCTCGAGCTCGGCGGGGTCGAAATCGGCCGCGAGCAACGCTGCCGTGAGATGCTGATCGGCCTCTTCCAGCGCATTGATCGCGATATCGATCGCTTTCACCGCGGGCTCAACCAAAGAAGGCGAATTCGCCGCCCGCCGTTCGAGCCGGCGCACCGCCGCCGACAGGCTCGCCACCGGCGACTGATTGCCGCTGACGGCGTCCTGAGCCTCGCGCAGATCGGAGGCGATCTTCTCGCCCTGCATCATGGTGGTGCGGCGGGAGGCGAGCGCGGTCTCCTCGCCGTCCTTTGGCGCGAGCTGTTTCAATTCATCGGAGGCGTGCCGCAGATAATCGGCCTCGCGCGCCGCACGCTCCATGCCGGCGCGGTGGTCGTCGAGCAACCGGTTGGCCTCGCGCCGCGCTTCCCAGAGCTTTTCCAGCGCACCGACATCCTTCTCGAGGCCGGAAAACGCATCGAGCAGGCGGCGATGGGTCGAGGCATCGACCAGCGCGCGCTCGTCATGCTGGCCGTGAATCTCGACCAGCGCGGTTCCCAGCGCTTTCAGGGTCTGCACGCTGATCGCCTGATCGTTGATGAAGGCGCGGGTGCGGCCGTCGGCGAGTTGCACCCGGCGCAGGATCATTTCGCCGGTATCCTCAAGGCCGTTCTCGGCAAGCAGCGCGGCTGCGGGATGGCCCTTCGGCACGTCGAACACCGCCGTCACCTGACCCTGCTCGGCGCCGTGGCGGACCAGGGTGGCATCGCCGCGGCCGCCCAGCGCCAGCGCGAAGGCATCAAGCAAAATGGATTTTCCCGCGCCGGTCTCGCCGGTCAAAACCGCAAGGCCCCGAGCGAACTCGATATCGAGCCGTTCGATCAGGACGATGTCACGGATCGACAGACGCGCCAGCATGAGAATTCCCAGATCAAGTCCGGACTAAATGGAATCAGACCCCGATTCCATACCAATATTCGAGCCGGATGATTAGCCGAGACCGAACTTCTTGAACGCCTTGGAAATGTAAGAGCCGGGATTCTCGGTCGGTTCCGAACCGCCGGACTTTACGAGATTATAGGCGTCCTTGTACCAGGGGCTGTCGGGAAAATTATGCCCGAGCACGGCGGCGGCTGTTTGCGCCTCGCTGACGATACCGATCGCCATATAGGCTTCGGTCAGGCGCGCCAACGCCTCCTCGACATGGCGCGTGGTCTGGTACTGGGTGACCACGGTCTTGAAGCGGTTGATGGCGCCGGTGTAGTTGCGCTTCTCCAAATTATAGCGGCCGACGGTCATCTCGCGGCCCGCCAATTGGTCGCGCGCGGCTTCGAGCTTGGCCTTGGCGCTGACCGCATATTCCGACGTCGGATATTTGCGCACGACTTCCTCGAGCGCGGCGATCGCCTTCTCGGTGCGGCCCTGGTCGCGGGTGACGTCGGCGATCTGGTCGTAATGCGAGGCGGCAATCAGGTACTGTGCATAGGCCGCATCCGAACTGCCGGGGTGCAGCGTGACGTAACGGGTCGCAGCGCCGATGCAGCTGTCATAGTCGTTGGCCTGGTAATAAGCGTAGGCCGACATCAGCAGCGACTTGCGCGCCAGGTCCGAATAAGGGTGCTGGCGATCGACTTCCTCGAACTTCTTCGCCCCGCCCTTCGCATCGCGCTTCTCGTTGGTCAGGAACAGGCCTTCATTGTAGAGCTTTTCCGCGGGCTCCTCGACGAAGGTGTCGTCCTTCTGGGTGACCTTGTCCCATAATTCGGTGGCCGAACTGCACGCGCTCAAAACCGTGGCGGCAAGCGCAAGCCCCGCGGCCACGCGCACCAATCGCGCGAGAGCACCGAGGTCCCAACGGTTTGAAAATCGTTGATGTGCGAGCGTCATACGCTTTGTCGACATGAAGTTCAGACCTGACGCCTTTCGAGCGTGATCGGGCGCAGCGGAAACTGGAGCCGGCACGGATCTGCGTTGCCCCAGCCCTGTTTATCTAAAACAAGTCCTTTAACCAACCGGATACGCAGCTATTTCGCCCGGAATAAGGCGGGTTTCAACGCCTGTCATCCCTCAAAACTTATCGCCGACCGCCGCCGTTGGAGCCAAATTCGCAGATTCGGAGCGCAAAGACACGCTTTGCCGCCACGGGGCATCGATCGAGCAAGAAAACGGGAAATAAGGACGCCTTTAGGAAACGTCCGGGCCATAGGCGGGGGCGACCATGCCGCCGACCATGCCGCTGCCGACCTCGGCATGAGTGCGCGACCGGCGGGCGGCTTCACCCTCGACCACCCGATAAGCGGTGCGATCGGCCAGAAGCGCCGTCAGCACGGCGTGGTTGAGCTTGTGGCCGCCGCGGACCGAGCGGAAGGCGCCGAGCAGCGGCAGGCCCGCGAGCGCGAGGTCACCGATCACATCGAGCACCTTGTGGCGCACGCATTCGTCGCTGTAGCGCAGGCCCTCGGTGTTGAGCAGGCGGTTGTCGTCGAACACCACCGAATTCTCGAAGGAGGCGCCGAGCGCAAAACCGGCGCTCCACAGGCGGGCGACGTCGTTGACGCAGCCAAAGGTGCGGGCGCGGGAAATCTCGCGGCGGAACCGTTCCGCGCTGAGATCGAGAAGGTAGCTTTGCCGGCCAATCACGGGATTGGCGAAATCGATTTCGACCTCGGCGCGGAAGCCCGCGGCATGCGGCCGCAGTTCGCCGAAGGAATCGCCGATCGTGACCTGCACCGGCTTGACCACCTGGATGAAACGGCGCGCCGCCGACTGGGAGACGAAGCCGGCTTGATCGATCGCGGCGACGAAAGCCGCCGCACTGCCGTCCATGATCGGAACTTCGGGGCCGTCGACTTCGATGGTGGCGTTATCGACGCCCATGCCGCGCAATGCGGCCAGCACGTGCTCGGCGGTGGAGACCAGCGGCCCCTCGCGGTCGCCGAGAACGGTGGCAAATTCGGTAGCAATCACGGACTCGGCGACGGCGCGGACCTCTCGGTCGCTGCCCTCAAGGCCGGTCCGGACAAAAATAAAACCCGCATCCACGGATGCAGGTCCAACCGTCAGATTAACCGGCAGTCCGGAGTGGACACCGACACCTGTCACGGTTGCTTGCGAACGCAGCGTTGTCTGCCGGCCGAATTTCATACAGAAGTGCCCACACTGACTTACCGCGAGACCAAACCGGCTCCCCTATGATGCCGGTTCGACTCAGTGGTTCCCCAAGTCACGGTCGAGAATAGTCGTCGCCTTAATGCACGCCAACTCACGCTTTTTTACCGATTGTTACCCTATCTCTGCCGCATTCGCGCCAAAGCCGGACCCCAATCCGCCGCCGAAAAAGGCCGTCAAACGATCCTCACGTCAATTTTAGCACACATGTTTAACATTTTAATTTCAATGCCTTGCGATGGAATCGAGGCCTGACCCGTCCGGTAAAACAAAAGGGCCCCGGCGGTTAGACCGGGGCCCTTTGGCATCGTCAAGTTTGTAACAAATTTCAGGTCACCTGCCGGCGGAGGAAGGCTGGGATATCAAGATGGTCATCGCCCTGTGGCGTTGCGGCCACAGGTGCCGGCCGGCCGTGGATATCCAATCCCTGAGGTGCATGACGAGGAGCATACTCTGATACCGGAGACCGATTCGCCATTTGGTCCGCGACCGATCGCTGAGGCTTGCGGTCGGGCAGCGGCGGCATCGCCGGCATCGCGGGTCCCGAAGCACGCGCTGCGATCGGCGGCTCGCTTTCGTCGTCGCGGCGGCCAAGACCGACATTGGCCAGACGCTGCAACAGCGACATTCGGCTTTTCTGCGGGTGATCGTCCTCGGCTTCTCCGCGGGCTTGGCGGATTTCGTTCTGGGCCGGCATCGGCAAGTCCTCGAACTTCGGCATCCGCGGCGCACGGACCGGCGCACGTTCGGCCGCCTGCGGAATGAAATTTTCCGGCGGCGCCGGTTCCGGCGCGGGCGCCGTCGCTACTTCCGGATCGGGAAACAGCGTCGGTTTCTGGGCGATCGGGCGAACCGTGACATCGCCATAGGCAGCCGGCTGCAACGGCGCCGGTGCAGACGGCGCTTCGGGTGCAACGGCCGCGGCGATGGCCGCGAGCGCCGCGCGCTCGACCGTATTGCCCGGGCGCTGCTGCGGCGCTGAAGGCGCCGGATGCGAGCCTTCGAACTTCTGGGCGCGTTCGGCCAGCCGTGCATTGTCAGCCCGAAGCCGCGCGGTCAGTTCGGCCAGACGCGAATCGGGAGGCGAATTCGAGTTCGACGTGCTCACGAGAGCGGGCGCCGGCGCCGGAGAATTGCCGGTGCTGCGGGAGATGGCGGCCTGTTCGATGCCGGTGGCGACCACTGAGACGCGAATGATGCCGTCGAGCGTCTCGTCGAAGGTGGCGCCGACGATGATATTGGCGTCCTGGTCGACTTCCTCGCGAATCCGCGTCGCGGCTTCGTCGACCTCGAACAGCGTGAGATCGCGACCGCCGGTGATCGAGATCAAAAGGCCGCGGGCGCCCTTCATCGAGGAATCGTCGATCAGGGGGTTGGCGATCGCAGCTTCGGCTGCCGTCAGTGCGCGCTTTTCGCCGGTGGCTTCGCCCGTGCCCATCATCGCCTTGCCCATTTCACGCATCACGGCGCGGACGTCGGCGAAGTCGAGGTTGATGAGGCCTTCCTTAACCATCAGATCGGTGATGCAGGCGACGCCCGAATAGAGCACCTGGTCGGCCATCGCGAAGGCGTCGGCGAAGGTGGTCTTCTCGTTGGCGACGCGGAACAGGTTCTGGTTCGGAATGATCAGAAGCGTATCGACGACCTTGTGTAGTTCGTTGATGCCGGCTTCCGCCGTGCGCATGCGGCGCTGGCCTTCGAAGTGGAAGGGCTTGGTCACCACGCCGACGGTGAGAATGCCGAGGTCGCGTGCGATCTTGGCGATGACCGGGGCTGCGCCCGTGCCGGTGCCGCCGCCCATGCCGGCGGTGACGAACACCATGTTGACGCCGGAGATATGATCGCGGATCTCGTCGATTACCTCTTGGGCCGCGGCCGCGCCGACATCGGGCTGTGAACCGGCGCCGAGGCCTTGCGTGACCTGCGTGCCCATCTGGATGATGCGATGCGCCTTCGACATCGTCAGCGCCTGGGCGTCGGTATTGGCGACGACAAAGTCGACCCCCTGGAGCCCCGCGGTGATCATGTTGTTCACGGCATTGCCGCCGGCGCCGCCGACGCCGAAAACGGTGATGCGGGGCTTCAACTCATGAATGTCGGGGGGAGTGATATTGATGGGTGCCATGGTTGCCTCTCGATCACGCGCGCGTGGGTTCGCCCCGGCCGGTGGCCGTGGGTGTTGGTGAAATTGATTCGTTGCGGAAAAGATTCATCAGAAGCCCTCGCGTAGCCATCGTCCGACCTTTCCGAAATAGCCGTCGGTCCCTGTCCGGAGCTGCCGCGTATGCCGCGGTTCTACATGTTCAAGGTGAGCGAATTGCGGATAGACCAGCAGGCCGCCGGGCACCGCGAACGATGCGCTCTTCGCTTCGTTCGGAAGCCGGCTGAAACCCAGCGGGCGGCCGATCCGCACCGGCCGGTTGAGGATTCGGGTGGCAAGCTCCAGCGTGCCGGTGAGCTGGCAAGCGCCGCCGCTCAAAACCACACGGGCTTTCGGTTCCGCCGCAAAGGGAGAATCCGCAAGCCGGTCCCTGACCATCTCAAAAATCTCCTCGGCACGGTGCCGGACAATATTCGCGATCGTGGCGCGTGACACGACCTGCGGAACGTCTAGCTCGTCGTCGCCGGTAGACGGCACGGACATCAACTCGTGTGCGTCTGACCCGCCAGTCAGCACCGTGCCATATAACGTCTTGATTCGCTCGGCATCCGCAATGCATGCCGACATCCCCCGCGCAAGATCCATGGTGATGTGATGCCCGCCGAGCGCAAACCCGCTAGCGTGGATGAATCGTCCCCCGGAATAGGTCGCAATCGTGGTGGTCCCCGCCCCCATTTCGACCACGGCGGCGCCAAGATCGGCCTCATCGTCGGTCAGGACCGCCAATCCGGCCACATAGGGGCTCGCCGCCATCGCCTCGACATTGAGATGACAACGTTCGACCACCAGCATGAGATTCTTGACGACCGTGGTGTCGGCCGTGACGACGTTCATATCGACGCCAAACTGCCGCGCCATCATGCCCTTGGGATCGCGGACGCCCTTGACGCCGTCGATCGAATAGCCGGTCGGCAGCGCGTGCAGCACGGTACGGCCCTCGCCGGTCGCATGGTGCATGCCGGCGGAAGTGACGCGCGCGACATCGACCGGGGTCACGGCGGCGCCCTTGATGTCAGCGGCCGCCTCGACCAGTTGCGCCTGCAGCCGTCCGCCCGACACCGACAGCAAAACCGATTCGACGTGAACCTTGGCCATGTCCTCAGCAAGCGCGACCGCCTGACGGACCGCCTGCTCGCATTCGACGAGATCGACCACCGCGCCGGCCTTCACCCCCTTTGAGCGGATCTGGCTATAGCCGATCAATTCGACCGCATGGCTGCGGCCGCGCAGGGCTTCATTCGGCGGGCACGGCTTCAGCCGCGCGATCATGCAGGCGATCTTGCTGGTGCCGATGTCGAGCGAGGCCACGAGCGCCGTGCGCTTCTGCGACATCGGACGCGTCTTCGGTGCTTGCCTGGGATCGAAGCCGCTCATGCGTCGCCGACCTTCTTCTTCGGGTCTTTTTTCTTCAGCGTGTCTTCGCGGGCCTTGGCCGCATCGTCCGACAGCTGCACCAGCAGCCGGTCCGGCAGCCGCAGGTCGATAACGACGACGTCCTTGGCAAACAGGTGTTCGTCCCTGTCGAGGCTGCTCAAGGTCGCAAGCGCGTTGCCGACGTCGTTTTCCGGCAGGCGGATGTCGAGGCCGTCATTGAGACGCAGGTTCCAGCGCCGCTCGCCGACGAAGGTCGCAGCCCTGGTCACGGCATTGACCTGCGGATAGCGCGACAACAGCGCGAGGAAATCCTTGGCGCGGGTTTCGGCGCCCTTACCAACCACCAGCGGCAATTTAAGGAACGCCGGCGAGACAAAATTCTGCAGCACGGCGCCGTCATCCGAAATCACCGAGAGCCTGCCGTTTTGCTGCCAGAGTGCGAACGCCGTCCGCTCGACGATATCGATCCGCAACTGGCCCGGGTAAAGCTTCAGCACCGTGGCTTCGCTGATCCAGGGATTGGCTTTCAGCTTCTCGCGCACCGAGGAAGCATCGAGGAACAACAGCGAGGAGTGGCCATTGACGCCGCCGATCGCGAGCACCTCGTCCTGGGTCAACTGCTTGCGGCCGTTGATGCCGACGGAGGTGATGCGAAATCCGGCCGAATTGGCCAGCGCGTTGCGCGCCTCGCTTACAGCCGCGACGAATTGTTCGAGATGGCCGCCCTTGACGATGCCAAGGCCAGTGCTCGCGACGAGCAGCAACAGGGTGGCGAATAGGCCACCGCGGCGGGGCCAGCGCCGTTCGACAAAGGCGATGACGCCCGAGGGTTGTTCGCGGCGCGGATGACGGCGTGCTTTGGCGGCGGAAGACGCAAAACCGAGACGTTCGCGCAACAGCACGGCCGCGCCGATGGCAGCGGCTCGTATCAGACCCATCTGTTGCCTCGGCGATCGCGGCGACCGGGCGAGACGTCCTCCACCATCCATTACTCGAGCTCGTTAACGGTTGTGCCCGCAAGGAATTGCGGTGCGAGCGCATACGCGCCGCCAGCGTTAACCTTCGGACTTCCTGGTAAACAAAGGGTAAATTTGGTCGGTTCAGGCCCGGATTTGACGTGCCGGGAGAAGGATTTGGCCGGTATCGTTAGGAATTTGGTAATGCTTGAACGGTTCCGGCCAAAAGGCGCAGGCTTGTGCCGCTTTTCCGCCGTAGACCTACCCCCGCGCCCGCCGCTCCGCGATGGCGATCTGACCTTTGAGGAAATCGACGAAATCGATGCCTTGGGCCTTCAGCGCCTTCGGATAGAGCGAGGCTTTGGTCAGGCCCGGCAAGGTATTGGTCTCGAGATAGACCGGCCCGTTGTCTGAGACGATGAAGTCGGTGCGCGAATAGCCGCTGCACGACAAAGCCAGATGAGCCTTCAGGGCCATGTCCATGATTTTTGAGCTGATTTCGGGCGCAAAGCGGCCGGGACAGATTTCCTGGGTCGCTTTCGCGAGATACTTCGCGCGGTAGTCGAAGCCGAGGCCGCCCTCGGCCGGAATGATCTCGATCGGCGGCAGCGCAATCACCGAGCCATCGGCCTGCTCCAGCACGCCGCAGGTCGATTCGGTGCCGGCGACGAACGGCTCGATGACGTATTCCTCGCTTCGAGCAGCGTTGCGAACGGCAACGATATCCTGTTTGGAATTCACGAAGATCAGCCCGTAGCTCGAACCATCGCGCGCGGGCTTGGCGATCAGTTTTCCGTACTCGGCAAAGGCCGCCTCAATGTCGGAAAGCGCGATACCATCAGGCGAATGGACGCCGGCGATCGCCGCAAAGCGCTTGGCCGCGACCTTGTCGAAGGCGAGATTCGACGACGCCGATCCCGAGCCGGTAAAGGCGACGCCGCGCATCTCGCAAATCGTCTGCAACTCGCCATTCTCGGCGCGGCCGCCGTGCAACCCCAGCACCAGCAACCGACCGTCGGTTTGAGCCCGATCAATCGCCTGCTCGATCGAGCCGCTGATGCGCGCACCATCGGGCTTGAACGCATCTTCGAACGGACGCGAATGGCCGAGCAGCGCCTTGCCGCTGGTCTCATGCACGGCATCATCGGGAGCCCAGAACCACAGATCGGCCTCGGGCAGCGCGATGTGCAGCGCCTGGGCGGTCGCTACCGAAACCAGACGCTCCTTGTTGGTGCCGCCGAAGAGAATGGTGATCCGCATCCGTCGCTTTCGCTTTAACCCGGTTCACGTCGCTCACGCGAAATGGCACTTAAGCAGAAATCCCGATCCGCTTGATTTCCCAGTGTAACTCGATTCCCGAATTTTCCTTCACCCGCGTGCGAACGGTTTCGCCAAGGGTCTCGATATCGCTTGCGGTGGCCTCGCCGGTATTGATCAGGAAATTGCAGTGCATTTCCGACACCTGAGCGCCGCCGACGCGAAGGCCTCTACAACCGGCCGCATCTATCAATTTCCAAGCGCTGTTGCCCGGCGGGTTCTTGAAGGTCGAGCCTCCAGTCTTCTCGCGGACCGGCTGCGCCGCCTCGCGATGCGCCTGGACTTCATTCATGCGCACGCGGATTGCCTCCGCCGTCGCAGGTCTACCCTGAAAACGCGCCGAGGTGAAAATGATGGAGGGATCGACGCCGGAATTGCGGTAGACGAATTTCATCTCCGCATTGCTGAAGACATGTTTTTTGCCGTCGCGGCCGACACCGGACGCCTCACACAGGATGTCCTTGGTCTCCGCGCCGTTGGCACCGGCGTTCATGCGCAGGGCGCCGCCGATGGTGCCGGGAATACCGAAGAAGAATTCGAGGCCGCCGAGATTGGCGGCAGCCGCCGTCTCCGCCACGCGCTTGTCGAGCGCGGCGGCGCCTGCGCTCACGATCTCACCATGCGCGCTCGCTTCGCCGAAGCCGCGCGGGGCGAGCCGGATCACCACGCCCGGCAAGCCGCCGTCGCGCACGATCAGGTTGGAGCCGACGCCGACGACAGTGACCGCGAGTTCAGGGGGAAGGCGGCTAAGGAAATAAGCGAGATCGTCTTCATCCGCCGGCGTGAACAACACTTGTGCCGGGCCGCCGACGCGAAACCACGTAAGTTCGGAGAGTGACTGGTTCGCCATTAGCCGCCCGCGCAAGTCCGGCATCGCGGCTTTGAGGTCGGGCGTGATGTCGGGGAAGGTCATGCGAGCGCACTTTCTCCGTTCCCTCCCCCCTTGTGGGGGAGGATTAGGGAGGGGGGTGGCTCGCAGGTGCCGGTGTTCGTAGTACCCCCCTCTCCACTTACGAGAGCGAGCTTCGCTCGCCTCGGACCCCACAAGGGGGGAGAGTGCAGAGCACGTCGTGCGGCGAGAGTCGTGGCAAGCGAGAACATCCTTACCCCAGCGCCTGCAATTCGCCCGGCAGCGCGTAGGCCCATTGCGTGATGTTGCCGGCGCCCAGGCACACGACGAGATCGTCTTTGCCTGCGTGCGCCTTGACGACAGCGGCGAGCGCGGCCGCGTTCGGCAGCGAAATCACCTCGCGGTGGCCGTGGGCGCGCAGGCCGAGCACGAAATGATCACGGTCGATGCCTTCGATCGGCGCTTCGCCGGCCGGATAAACCTCGGCCACGACCACCGTGTCGGCATCGTTGAAGCAGGTGCAGAATTCCTCGAACAGCGATTGCAGCCGGGTAAAGCGATGCGGCTGCACCACGGCAATCACCTTTCCGTTGGTCGACTCGCGCGCGGCTCTCAGCACGGCCGCGATCTCGACCGGGTGATGGCCGTAATCGTCGATGACCGTGACGCCTTTCCATTCGCCGGTCTTGGTGAAGCGCCGCTTCACGCCGCCGAAAGCGGCCAGCGCTTTACGGATGACATCGTCGGAAAGCCCGAGTTCATGCGCGACCGCAATCGCCGCGGTGGCATTGAGCGCGTTGTGCCGTCCCGGCATCGGCAGATGAATGTCTGCGATCTCGTGCGTCGCATCGGTCTTGCGGTCGCGAAACACCACCTTGAAGCTTGAGCCGCCGTTTGCGGGAGAAAGATCGACCAGCCGCGCATCGGCTTGCGGGTTTTCGCCATAGGTGACGATGCGGCGGTCCTCGATCTTGCCGACGATCGTCTGCACCACGGGATGGTCGATGCACATCACCGCGAAACCGTAGAACGGAACGTTCTCCACGAAACTGCGAAAGGCGTCCTGCACGGCTTCAAACGTCTTGAAGTGATCGAGATGTTCGGGATCGACATTGGTGACGATGGCGAGATCGGCCGGCAACTTCAGGAACGTGCCGTCGCTTTCATCCGCTTCCACCACCATCCAGTCGCCGGCGCCCAGCCGCGCATTGGTGCCGTAGGCATTGATGATGCCGCCGTTGATCACGGTGGGATCCAGCCCGCCGGCATCGATCAGAGCTGCGACCATCGAGGTCGTGGTGGTCTTGCCATGGGTGCCGGCAATCGCGACGCAGCTTTTCAGCCGCATCAATTCGGCGAGCATTTCGGCGCGCCGCACCACCGGAATTCGGCTGGCACGCGCCGCCATCAATTCCGGATTATCGCGCTTGATCGCGGTCGAGACCACAAGGACGTCGGCGCCCGCGACATTCTCGGCCTGATGACCGATTGCGATCTTGATGCCTTTTTCGCGCAGCCGCACGACGTTGGCGCTTTCGGAAGCGTCGGAGCCCTGCACGGTGTAGCCGAGATTGCACAGCACCTCGGCGATGCCGCTCATCCCGATACCGCCTATACCGACGAAGTGAATGGGTCCGATCTCGCGCGGCAGTCTCATTGATGCTTCCCTAGACCTTAAGGATTCGCGAGGCACAAATCAGCCGCGCTCCCCACTGGATGCCTCGCTTTCGCGTGGCATGACAAGGGGGCATTTTAGCGGTTGTCGCCTAAATCCCGGCCACCTTTACCACCAGATCGGCCAGCCGTTCGGCGGCGTCGAGCCGGCCGGCTTTCCGCGCGGCGTCTGCCATCGCCGCGAGTTTTGCCGGCTCGGCAGCGAGCGCGGAGATTTCGGCGGCCAGACGATCGGGGGTGAACTCGCTTTGCACGATCCGCAACGCGCCGCCCGCGTCCGACAGCACGCCGGCATTGGCGAACTGGTCTTGATCGATGGCGCCGGGCAGCGGCACCAGGATCGAAGGCCGGCCGATCGCGGCGAGTTCGGCTACCGTGCCAGCGCCCGAGCGCGAGATCACGAGGTGATTGGCTGCGAGCCGCGCCGGCAGATCGGTGAAAAACGGCGCGAGCTCCGCATTGATCTTGAGCCGGTCATAGACCGCGCGCACCCGCGTCATGTCCTCTTCGCGCACCTGCTGGGTCAGCACGAGGCGACCCCACAGCGAAGGCTCGAGTTTCTCGATGGCGGGCGGCACGACATCGGCCATCACGCGCGCGCCCTGGCTGCCGCCGGTCACGAGCAGGCGAAACGGCCCGCTTGATTCGGGCGTCGCGTATTGCACGGCCGAGGCCGCCAGAATCGCAGGGCGCATCGGCGTGCCGACCGTCGTCGTTTTCGAGGCGAGCCCTGGATCGCGGTCAAGCACGCCGGGCAGCGAGGTCGCAATCGCGCTGACGCGGCTCGAAAGAAAACGATTGGCGCGGCCAAGAACCGCGTTGGCATCGTGAATGATGCCGGGAATACCGAGCAGCCGCGCGGCGATCAGCGGCGGCAACGTCGGATAGCCGCCGAAGCCGACAACGGCAGCGGGCTTGAGCTTGCGCAACAGATGAACCGCGACCGCCATGCCCGCGGCCAGCATCAAGCCGGTGCGCGCCAGCGAAAGTGGATTACGGCTGCGCACGGTTTCGCTCGGCACCACATCGATGGTGTCGCGCGAGAACAGGCCGGAATAGCGCAATGCGCGCGCGTCGGTCGCAAGCCGCACGCGAAAGCCCCGCTTCATCAATTCCACGCCGAGCGCCTCGGCCGGAAACAGATGTCCGCCGGTGCCGCCCGCCGCGAGCAGGATGAGGGGAGTCTTGTTGTTCATGGAGGCGTCTTTTACAGGCAATACGCCGTCATTGCGAGCGAAGCGAAGCAATCCAGTAGTATTTCATATCGGTTCTGGATTGCTTCGTCGCTGACGCTCCTCGCAATGACGAGGAGCCATTTTGCTTCACGCGTAGCCCTGCACTGTAGCGCCGGCGTTCATGGATTCCTGTTCGGTACGCGGCCGCTGCCGTGTCAGCGCCAGCAGCATGCCGACACCGTAAGCCAACGACACCATCGAGGAACCGCCATAGGAGATGAACGGCAGCGTCATGCCCTTGGCCGGGATCAGTTGCAGATTGACCGACATGTTGATCGCGGCCTGCACGCCAAACAGGATCGCCAGGCCCGAGGCCGCGAAGCGCGCGAACATGTCCTCGCTGGCATAGGCCCGCGACAGCGCCCGCACCACCACGAACGCAAACAGCGCGAGCAGCACCAGACAGAGAATGATTCCGAATTCCTCCGCCGCCACCGCGAACACGAAATCGGTGTGGCTGTCCGGCAGGCTGCGTTTGGCGATGCCCTCGCCCGGCCCCAATCCGAACCAGCCGCCGTTGCTGAAGGCTTCCATCGCGGTGTCGACCTGGAAGGTGTCGCCGGAGGCCGGATTCATGAAGCGCTTGATGCGCCCCGCCACGTGCGGCACGAACAGATAGGCGGTGAACAGTCCGACGCCTGCCGCGCCGGCAAGCCCCATCACCCAGATCATGCGCATGCCGGCGATGAAGAACAGCGCGCCCCACACCATCAGAATCAGCATGGTCTGGCCGAAATCAGGCTCCGCGACCAGCAACGACACCAGCATCAACAACAGCACCAGCGCCATCGACGTTGCGGGCATTTCCGGCTTCCGGGTCGATTCCGCAAACAGCCATGCGGCGAGCACCACGAAGGCGGGTTTCGCGGATTCCGAGGCCTGGATATTGACCCCGATTAGGGTGATCCAGCGTCGCGATCCCTTGACCTCCGGCCCGATCAGCAACGTGGCCACGATCAGAGCAATGCTCACGGCAAAAATGACCAGCGCGGTGCGCCGGATTTGCCGGGGCGACAAAAACGAGACGCCGATCAGCACGAACAGCGACGGCAGCAGAAACACCACGTGATGATTGAAGAAATGAAAGGGATCGAGCCCGATCCGGGTCGCGACCTGCGGGCTTGCGGCCAGCGACAGGATGACTCCCGCCAAAATCAGCGCAACGATCGCCGCCAGTTGCAGGCGATCGACCGTCCACCACCAGTCACTGAAGGGATTTCGCTGTTCACGGGAGAGCATGGGCGTTCCCTTTAGAGAGAGACCCGCCCATTGGTCGCCGATGATGGTTTCCAAGGGGTTAATGGATTGGAAATGTTTCCACGTCCGGCGGGTCTCGCGTGCCCCGGGTGCTGCGCAACGCGCCGTGATCGGTCTCCAGGCTTATTCCGAACCGAGGCCAGCGCGGGCGCCTCTGATCCGGGGCCATAGCGGTACTGTAAAGATTTGTGATGGGTCCCGGCTCTGCGGTGCACCGCTGAAGAAGCGCTGCACCGCGCCCGGGACACGAGATCCGCTCACACCACCGGCTTCACACCCGGCAGCGCCTGCACCAGATCGCGAAACTTGGCGCCGCGGATTTCGAAATTGCGGTACTGGTCGAACGACGCGCAGGCCGGCGACAGCAGCACCACCGCCTCCCTCAATCCCGAGGCCGCTGCGTCGCGCGCTGCGCTGGCGACCGCGACGTCGAGCGTCTGCGAAATCTCGTGCGGCACGCCTTTGCCGAGCGTGGCCGCGAACTCGACTGCTGCTTCGCCGATCAGATAGGCTTTGCGGATGCGCGGAAAATATTCGGCAAGGCCCGTGATGCCGCCGGCTTTCGGTTTGCCGCCGGCGATCCAGAAAATGTCGGCGAAGGACGACAGCGCGTGCGCGGTGGCATCCGCATTGGTGCCCTTGGAGTCGTTGACGAACAGGACATGATCGCGGCGGCCGACCTGCTCCATCCGGTGCGCAAGGCCGGGAAAATGGCGCAGGCCTTTTTGCAGCACATCGGTTGAGACGCCGAGCGCGAGCGCACAGGCCGAGGCGCATGCCGCATTCTGCGCATTGTGCAGACCGCGCAATGATCCGATGCCGCCAATTTTGGCGACCTCGCTGCGCGCGCCACCCGAGGCGCGCCAGACCGTCTCGTGATCGACAAAGATGCCGTCGGGCAGCGGATTTTTCACGGAGACGCGCACGACGCGTGTTCCGGCCTGCTCGATCCGGTCGGCGCTCGCGCGGCACCAGATGTCATCGACACCGACGATTGCCGTGCCTTGTGACTGAACGCCGGCCACCAGGCGCTCCTTCACCTCGGCATAGTGTTCGAGCGTGCCGTGGCGATCGATATGGTCTTCGCTGACATTGATGAGGATGCCGACGGCCGGATCGAGAGAAGGCGTCAAATCGATCTGGTAGGACGACATCTCGATCACATGCACGCGACCCTTGCGCGGCGGTTCCAGCGACAGGATGGGGTAGCCGATATTGCCGCCCATCTGGGTGTCGTAACCGGCAAATCGCATCAGATGCGCGATCAACGCCGTGGTCGTCGATTTGCCGTTGGTGCCGGTGATCGCGACGAACGGCGCGTCGGGCGCGTGGCGTTGCCGTTCGCGGCAGAACAGTTCGATGTCACCGATTACCTCGACGCCGGCCCGGCCGGCCATCAGCACGCTCCAGTGCGGCGCGGGATGGGTAAGCGGCGCGCCCGGCGTCAGGATCAGCGCGGCAAAACCCGACCAGTCTACGTTGCGCAGGTCGGCGGTGACAAAGCCGGCTCTTGCAGCCTCCGCCAATCGCTCCGCGCCGTCGTCGCCGGCGATCACCTCGGCGCCACCGGCCTTCAACGCATGACAGCTCGCGAGCCCGGAGCCGCCGAGGCCGAACACCGCGACCGTCTTGCCCGCAAAGGAAGTGACGGGGATCAAGCGATCACCGCAGCTTCAAGGTCGAGAGGCCGGCGAGCGCCAGCATCACCGAGATGATCCAGAACCGGATCACGATCTGCGGCTCGGTCCAGCCCAACTGCTCGAAGTGGTGATGGATCGGCGCCATCTTGAAGATGCGTTTTCCCGTAAGCTTGAAGGATGCGACCTGAACGATCACCGAGACCGCTTCCAGCACGAACAGGCCGCCGATCACGGCGAGCACGATCTCATGCTTCACCGCAACCGCGATCGAGCCGAGCATGCCGCCAAGCGCGAGCGAGCCGGTATCACCCATGAAGATCGAGGCCGGCGGCGCGTTGAACCACAGGAAGCCGAGGCCTGCTCCCAGCACCGCGCCGCAAATGACGGCGAGTTCGCCGGTGCCGGCCACGTAATTGATCTGGAGATAATCCGAGAACACCGCGTTGCCGGTGAGATAGGAGATCATGCCAAAACTCGCGGCTGCGATCATGACCGGTACAATGGCGAGCCCGTCGAGGCCGTCGGTGAGATTCACCGCATTGCCGGCGCCGACAATGATGAACGCGCCGAACACCGCGAAGAACCAGCCAAGATTCAGCGCGACATCCTTGAAAAAGGGAATCACGAGCGAGGTCGAGAACGGCTCGCGGCCGAGCCGCACCAGGGCGTAGCAGGCGACCAGCGCAATGATCCCTTCAAGCAGCAGCCGGATGTGGCCGGCAAAGCCGCTATGGCTCTGCTTGGTGACCTTCAGGTAGTCGTCATAGAAACCGACAATGCCGAAGCCGAGCGTTACCGCCAGCACGATCCAGACATAGGGGTTGAGCGGGTTGGCCCAGAGCACCGTCGAGACCACGAGCCCCGACAGGATCATCAGCCCGCCCATGGTCGGCGTGCCTTTTTTGGTCAGATGAGACTGCGGGCCGTCGGTGCGAATCGGCTGACCTTTACCCTGGCGAAGCCGCAAGTGGTCGATGATCCAGGGGCCGAACAGAAAGACGAACAGCGCGCCCGTCACCATCGCCCCGCCGGTGCGGAACGTGATGTAGCGGAACACGTTCAGAAGGCTGTGCAGGAAGGCAAGCGCCGGAACCGTGTTGGAAAGATCGATCAGCCAGTAAAACATCTAGTGGTCCGATTCTCGCGTTTTCAGCACGCACTTTTACAAATGTTGGAATCAAAGGACCACTGGCAAATGTCGAATTCTGGTGGAGCTTTGGATTTGACATTCGCTTTTTGAAGGCGTGGCCGAACAGGTAGCGAATGCCTAGATGGCAGCTTCGTCGAACGCGGCGTTGCCGGGGAAGCGCTTTTCGAGCGCGGTGACAATGGTTTTCATCTTCGAGCCGAACGAGCCTTTGACCATGACAGCATCGCCGGCGCGAATCGCGGCGAGGACCTGCGGTTCGAGAGTAGCCGCGCTACCGGCATAGCCGCCCCGTTTGCCTGCGGAAAGACCATCCCAGAGGTTACGCATCATCGGACCACAACAAAACACCAGGTCGATATGATCGGCCTTGATGGCGTCATTCAGGCCGGCATGCAATTGCGCGCTGGTCGGGCCCAATTCGAGCATATCGCCCAACACCGCGATCCGCCGCCCGTGCGGACCGATCTTTGCGCGGCCAAGGACGCTCAAGGCCGCCACCATCGATGCCGGGTTGGCGTTATAGCTCTCGTCGATCAGGGTAACCTCGCCACCGGGAACCACAAGCGTCTGCCGGACGCCGCGGCCGGCCGCGGGCACGAGTTGCGACAACGACAGCGAGGCCAGTGCAAGATCGGCGCCCGCCAAAGAAGACGCGGCAAGCACCGCAAGCGAATTCATCGCCATGTGACGGCCGGGCATGCCGAGCTTGTAGGTGACTTCGTGGCCGAGAATATTGGCATGCACCGCCGAACAGGTCGTATGCAGCGAGATATCCAGTAGCCGGGCCTCGGCGCGCTTGTCGGCACCAAAGGAGACGATGCGCGAAATCCCGCACTTCCTGGCGCGGCGGCTAAGGCGGGCGAATTGCGAGTTGTCGTGGTTGAGCACCACGGCGCCATCGGCCACGACGCCTTCGAAGATTTCTGATTTGGCGTCCGCAATCGCCTCGATGCCGGAAAAGAATTCCAGATGCACCGGCTCGACGGTGGTGATGATGGCTACATGCGGCCGCACCATCTTCACCAGCGGGGTGATTTCGCCGGCGTGATTCATCCCGATCTCGAACACCGCAAATCGCGCGTCGGCCGGACAGCGCGCCAGCGACAATGGCACGCCCCAATGATTGTTGAACGAGGCCGTGGACGCGTGAGTCTGGCTCTGCGCCGAAAGCACGTGCAGCAGCGCTTCCTTGGTCGAGGTCTTGCCGACCGAGCCCGTGACCGCGATCACCTGAGCTTGCAACCGGGCGCGCGACGCATGCGCCAGATCGACCAGCGCGGCCAGCACATCATCGACCACGAGCAGCGGCGCATCGCTTGCGAATTTTTTGGCTTGCGCCTTTTCCACGACCGCGAGCGCGGCGCCTGCTTTCAAAGCGGCTTCCACAAAATCGTGACCGTCATGCACCGCGCCACGAATCGCGAAATACGCTTCACCCGGGGCAAGCGTGCGGCTGTCGATCGAAATACCTGTGACCGCCTGCGGCAACACGCCATCGGCCTCGGTGCGCATCGCAGCTCTCATCGCATCCGATGTCCACAACGGCAATGCGTTCATGCCACCCGCTCCGCCAAAACCGCAGCCACCGCGTCGTGGTCGCTGAACGGCAGCACGCGATCGCCGATAATTTGTCCGGTCTCGTGACCCTTGCCGGCGATCAGAAGCACGTCACCCTTTTTGAGCCCAGCGATCGCCCTGCCGATCGCCTCCGCGCGGTCGCCGATTTCCTTCGCGCCTTTCGCCGCAGCTAGAATTGCCGCGCGTATCGCCGCCGGATTTTCGCTGCGCGGATTGTCGTCGGTGATGATGACCTCATCGGCATTCTCGGCAGCGATCGCGCCCATCAGAGGTCTTTTTCCGGCGTCGCGGTCGCCGCCCGCGCCGAACACGACAATGAGTTTTCCCGGCGCATAGGGCCGCAAGGCTTGCAGCGCCTTCGCGAGCGCATCGGGCTTGTGCGCGTAATCGACAAAAATCGGCGCGCCGTTAACTTCACCGACGCGTTCGAGCCGTCCCTTGGCGCCTTCGAGCTGTTCGAGCGCGGCGAACACAGCGTCGGGCGCGCTGCCGGTGCCGATCGCAAGGCCGGCCGCGACCAGCGCGTTCTCGATCTGGAACTCGCCGACCAGCGGCAGGTGGACCGAATAGCGACGCCCGCGATGGATCAACTCAAGCCGCTGGGTAAAGCCGTCGATGGCAGTCGCCGCCACCGCAATCCCCTCGCCCGCACCGTCGCCGTTATGGCCGACCGTGATCGTCAGAAGCTTCCTTTGGCGCGCCACCTCGATCACCTCAGACGAGTGATCGTGATCGGCTGAGATCACCGCAGCACCACCATCGACCACGAGATCACGGAACAGCCGAAGTTTTGCGGCGAGGTAGTGCGCGACGTCCGGATGGTAATCCATATGATCGCGCGTGAGGTTGGTGAAAGCGCCGGCATTCACCCGCACGCCGTCGAGCCGGTATTGATCGAGCCCGTGCGAGGAGGCTTCGAACGCCAGATGGGTGACACCCTCGCGCGTGATCTCGTCGAGTTCACGGTGCAATGCGATCGGGTCAGGCGTGGTCAGGGAGCCATAGACCGTGCGCTTCGGCGAGACCAGACCGATCGTGCCGATGCTCGCGGCTCCAAATCCGAGATGCTGCCAGATCTGACGCGTGAAGGCGGCGACGGAGGTTTTGCCGCTGGTGCCGGTGACGGCGGCGATCGTGGACGGCTGTTTGGAAAAGAATTTCGCGGCCGCCAGCGCCAACGCGCGGCGCGCATTGAGTGTCGTCACAAACGGCACGCGGCATCCGCCCGATGGCGGATGATCGCCGGCAATCGCAACGGCGCCGGCGGCAATCGCCGCATCGATGAAACGCGCGCCGTCGGTCCTGGCGCCGGCAAGCGCAAAGAACAGATCGCCCGGCTTCACGGCGCGGCTGTCGACCGCCAATCCCGAAACCTCGATCGCGGCCCTCTGTGGGCTGATGGTGGCGTTATCACCGAAGAGGTCGGAGAGCTTCATGGAGTTCCAGCCCGGCCGGGCATCACCCCAGCATCGAATCCCGTCACGCGTCGCAGGTGGTACGCCTTACTGGGTTGTCCTCGATGCCGCAAGAATAAGGCGGTCGGACGGCGGCAGGTCGAAACGCGGTTCGACGCCCAAAAGCGGGGCAATCCGGGAGATCACGTTGCCGGCGGTCGGCACCGCGTTCCAGCCCGAGGTGATGAAGCCGTAGGTCTCCTTCAACGGCTGCGGCTCGTCCAGCATGATCAGGAGTTGATAACGCGGCTTGTCCACGGGGAGGATCGCGGTGAAGGCGGTCAGCACGCGCTTCTTGGCGTAGCGGCCGTTGATGACTTTCTCGGCCGTGCCGGTCTTGCCGCCAATGTAATAGCCCTTGACGTCGGCCTTGCGCGCGGTGCCGATCTCGGCATTGAGGCGCATCAGGAACCGCATCTTCTCCGACGTCTCGGGCCTGATCACCCGCTTGGCGACTTCCATCGCTTCCTGCTCGTTGCGCTTGAGGAAGGTCGGCGGGATCAAGTAGCCGCCATTGACCAGCGCGCTGACGCCCATCACCGCCTGCAACGGCGCCACCGCCATGCCGTGGCCGAACGCGATCGTGATGGTATTCAGATCGCTCCAGTGGTGCGGCACGATCGGCGAGGCGCTCTCCGGCAATTCGGTGCGCAGCCGCTCGAGCTGGCCCAATTTGCGCAGGAACGCCTTGTGCGCTTCCACGCCTTGCGACAATGCGATGCGCGCCGCTCCGACATTGGAGGAGAAGGTGAACACCTCCTTCGTGTTGAGGAAGCGGCCTTTTGGCTCATCGTCGTGGATCGCGAACTTGCCATAGTGCAGCGGCCCGCGCGCATCCCACAGCGAATCGAGGTTGTACTTTCCGGTGTCGAGCGCCATCGCCAGCGTGAACGCCTTGAAGGTCGAACCCATCTCATAGACGCCCGTGGTCAGGCGATTGATGCGATCGGGATCGTGCGCTTCTTTCGGATTGTTCGGATCGAAATCCGGCACCGAGACCATCGCGACGACCTCGCCGGTCCTGACGTTGGTGACAAGACCGGAGGCTGCCTTGGCGTGGAACTTTTCCTTGGCCTTGAGCAATTCATCGCGCAACGCGTGCTCGACCCGGAGGTCAACCGACAATTCGACCGGACGCTGCAAACGGTCGGTGGCAAAGCCGGCGCGATGCAGATCGGCCAGCCCATTGTTGTCGAGCCACTTCTCCATCCCGGCGATGCCCTGATTGTCGATGTTGACGAGGCCGATCAGGTGGGCGACCTCGTTGCCGGTCGGATAGACGCGCTTGTTCTCGCGCAAGAAGCCGATGCCGGGGATGCCGAGACGATGAATTTCCTGCTGCTGTTGCGGTGAGATTTCGCGCTTCAGCCAGACAAAGCCTTTGCGGCCGGACAGGCGATCGCGCACCTCGCCAGTGTCGAGATCGGGCAAGGTCGCGGTCAGAAGTTCGATCGCCTCATCCTTGTCGATGATGCGGCGCGGCTCGGCGAACAAACTCGGCGCCTTGACGTCGGTGGCGAGAATTTCGCCATTGCGGTCGACGATGTCAGGCCGTGCGGTAGCAATCGCGTCCTGACTTCCGCCGCGGCGCGCGCTGTGACTGTCGGTGCCGGTTGCAAACATCACGAGCCGGCCACCGATCACCGCATAGATGGCGACAAAGGCCAGCATCACAAAGCCGACGCGGGCGCGCGCTTTCGCCGCGCGATCGACGTTACGCCCGTAGAGCAGGCTGCGGACCAGCCGCGCCCGCCAGGATTCCTGCGGACGAGAAAGCTTCCGTACGGAAGGCAGCCGATCGGTCATCGCTGGCCCTCCTGTTGTGGGATCGAACCTGTCGTCGCTGGCGCGTCCGCCGTCGCCTCGATGGTTTCGAGCATCGACCCGATCGGGTCAGGGTCGCCCGGCTTGACCAGGCTCGGCGGACGGTCGGGCAGGTTCTTCAGGGAATCATATTGATTGGCGTTCAGCGGTTTCAGCGCCAGATGGCGCTCGACCAGGCCTTGCAGCCGCAACGGCGAGTCGAGCTTGGCCCATTCGGCGCGCAACACCGCAATGGCGTCGCGCTGCTCGCGGATTTCGGCGCGTAGCCGCAGCACGCGCTCGGTGCGCTCGGTCGATTCCATTTTGATCCGGTAGACATAGGCGGCGGCGAACACCAAAACGCCGATCACGAGGAGATGGAGGATGCGCATGCCGCTAGCCTCCCCTCATCACGGTATCGAGGGTGGGCCATCCCGGTAAGCCGCCGGCAGCATGGTGAGGTGCATCGGTACGCTCGGCGGCGCGCAACTTGGCGGAGCGCGCGCGCGGATTGGCGGCAACCTCATCCTCTTGCGCCGTCACCGGCCGCTTGGTGAGGATGATGAAACTCGGCGCCGCGATCGTTGCCTCCGGCTGATGCCGGGAGCCGCCGCTTGCCTTGGCGCGCTCGTTGAAGAAATTCTTGACGATGCGATCTTCCAGCGAATGAAACGACACCACGACGAGCCTGCCACCGGGCTTGAGCACCTGTTCGGCGGCGGCAAGCGCCAGATGCAACTCGTCGAGTTCGCCGTTGACGAAAATCCGCAGACCCTGGAACGTCCGCGTCGCCGGGTGAATGTCGCCGGGCTTCGTCCGCACGATCTTGCTGACGAGATCGGCCAGCGCACGCGTCGAGGCAATCGGTTCCTGCTTGCGCGCGACGACGATGGCCCGCGCAATTGCGCGCGAGTGACGTTCTTCGCCGAAAATATAGATGATGTTGGCGAGATCAGCCTCGGACGCCGTAGCGATCACGTCCGCCGCGGTCGGCCCCTCCTGCCCCATCCGCATGTCGAGTGGGCCGTCAGCCCGAAACGAAAAGCCGCGGGCGGCCTCGTCGAGCTGCATCGAGGACACCCCGATATCCATCACGATGCCATCGACCGAGGTCACGCCTTGCGCGCTGCACACTTCCGCGAGATTGGAGAAGCGGTCCTCGATCAAAGTGAGACGGCCATTTGACCGGTCGACCAGTTCGAAGCCACCTGCAATCGCGGTGCGGTCGCGGTCGATGCCGATGACGCGCGTCTGCGGGGTCTCGAGGATCGCCCGGCTATAGCCGCCGGCGCCGAAGGTGGCATCGACATAGATTCCGCCTTCGCGCGGCTGCAACGAGATGAGCACCTCGCGGCCAAGCACCGGGATATGGCGCGAACGCGCAGCCGGCTGGGTCATGCCGGCTCTCCCGAGCGCAGACAACCAATGCGGAACTTGGACGCGAAGCAGTCCATGGCGCCCCAACAATGAGCTTTTTGCCAGGCGTTCCTGGTTCCCCTGCCGGCTGGTCGACAGAATCCGTGCCTCACGGCGCCGGGCTCGCGCCCAGCTTGGCGTCCTCGCTTGCGAAGCTGGGATTCGAAAGGACACGTCAAACCTATGCTTCCCGCGCACCCTCCGCCGTCGGAGGCTTCCGATCCGTCCCCGAAGCGCGCCTCCTATGCATAAACCTGAAGCCGGCGGTGCCAGCCGGTCCGAAACCGGGCGCAGTTCTTCACCAGTTAGTAACGACAGGTAGCGTTAAGAAAGCGTTGACGCTCGGCGGCCAGATTCACCTCCGCCTCGGAACAAGATCGCCGGCGGAGTTATCCACCGGCCGTGACCGCAAAGTGAGGCGTCCGGCACACACCTGGTCAAAATGCAGGCCGCAAACCGGCTATTCATTTCTGAAGAAATTTATTGCCGTTGTCTTGCCCGGTTTGAGTCTTCATATGACGCTAGGTTCGTTCGCGTCTCCTGGTATTGATTCGAAGCGGCGCGCCACTCCGCTGCCCCGACCGATCGAGAATATGAAGACCTTCACGCCAGATACCTCGATCGCTTCCGATGTCATCCCCTCGGCGAATTTCGGCGAGCGGAACAAGGGCCGCGTGCCCGACATGGTCCTGCTGCACTACACGGGAATGCCGGACGCGCAAGGCGCGATCGCCCAGCTCTGCACAGCAGGCACCGACGTCTCGGCGCATTACATCGTTCTGGAAGACGGCCGCATCGTCCAATGCGTTCCGGAAGCCAAACGCGCCTGGCACGCCGGCGTGGCTTCTTGGGCCGGCGAAGACGACATCAACTCCTGTTCGATCGGCATCGAGATCGTCAATCGCGGGCACGACTGGGGCTATCCGGAGTATCCGTTGCGCCAGGTCGCGGCCGTGATCGCGCTGTGCCGCGGCATCATGCTCCGCCGTAACGTGCCGTCGCACCGCGTGCTGGCGCATTCCGACGTGGCGCCCTCGCGCAAGAAGGATCCGGGCGAAAAATTTCCCTGGCATTCGATGGCGAATTCCGGCGTCGGCCATTGGGTTCAGCCGGCGCCGATCGTGCGCAGCGAAGGATTGAAGATCGGAACCGACAACGATGCCGTTCGCGGCCTGCAGCAGGCGCTGGCCCGATATGGCTACGGCGTTCCCGTCACCGGCAAATACGACACCGTGACCATGGAAGTCGTCACCGCGTTCCAGCGTCACTTCCGCCCCGCCAAGGTCGACGGCGTGGCCGATCATTCGACGCTGGCGACGCTGCAATCACTGCTCGCGAGTTTGCCGGTCGAGACGACGGCGGTCGCGGCGGGTTAGCTCAACAGTCAAGTTCCGCCAGCCTCCGCGCATAGAGCCGTCGCAACGGCTCTAGCTGGGTCGCGGCTGTTGCGGCCAAATAAGCCTCGCGCGCCGCTTGATGCCGGCCGAGCCGGCGCAACAGATCGGCGCGCACCGCCGGCAGCAATTCATAACCGTCGAGCCCACCGCGCGCCTGCAAGGCATCGATCAGGTCGAGCGCGCGCGCCGGTCCATCGACCATCGAAACCGCCGCCGCGTGGTTGAGTTCGATCACCGGCGACGGGCTGATCCGCAGCAGCACCTCGTAAAGTCCAGCGATCTGCTTCCAGTCGGTATCTTGAAAATTGGGCGCGCGTGCATGCAGTGCGGCGATCGCCGCCTGCACCGCATAGGCTTCCGCGCGGCCCGGCAACAGCAACGCCTCTTCCACGAGCTTCAAACCCTCGGTGATCTGGCTCTGGTCCCACAGCATGCGGTCCTGTTCTTCGAGCAGGACGATATCGCCGCCTTCGGTCTGGCGCCCGGCGCGGCGCGCATCGTGCAACAACATGAGAGCGAGCAAGCCCTTCACCTCACGGCGGCCCGGCATCAACGTATCGAGCAGCCGCGCCAGCCGAATCGCCTCGCGCGCCAGATCGGGCCGCATCAACGCCTCGCCTGAGGTCGCGACATAGCCTTCGGTGAAGACGAGATAGATCACCGCGAGCACGCCGCGCAGCCGTAAGGAAAGCGCATCGCGTTCGGGCACTTCGTAGGGAATGCGGGCGAGGCGTATCTTCTGCTTGGCGCGGACGAGGCGCTGGCCCATCGCTTCCTCGCTCACCACAAAGGCGCGCGCCACCTGCGCGGTGGAGAGCCCGCAGACGGTACGCAAGGTCAAGGCGACCTGAACCTCGGTCGCGAACGATGGATGGCAACAGGTGAAGATCAGCCGCAGCATGTCGTCGTCGAGGACTAAGCAATCTTCCTCCGGCAAGATTTCAGCATCGAGCATCGCCTCATGCGTCAGCTCGGCCTCTTTCTCGCGAAACGAGATTTGCCGGCGAATGCGATCGATCGCCTTGTTGCGCGCAACGTTAACCAGCCACGCCCGCGGATTTGCAGGCACTTCAGTCGAAGGCCAGCGCTCCAGCGCAGCCGCAAACGCCTCCTGGAGCGCGTCCTCGGCGAGATCGAAGTCGCCGACAAGACGGATCAGCGTGGCGAGCGCCCGCCCCGTCTCGTCGCGAAATATTTTCTCGATTTCGGCTGACGTCATTATTTGTCAGGCCCGGCCGGACCTCGCTTGAACCAGTTCCGGCGAATAGATCATGATCGGCCGAATCTCGATCGAACCCTCCCTGGCGCCGGGAATTCGCGCCGCGATCGCAATCGCCGCATCGAGGTCCTTGGCTTCGACCAGATAGTAGCCACCGAGTTGCTCGCGGGTTTCGGCAAACGGGCCGTCGGTGGTGAGAACCTTGCCCTCGCGGACCCGCACGGTGGTCGCGGTGGTCGACGGCTGCAATCCGTCGCCGGCCTTGAACTGGCCGCTCTGGATAATCGATTGCGTAAACGTACCGTACTCGGCCGACATCTTTTGGCGGTCGGCGTCGTTCATTTTGAAGAGTTCGGCCTCGCTTCGATAGATCATCAGCAGATATTGCATCGCTTTACTCCTTGTGAAACGGCGTCATCGCCAGCCACTAGTCGAGTGAACCCACCGCCAAACGACATCTTCACGATAATTATTTTTGGGGGCTCTCCCGGCCGTTAACGGCTTGACGCCGGCCGCCATAAACCCCATGCCTTGGACGTCAGTCGGCCGGACGGCCGCTCCCACTCTGGTCGAAAGGCCTTGGGAGAGGAAAGTCCGGGCTCCATCGACGTACGGTGCCGGATAACATCCGGCGGGGGCAACCCCAGGGAAAGTGCCACAGAGAACGAACCGCTTCCTCGTAAGAGGCAGCAAGGGTGAAAAGGTGCGGTAAGAGCGCACCGCGGGACCGGCAACGGAACCGGCAAGGTAAACCCCACCGGGAGCAAGACCGAATAGGGATGGCAACGCGGGTCGTTCGCGAAAGCGATAACGCCTGCGGGAGCGGTGTCAGGCTCGCTATCCGGGTAGGTTGCTCGAGGCAACGCGCAAGCGTTGTCCCAGAGGAATGGCCGTCACGTTCCGTCCGTGCAAGCGGGCGGGGCCCTACAGAACCCGGCTTACAGGCCGGCTGATGTCTATACCATGAGGGGTTCGGCGTAATGCGCCGGACCCCTCGCCATTTCAGGCTGGTCGGCCGGCGTCTTTTGGCGGTATTGTTTGCCTTGCGGGCGCCATATCGGCGCTTTATTGCTGGACGTCAGACCGCCACGACTGGTCAGGGGGAACGTCTTGAACCGCGTATTGCCTTGCATCCGCGTCGCCATCGCGCTGACCGCCATTGCGGTCGTCGCTTGCGGCTGCGCGGGGGGCAACAACGCGGCGTCCAGCCAGGCATCCGCGCAAGGCGAGCAGCCATACAAGACCATGTACGGCATCACGAGCGAAGGCACGACCACCGACCTCTACACCGAGGTTTTCGGCCCGCGCCAATCGCCCGCGCCCGCAACCAACGTGGCCGCGGCCCAGCCCGTTCAATCCGTAACAACTCAGTCCGTCACGTCGCAACCGATCGCCCCAGTACAGCAGGGCGCGACGGCAGCACGCCCTGGTCAGGCGACAGCCGCGACGACACCTAACCGCCAGAGCCAAACCTCGGCGTCGAACCGCGCACCTCAACCCGCTTATGGCCAACCGCCTGCCGCCCAGCCCCCGCCGGTGCAGGTCGCGCAACAACCCGCGCCGCCGCCAGAGCCGGACGTTCCGACCGCCTACGGCATCACGGCGAACGGACCGACCACCGATCTCTATACCGCCATCTTCGGACCGCGGCGCAGCGACAGCCAATAGCAGCATGAACGGAATTGCGGTTGCGGTGCTGCTATTCGGCGCGCTTGCCGGTGGCTTTGTCTCGGGCCTTGCGGGATTTGGCACCGCGCTGATGGCGCTCGGCATCTGGCTTTACGTGGCGACGCCGGATGTCGCGGTTCAACTGGTGCTGGTCTGCTCCATTATCGCCCAGACTTGGACCATGCCTTCGATCTGGCGGTCGATCGACTTCAGGCTGGCGTTGCCTTTTCTGGTCGGCGGATTGGCCGGCGTCCCACTCGGCACTTTATTGATTGCCTATGCCGATCCGCGCCTGTTCAAGCTCGGCATCGGCATCCTGCTTCTGGTGTTTCCGGCCGCGCTCTATTTCCAGCGCGCACCCGTGGCCTTGAGCATCGGCGGGAAGGCCGCCGACACGGCCATCGGGTTTGCCGGCGGCGTACTCGGCGGCCTCGCCGGCCTGTCGGGTCCTGTTCCAACTCTGTGGGCGAGCGTACGCGGCTGGGGCAAGGATGAGCGGCGTGGCGTCTTCCAGACTTTCAACTGGACGATTCTGACGGCGGCGCTGGTCGTGCAGGCGGGCTCCGGCTTGATCGCGCGCGAGACGATGTGGCTTGCGCTGCTGGTAACGCCGGCGACGATCGGCGGCGCGTGGCTCGGTGCACGCACCTATCATGCGCTCAGCGACGGCAACTTTCGCGACGTCGTGCTTGGACTGTTATTCCTGTCCGGCATCACGCTGGTTTGGAGCAGCATCGCTTCTGGATAGTGCGACTCACTTCGCTCGAAAACGCTATCAGTGCCCTCTACCCGCAACAGCGTTCGGGTTCGGCTTCTTCAAAAACATCACCAGCAAACTGAGGCCGACATAAAACAGCGTCAGCATGAAGAAGGCGTCGCCATAACCCATCACCACGGCCTGGCGGTGAACGATCTGAGACAACTGCTTCATCGCCATCAACGCCGCATCGCCCATGCCTTGCAGACGCTGGGTGAAATCGTTGAGCGTCTCGGTCGCCATGATGTTGCCCCAGGTGACGCGATCCTGAAGCCGCGAAATATGCAGATCGGTGCGATCGTTCAGCACCTCGTTGATCACAGCCAGTCCCACCGCGCCGCCGAGGTTGCGCGTCAGGTTGAACAGGCCGGAGGCGTTCTTGACGCGATCGGCTTCCAGCGTGCCGAGCGCGATAGTGTTGGTCGGCACCATGGCGAACATCATGCCGACGCCGCGCAGGATCTGCGGCAGCAACAGCTCGTAGAAATCGTAATCGCGCGTGATCCACGTCATCTGGTAGGAGCCGAGCGCGAAGATGATGAGGCCGAGGGCGATGATCAGCCGCATATCGACCTTCTGCATCAGGCGGCCTACGATCGGCGCCGTCAGGAACATGGTGGCGCCGGAGACGAACATGGTCTCGCCGATCATCAGCGCGCTATAGCCGCGCACTTCGGAAAGATAGCGCGGATAAATATAGGTCAGCCCATAGAGACCGATGCCGACACAGAACGAGATTAAACAGCCGACGCCGAAATTCCGGTTCTTGAAGGCCCTGATATCGACGATCGGCTCCCTCGCCGTCAGCACGCGATAGAAAAACGCGATGGCCGAGACGACGCAGACCGCGGCGCAAACCGCGACCGACGTGTCCTGCAGCCACTCATATTGCGGCCCTTCCTCGAGCACATATTCCAGCGCGCCGAGGAATCCCGCCATCGTGATCAGGCCGAACCAGTCGAAATGCTCGAGCAGCGCGAAATTCGGCTGATCGAAATCAACCAGCGCCAGCACGCCGATCGTGATGATGATGCCGGGCACGACATTGATGAAGAACAGCCAGTGCCAGGACATCAGGTCGGTGATGATGCCGCCGACGGTCGGACCAATGGTCGGCGCCAGCGTCGCCACCAGGCCGATGATTGGGCCGACGATATGGAATTTGGAGCGGGGAAACACCGTGTAGGCGGAAGCAAACACGGTGGGAATCATGCCCGCGCCGAGAAAGCCTTGAATGGCGCGCCACAGGATCATCTGTTCGATCGAGGAGGCAAAGCCGCAGAGAAAACTCGCAACCGTGAAACCGGCGGCGGAAATCGCAAACAACAGCCGCGTGCCGAGCGCGCGCGACAGATAGCCGGACAAGGGTATCGCGATCACCTCGGCGATCAGATAGGCGGTCTGCACCCAAGAGACTTCGGTGGAGCTTGCCGACAGGCCGGCCTGGATGTCGGTGAGCGAGGCCGAGACGACCTGGATGTCCAGGATCGACATGAACATCCCGAACACCATGATCAGAAACGCCACCAGCCGGCGCGGCTCGATCCGCTCGGTGGGCGCGGCGCGCATCATCGCAGGCGTTGCCGTCGTATCAGTCATGATGCAATCAAACCGTCATTGCGAGCGTTAGCGAAGCAGTCCAGTTGGCGCCGCGGAAAGATACTGGATTGCTTCGTCGCTATGACGGCGAAAGGCGGTGTCGGCGTCATCGCGTTACTCTTTTTCTTACTTCGCCTGAACCACACCCGGCGCGTCGAGATCGGCATCGGTGTCGGCATCGGTTGCGCCCTCGGTGGTATCGACGGTGGCGTAGACCGACATGCCGGCACGCAACAGGTTTTGCCGCGCCACATCCTTTGGCACGCGAATCCGGACCGGCAGGCGCTGCACGATCTTGGTGAAGTTGCCGGTGGCATTGTCGGGCGGCAGCAGCGTGAACACCGAGCCCGCCGCCGGCGAGATGCTTTCGACGATGCCTAAGAACTTGCGGTGGCCGTAGGCATCGACCGAGATCGTCACCGGCTGTCCCGGCCGGATCCGCTTGAGCTGCGTTTCCTTGAAGTTGGCGTCGATGAAGACGTCGTCGAGCGGCACCACATTGCCGAGCCGCTGACCGACGGCGATGAAATCGCCAGTGTTGACCATGCGGTTGGAGAAGGTGCCTTCGACCGGCGCACGCACCGAGGTGAAATCGAGATCGCGTTCGGCTTTCGCCAACGTGGTCTGTAATTCCATCAATTGGGCGCGCGCTTCCGATTGCTGCGCCTTCGCCACCTCGACATTGTCGCGTGCGGCGTCAAAGGCCGCCTGCGCAGCCTTCACGGCCGCCATGCCCTGGTCGCGTCCTGCCTCGGACTGTTCGAAGGTGGCGTGCGTCGCGTAACCCTTTTCGCTCAATTGCTGCTGACGGTCGTAGTCGAGGCCAGCGCGCTTCAAGCCGGCTTCCGCAGACGCAAGTTGCGCCCTGGACTGCGCGGCCGCACTTTCCTGCGCGATCACCTGATGGCCGAGCCGATCGATCGTCGCCTGCTGGGTCGCAATCCGGGTGCGCGCGGCGTCCACCGCGATCCGATAGTCGCCATCGTCGATCTTGAAGACGACGTCGCCGGCATGAACGACTGCGTTGTCGCGCGGCAGGATCGCCGCGATATGTCCCGATACCCGCGCGCCGAGCACGGTGTTGTTGGCGCGAACGTAGGCATCGTCCGTCGAGACGTGAAACCGTCCGACCAGGAACCAATGCACGCCGTAAGAGCTTGCGGCGAGCGCAAGCAGCGCGAGTGCGCCGAAGAACACCATTTTTTTGCGGTTGCCGCTTTTGGCGGCCGGCGCGGCAACCGTCTCCGGCGCCACTGGTCTGGCGACCGCAGGACGATCCGGCGTCTGCCGATCTGGTATCTCTTGGGGGCGGCGGGCGGTCTCGTCGGAAACATGCGCGCGAGCGGAATCGGCCATCTCAGCGGAAGCCTGCTTAGCCACTTCGTCACCAGACGTGTCCGGCTCGGTACGCAAAATCCGCGCGGCCTGGTCTCTCGCTGCGGCCATCATGGCCCCCTCTAAATACTATCGAAAAAGTGATGCAGACAAAGGCCGGGCAGAACCCCGGCCGCCTCTTGATTAGCATTGACCGAACGGTTCGGTCAAGGTATATCCAGTCCCGATAACATACGGGGGAACCCCTTCGGAACTGTTTCCAAACCGCGAAATCTATCCGAAAGCTGAACCAATGGTTGCAGAGACCCCATCTTCTCTCCGTTTGGTCGGAGACGTCGACTCCTCCAAGCGTCGGCAAATTATCGACGGCGCCCGCAAGGTCTTTCTCGACCTGGGCTTTGACGGCGCCAGCATGGGCGAGATCGCGCGCGCCGCCGGCGTCTCCAAGGGCACCCTTTATGTCTACTTTGCCGACAAGAACCGGCTGTTCGAAGCCATCGTCGAGGAGGAAAGCCTCGAACAAGGCAAGGCGGCCTTCAACTTCGATCCGGAACGGGACGTCACCACGACGCTGATGGACTTCGGCCAGACCTATATCCAGGTCCTGTGCCGGCCGGGCGGCGGCTCGGCGATCCGAACCGTGATGGCGATCGCCGAGCGGATGCCCGACGTCGGCCGCCGCTTCTACACCAACGTCATCTCTGTGACGTCGGCCCGGCTTGCCGACTATCTCCGGGCGCGCGCGCAACTCGATGACCTCAAGATTGACGACTTCGAGCTGGCGTCGATGCAGTTCACCCAGATGTGCCAGGCCTCGCTGTTCCTGCCTTTCATTTTCCAGGTGGCGCCAGCCCCCTCGGCGGAGCGTATCGAGCAGGTGATTGCGAGCGCGACGCGGATGTTTCTGGCCGGCTATCAAGCAAAGAAGGATCAGGCTCGCCCCACGGGCGCCTGAAATCCTGGAAACTTCTCGTCGTTGATCGTAGTCAAAACTGAACACGCTGGCGCGAGCTATCGTGCGCATCCTCGATCGTTCCAATCCGCGGGAAGATTCATCCAATGACGAAACCGATTCCGGACAAGGCTGAAGTTGCCCTCGAATATCCCGACAAATTCTTCTCCGGCACGTTCGAACGCTCGTCGCGTTTTGAAGCATCGATAGATGCGACCGGTGTGATGCTTGTCCTCGAACGTCCGGGTTCGGAAGACGAGCGCAAATCCGTTCATATTCACGTCAACTATGGCTTGCTTGCCGACATCTTGCAGCAGCTGAGTTCGCAGGTGTCGAAGATCCCGACGCACGAAGTTCATCGCGATCAACTGCGACTGGCTGCTTCGGCGTTCAATCGCGCCCTGCAGGCTGTTCCGAAGCAATAAGTCTCCCTGCGCTCGAACAACATGCCCGGCCGCTCAGGGCCATGCGGCTGCCTTTGGCAGCCGCAATTGCCCAGGTTCGTCCGATTTTCCTTCAACCAGAAGACCATCCTCGATCTCGATGATGCGATCGGCGAATGGAATGATGCGGGGATCGTGAGTAACCACCAGCACCGCGCGGTCACGCTGATGCGCAGCATCGGCGAGAATGCCCATGATGCTGCGCCCATTGTCGCTGTCGAGCGCCGAAGTCGGCTCGTCGGCGAGAATAATGGAGGGATTGGCGACGAATGCGCGCGCGATCGCGACCCTCTGCTGCTCGCCGCCGCTCAGGTTCTCCGGAAAAGCCTTCGCCTTCTGTTCAAGCCCGACCAGACCGAGCGCTTCCCGCGCCTTTCTGGCCGCATCCCGGCCGTGGTGACCGCGGATGTCGAGCGCGAGCTGAACATTTTGCCGCGCATTGAGGGTCGGAAACAGGTGGTACGACTGGAACACGAAGCCGATGTGGTCACGCCGGATTTTCGCAAGCCCCTCCTTGTCGGCATCCGCGGTCGAGACGCCGCAAACCGTGACCGCGCCCGCACTCGGCGTCAACATGCAGCCGAAGACCAAGAGCAGCGTGGTCTTGCCGCTGCCGGATGGTCCCATCAGCAGCGTCAGTTCACCCTTGCGCAAGTCGAGATCGACGCCACGCAAGGCCTGCACCAGGCCGGCGCCTTTGCCGAGTGTCTTCTTGACGCCTTTGGCCTCGATGAGGATGTCATTCATCGCATGAACACCGAGGCAGGATCGATGCGAACCACGCGGACAATAGCCACAAGACCGGAGGCTACGCACATCAAAATTGTGAGCGCCAGTAATGCAGCAACCAGCCATGGCGTGATCACGATCGGAAGCGCGCTCTTTTCGGTCATTCTGACCACCACGAAGCCTATTGCTGCCGCGATGACAAAACCGATCACCGCGTTGAGCAGGGCCTGATAGATGATGACGCCATAGATGTAATTGTTTGACGAGCCCATCGCGCGGAGCGTCGCGAACTCGCTGAGATGATCCTTGGTCGAAGAATAAAGCGTCTGCGCCACGACCACGGTGCCGACGATCACCCCGAGCAGGGCACCGGCAAACAGCGCCGCGCCGGCGCCGGTGCCGAACAACCAGAACGACCGGCTGCGTTTTCGAAATTCGTCCGTGGTAAGCACCTCGGCATCGCCGATGCGATCCCGGATCATCTGGATCGCCTTGGTGCGATCCGCATCCGGCTTCAGGCGAATGATCAGATCGCTGGCACGGCTTGGCAGGGTACCGGTATAAAACCGCGCGTCTTTCTGATCGACGAAGGCATAGGGTGTCGTGGTGAACGAGCGAATCCCGCTTGTCAGCGCAACGACCTTGACTTTATGCCCGCGAATTTCGGCCGTCGCATTGAGCCCCTTGATCCCGAGCCGGTCGAAATAGGAACGGTCCACGGCCACGGCGCCCCATTGCGACAGTGTGCGCACATCTCCTTCGACCACGTTCCAGGGTGGCAGCGCCTCGGCCTTCATGTCAGCACCAACGATGATGACTGGAGTGACTTCGCCCGTTTCGGTCCGCCAGTCTGAAAAGCCGATCACCAGCGGCGTCGCGGAAGCCACGCCGTCCACGGAGACGATCTTGTCGCGCAGCTTGACGTCCAGGAGCGAAGGGTCCTCGAAGCTTTTGGCTCCCTTGGGGACCACCCAGAGATCGGCATTGGCGTGATCAATCATGGTTGTGACCATCTGACTGAAGCCCAGAAAAAGCCCCATCTGGACCATCACCAGCACGACGGAAAACACGATGCCGACCAGGGTGGCGATGAAGCGCAGCCGGTCATGGAAAAGATTGCGCCACGCAAGCGTCATGACCAGGCTCATCGCCGCTCATCCTTCATCATGTCTGTGGCTGATTGATAATCGGCAACGCTATCCAGCGATAGGAGTTCGATGCGCTGCGGCGGTTGCGATGCGAGATAGGGCAATGCCGAATGGAAGGCGACCGCGAGCAGGACGACAATGACCATCGCGCGTAAATTGTTGAACGGCACGTTTACGCTCGAATTCAAATCGGGCCACGATGAAAGTTCTAAGTAATGAAAGACAACTGGCCACGGGCACTCTTTGTTCCCACGGCGGCTTTACCGCGACCGTAGATGGACGAGCTTGAGGCTGGGGTTTGACGAGCTTGGGGCGGCCGGCCCCGGTAAGACCTTCGCCGCCTGCGCCAGGGAGATCCAGGGCCACCTGGCCGAACTCTACGGCACCGAAGTCTCGCCGGACCTGATCAGCAAGGTCACGGACGCGGTGCTGGACGAAGTCCGGGATTGGCAGAACCGGCCGCTCGACCCG
>NZ_JBEKRB010000010.1:0-140153 GCF_049519115.1 Bradyrhizobium sp.
ACCGACAAAGGTGAATCCTTTGTCGAACAAAAATTCGTCACCCCGTTGCTCGAATGCCTCGGCTACGAGACGCACAAGGATTATGAGGTCATTCGCCACGGCGACGATGGCTCCACGTTCAAGCTCAGACAACGTCGAGGATCGTAGCAGGAGAGGAAATAGACGGCAGTTCAAGCACGTTTAGGGCGCTCGCCGATGTTCGCCGCAGGGGCACACTAGAGGGTTACTGTTGTTTCCACGTTCATTGGACTGGCTCAGCACCAGTTTGTTGAACGGAATGTCACGAGACTGGCTGAGCGTGATCTTCTGAACAGATTTCGACATCAAACTTTCTCCGCGACGGGCGATCCAGAGCCTCTCTCTGGACCTCTTGACCCGTCACGAAGCCGAGCGCCGCCCTCTTCCTCTGGAGGGCGACGCCGGGAACACGAAGGCTGGAGTCTGGGCGGAAACCCCGCACCTCGGCGAGCGGGTTCATCCGGTGGTGGCCTCGGCGGCGCGCGAACTGCTGAACAAAAGCGAGAACGAGCGTTCGGGCGTGCTGTCGACCACAATGAGTTTTCTGGGGCTCTACCGAGACCCCGTGGTTGCCAAGGTGACGGGACGGAGCGACTGGCGCATTCGTGATCTGGTCGATGGCGCTCAACCAATATCCCTGTATCTGGTAGTACCACCCTCCGACATCGCTCGCACCAAGCCATTGATGCGCCTCGTGCTCAATCAGATTGGACGTCGACTGACCGAGAGCCTGGATACCGATCGGCGCCGGCAAAAACTACTGCTGATGCTCGATGAGTTCGCGGCGCTCGGGCGCCTAGACTTCTTCGAGAGCCAGCTTGCATTTATGGCGGGCTACGGCATTCGCAGCTTCCTAATCACACAAAGCCTGAATCAGCTCGAACGCGCCTATGGGGCAAATCACGCCATCCTCGACAATTGTCATACTCACCTATTATGAGAAGCGATCTTTCTTCGGGCTTTGGCCCTTTTTGCTGGCAGTCCGCCAAACAGACCTTCCCTTTGCTGATGTCTATTTTGCCGGTCAGCACGATTCCGCATCTCCTTTCTTTTTCTACGCCAGAGCATGGTCGAGCGTTCTGCTCTGTTGAAGCCAAGCTCGGCCTGTCCTTTCTGTAACTTCCATCAGATTGGGGCACCTCATCAATTGTATCGCGAAGCGGCGGTCTCAATCGTGGGGCATTGGGGGACATCAGAGACATGCAACAGCTCGCCGAACTGGATGCGCAAATCGATCGCGTTGACGTTCGACCGTCGCGCAACCGCAAAGCCGCTGCGCGTCGCAAAGTGACGGTTCGTCTGAGTGAAGGCGTCTGCGGTCGGCTTTTCGAGCCCTTCTACACGACCAAGACCAGCGGAATTGGGATGGGGCTTGCGATTTGCCAGACCATCATCAACGGTCATGGGGGCCGGTTGTGGATGTGTGCCAACGAGCCTCGGGGAGCCGTATTTCAGTTCATCCTGCCCGCGGCCCAGAAGGACCCTTGAGTTGTCTTCAAATCGACGTGCCGGGCTGCAAAGCCGAACGCAGGCATCGTTCGAGATCGTCGTCGTCTAATGGCTTGCTGAGGTAGCAAACGACTCCGTCCTTTAGGGCCTGATCCCTGACGACTTCATCGGGATATGCAGTCACAAGGATCGTCGGAATCGCGTGCCCTGTATCGACCAAATGCCTATGCAGCTCGACTCCGGTCATTCCGGGCATCTGAACGTCGGCTACCAGGCAGACGGTTTCAGGCAAGAGACGCGATGCCAGGAAATCGGTTGCTGACGGAAACGCTTCGACAGTGTAGCCAAACGATACCACGAGCGTTCGCAGTGATTCCCGAAAGGGCTCATTATCGTCGACGATGGATACAAGGGTAAGGGGCAACATTGGCTTCCGTGCAGCCTCTTCGCTCAACCATACCGGCGGCAGCGCGATATCTCACGCTGCATGCAAGTTGTAATGTCAGTGTATCCCCCCAGCAAATGCAATATCGGCGCCCCTAAGCGATGGCTTAGGCCTTTTGGCTATTCTTAAGGAACAGATGCTGTTCAATTCGACGAATTGTGCGTAGTATAAGAGCCATAGCGGGAAGATGGTCCTTGGGATGCCGGGGATGGGTGACGCAAATCCCAGTGTCTTGGTGATCGACGACGATCCCGACTTTCGGGACTCGGTTGCGCGTCTCTTGCGGACGGTTCGCCTGGAGACCCGGCAATTTTCGTGCGTCTCCGATTTTCTCAAGTCTGATCCGCCGGGGGGCCCCACTTGCCTGGTGCTTGATGTGAGAATGCCGGGCCGAAGCGGCCTTGAGCTTCAGCGCGACCTTGCTGCTATGGACAGGCAAGTGCCGATCATCTTCATTACGGCGCATGCCGATGTGCCGATGACCGTGCAAGCAATGAAGGGCGGTGCGATCGAGTTCCTCACAAAGCCTTTCCGTGATCAGGATCTTCTTGAAGCTATCGAGGCCGGCCTCGTACGTGACCGTGCCCGACAGGAGTGTGAACGGGCATTAGCTATGCTCAGGGAGCGTTTCGACTCGCTCAGCTCCCGCGAGCGTGAGATCATGCTCCATGTCGTGGCGGGTCGCCTCAATAAACAGATCGCCAACGATATCGGCATCACTGCGTCCACGGTGAAGGTGCATCGCACCCACGTGATGCGGAAGATGAAGGCCCGTTCGCTTCCCGAGCTCAGCCGGATGGCGGACACCCTCAACGTGAGACCACAGTAGCCCGCAGAACTCCTAAGTCGGCCTAAGGCTAGAGCCTCAAGCGTTTTCGTGCGAAGGCAGTGTCCTTGCGAGCAAATTGCCATTTGCCGCATCAGCTGCGAGGCTGATCGTCGTGCATTGCGTGCGCATCTGGCCAACGGATGCAGAAGCACGAGTTTAGAAATCTCACGCCCGGGTCGTTCCTAAGCGATAGCTTAGCACGGGCAACCACAAGCGAACCTCACACTACCACCGGGCAATCGACGGCGGCGTGCCAAACCGTCAAAATGCGTCTTACCGGATTTGTAGGGGAATTGCCGTCCTCCACGCACGCGAGGATAAAATGCACGCATCAGAATCGATCGCACCTTCCGAACGCTTGACACAATATCGTCGTCTCGAGCCGAGACTTTAAATGACAGCGTCAGAATCCTCCTTCGAGCGCACGTTTGCCTGAGCGATCGTCCTGGTCTTGTACACATGTCATCGAATTTGGACCTTCAACGTGGCGCCTTCCTTCGGTGGCCGGTTTGAGAGGCGCGTATCAGATGATCCGACCTAGACAGGTGCGCCAGTCATTCAAGGTGAGAGACAAAAGGACAAGATTTGCGACCCGTTGGAGGGATAGGTTTGCAGGTGAACCGACCAATATCGCGCGGCTGCGCATGTCCGTCGTCCCGGTCGTTGGACAAGCGAGATAGGTGCCAGGTGCCAAATGCCTTCTAATCTTTCCCTCATGCGTCCGGAAGACTGCGCGCTTGTGCTGGTCGATCTTCAGGCCGGACTTGCATTCGGGGTCGGATCCGAAGACCGGCAGGTCCTTCTGAACAATGCCGTCGCATTGGCTCGAACGGCTCGGGTATTCGGGCTTTCCGTCGTCGCATCGACCTCGGCAAGCAAGGTCTACAGCGGTCCGATGATGCCGGCAGTTCAGGCCGCCGTTCCTGACGTGGCTCCGATCGAAAGACGCAGCATGAATGTCTGGGAGGACGATCACGTACGTGCCGCGATCGAGGCCATGGGGCGGAAAAGACTTTTGATCTCCGGCCTTGTGACGGAAGCCTGCGTTACCTTCGGTGCTCTTTCAGCAATGGCGAGTGGTTTCGAGGTTCTTGTGGTCGCCGATGCGTGCGGCGGTGTCACGCCTACCAGCCACGACCTGGCGCTGCGCCGCATGGAGGCGGGCGGTGCGACAATGACAAGCTGGATCCAGGTGCTGCTCGAGTTCCAGCGCGACTGGACCAGGAAGGAAACCTACACCAGCGCCAGGGCCATCGTTGAATCGAATGGCGGCGGCTACGGCATCGGCCTCGCATATTCAAGAGACATGATTCACCCGGCCTGACGATCGTGGTTAACGGCCGCACAGCCTAGACGAAAGCGAAGCGAACTACCCAACCAACGGAGACCGAAGCAATGTCCAAGCTCGAAATGCTCACACCGCAAAACAGCGCCATTGCCCTCATCGATTATCAGCCCGCGATGTATCAAGGCGTGCAGTCGCACGACCGTCTCGTCGTCTTCAACAACATCCAGATTCTCGCCAAGGCGGCAAAACTATTCAAGATCCCGACGGTGCTGACCACGGTGGCCAAGGATTCCTTTTCGGGCCCCTTTATGCCGGAGGTGACTTCGCTGTTTCCCAAGTACGACGTCATCGACCGTACCTCGATGAATTCCTGGCTCGACGCTGGTTTCCGCAAGGCAGTTGCCGCGACTGGGCGCAAGAAATTCGTCATTGCGGGATTATGGACCGAGGCCTGCGTGATGTTCCCCACCCTCGACATGCTGAAAGAGGGCTTCGAAATCTACATCCCCGCTGACGCCTGCGGCGACCTGTCGATGGAAGCCCACAACCGATCTATGGACCGCGCGGTCCAGGCAGGCGCGGTTCCCATCACCTCGGCCCAATATGTCTTCGAGCTGCAGCAGGACTGGGCGCGCTCGGAAACGTACGAAGGCGTCATGGACATCCTGCGGGCCCATTCGCCCTACGGCATCCAGATCCGCTTCTCGAAATGGGCGCTGGGCGAACATGCCTCAGAAGGCGGAGCCAGGGCGGCGGAATAGCACTCGTTACCTTCCCAAACGAGAGATCAACGATGAAAATCTATCTGTTATCGGCCGGCGCCGGAATTCTGGTTGGGATCATCTACAGCGTACTGAATATCCGCTCGCCGGCGCCACCGCTGGTCGCGCTTGTTGGCTTGCTCGGCATCCTAATCGGCGAGCAGATTATCCCGGTGGGCAAGCAGCTCATGGCAGGCAGCGGCATCGCCGCTGCATGGCGGCAGGCACAGTGTGCACCGCATATTTTTGGCCTGCTTCCAGGTCGGCAGGCGGAGGCGGACACCGCCGAGATGATGGTTACCGCAGAGGAGAAGCGTTCATGAGTACGCCCGATCTAATCCTTCACCACGGACTTTTCACGACGCTCGACCGCAGCAATCCGACGGCCAGCGCGGTCGCAATCAAGGACGGCGTGTTCACGGCCGTCGGTTCCGACCAAGACGTGACGAAGCTAGCCGGCCCCTTGACCAAGGTAATCAATCTCAAAGGCAGGCGTGTGCTTCCAGGACTAATCGACAATCATCTTCACATCATCCGGGGTGGCCTCAACTTCAATATGGAACTGCGTTGGGACGGCGTATGGTCCCTCAGCGACGCCATGAGCATGCTGAAGCGCCAGGTCGCGATCACGCCTCCGCCGCAATGGGTGCGGGTGGTCGGCGGCTTCACCGAACAGCAGTTTGCCGAAAAGCGGCTGCCGACGATCGACGAGTTAAACGCCGCCGCTCCGGACACGCCGGTTTTCCTGCTGCATCTCTACGACCGCGCTTTGCTGAACGGCGCGGCGCTGCGCGCGGTCGGCTACACGAAGGACACGCCCGAGCCGCCGGGTGGGGAAATCACGCGCGACGCCAACGGGAATCCGACCGGGCTGCTGCTGGCCAAACCGAATGCCAACATCCTCTACGCGACGCTGGCCAAGGGGCCGAAGCTGCCTTTCGACTATCAGGTCAATTCGACCCGGCACTTCATGCGAGAACTGAACCGGCTCGGCGTCACCGGTGCGATCGACGCCGGCGGCGGGTTTCAGAACTATCCGGATGATTACGCGGTCATCCAGAAGCTTAGCGACGAGGGACAGCTCACGATCCGGCTCGCCTATAACCTCTTTACCCAGAAGCCGAAGGGCGAGACGGACGACTTCCTGAACTGGACCAAGACCTCGAAATACAAGCAGGGCACCGACTACTTCCGCCACAACGGCGCCGGCGAGATGCTGGTGTTCTCAGCGGCCGATTTCGAGGATTTCCGGGTGCCGCGCCCCGACATGCCCCATGAGATGGAAGGCGAACTCGAAGGGGTCGTCCGGATCTTGGTCCAGAACAAGTGGCCGTGGCGGCTGCACGCGACCTATGACGAAACCATCTCGCGCTCACTCGACGTCTTCGAAAAAGTCAACCAGGATATGCCGCTCGAAGGGCTGCACTGGTTCTTCGATCACGCTGAAACCATCTCCGACCAATCGATCGACCGCATCGCAGCGCTTGGCGGCGGCATCGCCGTGCAGCACCGCATGGCCTATCAGGGTGAATATTTCGTCGAGCGCTACGGCTTCGGCGCGGCCGAGGCGACACCGCCGGTTGCGAAGATGCTGGCGAAGGGCGTCAAGATATCCGCCGGAACCGACGCCACGCGCGTTGCCTCCTATAATCCGTGGGTGTCGCTCGCCTGGCTCATCACCGGCAGAACCGTCGGCGGGATGCAGCTTTACCCGCAGCGCAATTGCCTCGATCGTGAAACGGCGCTGCGCATGTGGACCGAGAACGTAACGTGGTTCTCGAACGAGGAAGGCAAGAAAGGCCGGATCCAGGCCGGCCAGTTGGCGGACCTGATTGTTCCTGACCGGGATTTCTTCTCCTGCGCCGAGAATGAGATTGCCGACACGACGTCGCTTCTTACGGTCGTCGGAGGCAAGATCGTTTACGGCGTTGGCGATTTTGCCCGCTTCGACGAAAATGTTGTGCCTCCTGCGATGCCCGACTGGTCGCCAGTGCGCACTTTCGGCGGGTATGGTGCTTGGAGAGAGCCGGCGCGCCAACCTGCTCTGGCCCAAAGAATTGCAGTGAGTTGCGGCTGCGCTAATCAGTGCAACGTTCATGGTCACAATCATGCCACGGCGTGGTCGAGCAAGCTGCCGATCGCGGATCTGAAGAGCTTCTGGGGCGCGCTCGGTTGCGCGTGCTGGGCGGTGTGATCATGACTGAGCGACGAATGAACGAGGGACAGACCCCAGCCTTGCATTCCATCGGAGCGGTTATCGCAACTTTGTTCGGCGTCGCGTCCTTCTTCGCCATTATCGGTGTATTCGGTCTTTCGACTTCGATCGCGACCCTGGTGTTGTTCGTCGCGCTGGCGGTATTCATCTTCCGGCTTCCCCAGGATCAGGGGACGCGGCCATGAATCTTGATCCAGCCGTCCTTGCCCGTATCCAGTTCGGCTTCACAGTCAGCTTTCACATCATCTTTCCCACGATCTCTATCGGGCTCGCGATGTTCCTTGCGATCACCGAGGGCTTGTGGCTGAAGACCAAGGACGCGCTTTACCTCCAGATCTATCGTTTCTGGCTCGGCATCTTTGCCATGGCCTTCGGCGTCGGTGTCGTCACCGGAATAGTGTTGTCGTTCGAGTTCGGTCTTGCCTTCGCGAGGTTTGGTCAGATGGCCGGACCGGCGATCGGCCCGATGATTGCTCTCGAAGTTCTGACCTCGTTCTTTCTGGAGGCAGGCTTTCTTGGGATCATGCTGTTTGGCTTGCATCGGGTCGGGCCAAGGCTGCACTTCCTCGCCACTTGCATGGTTGCACTTGGAACCTTGCTGTCGGCATCCTGGATTCTCTCCGCAAACAGCTGGATGCAAACGCCCGACGGTATCGCCGTCGTAGATGGGCATGTCGTGGTGACCGATTGGCTGAAGGTGATCGTCAACCCGTCCTGGCTCTATCGCCTGCCACACATGCTGACCGCAGCCTATATCACCGGCTCCTTTCTCGTTGCGGGCGTGGGCGCCTGGTACCTTTTGCGCGGGGAGCACGTTGCGTTCGGACGCCGGACCGTGTCGATGGGCACGGCTTTCGCAACCATTCTGATCGCAACCCAGGTCTTTCTCGGCGACATCCTGTACGGGAAAATGGTGCAGCTCCAGCCGGCCAAGATGCAGGCGGCCGAAGGATTCTGGGACGAGCAGTCGGAATCGCCGGCGCCGTACTACTGGATCATCGTCCCGGACCAGGAACATCAACGCAACCGCTTCGCGCTCGGCATGCCGGTTCTCGGCAGCATCTGGCTGACCCACAGCCTTGATGGTCGCGTCGAGGGACTGAAGAACACACCGATCGATCGTCAGCCGCAGATGGGATGGGTGTTCTACGGTTTTCGGGTGATGTACGGTATCGCGATCATCATGTTCGGCGTCGCCGTTGCTTCGTTGTGGCTGCGCTGGCGGGGAGGTCTATTCACATCGCGTTGGTTCCTGCGTGCTCTGGTGGTGATGACTCCATCCGGCGTCCTGGCAACGCTTGGCGGCTGGTATCTCGCTGAGACCGGCCGTCAGCCGTGGGTGATCTATGGAATACTTCGGACCATCGACGCCGTCTCACCGGTGCCGGCCAACGCGTTGCTGTCGAGCCTAATTGCCTTCGTTTGTATCTACGGATTGTTTGGAACCTCATTTGTTCTGTTTGCCTTCCGCATGATCCGGCGGGGCCCGCAGGACGCGCCGGCGCAAGCCGAAGCCTCGGGCTCCCTGAAGCAGGCTCTCAAGGCCGGCGTGATGAATGTTCCGGTTGGCAGCACCCCGGTCCCAGCGGAGTAATGACCATGGATTTGCCGCTGCTCTCCGCCCTATTCGCCGCCTTCGCGCTATCACTTTATGTCGTGCTGGACGGATTCGACCTTGGTGTCGGCGCCTTGCTGCTCGTGCAATCCGACGAGAAGTTGCGCGACCGGATGGTCGACTCCATCACGCCGACCTGGGACGGTAACGAAACCTGGCTAATCATGGCCGGGGTGGCGCTGCTCGCGGCTTTCCCGATTGCCTATGGCATTTTGTTGCCCGCCTTCTACCTGCCGCTGATCGCGATGTTGCTGGCGCTTGGCTTGCGTGGCGTCTCTTTCGAATTCCGCTATCAGGCCGAGAGCGGTCGCCGTGCTTGGGACGTCGCATTCGGCTTCGGCTCCATCATCGCGGCGCTGATGCAAGGCTTCATCGTTGGCGGCCTCGTCCAGGGCGTCGCAGTCGATGGCGAGCGTTTCAGCGGCAGAGTCCTCGATGTCTTTCAACCGTTTTCCCTTCTCGTCGCGGTATCGGTATTGGCGGGATACATGGTGCTTGGGGGAGGGTGGCTGCATTTGAAGGCGACCCGAAACTTGCAGGGCTTCGCAGACCGCTGCCTGCGGCGGACGACACCCGTCTTCGTCGCCTTGGCGGTCGCGACCTGCGCCGCTGCTTCATACGTCCAGCCCGGCGTCTCGGACGCATGGACATCCCATCCGGTGGTGCTCGGACTCATCTGTCTGCTGTTTCTTTCCACCGCAGTTGCGCTTTTGCAGGCGATCGGTGGACCTTCGGCACTTCGACCGTTTCTTCTCGGGCTCGTCCTGTTTGCTCTTGGAGTTGCGGGCCTCGGCGTCACGATCTTCCCAGACATCGTGCCGTTCCGTCTGACGCTTTGGCAGGCGGCATCCGCAAGCCTGAGCCACGTTTTCCTGCTGATCGGGGCTGCTGTGGTTACGCCAATTGTGCTGGCGTATTCGGCGTTCGCCTATCGTGTTTTCCGCGGGAAAACTCCCGAACAAGGATGGGAATCGTGAATTCGCGCCACCGGCATCTCGTTTGGTTCAGTGCCCTTTATCTCTCGTCGGTCACGGTTCTGGCGCTTGCGGTTTTCTCGCTTCGCGGAGTTTTGCACGCGATCATAATGAACTCGGGCTAATTGGAGTTAGAGCTTAGGGGAGGTTGCCACGGACGATCTTGGATCGCGCAGACAGTTCGGCACTGTCTAACTAACGGGAAATGAGCTCCTGGCGGCGACAATATTCATGAACGGGTACCGCTATGCAAAAGATACGGACGGCAACCGGCGCACTGATGGCACTGCTGATCGCCCGTACCGCATGGGCGGCTTCGCCGATACCTCAGCCTCCTGTAGATCTAGGAGCCACGAGCTTCCTAGATGGTGAAGCTGGTCCAGGCTTTCTGTTGGAGATAATAGGCAATGCCTACTCCGCAGCTTTAGTTACGGATGCCGCCGGGCGTCCGCTGCCGGGCAACAACGGGCAATCGGGCGATAGCTTGATCTTGCACACAGCGTACGTTTCCAACGTTCCCGTCTTTGGAGGACATCTAGGTTTCGAGGTTCTTCTGCCATTCGCATTCATCGATCTTACGGTCGCTGGCGCGCCTCAGATGACCCAAGGCGGCGCAGGCGACGTTACGGTTGCGCCGTTCGTGCAATGGTCCGGACTGCATCTGTTCGATCGCGACTTTTCAATGCGTATCGGTCTACAAGGCGTAGTGCCGGCGGGGAGCTATTCAACGGGGCGATCGCTCAATATTGGTCAGGACGTATGGCAGATCTCGCCATACTATGCGTTTACTTGGCGGACGACGCAGCGCTGGGAGATCAGCGGTCGCTTGATTTATGACTGGAGCAGCGCGAACACGAGTCCGCCCTTAGTTTCCGGCGCGCTCAGCGTACAGCCGGGTGACCAGTTCGCAACCGATCTGTCCGCGTCATACGCTGTTAGCGAACATTGGCGGCTCGGTGTTGCCAGCTATATGCTCCAGCAGTTGAGTGATTCAAAGGTCAACGATCTTCCGATCCCAGGATCGAAGCAACGTGCCTTCGCGCTAGGTCCCGGTGCATTATGGACGGATGGGCGTGTTACCTTGATCGGTAACCTATATCGAGAATTTGCAACCGAAAACAGACCCGAAGGGTTCAGCGGGATTGTTCGGATGTTGTGTCCTTTGTTAATGGAAAGGAAGATTTCAAAGCGGCCCCAACGTATCCATGCTTGTCGATTTCTTGCGTCGATGGCTGCAAGAACCAACCAATTCGAGCCTGAAGGTATGGAAGAGTCATGGCTGAACTGATCCAATCATCGGGATTTATCGCACCCGCGGCTGGGTCGGTTCCGGAATTGTCTCCGCGCCATCTCCGACTTCTGTTGCTTGGCCTCGGCTTTGCGACCGGTATGGAGTTTTATACCGCCGACAGCGTTAACCTGGTGCTGACAGATCTTACCGGCAGTTTCGGTGTTTCCGGCGACGAAGCAAGCTGGAGCCTCACGGTCTATACCTCAGCGCTTTTTTTGGGGGTGCCGGTGTGTGTCTGGCTCGCCGGGCATATCGGTCACAAGAACTACCTGATCGGTAGCGTGCTGTTGTTCGCCGCCGCGTCGGTTGTCAGCGCCACTTCCCTCAGCTTCGATACCATGCTGGTAGCGCGCGCGTTCCAGGGTGTCGCGGGCGCAGGCCTTGTCGTGTGGTGGCGAGGCACCGTCTACATGCTGTTGCCTAAGCCCCAGCGCAGCGAAGCGCTTATGCGTGTCTCAACGATGCTCTACCTCTCCAGTGCCTTCGGGATGCTGTTCAGTGGCTATATCACCGATCAGGTAAGCTGGCGGTTGATCTGCATTCCGAACCTCGCTTACGCCGCGGCAGCGATCTGGCTGCTGGTCCGATATTTTCCCGATATGCCTGTGCAACGGTCAGAGCGCCCAACGGATTGGCCAGGAATAGTTCTGATTGCCGTGACGCTAGTGTCGTTGCAGATCATCCTGAGCCGCGGCCAAATCGATGACTGGTTCGGTTCTCCGCGAATTAGGTTGCTCGCATGGCTAGGTGCGACTGCGCTGATCCTGTTCGGCGTCTGGCAGACCAGCGCGCGCAACCGCGCGCCCTTACTTCGGCTTGAACTGCTGCTCGACCGGTACGTGCTGTCGTCTGCATTGATCGGTGTGTTGACGGGAATGATCCTGTCCGGCAGCCTCTACATGTTGCCTGAATTCCTGCGCAACGTCACTTCGGAACCGCTCAGCGCGACGCAAACCGGGCGCGTAGTGGCGGTCTACGCTCTGACTGCGGCTGCTGTGCGGCCGTTGGTCGTCAGCGTCGTCGCACGCTTCGGGCAGCGCAAGACGATCAGCGGCGCGCTCGTCTGCCTGATAGCCTCGATGCTGCTCATCAATCGTTTTCTGACCACGGACACCCCCGCATACTACTTCTACCTTCCGCTGGTCCTCTACGCCCTCTGCGTCTCGGCCCTGCTGCCCTCCGTCGGCAGCGGAACCGTCGCGCGCATCGAGCAGCGTAACCTTCTCGACGGCGTGTCTCTTTACATGACCTTCCGTCAGTTCGGTGCTGCGATCGGGGTCGCCGTGCTCACGATCCTGGTTGAACGTCGTGAGACACTTCACTCCGCGCGCCTGTTCGATCACTTGCGGGCCTCGAGCCGGGTTGTGCAAAATTGGATGACGACGGCTTCGGACGTCATCCTTTCTCGGGGAGGCTATTCAACCCTCAAGAGCCAACAGATCGCCACCAAGCTGCTGGCTGAGGTCGGTGGTCGCGAGGCGGCGACGCTCGCATATGCCGATGCCTTCCTGTTTATGGCTGTCATCGGGATCATCACGCTCTGCCTCGTCCCGATTATTCCGCCCACCCCGCCGGTGATCAAGAAATGAGGAGCTATCCGGTATGACCGATCAAACTATCCTCAAAGAGACACCGTCCCCATCAGTTCCCCCACAGGGCAGGGCGCCGGAGGTCAAGGCGGCACCTCCGCACAGCGGCCGGCCGAGCCCACGATCCTTGATTGTGGGCGCCCTAATTGCGGTCGTTGCCGGGGTAGGCTTCTACTTCTATGTGCCGGGCTTTTGGCTGGTGTCCACCGACGACGCTTACGTTAACGCGCATGTGGTTTCGATCGTGCCCAAGGTAGCCGCCTATGTCTTAAAGCTACATGTCAACGACAATTCCAAGGTCGCGCGCGACGAATTGCTGATCCAACTGGATCCGAGGGATTTTCAAGTCGCGGTCGATATCGCCAATGCAGATCTCAAGAGTGCGCAGGCTAGTGCCGCCAATATCGGGGCGCAGATTCGCGAACAGCAGTCCATCGTCGCGGAGAGCCAATCGGCGATCGACGGCGATCAGGCGCTGCTTGATTTCGCGCTACAGCAGCTCGATCGCTACAAGTCGCTTGCGAGTACCGGCTCAGGAACGGTCGAACGGCTTCAGCAGGTGGAAGCCGATGTCGGGCAACGCCGCGCCACCGTGCAACATGATCAGGCGGCGCACGATGCCGCCCGCGCCCACCAGGCTGTGCTCGAAACCCAGGAGCTCCAGGCGAAAGCCACCCTCGAACGTCAGCAGGCAGCGCTGGCGCAGGCCCAGCTCAACCTTTCCTATACAAAGATAAGCGCAGCAGAAGCTGGCAGCGTCGCGAACAAGACAGTGGAAGAGGGAAACTACGTACAGCCCGGGCAGGTGCTGCTCTCGATAGTTCCGGACACGCTTTACATAACAGCCAACTTCAAGGAGACACAGTTGACCGATGTGCGTCCCGGCCAGCGCGCGACGATCCGGGTTGACGCCTTCCCGGGGCTGCGCCTTGAGGGGCGCGTCGACAGCCTCCAGCGCGGTACGGGCTCGCAGTTCGCCTTGCTGCCGCCCGAGAATGCGACCGGCAATTTCGTCAAGGTTGTGCAGCGCGTTCCGGTCAAGATCACATTCAACGATCCAGGCGAGGCCGTGCACTGGATCTCGCCTGGTATGTCCGTGGAGGCGAGGATTTATACGGCGGACCCGCCTGCCTGGCTAGGCTTGCTCGATTAGCACTTACGCAAACAGTGAGACCGGTGGTGCGAAAGATAAGAGAGAATATGTTTGTGGCAGCGCTCCTCGTCATGCTCCTTCTTGGGCCTCTGGTTGCCTACGCCGATCAAGAGTCGGCTGCGGGAGCAAGCGAGACCGAGATACGTATCGGCAACATCATGCCTTATACGGGCCCGTTTGCGGCGTTCGCCACGATTGAAAAAGCCGAAGCGGCCTGTTTCGATATGATCAACGACAATGGTGGTATTAACGGCCGCAAAATCAAATTCATTTCGTATGACGACAACTCGAAGCCTGCGACGGCCGTCGAACTAACTCGCCAACTTGAAACTTCTATTGGTGCCGGCGAAGGTCGGAGGAGGGTACTGGCGACGCTCAACGCAAACGTACAAGACAGGTCGAATTGGGATCAGAAGAATGTTGGAGTTACCCGCACCATTAGATCAACCAATTCGTCTGAAAAGGGGTGCGGGATAATCTTCGGGACTCTCTTAGCCAGTTCAAAGGAAGCGCCACAAATTAGAAGCTTGGGAGGGGAGCGATGACAATTGCCAAAAAATATCTCGGCTTAAGCGAAGGTCGAATCGAGACTGTGGCCGGTAATGGCCTGCTCGACAGGCGCGCGTTGCTGGGGCGAGGTGTAGCCTTCGCAGGCGCCTTGGGCACCGGCGTCGGGCTAGGAACAACCAGCGCGGCCGCCGAGCCACTTGTCGAGGCACCTTGGGGCCTTTCACCGGGTGATCCCGTCCCGGCCTATCAGCTGCCGTCGAAATTTGCCAAAAACGTCGTGCGTACACTGTCCAATCCGGACTTCGAGCCGCGCACTTCACAATCGCGCACTCCCCACCATCTCCTCGACGGCACAATCACGCCGAACGGCGTGTTTTTCACCATCGTTCATGACGGCGTTCCGGAAATCGATCCGAGTGTGCACCAACTCCTGATCCACGGTCTGGTCAGACAGCCGCTGGCCTTCTCGCTCGAAACACTGCTGCGCTTTCCCATGACGACCCGGGTTGCGTTTCTCGAATGTGGTGGTAATAGCGCGCCGCTATTTTCTCCGACACCAGTTCAGGCGGATGTCCAAGCATTACACGGGCTCGTTTCCTGTGCCGAATGGACAGGTGTCAAACTCTCTACTCTGCTCGAAGAGACTGGCATTGACGCCAGAGCAAAATGGTTTATCGGCGAAGGCGCCGACGCGGCGCACGTGATGCGGAGCGTCCCGCTCGCCAAAGCATTGGATGACGCGATGATCGCGCTCTACCAGAACGGCGAGCCGCTGATGCCGGGCAACGGCTATCCGATGCGTCTGTTGTTGCCCGGCTACGAAGGCAACATGAACATCAAATATTTGCGGCGGATCAAGCTCCTGCCGGAGCCCGCCATGAGTTATTGGGAATCACAGATTTACACGGAGCCGCTACCGAATGGCAAAGCGTATCAATTCTATTTTGTGAACGAAGTAAAGTCCTTCATCACGCAACCGTCCCCGGGACGTCCTTTGCAGCAGCCGGGTGTCTATGAGATTTCGGGTGTCGCCTATTCCGGAACAGGCAAGATTTCCAAGGTGCAGGTCTCTGCCGATGGCGGCGCAAGCTGGGCGGACGCAGCACTGCAGGAGCCGGTGCTAAGCAAGGCGTTTACACGCTTTCGAATGCCCTGGCGCTGGAATGGTGGCCCGGCCATCTTGCAAAGCCGCGCATGGGACGAGGCCGGCAACGCACAGCCGACGCGCGCGCAGTTCGTCGCGGAGCGCGGCGAGTTATCTTCCGTACCGCCGCTCCTGGCATTCAAAAATCATCATTTCAACGCCGTCGTAAGCTGGGCGATCGACAACAAGGGAGCAGTGACGCATGCGTACGCATAAAATGCTGCTGTTGTCCGGCTTGTGCACCCTCGCTATCGGGACAGGCGTGGCGTTCGGCGAGGGTCGAAATCTCGGCAGGCCGATGGTTCCCGCCGATATGGCGCCGTGGGATATTGATATCGAACCCAGCGGCGAAGGCTTGCCCGTGGGCAGCGGAACATCCGACCAGGGCGCCCCGATCTTTGCGGACAACTGTGCTGCCTGTCACGGCGATGGTGGAAGGGGCGCGACGACGACGACGAGTGGTGCTCCCGCCGCTCCGCCCGTGGTCAGCGACATGAAGAGAAGTGGCATCGATGATACGACGCTGACCATTGCCAATTTCTGGCCTTATGCACCCCCGTTGTTTGACTATATCCGGCGCGCCATGCCGTGGACCTCACCGAGGTCCCTTACCGACGATCAGGTCTACGCGCTCACGGCGTACATCCTTGCGGAGAACAAGCTGATCGATGCGAAACAAGTCATTAACGCGCAGGCGCTTCCGAAGGTGCAAATGCCTAACCGCAACGGATTCATTCCACGCTTTCCCGAGAGCACGCCACGTGACTAGGGCGGGTAGACGTATCGGAGCTCGTTTAGGCTCTTGTATATTACTCATTGGTCTCGCTCCGGCGATGGCCTACGGAGCCGAGCGCCCGGATTGGGCGTTTCCAGTGACCGACAAGATCCAACCGCCGTCGCGCGCGACAGAGAGCGAGCCGAAGCCACCACCAGGCAGCACCAAGTCTTACACGCGCGCGCAGATCGACGACTTATCTAATCCGCCGGATTGGTTTCCCGACATGCATCCGCCGATGCCACCGGTCATCGCGCACGGCACCAAAACCTTTGCATGCGGCTCCTGCCATCTGCCGACTGGCACGGGTCACGATGAATCGGCCTATCTCGCAGAAATGCCTGAATCCTACTTTGTTCAGCAGATGGCAGATTTCAAGAGCGGCGCGAGAAAAGGGTTCGGCGTTATGCCGGCTATTGCCGAGGCCCTCTCCGACGAGGAAGTCCGATCCGCTGCCGCCTACTTTGCCTCGCTCAAGGCGCGGCTCTGGGTCCGGGTGGTCGAGACCGATACGGTTCCGAAGACCTATGTTGCGCCGGGCAATATTCGGCTGAAGCTTCCAAACGGTGGTACAGAGCCGATCGGAAGCCGGATCGTAGAACTGCCTGAGGACGAAGAGGCCGCGCTCAATCGAAATCCACAATCCGGCTTCGTCGCCTACGTACCGACGGGGAGTATAGCGATGGGCAAGGACCTGGTCTCGACCAGCGGCAAAACAACCCAATGCGCGGTCTGCCACGGTGAAACGCTGAAAGGCCTCGGCGATGCGCCTCCAATTGCGGGCCACCACGCCAACTACATCGTTCGCCAGCTCTACTTCTTTCAGGACGGAAGCCGCTCGGGGCCGTCGTCGGAACCGATGCGGGGCGTCGTGCAGAACCTTAGCGTCGACGACACGGTGGCTATTGCGGCCTATCTGGCATCCCGCGGGCCGTAATGGAGCAATGCGGGATGCTAGCGTGGGGAATGCACTGGAGAATATGAGCCATCGTCGCCTTCGTGTGCGTGCGGCTAGCGACGTCACGGCCCGAGACAGACGATTTCTCTTACGGAGTTGGAAATGGACGAGACATCTCAACCAATCGTCACCCAGGAAATCCGAATAGTCGATGAACAGGGGCAGCCCCGATTACTGCTGTCAGCAAAAGGGGGAAAACCCAAGGTCCAACTGCTTCGCTCCGACGGCGAGATTGGGAGCGAAGTCTCGCTCGATGCCGACGGTCTTCCGGCCGTCAAACTTGCAAATGCCGATCCAAACGGACCGATGGCCGTCATCGAGATAGATGAGAAGGGCGCTCACGTTAAGCTTGATGGCTTGGGCGGCGCTTCGAGCTATCTGTTTCTGAACAACGCCGGCGGGTCCGGAATTGTGCTCTTAGACACTCGGGGTATTCGACGGCTGAACGCGGTTATCGCCTCGGACGGTGCAGCCAAGATCGAGCGGTTCGGACCCGATGGTGAGTTGGTGCCGTAGTGCTTAACTTTCAGGGATCCTGTCATTTGCCCAATGGGTCGACATACCCAGCAGTAAAGCTCAGCAGCAGCGGAAGTCATGGTTTCGGTGAAACGTTCATCATGATCAATACTCCCGGCGCCAGGCTGCAGGCGTGGCGCCCGTCAAGGTCACGAAGACGCGCGTAAAATGGCTCTGGTCAGCAAAGCCGCATTCGATGGCAATGTCCGCAATCCGATGGGATGTGCTTTGCAGCAGATCCTGTGCCTTTTTGATGCGGTACTGCTGAAGCCACCGGTGCGGTGTCACGCCGACCGTCGCTTTGAAGGATTTTGTGAAATACTGACGGGATAGTCCGCATTCCCTTGCGATGTCGGCAAGATGAAGTTTTTGGCTGCTTTTTTCCATCAGCAACTGTTTAGCGCGACAAAGTTTTGATCGCGAAAGTCCTCCCTTCTGCTCGAGTGCGTATTGGGGTGACGCTGTAAGCAAAGGAGCGTCGATCAACTCGAGGCTATAAGCGGCTACATCTCCAGAGAATCGACGCCCATTCATGTTCGCACCATGGTTCTTTTTCGTCCGCTCCAAACGTGGCCTCAACAGTCAGCCGCGCTGCGTTATCGAGGCGCTTCGGTCGGCAAGACTGCTGCCTGTTCATGAATCCACTTTCGCGCGAGATCGACGTCCGCCTGCGTAAGTCCGTGGCCGACCGGCAGCGTGTTTTGCCGAACGCGAGCGCCGTCATCGGCCAGCATTGCTGCGAGTCGGCTTGAATTGCTAGACGGAATGATCGGATCGAACTGCCCTGATAGGATCAATATTGGTTTTCCGGCAAGATTCGTTTTCGGCGCTTCTTTGAGCGGCACCATGGCGCGCAGCAATATGGCACCGGCCAAAAGGTTTGGCCGTAGCAGCAGCATAGCCGCTGCGATGTTGGCGCCGTTGGAGTAGCCAAGCGCGATCGGAGCCGCGATGCCGTACTGCTTGCGCGCTTCTTCGACGAAGTCGGCAAGATCGTTGGCGCGGCGACGCAAGTCGTCCTCGTCGAACACACCTTCCGCCATTCGCCGAAAGAAGCGTGGCATGCCGCCTTCGAGGACCTTTCCCCGCGGCGACAGCAGAGGGGAACCTGGAGAAATGTTCTTACCTAGCGGTAACAGGTCGCTCTCATCGCCGCCGGTGCCATGCAAGAGCAGGAGCGGTGGCCCGTCGGGCCGGGAGCGCGGCTCGAAGCGATGGATGAAGGACAGGTTGTTGCTCATGACACAGCCCTGGTCAGCGAGGGCAACACGCTCTCGATGTCATTGCGGTGCGATTCCAGAAAAGCTGGCAGCTTTAACTGTTCGCCCAAGGTCTCCACGGGCTCGTCGACCGCAAAGCCGGGAATGTCGGTAGCGATCTCGAACAGGATGCCGCCGGGTTCGCGGAAATAGACCGAACGGAAATAATTGCGGTCCTTCTGCTCGGTCGGATGCTGACCGTGGGTCTCCACCAACTTGCGCGCCATCTCGGCCTGGTCGGCGTCATTGACGGCGCGGAACGCGACGTGGTGAACCGAGCCGGCGCCCTGGCGTCCAGACAGGAAGCCCTTCGCCTCATAGATATCGACAATGCCGCCGTTTCCGCTGTCCGCCTTGAGGCGGATGATGGATCCCTCGCGCGCGGCCTCCCTGAATCCGAACACGTCGGTCAGGATCGCGCCGGTCTTGGCGGCGTCTTCGAGCAGCAGCGTCACGCCGTGGAAGCCACGGATCGCGTGCTCCGCAGGCACATCGCCATTGCTCCAACCCGCCTCGTTCTCAGCGCCGGGAACGCCGACGAGTGCGAGGCTCATACCGTCCGGATCGTTAAACGGCAGTGCCGCTTCGCCGAAACGCTTCTCCAGCGTCTCATGGGCGATGCCTTTTTCGATGAAGCGGTGCGTCCAGTAGCCGAGCGAACGGGCCGGCACTCGGAGCGCGGTCTGCTGAGTTTGTCCGACGCCGCCGCGGCCGGGCGCCGCCCCTTCCCAGGCGAAGAAAGTAAGGATAGTTCCGGGATGGCCGGCTTCGTCGCCGTAATAGAAGTGATAGGTGCCCGGATCATCGAAATTGACCGTCTTCTTGACGAAGCGAAGTCCGAGCGACCGGGTATAAAAGTCGTAGTTCTGTAAGGCGTTACCCGCAATGGCGGTGACGTGATGGATACCTGACATGGTGCGTCTCCAGGATTTGGAGGCTCTTTGCCCTCCGTTCTGGGCATAGTTGGGCAAGCTGATTTCAAAGACAATCAGGCCTTTCGTGTCATCACTGTCTATGATTTGATGACAATAATGGACAAGATCTCCAGCCTGCGTGCCTTCGTCAAAGTGGTTGAACTCGGCAGCTTCTCTGAAGCGGCCCGTCAGCTTCGATTGTCGCGCTCTGCCATCAGCAAATATGTGAACGATCTTGAGCACGAACTCGGCGTGCAGCTTTTGAACCGCACCACCAGACACGCCAGTCCAAACGAAAATGGTCAGGCCTATTTCGAGCGCGCGCTTGCGATTCTCGCCGATCTCGATGCCGCAGATCAGGCTGCGGCACACCTGCAGTCCACGCCACGTGGCTTGCTGCGCGTGAACGCGCCGATGTCGTTTGGGACTTTGCAGTTAGGACCCGCGATTGCGGATTTCATGGAACAATACCCGGAGCTACGAATCCAGCTACTACTGAGCGATGACCAGGTAGATCCGGTGCAGGGTGGCTACGACGTCACGCTTCGGATCGCTGACCTGGAATCATCCAGCCTGATCGCGCGCAAAATCGTACCAATTGAGCGCGCGATTTGCGCCTCGCCCGTCTACCTAAATCGGCACGGCATACCTGCGCATCCTAGAGATCTGCGAGATCACACGTTGCTGACTTATGGCTTCTTGCTGACGGGTAATCAGTGGAAGCTCACCGGGACGGACGGCGAGCATTGGGTGCATCCGGAATGGACGCTATGCGCCAACAACGCGGAAGTGCTGCGCGAAGCAGCGATCAAGGGGAGAGGAGTGGCGATGCTACCGACGTTCATCGCCGCGGCGTCTCTTCGCGATGGCGCTTTGCAGAGATTCCTTGATGACTACAAGCCGCCGCCGTTGGCGCTGTACGCGCTCTATCCGCCAACGCGCCATCTTGCCGTGAAGGTCCGATTATTTATTGATTTCCTTGTGGGTAGGTTCGGCAGCACTCCATTGTGGGAGACGCGTGAATTCGAGGTTCCGGTTTGAGCGCTTGAAGCACGTCCGAGCCGATGCCTTCAAACCGCAAACCCGGACATCCCGCCTTCCGAGATCAACGGCTAACCGGACGTACTGCAGACCTGACAAAATCGACGCGATTGACACAAAGCGGACCTTTCAGAGACGGAAAATTGATGGGCGATCCTGACGCAGCAGGAAGCCTATTAGACTATAGGCGGTGAAGGCGGCGCCACCGGCCCGGGCTGTAACCCTCGCTCCTGGAAAATACGCGCGTGAAATGGCTTTGGTCAACGAAGCCGCAAAGCAGGGCAATCTCGGCAAGCTCACAGCGTGGGTCTTTTAAGAGTTCTTTGGCGCGGTCGACGCGCATTTTGGTCTGCCACTGGTAGGGCGGCATTCCTGTCGATCTTTTGAAAGCCCGCGCAAAGTAGCCGCTCGACAGTCCGCACTCATGCGCGATCTCCGCGATCGAAAGATCGTGGGCCAAATTGGCATTGATGAGGTCCCGGGTGCGTTGCAGCTGCCATGCCGCAAGCCCACCGCGGGCGTTCCGTCCTCCGATCGGGACGCTGCCGTAAGCGCGCACAATGTGAGCGAAAAAAGCAAGCGCGATACTGTCGGAAAACATCGCGGTCTCTTCGCCCGGTCGCTCCATCGCCCCGGCGATCGCTTGTGCCAGACCAAACATTACCAGATCACGGGCGCCGAAATTCGGCGCGTAAAGCCCCTTCACCCGGCGAATTCCGGCCTCATTGGCCATCTCGTCAAGCGTAACCTGCGTGATGCCGAAGCGAATTGAATCAAAAGGCGTGTCCAGCCCGACGACCGGACGCTCACCGAGGTCGACCAGCTGGGCGTCGCCGAGATGCCAATCGGGCACTTCTCTGCGCCGTCCCGCAGTCCATAAGTTCGAGAAAAACGGCACCGATAACGGAACCCAAAAAGCAAAGGCCTCCTGCGGTGTGGCGGCCAGTGAACGGCCACGCATCTTATGATTGCTCCGCATGCGCGCAAAAACGACGCGTGCTTTCGAGGATTTGCGCGCCAGAAGGGTCGCCGGTCGTTCTATCCGGAAGCGTTTGGAAAGGTCGTCCTCGATTGCATCCGCAGCCATCATTGCCTCCATAACAGTTGCAAAGCGACAAATACTTATGCTCTCAACGCTAACCTCCACTGTCCCGACAGGATGAACGCCCCCAATCATAAAGCAGCGGCGAATGGCGGCGTTGTCATTAGCAGCGATTTCTCGGCCAAATCCTACAATAAGGTCAAAATCGTACAATTTTGCGAGCGCAGCGCAATAATAATACGCTGTGGGCGAACCCGGATGCTACCTCGATCGAGGGCTCCTTCTCCGCAGCGACCTGGTGTTCTCGGGTACACAATATGGACGGCTTCGGCTTTGATACGAAGCAGAACCGACCGACAAATCTGCAAATCTCGCTGGTCCGGACGTGAGTCTGGGTGGCTCGCGAGCTGACTAGCAAGGTGCTCTCATGGATGGTTCGACACGAACTGAAATCCCTCTGTGGCTGCTCTGGCTCGGCGTAAATCCTTTTCCTCTGGTCGAGTAGCCCACGAGGTAGCGTCGGTTGAGGCGAAAATGTCGGTCCAACTCGAAAGTGCAGTCGGAGAGCGCCTCAAGTTTGGCCAATTCGAACTTGCCCCTGTCGCGCGAGCCCTTTGGCGGCGTGGCAAACAGGTAAAACTCGGAAGTCGGGCACTCGACATTTTAATCGCGCTCGCTTCACGGCCAGGCCAGATTTTGTCAAAGGACGATCTGACACACTTGGTTTGGCGCGGAGCCTCCGTTGACGAGACCGCCTTACGGGTTGGCATCTCAGCTGTTCGCAAGGCGTTGGGTGCCGGAGGGGATCGCTACATCGCAACCGTCCCGGGGCGCGGGTATTGCTTTGTTCTCGACGTTGAGACCGCGACGGCGAAGCTTGCGCCCGATCCTCCTCACTGCAAGCGACTGAAGCCGCAACGTCTCCCTGCGCAGATCGCCCAGGTCGTTGGTCGCGACGAAGTCATCGCCGGCCTCGTAGCGGAAGGGACCCGGCGCCGCCTGCTGTCGTTGGTCGGCGCGGGCGGCATCGGCAAAACGACTGTAGCCGTTGCCGTCGCGGATCGCCTACGCACAGCCTTCGACGCGGTTGCTTTTGTGGACTTGGCTCCCATCGAGAATGGGATACAGATGTCGGCAGCAGCAGCTGCCGCTCTCGGTCTCAATCTCCGTCTGCAGCAAGATCCGGTCGACGCGATCGCCGTGGCAGTCGAAGATCGTCGCGTTCTCATCGTACTCGACAATTGTGAGCATCTCGTAGACCTCGCGGCGGCTTTCGCCGAAGCCTTGCTCAGCAGCGCGCAGGGCGTAACGATCCTCGCGACTTCTCGCGAGCGGCTCCGCGCCGCCGGTGAGTGGGTCCATCAGCTTTCTCCTCTGGACGCTCCACCGGAGTCTTCCGCCCTGTCGGCGGAAGAGGTGCGGCGCTATCCGGCGGTGGAAATGTTCGAGGAGCGGGCCGCCTTCGCTCTGGGGGGCTACCAAATCAGCGACGCGGATGCGCCCTACGTCGCGGAGATTTGCCGGCGGTTGGATGGTGTCGCCCTAGCAATCGAGTTGGCCGCCGGGCGGTTGGCGGGGCTCGGCATGCAAGGGCTCGCCAACTCAGTTGGGGATAGTTTCTCGATCCTCACGCATGGGCGACGCACAGCTGTCCCACGCCACCAAACGCTACGGGCCACGCTCGACTGGAGTTATCGGCTCCTGTCGCCCGAAGATCAGGCGGTGTTGAGATGCCTGTCGGCATTCAACGGCAGCTTCACGTTAGAGGATGCCGCCTTTGTGATGGCTCCCTTAGTCAGCTTCGGAGAAGCTAATGATCGCCTGGCAAGTCTGCTCGACAAGTCATTCGTGGTCGCAAAATCCCAGGCGCAGACGTTCCGCTACCGTTTGCTCAACACCACTCGGGTGTATGCCCAAGAGAAGTTGGCGGAAGGCGGCGAGGCCCAGTCTAGCCGCCGACGTCACGCCGAACACGTGTGGATCCTCTTCGACCGGGCCAAGGTGGAATGCGACCAGCGTCCGACCGCGGACTGGCTTCACACTTATGAATGCGAACTCGGCAACTTGCGCGCAGCTCTTGACTGGAGCTTCTCCGAGGAAGGCGACGGCGCCATGGGTGCCGCGATAACTGCCGCTGCAGCGCCGATTTGGTTTCATCTTTCGCTACTTGACGAAGGATTATCGCGGGTCGAGCGGGCGATCGCCTGGCTCAGGGACCAGCCAAACCCGGATCGCCGCCTGCTGATGCAGCTTTATGCGATCTCAGGCTGGCCTCAGATGCGCGCGATCAAGGGCGTTCCCAGCGGAGCGGCGGCTTGGCGGGAGACCCTTGCCCTGGCCATCGAACTCGACGATGTCGACTACCAGCTCCGGGCGATCTGGGCACTCTCCGTCGATCGCACGAACAATGGCGAGGCTGCCGAGGCTCTCACACTCGCCGACCGCTTTATCGCCGTCGCGGAACGCGCCAGCGATTCACAGGATCGGATGGTTGGGCAACGAATGCGCGGAAAATCCTTGCACTACTTAGGGGACTTCGCCGGATCGCACCGAGAGATCGAACAGATGCTGGAGCGCTACGCTCCGCCGCCGCAACGGTCGCACGTCAGTCGGTTTCAATACGATCAACGGCTGGTCGCCCAGGTCACCCTGGTGCGCGGGCTGTGGCTTCAAGGCCACGCCGATCAAGCGTCGGTTTTAGTCGAGCAGATGATTACCGAAGGCCTCGCCCTGGAGCATACCTTGACATTGGCACACATACTCTCGGATGCGGCTTGCTTCATAGCGTTGTGGGCGGGCGACCTGCCGCTCGCCGCACGATACACGAAGATGTTGCGAGAACACACAATATTGCACGCGCTCGACGTTTGGCATACCTACGCCGATGCCTTCGAAGGTGAAATTCTAATCCGACAGGAAAATGCTGCCGACGGCGTCGTGTCATTGCAGCGAACAATCCGATCGCTCGAGGCGGCCGGCTTCGTACTTTACAACGCGGCCTTCGAAGGGGTTCTCGCAGAGGGCTTGATTGCGTGCAGACGTCACGGCGAAGCAGACACAATCGTCTCGAGCGCCCTCGCACGTTGCCAAGCGTCTGGAGAGGGTTGGTGTTTGCCGGAGCTCATGCGCATACGCGCGTTGAGCCTGGCTATGCGCGAAAAAACGCAAGAGGCGTTCCTTCTCGTGATCGACGGCCTCGAGATCGCTCGCTCCCAGGGCGCACTCGGTTGGGAACTCAAACTCGCTTCAACTCTCGTGAGGATCGATGATAGGGATAGCACCAGGAACAGACTGCGCGAGATCTTGAACCGCACTAGCGAGGGCTTCGGCACGCGAGACTATCGTGACGCCGTCGCCATGCTCGGGCAGTGATCGCAAACGATCCGATAGCGCAACGAGCACTAAATTCCGCAGAGCTCGACTGCACGTGAGTGCGGCGGATTCAGCAACGCAATTTTGCTGAAATCGCATGCGGGCTCGTGCAATGTGACCTTGGGCATGCGAGCAGGAGTCCCAGGAAGCTCTTGTAACAAACGTAACAACGAATCACATCCCTTCACTGGCAGACCGATTACGGGAATGGGAGGCTGAAGGTGCCCCGTCGAATTCGAGACGGTCATTGAAACAGCTAACTGGAGGATGCCGTGAAGAATCCTTGTGCCATTGCCGTGCTCGCCGCCACGCTGACAGGCGTAACTCTGGGATCTGCCTCGGCAGAGCCCGCATCGAGGGCCGCCATCAAGAATGTTGTTTTGGTCCATGGTGCTTTCGCCGATGGATCCGGTTGGGAAGCCGTCGCGAAAATCCTTGAGCAGGATGGTTATAAGGTGTCGGTGGCGCAGCCCCCTGAGACCTCCTACGCCGATGATCAAAAATACACGAAGGCCGCAATCGACTCCATGGGCGGCCCAGTGGTTCTGGTAGGCCACAGCTACGGCGGGTCCATCATCACCGAGGCCGGCAATAATCCAAACGTTGCTGCACTCGTCTACATCGCCGCCTTTGCGCTCGATGAAGGCGAGAGCTGTGCGTCGATCGAACAGGCCCTACCGCAAGCCTCCAAGGCGTTCAAGCCAGACAGCAATGGTAACTGGTGGATAGATCAGGCGCATTTCGCGGCCGACTTCGCGGCGGACGTTCCGCCGGCCGTGTCCCGCTTCATGGCCATATCTCAGGTGCCGATCTCCACCGACGCGTTCACCCACAAGGTCACGATGCCCGCCTGGAAGACCAAGCCCACCTTCTACATGGTGGCGTCCGCAGACCGGTCGATCAATCCGGAGCAGGAACGCATGATGGCGAAGCGCGCCCATGCCAAGACGGTCGAAGTGAATGCGAGCCATGTGGCCTACATGTCGCATCCCAAGGAAGCAGCCAAGCTCATCGAAGAGGCTGCTGCCCCCGCACACATCAACTAGCAGCCAACACGTCCGTACGCCCCGCGCGTGAGACAAGAGCGGTTCGGCGCGAAGGCGTTCGACATCAAAAATCAACCGATCCAAGCGGATCTTTAACGCAAAGGAAAATAGTCGTGACACAGCAAATTAAGAATATCGTTCTGGTGCATGGAGCTTTCGCGGACGGGTCCGGCTGGAAGAAGGTTGCTGAGATCCTCAAGAATGATGGCTACAAGGTGTCGGTAGCGCAGCCTCCCGAGACTTCGTACGCCGACGACCAAAAGTACACGAAGGCCGCAATCGATGCCATGGGCGGCCCGGTGGTTCTGGTCGGCCACAGCTACGGTGGGTCCATCATCACCGAAGCCGGCAATCATCCAAACGTTAAGGCGCTTGTCTATATCGCCGCCTTTGCGCTCGACGAAGGTGAGAGCTGTGCGTCGATCGAACAGGCCGTGCCGCAAGCCTCCAAGGCATTCAAACCGGACAGCAACGGGCTTTGGTGGATTGACGAGGCGCATTTTGTGGCCGACTTCGCGGCGGACATTCCTCGGGATGAGGCGGAGTTCATGGCTATATCGCAGGTGCCGATCTCTACCGACGCGTTCACCCACCAGGTCAAGAATCCCGCGTGGAAGCACAAGCCGACTTTTTACATGGTGGCGAGCGAAGACCGGTCGATCAATCCGGAGCAGGAGCGCATGATGGCAAAGCGCGCCAAGGCCAAGACGATCGAAGTGAAGTCAAGCCATGTGGCCTACATGTCTCATCCGAAGGAAGCTGCCAAGCTCATCGAAGAGGCTGCCACGCATGCGTCGGCCAGTCAGTGAACAGCTGGCGCGGCGTGAAGGCAGATTAATCTCTTCCTTCACGCCGCCAAAGTTGAAGGCCGGTTAGACGATCGTTCAGGCCGAGGCTGCGGCCAATCCGCGGACAACTCACGTCTGTCTATCGGCCAATCGGCGAACGGCTCGCTTCAAAGCAGTACGAAAGCTTCACAGGAGAGCAATATGGAAAATGACATCGTCATCGAGTCTCCGGATGGAACGTTCCGCGCCTACATATCGCGGCCTGCCAAGTTACCCGCGCCTGCGGTGGTCGTCCTCCAGGAGTTGTTTGGTGTTAACGCCGACATCCGAGCGACTTGCAATGAATTGGCAGCCCAGGGATTCATCGCGATCGCGCCAGACCTCTTCTGGCGGCAAGAGCCGGGAGTGGATCTCGACGTAAAGTCCGAGGCCGCATGGCAACGCGGTTTACAACTGTACGCGGCGTATAATCGCGATGCGGGCGTGAAAGATATCATGGAAACGGTCCGCACCGCTGTCGAGCTGCCGGAGTCGACGGGAAAGGTTGCGCTGCACGGGTATTGCCTTGGCGCGTTGATGGCATTCATCACGGCCGCCCGATACGAAGTCGACGCCGCGGTTGCTTACCATGGGGGTGACACGGAAAAATACCTTGGCGAGGTTGGCGGCCTGGAGGCCCCGTTGCTGATGCACCTCGGCGAGGAAGACGAATTCATCTCAAAGGCGGCACAAGCTCAGATCAAAGCGGCGCTGGCCGGAAAGCCAAACGCAACCGTTTACAGCTATCCGGGTCAGTGTCACGCCTTCTCTCGGCACAACGGGGAGCACTATAACGCCGCGGCAGCAACGCTCGCCAATGCGCGAACCATAGAATTTCTCCATCGACAACTGCAATGACCATCGGTGGCCGCGACCGCTTCGGGCGACATAGCTGGTTTCGCTAGAGGCGGCTCGTCCGGGCTGCTCCGTCAGATAGGCGTCGATGTTGGGTGATTACGTACTGGAGAAAGTCACCCGCTATCCGAGAAACAGATTGGAGCGTTACATGACCCAAGCCACCGCACAAGCCTCCGTTGCGTCACAGACGATTGCCGTTGAGCACATCAGGATCTCGTCACGACGACCGTTTGGAGACGTGCGCCGGAAGCTCGAAGGCACCGTGCCCAAACTCGATGCCGGCATTGCTGAGGCACTACAGAGTGGTGATCAGGAACGCGCGAAAATCTACGAAGACAACGAGCCAATGCTGTCGATCTTCGTGGAGCGCGATCATGGCTCCTTGTTGCTGATCTGGGGCAGGAGACGCAACACAGTGCAATACGAAATTGGCAATCCCCTGACCGCCTCAAAGATGACCCGCCATCAACTCGCCGCTGCTCTCTATGCGCCGCTACGAGTCGTTCTGTTCGAGGACGAGCAAGGCCACGGAATCCTCGAGTATGACAGGCCATCGTCGTTCTTTGGCCAGTATGGAGATGACGCGGTGACAGAGGTGGGACGATATCTTGACGCCACTCTCGAAGCTGTTTTGCAGCAAAGCTGCGGAGTAACGATGCCGGGTTGCGGCGTTGGTCGAGGATTTCAGAGGAGGGCATCTGCTATGTTTGATATCACCCTACCGCACGAAGACGATATCCGATCGCCTTGTCTGGCGGCCAGCGATCCAGTCGAAGGCCTGGATTTATTCCTTCGGGAAAACCATCACCGAATGAAGAATATGCTGACCCTGTTGGGCGCGTGGCTTCGTGCTGATTTCATATCAACGGCGTCGGTGGATTTGCCCAAGGCGATCGATGGATTTGAACGGCGTATCCTCGCCTTCGGCAGGCTCTACGATCTCCTCTCAAGACATTCCGACCGTCGTTACACTTCTGTTGTTGACTACATCGGCTCCCTGAGCCTCGCGCTGGCAGCAGCAATTCTTGAGCCAAGGGGAATTCGTTGCGAGGTAACGATCGGGGACGGCTTTCTCGATTCGAAGCGCTGCGAGCGATTGGGCCTTATCATCGTTGAATTGGTAACGAACGCGGCGAAGTACGCATTTTCTGATCAACAACCCGGATTAGTCCGTATCGAGGCATTCTATGGCGACGGCTTCTGGCATTGCACCGTCAAGGACAGCGGCGTAGGGGCGCGGGGCGCACGAGGCCTTGGAGGGCGAATAGTTGAGGATTTGGCACGGGCCATCGGTGGCCACACCGTAACGGACTCGGATTCCGATGGAACTGCTATAACCGTTGTCGTACCTCATCGCAGCTAACCGACCTTTACCGCCGCTCTCATGTTCGACGTGCTCTGTGCGGTGACCAAAGCTGTGGCGTCGCCACAATACTGAACTGAAAGGAAGCGACAATGATGGTTCGGGATGCCAAGGCAGTGCAAAACGAGCAGCTGTCGACGATGCCGGCAGATTTAAAACCGGGCGCCGTTCGTGACATTGCCGGGGCGCTGAACGCGTTGCTTGCCGACGTCTACGCCCTTTATTTGAAGACCAAGAATTTTCATTGGCATGTCTCGGGGCCGCACTTCCGTGATTACCATCTATTGCTGGACGATCACGCTGGTCGGAGTTTTGCAATAACGGACGACATTGCCGAAAGAGTTCGTAAGATCGGCGGCACGACGCTGCGATCGATTGGACATGTCAACCGTCTGAAGCGACTCCTCGACAATGATGCCGATTACGTGACGCCGATGGACATGTTCGCCGAGCTGCGCGATGACAACAAACAGCTGATAGCCAAAATGCGCGAAACTCACGATCTCTGCGATGAGTATGGCTACGTGGCTACCGCAAGCCTTTTGGAAAACTGGATCGATGAAGCCGAGCGCTGACGGTGGTTTCTATTCGAGTCGAGCAGGCTCTGAGTAGACAACGTGCAGAATTTGCCGCATTGCGAACAGGCACTAACTTTGTTCAGGCTAGGGTCACCTTAATTCACTTGCCGGCATGGTGACATGATCCAATGATCCCAGGTAGGCAATTGTCATTTCGTTCGGGGATGCCTGGGGTCACCGAAAACATTATTGGCTGCGACGTTTTTGCCAGCCCCACATTAACCCCTTTCCGGACCAAGGCTTAGGCCCTTGGCCCAACGTGGCGATCAAGGTGATTGGGAGAAGCACATGTCGAAGACGGTCTCGGAGCTTCTGGTCGGCGTTCTCGAACAGATCGGTGTCACACAGATTTTCGGTTTGATCGGCGATTCCCTCAATCCGCTCGGGGATGCGGTTCGCCGAAGCAAGATCGAATGGGTCGGCGTCCGGCACGAAGAAGGCGCGGCATTGGCTGCGGCCGGACAAGCCAAGCTCACCGGACGGCTCAGCGTCTGCGCGGGCACGACCGGTCCGGGCAGCACGCACCTGGTGGCGGGGCTCTATGAGGCGAGCCGCGATCACGCGCCCGTCCTTGCCCTCTCCGGTGACATGGCGCGGCCGATGCACGGCACGGACTTTATCCAGACCACCGAGCCAGATCTCCTGTTTCGGGATGTCTCGCTTTATACCGAGACCATTTCAGCGCCGGCGCAAGCCGCCGCGGTGATTCATCAGGCGATCGCCGCCGCCTATGCAGGTCCCGGCGTCGCGCATCTGACGCTTCCGCAGGACGTGCTCTCCGCGAAGGCGATCGGCGACGCCTCGAGCGTCGCGACCTTGAAGCCGCGGGGCGAAGTCACGCCAAGCGAGGCGGACGTGGCCGAGATCGCCCGGCGGATCGACAAAGCCGAAAGCGTCGTGATCATGTGCGGCGCCGGTTGCCGCGGCGCCGCCGATGTTCTCCGCGAACTGTCAAATCGTCTCAAGGCGCCGCTGGTCCATTCGGTGCGCGGCAAGGAGTTTATGGCCTATGACGATCCGCGCTGGATGGGCGGCCTCGGCATGATCGGCACCAAGGCGGTCTACAACGCTGTCGAGCGCTGCGCCCTGCTGCTGATGGTCGGAACCGACTACCCCTATTCCAACTTTCTGCCCGCCAAGGGCACCGTGATCCAGATCGACCAGCGCGCGGAGGTGCTGGGGCGCCGCACCCCGACCGAACTCGGCGTCGTCGGCTCGGCGCGGCCGACATTGAAGCTGCTGCTCGAGAAGGCGAAGGCGAAGAGCGACACAAGTTTCTTTGACAAGGTCACCCACGAACGTCATCGCTGGGACGAGATGCTGAACAAGCAAGCCGACCTCAAGCGGAGCAAGGACCGTATCCATCCGCAAGCGGTCGCGCGCGGGGTGAGCGACCTCGCCCGCCGTGATGCGGTTTTCGTCCTGGACACCGGGTTGAACACGCTGTGGTCGGCGAACTGGATCCGGCAAAGCGGGTCGCAACGCATCGTGGGCTCGTTCAACAATGCGGCGGTGGGGACGGCCCTCGGCCAGGCCAATGGCATCCAGGTGCTCGATCGCTCGCGCCAGGTGATCGCGCTTACCGGCGACGGCGGCTTCAACATGCTGATGGGCGAATTCATGACCTCCGTGCATCACAAGCTGCCGGTGAAGGTCATCGTCTACAACAACTCCGCGCTGGGATTGATCAGGCTGGAGGCCGAAAGCGTCGGCCTTGTGCCGTTTCGCGAGGCGATCGAATTTCCTAATCCGGATTTTGCGGCGCTGGCGCGCGCCTGCGGCGGCCACGGCTTCACCGCGCGAAAGCCGGACGAACTGATGGCCGCGATCACTGACGCACTCGCCGTCGACGGTCCCGCAATCGTCGACGCCGTCGTCGCCTCCGACGAAATGCCGAACATGCCGCATATCGAACTCGAGCAGGCCGGCCATTACGCCATCGCGAAGATCAAGGAAGCGGTGCTTGCGGTGACGGGCGGATAACTACCTAACCTTCGTCAAGCTCACATCGTTTGCATCCGGCTGCGTCCTAAGGGAACGCGCGTGCCCTAAAAAGGCTCGGTATCAGTTCCCAAGCGGCGCGGTGGCGCGCTGTGCGGATTGCCTGAGGCCATCCGATCACAGACGAAAGGCGAGCCCGCGCTCGCTTGATTCCCTGGCTTGAAAATGGATTTCAAGTTTTTCAGCTGTCACAGAAACCGATTCGGAGCTTGAATGGTCGACAAAACCCTAGCAGGAAGAAAGATATCGTGCTGTGACTCCTCGTATTTTGGCTTAACCGAGAGACCTTACCGTCCGCGGTCTTGGTCCAGCTCGTTGTGGAAGCCTTCCTCAATCCCGCGCCCGAGTTCTCGCATGCGGGCTTGCCGAACCAGCGTGTAGTCATGCTCCAATCGGCAAGGAAGGCTTCCACCTGGCCTGTCCGCAGCAGATCGAAGGCCATGAATTGGGGTGGTTCGGCAATGGCGAGGCCCGCAAGCAGCGACTCAGTCTATGATGTCTTCGTCGCGCGAAAAATGCGGGTGTCGTCCTCTCGGCCTGCGAGACCGGGCTCGCCGATATCGCGCGGCTACCGGGGGAGTTTACCTGAGCGAAAATCCAAGTTTCGCTCGGGAGGAGATCGTCGTACCCTTGTACGTCAGCCTCTTCTAGGCTTCCGGAGAGATCGCAGTCTCTCGCCAAATTCGTCAGGAGATAAGCCTAATGTTTATCGCCATGAACCGCTTCCGCGTCGCTAAAGGATCCGAGGCCGCGTTCGAGCAGGTCTGGCTGTCGCGCGATAGTCATCTCGACAAGGTGCCAGGCTTTGTCGAGTTTCACCTTCTCAAAGGCCCTGAGGCTGAGGACCACACCCTTTATGCTTCGCATACGATTTGGGAAAACCGGGCCGTGTTCGAGGCTTGGACCAAATCAGAGGCATTCCGGGCTGCGCATAGTCGGGCAGGGGATAACAAGCCGCTATATCTGGATCATCCGCAGTTTGAAGGGTTTGAAGTTCGCCAGACGGTAAGCGGGGGCAAGACAGTGGCGGAGTAAACGCCGCGATTTGCTGGCAGTAGTGTAGTCCGTAAGCCCTCCGCCATGTCGGTTATCGAGTTAGCTGTCGGGGAAGTCTTGACACCCGCGCGCGGTCGGCGAAAGCTGACTATAAAAACGCTGAAAGTAAATTAACGTCGGATTACCAACGAACATGGCTTCGCCTCCCAATATTCCAGACGAGCTACGCAACTTGATGGCTCAAATCGGACCAAAATGGGCGGCTGACACCCGTGGTCATGTCCGGTTAATGATCGAAAAATTCAGTGAAGTGCTCGCGGCTTCTATGAAAGAAGGCGTTACTCTAGAATCAAACGTATCCTACGGCTCCCATGAGCGGCAGGCGTTCGATCTTTTCAATCCGGCGATCGGGGAAACTGCACGGCCAGCATTGATTTTCGTTCATGGCGGCGCATTCACGGACGGCAGCCGAAATAGAAGCCCAGAAATTTATGCAAATGTCCTCTATTACTTTGCCCGACACGGCATCGTAGGAATCAATACGGGCTATCGGCTAGCTCCAGACGCCCGTTATCCCGAAGCTACCCGCGATATTGCCGCGGTCGTGAAATGGGTGCGAGACAATGCCCGGCGGTTAAATGTAGATCCAAACCGCGTGTTCCTAATGGGGCACTCGGCGGGCGCAGCGCATGTCGGGAGCTACGCATACGATAAGCGCCATCACTCTTCTGCGGGTCACGGCTTGGCGGGACTACTGATTATCAGCGGGCGTGTGCGCATCGATAATCGAAGTGACAATCCAAATGCGCGCCGGGTTGAGGAATACTATGGTCGCGACGATACTATTTACGATGATGTGTCGCCCGTGTCGCACGTCGATCGCGATAGCGTGCCAACGTTGATCGCAACCGCGGAATTCGAAAACCCGTTAATCGATGTCTATTGTTTTGAACTAGCGTACCGACTTGCCGCGGCGAAGGGCCGCGCGCCCCCATTTTTCTGGCTCAAAGGCCACAATCATACGTCGATCATAGGCCAGTTCAACACGTCTGAAGACTTTCTGGGTCAGGCATGCCGCGAATTTATATTCACGGAACGAATGATCTGAGTTTATAGGGTACTTTTTGCTAACACTACTGCCGTAGGACGCAATCGCCAATCACTCGTCTAACCATTTCAGATACCCAAGTATTTGTGCTGCAGTTCCACATCGCGGCGCAGGGTCGCGGAATCGCAGCAGTGAACAATACGGCCCTTTTCTAGGAAATAATGCCGGCTCGCGATGCGCGTGAGTGCCTTAACATTTTTGTCGGTGATCAGGATAGAATAACCCGCCGATTTCAAGCGCTCCAGGCATTTCCAGATTTCGACGCGTATTAGCGGCGCGAGTCCTTCGGTGGCTTCGTCTAGAACGATAAGCCGAGGATTGGTCATTAATGCCCGACCGATGGCCAGCATCTGCTGCTCGCCGCCCGACAGCAGAAGGGCCATGGCGTTCGATCGACCGCGGAGTGTGGGAAACAGGTCGAAAATCAATTCTAGCGTCCACGGGTTGTCGTTCGACATCCTGTTGCTCGCAGTGGCGACCAAGTTTTCGCGGACCGTGAGATTCGGAAAAATCTGGCGGCCTTCCGGTACCAGGCCAAGGCCGTGTTGCGCCACGCGAAACGGCGCTAGGCCTTTGATTGACTTGCCGTCGAACGATACTTCACCGGCGCGCGCCTGCACGATGCCGAAAATTGTATTGATGGTTGTGGTTTTTCCCATTCCGTTGCGACCCATCAGAGTCACGACCTCGCCGCTTCCGACCTCAAAATTGACGTCGAACAAGACCTGGCTGTCGCCGTAACCTGCCTGGAGGGACGAGACTCGAAGCATCAGTCGTCAGCCTCGTCGCCGAGATAGGAACGGCGCACATCGTTGTTGCTACGAATTGCGCCCGGCGCGCCGCAGGCGATGATGCGGCCGTAGACCAGAACACTAATACGATCCGCGAGGTTGAATACGACATCCATATCATGTTCGATCAGGACGATGGTGGTCGTGCCTTTTAGCGTTGCCAAAAGCTGAGTCATCCGGATCGATTCCTCAGATCCCATCCCTGCCAGGGGCTCATCAAGCAGTAGCACTCGCGGCTGCATCGCGAGTGCAATGCCAAGTTCGAGCGCGCGTTTCTCGCCGTGAGCGAGTCGCGCCGCGGGCAACTCAGCCCGCGCCGCAAGCCCGATACGGTCGATGACGGCGCGGGCACGCTGCTGCATCGACTTGTCCCGGCTTATCTTCTGCCAGAAGCGAAAGCTATGTCCCTCTCGGACCTGGATTGCGAGGGCAACGTTTTCTGTCACCGTAAATTCAGAAAATATGCTCGTGATCTGGAACGACCGTCCGAGACCCCGACTGGCCCGCGCTTGCGCCGACAGTAAGGTCACGTCGTCACCCGCTAAACGGATGATGCCAGCGTCGGGCTGTAGCCTGCCCGACAGCTGTTCCAGTAGGGTGGTCTTGCCGGCGCCGTTCGGACCTATAATGGCGTGAAGTTCGTTCTCGGCGACGGTAAGGCTCACTCTGTCAGTGACGGTTAGACCGCCAAATCTTTTATAGAGACCCTCAGTTGCGAGGATAGCATCAGGCATTCCTAGTGCTCCGTGTGCGCACGAGCAGCAATCCATAAAGGCCCTGCTGGCGGAACAAGATGACGAGAAGCAGGATCAATCCGAGTATGATCTGCCAATGCTCAGTGAAACCCGATAGGAAATATTCGAGTGAAACATAAGCCGCTGCGCCAAGCACCGCGCCAAGCAATGATCCCGCTCCGCCGACGATAACGATCATGAGGATTTCTGCCGAGCGCGCCCAATGCATGCTGGCAGGCGAAATGAACAGATCTTCGTTGGCAAGTAGTGCCCCGGCAATTCCGCATATCGTACCGGATAAGACAAAGGCGGCCAGCTTATAGCGAAACGGTGAGAGGCCGATCGCGACCATCCGCGCTTGGTTCGACTTGAGACCACGTAATGCCATGCCGAATCGTGAGCCGATCAAACGATTCATGATCCACAACACCAAAACCAAGACGGCGAAGCAGCAGTAGTAAAGCGTGACCGGACTACGCAAGTCCAATAGGAAGAAGATGCTGCTCTTGGCAATCGTCAGTCCATCATCCCCGCCAAACGAATTGATGCTTACCATGAGGAAATAAAGCATCTGCCCAAAGGCAAGCGTGATCATGATGAAATGGATACCCGAGGTCCGCAACGATATGATGCCAATGAAGGCGGCAATGAGAGCCGACGCCAACATGGCGATGCCGAACTGGATAAAACCATTATCAATTCCGTAAGCACTGAAGATTCCAACTGAATAGGCGCCGATGCCGAGAAATGCTGCGTGCCCCATGCTGTTCATCCCGCCATAGCCGACAATGAGATCGAGACTGATTGCTGCAATAGCAAAGATCATAATCCTCGTGCAGAGTGCGACATAGAACGGAACGCCGAGCGGGATAACGATCGCAGGCACCAAACCAAGAACAGCCACGATGACGGCAAAAGCGACGGCGCGTCGTGATGACAGCATCTCGGTTACCGCGTCCGGGCCGGGAAAAGGCCTTGTGGCCTGAAAAAGAGGACCGCCGCCATCAAGAGATAGATCAGTATTGAAGCGACGGCTGGTCCAGCATTGTCCGCGGCGGACCGCGACATCAGGACGGCAAGGAGCGGTCTTAATCCGGCCCGTCCAACCGTATCGACGATGCCCACGAGAGCCGATGCTATGAAGGCACCGCGGATCGATCCGATGCCGCCGATAACGATGACTACCAATGCGAGGATCAGCATGTCGTCGCCCATCCCAGATTGTACGGCGAGGATGGGCGCGGCGATAATTCCAGCTAATGCCGCCAGCACAGAACCGAGTCCGAAGACCAGCGTATACAGCAGCGTTATGTTCACCCCTAGCGCATCCACCATAATCCGGTTGCTTGCGCCCGCCCTGATTAACATGCCGAGGCGAGTGTGAACGACGATCCAATAAAGGAGCATACCAACGACAAGACCTACGCCAATGATGACAAGCCGGTAAATCGGATAAAGCACGTCCGGGAAAATCTCGAGCTGCCCGCTGAGAATTGGTGGAATGGCCGAATAAAGTGCGCTCGGTCCCCAGATCATTCGTACCAGCTCGTTAAAGATCAGTGTTACGCCAAACGTCGCCAAAACCTGATCGAGGTAGGTGCGGTTGTAAAGTCTGCGAAAGACGACGAGCTCAACCCCGATGCCGACAAAAAGACCACCGAGGAGGGCTACAACGATTCCTGCGAGCGAAGAGCCGCTCCACTGGATGACAGCAGCGCAGATATAAGCGCCGATCATGTAGAACGCGCCGTGCGCCAAATTGATCAGATTCATAATACCAAAGATAAGCGTCAGGCCGGCCGATATCAGGAACAGCATCAATCCGAATTGCAGGCCATTGAGAGCTTGCACCAAAAGCTGCAGCGGGCTCATGTCGCGGTGTCTCTCGTCACGCCGAATCTTTTCCCTGGTGAAATGCCAGCCGAGAGCGATACTTCCTCAGGCGGCACCGCGCATTTAAATGGATATCATTTCATCGGGCATTCTGATGCGTAGGAATCTTTTAAATTTGGATAAACGATCTTTTCCATTTTCCGAACGTAGGACCCGTTGGCTTCTTTGACGACCTTGAACAGGTAGAAGTTCTCGATCGGGAAGTGGTTGGTGTTGAACGTGAAAGGCCCGCGGACCGACTGGAAGTCGGCCTTTTCCATAGCCGCGATCATACCCTTCTTGTCCGAAAGATCGCCGTGGACCGCTTTTACGGCGCTGTCGATCAACTTGATCGAGTCATACGCAGCGGCAGCATAATCCGACGGCAGATAGCCGTATTTCGCTTTAAAGGCCGCAACGAACTGTTCGTTTGCCGGGTTTTTGACATCTGGACTCCAGAAGCCCGTCTCATAATTTCCTTCGGCTGCGGGGCCGATCGCCGGCAGTGTCGTTTCATTCTGGGTATAGGCTGAGTAGAGCGGGATTTTGCCCTGCAATCCGGCTTGGGCATATTGCTTGACGAACTGGATGCCGAGGCCGCCGGGATAGAATACGAAAACCGCTTTAGGATGCGCAGCGAGTATTTGCGATAGCTCGGACTGATAATCCGGCTGGTTCATATTGGTATAGGCTTCCGAAAGGATCTTGCCCTGAAAGTCGTGTTTGAAGCCGTTGAGCATGTCTTTGCCGGCGGCGAAGTTTGGTGCCATAATCGCTACATCGCTGATCTGCTGATCAGTCATGAATTTGCCCATCGCCTCGGGAGCCTGGTCGTTCTGCCACGAGACCGAGAAGAAATTTGGAGAGCACAAGGGACCGGCGATTTCGTGGGGTCCACCGCTCGCCCCAACCATGATCGCTCCCGATTCGATAATGGGTCGGTAGATGGCGAGCAGCACGTTCGAAAAGATGACGCCATCAAAGAAATCGACGTGATCGCGTGACATCATCCCTTGGGCGACCTGCAGGCCAACGTCAGGCTTGGCCTGATCGTCTCCGTAGATGATCTGGGCGGGAAGGCCGCCAATTTTGTTGCCGAGCTGTTCCAGGGCGAGATTGGCACCATCCTCATGATGCTTTCCCATGACGCCGCCTGGACCGGATATGGTAGTGATAAAACCGATCTTGACAGCATCGGCGGCCAAGGCGGGAACGGCAACCAGGCAAATTATCACGACAAGACCGACGAGTCGTTTGATCATTCGATGCCCTCTCACTTGAATTTTCATGCGTCCGGCTTCTGCGCCTTCCAGATCGCTTCGAGTACACGCTCGGGCGTGAACGGTTGTTGGGAAATCGTCGCCCCAAGCGGTTTCAGCGCATCGGTGACCGCAACCCAGAGCACGCCCATAGCGCCGATCAACCCGGCTTCGCCGACGCCCTTGGCGCCAAGCTCGGTCGTTCGCTCAGGAGTTTCGATCTGCTCGACGTAGATGTCGGGCATTTCACCGGCCATCGGCGCGATGTAATCCGCCATCGTGCCGTTTACCAAACTGCCTATATCGTCGTAGATGCATTCTTCATAGAGAACCGAACCGATCCCCTGCACGATGCCGCCGCGAAGTTGGTCGTCGACGATTAGTGGGTTTATGACGCGACCACAATCGGTGATGGCCCAGTGATTCAGTAATTTGATGACGCCGGTGTCCGGATCAAGTTCAAGCAGCGACCCCTGTACGCCGATCGTCATGTAATAGTAATGGTTATTGACCACGTGGCTTTGCGTAACCGCGAGTTGAACATTAAGGTCAGGCGGCAGCGTATCTTGCCGGAAGTATCCGATCCGACCGACCTCTGCGATGCTGATGACGGGCGCATTAGTGTGCTTGTTGACGACTTGGCCATTGGCGAGGAAAAGATCGTCGGGAGATGATTGTGTGATAACGGCGGCGATAGCGCGTATATTTGCGCCCAATTGACGCGCTGTCTTTAGTGCGGCTTCGCCAGCATAAACGATCCCGCGCGACGCCCAGGCACCGCCGCCATAGGTCGAGATTGCGCTATCGCCATCGATCATGTCGACGTCCGTAATATCGACCCCGAGCGTGTCGGCGATGATCTGCGCGATAGAGGCGCGCGTGCCCTGGCCCTGTTCGGTCACGCTAGTCACGCAACGAAACACACCGCTCGGCTCAAGTCGTATCGTGCAGCCGTCTTGAACCGTGATCGGCGCGCCGGTCGGACCATAGAAAGCGGGACCGTAGGCGGTCGGCTCGACAAAGGTGGCGATACCGATGCCACGATAGATGCCTTTTGCTCGCAGGGCTGCCTGTTCGTCACGGAGCTTTCGATAGTCCATTACCTCAAGCAGGCGATCGAGGCAGCTATCGAAGGCAAGGTTATTGAGCTTGCTTCCCGCTGCCGTGACGCATGGCATCGACTCTTTTTTATGATGATTGAGTTTGCGGAAATCAACCGGATCCATGCCGAGCTTGCCCGCGGCGAGATCCGCTAGCACCTCGGTGATGACGCAGGACAGTGGAATGCCGACACCGCGAAACATCCCGATGAGACTCTTGTTGACGATCACGTTTCGGGTGCGCGCCCGATAGTTCGGAAAGTTATAGGGTGCACCGGTATTGGTCACCAACATCATGCTCTCGGTGATGTTGAAGCGCATGTGAGCGCTGTAAGCTCCGATCGAAGAAATATCATCGACTTCCATGGCGCTTATACGACCATCGTCGCCGAACGCCATGCGCGCACTGATGCTGTGATCGCGCACATGAATGTCGGATACGAAGGACTCTATGCGATCGGCGCAGAACTTGACCGGCCGCTTGAGTAGCTTGCTGATGGCGGCAACCGCGACTTCTTCGGGATAAACATTGATTTTCAAGCCGAAACCGCCGCCGACATCGGGCGCGATGACACGTACCTTGTGCTCAGGAATACCGAGATGCCGGCTGAAAACGCCCTGCATTTGCACCGGCGATTGATGCGAATGATAAACCGTCAGCGAGCCCGCGGCGGGATCGTAGTCCGCGATCAACCCGCGCGGCTCAAGCGTGAGACCGGTCTGGCGCACAAAGTCGAATTGATGCTCAATCACGTGTGGGGCTTCGGCGAACGCCTGATCCGGATTGCCGGTTTTGATACTATGCTCGTAGGAAACGTTGTCGGGCATTGAGCGGTGGATCGGCGGCGAGGCCAGGGCTACCGCACCGTCAAGAATCGCCGGGAGTTGCTTCCATTCGACCGCGACCAACTCGGCCGCATCTTCAGCTCGGGCTCGGTCACTGGCGATCACCGCGGCGACTGCCTGTCCCTGCCAATGGGCGACATCAATGGCCAGCGCCGGCTGAGGCGCCGATTTGTGTCCGGGCCTGTTCTCGGCGCGGCCGATGAACGGTTCACAGAAACCCAGATCGGCGCCGGTGAATACGCCCACGACTCCGGGCGCGGCCTTCGCCGCCGCAGTATCGATCGACACGATACTCGCGTGGGCGTACGGGCTCCGAACGAAGGCGAGATGCAACATCCGCGGTAGAACGATGTCGCCGACATATCGGCCACGTCCGTGCAGCAGACGATGTATGTCGGGGCGCTGCATGCGCTGGCCGATCAAAGGTCGAGATTCACCCGCGGCCACTTCCGTCATTTCTTTAGCGTTTCTTCGTCGGATTGTTCGCGCGTCATTTGCTTTGCTCAAGCACAGATTCGATGGCATCGACTATGGCTTCATAACCGGTACAACGGCAGAAATTTCCTCCAATAAACTCGCGGATCTCGGTACGGCTCATTGGCCTGCCTTGCGCAAGCAATTCGTGTGCCGTGAGCAACATGCCGGGCGTACAGAAACCGCATTGGGCGGCGTTTCGCCGTGCGAACGCGGCGTGCAGACCTGCCAGCGCCCCGCTCTCCGACATGCCCTCGACAGTGTCGACGCGTTTGCCATCGACTTGAGCTGCAAGCATTAGGCAGCTCCGTACAATCTCGCCGTCTACCAGCAACGAGCAGGCACCGCAGACGCCGTGCTCGCAGCCTAGATGCGTGCCAGTCAGCTCGAGTTCGTCGCGGAGAAAATCGGCCAGATGCTGCCTCGCCGAAACGCGGCGGCGAAGAGGCGTGCCGTTGATGACTGTCGCTATCTCCACTTCGAAGGCCAAACGGTTCTTACCTTGAAAATAAAGCTACGTAATGATGCTATCAAAGCTCACTAAGCTTCACAAGATGAAGGAATGGGCAGAAAGAAACAACTCTTATGCGGTTAATTCCGCCGCAAAAGATATAGTCTCGTCTTGACATTGTAAAACGAGATTGCAAAGTAAGGTAGCTATGTGTGGTTGCCTAATTGGTTTCCTGCGATGGCTTTGGAGGAATTGTTTTATGCTGCGAAGCGGTGATGACTATCTAAAAGCCTTGCGGGATGGGCGCCGCGTGTATGTGGGCAGCGAGCTCGTCAATGACGTCACCTCGCATATCGCCTTTCGAAATACCGCCCATTCTTTTGCGGAGCTGTATGATCGCAAGCGGGCGCAGGAAAATCTCGAGGCAATGTCGTTTGAGGACGGCGGCGAACGACACTCAATCTGGTTTCTCAGGAGCAGAAGCAAGGATGATCTGCGCAGGCGCGCCGAAGGGCACCGCCGCATTGCGAAATGGTCCTATGGTCTACTCGGAAGGTCGCCGGATCACGTTGCGAGCTTCGTTGCGGGTCTAGCCATGCACTCAGAACTGTTTGAGACGAATCGGAAGGGCTTCGGCAGCAACCTATTGAACTATTATGATGAATTAAGGCGCAAGGATCTGTTTGCGAGTTATGTCGTCATCGCCCCGCAAGGCGCCCGAGATCCGTCGCTCTATCAACGCGAGGGCCGTCAAGTTCCGAGCCTGCATGTGGTTGCAGAGATGGACGACGGAATCGTGCTGGAGGGCGTCAAGATGCTCGGGACCGCGGCAATCTTTTCGGACGAAACTTGGATCGGGAACCTGTTGCCACTTTCACCGGATCAGAAGCACCAGGCGGTGACCTGCGCGGTGCCGCTGAATACTCCGGGGGTTAGCATCTGGGCTCGCAAGCCGTTCGAACGCCATGCAGTGAGTGCCATCGACAATCCGTTTTCGTCCCGGTTTGACGAGTCGGATGCCATTGTCGTGTTCGATAAGGTGAAGGTGCCATGGGAGCGTGTGTTCTTGCTTGATGACGTTGTCATGTCGCGCGAGATGTATTTCAAGACGCCTTCACACGTCATGGGCAATCATCAGGCCATTATCCGCTTTCACGAAAAGCTGAAGTTTATACTGGGGATCGCGTACAAGGCTGCTGAAATTAACAGCGTCGCGCAAGTTCCGGCGGTGCGTGACACGTTGGCGAAGCTCGCGGCCGCCGAAGCGGGTTTAGGCGCGATGATCTCGGGACAGATCGAGGAGGCTGAGACAACCTCGACCGGGTATGCCTATGTCAACCGGCGGCAGCTTTACGCGGCGCTCCATTGGTGTACCAACAATTATCACAGCATCGCCGAGACGGTGCGGGAGCTGCTTGGTGCCGGCCCGTTCCAGATGCCGGCCGATGCCAGCTTCCTCGACGATCCGGCGTTGCGCGAAACCTTCGAAACATATTGGTCTGTCGCCGATACGACGGCCGTCGACAGATTCAAATTCATGAAACTGGCGTGGGATTATCTAGGCTCCGAGCTGGCTAGCAGACACGGCCAATATGAGCGTTTCTATGCCGGTCCGCAGTTCGTTAATGCACTATACAATTTTACGAACTGCCCGTGGAACGACCGAAAGGGCGCGGTCGAAGCCGTAATGAATGAGATGAAGATCCCTGATAAGGTTCCTAGCCCGCAGTTGAATACGCGGATCGCGGGATGAAGGCGCCGAATTTTAGCTATGTGAAGCCGAAAGATTTGGTGGAGGTCTTAGCCTTACTGGAGCAGCATGGGGGCTCTGCCATGCCGTTGGCGGGCGGGCAGAGCCTTCTCGCGATGCTCAATCTTCGCCTTTTGACGCCAGATCTTCTAGTCGATATCGGCGACCTGAACGAACTGAAGAACGTTGCAGTCGAGCAAGACACCGTCAGAATCGGGCCGCTCGTCCGCCACGTCGAATTACTCCGCTCTCCGCTAATCAAGCAGCATCTTCCGCTTTTATCGAAAGCTATTGCGCATGTTGGGCACGTCGCTATTCGCAACAGAGGGACGATCGGCGGGAGCCTCGCCAATGCTGATCCGGCCGCCGAACTGCCGGCTTGCGTAGTCGCGCTCGGTGGTACGCTCCTGTTGGAAAGCCGCAGCGGGCGGCGCGAGGTGGTTGCGTCAGAGTTCTTCAAAGGGCTTATGGAGACCGACTTGAGACCGGGCGAGCTCATTGTCGAAGTTAGGCTGCCCAAGCAGAGCACCACGAAGCGCTGGGGCTTTTCAGAAATAAGTCGCCGTCACGGCGATTTCGCGGTCGTCGGGCTCGTTGCGCTTGCTGATATTGTCGAAGGCCAAGTATCAAATGCCGACCTGGTGTATTTCGGCTGCGCCGATAGGCCAAAGCAGGCGATGGGCGTATCAGCAGGCTTGCAGGGCTGCAGATTGCCGCTGTCGAAGATAGAGTGGCTGCCCGACGCCATTCAGCATGATTTGACGATTTTAGATTCGCCCGGATGGAAGGCTAAAACGAAGCTACATATCGCCGCCGTGTTGACAAAGCGCCTGTTGCATACGATGAACGCGTAATGCGCCGATCGATCGCGATACAACAGTCCAAAGGGGATTACGTTGCGCTCTCGTCAACCTATTCGGAACGCCTCGGCTAAAGTAATCTCTCGGAAGAGGGTCGCTGCACGGAAGGCTCTGATATCGCATAAAGTTGCCGAACCATCAGCGCGCTCGCTCGATGAACTACCGCCAGATGACGCTGTTTTGCGCGAATTCGTCTCGGATTTTTATGCCGCAATGTCGCTGATGCGGAATGTGCGGCGCGCTTTGGCAAGCACTGTTAAACTAAGCTCAGCCGAATGGTCGGTCATGTTGGCGGTTTGGTATCTGGGGCGTAGCGGCGAAACCACGGTGCGTGATATCGCCGATCACCTGCATGTGGCAGCCGCGCATATGACAGCTGAGATCGGTAAGCTCGTAGCGGCCGGCTTGTTAGTCAAGCGAGCGCATCCAACAGACGGACGCGCTGTGGGAATCCACATGACGAAAGCAGGACAAGACATGTTTCGGCGCATTAGTCCCATACTACGCGAAGTCAATGACGATCTGTTCGTCAGAATACCCTATGCCGATATGGTCATCGTGCACCGGTTCTTACGTAGCATTATTGCTCAGGCCCCCGCCGCCGTCCGGGTAGCGGAGCGCTACCTGCCGGAAGATAAGGCGACTTAAGCCAATCGACATCCGGTCGAAGAAAAGTGTCGCCGCTCCGGCCACGTTAACGAAATGAGGCTTTTCTGGAGTGGCTTAGCGAATGCGTCTGTTATTCCCCGCCGATCTTTTCACCCTCGTACTCCTCGAGAAAGATGTTGGGACGAAGGAACATAGAAAGCACCAGCGCGCCGTGCGGCGAAACCGCGTGATGGCGATGTCCTTTCGGACGCCAAACGTAGTTGCCCTCGCGGACTTCGCCCTCATCATCCATGATGCTACCTTGTAGCACATACGTTTGTTCAATCTCGACATGCTCATGCAATGGTAGACGGGTGCCCGGCTGCCAGCGAAATAATGCCGTCATCAGGCCCGTTTCCTTATCCTGCAAAAGGATCTTAATATCGATGCCCTTGGCCTGGGTCGGCTTCCAGGGCAACTGGTCGACATCGACATAACGGGATTGCATCGGGCTAAGATTATCTTCGTTCGCCAAGTGAGGCGTGTGCGCGGTCAGCTTGCTGTCGCTAGAATCCATCATCGTAGCCTCGCCGTTTGATATTTTACTATGAAACATAGTCATTTCTATTTTGTCAAGCACATCACATGAATTTCGCCCGTTGGCTACGAAACATTGGCCTCATTTTTGGCGGGACATGTTTTCGTTTCTGACGACGGTACGCAGTCATCGCGGTGATTGATGCAATCATCACGCAAGATCGGTTTGTGTCCAGCTGAGTGATCTTTTCTCGCAGGCCGATGTGATCCAGAAAACGACCATGGCGAAAAAAACCGAAACGATCACTGCAGCCCATAGAGTCTCAATCTCGCGCATTTCGCCGGATTCAAGAATCAGGTTGCCGAGACCTTTCGATCCCGTGATCCATTCGGAAAGCATTGCCCCCAAAATCGCGCTCGCGCCAGCGACACGCAAACCCGCAAAAAGATACGGAAGAGCAAACGGCAATCTCACCATTCGGAGGGTTTGCCAACGAGACGCGCCGCAGACGTGCAGCAGTTCGAGCGCGTTGCGGTCTGCGTTCTCCAGCCCGCGCACCAGATTCACCAGCAGCGGAAAGAACGACACAATGGTGACGACAGCCAGACTCGTCGCGATTCCTCGTCCCAATACGAGCATCATGACCGGCGCGACGGCCGCAACCGGCATCGATCGAAAAATCATCAGCAGCGGCAGGGACATCTGAGCCACGTTGCGACTGACCGAGAAACACAGTGCCACGCCGACTGCAAATACGGTACTCGCCGCCAATCCGAGAGTTGCCGCCGCGAGCGTGACACTCGCTTGTCCAGCGATCACAGTCCAGTTCTGTCGAGCGGCCCGCAACACATCGAGCGGAAGCGGCACAAGGTATTTTGGAATCCGAAATCCAATGACGGCCAGCTGCCAGATGCCGAGGAAAAGGCAGATACCCAGGACGATCTGAAGACTACGCTTCAGCAGCAAACGTGAAGCCGGCCAACTGCTGGAACTAGTCCGCAAGGCTGACCTCGTGGTTCCAGGAGACGACGATGCGTTCCAACACGGCCCAAATCCCAAAACCTCCGCCGGCCAGCAGACAGGTCAGGGTAACCGAGAGCCAGACCTTGGGAGGATCGTATGAGAAAAGCGCATACAACATCATCGCACCGACGCCCTGATCGGCACCGGCCCACTCGGCAGTTATCGCGCCGAGCACGGCGGAGGGCGCCGCGATCTTCAGGCCAGCAAACAAATAAGGAAGCGCGCTTGGAATCTGAAGGTAACGCAGTGTCTGGAGGCGCGACGCGCAAAGCACGTGCATCAATTCTCGCTGCTTTGCGTCGGAAGCCTGAAGCCCCTGAATCGTACCCACCAGCATCGGAAACTGGCTTGACAGTGCAGCTATCACGATCTGCACTTCGGCGCCCGTCCCCAACCAAAGCGCAAGCAACGGCGCCGTTGCGATGATCGGGATGCTGTGAATGACCACGCCGACGTTATAAATTGGACCGTATAGGGCACGCACCGAGACTGCGATCGACGCGGATACGATGGCAACACAAGCGGCAATGGCATAGCCGGTTGACGCCTTCCACGCTGTCGGCAGCAGATTGCGGGTCAGCAGCGCCGGATTTTTCCACGCCTCCCAAAATACGTCGGACGGTGCCGGCAAGAAGACCGGCAACAGGTGAACTCGTTTGGCAAATTCAATCAGTGCCACGAGAAGGATACAGGCTGCGATGGGTCGTAAAGCCGCACGGAGTCCATCGAACGTCGTCCACGGCATCAGTAGGCCTCGACCGGCCGGTTCTGCTCTCTGGCGACCGGCCGCTCCTGACTAAAAAGTCCGTCCCGTACCGCGTTCACACAGTCGAAGAATTCGGGACTGCGCATCATCTCCAGGTCCCGCGGTCGCCGAAGCGGGACGTCTATCACGGAGGTGATCCGTCCCGGTCTGGCGCTCATGATGTGGATCTGGTCGGACATGAAAACAGCTTCAGCTATCGAATGGGTAATCAGGAGAGCAGTCGTCCGCGCCTCGGACCAGATACGCAACAATTCCAGATTCATCTTTTGCCGCGTTATCTCGTCCAACGCACCGAACGGCTCATCCAAAAGCAGAATGTCGGGATCCAGTATGAGCGCACGTGCAATAGCGGCGCGTTGCTGCATTCCGCCGGAGAGCTGGTTCGGCAAGGCATCGGCGAAACCTGACAAGCCGACCAGTTCGAGCAAGTCCGAGCTGCTTCGTGACGAACGCCGCTTGCTGTTGCGCCCGACGACGTCGAGGGGAAGTTCGATGTTTTGTCGAACCGACCGCCAGGGAAGCAAGGTCGCCGCCTGGAAAACGAATCCCAGAGCATGAGCGTGCCGGGCAACGCGCGGTGTGTCTCCGCCAAGTGTGATGGATCCCGCGTGAGGTTTGACGATATCGGCAACCAGACGCAGAAGCGTTGACTTGCCGCAGCCGCTTGGCCCGATGATTGCCGCGAATTGTCCAGCCTGTACTTTCAGATCGACTTTCTCGAGCGCGATAACGGGTTCTCCGCGGCCATGAAAAACCATCGATATCTGCTGGATGTTTATATCGCGGGACATCACGAAACGGCGCGTTACGTGGACAGCGCGAGATCGATGAACGATGCATCGCAGAGGTCCGCCGACTTCATGTCGGTCTTTACGATTCCGGCCGTGCGATAGACGTTGATCATCTTGTCAAAGAGCGGAACATCGAGGGCAAGCAAACCATGCGTGGCCGCGATTCCGAACTCGATGTACGGCTTGCTTTCCTTGATCTCCGTGAGCTGTGCCTGATAGTCGAGTCCCGGCGCGCCGTATTTTTCGACCATCAATTTCGCGGTGTCTTCCGGGTGGGCAAGCGCCCAAGCGTGCGACTGCACCGCACCTTTCAGGAAATTCACGACCAGCGTCTTGTTGGCGGCAAGAAAGTCCTCCCGGCCGTAGATCGTCACCGTCGTCTCCGGCAAACCGTAGTCCTGGGTGTTGATCGCATAGATGTCGACGCCGCGCGACTTCAACATGACACCCTGATTGGTTATGTATCCGCAATAACCGTCGATCTGACCACTGACCAGGGCGGTCGGATCGGGTGCGGCCGGCACGATGTTGACGTCGTCGGCCTTCAGGCCGGAATTTGATAGCATATAGAGAAGCAAAGGTCTGGCTGACGTCGGAACGGCTATAGTCTTCCCTTTGAGCTCCTGAGGCGACTTGATAGGTGTCTTTGCGAGACTGATGATGCTGTACGGGCTCTTTTGAAACACGGTGGCGATAACCTTGATCGGGATTCCCTTGTCTCTCGCGACAATCAGCGGACCAATCGGTCGATCCCCAAGTTGCGATTGTCCGCTGGCAACGTTGCCGATGGGATCAACGTTCGGGCCGCCGGAAACGAAGGTCGCATCGACGTTGAATTTCTTGAAAAAGCCCTGGTCGACGCCCGCGAAAAAGCCTCCGTATTGTATGCTCTTGATCCATGACAGCTGAAACGAGAGAGGCCTGACCTCTTGCGCGAAAGCGGATGTTGTCGCCCCGAACGTGCGGGATATAGCCCATGATGCTGTTGCCGATATCCCCAGCTTCAAAGCACTACGGCGATCGAGGGCAAAAGGCATGGCATTCCTCCGTTTAAAAGATGAGCACCCGACTACCAGCAAGCGATGTGCCATTTGCGATCGGGATCATGAACAATAGTGCAGACCAGCAGCGTAAAATTGCTTCAGCCGTTCACGCAGGCGACCCGTCACTTCGGTCCAGCTTCGGAACTCCGATTTGCCTTTTCGCGCCTGCAGGTCGAGTTCGTCCTCAACCTCTTTGAGGTTTATGCCTGTGAGCTGCCCATTGCAGGCGATCTCGCGACCCGCGACGACGAGGCGGCGCACCAGGCGCGAAGTGGCTCGCCGTGCAAGGATATGCGCTTCGCTGATATCGTCCACCAGCAGATCCCCGGTGATGGCAGAGTAATCGATATCCATAAGGTCGGCCGGAGAACCCGCCGCGATGCCGTCACCTGCTTCCATGCCGGTCACGCTCCTGCGGCCGCCGTAAGAGGCCATGTAAAACAGATCTTCAGGCGAAATGCCGTCGTCGAGCGCTGCGCCACGGTGCAGCAGGTAGTTGAGGCGCAGTTCACGGAAAGCGTCTTCATCGTCATCGAAGGAAAAACCGTCCATTCCCAACGCGAGGGGAATACCAAGTCGGTGGAATTCCGTGACCGGCGCAACACCAGATCGCAGCGTGAGATTGGAAGAAGCATTGATCGCGATTGTGACTCCGCGCGCTGCGAGCAATTCCATTTCGTTCTCGCGGAGCCAAACGGCGTGCGCCACGGACAAACGTGGCGACAGCATGCCGATCTCATCAAGAAAGTGAACGGGTCCTTGAGGATAAACGGAGTCGAGATACTCACGCTGTTGGCGCGACTCTAGCAAGTGCATATGGACTCGTCGTCCGGAAACAGCTGAACTCGCTGCAATCGTCTTAAGAAGCTGGCGTGAGCACCACTCCATACCGTACGGGCCGAATTGAACGGTTACGAGGGAATTCTCGATTTTCTCGGCGAGCCTCTCTACGCTAGTGACCTGGTCGTGCGGTGTTTCAGGCACCGAGACGAGTTTTTCGCGAATTAATTGACGGTCGGGCGGCGCAAGGCCGGCCAGCAATTTCTCATCTGGACCGTAGCCGAGCGGATTAATGTCGCGCAAAGCGACTGCGATGCCGACTCTGACCCCGACCGCTTGGGCGGCGCGGGCAACAACTCCCAGCTCTTTCGAGACGCGCGAGCGATCAACCGGCCGCGTATAGTGAATCATGATCGCTCCCACGCCGCCCAGGACCTGCCGTCCCAGAGCGACCGACGCAGTCAGGTAAGGATCAACTTTGGGAATGTTGGTCATGTGTGTAAGCCACAACTCGAGAGGAAGGTCGAAGCCTCCCAGAGCAGTTGGCCTGATCGCACGCACATGGTCGTGCCCATTTGCCAGCGGAGGCATCACGAGATTCGTGCCGGTCGGACATGATTCGATGGATTTAATCCGTTCTGCATCGATCGTTATCTGCGAAGAGACGCAGCATTCACAACCCGACCGAGCGACGTCGAAGATTTTCCCTGAAAATCGAAGCATGTGAGGTTGCTATTTCTTACTTCCGAGCGGAAGTGCTTGCTTGGCGTGACATCACCAGCACGCCGGCACGAATCTGACGCAGCTTGATGTTCGAAAGTGCCGATATCCGAATCATGTCACATCACATGCGCGCCTGGACGTTCACGAGCCCTTCTGACTAAAGCGGATCCAGCATCGCGGAGAGTCGGTTCGTACTATAAGTAATGACCCTGACAGTGAACTTAACAGTGCTAAATTCTCAATCGAGCGATGCCAAAAAGGCGCCGCTCGAGGGCGATCTGTTTTCGCCTTGCCCGGTATTGCTTTTGAGTGCGAAGAAATTGACGGCGTGCCATGGGCGGGCGCCAATGGATTTCATAAGGTATTGAAATTTATGAAGAAACGGAAAGGACGGTACCAACAGCATACCAACGTCTCTCGCGGGCGAGTTCAGCTGAACTTCCAATCCCGGTGCCTTAGCGTTAAGCTCATATCGGTCCATCGGGAATGCGGTGGTGAACAGTTTCGATATCGCCTTCCAGGCGATGCATAATCAGACGACGGAAATCGAACTTGTCTCCTGCCAGTGAAGTCGTCGTCGCTATTCCGGACATCATCTCGAATTCGTACTTTCCCGCGATCGCGGCGGTCGAGATGGGGTATTTCCGCGAACAGGGCATCAGCGCCTCGTTTCGGCTGATTGCACCCGTGGAGCGAGCCTACGGCGCTCTGTCCGCTGGGGAGGTCCAATTTGTCGTCGGATCGGCTCATTCGATGCTGTCCGCCTTCCCGAATTGGCGAGGCGGAAAACTTCTGTGCGCGCAATCCCATGGGCTGTACTGGTTTCTGGTGATGCGTTCGGACCTGAATGCCAAAAAGGGGGACATCAACGTCGTCAAGGGCAGGCGAATTGGCGCCGCGCCCTGGGTCGGCATGACATTCAAATACCTGCTGTTCAAAGCGGGCATCGACATGGAGAAAGACAACGTCGTGGTTCAGCCCGTCGCATCTTCTGTCTCCGCCAATGTCAATTTCGGGCTGGCCGCAGCCCAGGCCCTTGAGGACGGCGAAATCGACGGCTTTTGGGCTAACGGGATCGGCGCCGAAATTGCGGTCCGCAGAGGGCTAGGCACGATCGTTCTCGACGTTCGACGCGGAGATGGGCCGGTTGGCTGTTTCGACTATACGTTTGCCTCTGTCGCAACGACCGACCAACTGATCCAGGACACGCCAGAGACGGCAGCCGCGGCCATTGTCGCGGTTTCGCGGGCCCAGTCCGCCTTGAAGGCCAATCCCGAGACGGCTTTTACCGTTGCCGAGAAGTTCTTTCCCGCGGCGGAGGCCGCGATGATCGTTGACGTTCTGCGCCGCGACCTTCCATTCTATCAGACGACGATCACGCCCGCCGCGGTTACCGGGATCAACGAACTCGCCCGGCACATGGGGCATTTGACGGCGGAGGTGGACTTCGACGATGTCGTGGCTCCGGCATTCACGCATTTCTGGAGCTAGAGCGTTTTCTCGGCGCGACCCGGTTTCCACTTCGCTTGAAACACCTTAGTCGCGCGGTCGAAACATCCGTCGTATCGGTTCGATCAGCGCTGACAGTCTTTCCTTTGCGAGATCCCTCAGCAGCGAGCCGGCATAAAAAGGCTCGCCGGACACGACCTCCTCACCACGATCACTTAGCTTCGCTTCCACATTTGCCGCAAAGGTCTCCAAAATCCTTTTGGTCAGATCCTCGACGACACGACTGCGGCCGAATTGGGCGAGCTGACCCGTCGTCAAGGCACGAATTTTCAATTCGACTTTGGTGGCCGGTCCGGAGTCGCGCGCCGATAGTCGATATTCGATCTCGCCGCGGGCGCGCGAACCTGCATTGGCATCCTGGCCACCTCCCAGGATCCGTCCGCTATAAGTTTCGTCGTTGCGCTCGATCTTCGCCGCACCGGTGAAGGAGGCCAAAATCGGCCCGAGCTTGACGACAAATTGTCCCTGCACCTGGTTGTTCAAGGGCGGCCCATTCAGCCGAGTGCCGGGCAGGCAGGACGCGACGGCCTCGACATCTGCGAAAAAGCGCCAAACCTCCTCATGAGGGCGGCCAACTTCGAACGACTGCACGATCGTGATGTTCGGTTTTTTCGAACCAAGGCCGAAGCTGGTAAGCTCTGATACGGAATCAGCCGGCTGCGGCAGCTGCTGCGAAGCAGGCGCGATGGCTCTTGCCGCGTTTTTCTGCTGCGGTGGCCGCGAGCCGACCGGAGCCAGCGGCAGCTCGCGCTCGGCTCCGGCAAGGTTTGCCAGTTCGAGCTTCTCCGCCAGCACGCGTTGCACAGCGCGGACGATCCCGGCATATCCGGTGCAGCGGCAAAGATTTCCGCTCAACTCGAGGCGGATACGGGCTTCATCCGCATCGGGGATTCTCATTATGATATCGCGCGCCGTGACCAGCATGCCGGGCGTGCAGAATCCACACTGCAAGCCATGCTCCAGCGAGAACGCCCGGCGCAACCTCGCGGTCACGGCATCGTTCTCCAGGCCTTCGATGGTCACAACCGAAGCGCGTTCGCAAAGGCTTGCATAGGTGATGCAGGATCTGGCCGGCTGGCCATCGATGAGGACGGTACAGGCGCCGCATACGCCTTGCTCGCATCTCAAATGCGTGCCCGTCAGTCGTAGTTTGTCACGCAAGAGATCCGCCAAATGCGTCCGGGGTTCGACGCTTTCGACGATCGTCCTGCCATTCACTGTGAGTCGAACATGTTGCCTGATCACGACATGGCCCGCACGTACGCCCGCTGCATCACCGTCACCAGCTGGCGACACGCAACGGGATCGGTGATACCGCGCGCCGTCAGCAATTCCATGACGGCCGCCTCATCCAGTTCGACGCCGTTGCGGCGTTGCAACGAGCGAAAATCCCGAATAACGATCTGCCTGCCTTCGGTGGCGCCAAACGCCATGCGAAATATCGGCCGCTCCGGATCGATCCTGATCGCACCGGCGGCCATGGCGAACTCACCGGTCTTCCGACACAGTTTCTCGTAACCCCATTTCCCTTGCGGAGACAGGCGGGGAATCCATATCGCGACCAAAATTTCGTCATCGTCCAGGGCGTTTTCGAACGCGCCGACAATGAATTCATCGACCGGCAGGGATCTGCGGCCACGCGGCCCCGTAATGATGCAGGAAGCTCCGAGTCCGCAAAGCGTAACCGGCCAGTCCGCGGCCGGATCGGCATGACAAACACTGCCGCCGATGGTGCCGCGATTGCGCACCGCGCGATAAGCGATATTGCCAGCGATCGCCGGAAGCATCGTCAGGCCTTTGCAGGGCAATTTCCCGTCTTCGATGCTTGCCGTGGTCACACAGGCGCCGATCGTAACGCCCTGGTCGTCGTCTTCGACCTTCGTCATCTCGGAGATGCCGGTCACGTCGATGAGAAGCCGTGGGCGGACCAGACGGAGGTTCAACATCGGTCCAAGCGATTGGGAGCCTGCGACAATGGATGCCTCACCCGCCGATGCAGCCAGTAGCTCTATCGCTTCCGCGACGCTATTTGGTCGCTGGATGTCAAATGCGGAAGGCTTCATTGGATGGTCTCGCCGGTCGGGTCTGACGAAACTCCGTTCTGTAGCGCCTCCAGAATTCGTCCCGGCGTAATTGGAAGTTCATAAATCGCGGCGCGTTTTGGTCTCAAGGCATCGTTGACCGCACAAAGCAGAGCGGCCGGCGGTCCGACGGCGCCTCCCTCGCCGATTCCCTTGACGCCAAACTCCGTATGAGGCGACGGCGTTTCCATATGGAATATTCGCACGTTCGGTACTTCGGTTGCGCCGGGCAGAATATAGTCGATCAAGGTCGAGGCTAACGGCTGGCCTTCCGCGCTGAACGGCGTGGCTTCATAGAGGCAGGAGCCGATTCCCTGCGCGGTGCCGCCGCAAATCTGGCCGTCTACGATCATCGGATTGATCATCGTGCCGCCATCCTCAACAACGATGTAATCGAGAATTTCGATCAGGCCTGTGGCCGGGTCAACGGCCACGACAGCCCCATGGGCCGCATAGCTGAAGGTGCCGAGGTCGCTGCCGGCGCGATAGCCCTCGACGACTTCGAGACCGCCGCGGTCAACGCCGCCAGGTAGATTCTGCGGCTGCAGATACCAGGAACGCGCGACCTCCCGCAGGCTTATGCTGCTGTTTTGGCCGGACACCCGGCCGTCGGCGACCGTGACATGAGCGGGATCCTCCTGGAGGAGCCACGCGCCGATCGCGGCTGCGCGGGTCGCAATGATCCTTGATGCCGCGGCTACCGCACCGCCGCCCATCACGATTCCCCGCGATCCCCAGGTCGCCGTGGAGTAGGGGGTGTTCAGCGTATCGCCTTGCATGACTTTGATACGGTCGAAATCGATTCCCAGGACTTGATGGGCGATCTGGGCAAAGGTGGTCTCATGTCCCTGGCCATGGGAATGAGTTCCGACTTTTATTTCGAGGTCGCCGTCTACCGTCAGCTTGACGCTTGCCTGCTCGTATCCAGGCACGATCGGTCGTCCCCAGGATGCCATCACTGAGGTGCCCATGGCGCCTTGCTCGACGAAAAACGACAATCCGACTCCGATCAGACGGCCATCTGGTTCGGCGCTCCGTTGGCGCTCGCGAACCTTGTCGAGACCGATCTTCTCAATGGCGAGGCGCAGGCATTGCGGATGATCGCCGCTATCGAACTGTTTTCCCGTCGCGTCAAAATCCTTCATCTGCCAAGGATGAACCATATTCAAGAGCCGCAACTCGGTGGGCTCCATGCTGATCTCATGCGCAATTGAATCCATGCAGGCCTCAATCGCGAGGCAGACCCCGGGGCGTGCGACGCCGCGATAGGGAAGAATAGGGCATTTGTTCGTGGCGACAGCGGTCGCCCTGCAATGATATGCGGGAATAATGTAAGGGCCGGGGAGGAGATTTGCGATTTGTGCAGCTTCGACGGATGATGAGATGGGATAAGTGGAATAAGCGCCGGCATCGACATGAGCCACGCAGTCGAGCCCCAGGATCTTGCCGCTTTGCGAAGCGTAGCAGGTGATATCGTAATGATGTTCCCTGCAATTGGCATTAGCACTCAGGTGCTCACGGCAATCCTCCAGCCACCGAACCGGATGGTCGACACGGCGGGCAAGCCAGGCGATCGCGACTTCTTCGCAGCTCAACAATCCCTTGTAGCCAAATCCACCGCCGACATCAGGAGATATCACCCGGATGTCGCCGTCCGGAATACCAAGCGTCTCGGACAATCCGGTCTGCACGCAGTGTGGGAATTGCGTCGAGCTGATAATGGTCAGAAACTTGAGCCGGGCGTCGCGATAACCGATGACGCCGCGGCCTTCCATCGGGAACATGCAATGCCGTGATGTCCGGATACGAAGCCGGACCTTGACGGCCGCGGTTTCCGCGACCTTCTCGATCGCAGCCTCGCGGCGGAATTCAACGACTGCGTTGTTGTCCCATTCCTCGTGAACCAGTGGCGCGCCATCGCTGCATGCCTCCAGCATGTCGACGACGGCGGGTAATTCGTCGTATTCGACGACCACGGACTGCGCTATATCCTCGGCCTCTGCACGCGTCGGCGCGTAGCAGATAGCGACCAGCTCACCCACATAGCGCAGCTTTCCGCTCGCCAGAATTGGCTGGAATGACCGCTTGAAATTCTTGCCCGATGGAGCCGACAGAATGGGATTGACCTCCGAGAGATCGGCCGCGGTGAACACGCAGTCGCGGAACTCATCCAGAATTGTTACGCCGGTCAGTTTCGCATGAGCAACCGGACTTCTGACAAAAGCAACCTCCTGCATTCGGTCGAGCCAGATATCGCCGACGTATTCGCCACGGCCGCGCAAAAAGCGATCGTCTTCCTTCCTCAGGACCGATCGCCCGACTCCAAAACCCTGCAGTTTGCCATTTTCGTTCGACATAAATCCACAAGCCTTAGGCAGAGGTGAATCTGCTGAACGCCTCGATCCGAATCGCGAACCGAAACCGAGCTCTCGCCCGCGAATACTGGCCGCCGGCGCGTCGACGAACATGGTTTCGGCGGCATTGATAATTGCTTTTCATGTCCGGGTGATCGGGTTCAAGGTCGCAAAAAAGCCGAGCGTTTCTTGCAAAAAATCGTCAGGACAGGTTTGCGATGCGGCGTGACCACCCCATGGCAGCGATGCGAGTGTCGCTTGTGGAATGTTGGCCGTGAGTTCTTCAGAAAGATACAGCGGCGTCAGGGTGTCATCCTTGGCGCACAGCACTAGGGTAGGCGCCGCGATGTCCCGCAGTCGCGACCGCCGATCGAAAGCTACGATCATATCGATGCGGGCGGCGAGAACGGCCTCCGTCGCCGAGGTCGCAAGCAAGCGCGCGATCAGTGCTTCCAACCGAGCGGCATCGGCGCTGATCCATGACGGAGGATACAGGAAAATCGCGCTGGCCCGTTGATAAGACGCGATGCCCGATCCCTGGAGGAGGGCTTTTCTGACCTCGAAGCACAATTTGAAAAAGGGATCAGGACCGGCCCAACCGGCGTACAATACCAGCTTCAACACGCGTTGCGGATGATCCTGCGCAAGGATCTGACCGACCGCCGCGCCGGTCGAATGCCCGAGAAAGTTGGTCTGCCGAATTTGAAGGTGATCCATCAGGGCGACGACGTCGTCGGTCAACGCTTCAACCGTGTGACTGACGCGGTTTCCGTGGCTGTCGCCGGTGCACATGTGGTCGTGCGTGACAACGGTGAAGGCGCGCGACAGCGCCGGGACGAGGTTCTCCCAATAGTGCCGCGAACCGCCAAGGCCCGTAACCAAAAACAATGGTGGGCCTTGCCCGACGACGTCGTAAGCGAGCCTGCCGTCCGGGCGATCGAGGAATTGCATCTGGTCAGCCCTCCGCGAAGGCTTTCAAGGAATTTCCATGGAGAGCCGTGATGATCTTTTCGCTGGAGGTGACCCAGCCAAAAAATCGCGTCACGTTGAACACCGTCGCTTCAAAGATCGCATCCGAGCCGGCCTGCATCGTTGCGTCGGGGATCATCAGCGCAAAGAATTCACGATGATAGGCATCCCGCAATGTTGCCTCGACGCAAACATTGGTATTTACGCCGACCAGAATGGTAGTCGTTATGCCCCGCGCACGAAGCAACTGTTCGAGGTTGGTGCCCGCAAAGCCGCTGTAACGGGACTTCGGAATGACGAGTTCCCCGGCTGCGGGACGCATGGGTTCGACGAAATCATGGTCCCAGGTGCCATGGGTGATCAGCTGGCCACGCTCGGCTGGATTGGCCCGCATATATTTCAGTGCATTTGACTTGTGCCAGACCGGCGCCATCGGGCCTCCGGCTTCTGTCTGAAGCGCGTCGAAGCCGTTTTGCAAGTGCACGACGAAAATGCCTGCGTGCCGCGCCGCCGCCAGCACGGCGGCAGCCTTGTCGATTACCGAAGGGCTAGCGCTGACATCGAACCCCACGCGGTCCAGATATCCGCCCGCCGACAGATATGCGTTCTGCATGTCGACCACGATCAGGGCCGTCGTCGTCAATCCGACCGTCAGACTTTCCGGCTCCGCCTCGATCGTAAAGGCGTTGGGGGCACGTGAGAGTACGATCGGCGATATGATGGATTCCGGCATGGATCAACCCCCATATCTTTTGAGCGCGAGCGTCTCGACCAGGACGATCAATCCGTACAGGATCAATCCAACAACGCAAAGGACGACGATTGAAGCGAAGATTAAAGTCATTTCGGCCTGCGAAGCCGCAAACAGGATCATGTATCCGAGACCTGCCTGAGCCGTGATGAACTCTCCGACGATGACCCCAATCATCGCAAAAGTGATGGCGATCTTGAGTCCCGCGAAAACATGCGGCACGGCGGCCGGAAACCGTACCTTGGCATAAATGCGGGATTCGTCGGCGCCGACCGCTTTGCAGAGCCGCAGCAGATCTCGGTCGACGGACATCAGCCCGGTCAGCGTCGCCACCACCACTGGAAAGAACGAAATAAAGACCGCGAAGGTGATGCGCGACGTGCTGCCGATGCCAAGCCAGACGATGAACAACGGCGCCAGCGCGATCTTCGGTATCAGCTGGAACATCACTATGTTCGGATAGAGCGCATCGCGTATCAGGCGCGACTTGCAGATGAGTGTCGCAATGAAGATTCCCAGCGCCGCCGAGATCAGAAAGCTGACGATTGTCTCGATCGTTGTCGGAACCGCATGGCCGAGCAGAAAAGGCAATGTTTCCATTAGCCGGTAAGCAACCGCGGACGGTGCGGGCAGCAGCGTGTTCGGGATATGCTTGATCCGAACCACCGCTTCCCAGCATCCAATCACGATAGCCGCAGCGACTACAGGCAAAACGAGCGTGCGTGCCTTGTCGCGAATTGCAGCCAGCGACGGCCGCTTCGGCATTACCTGCGGACGCGGAAGCAAGTCGAGTTTGTTCACGATGCCCGTCACTGCACACTCGAGGTCGAGCGAAGAATCGAGCTCTTGAGGTGTAAATAGAGTTCGTTGAAGCGCGGATCCGCTTCTATCGACGGATCTCGGGGGCGCTCGAATGGAATCCTGACATCTTCAATAATGGTGGATGGGCGCTTGCCCATGACGATCACGCGGTCCGACAGGAAAATCGCCTCACGAATCGAATGCGTGATAAAAATAGCGGTCTTTCGCGTCGTATCCCAAATCCGCGCCAGCGCGTATCCCATCTCATCGCGTGTAATCGCATCCAGCGCACTGAACGGTTCGTCCATCAGGAGGATGCGAGGATCGTTCACGAGTGCGCGTGCCAGCGCAACGCGCTGGCGCATTCCACCCGACAATTCACGCGGCCGCTTGTCGCGAAAGGCCCACAGATCGACCATCCGCAACAGGCTTTCCGCTCGTGCGCGATTCTCCGGAGATACGGCGCCGCGCATGTCGATCGGGAACAGTACATTCTCGAGCACACTGCGCCATGGCAGCAATGTCGGATCCTGGAACATCATGCCGGCAGCGATCTGCGGCCCCGAAACCGGTAACCCGTCAAGAGTTATGGTGCCGGATGTGGCCGCTTCCAGCCCGGCGATCATCAGCATCAACGTGCTTTTGCCACATCCTGACGGACCGAGGATGGCGACAAAATCGCCGCGCGTAATCTCGAAATCGGCTTCGGCCACGGCTTCAACCGGGCCGGATGGTGTCTCGTAGATCTTGCGAACGTGGGACGCGGTGATCGCTTTGAAGGATTCGACGCCGATTGGCATGACGTCAGCCGAGGATTGCGGCATATTCTGCGACGTTCCTCTTTACTTTCATCCATTCGTCCGTTGAGAGCTTGACCGAGCCCACCAGTTCATTGGTGAAAAGTTCACTGACGACCGGCTTCTTGGCATCTTTTGGAGCGCCGAATTCCATCACAAGGTCGACCATCTCGCCGGCCTTGGTCATGTCGGTATAGCCGATCGAATTAGTTTGGGCTTCCGGCGAAATCACGGTGTAGTGCATCAGCCCTTGTGAAATCCTTGCGTTCTCCTTGCCACCGCCGGTAATGCCGATCTCCGGAATCTCCTTCAGGAAGATATCGATGCCCGCTTCTGGATCTTTCAGCGCGTAAGCCAGCCCTTCGGTCAGCGCGTCGTTGACGGCGCGACAAAGTTCCTTGTCCTTGGCGAGAATTTCCGGCCTTGTCACAACTTGGCCGGCATAGAGAGCTATTCCGGCGTTGCTCCAGAGCATAAAGCGGACTGGTTCCTTCATCGCCATGATTACCGGAATGCTGGAGCTGCCGATCGCTGTGATCGCATCGACCTGTTTATTGACCAGGCCCTGCTCAACGACGCGATTGTCCATCTGCACCATCGTAACCGTCGAGATGTCGACACCAACTTTGCGAGCGAAGGCCGGCCAATACGGCGCCTCGGCCGATGCCGGCACAGTGCCGATTTTTTTACCCTGAAGGTCCTTCGGGGTCTTGATCGGGCTATCGCCACGCATTGCCATGCCCATCAGGGCATCATATCCCAACGTCGACAGCGCTACGAGCGGCAGGCCGCGCGCCGCGCCGAGAATCGTGCCACCGGCAAATATGAAGCCGAAGTCAAACTCTCCGGCGCCCACGGCCTGCGCAGCGGCCACTGAACCGAAGCCACGACTGATCACGATGTCAATGCCGCGTTTTCTGAAAAAGCCCTGGCTCTTGGCAACATAAACGAAAAGCGAGGAGCCGTTGGCGAGCCATGGCAATGTCAGCTTGACGGTTCGCGCCGACTGGGCGATCGCCGGCGCCGCAAAGTTCGCGGCCGCTCCGCCGAGGGTTAGTCCCGCCGCAATCCCAAGCGCCGAGCGACGGCTCAATCGAGCTTGCGATATAGAGTTTCTGCGATGCGGATCGTCGCTCATGACTGGTTGCCCTTTGGATTAAGATGCTATCGTGGAACGTTGCTCAGTCGTTGCGCCAGAAGACATCGTGCCGGCTCCCTCGCGTTCTGGCTGACCGTGACGCCCGATAAATCACGAAGCGTACTGCGTTATTTGATGCAAGCGCCGTGCCAATTTTTGAGCAGTTTTGATCGCCGCGTGGGGCCTGTTTCGGTAGGCTCGCAAGCATCTCATTGCTGCCATTGCAATCGGTCTGCTGTAAGCGCTGGCCACACGATCAAGCCATCTGATAGTCGGATACCAGAGACCGCGCATTGAAGTATCGCGGAACCCATACTGGGGCCTCGTCACGTCGGGCTGTTTCCGATTTGATCGATGACCGTCGGCGCGTCTAGTGCCGAACTGCCAGAGGAAACAGGTTTATGGATCATCATTTGCACGCTACGGCTGAAACGGTTCGGTGGGGACACTGGGACGGCTCGCTTGCGCCGGCTTTGGTTATAAAGTCGGGCGACACGGTAACAATTGACACCCTGTCAGGTGAGCCGGACGATTTGCCGGATCCGCTGAGCAATTTTGAAATTCTTCCGGAACATCGCCAGGTGTTGAGTGCGGGAAAAGATGGGCCCGGACCTCATTTTCTGACCGGGCCGATCGCCATCGAAGGCGCGAGGCCCGGAGATGTTCTGGAGGTCAGAATCCACGAGATCAAGCTGCGTCAAAATTGGGGGTGGAATTTGCAAGCGCCCCTGAAAGGAACGTTGCCGGAAGATTTTCCAGAATTGAGACGAATGGTCGTGCTACTGGATCGCGAGAGAAATATCGCAAAACTGCCGTGGGGACAGGAGATCAGCCTTAATCCGTTTTTTGGAAACTTCGGTGTCGCACCGCCCGTTGGCTGGGGACGACTGTCGTCGAAAGAGCCTCGGCCTTTCGGCGGCAACATGGACAACAAGGAGCTGGTTGCCGGCTCGACAGTGTATTTCCCCGTTTTCGTCGATGGAGCGCTGTTTTCGGCCGGCGATGGCCATGCGCTACAAGGCGACGGTGAAGTGTGCTTGACCGCCATCGAGACGGCGCTCTCTGGTACGCTGGAATTTGTTCTCCGCCGTGATTTTGGATTGGCTGTTCCGCGCGCCGAAACCGAACAGATCTGGATCACGATGGGGTTTGATGAGGATCTCGATGATGCGGCGAAGCAAGCGCTGCGCGAGATGATCCGGCTCATTACCGAACTTACGGGATTGTCTGCGCAAGATGCCTATACGCTATGTTCGATCGCATCGGACTTGCGTGTCACGCAAATGGTGAACCTCATCAAGGGCGTTCACTGCGTAATCGTGAAAGAGAAATTGCCGGGCCTCATCAAGCGATGATTCGCTAAAGTGTTTGCGCCCCACTTCGTGCCGCCTCATTTCATCGTACTGCTCGGGGGCAGCGGTGAGTGCTTGGGTTTACCATCCTGCTTTGCGCGGATCTTGTCGATCATGGTCCAGACCCGGACGAGCTCAGTCTCGGCGGCCGCGGCGACGTCCATATTGTCGGCGCTTGCCAGTGCATGGAGGGTGATAATCGCGCCGCCCAATTCCTGCGTTGGCTCGCCGACGGGGCGGCCGAACACGTAGTCGACTAACTGATGCGCCTCGCTCGCGGTGCAACCCAATGACTGCACCAATTCGAGCGCCTCCTCTAGAAAACGGTGATTGCGCTGGACGCGGTCACGACAAATCTCCTCCGTGAAGCAAGCCATCAACCAGTCCTGGACACGCTGTTGAAAGGGTATGTCGGACATGCCGTCTCCATCCTTGCCGACTTCTCTCGCGCCGGCTTTTGTCGCCGGCCATATTAGCAAAGCGCGTGAAAGATCGAAATCGGAGGGCAGCTCGAGAGCGAATTGGTTGCCGAGGGACGGCGTGCCAAATCGGGAGTAACCGCATGCAGATTTTGCGGAACCGCGAGCGCAGCCAAACAAAATGCCAACAATCGTACCAACAAGGTTGCCTGCAGCTCACGTAGTGGTGTGGAGCGGACGCACGTCAGGTGCATTAAATCTGAAGGTCATTGGTTCAAATCCTATACCGCAACCATCTTAGATTGCTAGACTGCAGCTCTTGCGCGAAACCGACACCAACGCCCATCGGGCAGGGCGCCCGAGTCGGTGAATCATGAGTTAATTTTCCGGCAAATTTCGTCGCTTGGCGACCCATCGACTCAGTCTATGACGTCTTCGTCGCACGAAAAATGCGGGTGCACAGAGATGCCGAATTCGAATGACGTCGCCAGCGAGATGCTTTGGCAACGCGTCCTGTCCCTGCTCGTCGTGGGTGCCAGCGTGTTGGGGGGAAGCGCCGTGTTGCTGATAATGGCGTTACCACCAGTCCTACACGGATTTCCATAGTGGCAGAACGAGTTTTGAGTGGCAGGCGAGCCAAGTCGAGCGTCGAACGAAACGTCCAACAATACGTCCAACACGAAATTAGGCCGAAGGCGTAAGTGATTGGCGTCCTTGACAGAAATCGAAAGAAAAAGTTGAGTCGGAGCGCTTCACCCGCTCCAACTACGATTTCAAGATTAGCCAAGAGTTCTAAACTATCATTCTAACGCCATTCCGACAATTTCGCGGCTGAAGGGCTGATGCAAGTTCGCGGGTGTTTAAGATTGTTCTTAAGCGCTGACGGATTGCATCGATCAGCGATTTGATCGTCACAATTGGCCCGCACATGCTCTGTCCGCGGACTCACGTCAGCCATAGAGTGGCTCGCCAGCTAGTTCACTCCAGCGCTCCGGTGACTCGAACCCCGACTGCTCTCGAGCCACTCGCAGCCTGTTGTAGGGTAGGCGTGGCACGCCGTTCTCGCGAGGTGACCCGTTTCGGCAAAAACCGTCTGGTCGGAAGATCCTGCAACTACCCAAAGGCATCGGCCACCGAAAATCGCGGTGCCAGCGATCGTGTTCTCGTCGGGAAACGCCGCAACGAAATCGCAACGAATTGGGTGAAATGACCGTGAACAAAGCGTGGCGGAAAGCCCTCCCGAGTCAATAAAAACCAATAACTTAGATAATGTGCACTGCGTTGGGGACGCAGGGGTCGCAGGTTCGAATCCTGCCACTCCGACCAGAAATCATTGGGGTTTTTCCTCTGATTTCGGTCACCGGTCAAGCTGGCCGCCGTTTCGGCCACCGAAACGAAGGGCTCCTGTTGGCCAATCGCGACGGCTGCCCCTCGCAGGTGGTCCGGATGATGGTGTCGATAGCTCTCCTGGAGAACCTCCGGAGACATACACAGGAAGCTGGCGGCCTCCCAAATCGGAACACCGCGCTGCATGAGCGAGGTCGCGGGCGTGTGGGGCGTCACTTTGCCAACGAGACCAGCAAGCGTCACGGCACTCTTGAATCCTCGCTTTACTGAGCTGACCGGTTTGCCGTTAAACTCGACGAAGCAGCAGGTCGCGAAAAGTTTTCGTTCCTTCCAGCGGCGCATGTGAACCCCCCTTGCGCGTCAGCAACCGATCGCGCGGTTGGCCTTTGGGCGAAGAACACTCGCACCACACCTCGATGAAATCCGTCCTTTGCGTAATGATTGGTCGCGGCCCGGAGAGTTTCGAGGTCTCGGCGCGCACCACCTCGATTTGCCACGATGTTTAATGTACGCCGCACAGGTCTGGGCATCGACCCGTGACAAAGTTTTGCCTCCCCAATAGCCGTTAAGACGGTCGATCCTGGCTTGAATAGCCGGGATAGCCTCGCCCTGTTGGCGAATTCGTCGGCTGTACCTATTTCTTGAATTGCCGTCCGGATACCGGGCGAAAGCCCTGCAGCGCTCGTTGAAATTGGACCGTACGGAGCTAGGCAGGTAAATGAAGACGCCGCACGAGGATGCCAGACAGGGAAGGTGGAACGGCGCGGCGAGTGGCCGCCGCCAGAACATGCGGATTGTCACTGTCGCCCTCATCCTTTGCTTGGTCGCGGGCCTGCATTTGGCGTTATGGGGTTTGGCAGAGCCGCGCACGGCTGCGGCACCGGTCGAAGGCAAGCTGCCGAGCGTCTCGTACAATCGATTTGCCAGACCATCTTCCGGGAATTTGACAGTGTCCGAGGCGCGGATCCGCGCTGACCTGACTGCGATTGCCAAGCTGGCAAAGGCTGTACGCACCTATGGTTCAACGCAAGGCCTCGAACGTGTTCCGGAGATCGCGGCAGAATTCGGGCTGTTGGTCACGCTGGGCATCTGGATCGACAAGGACGAAGCCCGAAACGAGCGCGAGATCGAGACCGCCCTCGACCTGGCGCGGCGCAACCCCAACGTCATCCGGCTCGTCGTGGGCAATGAGACGGTCTTTCGGCATGAGCGCACCGCCGCTGAAATTGCCGAAATCGTCCGCCGCGTAAAACGAGACAGTCGGCTACCGGTAGCAACCGCTGACCACTGGAAGACATTTCTCGACAGTCCCGAACTCGTCGACGCTGTGGACCAGGTCTTCGCCCATATCATTCCCTATTGGGAAGGCTACTCCAGGAAAAGTGCCGTGGAGGGTTCGCTCGCGCTCTACGGCAGGCTGCGTGCAGCCTATCCGGGCAAGAAGATCGTCATCGGGGAGTATGGCTGGCCGAGTGCGGGGCACAATTTTGAGCAGGCCGTCCCGGGTCCGCTCAGCCAGGCCCGCCTGCTGCGCGACTTCGTTGCGATGGCCAGTACGCTTGGCATCGACTTCAATATTGTTGAGGCGATCGATCAACCGGAAAAGCTTTTCGAGGGCAACGTCGGTCCTTATTGGGGCATCCTCGACGCCTCGTTGCGGCCCAAATTTGCGTGGACGGGGCCGCTTGTTGACGCAGACTATTGGAAGGCGGCTGTGCTTGCCGTCCTCGTTGGATCGTTGTTGTCGATGTCGATTCTGGCGCTCCCGGGAGCGACCATTAGCCAGGCAACAGTACTTGCCGCCGCTGATCATTTGATCGGCGACTGGTGCGCAGGCGTGCAGGTGTATTGGCACGACCACTACCTGCTGCATGGTGAGATCGTCACGTTTGCGATCGCACTTCCGCTCCTGGTTCTGCTGGCGCCGATCGTTCTGTTTCGGGTGAACGAGATGACGAAAGTCGTTTTGGGGAGCCAACCCACACGGCTGTTGAAATTGCCGCCGCCAGGACAGGACGTGCGCTTGCCGAAAGTCTCGATCCACATTCCCGCCTATCGGGAGCCTCCGGATATGCTGCTGCGTACCATCGACTCGGTGGCAAAGCTCGACTATCCGGATTTCGAATGTGTAGTCGTCATCAATAACACGCCGGATCCGGGATTCTGGGAGCCGATCGAAAGACGCTGCCTTGAGCTTGGCCCGCGCTTCAAGTTCGTTTGCGTCCAGAACCTTGAGGGATTCAAGGCCGCCGCGCTGCGGATTGCGATGACGAAGACCACAGCCGATGCCGAGATCATCGGCGTTATCGACGCCGACTATGTGGTTGATTCGCGATGGCTCAAGGATCTTGTACCCAGCTTCGCCGACCCCGAGGTCGGATTGATCCAGGCGCCTCAGGATCATCGGGACTTCTGTCGCAGCTCCGTTCACGCCGCCATGAACGCGGAGTACGCGGGGTTCTTTGATATCGGTATGGTCGAACGCAACGAGGTGAATGCAATTATCGTCCACGGAACCATGTGTTTGATACGTCGCACCGCGATGGACGCCGCTGGCGGCTGGTCAAGCGACACGATTTGCGAGGACAGCGATCTCGGGTTGACGATCCTGGAGCTGGGGTGGCGTGCCCTCTACACCAATCGACGTTACGGCTGGGGATTGTTACCGCAGGACTATCTGGCATTCAGGACTCAGCGGGCGCGCTGGGCCGGGGGCGCCGTGCAGATCGTGAAGAAGCACTGGCGCAAGTTCCTGCCAGGTCATAGCCGGCTCGATCATGATCAGAAGCGCGAGTTCGCGTTCGGCTGGCTCAGCTGGTTCGGGGTCGAAATCATTGCCGTCGGCGCAGCGTTACTTAATCTGATCTGGGTGCCCTTTGTTGTTCTCCAGGTTGTCGCCATCCCGGATCCGCTGCTGCTGCTGCCGAGTGTTGCGGCCTTCCTGGTATCGCTGCTCCATTTCGTTAGCGCCTATCGGACGCGTGTCGCAGTCCCATATCGGCAGATGCTTGGCGCGATGGTGGTGTTCATGTCGGTCCAATGGACGGTCGCAAGCGCGGCCTTTAAGGCGGCGCTTCCGACACAAAAAAGCTATTTCCATCGCACTCGCAAGGGTAGAGGTCGCAGCATACACGCGCGCTTGACGACGATACCAGAAGCGGTGCTTGGTTCACTGCTCGTCGCGGGTGGCATCACGGTGCTTGTGACGAATATTTACCGGATTCTGGGGATCGATTTATTCGCCGCGATCCTGATCATCCAGAGCCTGCCATTTCTGTCGGCGGTGGCAACGGAGATGTTAGAGCGCTTCAGCGATGCCGGGAACAGCAAACCTGGTCTGGCTTGTTGAAAGTGGTTCTCGACCGCATAGGGCGGCGCAACGCTGCCAGCGACACTCAAGCTGGCTGTTCGCGCCCAGATAGACCACCTACCGAGCAATCCGAGCGGATGCGGTACACCGCGATCTATGCGGGAATGTCCCGCACGACTTCGGTCAATTTCCCGGAGCTGATTTCGTAGAAGAGGCCGTAGAGCTTGATGTGCTTCGGAACAGCCGGGCTCTGGCGAAGCAACTTGATGTCATAGTTGAGCGACTCCTCGAAATCCACGATGGCGAGGCTATCGTGATCAAACAACGTCGAGATATCGGCGTGATGATGATCATGAAACTCCTCGACCACCAGCTCCGGCGTCAGGGTCGTCGTACCGCAGAACGAGTGGTGAACTACAACAACGTTTTTCACATTAAAAAGATAATCCATGGCCGCCACGGACTCTAGAGCGAAGGCGGCGCGTCCACCCGCGTTGGTCGCGGTAAACAGGGTCCGCGTTGAACCAATCCGGTTGCCACCTCCATCGAGAATGTTTTCGCCAGGGTAGACTTCATCCCCCAAATACGCTTTTCCGGCAAAGCGCATCGAACGGATGAGGTGATATCCGACGCTTTGCGAAGGGCCGATCGCCGATCGACTTATGCAAAGTTTCAGAAAAGGTGGCTCGCGGGGATTTGCTTCATTCGTCCTGGATTGCTGATAGCGTTCTCCGGCGTAACGCGATTCCGGCTGACGGGTGCAATCGGACCGGTGCCTGCGAGTATTTTCGCTCAAGGGCACTTTCGTGACGTGATGGCGCGAGGGGTTGCGATTGCTCTCAGATGTTACACAATGCTGGTTTACTGTTTGGCTGTAAGCCATTAATTTGGAACGGCCCCAAGCCGTTCCCTTTACAGCCAAGACATGGAAACTTTTGGTGGCGGATCAGACTCTTGATCAGCAGGTCTTCCGTCCTTGCTGGAATTCAGTGGGCGCGCAGCGAACCACCGGTTGAACACCGAAATCCCGTGAACAAACGGTGATAAAGATCACCAATCCCGAGAAAACGCCGTTGTTGTTGATCTTTTCGTTCGGTATTTACGTTCGGGATTGCCGAGGAAGCCCGGCGGCGGCCTTTCAAACCAAGACACCGCATTGCATCGGTCGGGCTGCTGCCATGAGGGCGGCTATCTTGCCGCGTCAGCGTGAGCCCGGCATCGTGCGGGGCCGCCGCTGCAAAGCAATCGTCTCAATCAAAAGAAGCTCGATGACGGCGGAGGGAGGCTGGAACACCAAATGCGCTTCGTCGAACTCAATGACATTGCGCTCCGCTACGTGCTAAGCGGCAAGGGCGAGCGCACCTTGGTGCTTGTGCACGAAATGGGCGGCTCGCTCGAAAGCTGGGACGAGGTGGTTCCTCATTTTGAGGGGGCGCGCCGCGTTCTGCGATATGACACCCGCGGGGCCGGCATGTCGCAAAAAGTCCGAGGCGAACTCACCTTTGAAACGATGGCTTCGGATATTGCGGGCTTGCTCGATATGCTCCGGACAACCGGCAAGGTGGCGGTTGTGGGCGTTGCCGTCGGTGGCGCGATCGCGCTTCAATTTGCTGCCCAGTATCCGGAACGGGCCAGCGCCGTCGTTGTCGGCAGCCCCGCCACCGGCATCTCGCTGGCTCGCCGTGCGGCGGCGCTCGAACGCCTCGCCAAGATCGAGGCCGGCGGGATGGCGTTTGCCGTCGAGGACGCGATGCTCAATGGCTATGCTCCGGAATTGCGTGACGACACCGGGCGCTTTGAACGATTCCGGGCGCGCTGGCTCGGCAACGATCCCTTAAGCTATGCAACGATCTGGCGAATGCTGGCCAACGCCGACATGCAAAAAGCGCTGAGCGAGGTGCGCTGCCCGACGCTCGTGATCGGCGGAAGTCTTGATCGCGTCCGGCCGCCGCCAATGGCGCAGGAGGTCGCCAAAGCAATCCCAGGCGCGCGTTATGTCGAACTCTGCACCGGTCACTACATGGCGGCGCAAACGCCCGATCTGATCGCAGATGGCATCGAGGAGTTTCTAAGATCCGTCGACGCCTGATAGCCTCTCCACATTTCCCACGTATCGAGGTCTTCCCGCATGGTGCCCCAACCGACACAGCAGATCCCCGGCGTATATCATCGCAAGATTGGAGATATCGTGGTCACGGCCATCAGCGATGGTTACCTGGACGGCAATCTTGAAGTGATGCGCAATGTCGATCTCGACAAGGCGCATCAGATACTGCGGGAAGCGTTTCGGCCGGCGCGGCGAACCAGCGTCAATACGTTTCTGATCCATTCGAAAGGCCGTCTGGCGATTATCGATACCGGTTCGGGCAATTATTTGCTGCCGACCGCCGGTTTCGTTCAGCGCAACCTCGCCGCTGCCGGTATCGATGCGAAGTCGGTCGATACCGTGCTGCTCACTCATATGCATCCGGATCATTCCGCAGGCCTGACCGAGATGCCGAGCGGCCGGTTGTTGTTTCCGAATGCGGAACTGGTGATGCACGAGAACGAGCTGCCGCACTGGCTCGACGACGGCGCGATGGCGAAAGCGGACGAACGATCCAAGAAACTGTTTTTCCAGGCCGGCCGCGAGCAGGTCGCGCCCTATAAGAACCGCACGCGATTGTTCAAGCAGGGCGAAGTTTTTCCCGGTGTGACCGCTGTGCCGAGCCATGGACATACGCCGGGCCACACGGCTTATCTCGTCGCATCGGGCAACGATCAGCTGATGATCTGGGGCGACACGGTTCATGTGCCGGAAGTGCAAACCGCGCTTCCTGACGCCGGCATGGGCTTCGATACCGACCTCGCCATGGCGGCAGCTTCACGCAAACGCATGTTCGATCGCGTTAGCGCCGACCGGGTTCTGGTTGCCGGAATGCACCTGCATTTCCCGGCCTTCGCGTGGCTGGCGCGGCGAGGGGAGGGCTTCGCGCTTCATCCCGAGGCCTGGGTTCACGCTTTGGATTCGGTCCCGTTGTCTGCACCCTAGGGACCTCCCGAGTACGAATCTGCCCGGTGAACTGCTTTGCTCGGGATCGTTAATCCTGCAAGCGAAGTTGAGAAATGATCGAAGCATTCAATTTAGCGACGGCTCACCTTTTCCAGGACGCATTGGCGTCGCAGGCTCGGTTGCGCTTTAAAGTGTTCGTCGAGCAGCGTGGGTTGCCGCATTCTCACTATAGCGGTCTCGAATATGACGAGTTCGATACCCCCTCGGCCGTCTATCTGGTGTGGCGGGATCAGGATCGGGTGGTGAGAGGTCTGGTGCGCTTGTTGCGCACCGACCGGCCCTACATGCTGAAAAGCTTTTGGCCCTGGCTGGTCGCCTCCGGTCAACTTCCGCAAGCCGCAGACGTCTGGGAGATGACGCGCGTATGTGTCGACAAGACGGTGTCGCCTTGCTTGAGAAGGACGATTCTTCCGGAATTGCTGACGGCGGCCAATGAATTTTTCGTCGATCAGGGCTCGATCGGCATGATTGGCGTGACCCGCAACGACCTCGCACGAGCATCCGAATACCAGAGCTCGATGCCAACGTGGCCGCCGAGAGACCAGCCCACCACGTGATAGGTACTTACTCCCAACGTGTTCAGGAGCTTGCGAAGGGTATTGGCATAGCCCGGGAAGCTGTAGGTGGCTTGCGGGTTCGCCGCATCTTCCGATCGGCCGTGTCCGGGGAGATCAGGCGCGATGCAGCCATGACCTGCCGCCCGCAACGCAGCCACTTGATGCCAAAAAATGTCTGCGTGCGACGAATTGGCGTGAAGCAGAAGCACCGGCGTCTTGCGGCCATCCAGAATGATCGCCGACATCTTGATTGAATCCAATGCGATGACTGTTCGATGTTGTTGGACCTGCTTTGCCAAGGCCAGGCTACCTCCTTACTGGAGAAAATTAATGCGCTGGACCAGCAATCTGACTGCCGCCGTCAGACGACTATGCGCCGACGATCCCTCAACCACTTCGGCGCAGGCGTAGCGAAGCATTTGCAGTGCGACGGACAAATCGCCGCAACGACCGTATCGGAGGTTTTCGTCAGGCGCGGTATCCAGCTCCAGCAGGTTGTGAACCGCCGATCCGATGGCCGGATCAGAAGTGAAACAGATTTCGATGATCTCCCGGATAAATCCTTCCAGCGTCTCGAAATCGCTTTTCGCTTCCGCACCGATATGACCAAAACAATCAATACGGATATCACGACCGCCCATGGAACCCTCCGCGCTGTAACAAGATAACGGTGCGCGGGGATGGTCGGACCTCGGGAACACCCCAGGCTACGTAGAATCCCTGCGGTGCATAAACGAAAGGGTTGGAGGGATACTAAATTGCTCTCGATACTAGAAATCTGCTAAACTACCGGAGGTTAGCTTGCTATCGCGCATGCGATGGAGAGACTGGGCATTACGGTTTTTGATCCGCCATTTGCAGCGTCAGTTGCGGAGTCATTTCGGTGCAGAACTCCGTTGATGTTCTCGTAGGCAAGCGGGTTCGGATGAGGCGGCTGGAATTGTCCCTTTCTCAAACGGAGCTTGCTGAGAAAATCGGTGTCACCTTCCAGCAAGTTCAGAAGTACGAGCGGGGCACCAACCGGATCAGCTGCAGCCGCCTGACCCAGATCGCGTCAGCTCTCGACGTGAAGCTGGCTTATTTCTTCGGGGAAGATGCCTGGGGGAACGGGCGGCCTGAAATGCTGGACGGCTTCGATGTCGAGCGAATACCGGAAGGGCAGAGATTGTTGTCCGCCTTCATGAGCATCAAGAGCCAGTCCACGCGATCGAGAGCGATCAAGTTACTCGAAAGCATCGCCAATACTTCAAGGTGATATCCGCTCTGCTGCTGGCGCAACGAATCGCGCCGCGGGTCAAGCGCCCACCTTCCTCAGATCAGTCCACCGATTGGCTGAACCGACGGCGCAAGACTGGCGGGACAAGGCCGGCGGGACAATCTATACCGCGGCAACTGGCTTGCTTGCCTGCGGGCTCTTTGTCGCAGCAATATCGCCGGACGAAATGGCCCCCTCCGTCTTCTTCGGCTTAGCGCGGCCGATCTTCCGCACAACGGTGTAGAAGGCCGGCGTGAACAACAGGCCGAACGCAGTGACGCCCAGCATGCCGGCGAACACGGCGGTCCCTAACGATTGCCGCATCTCCGAGCCGGCGCCGGTCGCAACCACCAGCGGGAAGACGCCGAAGATGAAGGCAAGCGACGTCATCAGGATCGGCCGCAGCCGCGTGCGCGCCGCAGTGACGGCGGCTTCGCCGGGGGTGGCGCCACTTTCTTCGGTTTGCCTCGCGAATTCCACGATCAGGATCGCGTTCTTGGCGGCGAGGCCGACCAGCACGACGAAACCGATCTGCGCCAGCACGTCGATCGGCATGCCGCGTATCAACAGCCCGGTGACCGAGGCAAGCAGGCACATCGGCACGATCATGACGACCGCCAGCGGCAGATTCCAGCTCTCATACTGTGCCGCGAGCACCAGGAATACGAACAGCGCGGCGGCGCCAAACACCAGGAGCGACGAGGTGCCCGGCAGCTGCTGCTGGAATGCAAGCTCGGTCCACTCGAAGCCGATGCCGGGCGGCAGTACCTCATGGGCGAGTTCTTCCATCCGATGCAGCGCAGAGCCGGTCGCAATGCCGGGCGCGGCGACGCCCATCACTTCGGCGGCTGGGAACAGATCATAGCGCGGCACGCGGTAGGGTACGTTTTCGGCCTTCAGCCGCGCCACGGTGCCGACCGGCACCATCTCGCCTAAACCGTTGCGGGCCTTCAGCCGTGCGATGTCCTGCGGATCCTGGCGGAAGCTGCCGTCGGCTTGAGCAATGACCTGATAAGTTCGGCCGAGGAAATTGAAGTCGTTGACATATTGCGAGCCGAGATAAAGCTGCAAGGTTGTAAACACGTCGGTCGGCGTGAGACCGACTTTTTCGGCCTTCTCGCGGTCGATATCGGCATAGATCGACGGCGAGCGCGTACCGAACAGCGTAAAGACGCCGGCAAAGCTCGGGTCCTTGTTGGCGGCGGCGACCAGCGTTTGGGCCGCCTTCGAGAGCGCATCCGATCCGAGCCCGGCGCGATCCTGCAGCATCATCTTGAAGCCGCCGGCATTGCCGATGCCTTGCACCGGCGGCGGTGGGATCGTCAGCACATAGGCGTCCTGAATGACCGAGAGCCGCTTGCGCAGGTCGACCAGCACGCTCGCCGCCGTCACGCCCTTGACCTCGTGATTATACAGCGACGGCAAGCCGGAAAAGATCGTGGCGGCGTTCGAGGCGATGGTGAAGGTGGTGGCGTCAAGACCAGCGAACGGGGCGACGTGCTCGACGCCGGGCGTGGACATGATGATATCGATCGCCCGCTTGACCACGGCCTCGGTCCGGTCGAGCGTCGCGCCGGGCGGCAGCTGCAGGACCGTAATCAGATAGCCCTGGTCCTGCTCCGGAATAAAACCTGTCGGGGCGCGGAAGAACTGGACGCCGGCGATGCCGATCAGCGCTACATAGACCACCAGCACGACACCGGTGATCTGCACAAGGCGCCGGGTTAACCGCCCATAGCTCGTGGAAAGCCAGTTGAAGCCGAAGTTGAAGCGGTCGAATCCGGCACCTACCAGCCGCGCGATCCATGAACCGCGCGCGGCGTGGCCGGGCTCATGGGCCTTGAACAGCACGGCGCAGAGCGCGGGACTCAGGGTCAGCGAGACGAAGCAGGAGATCAGCGTCGAAGCGGCAATCGTGACCGCGAACTGCCGGAAGAACTGCCCGGTGATGCCGGAGAGGAATGCCGAGGGCACGAACACCGCACACAGCGTCAACGCGATCGAGATCAGCGCGCCACCGACTTCTCGCATAGTGACGTGGGCGGCTTCGGCCGGTTGCATGCCCCGCTCAAGATTGCGCTCGACATTCTCCACCACGACGATGGCGTCGTCGACCACGATGCCGACCGCCAGTACGAGGCCGAACAGCGACAGGTTGTTCAGCGTAATTCCAAGCGCATAGAGGAAGGTGAAAGTGCCGACCAGCGAGACCGGGATCGCGATCACCGGGATGATCGCCGCGCGCCAGCTTTGCAGGAACAGGAACACGACTCCGACCACCAGCAGGATCGCGACGAAGATCGTTTTGACGACCTCGTCGACCGATTTACCGACGAAGATCGTCGGGTCATAGATGATCGTGTAGGCGAGGCCGGGTGGAAAATCCTTGGCCAGTGTTTGCATCGTATCGAGCACTTCGCGATCGACGGCGAGCGAATTGGCGCCCGGCTGGGCGAAAATCAGCAGTGGCAGACCGGACTGCCGGTCCATGAAGGCGGTCGAGCCGTAATCCGAGGCGCCGATCTCGACCCGGCCGACATCGCGCAGGCGCGTCACGCGGCCCTGATTGTCCGACTTCAATACGATGGCGGCGAACTCGTCGGGCGTCGACAGCCGGCCGAGTGCTTGAACGTTAAGCTGATACGCCTGTTTTGAGGCGACCGGCGGCTGATTCAGAATGCCGGCCGAAACCTGGACGTTCTGGGCACGCAGCGCGGCGAGGACCTCATTGGCGTTGAGATTGTGCGCAGCGATCTTGTCCGGATCGAGCCAGATCCGCATGGCATATTCACGCCCGCCCTGCATCGTCACGTCACCGACGCCGGGCAACCGCGCCAGCACGTCCTTGACGTGCAACGTTGCGTAGTTCGAGGTGTAGAGCAGGTCGCGCGAGCTGTCGGGCGAATAGAGGTGGACGGCAAGGAGGATATTGGGTGTGGCCTTGCGCACCTGCACGCCGAGCCGCTGCACGTCCTCGGGCAGGCGGGGCAAAGCGTCCTGCACCCGGTTTTGCGTCAGCATCTGCGCTACGTTGAGATCGGTTCCGATCCGGAACGTGACGGTGATCGTGAGCTTGCCGTCGCCGGTCGACTGGCTGTTGATGTAAAGCATGCTCTCGACGCCATTGATCTCCTGCTCAATCGGCGTGGCGACGGTGCGCGAGACCACCTCGGCGGAAGCCCCCGGATAGCTGGTGGTGATCTGCACGGTGGGGGGCACGATCTCCGGATATTGCGCAATGGGCAGGATGGCGAGTGCGCCGAGCCCGATCAGGGTCACGAAGACGCTCAGCACGGTGGCGAAAATCGGCCTGTCGATAAAGGCGTGGGTCATGGAAACTCCTGCCTGGGACCAGTCGGTTGCTGGCGGCTGCTCTAGCTGCCGTCCACGGTGGCGTCGTATTGGATGGCGCCGTCTTGCGGCGTGACCTTGGCGCCGGGCATCGCGCGCACTAGGCCATTGATGATGACGCGGTCGGTCGGTTCCAGGCCCGACAAAATCACGCGCAACCCGCCGCGAAGATCGCCGGTGGTCACGATCTTGGGCTTCACGGTTGAATCCGGCTGGACCGTCATCACGAGGTGCTGCGACTGGTCGAGGATGACCGCGGAGTCCGGCAACAGATAGACCGTTGCCGGCGGCGCGATCGCGACCCGCAGCCGCGCGAACTGACCCGGCGCCAGGAACAGATCCGCGTTCGGCACCGTGGCCCGTGCGTGAATGGTTCCGCTGGATCGATCAAGCGCGTTGTCGACGAAGTCGAGCGTTCCCTGACGGGCGAAGTTGTTTTCATCGCTAAGACCGAGCACGACCTTGTTGGCGAGCGGACCGCCGATGCGGGCGCGCTGGCGGGTAAAGGTGAGAAAATCGGATTCGCTCATGTCGAAGTCGAGATAGAGCGGGTCGAGCGAGACCAGTGTAGCCAAGAGCGTGGTCGGGCTGGTGGACGCCCGGCTGCCTGCAACGAGGCTTCCGATCGATACCTGGCGTGCACCGATGCGGCCGGTGAAGGGGGCGCGTACTTGCGAATATTCAAGGTCGAGCTCGGCGTCTCGAATCCGTGCCTTGGCGTCCTCGACCGAGGCCTTGGAAGAATCCTGGTCGGACGTGCGCTGGTCGACCGTCTCTTGCGTTGCGAATTCGTTGCGGCGAAGCGATTGCGCACGCGAGAGCTGGGTATTGGCGAGCTCGACGCGTGCGGCCGCCGTCTGCAACGCCGCTTTGGCCTGTTCGAGCTTGATTTCATAGGGGCGTGGATCGATCACAAAGAGAAGGTCTCCCTTGTGCACGATCTGGCCGTCCTTGAAGTGAATCTCGGTCAGCGTTCCGCCGACCTGCGCGCGTAATTCCACGCGGTCGATTGCCGAGAACTGGCCGAGAAAGCCTGCCCGCGTATCGACCTCGCGCCGCAACGGCTGGCTGACTGTCACTGGCGGGGCGGGCGGCACCGCCGCCGCCGTCTTGCCGCTCCTTTGAAATCCGAAGCCGACATAGAGAACGGCAAAAGCCAGGACCGCGATGACCGCGGCCACGGCGGTCCTCCAGCTTCGCCGGTGCGGCCGCGCCGACGGTTCGCCGAGACTTTCTCGTTCAATCGTCGAGGGGTCGCTGATCTGATCCATGAGACTGTCCATAAGCCATTGCCATATTAATCGAAATTTGGTCGCGGCGTTGCCGGGAAGGGGGATGCGCGATGTTGATTAAGAGGTGGAAGAGTAGCGTCCGGGATTGATATCTGGAGGGAACACTCCAATATGATTGAAGGCATATAAAATCGGGGAGGCGCGGTTCAAGGATTATTGGAGCGATGACACCAAAAATAATTCGAGGGAAGAAAAGCAAGGAGAGCAAACGTGGCCGGGGACGGCCGGCGGTGTTCGATCACGACGTCGCGCTGAGAGAAGCGATGAACCTGTTCTGGGAGCGCGGCTATGAAGGCACGTCATTCGACGACCTGATCGCCGCGATGGGGATCAGCGCGTCGAGCTTCTACAATTCGTTCGGCAGCAAGGAAGCGCTCTATTGCGAGGCCACGCGCTCCTATCTCGAATGGGCGGGCCAGTGGTTTTTCGCCATCCTCAATGACCCTTCGATCGATACCAGGACGGCCTTCGCGCACCTGTTCGAGGCGACCGCGGAAGAGTTCACCCGCGGCGATCACCCGCTCGGCTGCATGATCTCACTGGCCGGTACCCATTGCCCGCCCGGCATGACGAACATCCGCGACATGATGGCCGAGCATCGTGCTTTTTCGGAAAGCGCGATGGCGGAGCGCATCCACAAAGGCATCGCGAGGGGTGACGTGCCCCAGGATACCGACGCCAAAATGCTGGCGGCCTATTATAGCGCTGTCGCTCGCGGTCTTGCAGTGCAGGCCCGCGATGGCGCGTCACGCAAGACGCTGGTCGAAATCGGCCGGCTTGCCATGCGCGCCTGGCCGGCCGATTCGCGCGCAACTCGCAAAGACCGAATTGGCTAGTCGCGATCAAGCTTGCGAAACGCCGAGGCGGCCGATTCCGGGAAACTTCAACGCGGGACGGCGGATGTCGAGGCCGATAACACCGCCGAGGATGTTGAGTTCAAGGCCTTCGATCCAGCCGATCGTGACGCCGAGATAGCCACCCAGCGAGGCAAACACGCCGGTGCGAGAGGGCGTCAATCCAACCCAGTTGCCGCGGTAGGGGTAATCCTTGCCGATCGCGGTAGGAGGCAGGACGGCATCGAGTTCGGGGATCGCGTCAAGTACGGCCTGAACGAAGGTGTTTGAATTCGGTCCTGGCCAGGCGCTGTAATCTCCGTAGGCGCGAAACCTGTAGTTCTCGACGACCGCGTGAACGGTCGGAATCAGTTTCTCCGCTTCCGGCCCGTCAACACTCACCAAAGCCTGCGGGATAGCCCCGAACCATCGTCCATCCGCGGCGAAACCATTGACGCGAATGGGCTCACCCCATGCCGTATAGTCGTAGCGGGTATAGTACGCCGCGCCGCGCTCCTTGACGACAATCCAGGTGTGCACGGCGAAGATTCCACGCCAGCGAACAGTTCTTGCCGCGAAAACCCTGATCAGCGCGTCCGGGTATTCGGACGGCGGCGGTAGCAGTCCTGCGCTGGAACGGTCCGCGGTCTGCCAATTTCCGCGCCGATCGCCAAGCAGATAGCTCGCGGTCGACACCAGAAGCGGCGCTACGATCAGAAGCAGGAGAATGAACACGTATCTCTTCACGGTGACGCAAATTTCGTTGTCGCTGTTAATGTAGTTTGTCCAGTTACTTTTCGCCAGCCGCGATCGCGCGCGCCCGGCGAAAATCCGCCAGACACTACCGGGCCTAAGACACTACCGGGCATCAGACATTAGTGAGCGTTCCCCGCGCCGCTCGTAAACGCGCTGTCGAAAAGTTGCCCGATCGGTTGCCAGGTTCTGCCGTCGAACTGCACCAGTCGCATTTCCTTGACGGGGCGGAAATCGGTCGGGCTTGTGGTGATCGCAATCCCCGGCAACGTGACCGAGCTTCGAAAATCCTTCAGCGACTGCGCCTGCTTCATGACGTTTTCGCGGGAGAGATCATCGCCGCATTGCTTCAAGACCTGAACGAGGGTCTGGGCAACCGCATAGCCAAACACCGTGTAGATATCTTCTTTGTCTCCCTCCGGATCGTATTTGTCCATGAAAGACAAATACTCTTTCATGGCGGTGTCGTCTTTCCAGGCAGGATCGCTGCCATCCTTCAGAAACGCCGTCGATATGACGCCGATGGAGTTTTCAAGACCGCCTGGCCTCAGCGCACTGGCGATGGAAGCCGCCGCATTGTCGAGAACCAGCACGGGGTGCCAATCGGATTCGCCTAGATGCCGGATCACCTGAGCGGCCATCGCTGGCGCGCCGTCGAAGACCAGAATCTCCGCGCCCGAATTGTGGAGGATATCCAACTGCGGGTCGAGCGAGCGATCCGTTGCATCGAAGGCCGTGTCGGTCACGATCATCCGGGCGGCGTCGCCTAAACCTTCCTCCAAACCCCGGAAAAGGTCGCGGCCGAACTCGTCGTTCTGCCAAAGCACGCCGATCTTCTTTTCGGAGTAGTAAGCCTGGATATAGTTCGCATAGATGCGTCCCTCGGTACGAAACGCCGGCGGCCATCCCATCGTCCAGGGAAAATCTCTCGGGTTGGCCCATTGGTCGTCGCCTGAAGCCACAAACAGCTGCGGGATATGTTTTTCGTTCAGATATTTTCTGACGACCAGGTTGCTCGGTGTCCCGAACGAACCGAATACAAAAAGCGCGTTCTCGGTCTCGACGAGGTTGCGCGTGAGATCCATCGCTTGCAATGGATCGGAGCTGTCGTCGTATGAGATAAATTCGACGTTTCGACCGTTTATTCCGCCGTGCTCGTTGAGCATCTGGAAGTAGGCGGCTTCTGCTCGTCCAATGGCGCCAAACGCCGCCAGCGCCCCGGTGTACGGCATGACATTGCCGATACGGATGCCCGCATCGCCAGTTTTGAGGACGGGATCGCCAAGCGCCGCGAATGACCACACGGCGAAAAGGCCTGCGGCAAATGTGACAATCCATCTGATCATATCCGCCTCCGATCCACACGAGAGCCCCGGTGCCACATGATATGACAGGATATGAATGTCAGAACCGCGACGCTAGGGGATGACAGTGGTCTAAGTATTTGCTCAATTATCAAATACTTGCTCAATTATTCAGGCGCAGCCAAAACCCTCCTGTTGCGCCCTTCCCCTGCTTATTCGGAGAAACCGATGCCTTTCGATCTGGTCCTGCGCGGCGGCCGCGTGGTTGATCCCTCCCAGAAACTTGATGCTGTCACCGATGTCGCTTTTTCCGGCGGAAAGGTGGCCATGGTCGGAAACGCGCTCAAGGTCGACCCTGGCACCGACGTGCGCGATGTGTCGGGTTATATCGTCACGCCCGGCCTGATCGATCTGCACACGCATGTCTATTGGGGCGGCACGTCGATCGGCATCGACGCTGAAGAGTTCTGCCGCACTTCCGGCGTCACCACCGCGATCGATACCGGCAGCGCCGGTCCCGGGAATTTCGCAGGCTTTCGCAAGCATGTGATAGAGCCCAGTCAGGTGCGCATCTTGGCCTATCTGCACGTCTCGCATGCCGGCATCTATGGTTATTCGCATCGCGTGATGGTGGGCGAGAGCGAGGAAATCCGTTTGATGAATCCGATTGACGCCGTTGAGGTCGCGGACGCCAATCGCGATCTCATCGTCGGCATCAAGGTGCGGGTCGGCCGCAATTCCTCGGGAACGTCTGGCATTGTGCCCTTGCAAATCGCACTCGAAGCGGCGAACGAAGTCGGGATGCCGTTGATGTGCCATATCGACCATCCGCCGCCGAGCTACGAAGAGGTCGTGTCTCTTCTGCGTCCGGGCGACGTGCTCACCCACGCCTTCCGGCCGTTTCCCAATTCCCCGGCCACGGCTCAGGGCACGGTGAAGAAGGTTGTGCTGGAAGCGCGTGAGCGCGGCGTGTTCTTCGACATCGGCCATGGCAAGGGTTCGTTCGCCTTCAAGACCGCGCGCGCCATGCTCGCCAACGGCTTTTATCCGGATACGATTTCTTCCGACATCCACATCCTCTGTATCAACGGGCCGGCTTTCGATCAGGTGACGACCATGTCCAAGTTCCTGTGCATGGGAATGCCGTTTCCCGACGTGGTCGCGGCTTCGACGGTCAATGCGGCGATGGCGCTGCGGCGTCCCGAACTCGGCAGCCTCAAGCCGGGCAGTGTCGGCGACGCCACCCTGCTATCGATCCAGGAAGGCAAGTTCGATTATGTCGACGTTGTCGGCGAGCACCTGATCGGCGACCGCAAGATCGCGTCCGAGGGCGTCGTGATTGGCGGGCGCTGGTGGCATCCAAGGGAGTCGCCCAAATTCAAGCGGCTCGCGGGCTAAAATGCTGTGATCGATCTGATTTAATTGGTCTTTATCGACGGGTTGCTGGCATACCATTTGCAAGCAAATGGGGCTGTTCGCCATTGCCTGAGGGGCTCGTTTAGCGCCTAATCGCTTTTGGCATTTTCGGAAATTGGGAGGCCTCGATGGATCGCAGGACGGTGTTGAAGGGATTGGCGGGGGCGGGCAGCCTGGCAGCGACAGGTGGCCTGTCGATGCCGGCGCTTTCGCAAGGCGCCGCTGCGCGCACCCTGCGCTTTGTGCCGCAGGCGGACCTCGCCAACTTCGATCCGATCTGGGGCACGCAATATGTGGTGCGTAATGCTGCAGCGTTAGTGTGGGACACGCTTTATGGCTTCGACGACAAATTGCAGCCGCAGCGCCAGATGGTCGAATCCGAGGAGGTCTCGAGCGACGGCCTGACCTGGACCTTCCGCCTGCGGCCAGGGCTGAAATTCCACGACGGTGAGCCGGTGCTCGCCAAGGACGTGGTGGCCAGCTTGACGCGCTGGTCGGCCCGCGACCCCCAGGGGCAGACGATCAAAGCGATGCAGAACGAACTGGTCGCCGTCGACGACCGCACGTTTAAGTGGGTCCTGAAAGCGCCGTTTCCCAAGATGCTGGTCGCGCTCGCCAAGAATAATGCGCCTTGCTCCTTCATCATGCCGGAGCGGATCGCCCATACCGATCCGTTCAAGCAGATCACCGAATATGTCGGCTCGGGCCCGATGAAATTCGTGAAGAGCGAATGGGTGCCCGGCGCCAAATCGGTGTTCGAAAAATTCACCGACTATGTGCCGAGACAGGAACCGTCATCGTGGCTCGCCGGCGGCAAGCATATGCTGCTCGATCGCATCGAATGGGTGGTGATCCCGGACCCTGCCACGGCTGCGGCCGCCTTGCAGAACGGCGAGGTGGACTGGTGGGAAAATCCGATTCCCGATCTCGTGCCGGTGCTGAAGAAAAACCGCAACATCGCCGTCGATATCGCCGACCCGCTCGGCAACATCGGCGTGTTCCGGATGAATCACACGCACGCGCCATTCGACAACGTGAAGATACGGCGCGCCGTGCTCACGGCGTTGAGCCAGGAAGATTACATGCGCGCGCTGGTCGGCGACGACAACGCACTCTGGAAGCCGATCCCCGGATTTTTCGCGCCCAACACACCGCTTTATTCGGAAGAGGGTGGCGACATTCTCAAGCAGCACAATATCGATGCCGCCAAAAAACTTCTCGCGGAAGCCGGGTACGCCAACGAGCCGGTCTCCTGCATCGTGGCGCAGGATCAGCCAATTACCAAGGCGCAAGGTGACGTGACGGCGGATCTGTTGAAACGCATGGGCATGAACGTCGACTTCGTCGCGACCGACTGGGGCACCGTCGGCGCGCGTCGTGCGCAGAAAACGCCGCACAACCAGGGCGGCTGGGAGATGTTCCACACCTGGCATGCCGGCGCGGACTGCATCAGCCCGATTGGCTACGCAGCCATCCGCGGCACGGGCGACAAGGCGTGGTGGGGCTGGCCGAAGAGCGAGAAAGTGGAAGCCGAAGTCAGCGCGTGGTTCGCTGCCAAGAGCCTCGACGAGGAAAAAGGCGCAATCGGCCGCCTCAACAAGGCCGCGATGGAAGATGTGATTTATGCGCCGACCGGCTTCTTCCTCAGTTACACGGCCTGGCGAAAGAATGTGTCCGGTATCGTGAAAGGGCCGTTACCCTTCATGTGGGGCGTATCGAAGACCGCCTGACGCAGCGGTAATCCACATGGCCTCGTATATCCTGCGGCGTATCCTCGTCACCATCCCCGTGATGGCGATCGTTGCGCTGTTCGTCTTCAGCCTCCTCTATATCGCGCCGGGCGATCCGGCGGCGGTGATTGCCGGCGATCAGGCGAGCCCGGCCGACGTCGAACGTATCAGGCAAAGCCTCGGTCTCGACCGGCCGTTTTTGGTCCAGTTCGGCAGCTGGCTCTGGCGCATTCTGCATTTCGATCTCGGTACCTCGATCTTCACCAACCTTCCGGTGACGTCGATGATCTCGCAGCGGATCGAGCCGACGCTGTCGCTGATGATGCTGACGCTCGTTTTGACCCTCGTCATCGCCATACCACTCGGCGTGGTCGCGGCCTGGAAAGCAGGCAGCTGGATCGACCGCGTCATCATGGCTTTTGCCGTTTCCGCCTTCTCACTGCCGGTCTTTGTGGTCGGGTATGTCCTGGCCTATGTCTTCGCGCTCGAACTCGAATGGCTGCCGGTGCAGGGTTACACGCCGATCACCCAGGGTTTCTGGCCATGGCTGCAAAACCTGATCCTGCCCGCCGTTGCGCTCGGTTGTGTCTATATCGCGCTGATCGCGCGCGTCACGCGTGCCTCCATGCTTGAAGTGTTGCAGCAGGATTATATCCGCACCGCGCGCGCCAAGGGTCTGGGGCAACGCGGCATCCTGTTCGTTCATGCGTTGAAAAACGCCGCCGTGCCGATCGTCACGGTGATCGGCATCGGCGTGGCGCTTTTGATCGGCGGCGCGGTGGTGACTGAAAGCGTATTCGCTATTCCCGGCCTCGGCCGTTTGACGGTCGATGCGATCCTGCGCCGCGACTATCCGGTGATTCAGGGCGTCGTGTTGATGTTCAGTTTCCTCTACACGCTGGTCAACCTGATGGTCGACGTCACCTACACCATGCTCGATCCGAGGATTCGCTATTGACCGTTTCGACCGCCAGTTCTGTGGCTATTCCGCCGGGACTCGCAATCGCGCGAGCATTGCCGGATCTGATGCTGCCGGTGAAAGTGCGGCGCGGCGTGATCGGCTTTTTGCGCAACAATCCGACCGTTGCGATCGGCGGGGCGCTGCTTCTCGCTTTGGTATTGATCGGCATCTTCGCTCCCTATCTCTGGACCGTCGACCCGACGGCGCTCGCGCCCGCTAAACGCACCCGTCCGCCGTCGGCCGATTACTGGTTCGGAACGGATGCGCTCGGCCGCGACGTCTATTCGCGGGTGCTGTACGGGACACGGGTGTCGCTCACGGTCGGCCTTTCGGTGGCGCTACTGGCGACGCTCGCGGGGCTCACCATCGGCCTCGTCTCGGGTTTCGTGCGATGGGCTGACGGCATCGTCATGCGCGTCATGGACGGATTGATGTCGATCCCGCCGATCCTGCTCGCCATTGCGCTGATGGCATTGACACGCGGCAGCGTCGGCAACGTCATCATGGCGATCACGGTCGCGGAAATCCCGCGCGTTTCACGGCTGGTGCGCAGCGTCGTGTTGTCGTTGCGCGAGCAGGCTTACGTGGACGCCGCGATTGCCTCCGGCACGCGAACTCCGATGATCATTCTTCGCCACATCCTGCCCAACACGATGGCGCCGATGCTGGTGCAGGCCACCTACGTCTGCGCCAGCGCGATGATCGTGGAGTCCATTCTCTCCTTTATCGGCGCGGGCACGCCGCCGACGATTCCGTCCTGGGGCAACATCATGGCCGAGGGCAGGGCGCTGTGGCAGGTGAAGCCCTATATCGTATTTTTTCCAGCCGCCTTCCTCTCCGTCACCGTGCTGGCCGTCAACCTCGTTGGCGACGGCCTGCGCGACGCCCTCGACCCCCGCATGGCCAAGAGCTTGTGATGAGTAAGGTCTGATCCGATGGCATTGCTCGAAGTCGAGAATTTGCAGACTCATTTCCGCACCCCCGACGGCATCAACCGCGCCGTCGACGGCGTCTCCTTTCATGTCGATGAGGGAGAGACCCTGGCGATTGTCGGCGAGTCCGGTTGTGGCAAGTCGGTGACCGCGATGTCGCTGATGCGCCTCATCCCCGAGCCGCCTGGCAAGATAGCAGGCTCGGTCCGATTCCGGGGTAGCGATCTTCTGAAACTCAGCGATCGACAAATGCGCGCCATTCGCGGCAACGACATTTCGATGATCTTTCAGGAACCGATGACGAGCCTCAATCCGGTTTTGACCGTCGGCCGCCAGATCGGCGAGACGCTGCGGTTGCATCAGGGGCTCGACAAGGAAGCCGCCGAGGCGCGTGCCGTCGAGCTATTGACCTTGGTTGGCATCCCGGCGCCGGCGCGGCGGGTGAGGGAATATCCGCATCAATTGTCCGGCGGCATGCGCCAGCGGGTGATGATCGCGATTTCGCTCGCCTGCAATCCAAAACTTCTGATCGCCGACGAGCCGACCACGGCGCTCGACGTCACGATCCAGGCCCAGATCCTGCAACTGATGCTCGACTTGAAGCAAAGGGTGGGTGCCGCGGTGATCCTGATCACGCACGATCTCGGCGTGGTGGCCGAAGTCGCCGAGCGCGTCATGGTGATGTATGCCGGCCGCAAGGTCGAAGAGGCGCCGGTCGCCGAGCTGTTCCGCGCGCCCCGCCATCCCTATACGCAAGGCCTGCTTGGCGCGGTACCCAAGCTCGGCTCCTCGCTGACCGGTGCGGCGAGGCGCCTTGCCGAAATACCCGGTCAGGTGCCGAGCCTCAAGCAGCGGATCACCGGCTGCGCCTTTGCCGGCCGCTGTGCCATCGCCACTGATCTCTGCCGCGAGGTCGCACCAGGACTCGAAGAAAAATCTTCCCGCCATTTCGCCGCCTGTCATTTTGCGCGTAAGGAGGCGGTCGCGGCATGAACGCGCCTCTGTTGCAGGTCAACGACCTCAAGAAGCATTTCCCGGTTCGCGGCCACCTTCTCAAGCGCAATGCGAGCCGCGTCTATGCCGTGGACGGGGTGTCCTTTGAAATCGCGCGTGGCGAGACGCTGTCGCTGGTCGGCGAATCCGGCTGCGGCAAATCGACGGTCGGCCGCGCGATCCTGCGTTTGTTCGATATCACCGCGGGCCAAGTGGTGCTCGATGGCCAGCGCATCGACGATCTTTCGCCGGATCGCCTGAAGCAGATGCGGCGGCGGGTTCAGGTCGTATTTCAAGACCCGTTCTCCAGCCTCAATCCGCGATTGCGTGTGCGTGCTATCCTGGCCGAGCCGATCCGCAATTTCGGTCTCGCCAAGTCCTCCGCCGAACTTGAATCGAAAGTCGCGGCCTTGATGGATACCGTGCGCCTGCCGCGCGACGCGCTGGACCGAAGGCCGCACGAGTTCTCGGGCGGACAGCGCCAGCGCATCTGCATTGCGAGGGCGCTCGCGGCCGAGCCGGATTTGATCGTCTGCGACGAAGCGGTCTCGGCGCTCGACGTCTCGGTCAAGGCCCAGATCGTCAACCTGTTGCAGGACTTGCAGCGCGAATTCGGCCTCGCGCTGCTCTTCATCAGCCATGATCTGGCGATCGTCGAGCACATGACCCATCGTATCGCGGTGATGTATCTCGGCAAGATCGTCGAGATCGCAGCCCGCGAGCAGATATTTGCCAGTCCCAAACATCCCTACACCAAAGCGCTGTTGTCGGCGGTGCCGGTGCCGGACCCGACCGTTCGCCGCACGCCGATCATCCTGAAAGGCGACGTCCCGAGTCCGATCAACCCCCCGAGCGGATGCCGCTTTCATACGCGCTGCCCGTTTGTGTTTGATCGCTGCCGAACCGAAGAGCCGGAGCTTCGCCAGAGAGCCGAGGGCCAGTGGGCGGCCTGCCATCTCGAGACAATTCCGGAATCTCCGACAACCGGCGCGTGATCTGCCCGGCTTTTCAGGCTCTCGCGAGATGACTGGTCAGTCGTCGCGCCACGTCGCGCCGCAGCGCATTGAATTCCGGTGACGAGACGTCGCGCGGACGAGGGAGATCGATGCGGAAATCGCTGTCGATCCGCCCGGGGCCCGCGCTCATCACCAGCACGCGATCGGCCAGCAGCGCGGCCTCCTCGACCGAGTGGGTGACGAAGATCGTGGTCACCCCGGTGCGTTTCCAGATTTGCAAGAGCTCGTTCTGAAGCTGTTCGCGCGTCAGCGCATCGAGCGCTCCGAATGGTTCATCCATCAGGAGAATATTGGCGTTATTGGCGAGCACGCGGGCGATCGCCACGCGCTGTTTCATGCCGCCCGACAACTGGTTCGGATAGCGATCGGCAAAACGCTCGAGCCCGACCATCCGAACAAACTCGTCGGTGGTTTTTTCGATCTCCTCGCGCGCGAGATGACGCTGCCGCGGCCCGAAGCTGATGTTCTGCCGCACCGTCATCCATGGGAACAGCGCGTAGTCCTGAAATACCATGCCGCGATCGCTGCCGGGGCCGGTGACGGGTTCGCCGTCAATCGCGACCTCGCCGGTGGTCGGCTCTTCGAAACCGGCGATGATGCGCAGCAGAGTGGATTTTCCGCAGCCGGAGGCGCCGATCATGCAGGCGAACTCGCCTTTCGGGATGACAAGATCGACCGGCGCCAGCGCCTCGACTTCATCGTCGCCGACAGTAAAGCGTTTCGTGACGCCGTGGATAGTCAGGTTTTCGGTTTGGCCATTACTCACGGTGCTGCGGGCTCCAGCTCAGGAGACGATTGCTGATCGCCACAATGATGCGATCGGTAACAAAGCCGCAGGCGCCGATCACGATCATGCCGGTGATGACGAGATCGGTGCGCGACAGCGTGCGGCCATCCATCACCACCGAGCCAAGGCCGGTCGGAACGCCGGTCATTTCACCGACCACGATCAGGATCCAGGCAAAGCCATGCGCGATCCTCAGGCCACTGAAGATCGCGGGCAGCGATGCCGGCAACACGATCTGCCGGAACATGCCGGCGCCGGAACAGCCGAGCATGGAGGCGGCCTCGAACAAGCGCGGATCGATCGAGCGTACGCCGAACATCGTGTTCAGCAGGATCGGATAAAACGCGCCGAGAAACACCAGGAAGATCGCCGCGTTCGGTCCCAATCCGAAGAAGATCATCGAGAGCGGCAGCCATGCGGTGACAGGAATCGGCCGCAGCAGCGAGATGGTTGGATCGAGTAACTGCCGCAGCACCTTGATGCGCCCGATCATCAGGCCCAAGGGAACGCCGATCAGCGCAGCGAGTAGGAAGCCGCCATAGACGCGCTGCATCGATTTCCAGACATGGATCAGGATCGTGCCGCTGAAGGCGTCGTCATAAACACCTCCGAACGTGAAGTCGTACATCATCACGGCGACCTGATACGGGCTCGGGATCAGCCGTGTGCCGCTAAACGCAACCGCGCGGTCCCAGATCAGGATCAGGAGAATCGGAAAGCCCGCGCCGAGGACAAAGGCGCGCAGGCTCTCCAGCCGCTGCCGTTTGTGGCGACGCGCGGCCGCCACAAGCGAGCTTTTCTCGCCGCTATCAGGCAGAGTGGTGGCGTGTTCGCTCACGTCGATCGCGCTTACATGAATTGTTCAGTGATGGCGTGCGCCATGTCGGGCGCCTGCCGCACCTGCTTCTTCTCGACCATCAAGCCGCTATAGGCCTTGGCGCGTTCGATGAAGCTGTTGTCGATCTTCCAGGTCAGTTCGACGTTCGGAACCGCCTTTTCGATCGATGCGCGCTGCTGGCCGAGCTTCTGCATCGCGACCTCGACCATTTCTTCCGGGTGCGCCATCGCGTAGTCGGTCGCCTTCTTGTGCATCTCGACGATCAGTTTGAGCCGCTCGGGGTTCTCCTTGATCATCTTTTCGCTGGCCGAGAGGATCATGTTGAGCGAGCCGATCGGCGTCGAATAGGGATATTCGACGAGTCGGCCGGTGCCGTTGGCGAGGCTGATTCCGGGGCCGGGTTCGGCACCGACATAGGCGTCGATATCGCCGCGGGCGAGCGCGGCCGGCATATCGCTGAACGACAGCCGGATCGGCTGGATGTCAGCTACCGTCATGCCTTCGGCCTTCAACCGCTCGAGGATGACGACTTCCTGCGTCGAGCCAGGCGTAATCGCGACGCGTTTGCCCTTCAAATCCTTGACCGTCTTGATGTCGGATTTGGCGTCGGCGACGATGCCCATGCCGCGATTGGTGGCAGCTGCGACGATCACGACGGGTTCGCCGGCGGCCGCGCCAAGCAGGAACGCGGCGATGCCGTGGATGCAGGTATCGACCGTGCCGGTCAGTACCGCGTTCTTGCCGTCGGTCGGGCTTTCGAAGGGAACAACTTCGATCTTGTAGCCGGGAGGCGCGAACTTTTCGTAGAAATAGGGCGTGATGCCGTGAATGAGTTTCAGCGTGCCGACCCGGAGCACCTTGTCGTCCGCGTTGGCCCTCGGTGCGGACATCGTCAGCGAGAAGACTGCAAATAAAACGGGCAGCAGGCGGGTCAAAAACGACGCAGCGGGCATGGCAATCCTTTCAGCCAACACGACAAATCCTGGTTTTAGCCCGGCGCCGCACCCTATACAGGAAGCCTCCCATTGAGGGAACTGTCGATTGTGTGAGGGGAAATGTCGCGGGTGAGGGTCCGCCAGCGGTAACCTTGCGGGTAAAATCCACTGGAATTGACGGCCGTATTCCCTAGATAGTTGGGATGGGCGGAAATTGGCTGAGGGAGGCCTTGATGGTCTTGAATCGTGTTTGCTTTGCCGCCTTTGGCGCGATGATTTTGGCGTGGAGCGGCCTCTCGGTCGCGCAGCAATATCGCCCCGGCGAGTATCTTAATCTCGATCTGTCCCACGCGGTGTTGTCGCCAAAGCCGCTTGGGCCTGCGGCAGGTTTTGCTCCGGGACCGCTGGATGTGACGGTCGATCGCGGCAAGGAGGCGGCGCAGTCCAACGCAGAGTTGGTGGTCGATCCCAAATCCGTAGCTACGGCAACGGTCCATGCCCAGAACGATTCCCCGCGCAACAACTCCACGTCCAAGAACTTCATGCCCAAGAACTTCATGCCCAAGAACTTCATGCCCAAGAACTTCATGCCCAAGAACTTCATGCCCAAGACGGTAATCAGGACCGGTGATTACGGCTTGCGCACAGCCCATGCAAGCGCGGAACGATCGGCACCCCACAAGCCGCACGCGCTGCTCGCGCTTCACGGGAGAAACCCCATGGAAGCCCAAGCCCGTGAGACCACCGTTCAGACCTGGCCGTGCAAGTCGGGCGGCATCTGCAACTGGAAGCGATAAGACGGCGCCAGCATTCGCTTGAGCGCCTGCGATTGGCTGGGAGCGTATGTCAAATTCGTTTCACAAATGACGCCATCTTGATTTGAATGACGCCGCGCGGGCACATTATCAGCGGCGGATGATTGATTTCGTTCAAACCTTCATCTGAATCATTTCTTTCGGACGCCTTTGCTTGGACAAAGGCGCCAATCTTCGGAGTTCATGCACATGGAACAACTGCAAACGCAGGGCATCAGCCTGCCGCGCCTTGGGCTTGGCACCTATCGCATGCAGGGCGATGCCTGCCGTGCAGCGGTCGAAAGCGCGCTCGCGCTCGGCTATCGCCACATCGACACCGCGGAGATGTACGGCAACGAGGAGGCGATCGGCGCGGCGATTGCGGCTTCCAAGGTCGCGCGTAAGGATTTGCATGTCACGACCAAGGTCTGGAACGAGAATCTCGCGCCGGACGCGATGCGCCGTGCCTTCGATGCCAGCCTGAAAAAACTCAGGCTCGACCAGATCGATCTCTATCTCGTGCACTGGCCGGCGCCGAACATGAACCTGCCGGCAATGTTCGAAACCCTGATGAAGCTCAAGCAGGAAGGCCGCACGCGCGCGGTCGGCGTCGCCAATTTCAACGTCGCGCTGTTGAAGAAGGTCGTTGAGGAGATCAAGGCACCGATCGCCTGCAATCAGGTCGAGTATCATGTGATGCTCGACCAGACGAGCTTGCGGAAATATATGGCGGCCAAGTCGATCCCGCTGGTGGCCTATTGTCCGCTCGCGCAAGGCAGAGCGGCCTCCAACGAGATGCTGATCGCGATCGGCAACAAGCATGGCGCGAGCGCGGCGCAAGTCGCGCTGAAATGGCTGCTGGATCAGGACGGCGTCGCGGCGATCCCGAAGGCTTCGCGCAAGGAAAGCCAGCAGGCCAATCTGGATGCGCTGAACATCGGGCTCGATGACGAGGACCTGCAAGCGATCGCAGGGCTTCCGAAAAACCAGCGCTACGTCAATCCCGGCTTTGCACCGGCCTGGGATTAGTTCTGCACTTAAGCAGGCTTGAAAAAGGGAATGGCCCCTTGCGGGGCCATTGCTGTGTCGGCCTTAGCTTTCGTGGCGGCGATGCTTGATTACCACCATCTTGTCGTGATGGCGCCAGCCATGATCGCGATGCAAGCCGCGATCGCGGTGCATCTGGTCGCCATGCTTGACCACGAGCGTTTCAGCGCTTGCAATCGACGGCGCGGCAATAACGATCGCGCCAAGCGCGACGATAACGTATCCAAGCTTCTTCATGTTGTTCTCCTCCATTGTGTGAAGATTAAACATCGCAGCAGGAGGGAACGTTCCGCAGGGATCGCAAGAGAATTCTGAACGGCTGTTCAGCTTCAAAAGTTCCCTGCAGATTCATGCGTCACGCGTCGTCAGTCGACGATCGCCTGATACACCAGCGCATTGATCGTCTGGCGATAGTGCCAGCGGGTGGGGCCGGGTGCGGCCGACATATACACCACGGCGAGTTCTTCCTCTGGATCGACCCACCAGTCGGTACCACTGGCGCCGGGCCAGGAAAACTGACCGACCGAACCCATCATCTTGATGACGCCGGGCGTCGTGCGCACCGCAAGCCCAAGGCCAAAGCCGTAGTCGGCGCGGGTCGGATCGGCGTTGCCGATCAGATTCTTGATATTTGGACCCAACTGGTCTGACAGCATGTAACTGACAGTTCTTGGACCAAGCAAACGTGCTTCACCGCTACGGCCCTGGTTCATCAGCATCATCGCAAAACGGAGATAATCCGAGGCGGTGGAAGCCGCGCAGCCGCCGCCGCATTCAAACTTGAGTGGCTGTGTCAATTCGGGGCTGCGTGCCTGTGGCTTGCCGGTGTCGGGATCGATCGGCAGCGGCTTGGCGTAGCGCGCCGCCTGATCGGCGGAAATCGAAAAACCTGTATCGTTCATGCCGAGCGGTGTGAACAGGTTGGCCTTGAGATATTGCCCGAGCGTTTGGCTGGAAATCTTCTCGATCGTCAGGCCGAGCAGGTCGAGGCCAAAGCCGTAATCCCAGACGGTCGCCGGCTGATAGAGCAGGGGGAGCGACGACAGTTTGTCGATGAAGGCCGCGCCGTCATATTCGCGCGAGGCATCGCCGCTGCCGGCCGGGTACATTTTGTGCACCAGCGTCGTGCCGCGGCCACCATAGATCAGCCCGGAGGTGTGACGCATCAGGTCCTGGATGGTGATCTGTCGATCGGCGGCTACGGTTTCAGCCGTCGGCTCGCCGCTCGCGTCACGAACGGCAACCCGCATGTTGGCGAATTTCGGAAAATATTTCGAGAGGGGATCGCCGATCAGAAGCTGGCCCCGTTCGTAGAGCATCAGTGCGCCGACCGTCGTCATCGGCTTGGTCATGGAAGCGATATTGAAGATGGTGTCGGTGGTCATGGCGACGCCCGCTTCTTTGTCGCGCCAGCCATATGCGTCGAGCGCCACCAGCCTGCCGTGCCGCGCAATCGCAATGACTGCGCCGGGAATGCGGCCTGCGGCGATGTCGGCCTTCAACACTTCACCGATGCGCGCCAGGCGTTCGCTCGACATCCCGACTTCCTCGGGTTTGGCGCGCGGCATCGGGTCGGCCGCAAGGGCCGCGCCGGAGATAAGAAAGCAGAATGTGACGGCGAGCGATCGAAGGCCGGTGGTCATGAGCGTCTCCCGTTTGGGCTCTAGTGTCCCGGTTCTGATATTCGTATCATATCGCGGCAGGCACTTTTACGAATGTTAGAACCAAAGGGACACTGCAAATATGATTTCTAGTGTGGCTTTGGCCCTGGCGTTCCTTTGAAGAGATCGCTGCAAAACTAAAAGGAACGTCAGAGCGCCACACCAGACGGCCCTCACGCCAGACTAAGCTAATGGCCGTCTCCAAACCAGTCGCCTTTGACGCAGGCGCGGCCTGCGGCTTGCGGCTTGCGCAAACGCTCCGGCCATCGCATCATCGGGCCATAAGAAAAATTGACGATTTTGGGGAGAACGCCTGCATGTCTGAACTGTCACGCCGTCATTTTCTGGCCGGCACGGCCGCTGCTGCTTTGTCGACGTCGCCGGCCATGGCCGCGATGGGGCCGAACGACAAATTCGATTTGGTGATCAAGGGCGGCGACGTACTCGATCCGAGCCAGTCATTGCGCGGAAAGCGCGATATCGGCATCCGCTGGGGCTTGATCGAGGCGGTCGAGCCGGAAATTCCGGCCGCGCGCACCGCCAAGACCATCGATGCTTCGGGCAAGCTGGTCACGCCGGGCCTCGTCGACCTGCATTGCCATGTCTATCCCTATGGCTCGGCGATCGGCATCCCCGCCGACGAACTGGTGCAATTCCAGGGCACCACCACCGTGGTGTCGGCCGGCGATGCCGGCGTCAACAATCTCGCCGCGCTGCGACGTTTCATCGTAGCCCAAACGCGGGCGCGGATGTATGCCTTCCTCCATATCGCCAATAACGGCCTGTCGGCTTTCCCGGTTGCTGAGCTCTACAACATCGACAATGCGCAGGTCGAAGCCTGCGCGATGGGGCTTGCCGAAAACCAGGATTTCCTGATCGGCGTCAAGGTACGGATGTCGGAGAACGTCATCTTCAAGCATGGTATCGAACCGCTCAAGCGCGGCATCCAGGCCTGCGAAATGTGCGGCTGGCCGGCGAAGATGATGGTGCATATCGGCGGCGTCGAAACGCCTCAATTGATGACCGATATTCTCAACCTGCTGCGGCCGGGCGACGTTTTGACCCATGCCTATTCCGGTTTCCCGAACATGGCCGGCGCCTTCACCAACATCGTGCAGGACGGCAAGCTTCTGCCGGCCGCACTCGCCGCCAAGCAGCGCGGCGTGATCTTCGATGTCGGCCATGGCGGCGGCAGCTTCGATTTCACGGTGGCCGAAGTCGCGATTCCCGCCGGCTGCACGCCAGATACGATCTCGTCGGATATCCATGTGTTCTCGGGCAACACGCCGGGCACGCCTTATCTGCCCAACGTCATGGGCAAGTTCATGGCGATGGGTTTTTCGCTGGAGCAGGTGGTGACGATGGCAACCTCGGCGCCGGCCAAGATCATCAACCGCGCGCCCAAGATCGGCACGCTTCAGATTGGCGCGCCCGGCGACGTCTCGATCATGGACGTGGTGGAGGGGCCGGTCACGTTTGTCGATACCCGCAACAACAAGCGCGACGGCAAGGTCCAGTTGAAGCCGGTGCAGACGGTCATCAACGGCGTGCCGTTCGGCCGGCCGTATCAGGCACCGTTCGCCGTCAGGTAGACCGGCTTGCGACCCATGATGTCCGGGCGGAAAGCATGGCTGCGGCGATCAACGCCGCAGCGGCCATCAGCGATGCAACGCGGAAATCGCCGAGTCGCTCCGACAGAAATCCGGCCACCACCGGGCCCGCCATTTGCCCAAGGCTGAAACTCGCGGTCATTCGCGCGAAAGCTTGGTGCGGATGTCCGGCCGACAGCACTCGCCCGGCCATGAATCCAAGTACCGTAATGCCCATGAACGTTCCACCCAACAGCAACGCCGAAAGGCAGATGCCTGGGATTGTCACCCATTCGACGCTGGTGGCAACGCCGACGGCCTCGATGGCACATGCCGCGGCAAAGGCGTTCAGGATCCCGATCCGCCTGCCCAGCCAATTCCAAACCGTTACCGAGGGAATCGCGGCCAACCCAAACAACGTCCAGACCCATGGTTCAAGGACGCGCACTTCGGCTGTCAGCCGCACGATGGCAACCAGGAACGTTGCGGTGATGATGTAACCGAAGCCGAACAGGCCATAGGCCACGATCATGGCGGCCATTCCTGAAGGTGGCGCGCCGGCAACGTCGGCCTTGATCGGCGCGCCATGATCTTCCGCCGCCGGAATCAACAGCCCGGCCCCGATCGCGGCCAGTATGGCGAGTGAGCCCGTGCCAATCCAAAGGATCCGCCAGCTCGCGCCTGCCGCCAGCATGGCGGAAACGGCCATCGCCGAGATCATGACCCCGAAGCCTACGCCGGCGAACTGAATGGCGGACAGCGATCCGCGTCCTGAAGCTGACAATCGCTCCAGAACGAGGGCGGACGTGCATACAATCGCAAAGGCGCTGGCGATGCCGCCAATCAAGCGAAGGCTGACGAAAGAGACCATGTCCGACGGCAGCCCCATGGCGGCTGTCGATATGGCGCTGATCGTCAGTGCCGTCAGAAGCCATGGCCTTGGCCGGGCGATCACGAACGGCCGGCCTGCCAGCAACGCGCCGATAAAATAGCCCAGCAGGTTTGCCGAGGCGACCAGCCCCGCATCGGACTTGCTCCAGCCGAGCGCGCCCAGCATTGCCGGGAGGATCGGGGTGTAGACGAAGCGGCCAATGCCAATCGCCGCGGTCATCGACGCCAATCCGCCGAATGCCAACGCTGCCGAGCGATCAGTTCGCATGGTCTTGGTCCGGTTTCAGCTATCCAACGTTCGCTCTAACCCTACGGCAAGCGGTACTGCGTCCGGTAACGGTTTGATCCGATGACGGCTATCGCATCCGGTGATAGCGGGCGAACTACTCGGCCGCCGCAGCGTGTGCTGTGGCCGGCTTTGCCAGATCGAGAAAGGCGCGCAGCGCGCTGGACGCATAGGCTTCGCGATGCCGGATAAAGACGGTGTCGACCCACTTTTCGGCGTTCGGTAAGGTGTGCGTGCCCACGCGCCTGTGATCCCACACCGAACCGAGCAACGCCTTCGGCAACAGCGTCACGCCAAGGCCTGCACTGACGCAGCTGAAGATCGCCTCCAGCGTACCGAATTCGAGGCATCTGACGCCGACGATTCCGCGCCGGGCCAGCAAGGCCTCCAGATGCAGACGGTAGGAACATCCGATCCTCAGCACGATGATCTTCAGCTCCGGCGTGGCCGCGAGTGTGTCAAAGTTGGCTACGAAGGGAGAAGTCAGGAGCACCAGCTCTTCCCTGACAAGAGGTTCGACCAACAGGTCTGGATGGTTTACCGGTCCGCAGACATAGGCGCCCTCCAGAGTGTGGTCGAGAACCTGGTCGATCAGCTCGCGGGAAGTCCCGGTGCGCAGGGTGAAATCGACCGCGGGATAGGTCGTGGCAAATTCGGTGAGGACCGGCGACAGCCTCAGGGCGGCGGTGGTCTCTAACGAACCGATCACCAGTGGACCCGCGGGCGATCCCTGATCGGCGACGGCGCGCCTGGCATCGTCGAGCACGCGCGCGGCGCGGCTTGCGAAGGGCAGAAGCCGCCTGCCTGCCGCCGTCAGCGTAACCCCGCGATTGGTGCGCTCGAACAGGTCGAACCCGACTTCATCTTCCAGCGTCTTGATGCGCGCGGTGACGTTCGACTGCACCGTGTTGAGCTCAAGCGCGGCCTTGTTCATGCTGCCGCAGTTCGCGACACATTGAAACACCCGAAGGTCAGCCGCATCCATTGTCAGCCTCCTTGAGCCTTTCTCAGGCCCAGCGCCCGCTCATCCGCGGGCTTTCATCTCCACATTGCCAATTCGCGTCGGCACGCCGAATTCCTTTCGGCAGACGTCGGCAAGCGCTGCTATGCCTTCGCGGATTTGCTGATGCGTAGGGCTCGCAAAACACAGCCGCAGACGGCAGCCGGAATAGGCCTTGTCGGTCGACCATTCCGGGCCCGGATTGATCGAGACGCCGGCGGCCAATGCGGCCTGATAGAGTTTTAGCGTGTCGACATGATCAGGGAGTTTGACCCAAAGGAAAATGCCGCCCTTCGGCTCTTCGAATTCCGCCGTGGTGCCGAATTGCTCGTTGAGGGCTTCCATCAGCGTATTGAGCTTCGCGCGCAGACCGCGCCTTAAGGCCGGCACGTGGGTCTCAAAATGCGGTGTGCAATATTCGGCGAGCGCCATCTGCTCGAGCGCGCCGCTGCCGGCGTCGGTCTTCAGCGGCAGCATGCGCGACAGTGCCGCCCAAGGTGCGACAATGAAGCCGACGCGCAAGGCCGGTGCGATCGATTTGGAGAAAGAGCCGATGTGAATGACGTTGGCAGCCTTGCTCATGGCATGAAGCGCAGGCGGGCGCTTTCCGTCCCAGATCAGATCGGCGTAGCAGTCGTCCTCGAAGATCGGCACGCCATGTTGCTCGGCAAGCCCAAGCAGTTCGAGACGCCGCGACTCGGGCATGATGGTGCCGGTCGGGTTCTGCACGGTCGGGATTGTGTAGATATATTTCGGCGTGACGCCGCGACGTTTGAGATCGGCCAGCGTGCCGGCCAAAACGTTCATCCGCATGCCGTCCTGATCGAGTGGAATGCCAATCGTGTTGACCCCCAGCCGCGTCAGCCGGTTCAACATCCCCTGATAGGTGTCGCGCTCAACAATGACAGTATCGCCACGGGCGAGTAAGGTGGCGTTCACCAGGTCGAGCGCCTGGAGCGAGCCGGAGACGATCAGGATATCGTCGGCCGTGCACGAGATGCCGCCGTCGCGCTTTAGTTTCGCAGAGAGAAATTGACGTAGAGGCCGGTAGCCTTGCGGACCGCTCTCCAGCCCGTAGGTCGCAAGCGTCCGCCCCTCGCGTTTGAGCACGGCGTCAATCGCATCGATCAGACCGTCGAGCGGGAGCTGTTCGGGATCGTTGTTGCCGCCAACGAAGCTATATTTCGCTAACCCCGTCCATTTCGTTGCGGCAGCGGGCAGGCCCGCCGGCAGCAAAGGTGTGAAGTCGAATGGTGCGGCGGTCATGGGCCCTCCCTTGTTCTTGATTACATTCGACCTTATTCAAGTAGGGAGACTTTGTCGCTACGCATGGCAGGCTTTTCTGCCCTGCGTATTGAAGCTGGTACAGCTAAACGTACCGGGCTAATGCTCGCCCTTCGAAACGAGAGAACCTATGGCCGATCCGATCCAGGAAGTTCTGCATGCCTTTGCCCAGGGCGAACTTGTCGTGGTTACCGACGATGACGACCGCGAGGGCGAGGGCGACCTGATCGTTGCAGCCTCGTTCTGCACGCCTGAAAAGATGGCGTTCATCATCCGCCACACCTCGGGCATCGTCTGCGCCCCGATCACACAGGAAGACGCGCGCCGGCTGCGGCTCGATCCGATGGTGGCGCATAACGATTCCAGCCATACCACCGCCTTTACCGTCTCGATCGACTACAAGCCCGACGGCGGCACGGGGATTTCGGCAGAGGAGCGTGCCTCGTGTTGCCGGGCGCTGGCCAATCCGAATGTCGGCGCCAACGACTTTGCCCGGCCCGGCCACGTGTTTCCGCTGATTGCCCGGGACGGCGGCGTACTCTTGCGCTCCGGCCATACCGAGGCGGCGGTCGACCTGTGCCGGCTGAGCGGCTTGCCGCCGGTCGGCGTCATCAGCGAGCTGATGAATGACGATGGCTCGGTGATGAAGGGCGTGCAGGTTGCGCAGTTCGCCAAGACCCACAAGCTCAAGCATGTCACGATTGCCGACATGATCGCCTACCGCCAGGCGCGCGAGAAGCTGATCGAGCGCGTCTCGACCTTCACCGCCGACAGCCCGATCGGGCCGATGCAGGGCTTTGCCTACCGCTCGCCGTTCGATTCGATCGCCCACGTCGCTTTTGTCTATAACGGCGTCGGCGACGGCAAGAATGTGCTGACGCGTTTCCACAAGCCCAACATCATCAGGGATATCTTCACCGGGCCGAAACACATGAAAGCGGTGTTGGAACGGTTCAAGAAGAACGCTAGCGGCGTTATGGTCTACTTGCGCGACGGCGCTGCCGGCGTTCCGGTGGCGCCATTGCCGGAGGAGAAGACCGCGGAGGCCGACCGCAACAGGCAATGGCGTGAAGTCGGCGTCGGCGCGCAAATCCTGCGCGACCTCGGCGTCACCTCGATCCGGAACCTGACCTCATCGTCACACGACTACAAGGGGCTTTCCGGATTTGGCATCGAGATCGTCTCGAACGAGCAGCTCGAAGGGTAGATTTGTGTCATTCCGGGATGGCTCAATCGGTCGCGTGACCGCGCGATGATGATAGGCTCCAGACCAGACGCGGAATAACGGGGCCGGCGATTTGCGCTCTTGCCCGTTGCGCATTAAAATAAATCCAATGTTGCGAAAGGATTTTCCATGAGCGTGCGCCCTCAGGCCAAGGACAAACCGTCTCCCGTCAATTTTCTGTGGGATGATCCATTTCTGCTCGACGAACAGTTGACCGAAGACGAGCGAATGATCCGCGATACCGCGCGCGCCTACGCGCAGGACAAGCTGTTGCCGCGGGTTACCAAGGCCTATCTGGAAGAGAAGGTCGATCGCGACATCTTTCATGAAATGGGCGAGCTCGGCCTGATCGGCATCACGCTGCCGGAGGAATATGGCTGCGCCAACGCCAGCTACGTCGCCTATGGCTTAGTTGCGCGTGAGATCGAACGCGTCGATTCCGGCTATCGCTCGATGAATTCGGTGCAGTCCTCGCTCGTGATGCATCCGATCTATGCCTACGGCGACGAGAACCAGCGCAAGAAATATCTGCCGAAACTCGCAACCGGAGAATGGGTCGGTTGTTTCGGGCTGACCGAGCCCGATGCCGGCTCCGACCCCGGCGGCATGAAGACTCGCGCGGAGAAAACCTCCGACGGCTACCGGCTGACCGGCACCAAGATGTGGATTTCCAATGCGCCGATCGCCGACGTGTTCGTGATCTGGGCCAAGTCCGCCGAACACAATAATCAGATCCGCGGCTTCATCCTTGAAAAGGGCATGAAGGGACTTTCCGCGCCGAAGATCGGCGGCAAGCTGTCACTCCGCGCCTCCGTCACCGGCGAAGTCGTGATGGAGGGGGTCGAGGTGCCGGAGAGCGCGCTCTTGCCCAACGTCTCCGGCCTCAAGGGTCCGTTCGGTTGCCTTAACCGCGCTCGCTACGGTATTTCCTGGGGCGCGATGGGCGCGGCAGAGGACTGCATGCACCGTGCGCGGCAATACACGCTCGACCGCAAGCAGTTCAACCGGCCGCTGGCAGCGACGCAATTGGTGCAGAAGAAACTTGCCGACATGCAGACCGACATCGCGCTCGGCCTGCAGGCCTCATTGCGGGTCGGGCGGCTGATGGACGAGGGCAAGATGGCCCCGGAGATGATTTCCATCGTCAAGCGCAACAACTGCGGCAAGGCGCTCGACATCGCCCGCACCGCGCGCGACATGCACGGCGGCAACGGCATCCAGATCGAATATCACGTGATGCGGCACACCGCGAACCTGGAGACCGTGAACACCTATGAGGGCACCCACGACGTTCATGCCCTGATCCTCGGTCGCGCCATCACCGGCATTCAGGCGTTTTCGTAGAATTCGATCATCTCAGGGGGAGACGTTGGTCCGGCATCCAATTCCGTCATGCCCGGCCTTGTGCCGGGCATCCACGTCTTCCTTTTTCTTGAGCCAAGACGTGGATGGCCGGGACGAACCCGGCCATGACATGGTCCCCTACTGGTAAACTCAAAATGGCCGATACCGACGACGTCCCGTTCAATCGCAATTTTCCGCTTGCACCCGGCGTGGTCGAGGAAGTCCGGCCCCGCTTGCGGCGCATCCTCTGCAACAATCCGAGCCCCTTCACCTTCACGGGAACGGTGAGCTACATCGTCGGCCGCGGCAAGGTCGCGATCATCGACCCCGGTCCCGACGACGCGGCCCATGCGGCGGCGCTGCTCGATGCCGTACGCGGCGAGACCGTGACGCATATTCTGGTCACCCATACCCACCGCGACCACTCGGTGAATACGCCGCGGATCAAGGGGCCGACCGGTGCGCCGGTCTATGCCGAGGGGCCGCATCGGGCATCGCGGCCGCGGTTTGAGAGCGAGAAGCATAATCCGGAGTCAGGTGCGGACCGCGACTTTCGCCCCGACATTCAAGTCAAGAACGGCGACGTCATCGAGGGGGATGGCTGGAAGCTCCAGACGGTTGCGACGCCCGGACACACCGCCAATCATCTCGCTTTCGCCTGGCCCGATCGGAAATTCCTGTTCGTTGGCGATCACGTGATGGGGTGGTCGACCTCGATCGTGGCGCCGCCGGACGGATCGATGGTTGATTACATGGCCTCGCTGGAAAAACTCGCCACGCGCGGTGAAGACCTCTATTTCTCCGGCCACGGCCCGGAAATTCCCGACGCGCCGCGCTATGTGCGCTTCCTGATCCGCCACCGCCAGGCCCGCGAAGCCTCGATCCTGCACCGGCTTGCGAAGGGCGAAGCGGACATCCCGACCATCGTACGTGCGATCTATATCGGCATCGATCCGCGCCTGATCAATGCGGCGGGCTATTCCGTGCTGGCGCATCTGGAGGATCTGGTTGGGCGCGGCATCGTTGCGACCGATGGCGATCCGGTGATCGGCGGGACGTACAGATTGGTTTAGGTTCGGATCGTCATTCCGGGATGGTGCGTTAGCACCACACCTCAGATGCGCGCTGGCGCATCGGGGAATCTCGAGATTCTACGATGTGCAATTGCAATCGTAGTTTGCTGCTCCGCGCGCCCCGGAATGACATTCGTCACTTCTTCACCACCTTCGGCGGCGCTTTCACAGGTGCGACTGGCTTCTTGGCGGGCTTGAGGCTTTCATTGTCGGCGGCGTTGTTGAGGTCTTCCATCAGCTTGCGGACGCGCGCCGCATTGCTGCCGAGGTCACTCTCGAAATAACGCGAGGCCGAGCGGATATCGACGCGTGAGTCCTCGTCGTCAGGAGAGATGCGGATCGAAACATCCTCGCGGAACCCCATGATCGCCGAGCGTGCTACCGCCTCGATCCGGCCGATCCGCCGCGGCGGCTGGGGCGGGCGCTCATCGATCACAAGCCATTTGCGTTTGGTGACAAGCTGCAACGTGATTTCATAGGCCCGCTGCACGGGAACCTCGAGTTCGACCGTTTCGATATCGGGATAGGCAATGCGCTGTTGCTCGGCCGAATAGAGGCCGGCATAGACGGCCGGATTGGCGCCGTCGCCGCTGCGCAGCCGCGCCAGCGCCTCGAAGCGCGGCGGGTCAATCGGGTCGGTGGTGATGTCGTGGATCGCGGGCAGCCTGCGATATTGCAGGGCGAGATAGGCGGGATAAGCGAGCAGCACCGCATCGATCAGGAACGCCAGCAGGATTCGGCTCACGCCCTGGGCGCCGCTCTGCCAGATCGCAGCCGCGCCGATCAAGCCGATCAGGATGGAAAGGCCGGCGCAGGCGAGCGCACCAAAAAACGTGGCGAGCGCCGGCTTGATTTCGAGAAAACCAAAACGGACGATGATGATCGAGACCACGACCGCGACCACGGCAAATACCGCGAGGTTGCGCGACCACGACGCCAAACCCGACACGGGCTCCGATAGATAGGGAGCGGAAAACCTGCGGGCCATGGCTTTCGATTTCTGCCGGGTTGGATTTCTGCCGGGTTAGGAACTGCCGGCCGGAACCGGCCGGGTGCTCAAATTAACCCGTTTGAGACCACGAACTTGCGCCGAATTCAAGGGAGCACAGGCTGATGGTCGCGGCCCGCCGGCCCCTCCATTTGGCTATTGTCACTACGTGCCTGGGAAACTGTAAGCCTTGAATTGCTCGCGCAGCGCCGTCTTCAGGATCTTGCCGGTCGCCGTATGCGGAATACCGTCGACGAAAGCAATGTCGTCGGGCATCCACCATTTGGCGATCTTGCCGTCCATGAATTTCAGGATGTCTTCCCGCGTCGCTTTCTGCCCCTGCTTGAGCTGGACGATAAGCAAGGGCCGCTCGTCCCATTTGGGATGATGCACGCCGATCACGGCGGCTTCCGCGACCGCCGGGTGGCCGACGGCGAGATTTTCCAAATCGATCGAGGAAATCCACTCGCCGCCGGACTTGATCACATCCTTGGAGCGATCAGTAATCCGCATGTAGCCGAAGGGATCGATGGTGGCGACATCGCCGGTGTCGAAGAAACCGTTCTCATCCAGAATGTCGGCATCGACCCGGAAATAGGCCTTGGCGACCGAAGGCCCGGAGACCTTGAGGCGACCGAAGGTCTTGCCGTCCCACGGCAGCTCCTTGCCGGCGTCGTCGGTGATTTTCATCTGCACGCCGAATGGCGGGTAGCCCTGGGTCTGGAGGATGTCGAGCGCTTCTTCGCCTTCAAGTCCGTCGAAGGGAGGCTTCAGCGTGGCCAGCGTGCCGATCGGGCTCATCTCGGTCATGCCCCAGGCGTGTCGCGCCGTGACGCCCATATCGACGAAGGCCTTGATCATTGAGCGCGGCATCGCCGAGCCGCCGCACACCACCATGCGCAGATGCGGCAGCTTCAGATGGTTGGCGGCCATGTGGTTGAGCAACATCAGCCACACCGTAGGAACGCCGGCTGTGTGGGTGACCTTTTCGGTTTCCAGCAGTTCAAAGACGGAGGCGCCGTCGAGCTTGGCGCCGGGCAGCACCAGCTTGGTCCCCATCGATGGCGCCGAAAACGCGATGCCCCAGCTGTTGGCGTGGAACAGCGGAACCACCGGCAGCATGGTATCGCCGGCACCGGCGCCGAGCGAATCGCCGGTATTGGCCATCAGCGCATGCATGACGTTGGAGCGGTGCGAATACAGTACGCCCTTTGGATCGCCTGTCGTGCCGGAGGTGTAGCACATCGCCGCCGCGGTATTTTCGTCGAAGGTTTTCCATTTGAAGTCGCCGTCGACCTCGCCGATCCAGTCCTCATAGGCGACCGCATTCTTCAGCGTCGTCTGCGGCATATGGGCCTTGTCGGTGAACACGATGTAGCGCTCGACGCTTGGCAGCTTGTCGGCGATCTTTTCCAGGATCGGCACGAAGGTGATGTCGGTCATCACCACGCGGTCCTCGGCATGATTGATGATCCAGGCGATCTGCTCGGGAAACAGCCGTGGATTGACGGTATGGCAGATCGCGCCGATACCCATGATGCCGTACCATGCTTCAAGGTGACGCCAGGTGTTCCAGGCGATGGTGGCCACGCGGTCGCCGAGCTTGATGCCGTCGCGTTCCAGCCGCTGCGAGATCTTCAGCGCACGCTTGTGGATTTCGGCATAATTGGTGCGATGGATGGGACCTTCGATCGACCGTGTAACGATTTCCTGCGAGCCGTGGATGGTCGCTGCGTGCTCGAGAATTCGGTGACACAGCAAAGGCCAGTCTTGCATCAATCCCAGCATAGGGACATCCCTCCTGAATGTTCGATCGCTTTTCGCGGTTCTTTGGCGCGATTGGACATGAAGTCTAGCGCGGGGAAGGGACGCCGCAAGTGGGCTTCTCGTAGGGGGCGCGCCCGTCGGGCCGCCATGGTTACCGTGGCCACGCTGCTGTTCGCCTGCGGCCAGACGCATTTCGCTGCCGCAAAGTTGAAAGTGCCCTTGCCAAGGCCCCGTCCGGCGGAGGCGCCGTCGGCGGTGGTCGAGCCGCCCACAGCTCCCGAAGTGAAGAACGCCGAACCACCGGCCGCGCCTGCGCCTGCACTTTCCGCCTGCCGGCTCGCTTTGACGGAGGCGATTGCGATCGCGCCGAGCATTCCAGACATTCATGGTACTGGCGGCTGCGGCGGTGAGGATCTGGTGCGGCTGGAGGTGGTGGTTTTGCCGGATAACCGTCAGGTCACGGTCAAGCCCGCGGCGATCCTGCGCTGCAAGATGGCGTCCGCGATCGCGGATTGGGTTCGCAGCGATATCGCAACGCTCGCCAAGGGCCTTGGAAGCGCCATCGCCGGTCTCGACAATTTCGACTCCTTTGAATGCCGCGGCCGCAACCGCATCGTCGGCGCCCAACTGTCAGAACACGGCCGTGCCAATGCGCTCGATGTTCGCTCGTTCAAATTTTCCGATGGCCGGACGATTTCGCTGACCGACCGCAACGTGGCGCGAGACGTGCGCGAGACGGTGCTGCACTCGGTGTGCGCGCGATTCTCAACCGTGCTGGGGCCGGGCTCCGACGGTTACCACGAAGATCACATCCATCTTGATCTGATGGAACGGCGCAACGACTACCGGATTTGCCAGTGGAATGTGTGGGACCCGTTGCCGGCCGTGGCGCCGATGCTGCCGGCCCCGCGCCCGGAGGAGGCCCCGCCGCGTGCGGTTGCCAATGAACCGGAAGCGAAGCCGAACGGCGGTGAGGCCGATCCTGCGCTAGAACAACCGGCGGAGAAATCATCCGATAACCCGCCAACGAAAAAGCGCCGGTAAACCGGCGCTTTTTATCTCTCAGCTCGAATTCGGATCGGTTATTGTACCGAGCCCATATTGGTCGAGCCGAGCGCCATCTGCGACGAGCCGAATGGCGCATCGCCGTGATGCGGCGCCAGCACGACGACGATGGTGCCGACCTTGGCGCGATTATACAGATCGATCACGTCCTCGTTGGTCATGCGGATGCAACCGGAGGAGATCGACTGGCCGATATATTCGGGCTGGTTGGTGCCGTGAATCCGGAACAGCGTGTCCTTGCCGCCCGAATAAAGATACATCGCGCGCGAACCCATCGGATTGTCGGGTCCCGGCGGCACGAACGTAGGAACGCCGAGACGCTCGATCTCGCCCTTGGTCGGATGCCAAGCCGGCCATTCGGTCATGCTGCCAATCTTTGCAATGCCCGACCATGCCATGGCCTCTTCGCCGACGGTGATGCCGTAGCGGATCGCCTTGCCGTCGTTCTGCACGTAATAGAGGTAGTGGTTGTCGGAATCGACCACGATCGAGCCGGGCGCTTCCTTGCGATGATATTCGACGATGGCGCGGCGGAAAGTCTCCGACGGCTGCACTTGCTCGTAACGAACCTTCGCCAGCAATTCCTTGTCGCGCTGTTTGAACGCGCCGGTGTTGGTCGCCTCATAGTTAGCCGTTTCCATGCAGCCCGAGAGCAGCAGGCCGGCAGCGGTCACAGCCATTGCCAATTTCAGCGACGTCAATTTCAACGGCATTTTGGGTTTCCAATCGAAAGCGATTTACTCGAAGCGCGGGGCTTTTGGTCCCGCCACGACTCCACCTTCACTTCCCACATTATCGCCGAAATTGACAATAATTCCAGAGCTAGGATCATCGCCCTGCACTGCGGCAGGCTTCCTGTGTCTTTTTTGCCGCAAGCGCTTGAGCAGCCGGGCATTATCCTGCAATAACTTGATCGGTCGATCAGATCATCGCCATTCTCCTGCCATAGCGGCGCCGCAAATGGCCGGGAGTTCACCGCCTGGTCAGGAAATACCTGTCAAACTCGAATTCCTACTCAAATTCCTGGGCCGTCTCCAATATTCGCACCCGAGCCGACGCGTTTCTGCGAAACGTTGGAACAGCGCCAGTGGTTAAAGTTGTGTTTCAAGTCCGGAGCCGTCCATGTTCTCGGTGTTTGTCCCCAGCGAATCTTCTCTGAAAAAGGCCACCATCGGCGATCTGGACCATTTACCGGAGGCGGCGGTCTGGGTCGACCTGGTCAAGCCGACCGCCGCCGAGGACAAGGCGGTGGAGCGGCTGGCCGGCATCGCCGTCCCAACCCGGGAAGACATGCAGGAAATCGAGATATCCAGCCGCCTCTATATCGAAAACGGGGCGCGTTATATGACCTCCACCCTGATGTGCGCGGCAGACACGGAAAATCCCCGTACCACCGCCGTCACCTTCATCCTGGCCAGTCACCGACTGGTCACCGTGCGCTACGACGAACCGAGGCCGTTCGTGCTGGTGGAAAACAAGCTGGCGCGCAATTGCCCAGCCGGCATTACCGGCGAAATGGTGCTGATGGAGCTTCTGGACGCGGTGATTGATCGCAACGCCGACATCCTGGAGCGCGCCGGCAGCGAGATGGACGCAATCAGCCACCAGATTTTCGAACCCGAGGGAACGGCGCGCACCGGGCACGCCAAACGCTATTCCGACATCCTGATCGCGATCGGCCGCAAGGGCGACCTGACCTCCAAGGTGCGAGAGAGCCTGGTCTCGATCGGTCGCGTCGTCACCTTTGTGGCGGCCGCCGTCGACGGTGTGAAGTGGTCCAAGGACATGCGCGAGCAGCTCAAGACCATGCAGCGCGACGTCGCTTCGCTGACCGATCACGCCTCCTATCTTTCCAACAAGATCACCTTCATCCTCGATGCGATGCTCGGCGTCGTCAATCTGGAACAGAACAACATCATCAAGCTGTTTTCGGTGATGGCGGTTGTGTTGATGCCGCCGACCCTGATTGCCTCGATCTACGGCATGAATTTCAAGGTGATGCCGGAACTGGAATGGCAGCACGGCTATCCCCTGGCGGTGCTGATGATGGTGGCCGCGGCTGTGGCGCCCTACATGTATTTCAGGTGGAAGAAGTGGCTGTAAACTGGCCGGTTCCGCCTGGCGATCGAGGTTAAAAAAGTAGTCGAAACTCCCGGACTCCTCCTCTCAATCGCTCCGCTAAAATTTGAGCGGAGGACTGAACGTTTACGCGACGGCTTTCTGCCATAACGTTGGCAGAACGACGCGCGAGAACGCCAATGGTTGAGAAAGTCATAAGGCCAATGCAGAACGTCATCGACTTCGCGAGCTACCAGCAGGGCCGCAATATTGTGGCGAGGGCGCCGGCGATGTCGGCGCGTAGCTGCCGGCATTGCGGTGCGGCGCTTGCCGAAGGCGAACGGGAAGACGAGTGCTCCAGCATTGCCAACGCCGAAGAGGCCCTGCGCTGGCAGGCCGCGCAAATCCTGCGCGGGCTGATCTAGAACGAGTCCGATCCTCGAGAACAGCTCGAGCCGCCGAGATTTGCTGCACTCGTTTTGAGAGCGCCTTCCCTAAACGTGCTGGCCGCCATTGATGTGGATTTCGGCGCCGTTCACGTAAGAACTCATCTCCGTACACAGCACATAGATGATCTTGGCGACTTCGTCCGGGGTGCCGAGCCGATGCATGGGAATTTGCTGTTCGACGATCTTTTCGGTGCCCGGCGACAGGATCGAGGTGTCGATCTCGCCGGGCGCGATCGAATTGACGCGCACACCGATGCGGCCGAAATCCGATGCCATCTCCCGGGTGAGGGAGGCGAGCGCCGCCTTCGAGGTCGCATAGGCCGCGCCAGCAAACGGGTGCACCCGCGATCCCGCGATCGAGGTGACGTTGACGACCGAGCCCTTCGCTGCCTTCAATTCATCAATCAGGCCGCGCGCCATCATGATCGGTGCAAAGAAATTGACCCGGAACACATGGCTCCAGGTCTCGATGTCGGTGTCGATCGAGCCGAGCCGGCCGCCGGCTTCCGCTTTCGGCGAAATCGCGGCATTGTTGACCAGCGCATGCAGCATGCCGCCTTCGAGACGCTGGCGGATTTCTGCAATTGCACGCGAGGTATCGTCGTGGTCGGCAAGGTCGACCTGGATGTGATCTTCAGGGCCTGCGTCCCACGGACAATCTTCCGGAAACGGATGGCGCGAACAGGTGATGACGCGCCAGCCGGCCGAGGAAAAGCGGATTACGGTCGCATGGCCGATGCCGCGGCTGGCCCCGGTGAGAAGCAGCGTCCGCCGTGGTCCATTGTGGGGTGCAGTGGCCATAAACGTTTCTCTCGTTCCTCGTCATGGTCGGGAGGAGCCCGGCCGTGACGGCTTCTTCAGGGGTAAAGCCGCGTCTTTGACCACGCCCGACCGGAGCTGTCGCGGCTGAATTCAATGCGGTCGTGCAAGCGGAACGGGCGGTCATGCCAGAACTCGAACCGCAGCGGGACGATGCGCCAGCCGCTCCAGCCGGGTGGGCGCGGCACCTCGCCGATGAGGTGTTGCGCGGCAACCTTCGCGATCGCCTGTTCAAACGCGAAACGGCTTTCGAGCGGCTCGGATTGTTTCGAAGCCCAGGCGCCGATCTGGGCCTGCTTGGGTCGGGTGGCGAAATAGGCATCGGCCTCGGCGTCGGCGACCGGCGCGACCGGCCCGCGGATCCGCACCTGCCGCCGCAGCGACTTCCAGTGAAAGAGTAAAGCCGCTTTAGGGTTTGCGGCCAATTCGCGGCCTTTTTGGCTGGCGATGTGGCTGTAGAACACAAAACCGTTCGCGTCATAGCCCTTCATCAGCACCATCCGCACGTCCGGCAAGCCGTTGGCATCGACGGTCGAAAGCGCCATGGCGTTGGGATCGTTGGGCTCAGTCTTTACGGCTTCCGCAAACCACTCGGCAAACAGCGCCAACGGCTCATCGGCGGCGGTGAAATCACCGGATGTTAAGGGTGTCGGGTGTTTGATGGAGGTCGTATCCGTCATTTGGAGTCCAAAATTGCCCCTGTCCGCGGCCAGATCCGCGTTCCAACCCTGTAAGAGGCTAGCCTTATATAGGGCATGGGGAAGCTTTGGCCTATCGTCGGCCCGTCCGGGTGCGGCGATAATGGTCATGGTTATGATCGGGTTCGGGGCCGGCGGTTGCAGCTTCTCCCGAGGTGACGGCGGACTGGCCAAGTTTGGCGGCGACGAGGTCACGGGCTCGGTCGGCCCGGGCGGCCAGGCGGCGCCGACCGAAACCGATCTCGCCTTTGCCCGCAATGCCGCCTCCGACGTGCTGACCCGGGGGGACAAGGACGCAAGCCAACCCTGGGAAAACCCCGAGACCGGAGCGCGTGGCTCGGTGACGCCGCTGGCGCAAGCCTATTCCTCGGAGGGGCGGACCTGCCGGGATTTCCTTGCAAGCTATGTCAAGGGCAACTCGGAAAGCTGGTTGCAGGGCGCCGCCTGCCAGTCCGGCCACGGCCAGTGGGAAATTCATACGTTGAAACCGTGGAGACAGAGCTGAACCGGCTCAACCTCCGGGCTTTAAGAATCAGCTTTTACATGCGCTCAAGCCTACAATTGCTTGAAACGGCGCTAAATCTCGAACTGGTAGTCGCTGGATGGGGCCGGTGCAGCAGTTGCAAAAATGCCACGAAGTCCCCAGATGAAAATGCAAGCGGACTTTCCGTCCGTAGACTAGTTTGATGACTTCCCTTGAAGGAGAACTGACGGATGCGCGACCCCTATGAGGTCTTGGGGGTGCCGCGAAGCGCCAACGCTGCGGCGATCAAGAGCGCCTTTCGCAAACTTGCCAAGAAGCACCACCCCGACGCCAACAAGAATGATCCGAAGGCGGCTGCTCGTTTCGCCGAGCTGAACTCGGCCAATGAGATCATTGGGGACGCGGACAAGCGGCAGCAATTCGATCGCGGCGAGATCGATGCTGACGGCAAACCCCGCTTTCAGGGCTTTCCCGGCGGCGGCGGTCCTGGTGCGGGCGCGCGTGCCGGTGCTGGTGGCTTTGAGACTCACACCTTCCGTAGCGGCGGCGCGGGGGCCGGCGCCGGCGGCTTTGAGGACATCCTCAACAGCATGTTCGGCGCGGCTAACGCGCGCGGCGGCCGCGCGGGGCCCGGTGCCGGTGGCGCGCGCTTTGAGTTCGATCCCGGCACCATGGCGGTTGACCTCGATCTCGCCGTCTCCATGACGGTGTCGCTGGAAGAGGCGGTGAAGGGGGGCGATAAGCGGGTCCGATTGCCGACCGGCAAGGAACTCAATGTCAAGATTCCACCGGGCGTCGTGGCCGGTCAGCAGATCCGGCTGAAGGGGCAGGGCGAGACCGCGCCGGGCCATCCGCCCGGCGATCTCCTGATCACGGTCAGCATTGCGCCGCACGCCTTCTTCAAGGTGGATGGCAGCGACCTGCGCCTCGATCTGCCGATCACGCTTTACGAGGCGGTCCTCGGCGCCAAGGTGCGCGTGCCGACGCTTGGCAGCGCGGTCGAACTGTCAATTCCGAAGAATACGTCGAGCGGCCGGACGTTTCGTCTCAAAGGCAAGGGATTGCCGAAAGCGGGTGGAAACGGCGACCTGCTGGTCACCACCCGCATCATGCTGCCCGACGGCAACAACGCCGAATTGGAGGCGTTGATGCAAAAATGGCGTGACGCACATCCCTACAACCCGCGCAGCGATCTCTCATCATAGGCGCGGCGAAATGGCGAAATAGAGGGTGCGGCCTCGACCTGGGGGACCAGCGCGGTACCAACCCCAGTCGAGGCCGCCTGCGTCGATCGGCGGATCGAACGCGCCACAATTTCTCGTGAATACCTGGAGCTATATTGAGACACGCCCATGTTCCAATTCCAGATTCTTAATGTCGGAATTTGGACGTGATAAATTCGCAACGAACTGGCCGGTTGCGCAACGGTCTAACCGGTTCTCAGCCTTGCCAGTGGTCCTTTGATTCCAACATTTGCAAAAGTGCTCCCGAGTCGGGATGCAAATGTGAGAATCGGACCACTAGCCGCCCTTATCGGTCTGATCGTAGACAAGGCGTGCTACCTGATGCAGCCTTTCCTTGTCGACCGGGCCGCTGAGCACATAGCTGACCTCTTCCTCCGACCAGTACATCGCGCCGGAATTTTCGGCGGCGGTGTAGCGCATCTGGGCTGATCCGGTCTTCGAACGCGAGGCGTAAAGCGTATAGCGCTCGCCGGAAGCGTTCTCATACATGAAGAACGAAGCCGGCCCTGTCGGACCCGGCAACAGCCGCCCGCCGACGAGCTTCAGCCCGCTCGCGTCCAGTTTCGGGGCGCGAACGTCCCAGCCGCAACGCTTGGTCAGCCAGGTTTGCAGGTGATCGCGTTCGCTGCCCGGCACTTCCACGGGATGGCGTACCTCGACGACATAAAGCCGATGCGCATCCAGGGCGTCGGACGTCAGGCTTTCGATGGCCGAAGGCGTCGCGGTTACACCATGCGCGAGCCAGCCGGTGCCGGTGCCGCAAATAAACGCCGCCAGCGTCGCTGCAACCGCGCCATATATCCATTTGCGCGGCTGCCTCACTAGCCGTTCGATCTCGAGCCGCTTCGGCACCGCCTCATCAGCCACATGATCGTAGCGGGTGTGCAGCTCTTCCGCCATCTCGCGCCATCCTCTTACGCGCTCGGCGCAATCGGGATGGGTTGCAAGCCAGGCTTCGACATCGCCGCGGCGCTCCGCCGGCAATTCGTTGTCGACGTAAGCGTGCAGCTCGTCCTCGGTGACGGGAATTTTGGGGTCGGTCATGTTCTTTGTCTCTTCCTGATCGAAATCATTCTTGTCGTCTTCCGCTCTCCCCGACGGAAATACGGCCTCGTCTGCAATGCGGTTTCCCCAAAAAACTCAACCACTACACGCTCACCGATAAAGTTCGTCATTACTTCACCCTTCGCAAGGCAGGGCGTTCGCCTTCAAGGACCGCCTTCACATGCGCGCGGGCACGTGCCAGTCGTGACATCACCGTGCCGATCGGCACGCCCTGGATGTCGGCGACCTCGCGATAGCTCAATCCCTCCAGCATCACGAGCAGCAGCACCGAGCGCTGATCGTCCACCAGCGTCGCCAGCGCCTTGGCAATGTCGCGGCCTTCGGCTTCAGTACCGCTGGCGTCCGGATTGTTGTCCAAGAGGGGCATGAATTGCGGCCGCCGGGCCAGCGATCGTCGCCTGTTCTTGTTGAGGTTGGTCAGGATGGTGTAGAGCCAGCTCCGCACGTCACCACCGAGAAAAAGCCGTTCCGAGCGCAACGCTCGAACCAATGTATCCTGTACCAGATCGTCGGCAATGTCGGCATCGCGCGTGAGCGCGCGCGCATACCGGCGTAGCGCGGGAATCATGGCTTCGACACTTTCGCGAAACGCAGTCATTACGTCTTTTTCCAAACCATTCCGTGCGGCGCTTCGCCAAGCTTCAAAGTGCAATACACAGAGCTAAACCCCAGACGATAATCGCTATTCCGCCTATACGTTGCGGGCTTGGAGTTAACCTTCATTGAGAGGTCTGTACCGGCCGTCAGCGCTGGTGTACCTCCAAACGAGCTGCCAAGCACCGGAATTGTCACATGGTGAAAACTCGGAGCTAATGACGAGCAAGCGCGGCGTGATTCTCGACCTCGCCAACAACCGATCGATTGCCTGGGGAATCGCCAAGGCCTGCCGTTAGCCGCCGAACTGGGCGGCCTCGTTCTCTGGCATTGCGATGTCGCCGATGCAGCGACGATCGACACTGTTCGGAGATTTCCGCTACATTCTGAAGTGCAATGAATACAACGCACCGATGCGCCGCACCGTCACGATCGAGGAAGTCGGCAACAGCGCGCTCTACCTTCGCTCCGACATGTCACGGGGCGTCACCGGCGAAGTCCATCACGTCGATTCCGGCTATCATGTCGTCGGCATGAAACGGCCGGACGCACCGGATATTTCGCCGGCGAAGGATTAAAAGGACCAAGTGCCGACCATCTATTACATCCGTCATGGCCAGACCGAGTGGAATGCGCTGGGCCGGCTCCAGGGCGTGCAGGACATCCCGCTCAACGAACTCGGCCGCACGCAGTCGGTTCACGCCGGCCATATCCTCGCTGACTTGTTCAAGCGCGATGGCGAGAGCACGTCTTCGATGAGCTTTGTCGCCAGCCCGCTCGGCCGCGCCCGCCAGACCATGGAGCTGGTGCGTGGCGTCTTGAGGCTTCCGCTGTCCGGCTACGCGATCGACGACCGCCTGCGCGAGATCGGTTACGGCGAGTGGGAGGGATCGACACTGGCGGAGATGCAGGCAAAAGACCCTGATCTGTTTGCCCGGCGTCAGGCCGAGAAATGGACGGTGGCACCGCCGGGTGGCGAAACCTACGTTGTCGTGCAGGCGAGGGTGGCCGACTGGCGCCGGGGACTCACCGCAGACACGGTCGTGGCCGCCCACGGCGGTACGCTGCGGGCGCTGATGGTCGTGCTCGGCCTTGAAACTCCAGAGAGCGCTGCTGACCTTCCGATTGAGCAGGGCGTGGTTTATGTGTTCCGTAACGGCGGGTTAGCGAAGTATAGTTAAAGTCGAATCGAAGCGCTTGGCGATTTGACCCAATGGGGTCTGCGCGTTACGACAAACCATGTCCCACAACACCTTCGGCCATCTATTCCGGGTCACGACCTTCGGCGAGAGCCATGGGGTCGCGATCGGCTGCGTGGTCGATGGCTGTCCGCCGCAGATACCGCTCACCGTTGAAGAGATCCAGCGCGACCTCGATCGGCGCCGTCCCGGACAATCACGCTTCACCACGCAGCGGCAGGAGCCGGATGCGGTAAAGATCCTCTCCGGCGTGATGGCGCATCCCGAAACCGGAGCGCAGGTCACCACCGGCACGCCGATCGGGCTTCTGATCGAGAACACCGATCAGCGTTCGAAAGACTATTCCGACATCAAGGACAAGTTTCGCCCCGGCCATGCCGACTACACCTATGAGGCCAAATACGGTCTGCGCGATTATCGCGGTGGCGGACGTTCCTCCGCACGCGAGACGGCGATGCGGGTGGCGGCCGGCGCGGTCGCGCGCAAGCTATTGTCCGGCGTCACCGTGCGCGGCGCGCTGGTGCAGATGGGGCCGCACAAGATCGATCGCGACAAATGGAATTGGGACGAGGTCGCGAAAAATCCGTTCTTCTGTCCTGACAAGGACAAGGCGGGCTTCTTCGAGGATTATCTCGATGGTATCCGCAAGAGCGGCTCGTCGATCGGGGCGGTGATCGAGGTGGTTGCCGAAGGCGTCCCGGCAGGCTGGGGCGCGCCGATTTACGGCAAGCTGGACGCTGATCTCGCCGCAGCCATGATGAGCATCAACGCGGTGAAGGGCGTCGAGATTGGTGACGGCTTTGCCGCAGCCGAACTCTCCGGCGAGGAAAATGCCGACGAAATGCGGATGGGCAATCAGGGCGTCGCGTTCCTGTCCAATCATGCCGGCGGCATTTTGGGCGGCATCTCGACCGGCCAGCCAGCGGTCGTGCGCTTTGCGGTGAAACCGACATCGTCGATCCTGTCGCCACGGCGCACCGTCGATCGCAACGGTGGCGAGACGGAGATCATGACCAAGGGGCGTCATGACCCTTGCGTCGGCATTCGCGCCGTTCCGGTCGGCGAAGCGATGATGGCCTGCGTGCTCGCGGACCATTTCCTGCGCCACCGCGGCCAAGTGGGCAGTTAAAATCGGCAATTAAAGCCGGCTTCTAAAATCAGCGGGCGGATGCGCAAAAGTCATCCGCCCTGACGCAAATTGATCAGCCTCGATTAAAGTTTGGTTGATCCGCGGGACAGAAGTTTCCAGTCAGCGCCCTGTTTTTGCCAGTTCATCAGTATGTGCAGGTTGGTGGAGCTTTTCTTGCCGTCGGCGACCGACTGACTTTCGCCGACCCAGTGAAACCGCACGATCGCAGAAGAGCCGACCACACGGACACTCAGATCCTGATAGGCCAGCGATATGAATTTGGATTTTCCGTCGGTGGCGTTGGCGACAAAGGTCGCCTTGTCCTCGACCCTGCCGTCGGAGTGGCTATAGCTTAATTCCGGTGCACAAAGCCCTTCCAGGGTCTTGGCGTCTGAGGCGAACTGCGCGGCGCGGAATGCCTCGACGTTCTTCGTTACCGCATCTTCGTCCGCGCCGGCAAAGGCGGGGACTGCTCCCAAAAGCGGGACTGCTGCCAAAAGTCCAATGGCGATGGCCGGCAAGGCCAACTGGCGACGATTGATATTCATTGCTTCCTCCACTTTTCTATTATGTATGGAAGTTAGTCTTGCAGCCGCCCCCTGTTTTGTCGAGCCTTGGTCAGGTGGCCTGACCGCCTAAATCCGAGCCAACGACCAGACCCAGCCGATGCGCCTTGACGTTGCCATCGCCCGCCCTGCTAATGGTGCTCCATGGACGAGATTGCCCTGCGCAAATTGATCGAATGGCTGATCGACGGCGCGAGGTCCGCGCCGAGCCCGCCGGCGATGATGGCCGAGACGTGCGAACGGCTGGTCGCGGCCGGGTTGCCGCTGGCGCGCGTCGGCGTCTTCGTTCGTACCCTGCACCCCGATATCGTCGGCCGCAATTTCGTGTGGAGGTTGGGCGGCGAAGTCGTGGTCGGGAGCGCCAACTACGAAATGCTGGATTCGGAGGAGTTTCGCTCCAGTCCGCTCGCGATTGTCTTTGGCGAAGGACGCGAGGTCAGATCGTTGATCGACGGTCCGGACGCGCAACACTTTCCGCTGTTTGACGATCTGCGTGCGGAGGGCATCACCGATTATATCGCGTTGCCGCTCCTCAATGTCGATGGCTCGGTGCACGCATCCAGCTGGACCACCAAACAGCCGGGCGGCTTCACCGACGTGCAGCTCAAGGCGCTGCGTGGATTGATCCCGCCGCTCTCTCGATTGATCGAAGTCACGCGGCTGCGCTTCATGTCGTCGATCCTGCTCGATACCTATGTCGGCAACCGCGCCGGCGAACGTATTCTCGGTGGACAGATCCGGCGTGGCCACGCCGAGACCATGCAGGCGGCGATCTGGTTGTCGGATTTGCGCGGCTTCACCGCGCTGTCGGACCGGCTTCCCGCCGAAACCGTCATCGAAATTCTTAACCAGTATTTCGACTGCCAGGTCGCGGCGATCGCAACCCACGGCGGCGAGGTTCTGAAATTCATGGGCGACGGGCTGCTCGCAGTGTTTCCATTCGATGAGTATGTCGGCGATATCGGCAAGGCCTGTACGAAGGTTCTGGAGGCGGCCTGCGAGGCGCGCGCCAATGTTGAAGCCATGCAATTTCCGATCGGCGAGACTGTCGAGCGCTTCCGCTTCGGTGTGGCGCTTCATGTCGGCCGGATTCTCTACGGCAATATCGGCGGCGGCAACCGTCTCGATTTCACCTGCATCGGGCCTGCCGTCAACCTTGCCGCGCGCCTTGAAAAGATGACAAGTCGCCTGCATCGCACGGTGGTCGCATCGGCTGCTTTCGCCGAGGCGTGTCCCGGCCGTTGGGAAGATCTCGGCGAATTTCCGATCGCCGGATTTTCAAAGGCCGAGCGGGTCTATGGTCTCAAGGATGAGACGGCAGGCGCGCATGTGCTCCCACCCGCCGTTCACTCTTCAGGCTCCGTCGTGAACAGCAGCGGATAGCCCTTGGCTCGGCCGGCGTCGGTGGCGCGGGTCGCCTTGGTCTCAGCGACGTCCTTGGTAAAGACCGCAACCACACAAACGCCGCGCCGGTGCGCCGTGATCATGACCTTGTGCGCCTGGTCCTCGGTCATGCGGAACTCGGCCTTGAGAACCCTGACGACAAATTCACGCGGCGTGTAATCGTCGTTGACGAGAATGACCTTGTGAAGCTTCGGGCGCTCGACCTTGGTTTTGACTTTGGTCTTCGGCTTGATGACGGTGTCGATCATGACCCAAGAATACAGCGTTCCGGCGCGTGTTGGTACTGGTGGTCCGATTCTAACATTTGCATCCCCGGTGTGGCGTACACTTTTGCAAATGTTAGAATCAAAGGACCACCAGCAAATATAGGTTTCTAGTGGAGTTTTGGATTTGACATTCGCCTGGCGAATGCGCGGCTCCAGGGTAGCGAATGTCAAATCTACTCCACTAGTGCGGCGAATTTGAAGTTCCTATCAACATCGCGTCAACTTCATTATGGGAACTTCAAATTTCAAAACCGCTACTCAAAACAATATGTTGCTAGAGCTCCGATTCCGAAGTTCGCACCAGAGGCTGCCGCAATATCATGCGAACTTCGGAATCGGAGCTCTAGCGACAGATGGCTTCATTGCAGCGGCGGAACCGTGCGTAGATAGGCAATGATGTCGGCGAGATCGTCCGCTTTTAGCCCGGCATAGAAAGTATAGGCCATCGGCGGCTTGAGCTTTCGCCCGTCGTGGCTAATCCCTTGGGTGATGGCACGCGCTATTTCCTGATCCGTCCAGCCCCCGATGCCGGCGGTGCGGTCCGAGGCGATATTGGCGACCGTCACTCCCCCGTTGCCTGCTTCGGCAAAGACCCGGCCGCCACGGCCGAGCCCGGTCTTGAAATCGGATACGCCCCGCGACCATGCCGAGTGGCATTCCATGCAATGGCCGATGGTGACGAGGTAGGCGCCGCGTTTGGCCGGATCGGTGAACGTGGATTTGTCAAACCCGTTCTCCGCGTCCGGATAAGGATCGCGGTGGATCGGCGCCTTGTAAACGGGGTCGGAGATCTCGTTGCGGACCGGCTTGACCGAGCGCAGATAGGCGACAATGGCGTCGAGATCCTCCGGCAGCAGGGCCTTATAGAAATTGGCGGGCATGATGGCCGCCAAAGGTACACCGGGAAGGCGGTGGTGCTCGGGACGAATGCCTTCGATTAGGGCGCGTTTGATTTCAGCATCACTCCAGCGCCCGATCCCGGTTTCCGGATCGGGCGTGATATTTGATGTGGCGACAACAAAAGCGGGCGTCGAGAACACCCGCCCGCCCGACAACGCCTTGTCCTTGATGATCTCGCCGTTGGCGTCGCGCGGCGAATGGCAGTTGCCGCAGGCCAATATAGCGTTGACGAGATAGTCGCCCCGCTCGACGGCCGGGTCTGCCATCGCGCCGCCGACCGATCCGCACAATAGTAGACATAGCGGCCCCCAAAACAGCCCCAAGCGCAACATCGGTCAACCCCGACACCGGTGATCAATGCCGGCTCTATGGCACAGCCATGCCCTTCCTGCAAAACGGCAGGATTGGGTGTGGTGCAAATTGCAGCAGCCTTGCTGCTAACCTGAATGTGAACGCTGCAAAATGTTCCGGCTTTCCGTCGGCCGCCATGCGTGCGAACATCTGTCGACACGACGGGAGGGCCGCTGATGCGCTGGTATGTCTCGATCGGAGCGGTGTTGGTCGCAAGCGCGATCACCGCAAGTGACGTCGCGGGAGTTGCCGCGCCGGATGCGCGTTTTCGTCATGAGATGCGATCGGCGGACAAGGCAGAGCCGAAAGTCGATGTCGAACTCATACTCGCGGTCGACGTCTCCTACTCGATGGACATGGACGAACTCGCGGTTCAGCGCGAAGGCTATGCGCAGGCGATCGTTTCGAAGGAGTTCCTCCAGGCGCTGAAGGCGCTGCCGAACGGCAAGGTATCGGTGACCTATTTCGAATGGGCCGCGTCGAACGATCAGAAGATCGTCATTCCCTGGCGCATCATCGACGGCCCGGAAACTGCGGATGCGGTCGCCGACGAAATCCTGAAGGCACCGATCCGCCGCGCCTCGCGCACCTCTATTTCAGGCGCGATCTATTTTGCGATGCCGCTGTTCGAGAACAATCCGTATCCTGGCCTGCGGCGCGTCATCGACATATCCGGCGATGGTCCGAACAATAACGGCCTCCCTGTTACGCCGGCGCGCGACGAGGCGATTTCCAAGGGCATCGTCATTAATGGCCTGCCGATCATGGTGAAGGAACCTTCCTATTCGACCATGGATATCGAGAATCTCGATTGGTACTACGAAGATTGCGTGGTCGGCGGCCCCGGCTCTTTCGTGGTGGCGATCAAGGATCGTGACAAGTTCAAGGAAGCGATCCGGACCAAGCTTCTGCTCGAGGTCGCCGGCCGGACTCCGCCGCGCCCTGTCATTCCGGTGGCCGAGAAAGAGCCACGGGTGTCCTGCCTGATCGGCGAGAAGATCTGGCAGGACCGGTGGGGCCGTTGAGGAAACGCGTTATCGTGTAAACCGCGCCACCAGCTCGACATGCGGCGTATGCCGAAACTGGTCGACGGGGGTGACGCCCTCGATTTTGTAGCCGCCCTCGATCAGGATGCGCGCATCACGGGCAAAGGTCGCGACATTGCAGGACACGGCGATCACGACGGGCACCTTGCTCGCTGCGAGCCTTTCGGCCTGAGCCTGTGCACCCTGCCGCGGCGGATCGAACACCACCGCATCGAAGTCCCGCAATTCTTCCGCGACCAGCGGACGGCGAAACAGGTCGCGCGCTTCGCTGCGAACCGGCTTTAATCCGCTCGTTGACGCCACCGCTTTTTGCAAGCTTGCGATCGCACCTGCATCACTGTCGTAGGCCGACACCCTCGATTTTTCGGCGAGGCGGAGCGCAAACGGACCGACGCCGCAAAACAGATCGGCGATGTGTTTGGCGCGTCGGCAATGGTCCGCGACGAGCGCAGCCAACGTCTCTTCGCCGGCAAGGGTTGCCTGGAGAAAGGAGCCCGGCGGCAGGATCACCCGCGCCTTACCCATGGTCACGCCGGGTGGCTGGCGCATCAGCACCAGTTCGCCATGTCGCGTCAACCGGGCGAGAGCGTGCTTGGTGGCGATGAGAGACAATGCCGTCACGGCGGTAGTCGGCAGCGGGCCAGAGCCCCTGACATCGACATCTAGGCCGCTATCGGTTGCGGTGATCTGGATGTCGAGCGGCTTGCCGATCCCGGTCAGGGATTCGGCGAGCGACCAGGCTGCATCCAACGCACCATTCAGACCGGGATCGAGGATCGGGCAGCGATCGATCGGCACAACATCATGCGAATGGGCGGCGGCGAAGCCCACCGTGAGTACGTCATGTGAATCTTTCCGCGCATGCACCGTCATGCGGCGACGGCCTTTGCCGTGGGCATCGATCAGGGGTGAGACCTCGCAATCGATCTTTGCTTGCGCAAGCGTGGCGATGACGAGGTCGCGTTTCCAGGCGCGGTAGCGCTCGGTCTCCCAGTGCTGGATCGCGCAGCCGCCGCAAATTCCGAAATGCTGGCACAACGGCTCGATACGTTCCGGGCTCGCTTGTTCGATTCCCACCAATTGCCGCCGGTCCGGATGATGACCGGGCGCGGCGGCGACTTCGACCGTTTCGCCGCCGAGCGTGTAGGGGACAAAGAGGCTTCGTCCCTCCGCGAGCGCAACGCCATCGCCGAGATGGCCTACATGATCGATCAGGAGGCGCTCAACCACGGCGCGCGCCGATGAAGAATTCGATGTTGCCGTCTCCGCCAGTGATCGGGGAGGGGAAAACCTGGATGTCCGTGCATCCGAGCGAAGCCGCGAAAGCGGCGATCTCGTTGCAGACCTCTTGATGAACGGCCGCGTCGCGGATGATGCCGCGCTTGGAGTGTTTGCGGGTGGCTTCGAACTGCGGCTTGATCAGCGCCAGCAGGTGCATCGGCGCCGCTGCCAGCGCAAGCGCTGCCGGCAGCACCGCTTTCAGCGAAATGAAGCTGACGTCGATGACGACGACATCGGGACGGGCGGGCAGCCGCTTGCCCTCCAGCGAGCGGATGTCGGTGGCTTCCATGGAAACGATTTTGGGGTGGCCATGCAGGGAAGGGTGCAATTGTCCACGTCCGACGTCGATGGCGAAAACAACGCTCGCGCCGTTAGCGAGCAACACTTCCGTGAAGCCGCCCGTCGAGGCGCCAACATCGAGACAGACGTGATCCTCGATCGGAATCGGATATTGCTCCAGCGCGCCTGCGAGCTTGACGCCGCCCCGCGAGACGAAGGGATGCGCCGGTTGCGCCTGCAGCGCGGCGTCGGGGGAAAACGTCTCGGAAGCCTTGAGCACCGGCTTGTCATTGGCCGAGACGAGGCCGGCTTCGATCGCGGCGCGCGCCCGCGCCCGACTTTCGAACAACCCGCGCTCGACCAGCAGGAGATCGATGCGTTTGCGGGGGGAGGCCATGTTAAGCGGAAATGAGCCGCGCGGCCGCCAGGGCGGCGCAGATCTCGAACGCGGTCAAGTCGTGCCAGATGTCGACAGGTTTTTCGCGCGGCAGCACCAGCGGTGCGCCATATAGATCGAGCGCGTGGATCATCATGAGGTTGTCGGTGTGGCCGAAATCTTCAACGGTCAGCCCGTCGGCATCTACCAGGTGGCCCGCCTGCGCCGTGACTTTCGTGGAACGCCGCACCCGATCGGCATAGACCGCGGGGTCGTTGGAATAGCCTAAACAGAATTTCCCGCGTGCGGCCATGTAACCGAGTTCGTACACGGTCCCGGCGTCGGCGCCGGGGCCGCGGAACGGTGTGAGGTTGGCGATGATGGCATCGGCTTGATCCATCATGGTCTCGTTGGCCTTGAATATCTGGAGCGAAGCGTCATCAGCCGCGCGATCAACGGCATTGTCGAGAGGGTAGAGTCCAGTCAGGCCGTGGCGGCGGCAGATTTCAGTTTTCTGCCGTCCGACTTCCAGCGCATCCGGCAGGAACACATCGGGACCTGCCAGATAAACCTTCATGGACATAACGTTTTCAACCGAAGTGAAAACCGGCTCGCGTTGAAGAAAACGCGTCAGAATAGAGAAGCGTTTTCAAGCGAAGTGAAAACCCGGTCCGCGTTTGAGAAAACGCCTCAAAACCAAGCGTTGCCGTTTCAGGCGAGCTTCACGGTCTCGGTCTTGGCGTCCTTGCCGAGGGTCTCGAACACCTTGGCGACAATGCCCTTGGCGTCGAGGCCTGCGCGCGCATACATCGCATTTGGCGAATCGTGATCGAGGAATTCGTCCGGCAGGACCATGGAGCGCATCCGCAAGCCGCCGTCGAGCATGCCGTGCTCGGCCAGCGTCTGCATGACATGAGAGCCAAATCCGCCGATCGAGCCTTCCTCGATGGTGAGAAGGATCTCGTGCTCGCGGGCGAGCTTGAGGATCATATCGAGATCAAGCGGCTTCATGAAGCGCGCATCGGCAATGGTGGTCGAAAGTCCGTGGGCGGCGAGTTCGTCCGCCGCCTTTTCGCATTCGGCAAGGCGCGTGCCGAACGACAACAGCGCGATCTTGCTGCCCTCGCGGACGATGCGGCCTTTGCCGATCTCGAGCGGAATGCCGACTTCGGGCATCTCGATCCCGCGGCCTTCACCGCGCGGATAGCGCAACGCGCTCGGGCGGTTGTTGATCGCGACTTGCGTCGCCACCATGTGCACCAACTCAGCCTCGTCGGAAGCGGCCATGATCACGAAATTCGGCAGGCAGCCGAGATAGGCGTTGTCGAACGAACCGGCGTGAGTAGCACCGTCAGCGCCGACAAGGCCGGCGCGGTCGATGGCAAAGCGAACGGGCAGGCTCTGGATCGCGACGTCGTGGACGACCTGGTCGTAACCGCGTTGCAGGAAGGTCGAGTAGATCGCGCAGAATGGCTTGTAGCCCTCGGTGGCAAGACCGGCGGCGAAGGTCACCGCATGCTGTTCGGCAATACCAACGTCGAAGGTGCGATCCGGAAATGCCTTGTTGAAGATGTCGATCCCGGTGCCGGACGGCATCGCGGCTGTGATGCCGACGATCTTGTCGTCTTTTTGCGCTTCCTTGACGAGGCTCTGTCCAAATACGTTCTGATAGGACGGTGCATTCGGCTTGGCCTTGGCCTGGGCGCCGGTCGCAACGTCGAACTTGACGACGGCGTGATACTTGTCGGCGGAGGCTTCCGCCGGGGCGTAGCCCTTGCCCTTTTGCGTCACGACGTGCACCAGGATCGGTCCGGTCTCCATGTCGCGGACGTTGCGCAGCACCGGCAGAAGATGGTCAAGGTTATGACCGTCGATCGGGCCGACGTAATAGAAACCGAGCTCTTCGAACAGCGTACCGCCGTCCATCATGAAGCCGCGGGAATATTCTTCGACGCGGTTGGCGCGGTTGGAGATAATCTTCGGCAAATGCTTGCCGAGCTGCTTGGCCGCTTCGCGCAGCGACCGATAGGTTTTGCCGGAATAGAGCCGGGATAGATAGGCCGACATCGCACCGACCGGCGGGGCGATCGACATGTCGTTGTCGTTGAGAATGACGATCAGGCGCGAGTTCATCGCACCTGCATTGTTCATGGCCTCGTAGGCCATGCCGGCCGACATTGCGCCGTCGCCGATCACGGCGATGACGTTGTTCTTGCCGCCCGACAGGTCGCGCGCGACGGCCATGCCGAGGCCGGCCGAGATCGAGGTCGAGGAATGAGCGGCGCCGAACGGGTCGTAATCGCTTTCGGTGCGCTTGGTGAAGCCGGACAAGCCGCCGCCGGTGCGCAGCGTGCGAATGCGGTCGCGGCGGCCGGTGAGGATCTTGTGGGGATAGGCCTGGTGGCCGACGTCCCAGATCAGGCGGTCGCGCGGCGTGTCAAAGACATAATGGATCGCGGTGGTCAGTTCGACGACGCCGAGGCCAGCGCCGAAATGGCCACCGGTCACCGAAACCGCGTCGATGGTTTCCTGACGCAGTTCGTCAGCGACCTGCCGTACTTGCTCTACCTTGAGCTTCCGCAAATCGTCCGGAGTGCGGATTGTGTCGAGAAGCGGCGTCTTACTATATGCGGTCACGGCGTCATCCAATTTTGTCAAAGTCGGGATCAACGGCCCGACAGGAAATGGGTTGCGCAAAAAGTAAGCGCAAGCGCCCAAAACCCGCCGATGCTGCGGGCTCAAGGCTCGATCGATACTCCTAAGCGTGCCCCGGATCGTTCAATGTGATTTTCATCACCCCAAACTATCCCCACCTGTCGATCAATTAATCGAGCTACTTGAGGCACTTGACGTTGCAGGATCACGTCGAAACTGTGCCTTCGTCAGCCCATAGTCGCTGAGGCTTTACACTAAAATGCCAGCCAAAGCCAACCGGCTTGGGAACCGCCGGGGAACCTGAGCCGCGACGGAACCGGCGTTTCGGCTTCGTGAGCGGCGTTCGGCGTTCAAATCGGCCCGATTTCGTCGATAATTGGGCCAACCGGGCCGCCGTGCTTAACCATTTCGGCAATGCCCCAATGCAGCAGGGGCTCGGGTTGAGGGCTGGAGCGGTATCCGTTATTGCACGTCGAGCGGTTCGGTGCCCGTGGGCTGGCCGCTTGCATCGGTCGTGATCTTGTCGACCCGCGCTTCGGCCTGGCGTAGTAGTTCCTCGCACCGCCGCTTCAGCGCTTCACCGCGCTCGTAGATGGCAACCGATTCTTCCAGCGGCACCTTGCCGTCCTCGAGCCGCTTTACAATCGATTCGAGTTCCTCGAGCGCACGCTCGAAGCTCAATTTCTTAACGTCCGTCTGGGCGTTTTCAGCCATATCGTGTGTTCCTGGATGCGCTGTCGCGTCAGCGAATGAAATGACAGCGGGGCTTCGAGACGTCGGGTCTCAAGACGCCGAGCCCATTAAGGCACTGACATGGGCAGCGACCGATTCTTTCAGGCCCTGAAGATCATAACCGCCCTCGAGTACCGAAACAATTCGGCCTCCCGCGGCGCGGTCGGCGAGATCCATCAGCTTCCGCGTCACCCACCCGAAGTCTTCGGCTTTGAGATTGAGCGAAGCCAGGGGATCGCGGTGATGCGCATCGAAACCGGCGGAGATGATGATGAACTCGGGGCTGAATTTGCTCAGGTTGGGCAGGATCGTGTTTTCGAAAGCGGCGCGGAACTTGGCGCTGCCATCTTCCGGCGCGAGCGGCGCGTTGACGATGTTGTCGTGCTCGCCGCGCTCACCGCTGGCGCCGGTGCCCGGGAACAGCGGCATCTGATGCGTCGAGCAATACATCACGGTCTTGTCGCCCCAGAAAATATCCTGGGTGCCGTTGCCGTGGTGGACGTCGAAATCGACCACGGCGGCGCGGCCGATGCCGTATTTACGCTGGGCGTGGCGTGCGGCGATGGCGGCGTGATCGAAGAAGCAAAAGCCCATCGGCCGGTTGGTTTCGGCGTGATGGCCGGGAGGGCGCATCGCCACGAAGGCATTATTATGGGTTCCCGCCATGATCGCGTCGGTTGCTGCGACCGCGCCGCCGACGCCGCGCATCACCGCTTCCCAGGTCCCGGGCGACATCGAGGTATCGCCATCGAGATAAACCAGCCCGCTCGTCGGGGCGACGCGGCGCAATTCGCTGACATAGTGCTCGTCATGGCACAGCGTGACGAGATCGAGCGAACCTTCCGGCGCCAGTTCCCGCACCAGCGGATCAAAACGGCTTTCGCTTAAGACTTCATCGACCGCGCGAATCCGGTCCGGCCGCTCGGGATGTCCAGGTGGGGTCAGATGATTCAGGGTCGATGGGTGGCTCAACAGAAGCGTGGTCATGCATGGCCTTTGCGCGTGGGCCGGAGGAAGGCTCAGTGTAAGGCGTGATCGCGGCCGGGGAAAGAGGCCGATTATTTCGCTTCTGTCGAACGCTTAATGCGGTCGACGGGCGTCGGGCTGATCGGGCTGTTAGCCTGGAAATAGGCGTAAAGCGCGTCGGAATCATAGCTGCCGAATTGCTGTGCGGCGCCTTGCGTCAAGGCTGTGAATCCGTCGCCGCCGGTGGAGAGATAGTTGTTGACGGTGACGCGGTAGCTCTTGGCGGGAACGATCGCCTCACCGTTGAGCGACATGGAGTTGGTGATCACCCGATCGCCGAACGGCCTGGTATCGTCAAAGGCGTAGCTGAATCCCTTGGAGACCTGAAGAATGCGCGGCCGCTTGGGATCCAGCCATTGCTGCTCCAGCATCATCGTGATCTGACTTCCTGAGAGCGTCAGCGTGACAAGCTGATTGCGGAACGGCTGACTTGCAAACACATCGGCGTAAGTCACCTCGCCATCGTCCTTGGCTGCAAGATCGGCGCGCAAGCCGCCCGGATTGGTGAACGCAACTACGGCGCCGCCATTCGCGGCGGCCATGGTGGCAGCCAATTGCGCGTCCGCAACGATATCGCCAAGCGCGCTCTCGCCTGCCGCATTCGGCACACGCGACAGCGTGGCGGTGACCGATCCGGCGCGGCGATTGGCGATGGGAGCTGCGAGCGTGTCGTAGGCCGCAATCAGCGCGGTCTGCTCGGGATCCTTGGGCAGCGTGTTGCTGCGAACAATGACGTTGTCGGCCTTTGCGCTGACGATGTCGCGAGACTTCGCATCGAGCCTGACGTCGATCGCGGTAACCAGCGTGCCGTATTTGTCAGCTGAGGTCACGAGCCGACCGTCGATCTCGCACACATACGGCTGATGGGTATGGCCGCTGATCACGAGATCGACTGCACGGTCGAATTTCTTGACGATGTCGACAATGGCGCCGGAGATCTCGGGGCACTCATTATAGTCGCCGGTCGGATAGCCGCCCTCGTGAATCAGCACGACGATGGCTTCAACGCCGCGCGCTTTAATTTCAGGCACAAGCGCGTTCACGGTCTCGGCTTCATCGCGAAATTCCAGGCCCGCGGCGCTTGCCGGTGAAATAATGCCTGACGTGCCTTTCAAGGTCAGGCCGATGAAAGCGATGGGAATGCCGTCGAACTCCCTGATTTCGTAGGGCGGAAAAACCGTCTTGCCGGTCGCGGTCGCGACCGTGGAGGCCGCGAGATAGTGAAACTTCGCGCCCGAGAAGGGATGCGGCCCACGGCATTGATCGACCGGATGACAGCCGCCATCCTGCATCCGCTTGAGTTCGTCCTTGCCCTCGTCGAATTCGTGATTGCCGACGGAGGCGAGCGCAAGCCCCATCATCGACAGCGACTCGATCGTCGGTTCATCGTGGAACATGGCCGACAACAATGGGCTGGCGCCGATCAGGTCGCCGGCGGCGACAAAGATCGTATTCTTGTGGCCCTCGCTGAGTTCCTTGACGAGGGACGCCATATGTTCGGAGCCGCCCGCCGGCACCGTGATCCTCTTGGTCTTGTCGGTGGGATCGGCGATCCTGATGCCGCCCGATGAGGCGCGAAGGTAACCGTGGAAATCGTTGATTGCGAGAATGCGCAAATCCACGGTCGCCGATTGCGCCGCGACCGGCGTCGCCGGATAAGACGCAACGAGTGCCAGGAAAGCACAAGCCAGAGCGAGCGAATGTCTCATGGGTCGATCATAAACGGCTGCCGCGACGGTTTCACGAAGCTTCGGCGCATGATCCGGAAAACTGAAAGCCGGCTTTCCCTCTCGAAAAACGCGCAAGCGTTTGCGCGGAGATCATGCTCAAACAAAATAAGCGCTCAAGATTTTTTTCGCGCGAAGAACGCCTTGAACGCCGCGACGGCTTCCGCTGAGCGCATCCGCTCGCCGAACAGATGGCTCTCGTGGTCGATCCGGCGGACCAGGTCTTCCGTCGGGTGCTTGAGCAGCTTGCGCGAGGCCGCGACCGCCTCGGCCGGAAGGGCGGCAATCTCACGTGCGACCTTGCGCGCTTCGGCTTCCAGATGATCCGGCTCGACGACCTCATTGACGAAGCCCGCCGCGCGGGCTTCCTCGGCGTTGAGCTTGTGCCCCATCACCAGCATCGAAAAAGCGCGCTGATGTCCCATCAGCCAGGGCGCCAGCAGGCTGGAAGCGCCTTCCGGCACCAGACCTAGATGGATAAAGGGCGTAGCGAACGTCGCTCGCGTACTGGCGATGACCTGATCGCAGTGAAACAGCAGCGTGGTGCCGATCCCGATCGCAATGCCGTCGACGCTGGCCACGATCGGCTTGGCGTTGTGGGCCAGCGAATGCAGGAATTTGATCGCATTGGAGGCGCGCGGAGTGCCCGTGTTCGAGGTGCCGTCCTTCAGAAAATCTTCCAGATCGTTGCCGGCGGTGAAGACGCCCGGTTCGCCTGAAATGATCAGGCAGCGGATCGACGCATTATCCTGCGCGGTGTCGATCGCCGCGCTCATCTCGCGATACATGTCTTGTGTGATCGCATTTTTCTTTTCCGGCCGGCGAAGCGCGATGATGCGAACGGCATCTTCATCGGTAACGGTGACATGTCCGGTCATGGGTTTGGGCCTCAAGCAATCGGCAATGGCGGGAACGAGCGAAATACCCTACATCATCCACGCGCGCACCCAAACTGCCGTCAGTGCTGAGAGGCCGCGCGGATTACCAGGGGCGAACGATGCAGCTCACCGGGATACATCATCTGACCGCGATTTCGGCGAAGCCGCGCGAGAATCTCGCCTTTTATACCAGCTTGCTGGGCATGCGGCTGGTCAAGAAGACGGTCAACCAGGACGCCGTCAGCGCCTATCACCTGTTTTACGCCGACGGCAAGGCCAATCCCGGCACCGACCTGACCTTCTTCGATTTTCCTGCCGCGCCGGAGCAGCGCGGCACCAACAGCATTTCCACGACCTTCTTGCGTGTCGCGGGCGAGAAGAGTCTTGGTTTCTGGCGCGACCGACTGCATCAGGCAGGCGGTCATGTCGGAGATGTCACCGAGGTCGATGGCCGGTTGAGGTTGCCGTTCGAGGACGGCGAGGGCCAGCGGCTAGTGCTGATCGACGATGGCGGCTTGGGTGCCGCCTCGCCGTGGGAAAAGAGCCCGGTGCCGGTCGAGCATCAAATCCGCGGGCTCGGTCCGATTGTGCTGAGCGTGCAGGAAGTCGGCCGCACCGCTCCGGTGCTGACGACCGTGATGAATATGCGGCATGATCGTACTTACGTCGCGCCGGACGTGAGGGGTGAAGTCCAGGTGTTTGCGATGGGCGAGGGGGGACCCGCCGCCGAACTGCATGTGATCGAGCAGAAAGACCTGGCCGTGGCGCGGCAAGGCGCCGGCGGGGTTCATCACGTGGCGTTTCGAACGCCTGACGAGGCGCAATATCACGCCTGGACCGCGCGTCTGCGCGAGCTTGGCATTCCCAACAGTGGCGAGGTCGACCGCTTCTATTTTCGGAGCCTTTATTTTCGAGAACCCAACGGCATCCTGTTCGAAATCGCCACCGACGGTCCGGGTTTTGCCACCGACGAGCCAATGGAGACGCTCGGTGAAAAACTCGCTTTGCCGCCCTTCCTTGAGCCGCGCCGCGCCGAAATCGAGGCCGGTTTGAAGCCGATCGGGTAAGCCTGTGGCCCACAAGTGGCCTCAATCTCTCCGCAGGATTGCCTTGGTTTGGTCAAGCCGGGGTGAAGTCTGGGATCATCGTATGCTTGTGGGATTCCGAGAAGCGAAATTGCCGGCCGTTTTGGAGCCGGCGATGGTGGAGGGCGAATGCCAACCGGGGTGAAGCCGAAAGCGACCGACTCGCATGATTTCGTCGTGATCCCGTCCGATCAGGTGCGGGTTGCGCCGTCAGACGCAGAGATCACTGACCTGCTGCGCGCCGCCGCGCGGCAGAATTCCGTAGCCGGCCCTCGCGCCGCTAACGATTCGTCCGGTGCGTTGCCCGTGCCGGCGGTTGATGCGACATTCCGTGCCACCGCCGTCAACGATGATGTGCCTATGCGCAAGAGTTCGTTTGGCCGGCGGGCGGTGCGCGCCATTGCCGCTCTGCTTTTGACACTGGGCATCGGCGCCGCCGCGCTGAGCTGGCAGACCTTTGGCTATGCCGCCAAGAAGGCGTTGTTCTCGTGGGCGCCGAAATGGGCGATCGCTGCCTCGCTACCGCTGGAAAAGCTCGGACTTGCCTCGGAATCCACGCCGTCGGACGACCCGCCCGCTGCGGCGCCGGCAACAACGGCTGCATCCGACCAAAGCCCGTCTGACACCGGCACGCCAGGCAACATCGCGGCGACGGCCGCCGTTCCGTCGTCGGACACGGCACAACAGCTGCAATCGATGGCGCGCGATCTCGCCAATGCCAACCAGCAGGTCGAAACGTTGAAGGCCAGCATCGCCGAGTTGAAGGCGAGCCAGCAGCAGATGACACGCGATCTCGCCAAGGTATCGGACCAGGCTGCCAAGGCTAAACTAGCGGCCACGACGCCACATGCGCCGGCGCACAAGCCGGCGCCGCTTTACTCGTCGACATCAAGCTATTCACCGGCAGCAACGCCAGCCCCGCCGCCGCCCGCTTACCGGTCGGTATCGTCGGCCTATCCGGCGACGCAAGCCGCAGCTGCTCCCGCCGCTCAATCCCAGGTGCCACCGCCGCCGGTTCAGCTACAGCCCGAGCCCGGATTGGGGCCAGCGCCGCGGCCGCCAATGCCGGTGCAATAGCGTTTCTCGGCTTTTTCTTGGTTGGTCGGCATTAACGAAGCGGGCCGGTTAAGCGCCTTTGGCCGGAACTAATCCGGTGCGGAGGGTTTATCGCGCATGTCTTCCCAGCAAAGGGAAAATGCCATGAAGATCGCAAGGATCGTTTCGGTCGGCGCAATCGCGCTTTTCGTCCTCGGTTCGGCGGCACTCGCCCAACAGGCGCGCACAGGAACCGTCATCGGAATCAACCGGCTGAATAACACGATCGCGATTCGGCAGGGGCAAGACGGCACGGTCGGTGCGAATACCGGCGGCGCCGCGGAGGAGTTCAAGGTCGGAAGCGGCGTTTCGTTGGATAGCTTGCATGCCGGCGACCGGGTCAGCTTTTCCGCGTCCGGCTCGGGCGAAGCCAAGACGATCACCAAGATCGATCGACAGTAGCGCGAGGACCTGGACGCTTGCGTCCAGTCGGCGTGCGTTAACCGAGCAGCACCGCATCCGCGCCGTTCACGGCCTCCGCGCTGTCCGTCACGGTTTTCTCCAGCGCGCCCGCCTGCACCGAAACATTTTCGGCGAAAAATCTCGCCAGCGTGACGTAGCGCTGCGGATCGGCTTCACCGAGGCCGCGCGCGGCCAGAGCTTCGCTCGCCAGCATGCATCCACCGAGCGTCGCGCCGAACAGCCGCAAGTAGGGCGTCGCGCCGGCCAAAGCCTCGTTGGGTGCGGAGGCCACGCGTTCGAGCAGCCAGCGGCTGGTGCGCTCGAGCGAGGCCAGCGCATCGCGGAGTTTGGTGCCGGTGGTACCGAATGCCGGATCGTTGGAAGTTTCGACCTGCTGGACGATATCCTTGAGTTCATCGAGCAGGGCCCAGACCGACTCCCCGTTATTGGCAGCTAGCTTGCGGGTCACGAGATCGATCGACTGGATGCCGTTGGTGCCTTCGTAGATCTGCGTGATGCGGGCGTCGCGATAATGCTGCGCGGCGCCGGTTTCCTCGATAAAGCCCATGCCGCCGTGGATTTGCACCCCGATCGAGGTGGCTTCATTTCCGATGTCGGTGGAGAAGGCTTTGGCGATCGGGGTCAGCAGCGCAGCCCGTACCGTCGCGGCTGCGCGGACCTTCGCATCCTTGGCCCGCATAGAAACATCGAGCGCGACGGCCGTGGCGTAGCAAATGGTGCGGGAGGCCGCGGTCATGGCGCGCATCTGCATCAGCATCCGCTTGACGTCGGGATGCACGATGATCGGATCGGACTCGGATCCTGGCCTGCCGACCGCGCGGCCCTGGCGGCGCTCCTGTGCGAAAGCTAATGCCTGCTGATAGGCGCGGTCGGCAATGCCGACGCCTTGGAGTCCGACGGCGAGACGCGCCTGGTTCATCATCGTGAACATGCAGAGCATGCCGCGATTTTCCTCGCCGATCAGATAGCCGATGGCGCCGCCGTGGTCGCCCATGGTCATGGTGCAGGTGGGGGCGGCATGCATACCGAGCTTGTGCTCGATTCCGCTGACATAGATGTCGTTGCGCGCTCCGAGCGAGCCGTCGGTGTTGACGAGGAATTTCGGAATCAAAAATAGCGAAATGCCCTTAGTGCCCGCGGGCGCATCGGGCAGGCGGGCGAGCACGAAGTGAACGATGTTGTCGCTCATGTCGTGATCGCCATAGGTGATGAAAATCTTGGTGCCCTTGATGCGATAGGTGCCGTCGGCGGCACGCTCGGCGCGGCTGCGCAGCGCGCCGACATCGGAGCCCGCCTGCGGCTCGGTGAGCTGCATCGTGCCGGGCCACTCGCCGGAGACCAGCTTCTCGAGATAGATCTGCTTCAAGTCCTCGCTGCCATGGGCCTCGAGCGCTTCGATCGCGCTCAACGTCAACAATGGGCAAAGGCCGAAGGAGATGTTGGAGGCGCTCCAGATTTCGGTGCAGACCGCGTTGATCGCGAGCGGCAGGCCCTGGCCGCCGAACGCCTCCGGCCCCGATACCGCATTCCACCCGGCTGCCGTCCAGCGCTTGTAGGCATCGGGCCAGCCCGGCGCGGTGGTGACGTTCGAGCCGTCAAGCTTGATGCCATGTTCGTCGCCGACGCGGTTGAGCGGCGCCAGCACGTCGGAGGCGAACCGACCGGCTTCTTCCAGCACGGCTGAGGCAATATCGCCGTCGAAATCGCCGTAGTGGCCGGCCTTCACGGCAGCCTCAAGCCCGGCGCCGTGGTTGAGGGCCAGCAGCATGTCGTTGATCGGCGCACGGTAGGTCATGGCAGAGCCTCGCTTGGAGGAGAGATGAAAATGTCTTCCCACGAAACGATGTGTCTCTCAACTTTTCCGTCCGCGGCAGTGCGGCAAAGGAAGCCTTGCGGATGAATGGGGACGGAACCGCCTGATGGCGTGACAGCACGCCAGCCGCCGGCCGGGCGTAATATTCAACGGGATTTTCGCCGTCTACCCTGTTGAAATAGCTCAACTGCCTCTATAGACCGGCGTGGCCGAACAGAGATCGGGGGCAGGGCGCCTGCCATCCCGTCTTCGGTCGTTGGGGCGTCGCCAAGTGGTAAGGCAGTGGATTTTGATTCCACCATACGGAGGTTCGAATCCTCCCGCCCCAGCCAGTGTCCCGCTAATCCATTGAAATGAATTGACTCTCCAGTTTCGGCTGGGGTGTCGCTTCGGAACTGTAGCACGCGCCTGTAGCACAGGAGATTTCGCGTGCGTGCTGTTCAACACGTGTTTCGTCGCGGCGCCGTCTACTGGTGGCGCCGTCGGCTCCTTCATAAAGACGGGGAGACCGCGCGGGTGCCGGTTGCGTTCAGCCTCAGGACGCGGGACCTTTCGAGGGCACGCACTATTGCCGCGCACCTTGCTGTGGCCAGTGATGGCATCTTGAGACAGGAAGAACGAGAAATGCTGTCGGCTGCACAGGCGCGATCGATGCTGGAAGCGGTCGCACGCGGCCATCTGGCGAAGATGGATCGCTTGGCCGTCATGGAGACGGCCGACGGCGTGAGCGCCTGGGAAGGCCGGTCCAGCGACCGCGTGATGGGGTGGGCGCGGCGTCTTCAGGCCGTGCAGGGCGTTTCCGCGACCGTCGGCGACGCCGAACGCTGCATGCTGGCGAAAAACGGCCTCTCGCAATCGGAAATCGACGAGGTCGGTCAGGTTCTCGACCTGCTACGGCGAGCCTCCAACGGTTCGTCGCCGCGCCGGCGGCTCGAAGCTTTACTGGTAGATTGCGGAGCCTCTCAAGGCGAGGGCGATCTGCTTCAGGCTGAACGCATCTACTACCGCGGCCAGGCTGCGGCGTTGCTCGCGACGGACCGGCGATGGATCGGCGACTTCCGCGAGGACGATGCGCTGATCGAGAACTTATTACAGCGAAGCGAGCCGGCGCGTTTACAGGAGACAGTGCCTGCAGCGGCGACGACCCGCAACGAATCCGCGGCACCCGTCGAGACCCAGGGCGACGCATTGCCGACACGTATCTCTCCGCCATCCGCTCCGGAACCGCCGACGGACAAAACGTCGATCATAAAGCTCACTGAGAAGATGATCGGCGAGAAAGCGGCGCTAGGCGAGTGGAACGAAAAGACCCAGCGCCAAGTCAGGTCGTTGATCGATACGTTCGTCGAAATGATCGGCGATGACCACGTGCGATCACTGTCGCAGAGATGCGTGGCGGAGTATCGCTCCTTGCTGTTGGCGCTCCCGCGCACCTACGGCAAGGGTCAGCACGACAAGCAGACGCCGCTCGCAGTGTGGCTCGAACGCGCGAAAGGCATGAAGAAAGAGGAGAAGGGGCGTGCTGCCGGAACGCTCAACCGGCACCTTTCGCAGTTGCAGGAGGTCCTCGTCTACATCGCCGCACAGGGGCACAAGATTTCCGATTTCACGGGAGTGTCCAATCTTCGCGCCAAACAAAATGGGCGGCCGCGTGACCAGCGCAATCCGTTCTCGCCGGCAGACCTGACGGCGATCTTCAAGCAGGCGCCGTGGACCGGCTGCGCGGGCTTCGACGACCGTATGGCGCCGGGGGTCCAACTTTATCACGACGCGATGTCGATCGTGCCGTATCTAGCCCGCTATACGCTGACTCGGCGCGAAGAAATCTGCGGCCTCGACGTCGAGGACGTGCTCGATGAGGACGGCATACCCTTCATTTTCATCCGGCCGAATGAGCATCGGACGCTAAAGAACGCGCAATCCATGCGCCGCATTCCATTAATCGCGGAGGTGCAGCGTCTCGGTTTCCTGCGCTATCATGCTGAGCTTAAGCGGCTCGGTCATCGCCTGCTATTTCCGGAGCTCCGGGCAGCCAGCGACAGAACACCACTTGGTGACGTCTTTTATGGTGACTGGATCAAGATCCAGAACGTGGCGATTCCGAACGCAGAAGAAGAGCGCAAGGCTTTCCACTCTTTCCGAAAGGTTGGTGGCGCCGATCTGAAGGACGCGGAGGTTTCGTCCGAACTACGGGCAGATATTTTAGGGCACGGTGGCAAGAACGTGACAGAAGAGCGCTACGCGAGCCCAGCCAAATTGCGACAAATGCTAAGTGCTCTGGAACATCTCCCAATCGTTACAGCACACGTAGAGGCGCAGAAGATTTGCTTGCGCTCAGACGTGTTGCAAATGCGAAAGCGTCCATCAGCTAAATTGAGGCGACGGAAATTATGATTCCGGGTCTCGCGCTGAGTGGAACATCGCTTCCCCTCCAAAGTTTTGCCGGCGACTCCACGCGTCGCTGTTAAAAAGCGGAATGTGGGTATCGATCAGCCGAAGGTTCAGGCATGCGAATCATTGGTATTCCGCAAGGGGCAATTATTAAAATCAAAACGGCTGTAGTTACTTGATCTTGCCGCCGCGCGGCTCAATGTGCCGCAACACGGATGCGCCAAGCTCTTGAGTCTGCTTGGTCGTTACCTTGCTGGGCGTTCTCGTGGCGATACTGGCGATATGTTTGATCTTCTGCGCCGTGATGGGATGAACGGTAACAGTCTTGGACGGTGGTTTCTTGGCCATATGACCTCTCCATAAGGTTGCATGATTCGGCTGATTATACCCGGAAGCGACCTCTGCTTGGAGTCCCTTACGAAGCTTACTGGTGAGCATTAGGTTTGTTGGCTATCAAAAGCAGGAGCCATGATGCGGTACGTCGCTGAATTATACAGAGATGAAAGCGAAATTATTCCTGGCGAAAAGCTTTCAATCGATACCAAAGACTTTGAAGCTAAAGACGATGCTGAAGCTTCCCATCTAGCCGAGGAATGGGCTGTCGTTGTTCTTTCTCAAATGCTTGATTACATTGTACATCTGCAAGTGGTGCAGGATGGGCGTGGCGTATTCACAAAAACCTATGGTGACCTTTAACGAAGAGGACCAAGGGGTGAAAAGCGGGCCAGCCGACGCCATCGGCAACGCCGTAATGATCGCCGAGATTGCGACCGGTGAGATCGAGGGCGTCACCACCGAGGACGGCAGGAACGCCGCCGCCGTGCCGCGCGCGTGGGTAAGGCGCGTTAACGGTATCGTTTGGAGTACTTCGGCATGCTGCCTTGCTTCCACCAGTGGCCGCGGCGACAGCCGATCTGGGCGACGCCGAATTTGGGCAAGACGATGCGGACTTGTGCAGATCCCTTCTTGAGGAAGTGCCGGATTCGGGGTTGCCTCCCGAGCAGATGCGGGATTTGCGCAACGCGATATCCCAGGCGACCGCGCGCTTGTTGAGCGTATGGGGCGGATACATGACGCTAGAAGACCTCGACGCGGTGGCTGAGACGCTTCGGGACTTTGGAACCTTACCATCGGACGCTGCGGTAGCTTTCCAGGCGGCCCTGAAGGAGTTCATCGATCACATCGACGAAACCTTGGGAGACATCGACAATCCGGACGAACTCGATGATTTTGAGAGGGACCTCAAGTCGCTAATGTCTAGGTACGGTTACGCGGATGATCGGGCCGGCCGCGATATCGAATACCGGCGGCAAGCCATCTATGAGGGTCGAGTACGACGTTCGCGCTCGCATTACGGCGGGCTTGACCATTCCGAGCCAGAACCCGACGTCTCCGACGAGGAGATCAGATCGATGTTCCGAGGCCTCGCACATTAGTAGGAGGTCACCAGCCATCGGATAGGTGTGGCGGGCCGTCCGATGATCATCCTACCTGCACTAGCCGCCGCGCGGGCAAACGGTGTGGCTGCCGATCTATACTTCGGAAAGGCACCGATACGCTGACCGGAGTATCGGCGGGTGAACTAATGGATCTGGGCCCTAGCGGAGTGAAGCTGCGTCCCGTGTATACGCCACGCCTGCACGCTAAGCTGCTGGCCTGGGACGATGACTCGCTGGCCATCACCAGTCAGAACTCGTTATCGGCGGACAATGCGGCCCCGCGGGAGCTGGGAATTTTCATCAATGCGCCGAAGGTCGCCGATCAAGTTATCAGGTTGTTCCAATTGCAGTTGAACAAATAGCGGTTGGATACACGTGGCTGCAGCCTGCGTTTGGGAATGCCCGACTTAGCCACGGTCGTACTCGGCCGATCGTTCACGCTGACGCTCGCGCAACTGCCGCTGTGAGGCCTGCTCCAGCACGGGGTCCAGCGTGCTAGTCTTGACCTGCAGCCGCGACATGCGACCGGCCAACCAGTCCAACCGTTGCTCTGGCGCGATCGTGGTCTGCAACCGCTCCGATAACGGCAATTCGAGGCGGACCTGGGCATCGATCTCACGGGTATCGGCAAAGATCTGAAGACGGTCCCGGGCTCGTGAGAACGCAACATAGGCCCCTTCTGTCGCTCGGTGGCGCTCGATTCCGCCTGGCGGATTGTCCGTTGCCCGCGGGCGCGCGTTACCGGTCGGCACCGGTCTGCGTCGATCAGTTGACGATGATGCCGAGTTCGCGGGTCGAGCTGTGGGTCGCCTACCGTGACGCTTCCGGGCAGGTCGTTCCGCCCCCCGATCACGGCGCCGCTACGTTCAAGTCGATCGGGCTTACGACGGGAGCAGCGGGGGATAATTGGCCAGAGGTGAATCTCGCTCACGTCGAGTTTCGAAGACAATCCACTACGCGAAGCGACGTCGCCGCACTGGATCTCCGCGGCGAAGCTTTGACCGGCCAGCAGATCGCAGGAGTTTTCGTCGCAAGAAACGCGCTGGCTTCCAAGACCGAATTGGCTCACGGTTGCTCCCCGCTGCCTCCCGGTCATCATCGCCGCATTTTCTTTGGACTTGCGGACACAAGCGATCCAGAATCCTTCGGGCTCGGGTATGAGGAGGTCGACGGCGATAACGTCGTCGCGCAGATACCCATCAAGAGCTTCGATCCGAACGATACGACGATCTGTCTTCCACTGGGGCCGGAGCAGTCGATCGTCCACGAGACTTGGGAGCTGGTTAACCTCGCAACCGAGTTGCACAACTTCCATATTCATCAGACCAAATTCCGGATTGTTCAAAAGTCCGATCCGCGGTTTTCGGAAAAACTTCAATCCGATGTCGGTGCGGGAATTATGGAGGACAACGTACCGCTTCCCGTGGCCACCCCTCAGATTCCGGAGGTGGCGCAAAACCAGAACGGCTACTGCACGATGGATCAATGGCATATTCATCAATGCGAGTCGGTGCCGATCGTAGTCGACATTCCATTTTCACAACTCGGTACATTCGTCTTTCATTGCCACATTCTGGAGCATGAGGACGGGGGTATGATGGCGAGAATTCAAGTTGTCGCGGCGCCTCAATAGGCGCCTACGGCAGTGCCAGGACCGGGCTTTGCCGTCCGCTCTGACCCTGTCATGCCATGGATTGGCTATAGGACGATCTTCGCGCAGCATGAGGTTTGCTTGCCTAATGCTTTTCGCCGCGAGCACGAGGCGCAAAGCCCCTCGGGGACGCAGAGATTCTATAGCAACTGACCTGCCCTTCAACGCCTATATGCTTACGTCGATTCCATGATTTCGAAGCGCTTCGGCGAACGCATATGAAGCCGCGTCCAACTTGTTGCCGTACGCAAGGATTTGCTGAAATCGCTGGTTACTCTTGGTCACGAAGACGGCGAAGTACAACTCGGTTAGCGACGTCACCTGGCTATACACGAACGAAAACAATTCCAGCCTTGGAAGCTGTGTTATAAAATTCAAATCACTGACGTTCGTCTTTCCAATAAATAGCTGCCTCAGTTCGGGCAACGTTCCAATAGCAGTCATGTCGGCAACGGGATTGTGGTTGAGCGACAACAATTCCAAGCTTGTCAGGGCCGAAATGGGCTTCAAATCTGCAACCTTGTTGTTCTCCAGCGATAAACCCTCCAAGCTTGTGCAGTATTCTAGGCCCGCAAGACTTGAGATGTTCCGTTCTGACGCGTCCAGATTTGTTAGCAGCTTTAGAGTTTGGATATTTATCGCAGCGCCCGAGAGTGCCTTGCTCAAGGCTTGGGCCAAGCCGTCGTCGGGGACAAGTTCGACCTCTGAAGCTGGGCGCTGCTGATCGGACGTCATTGATGCTACTCTCACGTCAGTTATATGATTTCCTCATTACACTATTGCGAGAATACTATGAGCGCACGAGGCGGTACGGGCTACATCGGACAACTGATTTGGACTCCGCTGCCTGATGGCATTCATATGGAGCTTGTTGATAAGTTCGGCTTTCGCGACAAAAGAGGATTAGACTGGATGGTGCCGAAGGGCACCCGAGTGGACGGAGCATCTATCCCTCAAGCTTTGTGGTCGATCGTGGGAAGCCCCTTCACGGGCAAATATCGCGACGCCTCGGTCATTCATGATTTTTATTGCGACACCCGTATTCGGCCTTGGCGCGAAGTGCACGGCGTTTTCTACGAGGCGATGATTGTGTCTGACGTATCCGAGGCACGTGCGAAATTAATGTATGCGGCAGTTTATTTCGCAGGACCGCGGTGGTCGAACACAGTAGTGCACAATAGTAATCTCAATAGACAATTCAGTATTCTACATACGCCGTTTTCGAAAGATGTTCGAACTATGATTGATGCTGATGGAATAACCGCTGAGGATTCTCTGGTGAGGGGAGGGCAAATCCTACAACCTGATTCCCCGATACATTTGCACATCGATGATTTCGAGCGCCTAATCCGAAAGTACGATCCATCGATCAATCAGATCAGTACCGCAATAGACTCGTCGTTGGATTTATTTGGCAGCATCTATCAGGAGCAGCGCATTCTCTCGGGCGTCTCTGAATTGTCGAGCGATTGATGAGAAAGCAGAGATTTCGTCTTGCTTATCCAAGCCATCCAATTGCGAAACGATTTACCCTAGCCGTCCTCGCAATATTCCGGTAAGTGCCGCTAAACTCGTTACGACGCCCAGAGAAACACCTTCTCCGTCTAGCCGCTCCCTCCTGCGGATATCACCTCGTTTGCACGGATCTCCGCTTCACTGGCCGGAAGGGGACGTCTTAAGCAATCCGAGGCTCCTTCGCTGAAGGCGCCGACATCACGGAGGACTGAGGCCCGCGCCTGAAGTGGACCCCATACCTGGGACCAGGGGGCGCCGAAGTTAAGGTGTAATCGCGCCTGCCTTTGTCGTTTGAATCAAGCAGCTTGCTTCTGCTGCGTTTGCGTCTGCTGTGGGTATGTGGG
>NZ_JBEKRB010000011.1:0-140780 GCF_049519115.1 Bradyrhizobium sp.
ATCGAGCTTGCGGTCGACGCGATGGAGCTTGCCGAGCACGTCGATCAAATCGTGCTGTTCTCGGGCGACGGCGACTTCCGCTCGCTGGTCGAAGCCGTGCAGCGGCGGGGCGTGCGGGTGACCGTGATCTCGACGATTTCCAGCCAGCCACCGATGATCGCCGACGAACTGCGCCGCCAGGCGGACGTTTTCACCGATCTGGTCGAACTGCAATCCAAGCTCGGACGCGATCCGTCGGAACGCCCGGCTCCCCGTGAACCGCGCCATCATGCCCCGCAATTCCTGCAGCGGGCGACCACGTTAGCTTCGAGGGGCGATGGCGACGACTTCGACGACTAAGAGCAGCCCATCAAAGCCGGCCCTTCCCCCGTCCAAAACCGTGCCCGACCGTGACTGCCCCCACTGTCCAAGGCTGGTTGCTTTTCGCGAGACCAACCGCTCCCAAAAACCGCAATGGTTCAACGCGCCGGTCCCCGCTTTCGGCGACCGAAACGGAAGGCTCGCGATCGTTGGCCTCGCGCCGGGATTGCAGGGGGCCAATCGCACCGGACGCCCGTTCACCGGCGATTACGCCGGTGACCTGCTCTACGCCACCTTGATCGAATATGGCTTTGCCACCGGCACCTATCAGGCCCGGCCTGACGACGGCATGAAGCTGGTCGATTGCCGCATTGTCAACGCGGTGAGCTGCGTCCCACCCCAGAACAAACCTCTCCCAGTCGAAATCGCCAAGTGCCGGCCTTTTCTTCTGGCCGCGATCGAGAGCATGCCACGGCTTAGCGCTATCGTTGTGCTCGGCCGCATCGCCCACGAATCCACTGTCAAAACGCTGGGCCTTCGCGCCTCGACCGTGCCCTTCGGACATGGCGCCGTTCACCAGGCCGGCCGGTTCCGGCTTTACGACAGCTATCACTGCTCGCGCTACAACACGAACACGGGCGTGCTCACGCCCAAGATGTTTCACAGCGTCTTTGCGAGAGTGCGGGCCGATCTGGCCTAGCCTAGCCTAAGCTAGCGCCGGTTTTCCTTCAGCCATTCCAGCACGTCGCCGGCGTTCCGGTCCGGTGGAAAAACCGGATAGAAAACCTGGGTGATGCGCCCGTCGTCGACGATCAACGCCAGCCGCTTGATCAGAATCAGATCCGCGACCTCCATGGTCGGCAAATTCAAGGCCCGCGCCAGTGCCAGCTTCTCATCCGACAGCACCGGGAATGGCAAATGCAACCGCGACGCCATTTCGGTCTGGTAGGCGTTGCTTTGCGTGGAGAGGCCGAACACGTGCTGTGCGCCGGCGGCCTTCAGTTCTGCGAATAAATCGCGGAACGCGCAGGTTTGCGGCGTGCAGCCCCGTGCCCCCGGGATCATGTCCCAATCGTCGACGAGCGATATCTTGCCGGGCTCGCCGGTTCGCGGATAGGCGAACACGACGCTGCGGCCCGGCAGCGCCGATAGCGTGACCGACGTATCATCCGTGGCCACCAGGCTAACCGGCGGGATCGTCATGCCCACCAAATGATCGGCCGCCCCATCATCTGTCGGTGCCGGAATCTGGCTCCAGTCGACTTCAAGCAGGTTTTTTTGATTCATCGTCTTTCCCAAGCAGTGGAATTAACAAGCCCTACCCGCGGGCACGCAGCAGGCGGCCCTTTTCCCGGCCCCAGTCGCGCTTCTTTTCGCTCTCGCGTTTGTCGTGCAGTTTCTTGCCCTTCGCCACCGCCAGCAGCAACTTGGCGCGGCCGCGCTCGTTGAAATAGAGTTTGAGCGGGATCAGCGTCATGCCGTCGCGATCGACCGCCCCCATCAGGCGATTGATTTGCTTGCGGTGGAGCAGCAGTTTGCGCGGCCGCTTCGGCTCATGATTGAAGCGATTGGCCTGCAAATATTCGGGGATATTGGCGTTGATCAGCCAGATCTCGCCGTTCTTGGAATCGGCATAGGATTCCGCGATCGTGGACTTGCCGTTGCGCAACGACTTGACCTCGGTGCCGGTCAGCGCAATCCCGGCTTCGACGGTGTCGTCGACGGCATAGTTGAACCGGGCCTTGCGGTTCTCCGCAATCACCTTGATGGGGCGCTCTTTCTTCTCAGCCACGTGAAATTCCGATCTAGCCCTTCTTTAGGAGATCGCGGATCTCCGTGAGCAGTTCTTCCTCGCGCGTCGGCTTCGGCGGCGCAGGTGGTGCTGCTTCTTCCTTGCGCTTGAACTTATTCATGACGCGAATGACCAGGAAGAGCACAAACGCGACGATGATAAAATTCAGCGTAAGCGTCAGGAAGCTGCCCCACGCCAGCACCGCGCCCTGCTTCTTGGCGTCGGCAAGGTTCGTCGCGTTCACCGCCTTCGACAGACCCGTAAAATAGTTGGAGAAGTCGAGACCGCCGCCGCCCGTGATCAAGCCTGTGATCGCGCCGATAAGGGGCATGATGATGTCGCCGACCAGCGAGCCGACGATGCTGCCGAAAGCCGCACCGATGATGACGCCGACCGCAAGGTCGACCACGTTACCCTTCATCGCAAAGTCGCGAAATTCCTTAAGCATCTTGCCGGCCCCTCTTCAATGACGTGAACAGGAAAACGCGTTGGCCCTGTCGAAAAATCAGTTGATCAAACCCGCATGCACCATCGCGCTGCGAACCGCGACGCGCGTCGGCTCAGACACCGGCACCATCGGCAAACGCAGCGTCTCCTCCATCTTGCCGAGCAGCGACAGCGCGTATTTGATCGGCGCCGGGTTGGACTCGATGAAGAGATTGGTGTGCAGCGGCATCAGCTTGTCGTGCAGCCTGAGCGCCGTGGCGTGGTCGCCCTTCTGCCAGGCCTGATGAAACTCCGAACACAGCCGCGGCGCCACGTTCGAGGTCACCGAAATGCAGCCGTGGCCACCGTGGGCCATATAGCCGATCACAGTCGCATCCTCGCCCGACAACTGGTTGAAATCCTCGCCAAGTTGCGCACGTTGTTGCGAGACCCGCACCATGCTCGCGGTGGCATCCTTGACGCCCGCGATGTTCCTAAGCTCGAACAGCCGCGCCATGGTGTCCACGCTCATGTCGACCACCGAACGCGGCGGAATATTGTAGATGATGATTGGAATCCCAATCGCATCGTTGATCGCCTTGAAGTGCTGGTACATGCCCTCCTGGGTCGGCTTGTTGTAGTAGGGCGTCACCACCAGAACCGCATCGGCGCCGGCCTTTTCGGCGTGCTCGGCGAGCTCAATCGCCTCCCGGGTCGAATTCGAGCCTGCGCCGGCGATCACGGGAACGCGGCCGTCCGCCTCTTCGATGCACCATTCGACGACGCGCTTGTGTTCATCATGGCTGACGGTCGGACTTTCCCCCGTCGTTCCCACCGGCACGAGACCGTGGGTTCCCTCCGATATCTGCCAGTTCACGAGTCCGCGAAAGGCCGCTTCGTCCAGCGAGCCGTTTTTGAAGGGCGTGACCAGGGCGGTGAAGGACCCGCGGAATTTCGTCTTCGCTGCCATGGACTTCTCCCTAACGCGGAGCGGCTGGGCCGCTCCTTTTCAGCAGTCAATTCAGTCATTCATATCGGGTATGACGCTTTGGCGAAAGGCTGTAAAACGCCGCGAACCTACTGGCTGGACTGCAAAAAGCAGCTTCCTCCGCTAGGGGCCGCGATTTTGCCGCGGTGATGACGCAAAGAATACCCTTCCCCGCGTATCGGGTGTTTTTTCCACATATTCGATCGACTAGATCTGAGGGACATTGGTCTTTCGTGATTCGCCGAAAGAGGAATGCCGTGACCCGATCCGCCCGTCTAGCCGCATTGCGTTCGACTGCTTTGGCGACGACGTTTGCGCTGATCGTCGGATCGTACGCCTGGGCAAAGGAGCCCGCGGCCAAGTCGAAAGTTCCGCTGCCGAAGGCGCGCCCTATCGCCCGTAACGTCGTGCCCAAAACAGCGGACAAGACGAAGGAAAAGACGCGAGAGAAGACCGCGGATAAAACGGCAGGCAAGACGGCGTCAAAACCGACGACTCTCGCGGCTCCACCGGCTTCCGCGGCATCTGGTGCCGCGATGGCGCCCGCTACGCGCCAGCACGCCGCCCTGCCGCCTGCGGCCGCCCGCAAACCGACGGTGCCGGCGGCGATAGCCACGACATCGTCGACCTCCAGCGACGACAAGGAAGCGCTGGAGAACGTCATTGACCTCGTGCGCAAGCACAAGCCGGCCGATGCAACCCAGGCTGAAGCGGCGATCACAGATCCGCTGGCCAGAAAGCTCGCGGAATGGATCGTTCTGCGCAGCGACGACAACGGTGCTTCGGTCGAACGCTACCGCGCCTTCATCACTGCCAACCCGAGCTGGCCCTCGCAAACCTTCCTGCGGCGACGGCTCGAGGCGGCATTGTGGGACGATCACCGCGACGACGCGACCGTCTGGTCATGGTTCGAGAACGAATCGCCGATCTCGGCCAAGGGAAAATTTTCGCTGGCGCGCGTCATGATCGGGCGCGGCGACAGGGCCAATGCCGAGCGGCTGGTGCGCGATGCCTGGCGCAACGACGTGATGTCGGACGATACCGAGAGCACGGCGCTCGATCTGTTCGGGGCGCTGATCACGCCCGGCGATCACAAGGCCAGGATGGACTTCTTTCTCTACGGCAGCGAGCATGAGATCGCGTTACGCGCTGCGAAAAGGCTCGGCGGCGGCGAAGCGGCACTGGCGAAAGCCCGTATCGCCGGCTACCACAAGGCGGCCAATACCCGTGCGCTCCTGGAAACGGTGCCCAACGAACTGCACAGCGATCCCGGTTACCTGTTCAGCCGGATCCAGCTGTTGCGCCGTGAAGAGAAATTCGCCGAAGCCGCCCAGTTGATGATGAGCGCGCCGAAGGATCCCGGCCGGCTCTACAATCTGGATGAATGGTGGATCGAACGGCGGCTCCTGGCGCGCAAGATGATCGACATCGGCGAACACCGCACCGCCTACCTGATCGCACGCGATGCGGCCCTGCCCTCGCGCGACATCTACAAGACCGAGCAGGAATTCACCGCGGGCTGGATCGCGCTGCGTTTTCTCGACGACCCTGCCACCGCAGCCCAGCATTTTGCACGGATCGGCGTCGGCAGCGCCAATCCCACGACGCTGGCACGCGCCGGCTATTGGCAGGGCCGCGCGGCGGAAGCCGCCGGACGCTCGCAGGAGGCGCGCTCGGCTTTTGCGGCCGCCGCAGAACAGTCGACCAGCTATTACGGTCAACTGGCGCGCGCCAAGCTCGGCCTGCCCCAGATCGAGCTGAACGGGGTGCCGAGCGCACGCGGCCGCGGCGTCGAGCGGCTGGAGATCGTGCGCGCGGTACAGTTGCTGTACGAACTCGGCGAAGGTGAAATCGCGGTGCCGATTTTGGCCGATATGGGTGAAAACGGTGACGCCGATGCGCTGGTGGGGCTCGGCGAACTGGCTGCCCGCCAGGGCGATGCCCGCGGCATGCTGTTGATGGGCAAGGCCGCGCTCAATCGCGGGCTGCCGTTCGATTTCTACGCCTATCCGGTGACGGGCATTCCGCCGTTCAAATCGATCGGCCCCGACGTCGAGCCAAGCATCATCTACGCCATCGCGCGGCAGGAAAGCGCTTTCAATCCGGCCGTTGTTTCCCCGGCGCAAGCTTACGGGCTGATGCAGGTGACGCCGGATGCCGGCAAATACGTTTGCAAGAAATATGGCGCCAATTTCGATCTTGCCCGCCTCAAGAACGATCCGGTCTATAACGCAGCCCTCGGCGCGGCCGAGCTCGGCGGCCTGATCGACGACTACCGAGGCTCCTACATCATGACGTTTGCCGCCTACAATGCCGGCCGTGGCAGCGTCAAAAAATGGATCGACCGGTACGGCGATCCCCGCGATCCCAAGGTCGACGCCGTCGACTGGGTCGAACTCATCCCCTTCTCCGAGACGCGCAACTATGTGCAGCGGATCATGGAGAACTTGCAGGTCTATCGTACCCGTTTCGGGGGCGGGACGCGGCTGCAAATCGAGGCCGATCTGCACCGCGGCAACGTCGAATAGCGGCGCGCCACCCGTCCGGCTCTTCCGCCCTCACGAAAATCTTGAAAAAGCCGGCCCGTCGGTCTCGATTCAAGCCGTCTGGATTTGGATAATTCGGCGCAAGAAAAATCCCCCTTCCGGCAGGCGCCGAAAGGGGGATTCTTTAGATCAAGACGTTGTTGGAACGTCCGTTACTTGTGGAGCATCGGGGCCTTGGCCGGCTCTTCCGGAGCCCAGAGGCGATAGCTGAGGGTTGCGAACACCGTCATGCCCTTCGTCGTGGCCGAGAGGTCGGTCCCACCGAGTGCCGCCGGGAGAACAGCGCCCGACGCCTTGGAGAACACTTCCTGCGTTGCCCACACCGACAAGCTCGCCGGGCCGAAGTTGTATTCGACGAGACCACCGACTGCGAACAGTTGGAAGCGCTGGGTATTGCCAACGGTGCCGAGCGGGTGAATTGCGGTACAGATGCCAATCGGGCATTTGTCGTCGGAAACCTGCGCGACGTAGTAGGCAACAGGACCGAGCGTCCACTTCCCGAAGGTCTTGGTCGCGGTGAAGTCAGCGTGGAAAATGTCACCCTGGGTGTAATTGTCCTGCTGATTGGCGGTGTTGAATTCTTCGTAGATCGCAGCACTCAGGTTATAGCCACCCGCGAGATACGACACGATCAACTCAGGCTGGAAGGTCCAGTACTTGTTGCCGAAGTTTCCGAAGCCGTTGCAGCTTGGACACGCGCCGGTCACACCCTGAACGGTGCCATCCGGAGCATAAATGCCAAGACCAGTCTTGACGACGAAACCGCTGGTTCCGAGCTTCCAGCTCAATTCGACCGGTACGAAGTAGGTGTTGTGAACGCCCGAGAACATGTCCACTTGTCCCGGTGTCAGGGACAAGGGCTGACCGACGCTCACCATGCCGAAGGGCTGGACGATAACGGCGTCGTAGGTGGCGCCGAGGAAGGTCCAGCCGGGAACGAACAGGAAGCCCTGCACATCGACCGCGGCCTGCACGCCGTTATGCGTGCCAATCGCGCCGGTGACCGGTCCCGCCACGTTCGTCTGATAGGTGAAGACCTGGTCGAACATGTAGATGCCCGGCGGCGGAACGCCTGCCGAGGCGCCGATGAAGACACCCGGCTTCGATTGCCATTGCACGCCGCCTTCGTAGGCGTCGGCCGGCGAAAACGCGAAAGCGGCCAAACCCGCTGCCGCCAAAAGAGTTTTGATGTTCGATTTCATGTGTCCCCTCATCGTATGAACGCAAAACCACCCCAGGCCGTCGTTTTTTTACTTATCGCTTCGTCAACGGAAGTACCCGAACGCGACGAATCCGACGTGCCTATTTCTTGTTCTGAGAGTTGCCGCTCGGGGGGCAAAAGGCAATTTAAACTTGGCTTATGACTCTTTGTCACAACCCTTTTTCGGAATGGTGTTGCAAAATGTGCACACACAAGGCATCGACAAGTAAATCTGCAAGTATTTGTTTTTATGAGAAAATTTTGTCGATTTACCGACGCGGGCCGTGCCGTTCAAAATTCCTTGAGACGAAATTCTCGCCGTAACGTTGTGCTCCCTATAGCGCTGCAACGTCAGATTCGAAGCCGCCTTCATGGGCGGCAACGCAAGCTCAGGGAGTACGCAGCTTAAGCGTACTCCCTCAAGAAACTTGCGGGACGGCCGTTTGCCAACGTAGGTAGTCGCCAACAATCACGCGGCTGCCGCGGCAAGAATGTTGGGAGGAAAAAAGATGCGTTCTTTAGTGCGCGCGCCAGCGTTGGCGACGTTCTTGATGCTGTGCAGTCCTGCTTTCGCAGCAGATCAAGCCGATCTCGATCGTTGCAAGTTCGTCGGAGAGCTCAACAAGGCCGATGACGGAATCTCAGCCTGCGATCGCGTCGTCGGCGACACGAAAATTTCCACGCAAGATCGCGCCAACGCCCTGAGCAGCCGCTGCGGATGGTGGTGGGCAAAGAAAGATTCCGACCGGGCTCTGACGGATTGCAACCAGGCGATCGGCATCGATCGCAACTTGACTGCCGCTTATCTCAATCGCGGCAACGTCTACTTGAGCAAATCCGATTTCGAACATGCCCTCGCCGACTTCAACCAGGCGCTTCGGCTCGATCCGAAGAACGCCTGGGGTTACGCCGAGCGCGGTAATCTCTACAAAAGCCGGGGAGATTTCGATCACGCACTTATCGACCTCAATGAAGCGATCAAGCTCGATCCAGGCTACGCCCTGGCTCATTTCTCGCGCGGCGACTTGTACAAGAGCAAGGGCGACGTCGCCAACGCAATGACTGACATGAACGATACGATCCGGCTCGATCCCAATTACGCGCCGGCCTATTTCGTCCGCGGCCGGCTGTCCTACATGCTCGGCAACAGTCCGGCAGCGCTCGAAGACTTCGGCAAAGCCATCAAGCTCAATGACAACGAGGCGACGTCCTTTTTCAACCGGGGCGTTGCCTATTACGTCACCGGAGGCCGCAACGCGGACGCGATTGCCGATTTCAAGAAAGCCAGTGAACTCGACCCCAAGGATGCCTATGCCGCACTGTGGCGCGAGCTCGCCGAGCGGCGCAACAATTCGCCGAGCCATCTGGCGGAGGCCGCCAAGCAACTCGACATGACGGTCTGGCCGGCGCCGGTGATCCGCCATTTCCTCGGCGAACTCAATATCGAACAAACCTATGGCGCCGCCTTCGATACCGATCCGACAACGAAGACAGCGCAGACCTGCGAGGCCAATTTTTATAGCGGCGAGTTGGCGCTTCTGACGAAGAACAAGAAGGAGGCGCAACGTCTGCTCAAGCTGGCCGCCGACCAGTGTCCGCCAAGCTTTATCGAGTCGACGGCCGCGCTGGCCGAGTTGATCCCGCTGAAGTGAGGCCGCATGCGGCGGCTGCCGGCGCCGACGGCTTTATATGATGATATGATGGTGCCTCTGTATGAGAGGCCTCTATGAAGAGGCCCGAATGATATGACGAGGCTGAATGAGGTGACGTCTGGGATATGATGGCCGACAATCGGCCGAAAGAGCTGAGCAGGTTCCCCCATACCCCCAGGATATGTCCCCCGGGAACACTGCTCAGCTTCTTAGCGCCCTCGCCTCTCCCGCACGTAAGCGGGAATTCCTGCGAACCACCGAGAACGGACGACCTCGGGAGCCCCCCTCCGTCGCGCTTGGAGAATTACTGAAGCTTCCTGCACACGCAATCAAAAGACGGCAGTTGCGGAGCCTTCTGGGCGATGTTTCCGGAAGATGTTGCACAAATGGCACGCACACCTTAATGGGTGTGGCCAACAGGTACGTGGCCTTTTCCGCATCGAATGCGACGGGCCGCAATCTGCTTGCGGCTCAGCCCGGTGTCGGGCATATCCGCTCCCATGGAGCTGTGGCCGAGTGGCTGAAGGCGGCGGTTTGCTAAACCGTTATAGGCTTGTAAAGGCCTATCGAGGGTTCGAATCCCTCCGGCTCCGCCAACCTTCTCCCATATCGAATTGATATAATTTTACCTCTGGGATGTGCTGCCCTAGCTTCTGCCCAACATCATCGCGACCACCGTTATTGAAACCTGCAACCAAAAGGCAGCACAGGCCTTCGATAGGATCAAAATTCGATCCGGACCTTAAGACGCCGACATTGGCGATCACCCCGCAAGGCGCCACGATATCTTCGCAGGTCATGAAAACTGGCCGGTACACCCGCCGCCTCAATTGCGGTATCGACCCCTCTCTCAACCGCTCTGCCGTTCTTGTTGTTGATGGTGGCGGTCGCGCCGAAGCGCGACTGTGGCGGCCGGACTACGGCATCCGCTTGCCCGTTGACGACATCCGCGTGGGCCAGAGGCACGCCTCGTCTTCAGTTATGAAGAGGCACCCGTTTTTTCTGAAACTGGTTACCTTTAGTTTTGCTCAGCGGCTTGAACGCATGCGTGCTTACGGATGTATTCGAGGTTTTCCTGGACTTCCTCTTTTTCGATGGCGTCGTTCAACAATTTATCGTGGTCCAATTCCTTCTTGGTTTTGGCGTGACCGTGGTGTCGATCGACTTCCGATTGCAGATCCGGAGCTTTGTCTGTCATTTCCCTCACCCTTCAAGTGTTTCATTTTCATAGATCGAAAGGGGATCAGCGGAATTGATCTAGATCAGCGGTTGTCCTTTCCATAACAAAAGGCCCGCCAAGCTCGCGGCCTCCCATCATTTCTGTTTTGAATCGGTTGTCCCGCCGTGGCGAGAGCGGCCCCGCGCGCTTGTTGGCAGGGTGTTTTCCGGAGAACCGCCGTCGAAAATGCACCGGTGAGCGCGGCCGCGGCTAAGCGCGATCAGAAAAGCCGGAATCACCGCGATTGAGCCACGTCAAATACGAACGCATCTAAAGATGAGAGACTGGCCTTGATCACGCAAATCAAGGCCAAAAAAATGCAAAGTTCCGACGAGTTGAAAGGAAAAATCCCGACGGAAGCAACATCGCCTTCGCTCGTACCGCTCGAGCCCCAGCATCTCCCTGTCGTTCAAACCAAACGACCCGTACGTCGATTCCGCTGGATCTGGATCGCCCTTGTCTTTCTGTCAGGCGCCGGTGGTGGCGCGGGATATTATGTCTGGAAGCTAGCCCACCCCCCGCTTCCGGTCGGAATCAGCTTTGGCAACGGCCGCATCGAAGCGGACGAAATCGACATCGATACCAAGTTCGCCGGGCGGGTCGCGCAGCTCTTGGTCGATATCGGCGACACCGTCGAACCCGCGCAGGTTTTGGCGCGAATGGATACCAGCGACCTGCAACAGTCGCTGTCAAAATCAGAAGCGCAAATTCAACAGGCCCAGCGTTCCGTCGACGAAGCTCAAGCCAACCTGATCCAGCAGGAAACACAGAAGAAGCTCGCGGAACAGGAAATGGACCGCACCCGCACGCTTTTGAAGAACGGCTGGACCACGCAGGAAGTCGCGGATCAACGTCAGCAACAGCTCGACGGAGCGATTGCCGGATTCAACGCGGCGAACGCCAGGGTTCTGGTTTCCAGGCATGTGCTGGAAGCAGCCGAACACGATGCGGGCTTCTACAAGGTTGAGATCGCGGACAATACGCTGGTCGCGCCGAAAACGGGACGGATCCAATATCGCCTGGCCAATATCGGTGAGGTTCTTCCGGCCGGCGGCAAAGTCTTCACCATGCTGGACCTGTCCTACGTCTACATAGACATCTATCTGCCGACGCTCGAAGCGGGCAAGGTTAAGATCGGCGCGGATGCGCGGATCGTTCTCGACGCCTATCCCGACCATCCGATTCCCGCGAAGGTCTCGTTTGTCGCAAGCCAGGCACAGTTCACGCCGAAGACCGTCGAAACACAAACCGAGCGTGACAAGCTGATGTTTCGCATCCGATTGCGGATCGATCAGGAGCGCCTGCTCGCGCATGCCGACGCGATCCGAAGCGGGCTGCCTGGCCTCGCCTATGTCCGTTGGGATGCGGCGCTCGAATGGCCCAAGAGCCTGCAGGCTTCGCCATGAACGACAGCAACGACGCGGTTGCCGTCGTTACTGATCTATCCCATTTCTACGGATCGGTAGCGGCGCTCGACCGGGTGTCGATTTCGTTCCCCTCAGGCCGGCTGGTCGGGCTGATCGGGCCCGACGGCGTCGGTAAATCATCGCTGCTTGCAATTCTCGCGGGCGCACGGGAAATCCAGCAGGGTGAGGTGCGGGTTCTGGGCGCGGACATCTCGAGCGCCGCTGCGCGCACGTCGGTGTGCCCGCGGATCGCCTATATGCCGCAGGGGCTCGGCAAGAACCTTTATCCTGACCTGAGCGTGACGGAGAACATCGAGTTCTTTTCCCGGCTATTTGCCCAATCGCGCGAAGAACGTGCCCTTCGCATCCGGGAACTCCTGGAAAGCACCGGGCTTGCACCATTCGCCGACCGGCCGGCAAAAAAACTTTCCGGCGGCATGCGGCAAAAACTCGGGCTCTGCTGTTCGCTGATTCATGACCCCGACCTTTTGATCCTCGGCGAGCCCACGACAGGCGTGGATCCTCTGTCCCGCCGGCAATTCTGGGACCTCATCGATCGCTTGCGCGCCCGAAGGTCTGGAATGAGCGTGATCGTTGCGACCGCCTATATGGAGGAAGCCGAACGGTTCGATTGGCTGATCGCGATTAACAGCGCATTCTGGCGGCCGGCTCGCCCGCGGATCTGAAGGCAGACACCGGAACGCGGTAGATCGAAGAGGCTTTCGTGGCTCTCCTTCCCCATCACCCGCGTGTTGCCGGCCTCGCGAGGATCGCTCCACTGCCGGAGTCCAGCGCCGAACCCGTGATCGTCGCCCGAGAACTGACTTGCCGGTTCGGCGATTTCACGGCAGTCGATCGCGCGAGCTTCTCCATCCGTCGCGGAGAGATCTTCGGATTTGTCGGCTCGAACGGATCGGGCAAGACCACGACCATGAAGATGCTGACGGGACTGTTGCCGCCTTCCGAAGGTGAGGCACTGATTTTTGGCCAAACGATGCAGACCAACGACCTCGAAGCCCGCCGCCGCGTCGGCTACATGTCGCAATCTTTCTCGCTCTACGGCGAACTCACCGTTCGTCAAAACCTCACTTTGCATGCGCGGCTGTTTCAGTTGCCCCGGGCCTTTGCCAAAAAACGGATCGCCGAACTGGTCGATAAATGCGGCCTCGCGGACGATATGGACCAGCTGGCGTCCGAGCTTCCGCTTGGCATCAGGCAGCGGCTGTCACTTGCCGTCGCGGCGGTTCACAAGCCGGAGCTTCTTATTCTCGACGAGCCGACCTCCGGCGTCGACCCCATCGCCCGTGACCAGTTCTGGGAGCTCCTGATCGACCTGTCCCGAAATCAGGGCGTCACCATCTTCGTATCCACGCATTTCATGAATGAGGCGGCGCGGTGTGACCGACTCTCCCTGATGCATGAAGGACGCGTGCTTGCGACCGGGACACCGGCCGAACTGGTCAAAGCAAGGAAAGCAGCCAATCTCGAAGACGCCTTCATCAGTTACCTGGAGCAGGAGCGGCCGGTTGTCGCTTCGCCGCTCGTGATCGAGCCGGCCGGTTCGGCCGAGCCAGCCGCCAGTACAAAAGGCGTCAGGCGACGCGTTCCTTCTTTCAGCTTTCAGCGGCTGTTTGCCTACACGATCCGAGAGAGTCTGGAGCTGCTTCGCGATCCGATCCGGCTGAGCTTTGCGCTGTTCGGCACCACGCTTTTGATGATCGTTTTTGGCTTCGGCGCCGTGGGGCTGTTCCTCGGCACGGTGGCGCGATCCATGCCTCAGCTTGGCCTGCTCTATATGCTGGTCGCTGTCCCGATGAACGTCCTGTCGGGAAATGCGACGCCGCTCGAAAGCATGCCGCCGTGGCTGGCGATGGCCATGCAAGCCTTTCCCTCGAGCATTTTGTGTCGTTCGCCCAGGCCATCCTGTATCGGGGCGCGGGCCTGGACATCGTGTGGCCGCAATTTGCGGCGGTCGCGGGCATCGCGCCGCTGTTTCTGGTGCTGTCGCTTCTGCGCTTCCGTTCGGCGCTGAGTGCGACAGCTATGTGACAGAGAGTGGGGCCGACAGCTCAATATTCACCAGCCGATTTGCGGGAAATCAAGAAGGTTTCGCAGGCCCCGAGCCACGATCATTTCAGAGTTAGCTCGCCTACGGCGGCGCTCTGGCCGGATCCCCAAAACTATACGGAAGGGTTTGAAGATGTCTCAAAATCACGCACAACTGGATCAAATGCAAACATCTTACATTGCAGCGGTCGAGCAATGGATCGCTGCAATCAAGCAGGAGGAAGCACTGGCTTCGGTCAATCACACCATTGCCGAAGTGGACAAGTGGGAGAAAGCGCACTTCAAAGAGGACGAAATCCGAAATAACGTCAAGGCCGCAAAGAAAAAATACGAAGACGCGCTGCGACAAGAGTTATTCGGCTTCTGAATTCGTCGGCATCTATCGACAACATTTCTTGAAGGGCTGCGCCAATCACGTCGCGGCCCTTTGCCTTTCGCCATGACGCGAACCTTGTCCGAACGACACCGTACAGGCAGCGAAAAATCTGCACTCAGGTATAACGGGTCAATGTACCGACGCAGTCCAGACAATCAGACTGTGGCTAAGATCGTCGAACGCGCGGTTGAAGGCTCCGGCAGCCTTCGCGGGTGTGACACCGTCCATCGCAGCCGACGTTTCGAAAATACGGGCCGCTTTGATCTGCCCTGTTCCGTCGATCACTTTGGCCGAAAGGGCAATCGTCGCCTTATCGGGACCGATCGAGATGTCGAATTGGCGTAGATCGGTTATCAGCCGTATGCCGCCGGCACTGACGGGATCGGCCCGCACGGGCGCGTGGGCAATGTCATAATTCTCGAAGCTCTGCATCAGCTTGGCCTGGATCAAGGCCGGAAGGCTATCGCTCCACTGTGCATTCTCGAATTCATCGTGCGGCTCTTCATCGGAGGCGAACAGAAAGCGCTGGGTTTGCAGGCGAGCCGTTGCCGTGGGTTCGGCAATGGCCAGCCCCGCTGCCAACGAGACTTTTGGTGCCTGGAATGTATCGACCGCACGCAGATCATAGACGATCTTGCGCGGAGGCGCGGAAGCGCCGGTCATTTTCTCCAGTCCGGCGACGATGCCGTCCAGCTTCGGTGTGTTGCGCGCCAGCCCTTCGGTGAACGTGCTCAGGTTCGCGATCGCGTCGTGCAGCGGCGCCGCATTGTCCGACAACACACTGTCGACCTTGCGCAACGCGTCCCGCGCAGCCTGGGTCATGCTTTGACCGGCGCCGGGTTCGGCGACCAGCGATCCCTGCACCGGCGACGCCGAAGGATTTTCGCCTCCCTCCAGTGCGACCACGGGCACGCCGGTCAGCCCCTGAAAATCGAGGTTGACCCTGGTGTCGGCACGAACCGGCGTACGTTCCGCGACCGCGATGGTTACGTGCACTTCGTGAGGATGGCCTGTGACGAGTTCGAGCGCCGTGACCTCGCCGACGCGAATGCCATTGAACAGGACACCGGCGCCGACCAGGAGGCCGGGGACCGGACCGTTGAAGGTGAGTTGATAGCTGTCACGCTTGCCGATGCCGGCGACATTGTTCAGCCAGTAGGCGAAACCGAACACGGCAGCGATCGCCGCCAGGACAAAGGCGCCAACGATGATGTAGGGAGCACGTGTTTCCATGATTTTTCAATTCATCCGAGGTGAAGCATCTGCGCGCGTGCGCCATGAAAGTAAGCCCTGACCCAGGGGTGATCCGAGGCCAGTACCGCCGACAGCGAACCAAGGGCCACGATCTTGCCGTCGGCCAGCGCCGCAACGCGGTTGCAGACGGCGGCGAGCGAATTGAGATCGTGAGTGATCATAAAGACCGTGAAACGCAGAGTTTGCTGCAGCGTTTTGATGAGGGCGTCGAACTCTCCGGCGGCGATCGGATCGAGCCCCGAAGTCGGCTCGTCGAGGAACAGCAGCGCCGGATCGAGCGCGAGCGCCCGTGCAAGTGCGACGCGCTTGGTCATGCCGCCCGAGAGCTCGGAAGGAAATTTGTCGCCGTCTTCGGCCTTCAGGCCTACCATTTCGAGCTTGGCGTTGGCGATCTCGTCCAGCAGCCCGGGCGAAAGATGAGCAGATTCGCGAAGTGGAAACTGAATATTCTGCCGCGCACTCAGAGCCGAGAACAGTGCTCCCTGCTGAAACAACACACCGCGGCGCCCTGCTCCGCCGCTGTCCCTGAACGCGATCTCGCCGCCTCGCTTCGGCAGCAGCCCGATCAACGTCCGCATCAGGACCGATTTGCCGCCGCCGGATGCGCCAACCAGGCCGATGATTTCTCCGGCACGCACGTCGAGTGAAAGATGATCGATTACCGTATTCTTGCCGAATCCGACCACGAGGTCACGGACGCTAATAGCGATTGCCGCGTCGGTCATGGCTACATCCCGATCGATGCAAAAAATACCGCGAACAATCCATCGAGCACGATCACGAGGAAGATCGACTTTACGACGGAAGTGGTGGTTTGCTTGCCGAGCGACTCCGCGCTGCCCTGAACCCGGAGGCCTTCGTTGCAGGCCACAATTCCGATCACCAACGCCATGAACGGCGCCTTAAGGATGCCGACCTTGAAAGAGGTGATCGAAATCGCCTCATGCAGTCGCTCGATATAAATGGCGGGCGCCATGTCACCGTAGAACTGGGCGACCACGCCGCCACCGTAAAGGCCCGCCAGCGATCCGATGAATGTCAGGATCGGCAGCGCAATGATCAATGCGACGACGCGCGGCAGGATCAGCACCGCGACCGGATCGAGACCCATCGTGCTCAGGGCGTCGATCTCTTCGCGCATCTTCATCGAACCGAGCTCGGCGGTATAGGCGCTCCCGGAGCGGCCGGCGACCATGATCGCGACGATCAGCACGCCGATCTCGCGCAACACCAGGATTCCGACCATATCGACGGTGTAGGATTCGGCGCCGAACTTGCGGAAGTGAAAAAAGCCCTGCTGCGCGATAATCGCGCCGATCAGGAAGGTGATCAGCACCATGATCGGGATGGCGAGCCAGCCGACCTTGTAGAGCTGATAGACGGTCGACGTCAGCCTCAGCGAACGTGGCCGGCGCACGACGCCAACCAGTGCCATTCCGACCGCGCCGAGCATCTGCAGGAAGCTCGCGCTCTCCGCGATGAACCCGCGGCCGAGGTCTTCCAGAAGCGCCAGAATGACACTCCCGCGCCGAGCGGCCGCTGGCCGCTCGCGATTGATGCCATGCATTTCCTTCATCAGGGCGGCATAGGAATCGGACACGCCAACCAGCGACGTTGACATCGAAGTCGAAGAAAAGCGCCGGACCAGCTTTTCGAACAGCCACGCGCCGACCGTGTCGAGCGCAGTCACCCGGCTGATATCGATTGTTGCGACCTCTGCCGGAAGCTGGCCTTCGCACAGTCCTTCAAGAGCCTCGACATTCGCAAGCGTCCACTCTCCGCTCGGGCGAAGCGTGTCATCGACGACGGTCAAATCTGGCTGGTTGGTCAAGCAGGCTTCTCCAATTGTCGGAAGAACCTAGCCGAGTTCTGCAAGCGCTACTTTGATACAGCGCAAGAATCCCTCCTTGCCCCATTTTGATGCACATCAAAGCCGGGCAACCGCGCTTCGCCCTAGCATCAAGGCGAAAGGAAATTGCCATGACAACGAGCCACCTCGTCGCTCATCTGCGCGCGCTTTGGCGAACGGAACGGATGGTCGCCGAACTTCGGATGAGACGCGTCCTGACCAATCTCGGCCTGCAGGCGTTCGCCGTGCTGATCGCGGCCTGCGCCCTGCTTTTGGTCGAGCTTGCCGCCTATTTCGCACTGGTGCAGCGATGGGATGCGATCGTGTCCGCCGTCGCGCTTGGACTCGTTGACGTGGTTCTGGCCGGCCTAATCGGCGTGCTTGCGCTCCGCAGGCCTGTTGCCCGTGAATTGGCCCTTGCTCACGACGTCCATCACCAAGCGATCGCGGCTTTCGAGGCCGAGCTGCAAGAGTCGGACGGTCACGCCTCGATACGCGCCGCGATCGAAAGCGCCGTCATTCCAGCGCTGGTCCCCCCTCATCCCACTGGTGATCGAACGCGTGCGCAAGCGCCTGGCCGAAACGACCACAAAGGACGCTGCCTGACACCGGAAAAGCACCACAAGGCTGCCACAACCGCCAGCGTCCGACGCGTCGTCTAACCGGATCAGGAGACGTGATGGCCGAGATTACTCAGTTTATCGCCATACCTTTCGACCTGGCTGACAATGGCATCGTGGCGGGCCAACCTTTCAAATGCGCGACACCTGCCTCAGCCATCGCGCGCGCCAAGGGCTTTTGGCAAGTCCTTGGGGCCATGCCGGTGCTGTCGCTTTAATGCGCACCGGCTATCCGGAAACCGAGACAACCTTACTCAGGCGATTCGGAACCGTGCCGGATCAAGTGTCGATTTGAACAAATGCGGTCAGCGTGCGCGCCGGCCGGAAACGTTGTTGGCAGCCGCCTTGAGATCGAACGACACGGCGGACAGACGCCGCTCCTCGGGATCGCCGGTAACCTTGAACCCAAGGTCGCGACACATTTCGAGCATGGTGGTGTTTTCGTTGAGAACCTCACCGTACAACGATTTCAAGCCCTCCGCTTCCGCGTACTCGATCAAGAGCTGCATCAAGGCCCAGCCCAAGCCTTTTCCCTTTAATTCCGAACGAAGCAGGATCGCGTACTCGGCGGTCTCGTGACGCGAATCTGAGTGCAACCTGACAACGCCGATAATTTCCTTGCTCATCGGGTCCAGGGCAACGAAAGCCATGGCCCGCGCATAATCCAATTGGGTCAGGCGGCCGACAAATTGGTGCGAAAATTCCTTGACCGAGTGAAAGAACCGCAGCCGCAAATCTTCGGGCGACACGTTTTGCAAGAGCCGCACGATGGCCGGCTCGTCGTCCGGCCGCATCGGACGCACGCAAACCTTCCAACCGTTCTTCAATTGCAATTGGCGTTCCCATTCGGTCGGATATGGCCGAACCGCGAACCGCGTCCGCCCGGCAGACGGCGTTGCCGGCGCGCGGATGCCGACTCGTGCATCGAGTGCCAGAACCCCATTCTGGTCCGCCAGCAGCGGATTGATATCGAGTTCATGTATTTCCGGCAGGTCGGCCGCCATCTGCGATAGTTTCACCAGCGTCAGCGGCACAGCATCTGGTGGGACCGCAGAAACGTCACGATAGGCCGCCAGCAGCCGCGAAACCCTGGTCCGGCCAACCAGATCGCATGCCAGATTCATGTCGAGGGGCGGCAGCGCCAAGGCCTTGTCGTTGATGACCTCGACAGCCGTCCCACCCCGGCCAAACGCGATGACGGGCCCGAAAGTCGGATCTTCGGCGATGCCGAGAATCAGTTCACGCGCTCCGTGACGCACGATCATCGGCTGGATCATCACGCCTTCGATGCGAGCCTCGGGCCGCGCACGTTTCGCATTGGCCATGACGCTGGCTGCAGCGCCGCGGACGTCATCCCTTGTCGTCAGACCGAGGACGACCCCGCCGACATCCGATTTGTGCGTGATATCGCGCGACAGGATCTTGATCGCCACCGCAAGATTCTGCGCCAGGAAGGGTTCCGCCTTTGTAACCGCCTCGTCTGGGCTTTCCGCGGCGACGGTCGGCACCATCGGAATGGCGTAGGCCTTGAACAGGCCTGCGATTTCGATTGGATCAAGCCATGCGCGGCCATCCCTCAAGGCATTGCCAACGATCTTCCTGGCAGCGTCGACGTCAGGCGCGAACAGCGATGACACATCCGGTGGCGTCGCCAGTAGCGCTTCCGTCGCCTCGCGATGCTTGACGAGATGCATGAAGGCGCGCACCGCGTCATCTTCGGTCTGAAAGTGCGGAATTCCGGCCTTGTCGAAAATGGGCGCCACCGACTGGTCAGTCCCGACCCATGCGGCCAGAACCGGCTTGGGCGTCGAATATTTCTGCGCGCGAGCGGCCTTGACACGCTCGGCAACAGCTTCCGCGATACTGAAGGCTGACGCGACCGCCGTCTCCACGTTCATCACGAGCACGGCATCGCTGGTGTTATCGGCAAGAAGGATGTCAAGCGCGGCGAGATAACGGGCCGCATCGGCATCGCCTGCGATGTCGATCGGATCCGCCCTCGACCAGGTCGCTGGCAACGCCGCGTCCAATTTCGCCGTCGTGGCACTTGTGAGCGGAGCAATCACACCGCCGAGTTCGACCAAACGATCGACGGCGAGGATTCCAAGACCGCCGCCGTTGGTCAGAACCGCCAGCCTCTTGCCGTCCGGCGCGCGCACGTGGCGGCCGAGCAATTCGGCACAATCGAACAGTTCGCGCAAGTCGAGGACGCGCAGTAACCCGGCGCGGCGGAAGGCGGCATCGTAGACGGCATCGGAGCCCGCGAGCGCACCGGTGTGCGTGGCCGCAGCCTTGGCGCCCTGCGCCATCCGGCCAGACTTGACGACGACGACGGGCTTGAGGCGCGCCGCAGCACGGGCGGCCGACATGAATTTGCGTGCGTCGGTGACGGCCTCTACGTACAAAAGGATCGCCCGGGTTTTGTTGTCGAGCGCAAAATAGTCGAGCAGATCGGCAACATCGACATCGAGCTGATCGCCGATCGAGACAATGCCGGAAAAGCCAACCGATTTCTCCGCACCCCAATCAACCATCGCAGCCGCGATCGCGCCCGACTGAGAAATCAGCGCGAGTGAACCCTGCGTCGGATGGCGTGCCGCGAAGCTCGCGTTCAACCCAATCCCCGGAAGCATGATGCCGAGACAATTCGGACCGACGATCCGCAGCTTATGAGCACGGGCGGTTTGCTCGACCGCCTCCGCGATTGATCCGGGACCGTGTCCAAGACCCGACGAAATAATGACCGCGCCTGCCACGCCAAGCTCGCCGGCCTGAAGGATGATCTCTGGAATCGATGGCGCCGGCGTCGTGATAACAATCAGGTCCGGCACAAAGGGTAACGCCTTAAGATTTGGGTAGGCCTTTCGCTCCCCAATGCTGTCATGCCGGGAATTGACGACCGCGATCTCGCCGGCAAATCCGCCCTTTACAAGATTCTGAAGGACGATCAACCCGATCGAGCCGGGACGCGGACTTCCGCCGACGACGGCGACGCGCTTCGGTGCGAAGGCTTTCTCCAGACCGAAAGTAGACATTACGCCGCCGCGAAGGGGATAACCGGCGGATACTGGGTCGACACCGACCGGTCCATGGCTCGCATCACATCCTCGCGCGCGATGATGCCTATGAGGCTTTGCCATTGGTCGACAACCGGCAGGCTCTTGACGCGATGCTTGATCATCAACTCGAGCACCCGCTGCAATCTGGTTTCGGGATCAACGGCGACGACATTAGTGGACATGATGTCGTCGACCGTGGCCTCCATCCCATCCTTGTAATGAGGTATGAGCTGACGCTCGGTAAAGGCGAACGGCTTCAAGGCATCCAGCTTCGAAACGATGCCAACCAACTTCTCGTCCTGCACAACGGGATAGGCATCAAAGTCGTCGGCGGCAAAAAGCCGGTACAGTTCCCCGACGGAGGCTTCCGGAGTGACACTTCGGACCGCGGGAGTCATGTTGTTGCCGACGGTCTCCTCGAGAAATTCATACATTTCCGTTCTCCTTGAAACAAAGGCGTATCGCCGCGGAGCGGCGGCGCGATCAAGCCACCGAGTTACCGATCGGAACGATCATCTCGCGCGTCTTATCCCTTTCTTGGGAAGCGACCACTACATCAACTCTAGGCCATTCGTCGCGACTCCGCTTTGACCGAGATCAAAAGCGGCGGGTGCCGTGATACGCTAAAGTACTGATTGTGACAGGATTTGAACGATATGCATGCGATGGTTCTCTCGGCGCGCGGCGCGCGGCTGACGCCGCTGGAGCGGCCTGACCCGATCCCTGGACCGGGCCAGGTCCGCATCAAGGTAGGTGCGTGCGGCGTGTGCCGGACCGATCTGCATGTCGTGGACGGCGAACTGCCGGATATCCCATACCCCATCATTCCCGGACATGAAGTCGTTGGCAGGGTTGAAGCACTGGGCAGCGGCGTTACCGGATCGATGATGGGCATGCGTGTCGGCGTGCCTTGGCTCGGTTTCACCTGCGGCGAATGCTTTTACTGCCGCGCCGACAAGGAAAACCTGTGCGACCACCCTCAGTTTACCGGCTATACGCGGGATGGCGGCTTCGCCAGCCATCTGGTCGCCGACGCCCGACATTGTTTTCCTCTTGGTGAAGATGGCGACGATGTTGCGCTCGCGCCATTGCTTTGCGCCGGTCTGATTGGTTGGCGGTCGTTGGTGATGGCCGGTGAAGGCAACGCGATCGGTATCTACGGCTTCGGAGCAGCCGGCCACATCGTGGCGCAAGTTGCCCGCGCCCAGGGGCGCACGATCTATGCCTTCACCCGGCGCAACGACAACGACGCCCAGCAGTTGGCAATTTCGCTCGGCGCCAGCTGGGCCGGCGCCTCGGACGATCTTCCGCCCACCGAACTCGATGCAGCAATCATCTATGCACCGGTCGGGCCTTTGGTGCCGCTGGCCCTTCGTGCCGTGCGTAAAGGTGGGCGGGTCGTCTGCGCCGGCATACACATGTCGGATATCCCAACCTTTCCCTACAGCATCCTCTGGGGCGAGCGGCAGGTGGTTTCCGTCGCCAACCTGACCCGCAAGGACGGCGCTGATTTTTTCAAGGCGATCGCCAACGCCCATATCCAGACGCACATCACCGTGTTCCCGCTCGATCAAGCCAACGAAGCGCTATCGCGGCTGCGCGACGGCAGGCTGGTGGGCGCCGCAGTGCTGCGCCCATGAGCGCGACGAAGCAAGGGCCCGCAGGGCAGAGTCAGGAAACGGTGCTCGCCTTCCTGGCCGGCCACGATCCCAACTGCAAACGCGTCGATACTCACATCTCCATCGTCTTTCTTGGCAAAGATCGGGTCCTGAAGGTCAAGCGGGCAGTGCAGCTTCCGTTCCTGGATTTTTCAACGCTCGAGAAACGCAAGCACGCTTGCGAAGAAGAGCTGAGCGTCAACTGTCGTTTCGCTACGGACCTTTATCGGCGCATCGTTCCGATTACCCAGGGGCATGGCGGCCTCGAGATCGGCGGCGACGGCCCGGTGCGCGAATGGGCCGTTGAAATGACGCGGTTTGACGAGAACAAGACCTTCGACCATTTGGCGCGAGCAGGCGACCTCACGCCGGAACTCGCCGAGACGCTTGCCGTAACCATTCGCAGGACACACCAGCGAGCGGAGATCTCCGATGGGTCGAGTTGGCTCGCCTCCATTGAGGGGATCATCGATCGCAATACTCAAGTTTTCCGCAACGAGCCGCAGCTTCCACGCCAAATGGTCGACCGGCTGGACGCCGCCAGCAGGCAAAGACTCGCCGATTGCCGATCGCTTTTGCATGCGCGTGCATCTGAAGGTCTGGTGCGGCGCTGCCATGGCGACGCCCACCTCGGCAACATCACCCTGATCGACGGAAATCCTCTCCTGTTTGACGCCATCGAATTTGATCCCGTGATCGCGACCACCGACATCCTTTACGATCTGGCTTTCCCGATCATGGACTTTTGCCGTTTCGGCCTGAGGGCCTGCGCCAACCGGCTATTCAACGCCTATTTGCAGCCGGCCTGGCTGGAAAACGCACAGGCGCTTCGGCTGCTGCCGTTGTTCCTTTCGATGCGTGCGGCAATCCGCTCCAATGTACTCTTCACCAAATGCCGCCTGTCGCCGGATGAGGATCACGACGCAGCCGACGCGCGGGCCTATTTCGACCTCGCGCTGCGCCACATCGAGCCTGCTCGGCCATCGCTGATCGCGATCGGCGGCAAATCAGGAACAGGCAAAAGCGTGTTGGCGCGCGAGGCAGCGCCCCTGCTGGCGCCGCTGCCCGGCGCGATCCTGCTGCGCTCGGACGTTATCCGGAAAGAACTGTTCGGCGTCGATCCGCTCACCGCGCTGCCGGAGGACGCTTACACCCCGGAAGTCACCGCGCAAGTCTATCGGACGCTTCTTGAACGCAGCCGGCAGATCCTCGATCAGGGCTTCTCCGTTGTCGTCGATGCTGCCCTCCTGAAGGAATCCGAGCGAGGTGAACTGTTGACGGCCGCGCAGAAGCCGGACGCAGCGTTTCATGCAGTTTTCCTCACGGCCGATCTCGGAGTGCGCCTGGATCGTATCGGAGGCCGCAAGCGCGACGCATCCGACGCCACAGCAGAAATCGCCACAGCCCAGGAGGATTACGAAATCGGCCGAATCGACTGGCCCATTATTGACGCCTCAGGCTCGCCCGAACAGACGCTGGAACGAAGCAAACCTGCTCTGGTGCCGCGATAGGCCGAAACGATCCGCCGTCAACGCTGTAGCACGTAGGACCCGGGTGCATCCTGCACCGAACCTTCCGTTTCAAATGAAGGCGGCGCAACGGGCGAACCGGAGTGCGCTGCAAGAAACCGCACCCACTCGCCCCACCACGATCCTTCATGAGCCGGCGCGAGCTTGATCCACTCTTCCGGGCCGACATATGGATCGGCGGCCTTTTTTGTCAGCACCTGATAGCTGTGTTCTGCCTCGTCAGGCGCAGCTACAATCCCGGCATTATGTCCGCCGTTTGTCAACACATAGGTGATGTCGGCGTCAGCTAGGAAATGGATCTTGTGCACCGACTTCCACGGCGCGACGTGGTCGCGCAGAGTGCCGACAACGAACATCGGCTTGCGGAGGTCAGACAGCGCGATCGGCTTGCCTCCAGTCTGGTAGCGGCCTTCGGCCAGATCATTGTTGAGAAAAAGATGACGCAAATAGTCCGAGTGCATCTGATATGGCATGCGCGTGGCATCGGCATTCCACGACATCAGATCGCTCGGCGGTGCCCGCTCGCCGATCAGATAGTCGTGCACCATCCGCGACCAGAGCAGATCGTTGGAACGCAGCATCTGGAAAGCTCCAGCCATCTGCATCGAACCGAGCACGCCCGGCTGCCACATCATGTCTTCAAGAAAACTGACCTGGCTTTCGTTGACGAACAGCGTCAGTTCGCCCGCTTCCGTAAAATCGGTTTGCGCTGCAAGCATGGTCACCGTCTTCAGACAGTCCGGTCGATCGCGTTGCAGCCGCGCCGCGGCGATCGACAGCAACGTGCCGCCGAGGCAATAGCCCGCGGCATGGATGGCCCGCTCCGGCATGAACTCGTTGATGGCAGCAACCGCCGCGTCGACGCCCTGCTCCCGGTAATCCTCGAGGCTGAGGTTGCGGTCGACGGAGGTCGGATTTTTCCACGAGATCATGAAAACGGTGAAACCGTTTTCGACCAGGAACCGCACCAGCGAATTGTGTGGAGACAGATCGAGAATATAATATTTCATGATCCAGGCCGGCACGATCAGTATTGTTTCCGGCCGCACCGTCGGGGTGGTCGGCGAATATTGAATGAGCTCAATCAGATCGTTGCGATAGACGACCTTGCCTGGCGTCACCGCAACATCCTTGCCGACGACGAATTGCTGATCATGTGCGGCACCGCCCTTGAGCAGGGTTTGCCAGTCCTCCATCCAGTTGTGCAGGCCATAGACGAAGTTACCGCCGCCGGTCTCCATGATCTTGCGCAGCACTTTCGGATTGCTGCCGGCAAAGTTCGTCGGAGCCATCGTATCGAGACACTGACGTGTGACGAAATCGGCAATCGCCGCGTTGGAATGCGCCAGGCCCCGGACGTCGGACGTGGTCGAATGCCACCAATCCTCGGTCAGCAAAAAGGACTGCGCCAGCAAATTGAAAGGCGGCAACTCCCAGTCGCGGCCGGCAAAGCGGCGATCGGCCGCCGGCGGCTTGATCACCGACCACGGTTGGAATGTCGCGTGCCGGGGCACCATCGCGTTGATGAATTGCATGCCATGTTGAAGCGCTTCGCCTGCGAGCATTGCGCATTCGCCGGGGGAGGTAAGCAAATGGAGCTGCCAGTCGGCGAACGCCAGCGCGACTGCCGCGGGAGAAAGCCCGCCCGTTAACCGCGCAAGACCAGCGTGAAAAGCCCGATCCGTCGATTCGGCAGCCGCGGAGACCTTTGACGGCAATGCCCCAACCTCCTCGGGAGGCAGCGCATCGGCATGCCCCTGCGAATTGGCTAGACGGACGGCCGATACTAAAGGGGACATGAACGGTTTCCTTTCAAGCCAAAATCGAGCGCTTCACGCCCGCGGTTCAGACAGACCGAAATGCTTTCGGCCGACAGCCACTATTTCGTCATCCGTCGGGTGATCGCTCGATTCTGCTCGCAGCAGCAGCTTTGGCCGCACCGATTGCAGATGCTGCATGAGGACCGCTTTCTCGGTGCCGGGTCCGAGGATCAGCACCTCGTCGCACGCCGCGACCGATCGGGCGATCGCAGCAAGGAAAGCAGGATCCTCCTTCACATGGCCCGAACCGATGGTGTTGGCACGGTGATGAAGATGGGATGACGCGAGATGCGCATGCACCGTGCTGGAGCTGACGCCAGTCAATCCCATCGTGAATATTTTCGCTTTCAGATGGTCGATCCAGATGACGGCGTGGCGATGAAGTTGGTCTGCTTGCGCTGGTTGGGTCATTTTTATCCTCATCTGTGTTCAGCCGAGCTACCGGTCAGCCAATCCCATGAAAGTCACGATAACCGGCGCATCCGTGAGGGACTTTGACGTGCATCAAACCAGGAAAGTGCAGTGAATGCTTCGATAGGCCAATTGCCACTCACAAACCCACGGAAGCCGTCATGTACAGGAACCTGCTGGTGCATATCCCGACCGAACGCTCGCCGCGGCCGGCGACTGATGGGTCGATTTCGCTGGCGATGACCACTGGCGCTGCTCTGGAGGCCATCGCCGTCGGCTATGAGTCCGTCAACGACATTCCTTTTGTTGCCGAAGGCGGCGTCGCCATGGCGCCGCTGTTTGAGGCCCAGCACCAAAGCGCATTGGAGCGCGCACAGGCGGCCCTGGCCGTTTTTGAGTTTGAGGCGAAAACGGCCAAGATAACCCATCGGAGCCGTGCGGTTGGCGGGTCATTCGCCGAGGCCGCCGATATCCTCGGCGCAAGCGCCAGGCTCTCTGATCTTACGATCGTCTCGCAGCCCGAACCTGGGGACACGGCATTCGATAATATGATGCCACAGGAGGTACTTTTTCGGTCCGGCGGCCCGGTTCTGGTCCTCCCCTACACGTTTCGTGGGGCGTTGAGAATTGGCCGCATCGGGATTTTATGGGACGGCAGCCGGTTGGCGGCGCGTGCCCTGCGGGACGCAATGCCTCTGATTTCCAAGGCCAACGCGCTAACGGTTCTGACCGTCAACGAGCCGGTTTCCGCGGAAGCTTCTTCCAGCCGTCTTCAGGCGCGCCTCGCAACCCTCGGTCTGCCCGCAAAAATCGTCTCGCTAGAGGCCGACCATTCCGAAATTCAACCGACGATATTGTCCGCGGCGGCCGACGAAGGAATCGACCTGCTCATCATGGGCGGCTATGGGCATTCCCGTCTGCAGGAAGTCGTAATGGGTGGGGTCACCCGCGACATGTTCCGATCCATGACGGTGCCGACCCTGATGTCGCACTGACGAGCGCTGCCCGCTCTGAAATTCTTGGCTCGCGTGGCGCTTCTTTGACCTCGATCAATCACAGCGCCTATGTCCGGTTCTTAATGGTGGCCATGGAGGTTGCCATGTCACATTCATCGTTAGCCACTGCCGTATTCATCAGCGTTCTCGCAAGCACATCGCAGCTGTCCGCTGCCGCCGACGCCGTTCCAAAGTTCGACATTGAACGTAACTGCCGGTCAGAACTTTCCGGCGGTTCATCGATTGGCGAAACCATGGTTTCCTGCAAGGCCGACGAAGAACGCGCCCGGGACGAACTCATTCCGCGATGGAGCGTATTCTCGCAAGCCGACAAAAAGCTTTGTGTTCAAGAAACCAAAATCGACGGCACGCCCAGCTATGTCGAGCTCGAAACCTGTCTTGAAATGACGCCTTCGGGTCGGACACGGCCATGAGCAAGGCGGGATTTCTTGACGGGCGGATGATGCTCCGCCGGCCAATCCTGGTTGCCGGTATTGTTGACGTCCTTATTGCCGCTTCCAGCGGTCTTCCTGCCCTTGCCTCCAACGCCGAACAGGGCAAGCGCCTCGCCCTCACCTATTGCGCGAAATGCCACGCCATCGACAAGGTAAGCCCGAGCCCGCTGAAGATCGCGCCGCCGTTCCGCACCCTGCACGAACGCTATCCCGTCGGGATGCTCGAGGAATCGCTGGCGGAAGGCATCGTAACCGGACATCCGACCATGCCGGAATTTCGCTTCGATGGCGACCAGATCGGCGACTTCATCGCGTTTTTGAAAACCCTGGAATGACGACGCGGCCTCCCCTGAATAGTGATCTTGATCTCCGTCAAAACATCCGGGCGCCTTTGCGGCAAACTTTTCACGCCGCGCGCCCGTACGACGGAGGCGTTTTATGACAAGCAAAGAGAGAAATACCGCCGATACCGAAACCACTAGCGCGACAATTGCGCGTACGACCACAAAACCGCAAAATCGGACGCGTCCGACTAACGCGAACGTCACTTTCTTGATCTACTTGAGAACGATGAGGTAAGGGAGGCGCTACGGCGCCCGACGATCCGTTAGCGAATAATCGCTTTTGCAGGTGTCTCACCGGCGCAACTTTTCAAATTTTGCAAATCGGCCACGAATCGTGTCCCGCTTGGAGCCCGATCGGATCCCCCAGCGGCGTTCCCTTCGCACCGACCATTGTCAGACGGCCGTTTTCAACCGTAAAATATCCACAGGTGGATTTCCGGCGAGGTTTCCGGTTCCGCCGTCTCCCCGTGTACGTTACTTACGCCGCGCGCCGCTTTCGAGGCGCCCTCGCCTTCTTCGGCTTGGCCGGTTTGACGGTCTCGCCAACGGTAACGCGGGCCATTTCGCCAAATGACGCGCTCAAAATCTCGCGCTGGGCGACGAGCCAGTGAGCGTCTGCGTTTCCGTCCTCGTGACCGCTTTCGATCCAGAGGTGGTAGGCGCGTTCACGGATAGCCTGTTCCAAATCCTGCATGGGCGAGTCCTGCATTGCCATGTCTCCCCTCGTTCGGAGGCATTCTGACAAAACAGCGTTAGAAAATCCTAAATCATGCCGTCCAGAGGCCGTCACCGGCTCTATTCGCGGTGATCGGGAAACCTCCGCGTATTATTCGAACGGCGAGCCACCGCTACGCCCAAGAGGAAGGCCGTCAGCAAAGACGCAAGAGGCGCTTCGCGAGCTATGTTGCTCAACACGCTCAGCGGCATGCCAGGACGCCGACCGGCTTCGATCGTCCGGCTGACGCGACCGGCTGCCGCTTGAAGAGCGTCGGAAATTTCCGACATGGCGGATTTCGGCTCCGGAATCGGATCCAGGCCTTCGTAGACCAAGGGCGGGCTTTCATCGCTCACGATTTGTCTCCCAACCAACAGTTCATCTCATCGCCAATATTGACGACGCAGCGGGCGACGCGGCGGGCGCGTCATCAATAGCGCCAGCGCAAAGCCGATGCCGCCGGCAATCAACAGCGACCCAAGCGGGTTGTCCTGCACGCTCTTAGACAGGGCTTGCGAGCCATCCCTGAAGGTCTCGCCGCTGTTGTCATAGGTGTCCTTGGCATAACCAAGCGCAGCATCCTTGGCGTCGCGCGCGGCGTCCTTGGCCTGACCGTAAAAGTTCTGCGCCTTGCCCGCCGCTTCGCGGAGACGGCCTTCGGCCTCTGTCTGCGCGTCGCCGGCCATATTGCCCACGGTACCTTCGACCTTGCTCGCGAAATCCTTCGCCGATCCTGAAATTCGATCCTTGTCCATACTCGCGCTCCTTCCATGAAACCCTGCTGAGCTAATGGCTATCCCCGGGTTCGGTTCCTCGCGGTTTTGACCTTACGTCGTCCTGGGAACGCCTCCTCGGCCAACTCGTTGGTTTGCGGCAAAACAAGAAGAGGAAACGACCATGAAAAAAACTTTTGTCATCGCTTTGGCGGCCGGCGCGCTTTTTAGCCTAGACACCGTCGCAATGGCGCAAACGCCCGCGGTCGGAGATGCGCCGGCTGCAACCGTTGGCCAGGATGCCGCCACCGCCCGGCACAGGGAAGTCAACCGTGAGCGCGGCATGACCACCGGCAGCGCGATGGGTACGGCCGGCCAGATCAATCGCGGCATGAGGAGCGACCGAATGCTCCCGGAACGTTCGGCCCCGGATGCGGAGGAAGCCGCCCCGGCCGGCCATTAAGAACAACAGCCTCACGAAAGTGATTTTCAAATTCAAGAGCCGCCCGGCGAAACCGGGCGGTCTTTTTTCGATGCAGCCATATTTGTCGCCCGCTGGAGGAACTGGGCAACCATGAGAACAAATCAACCGGCGGCCAAGGGGAACTTTTGTTCCATTGACCGCCATCACGTCGCAACCGAAACCGGAGCTGGGAAAAATGTTTCACGCACCCTTGGACGGCAATTGCTTCCGCGGAAGCCACGGACTTAAATAATCGAGGGGCGGGGTTTGCTTTTTTCGGAGGGTGCAAACGTGGATCCCAAGGGTGCGGTGTTCCAGCCTGAATTAATCGAGCTGATGAAATCAGTTCTGGATGATGCGACGGCCTCGCTTCCAGAGCCGAAGCGTACCTCGGCTATTCAGGCCGAGATGGCGTCGACCATTCTCGCATGTGCCGCAAAAGGCGAGAGAAATCCTGAAGCTCTCAAGACGTGTGCGCTGACCGCTGTGGACGTTCCTCACTACTCACATGTGATAGCGCCGGAGCGTCGTGCGGTCTAAGGCGAACTTGAGATATTTGGATCATGACGACATTGGCGTCTCTTCAGCGCCCGGAGTTTTTGTCGGAAAGCGGCGAGACGCCCGCCGGAAATTCAGCGCAGCGTCTCGGCGACAGTGACAGGCCCGCTAGGCGTCGAAGCCCTGCTTCAGAAGCCCTGCAGCTCTTCAAGATCCGCCAGCAACCCGCGTTCTTTCGGTTGCCACTGCAAACGTTGCCGCGTCTGCGCGCTGGAAGCCGGAGCATCAAGACCGGCAAACGGTGCAAGCCAGCCAAAGTGGGCCTTGGCCTCGTCTGGACCGATTGACCTGACCGGCAGCTTCAAGCGTTTGCCAAGGACTTCTACGATATCGCGAAATGAAACGCCCTCCTCTGCGACCGCGTGGTACTTGGCACCGCGCTCGGCCTTCTCTAGCGCAAGCCGATAGAGACGTGCCGTATCGAGCACATGGGACGAAGGCCAGCGATTTTGACCGTCGCCCACATAGGGACACAGGCCTTTTTCAACCGCTATCGCGATCGCATAGGTGATGAGGCCCTGCCGGGCCGTATCGTGCACCTGCGGAAGGCGAACCACCGACACGTTGACGCCGTTGGCGGCGACAGTAGCTGCCGCCTCTTCCGACGCAGCGCGCGGGTGCGCCTCGGAGCCGAGCGCGGCATCCTCTTCCGTCGCGGGACCGCCTGAGGCGTTATGCGCGATCAATGTGCCGGAGGTGACGATCAGTGGCCGGTCGGAGCCTTCGAGCACCGAGCCGAGCGCGGCGACGACGCGCCGATCGTCTTCGCAATTCGCCACGAATTTCGAGAAGTCATGATTGAAGGCCAGGTGGATGACGCCATCTGATTTCGCAGCGGCACGTTTCACCCCGTCGAGGTCTTCGAGCGATCCGTCGATCACTTCGGCGCCCGTCGCAGCCAAAGCCGCGCCCTTCTCTTTCGAACGCGACAATCCCGACACCTGATGGCCGGCGGCAATCAGATCTTTGACGACAGCAGAGCCGATGAATCCGGTCGCGCCGGTAACAAACACGCGCATGAGCAAGTCTCCTTGTTTAGTGGAGACAGATGTCGGCCTTCGATGTATCCTAGTAAAGTAGTGAGATTATCGTGGTATAATACATAACAGGATGAGCGAACCTTTCACCAACGAGAACCTGCTCGGGACTTATCTCAGGGAACGCCGGACCAGGCTCGATCCCGAGGCCTTCGGCTTTTCGTCGGAGCGCCGCCGCACCGCTGGGCTTCGCCGTGAGGAAGTGGCGCAACGCGCCAATATCAGTCCGACCTGGTACACTTGGCTTGAACAAGGGCGCGGCGGATCGCCGTCGGCCGATGTGCTCGACCGGATCGCTCGCGCGTTGATGCTCACCGATCTCGAACGCGAGCATCTCTTCCTGCTCGGCCTCGGTCATCCTCCCGAGGCGCATTACAAAAAAGACGAAGGCGTCACGCCGCGGCTGCAGCGCGTACTCGATGCTCTGGACCCGAGCCCTGCGTTGATCAGAACCGCCACATGGGACGTCGTCGCCTGGAATCGCGCCGTGACGGTGATGCTCACCGATTACGGCGCACTGCCGCCCGAACAGCGCAATATCCTGCGTTCTATCTTCCTCGATCCGCGCGCCCGCGCTTTACAATATGATTGGGAAAGCGTGGCGCGGTTCGTTTTGGGGGCGTTCAAGATCGACGCGGCACGCGCAGGCGCGGCCGCAGAGGCCGAACCTCTCGTCGATGAACTCTGCCGGTTAAGCCCCGATTTCGCGGCGATGTGGCGCGACAACGACATCCAGCATCATGGCGAGCGCGTCAAACACATCCGGCATCCCGTTCTCGGCCGGCTCGAATTCGAATATTCGGCCTTCGCCGTCGACGGTCGGCCAGATCTCAGCATGGTGGTCTATAATCCCACCACGGCGGCCGATATCGACAGGATCCGCGCGCTGATCGGCGAGCCGACGGCTGCGCCGAAGCCAACGACGGTCTGATCCGGTCTCAGGCTACCGAAACCGATCAGTGCGTGCTCATCCAATCGCGGGCTTCGCGCTGTGCGGCAGCGACTTCCGCTTCCGACATCAGTTCGGCAACCTCGCGGCGCATCTGGATGGCGTCGCTGCGCCCCTTCAGAGCGGCGAGGTTGAACCATTTATGCGCGGCGACCAGATTGACGACGCCGGAACGGCCGCTCGACCAATAAAGCCCACGCTCGAACAGCACATCCGGAATGGCGGTCGCCGTGACCGGCATGGCCGCATCCAGATCGATAGAACCCTGAAACATGTTAGTCTCCCCGTTGTTCGTTGGTCCGCGCTGTTGTCCGCGCGTACCCCCCGTCAGTCTGTCAAAACGTCCCGTTACCCCGCTGCGCTAAATGCGCCGCCGTTGATCGGCTGGTGGGATCATCATGACCGTTCAAATTTGAAGGACGGTTTAAATATCGGGATGAACGGTGCGTAAACGTCTCAAAGGCCGCGCGACGCGCGACATGCGGGAAATGCCCATTTTGCGGGGTTTCCCGGATATTTGTGAAAACGGTTTACCCTGGCGTTTGGCGAACCGATAACCATTGCCGCAACCGGCAGTACCGACAGGAACGTCGCCGCGGCCAGCCGCCGTTACCGCTCGCGCGTTGGGCAAGCAGGATAGGTCGAACGGAATGTCTGGGGATCGGGAAAAGTCGCCGGGCAAGGCGCTACCGGCTTGGAACGAGGGCGTCGGCGAACACGTCAGGACCAGATTTCACAGGCCATCGGGCAATTGGACCGTTGGACCTAAGAAATTGCGAACCGCTGTTGGGATTCGCACCGAACGAAGAAAACCTGTTTCTTCTGCCGGACCGGCCTTTGGCGGGAGAGAACTCCCCCAAATAACGATCCAGCCGTTTGACCTGATGTCTCGCCGACACCCTCTTTCGTCGACATGAGCCGCTCTTCAGATTTTCTTCCCGAGGGAAGCAACCGTCGGAAGGCTCCTGTGACGTGCCGGCATCAAACCGCCGGCATCTTCTTCAAGGCGATAGTTACTTCTTCTTCTTCGCAACCTTGCGGGTCTTCTTCGCAGTCTTCTTCACTGCGCTCTTCGCCTTCTTCGCCTTCTTAGCTTTCTTAGCCATAGTGCCCTCCTAATGTAGTGAGTTGGCTTAATCGCTGCGTGCACTCGGGAATCGAGATGCACACACATCCCGAATACACCAACACAGCGAAAAAAACATCTTCCCGCTTAAGGAAGTATTGACGCCTCAAGACCGGCGCGCGCGACGCGCGACGATCACAGCAAAGGCGAGAAGCTCGCGTGTCGATGCAAAAGTTTGGTGCGAAACATCGATTTAAATTCCGAAAAAAATAAAAAAGCGGCTGTACTGTAGTGTTTTTTGTTATTCGCGATACTGACGTGGCTGCACGATCGACACGCCGAAGCATTCGAAAGTCCGCTCAGAGGCGAGTCGCACGGACTCCGAATCGAAATTTTTGCAACAAAAAAATTTTTCGTGTTTGGCGCCCCGGCGTCTCATCGGCGCTCGCCAGACGCCAATTCCGCTCGAATCGAATACGGCTGATTCGGGGCCGCATGAACGGCCGACGCCGCACATCGCCAAACATCGTGAACGATCGGTAAGCGTGCGTGACCTTCATCGATCGCCGCACGCGACGTCGATGCGTCAACTCAAACGCCGAGTTTGGACTTCAGGAGATCGTTGACGGCTTGCGGATTCGCCTTGCCGCCGGAAGATTTCATCACCTGACCGACGAACCAACCGAGCGCCTGTGGCTTGGCCTTGGCTTGTTCGACCTTGTCCGGATTGGCAGCGATGATCTCATCGACCACCTTTTCGATCGCCGAGAGGTCCGTCACCTGCTTCATGCAGCGCGCTTCGACCACCGCGCGAGGGTCGCCGCCCTCCCGCCAGACGATCTCGAACAGATCCTTGGCGATCTTGCCGGAGATCGTGCCCTCGCCGATCAGATCGACGATGCCGCCGAGTTGCACGGCCGATACCGGCGAGGCGCCGATGGCAAAACCTTCCTTGTTCAACCGTCCGTACAGTTCGTTGATCACCCAGTTGGCGGCCAACTTGCCGTCGCGACCACGATCGGCGAGTTTGGCCAGCACCGTCTCGAAGAAGTCCGCGCTCTCGCGCTCCGCCACCAGCACGCCTGCGTCATAGGGCGACAAGCCCAGTTCGGCGATGAAGCGCGCCTTCTTCTGGTCCGGCAGTTCGGGAAGGCTCGCCTTGATCTCGGCGACATAGGCGTCGGTGAATTCCAGCGGCAGCAGGTCGGGATCCGGGAAGTAACGGTAGTCGTGCGCCTCTTCCTTGGAGCGCATCGAGCGGGTTTCGCCCTTGTTGGGATCGAACAGCCGGGTTTCCTGATCGATCGAGCCACCCTCTTCGATGATTTCGATCTGACGGCGCGCCTCGTATTCGATCGCTTGCCCGATGAAGGTGATCGAGTTCATGTTCTTGATCTCGCAGCGGGTGCCGAGCGGCCCGCCTGGCTTGCGGACCGACACGTTGACGTCGGCGCGCAAGGACCCCTTCTCCATGTCGCCATCGCAGGTGCCGAGGTAGCGCAGGATCGAGCGCACCTTGGTCACATAGGCCTTGGCCTGCTCGGCATCGCGGATGTCCGGTTTTGAGACAATCTCCATCAGCGCGACGCCGGAACGATTCAGATCGACGAACGACATGGTCGGCGACTGATCGTGCAGCAACTTGCCGGCGTCCTGTTCAAGATGCAGCCGCTCGATGCCGATGGTTGCGGTCTTGCCGCCTTCGAGTTCGACCGTGACCTCGCCCTCGCCCACGATCGGCGACTTGTATTGGCTGATCTGATAGCCTTGAGGCAGGTCGGGATAGAAATAGTTCTTGCGGTCGAACACCGAGCGCAGATTGATCTTCGCGTTCAGCCCGAGCCCCGTGCGCACCGCCTGCTTGACGCATTGCTCGTTGATGACCGGCAGCGAGCCCGGCATCGCCGCGTCGACCAGCGAGACATGGGAATTGGGCGCGCCACCGAATTCGGTCGAGGCGCCGGAAAACAATTTCGCGTTCGAGGTCACCTGGGCATGGACCTCCATGCCGATCACGACTTCCCAGTCGCCGGTTGCGCGCTTGATCAGTTTACCGCTCGTTGCCGTCATGCCTTGCTACCCTCAAGCGCCGAAGCGATCCGCTCCCACTCCGCTTCAAGCCCATCCTTCGCCACCGGCTGGCCGGCCTGGCGATACCAGTAGCCGGCATTGGAAAGATCTCCCTCGACGCGGTGCAGATAGGCGTGCACCCAGGCTGAATTCGCGTCGCTCTCGTCCTGGACGATCTTGTGCGCGGCGTCCCAATTCCCTTTGGCGGCCCACCACAATGCCGCGAGCGGCGGCGCGAGGCCGCTTTCCGGCGCGGCGTTCGGCAGCGTTGATTTGAGACCGGCCATTTTAAGATCGGCCATGCTCACCACCATTTCGGCGGCGTGAAGCGGCCGGCCGCCTGCTCGACCACCTCGCCGAGCGAGAACAGCGTCTCCTCGTCAAACGGTCGCCCGATCAATTGCAGGCCGAGCGGCAGGCCTTGGGAGTCTTTGCCCGCGGGCACCGCGATGCCCGGCAGGCCCGCCATGTTCACCGTCACCGTGAAGATGTCGTTGAGATACATCTCGACCGGATCGGCGCCACCTTTTTCGCCGATGCCGAACGCCGCCGACGGCGTTGCCGGCGTCAAGATCGCGTTCACGCCCTTGGCGAAACAATCCTCAAAATCCCTTTTGATCAGCGTGCGCACTTTCTGGGCCCGGAGATAATACGCATCGTAGTAACCTGCCGAGAGCACATAGGTACCGATCATGACGCGGCGGCGGACCTCGCCGCCAAAACCTTCGGCGCGGGTGCTCTCATACATGTCAGAGATCGCGCGGCCCGGCACGCGCAGGCCATAGCGAACACCGTCATAACGCGCGAGGTTGGAGGACGCTTCCGCCGGCGCCACAATATAGTAAGCCGGCAGCGCATATTTGGTGTGCGGCAGCGACACTTCGACCAATTCGGCGCCGGCGGCCTTCAGCCACGCCGCGCCCTCGCTCCAGAGCTTTTCGATTTCCGCCGGCATGCCGTCGAGGCGATATTCCTTGGGGATGCCGATCTTCATTCCCTTTACGGACTTGCCGACTGCGGTCTCATAATTCGGCACCTCGCGATCGACGGAGGTGGTGTCCTTGGGATCATGGCCCGCCATCGATCGCATCAGGATCGCGGTGTCGCGCACGGTGCGGCCGATAGGGCCTGCCTGATCGAGCGACGAGGCAAAGGCGACGATGCCCCAACGCGAGCAGCGCCCGTAGGTCGGCTTGATGCCGACGGTTGCGGTAAACGCCGCCGGCTGGCGGATCGACCCCCCCGTGTCGGTTGCGGTCGCGCCCATGCACAACAGCGCTGCCACCGCCGACGCCGAACCGCCCGACGATCCGCCGGGCACCAGCGTGGTATTGGCGCCTTCGCGCCGCCACGGATTGACGACCGGACCGAAGCACGAGGTCTCGTTGGACGAGCCCATCGCGAATTCATCGTTGTTGAGCTTGCCGAGCAGAACCGCGCCGTCGCGCCAGAGCTGCGCGGTGATGGTCGACTCATAGGTCGGCACGAAATTGCTGAGGATCTTCGAGCACGCGGTGGTTCTGACATCCTTGGTCGCAAAGAGATCCTTGATGCCAAGCGGAATGCCGGCAAGCGGTCCGGCCTCGCCCTTGGCGATGCTGGCGTCGGCCTGTTGCGCCATGGCACGCGCCTGATCCGGCGTCTCCAGCACGAAGGCATTGAGCGCGCGCGCGGCTTCGATCGCTGCAAGGTGCGCGTCGGTCAGTTCAAGCGCGGTGAAAGATTTCTTCGCGAGGCCATCTCGAGCCTCAGCGAGCGTCAACGATGTCAGATCGGTCATTTATCAGCTTGCGGTACGGGGCTGCAAAAGAAAGGAGACAGCGTCTTGTCGTTGGCGGGATCGTCGCGCTTCACCTCGCCGCGTGCCTGGCTTGCAGCCTCCAGCGCATCGAGCACAGCATCCATCGCCGTGTCGGGATCGGCGGCCTTGCCCTGGCGTTCCATGGCGTCGAGATATTCCATGTAGGCGCCGTAGGCTTTTTCATCGTTGCAGAGCATGCACATCGGATGTCTCGCTAAAAGATTTACTCAACGACTTTCGGCACCAGGAAAAAGTGGTCCTGGGTTTCCGGCGCGTTCCTGACGATGTCGTCGGCGATTTCGCCGTCGTTGACCACATCGGCCCGCTTCTTCATGGTCATCGGCGTTACCGACGTCATCGGCTCGACGCCCTCCACATTGACCTCCTCGAGCTGCTCGACGAACGCCAGCATGGCGTTCAGTTCGCCCTGGAGGTGGGGAATCTCGGAATCCTTCACCCCGATCCGCGCCAGATGCGCGATACGGCGAACGGTGGCAGCATCGACCGACATTATATATGGCCTCAAACGGGGATTTCAGGCTAGCGCCCACTTTCCGAAGTTCGTGTGCCACCCCAGCAGCCACTCTTGCGAACTTCGGAAAGTCATGGGCACTAGCAAACATTGGATTCTAGTGCCGCTTTCTATTTGAAGTTCCTGTACGAATTAGCCGCTTGCGGTGCAGGAACTTCAAATAGGCGGCACTAGGGTATAGCAGAGGCCGGTTTTGCGCCGCAACCGGCCTCTAGTGGTCCGATTCTAACCCACTAGCCCGCCATTTTGCTCAACCGCGCCAGCGCACTGCCGGCCAAAGCCCGGGTCAGGCCGGCCGCCGGCATGTCCCGTCCCATCCGCACGGCCTGGCCGGCCCAGAGATTGGTGAAATCGAGCTTGCCCTGTTTTTCGGCGGCCGCCTTCAATGGCCCGAGACCCGTCGCCGCGTGGGGGAATTCCGGGGCCAGATGTGAAATCGGGCCGACCTCGCGCATCACCCGGTTCACCAGTCCCCGCGCCGGGCGCCCGGTCATGACGTTGGTAATCACGGTGGAATCGTCGCGTCCCTGGGCCAAGGCGGTGCGGTGTGGCGCCGAGACCTTGGATTCCGGACAGTGCAGGTATGCCGTCCCGATCTGCACCCCGGCTGCCCCCAGCGCAAAGGCCGCAGCGATCCCTCGCCCGTCGGCGATGCCACCGGCAGCAATCACCGGCACGCGGACCGCATCGACCACCTGCGGTACCAGCGCGAAGGTGCCCGGTTGCTCCGCGATATTTTCGGTGAGGAACATGCCGCGATGACCGCCCGCTTCGGCTCCTTGCGCGATGATCGCATCGGCGCCGTTCTCCTCGAGCCAGATCGCCTCCCTGACCGTGGTCGCTGACGAGATCACCTTGCAGCCGGCCGCCCTGACCCGCGCCAGCAACGCCTGTTCCGGCAAGCCGAAATGGAAGCTGACGATTTCGGGCTTGAGTTCTTCGATGACCTCGCACATCGCAGCGTCAAACGGCGCGCGGTTGGCGGCATTGTTGGGGGTTGCGGGATCGAGGCCCAACTCCTGATGATACGGCGACAGCCGCTCTTTCCAGGCGGCCTCGCGCGAGGGATCGGCCGGGACTGCCGTATGGCAAAAGAAATTCATGTTGACCGGCGCGGAGACCCGCTGGCGGATAATCTGGATCTGCTCGCGGGCCTTGTCGGCCGACAACATCGCGCAGGGCAGTGAGCCCAGTGCCCCGCCTTGCGCCGCCGCGATCACGAGATCGGCGTCCTGCAGGCCCGCCATCGGCGCCTGCACGATCGGAAATTCGATTTTGAAAAGATCGATCAATCGGCGGTCGGGCCACATGGTCTGCTCTCTTGCGGGGGAACGGAAATCGCCGCCGGCAGCTTTGCCGGGGCATTTTCACCAGATTAGCAGTGGTAACCCGCTTGGGCTATGCATGAAGATCGTCATCCGAATGTTGGAACTGTCGCTCGAACTTGTTATGCGAAGCCCATGACTGCCCTCATTTTACCCCTGATCGAAGCGGCCGGACATTGGCCCCAGCGCGGTGCGTTGATCGGGCTCGATCTCGGCACCAAGACCATCGGGGTTGCGGTGTCCGATCCCGACCGGCGGTTGGCGACGGGGGTTACGACCATCCAGCGCAAGGCCTTCAAGGCCGACGTCGCACGCCTGCTCGAAATCGCCACGGAGCGCGCCGCTGTTGGCTTTGTACTCGGGCTGCCGATCAACATGGACGGCAGCGAGGGGCCGCGCGCGCAGTCGACCCGCGCCTTTGCGCGAAATTTCGCGCAATTGACGGAGTTCGCCATCGCGCTCTGGGACGAGCGGCTTTCGACCGCCGCAGTCGAGCGCGAATTGATCGGAATGGATATGAGCCGGGCCCGCCGCGCCAAGGTGATCGACGAGCACGCGGCGATCTTCATTCTGCAAGGAGCCCTCGACCGGCTTTCGAAAGCGCTATGAACTCGTGAGCAGGATGGTCTGCACGACCGCGGCGAGATTATTCAGACCATGCAGAATGATGGTCAGCCAGATTGAGTTGCTTCGATAGCGCAGGTAACCGAGCAGCAGGCCAATCGAGAACACCTCGCCGAGGAAGTACCAGTTGTATTGCAGATGCAGCCCGGTCCAAACCAGCGATGACAGCACGATCGCGCCCGGCACCCGCAGAAACGACTCCGACCAGCCACGGTAGAGAAAGCCGCGCGCGAAAAACTCTTCGGTGATTGGAGCTGCCACGCAAAAGGCGAGCACCAGAAGCCAGATCGCGCCATCGTCGCGGGCGGTTTTAAGCACATCGCCCATGAAGCCGGGTTCGACTTCGCGTCCCGTCGCCCGCGACAGCGCGTCCCACGCCATGACCAGCACGAACAGCGCCACCACGCCGATGGCCAAATCGCTCCATGAGAACGAACGCAGCGCGAGGTAATCGGCAAACCGCGCACGCTTGATCCGGATCGCAACCCACAGCGCTGCTAGCACAGCCGGCAATCCCGTGATCACCGACAGCGAGATCGTCAGGCCGTTGCTGACGACAGTCGTCACCGCTTCGCTGAAGCTTTCCTGATCGATCGATCCGCCTTGCCGAAACAAGAACCAGCCCACGACCGCCAACTGTCCGACAAACATGGCGGCGAAAATGACAAAACCCCAGAACGTGGTGCCCCAGAATTTCCAGACGCGGGGAGCCGGCTCGCTCGTCGTTTCGATCGCGGCCGCGATGGGACTTGCGGGATCAAGAGTATCCATCAAACAACCTTTTTATGCAGGTAGAGCGCGGTCGAGTAACCGGCTGATGTCGTCGGGCGCCAAGTCGACAGCGCCGTACATGCCGCCGTGATTCCCGGCAAGACGGGTGGTTGCGAATAACTCGGCGTGGCGCGGCGAGACCGCGTTCAGCGCCGCTGTGGCTGCCAAAAGCGCGAGCTCCTCCACCGCCAGCCGCGCGACATTCTCGGCATCGCCGCGACGAAACGCTTTGCCGATCGAGGCCACCGCTTCGGCTGCTCCCGGCAAGCCCCGGGTTTCCTGCGCGAGGTTTTGCAGGATGGCTGTGGCTGCCTCTGCTTGGCGCGACAGCGCCCGCAACACGTCGAGGCACATCACGTTGCCTGAGCCTTCCCAGATCGCGTTGACGGGAGACTCGCGGTAGTGCCGCGCCAGAATGCCTTCCTCGACATAGCCGTTGCCGCCAAGGCATTCCATCGCCTCATAGAGAAATCCCGGCGCGCTCTTGCAGGTCCAGTATTTGATCGCGGGCGTCAGCAGCCGTAGATAGGCGGCCTCGCTGGGATCCACGGTTGCGCGGTCGAAAGCCCGACAAAGCCGCATGACGAGCGCGATCGAGGCCTCCACATGCAGCGCCATGTCGGACAAAACCGCGCGCATCAGCGGCTGATCGGCAAGATGTTTCTGGAACACGCTGCGATGCCGCGTGTGACGGAGCGCATGCGCCAAGCCCGAGCGCATCAGGCCAGTGGACGCAATGGCGCAATCCTGCCGGGTCAACTGCACCATCTGGATGATGGTGCGGATGCCCTTGCCTTCCTCGCCGACAAGCTCGCCATAGGCGTCGTAAAACTCGACCTCGGAGGAAGCGTTAGAGCGGTTGCCGAGCTTGTCCTTCAGCCGCTGAAACTGGATCGCATTGACCGAACCGTCGGGGCGAAAACGCGGCATAAAAAAACAACTCAGCCCCTGCTCGGCCTGCGCCAACACGAGGAAAGCATCGCACATCGGCGCCGACATGAACCATTTATGACCGGTGATGCGCCAGGCCTCGCCGTCCCGCGCCGCGCGCGTCATGTTGCTGCGGACGTCAGTGCCGCCCTGTTTTTCGGTCATGCCCATGCCGAGCGTCATGCCGCGCTTGGTCGGCCATGGCGCAAAGCTCGGGTCGTAAGCGCGGCTGCCGATGACCGGCATGGTCTTTTTCAGGATATCCGGCTGCACGGCGAGCGCAGCCACGGAGGCGCGCGTCATGGTGATCGGGCAGAGATGCCCGGTCTCGACGCCGGCTGCCATATAGAATTTCGCGGCGCGTACCACCTCGGCCGGCGCGCCCGCGGGGCCGCCATCGTTCGCCCAGGTCGAATTGTGCAATCCGGCATGGGCGCTGTGCGCCATCAACTCGTGATAGGCCGGGTGAAACTCGACCTCGTCCCGGCGATTGCCTCTGGAATCGAAGGTGCGAAGTTTTGGCGTATTTTCATTGGCGAGCCGCCCGCGTTCGGCCATGGCGGCGGAACCCCAATGACGGCCGAATTCGGAGAGTTCGCCCCGCGCGTCCGCCCCGCCATTGGCGGCGACGGCCTCGGTGAGCGCGGTATCCAGCGCGAACAGATCGACATCGACGAATGGCGGCGACTGGTTGAGCACTTCGTGCGTCAGGCTCATCGAAACTCCCCTCTTTGAAAGAGGCTTTCGCGCAATCATACGCGGGAGCCGCGTTAAATATATGGCCCCTTGACCGGCATGGTGGACAAAACCTTGCCCGGATTAACGTTATCGAGGCGGACAGACCGGGGGATAACTCACAAGTTCCCTCTTCGCCCTTGCCCGATGCCCGCCCCACGCCTATAGCTCTCGCTTTAATGACTACAGCATCGAAATCGACCTTCGTCCTCGGTCACCGGCATTTGCTGGGCATAGAGGGCCTTTCCGCCGACGAAATCACCGGCCTCCTCGATCTCTCCGAGGAATATGTCGAGTTGAACCGTCAGGTCGACAAGAAACGCACCTCGCTGCGCGGCCGCACCCAGGTCAACCTGTTCTTCGAGGCCTCGACCCGCACCCAGTCCTCGTTCGAACTCGCCGGCAAACGGTTGGGCGCCGATGTCATGAACATGTCGGTGTCCTCGTCTTCGATCCGCAAGGGCGAGACGCTGATGGACACCGCCGTCACGCTGAACGCCATGCACCCGGATATTCTCGTGGTCCGCCATCACGCCTCGGGCGCGGTGGAACTGCTGGCGCGCAAAGTCGACGGTTCCGTGATCAATGCCGGCGACGGCGCTCATGAACATCCAACGCAGGCGCTGCTCGACGCTTTGACCATCCGCCGCAACAAGGGCCAGCTCGAGGGGCTGACGGTCGCGATCTGCGGCGACGTCATGCATTCGCGTGTCGCCCGCTCCAACATCATCCTGCTCAACACCATGGGCGCGCGGGTTCGGGTGGTGGCGCCCTCCACGCTGTTGCCGCACGGCATCGAGCGGATGGGCGTCGAAGTCGCCCGCGACATGCGCGAGGGACTTCAAGGTGCCGACATCGTGATGATGCTGCGGCTGCAACGCGAACGGATGAACGGCTCTTTCGTACCGTCGACCGGCGAGTACTTTCATTATTTCGGGCTCGACCAGAAAAAGCTCGCTTACGCCAAGCCCGACGCGCTGGTGATGCATCCCGGCCCGATGAACCGGGGTGTCGAAATCGACTCCATCGTCGCCGACGGCGCGCAATCGCTGATCCGCGAACAGGTGGAAATGGGAGTGGCGGTGCGCATGGCGGTGCTGGAAGCACTCGCCCGCAACCTGCCGAACGCGTGACCTTATGTTGACCGATCGCCGTCCCATCCTGCTTGCGAACGCCCGCGTGATCGATCCCTCGCGCGATTTCGACGGCCCCGGCGATGTCCTGATCGCCGACGGCGTGATCAGAGATTCCAAACGCGGCATTGGGGCCGCCGGCGTGCCCGAAGGCACCGACATCGTCAATTGCGCCGGCAAGATCGTCGCCCCCGGTCTGGTCGATATGCGCGCCTTTGTCGGCGAGCCCGGCGCCAGCCACCGCGAAACGTTTGCGTCTGCCAGTCAGGCGGCCGCGACCGGCGGCATCACCACCATCGTCTGCCAGCCGTCGACCTCGCCGGTGATCGACAATTCCGCCACCGTCGACTTCGTGCTGCGGCGTGCCCGCGACACGGCGATCGTCAACATCCATCCGATGGCGGCGCTGACCAAGGGTCTGCTCGGCCAGGAGATGACCGAGATCGGATTGTTGAAGGCCGCAGGCGCGGTTGCTTTCACCGACGGCGACAAGAGCGTCACCAATGCGCAGGTGATGCGCCGCGCGCTGACCTATGCGCGGGATTTCGACGCGCTGATCGTCCATCACACCGAAGACCCGCATCTGGTCGGCGAAGGCGTCATGAACGAAGGCGAGTTCGCCACGCGCCTCGGACTGATCGGCATTCCCAATGCCGCCGAAGCGGTGATGCTGGAACGCGACATGCGCCTCGTCGCGCTCACCGGCGGCCGCTATCACGCGGGCTCGCTCTCCTGCGCGGAGTCGCTCGAAATCCTGAAGCGGGCGCGCGATGCGGGCCTCGACGTCTCCGCGTCGGTCTCGATCAATCACGTGACGCTGAACGAAAACGACATCGGCCCCTACCGCACCTTCCTGAAACTGACGCCGCCATTGCGCACCGAGGAAGACCGCCGCGCGCTGGTTGACGCCGTCGCCTCGGGCCTGATCGACGTGATCATGTCCGACCACAATCCGCAGGACGTCGAGGTCAAGCGGCTGCCGTTTGCCGAAGCAGCGCCCGGCGCGATCGGGCTCGAGACCATGCTGCCGGCAGCACTGCGGCTGATCCACCAGGGCGAGATGGACTTCAAGACGCTGATCCGCGCGATGTCGACCCGGCCCGCCGAGTTGCTGGGCCTGCCCGGCGGATCGTTGCGTCCGGGGTCGCCGGCGGATGTGATCGTGATCGATACTGATACGCCGTGGGTGCTCGATCCCGACGATCTCAAATCGCCATGCAAGAACACGCCCTTCGACGAGGCCCGCTTCTCGGGCCGCGTCGTGCGCACCATCGTCGACGGGCGCACGGTCTACGAACACGTCGCATAAAACGCCTCAAAAAGAGATAGACTTGAAGGCGCGGTTGGTAATGGGGAGGCTGTGATGTCCGCAAATGCGTGGCTGCCGCTGGCTTTTGTGCTCGGCTACCTTCTCGGCTCGATCCCCTTTGGCCTGGTCCTGACCCGTCTTGCCGGCACGGAAGATCTGCGCTCGATCGGCTCCGGCAATATCGGCGCCACCAACGTGTTGCGCACGGGGCGAAAAGGTCTCGCCGCCGCGACGCTGTTGCTCGATGCGCTCAAGGGCACGGTTGCCGTCATCATCGCGGGCTATGTCGCCGGCGCAGAAGCCGCGATGCTGGCCGGCCTCGGCGCTTTTCTCGGCCATCTGTTTCCGGTGTGGCTGAAGTTCAAAGGCGGCAAAGGCGTCGCCGTTTATATCGGCATCCTGGTCGGTCTGTTCTGGCCGGCGGCGATCGTGTTTTGCGCGCTATGGCTCATCATCGCCGTGATCTCGCGCTACTCCTCGCTCTCGGCGCTCGTCGCAAGTTTCATCACGCCGATTTTCCTGTGGTGGTACGGCCATCCGGCGCTTGCCGCGCTGTTTGCACTGCTCACGGTGCTCTTGTTCTACATGCATCGCGCCAATATCAACCGCCTGCTGGCGGGAACCGAAGGCAAGATCGGGAAGAAGTAGCGGGCTATTCCCGCAGCGAAGGTGTGCTCCCTCTCCCATTGGGAGAGGGTTGGGGTGAGGGGTTACGGTCTATCGTGAGACCGACGCCCCCTCACCCGGATCGCTACGCGATCCGACCTCTCCCCCTCGGGGAGAGGTGAACTCCATCATCTGAGCGCGCGCTCCATGAAGCGCGCCGCCGCAATCGCCTTGGCGTCGTCACCGTAATCGGCGATCGTCTGCACGCCGACCGGCAAATTTCCGTCGGCCACATAGGCCGGCACATTGACGCAAGGCGTCCCCATCAGTGTCCAGAGCTGGTTGTAGCGGGCGTCACCCGTCGAATCCAACCCCTTCGGCGCGATGCCCGGCGCCGATAGCGCCAGCAGCACGTCAACGTCCTTGAAAATCTCATTCAAGGCGGCGCGCGCCTTGACCGCCACGTTGCGTGCCGCGTCGTAATCGGCCGGCGTGTAATGGCGGCTGTCGTCGAGCCGCTTTCGGAGCAGCGGCGGCATCGCGTCGTAATTCTCGCCGTACTCCCAGGCAAACGCCTGATGCGCTTCGAACTGCTGCACGATGATGTGGATGCGCCAGGCTTCCGCGACGATCACAGGCATTTTCAATTCGCGCACTGAGGCTCCCGCCTTCGCCGCGGCGCGTGCGGCGTGTTGCTGCGCTTCGGCACCGCCGGTTTCCGGCGGACCGGCAAAATCCTGCGTGACGACACCGATGCGCGGCGATTTCATCTCAGGCGCGTTCAATTCGCTGCGGCCAGTGACCGCCGCAAGCGCCATCGCGACATCCTCTACTCCAGCGGCGAACAGACCGACCGTATCGAGCGTCCAGGAAAAGATCTTCACGCCGACCGGCGGCAGCAGCCGGTAGGACGGCTTGATCGCGGCGACGCCGCAGAACGACGCCGGGCGGATCACCGAGCCGCCGGTTTGCGTACCGACCGCGAGCGGGATCATGCCGGCGGCGACCGCCGCGGCCGAACCGGACGACGATCCGCCCGGGGTGTGGCCGAGATTGCGCGGGTTGAGCGTCGGCGTCGGATCGTTCGCGGCAAAGGCCGTGGTTGTGGTCTTGCCGACCACGGTGGCGCCGGCCTGCTTGAGTTGCATCACGACCGGCGCATCGGCGCGCGGCTGGTTGCCTTTGTAGATGGCCGCGCCCATTTCGGTCGGCAGATCCGCCGTATCGATGATGTCCTTGATGCCGACCGCAATGCCGCGCAATGGGCCTTTTGTCTGTGCCTTCGGATTTTTGGTGCGGTTCACAAACGCCTTGATCGTCCCCTCATGCGCCTCGATCGCGGCCAGCGACTCCGCCAAGGCGGCCTCTGGCGTGAGCGTACCTTGTTCGATGCGGCGCATTTGGTCGGCGAGCGAGATCATCGGCGTTTTCCTTCGTCATGTCCGCGTCATGCCGGACAGCCCGTGTTCGGTCCGACACCTAGCAATAGGGGAATAGCCGGGACAAGGGGCGGCCTGACGATGGCTGGGTTGCGGGGGTGTGCGGTTGATCCGCTCACACAATGTGGGCCATCCGGCCATATGACGTGATCCCACCGAGTCCGAAAAGTGGCCCGGGTACAACCTAAATAGGTACATTCAAAGGTTGTTGCCCTTCGGGTACACTTCCGGGGGGATTCCCATGCGCGAAATTGTTAAAATATTGCCGTTTGGCTTACTGCTTCCGCTGGTTATCGGAGCGGCTTCCGTGAAACCAGACGACGCAATTTCCAATATTGGAGCTTGGGCTCATACGCTTGGGTTCGAAAGCTTGTCTCGATGGCTAGCAAATCCAGCCTCGGACAATCGAGTAATCGTCGCCTCAATGGCGCTTTCCGTACTTTACTCATTCGTCATTTTCACACTTCCGGCTCTTAAGGAGCATCGAAAGAATCCGACTTCGGAACGACTAAAAATCCATTTCTTGACGATGGGATTTTATTTTTATACGCCGTTCTTGTTATTTCTATTTGGCGATTTGTACCTTGTCCGCAGACTTTGCCCGTTGCGCTTGTACCTCCGCCCGCGCCAAGCCCACCTTCCGTGCCATGGGTTAGTGCCGAGGATTTTCAGGTTGCAAAAAGGGCGGGTAAATTCTTGATCCCATTCAGCCCAGAAGAAATAAGCATGATGAACTACATGAAGGGACCAGACGGCACTCAAGCATACGTCGGACAATGGATTAAAATTCACAACAAGTTTGATAGCCTGCAGCGTTTTGTAGAAAAAGATAAGAAAGAATATCTCGTAGTAAAAGTGCAAGAATTGCGGCTCGCTTTTTTGTCTTCGAAAGCAAAAAGTGGGCCGATAGGATTCTCTCGTTGAGACCCGGCACAATGATCGACGGGCTTTGTCAGCTAACGCCTTATGATGGGAAGCCATACGAGATAATCACCACCAAAGTCTCGGGCATGAATTGCGAATTAAACTAGATCTCCTCCAACACCACCTGTTGCAAATATTGCCGTAGTCGTCCCGCGTTTGAGCTTCGTGGCTATCTCGTGCTTAAGCCGTCCCCAATTACCCCTTCCCCACGCGCTCAGGTTGATCCATTCTCCCCTGCCTGAGGAGCCCGCGTGGACGACATCAACCAAAACGTCAGCCTCACCGACGCCGAGCGCATCGAGCGCTTGCGGCTGATCCGTTCCGACTTCGTTCGCTGCTCCGTCATTTCGGCAGCGCGCGGGCAGCCCTTGAGCAGTTGCCCGCTCTTGCCCGGCGCGGCGGCGCGTCCAGGCCACAACGGATTTGCAGCGAGCAAGACGCCCGCGCCGAACTCACCGCATCCGAAAAACTCGGCGTCCGCCTGATCGCGCTGGATGAAGACGGCTATCCACCGCGGCTCTCCGAACTTGACGATGCGCCGCCGCTGCTTGGCGTGCGTGGCATCCGCGATGTCCTGATGAGGCCAATGATCGCGATCGTCGGCTCGCGCAATGCGTCGGCTGCCGGGCTGAAATTCGCAGCAATGCTGGCGCGCGATCTCGCTGACGCCGGCTTTGTCATCGCTTCCGGATTGGCGCGCGGCATCGACCAGGCGGCGCATCGCGCCTCGATCGAAGGCGGCACGGTGGCTGTGCTCGCCGGCGGCCACGACAGGATCTATCCGCCCGAACATACGGATTTGCTTTCTGCTCTCCTTGACCATGGCGCCGCGATTTCCGAAATGCCGCTCGGCCATGTGGCGCGCGCCCATGATTTTCCCCGGCGCAATCGCCTCGTCTCCGGCGCCTCGCTCGGCGTGGTCGTGATCGAGGCGGCGGTGCGGTCGGGTTCGCTGATCACCGCGCGGTTGGCCAACGAACAGGGCCGCGAAGTATTCGCCGTGCCGGGGTCGCCGCTCGATCCGCGCGCCGCCAGCACCAATGGCTTGATCAAGCAGGGCGCGACCTTGATTACGGAAGCCTCCGACGTGATCCAGGCTGTCGAGCCGATCATGGGCCGGCCGCTTGCCTTGCGCGAAGACGACAGCGAGCCGCTGGCGCCCGATCCCGGCGCACCCGAGCGCGAACGCATCGTCGACCTGTTGGGACCGACGCCGATCCTGCTCGACGACCTGATCCGCCTGTCCGGCGCTTCACCGGCGGTGGTGCGGACCGTGCTGCTCGAACTCGAACTCGCCGGACGCTTAGAGCGTCACGGCGGCGGATTGATTTCGCTGATCTAGCCTTTACGCGTTTAGCCTTTATTCTGCAGCTTCGCTGCGCCCATCGAAACGCGACCGCGCGGCTTCGATCTCCACCTGATGCGACTTGGCCCATTCGCCGAGTGCGATGACGGGTTCGCTTAAACCCCGTCCGAGATCGGTGAGTTCGTAATCGACCCGCGGAGGAATGGTCGGGAAAACCGTGCGCGTGACCAGCCCGTCGCGCTCCAGCCCGCGCAAGGTCAGCGTCAGCATGCGTTGCGAGATACCCGCGACCAGGCGCTTGATCTCGTTGAAGCGCTTGGGCCCGTCGAACAGCATCATAATGACGAAGACGCTCCATTTGTCGCCGACCCGCGCCAGCACCGAGGCGACGCCGCGGCAGTCGGCGTGCGCGTCCGGCGACAGCGGGAGGGGCGGAAGGGCAGGAACTCTCGTGTGCTCTGGTTTCAAGAATGTGCCTTCGGTTTCAAAGATGTGCTTTGGGCTCAAAAAAGTGCGTTCTTGTGGGCTTGGCAGACGGTCACTCATATAGCGTCAGTTACAAACCAATACCAAGGTGACCCCTATGAAAAAACTGCTCCACATCGATTCCAGCGTCCTCGGCCCCCATTCCGTCAGCCGGCAATTGTCGGCGGCGATTGTCGACCGGCTGTGTCAGACGACGCCCGACATCCAGATCACCTACCGTGATCTGAGCGCGACACCGCTTACCCATCTTTCCGGTGCGGATCTCGCGGCCGCGCAAGGCGCTGCCAGTCCGGATGCGGCGCTGGCGCAGGAACTCGCCGCCGGCCAATCCGTCATGGACGAGTTCCTGGCGGCCGACACCGTGGTGTTGGGCGCGCCGATGTACAACTTCACGCTTCCCAGCCAGCTCAAGGCCTGGATCGACCGCATCGTCGTGGCCGGCAAGACGTTTAAATACGATGCGCAGGGACCAAAGGGATTGGCCGGCGACAAGCGCGTGGTCGTGGCGATCTCGCGCGGCGGGTTTTATGGCCCGGGCACGCCGGCTGCCGCGCTCGAGCACCTTGAATCCTACTTGCGCGGCATCTTCGGCTTTATCGGCGTGACCAAGCTCGAATTCATTTTCGCGGACGGCATCCAGGCCGGTCACGAGCATCGCGAAAAGGCACTCAGCAGTGCGCTCCAGGCCGTGACCAGCCTGCACGCGGCTTGAGAATACGAAAGAGCCCGCTGCCATCGTGCCAGCGGGCTCTTTCCAAGAAGCCATCTCGATGAATTAGGCGCGGAAGACCGGCGCGCCTGCCGGCGAACTGGTCGCGCCGCCGTCGACGAAGATTTCCTGGCCCTGGACATGGGCAGCATCATCAGACGCCAGAAACAGCACCGTCTTGGCGATATGATCGGGCTCGGCGATCCGCCCCAACGGGGTTGTACCCGCGAGGCGTTTTTCGAGTGCAGCAAAGGCGTCGGCGGTCGGCGCCAGGCCATTCCAGATCGGCGTCCGTACAGCGCCCGGCGCCACCACGTTCACGCGAATCCCCCGCGGCGACAGTTCCGACACCATGACCCGCGCCATCGCGGTGACGCCGGCCTTGGTCGCGGCATAGGCGGACCAGCCAGGATTTCCGAGCACCGAGATCACCGAACCGTTGAGGATGATCGAGCCGCCGTCATTTATCTGCGCAACCGCCGCCTGCACCGTAAAAAACACGGCGGTGAGATTGGTCCGGATGACGTTTTCGAAAGCAGCCAAGGTGGTGCCGCCGATCGGCGTGCCGCCGGGAATCCCGGCATTGGCAAAGACAATGTCGAGCTTGCCGAACTTCTCGACACCCTTCTTGATCGCCGCTTCCGTCGCCGCGACATCCGTGGCGTCGGCGACGACCGCAAACGCATTCGGCCCCAGTTCTTTGGCGGCGGCCTCGAGCGTCTCCTTGTTGCGGCCGGTAATAATGACGCGGGCGCCCTCGGCCACGAACAGCTTCGCCGTCGCAAGCCCGATGCCGCTGTTGCCGCCGGTGATTAACGCCGTCTTGTTTGCGAGTCTGTTAGCCATGGCCATCTCCTAATCTGGTTGCATTATTAAACTATGTTGCCTAGCTAGGGCGCCTGGTTTAATATTGCAACTACAAAAGGCTGTGACCGCCTCTTTGCCGGCGGGTTGCGGTCCAAAGATCAGAGCCATGGTGAAACGCACAAACCTCGCCCACTCAGACTGTCCGATCGCCCGTTCGCTTGACGCAATCGGCGACTGGTGGTCGCTTCTGATCATTCGCGATGCGATTCAGGGCTACCGCCGCTTCGGCGAGTTTCAGAAAAGCCTGGGGCTTGCCAAGAACATCCTGACGGTGCGGCTGCGCGCGCTGGTCGAGCGCGGCATCCTCGAACTGGCGCCTGCTTCTGACGGCAGCGCCTACCAGGAATATGTACTGACGCCGAAGGGACGCGGGATTTTCCCGATCATCGTCGCACTCCGGCAATGGAGCGAGGAGTTCGACGAGACGCCGGAGGAGATCGCGACCATCCTGGTCGATCGCGAGAGCGGCCGGCCGGTCAAAAAGTTCGAGCTGCACGCCCGCGACGGCCGGTCGCTTGGACTCGGCGACGTCACCTTGAAGCCACGGCCCGCCGCTAAACGCGCGCGGCGAGCGACGGCGTGAACGCACCACGTCTTGCGGCGACCAATACAGGTCCGAGCGGGCGGCCTTCGCGCCTAAATAACACAACTTTTGGATAGTATTTTACAATTTTCAGGGCGTTTCTGGGGTACCTAAGGCGGTACCCTCAACTCCTGTCGATTTGACAGGGACGCCCTCACCACCCATGTTCGGGACGAAACGGCTGGCGCGAGTCCCGCGGAACCGGCCTTTATTTTCCCCGTAAGCTATTGGAATGACATGAATATCGTCATTGTGGAGTCTCCGGCCAAGGCCAAGACGATCAACAAGTATCTGGGCTCCTCCTACGAGGTGCTGGCGTCTTTCGGCCATGTCCGCGACCTCCCCGCCAAGAACGGATCAGTCGATCCGGACGCCAACTTCCAGATGATCTGGGAAGTCGATCCCAAGGCGGCTGGCCGGCTGAACGATATCGCCAAGGCGCTGAAGGGCGCCGACAAGCTCATTCTCGCGACCGACCCTGATCGCGAGGGTGAAGCGATCTCCTGGCACGTCCTGGAGGTGATGAAGGAAAAGCGCGCGATAAAAGATCATACGATCGAGCGCGTGGTGTTCAACGCCATCACCAAGCAGGCGGTCTCGGAGGCGATGAAGAATCCGCGCCAAATCGATGGCGCGCTGGTCGACGCCTATATGGCGCGCCGGGCGCTGGACTATCTCGTCGGCTTCACGCTCTCGCCCGTGCTGTGGCGCAAGCTGCCGGGCGCCCGCTCGGCCGGCCGCGTGCAGTCCGTGGCGCTGCGGCTGGTCTGCGACCGCGAGCTCGAGATCGAGAAGTTCGTTGCCCGTGAATACTGGTCGCTGGTGGCGACGCTTGCGACCGCGCGCGGCGACACGTTCGAGGCGCGTCTCGTCGGCGCCGACGGCAAGAAGATCCAGCGCCTCGATATCGGCACCGGCGCGGAAGCCGAAGCTTTCAAGAAGTCGCTTGAAGCCGCAACCTTCACGGTGACGTCGGTCGAAGCCAAGCCGGCGCGACGCAATCCGCAAGCGCCCTTCACCACCTCGACGCTGCAACAGGAAGCCAGCCGCAAGCTCGGCTTTGCGCCCGCGCACACGATGCGGATCGCACAGCGGCTTTATGAAGGCATCGATATCGGCGGCGAAACCACCGGTCTCATTACTTATATGCGAACCGACGGCGTGCAGATCGATGGCTCCGCCATCACGCAAGCCCGCAAGGTGATCGGCGAGGATTACGGCAACGCTTATGTACCGGAAGCGCCGCGCCAGTATCAGGCCAAGGCCAAGAACGCGCAGGAAGCCCACGAAGCGATCCGCCCCACCGACCTGTCGCGGCGGCCGGCCGACATGCGCCGCCGGCTCGATCCGGAACAGGCCAAGCTATATGAGTTGATCTGGACCCGTACCATCGCAAGCCAGATGGAATCCGCCGAACTCGAACGCACCACGGTCGATATCACGGCCAAAGCGGGTGCCCGCGCGCTCGACCTTCGCGCCACCGGCCAAGTCATCAAATTCGACGGCTTCCTCGCGCTCTATCAGGAAGGCCGCGACGATGATGGCGACGACGAGGACAGCCGCCGCCTGCCCGCGATGAGCGAGGGCGAAGGGCTGAAGAAGAACGATCTCGCCGTCACCCAGCATTTCACCGAGCCGCCGCCGCGCTTTTCGGAAGCTTCGCTTGTCAAGCGTATGGAAGAACTCGGCATCGGCCGTCCCTCGACCTATGCCTCGATCCTTCAGGTGCTCAAGGACCGCGGCTATGTGCGGCTGGAGAAGAAGCGCCTGCATGGCGAGGACAAGGGCCGCGTCGTGGTCGCGTTCCTGGAAAACTTCTTCGCCCGCTATGTCGAATATGATTTCACGGCGGCGCTGGAAGAACAGCTCGACCGTGTCTCTAACAATGAGATTTCCTGGCAGCAGGTGCTGCACGATTTCTGGCGCGGCTTCATCGGCGCGGTCAACGACATCAAAGACCTGCGCGTCGCCGAGGTGCTCGATGCGCTCGACGACATGCTGGGCCCGCACATCTACGCGCCGCGCGCCGATGGCGGCGACCCGCGGCAGTGCCCGACCTGCGGCACCGGCAAACTCAACCTCAAGGCCGGAAAATTCGGCGCCTTTGTCGGCTGCACCAACTATCCGGAGTGCCGTTACACAAGGCCGCTCGCCGCCGACAGCGAAGCCAGCGCCGATCGCGTGCTCGGTCAGGATCCTGAGACCGGCCGCGACGTGATCGTGAAGGCTGGGCGCTTCGGTCCCTACATTCAGCTCGGCGAACAGAAAGACTATGCGGAAGGCGAAAAGCCCAAACGCGCCGGAATTCCGAAGAACATCTCGCCGTCCGACATCGAGCTCGACCTGGCGCTCAAACTGTTGTCGCTGCCGCGCGAGATCGGCTTGCATCCGGAGAGCGGCCAGCCGATTACGGCAGGCCTCGGCCGCTTCGGGCCGTTCGTGAAACACGAGAAGACCTATGCCAGCCTCGAGGCCGGCGACGAGGTGTTCGACGTTGGGCTCAACCGCGCCGTGACGCTGATCGCCGAGAAGGTAGCCAAAGGTCCGAGCGGTCGAAGGTTCGGCGCCGATCCCGGCAAGCCGTTGGGCGATCACCCTTCGCTCGGCGCAGTCGCGGTGAAGAACGGCCGCTACGGCGCCTATGTCACGGCCGGCGGCATCAATGCGACCATCCCGAGCGACAAGACAGTGGACACCATCACGCTCCCTGAAGCGATCGCGCTGATCGACGAGCGCGCAGCCAAAGGCGGCGGCTCCAAGCGCGGCGCCAGGAAAGCGGCTAAGCCGGCCAAAGCAGCGAAGCCAGAGAAGACTGCAAAGCCCAAGGTCGAGAAGCCTGAGGCTGAAAAGTCTGGGGCGGATACGGCCACAGCCAAGCCCGCGAAAAAGGCCGCCGCGAAGAAAACCACCGCCAAGCCAAAATCGGAAGCGACCTCCAAGGCGCGCGCGCCGGTGACGGCCAAGACTTCGGTTTCAAAGACCTCGGCTTCAAAGGCTGCCAAACCCGCCGCCAAGAAGAGTGCGGGCAAGGCAAGCGGATAAGGCAAACGGATAGAGTGACCCGGCAACGCGACAGCGGCTTTCCGTCAACCGAGGCCATCGTCGCCTTCGTCCGCGCCTATCCCGGCAAGATCGGGACTCGCGAAATCGCTCGCGAGTTCGGTCTCAAAAACGCCGACCGCGTCGCGCTGAAGCAATTGCTGCGCGAGTTGGCGGACGAAGGCATCATCAAGAAACGCGGCAAGGACGTCAGCGAGCCCGAAAGCCTGCCGGCCACGCTGCTGGCCGACATCACGAAACGCGACAGCGACGGCGAGTTGATCGCCGTTCCGGCCGAATGGGATGAGGTCGAAAACAGCGAGCCGCCAAAAATCCGCATCCACATTCCGCGGCGGACACAGCCCGGCACTGCGGCCGGCGTCGGCGACCGCGCGCTGGTGCGGGTCGAAAAGCTCGAGGACGGCGTTCGTGACGGCGTCGCCTATCGCGGGCGAATCCTCAAGGTCATCGACCACGGCAAGACACGCGTGCTTGGGATCTTCCGCAGGAACGCCGACGGCAGCGGCCGTCTGATCCCGGTCGACAAGAAACAAGCCGGCCGCGAATTGAACATCGCGAAGACCGACACGCTCAGCGCCGAAGATGGCGACCTCGTCAGCGTCGATCTCATACGTTCGCGCGGCTTCGGCCTGAATAGCGGCAAGGTCAAGGAGCGGCTCGGGTCGCTGGCGACGGAAAAGGCGATCAGTCTGATCGCGATCCATGCCCACGACATTCCGCAGGCCTTCTCAAGAGATGCGTTGCGCGAGGCCGAGGAAGCTCAGCCGGCAAACCTGAAGGGACGCGAGGACTGGCGCGACGTTCCGCTCGTTACGATCGACCCGCCGGATGCGAAGGATCATGACGACGCAGTCCACGCGGAGCCTGATCCGGATCCGAACAACAAAAGCGGTTTCATCGTCAATGTCGCGATCGCCGATGTCGCGTTCTACGTTCGGCCGGGATTGGCGCTCGATCGGGATGCGCTGATGCGCGGCAATTCGGTCTATTTCCCCGACCGTGTGGTGCCGATGTTGCCCGAGCGCATCTCGAACGACCTGTGCTCGCTGGTGCCGGGCGAGCCGCGCGGCGCGCTCGCGGTGCGGATGGTGATCGCAGCCGACGGACGCAAGCGCTCGCACAGTTTCCATCGCATCCTGATGCGCTCGGCCGCCAAGCTCAGTTATGCGCAGGCGCAGGCCGCGATCGACGGCCATCCGGACGATACAACAGGTCCCCTGCTCGCTCCAATTCTGAAGCCGCTCTATGCCGCCTATGCAGCCGTGAAGCGCGCCCGCGACGAGCGCGATCCGCTCGACCTCGATCTGCCCGAACGCAAGATCCTGTTGAAGGCCGACGGCACCGTCGATCGTGTCGTCGTGCCCGAGCGACTGGATGCGCACAAATTGATCGAGGAGTTCATGATTTTGGCCAACGTCGCGGCGGCCGAAATGCTTGAAAAGAAGTCGCTGCCGCTGATCTACCGGGTGCACGACGAACCGACGCTCGAGAAGGTTCATGCGTTGCAGGAATTCCTGAAAACCCTCGACCTGCCGTTCGCCAAGGCCGGCGCGTTGCGGCCGACGGTCTTCAACCGCGTGCTCGCCCAGGTCAAAGGCCACGATGCCGAGCCTCTGGTGAACGAGGTGGTGCTGCGCTCGCAAGCGCAGGCCGAATATTCCGCCGAGAATTATGGCCATTTCGGCCTCAACTTGCGCCGCTACGCGCATTTCACTTCACCAATCAGGCGATACGCCGATCTTATCGTGCATCGCGCGCTGATCCGCGCGCTTGGTTTAGGTGAAGGCGCCTTGCCCGACACCGAAACGGCGGAATCTCTGAGCGAAGTCGCGGCACAAATCTCCGTCACCGAGCGCCGCGCCATGAAGGCCGAACGCGAGACCGCCGATCGTTTGATTGCGCATTTTCTCGCCGACCGTATCGGCGCAACCTTTCAGGGCCGTATTTCCGGCGTCACCCGCGCCGGCCTGTTCGTCAAACTGGCCGATACCGGCGCCGACGGGCTGATCCCGGTCCGCACGCTGGGCGAGGAATATTTCAACTATGACGAAACGCGCCACGCGCTGATCGGCTCACGCAGCGGAGCCATGCACAGGCTTGGGGACGTCGTCGACGTCCGTCTGGTAGAAGCAGCGCCAGTTGCCGGTGCGCTGCGGTTCGAATTGATTTCGGAAGGTCACACTCCCGTCCGCGGCCGCCGCACACCATCTAAAGCAAAGGCCTATCCCGGCCGCAGCCCTCATGAAAAGCGAGGCCGGCCTGGTAAAGCGAAGGCCGGGAAGAAATCGAAGAGAGGCAAGTCATGGAAACGGCGAGCACCCCTCCGACGGTCTGGAGCCAAGAGACCGCGTTGAAGGAAAAGCGCGACGTCTGGCAGGCCATGAAGCGCGGCTTTCGCGGCCGCTGCCCGCGCTGCGGCGAAGGCAAATTGTTTCGCGCCTTCCTTAAGACCGCAGATAGCTGTTCGGTTTGCGGGCAGGATTTCACGCCGCACCGCGCCGACGACCTGCCGGCCTATCTCGTGATCGTGATCGTCGGCCACATCGTGGTGCCGTTGGCACTGATGATCGAAACCAACTACTCGCCGCCGGTCGCGCTTCAGCTTGCGATCTATCTTCCGGTGACGTTCGTTGCCTCGCTCGCGCTGCTGCAACCGGTCAAGGGCGCCGTGGTGGGGATGCAATGGGCGCTGCGGATGCACGGATTTGACGAAGAGAATCCGGAGCCATAGACCTCTCGAGTAAGAAACGAGAGGCCAGGGGGAAATGAGCGAGCGCGAGCCAAAAAACGAGGATAAGGAGCCGGACCACTTTCCCTATCGCCGCCCCGCCGATGCCGCCACGCTGATCCTGGTCGATCGCTCTGGCGCGATCCCTAAAGTCCTGGTCGGCAAGCGTCACGACAAGGTGGTGTTCCAGCCCGGCAAGATCGTTTTTCCCGGTGGCCGGGTCGATCCGGCCGACAACCGCGTCCCGGTGGCGGCGCCGATTCCCGCGGCACTTGAAAAGAACCTCCTCAAGGGCAGCCCCAAAATAACCCCTTCACGCGCCCGTGCGCTGGCGGTTGCCGCCATCCGCGAGGCTTGCGAGGAGACTGGCCTGTGCCTGGGGAAGAAGCCGGCCGGTCCGGTGCCGGCGTTATCGGGTCCGTGGAAGCCGTTCACCGATGCCAATCTCTTGCCCGATCCATCCGGCCTTTTCCTGATTGCGCGCGCGATCACCCCGCCCGGCCGGGTCAGGCGTTTTGACACCCGCTTCTTCACCGCGGATGCCTCAACCATCGCTCATCGCGTCGAGGGTGTCGTCCATGCCGATGCCGAACTTGTGGAGCTGGTGTGGGTCGAACTCGGCTCGAAGCCGCTCGCGGACTTGCACAGGATGACCCAGAAAGTGCTCGATGAGCTCGGAAAGCGGCTTTCGACCGGTCCCTTGCGCCATGATGCCGAGGTGCCGTTTTTCCGCGCCGAAGGCGGCGGAATGCGCCGGGACATTTTGCGGGCTTAGCCGAACAAGTCCTTTTCCAAAAAGTGATCGCAAAACGCAAAAATCTTCTCGTGCCGGCGTAATGCCTTTGTGGCCGGGCATGCCTATTTCAATCAGGCGAACAACAACACGGACACGGGGCAAATGGCACAACGGCAGCTCAAGCTCGGCGCTTTCATGCGACCGGTCTCTATTCATACCGGCGCATGGCGCTATCCCGGCGCCTGGCCCGACGCCAATTTCAATTTCTCCCACATCAAGCAACTGATCCGGAAGCTGGAGGCCGGCAAATTCGACGCCTTCTTCATGGCCGATCACCTGGCCGTGCTCAACATGCCGATCAATGCGCTCAAGCGCAGCCACACCGTTACATCGTTCGAGCCGTTCACGCTGCTGTCGGCACTGGCCGCCGTCACCGACAATATCGGCCTGGTCGCCACCGGCTCGACGACGTTCGACGCGCCTTATCATGTCGCCCGCCGCTTTGCCTCGCTCGATCATATCTCGGGCGGCCGCGCGGGCTGGAATATCGTGACGACATCAAACCCGGATGCGGCGCTGAATTTCGGACTCGACGAGCACATGGAGCACGCCGAGCGCTACAAGCGCGCCCGCGAATTTTACGACGTGGTCACGGGCCTGTGGGATTCCTTCGCCGATGACGCTTTTGTCAGGGACGTCGAATCCGGCCTGTTTTTCGATCCGGAAAAAATGCATGTGCTCGATCACAAGGGCAAATATCTCTCGGTGCGCGGCCCGCTCAACATCGCGCGCCCCGTGCAGGGCTGGCCCGTGATCGTCCAGGCCGGTGCCTCCGATGACGGCAGACAGTTGGCGGCAGAAACCGCGGAGGCCGTCTTCACCGGCGGCGGGCCTCTCGCGGACGCTCAAAAGCTCTACGCCGACATCAAGGGGCGGATGGAAAAGATCGGCCGCGAACCCGAGCATTTGAAAATCCTACCCGGCGCCTTTGTCGTGGTCGGCGATAGCATCGACGAGGCCAAGGAAAAGCGCGCCGTCCTCGACAGCAAGGTGCATTACGACAGCGCGATAGCCTCACTCTCTGTGATCCTGGGAACGGATGCCTCCGGCTTCGACCCCGACGGCCAGTTGCCGCCGATCCCCGAAACCAATGCCAGCAAGAGCGGACGTCAGCGGATGGTCGATGTCGCCGCGCGCGACAAGCTCACCGTACGCCAGCTCGCCCAGCGCGTCGGCGGATATGGCGGATTGTCGTTTGTCGGTACGCCGCAGTCGATCGCCGACCAGATGGAGGAATGGCTGACGGGTTTCGGGTCGGATGGTTTCAACATCATGTTCCCATTCTTGCCCGCAGGGCTCGATGACTTCGTCGACAAGGTGGTGCCGGAACTCCAGAAACGCGGGATTTTCCGCAAAGAGTATGAGGGGCGGACCTTGCGCGAGAATCTCGGCCTGCCCCGGCCGAAAAACCGCTTCTTTGAGCGGTAGCGCGAAGTCCGCAAAAATGCGGACCGGTTTTGCGGTCAGAATACGCGTAAAAACGAGGATTTTGCCCGATTCCGACTGGTTTTGACCCGCAAAACCTTGACTTTGGGCGGTTTGAAGCTAGGTTGCCGCCCGAATGCGCTCCCTTTGATGGGCCGGGCGCAACTTCCAGACATCAAAGGTTTTGAACATGGCCAAAGCGGTCACCATCAAGGTCAAGCTCGTTTCTTCGGCGGATACTGGTTTCTATTATGTCGCCAAGAAGAACTCGCGCACCATGACCGACAAGCTCGTGAAGAAGAAGTACGATCCGGTCGCGCGCAAGCACGTCGAATTCAAGGAATCCAAGATCAAGTAAGTTTCGAGCTTGCTGATATGAAAACGGGGCCTTATCGGGCCCCGTTTTGTTTTATGCCGTCTTCAGCATCGGCGGCGCCGACGGCTTGATCAGCGCAAACGCGATCTGGACGATGCCACCGGCCAGTCCCAGCGCAACGCCGATCCGCCAAGCCATCGTGTATGAGCCGAGTGAATCGTACAGCAGTCCGCCGCCGAAGGCGCCGAGAAAGCTGCCGAGCTGATGGCTCATGAAGGCGAATCCCTGAATCATCGCCTGCCATTTCAGGCCGAACATCTCGGCCACCGCGCCCGCCACCAGCGGACCGACGCCCATCCATAGAAATCCCATGATCGCGCCGAACAAGAGCGTGCTCGCGGGGGTCGGCGGCAGCATGAAATACCAGGCGAGTGCGAGCGAGCGCAGAACGTAAATTCCGCCGAGCAGCGCGAGCTTGTTCCAGCGCTGGCCGGCCCAGCCAAAGAACACGCTGCCGAGCACGTTGAAGCCGCCGATCATGCCGAGCGTCTGCGCGCTCAGCATCGGATCCATGCCGCAGATCGCCAGATACGACGGCAAGTGCGTGCTCAGAAAGACCAGCTGCATGCCGCAAACGAAATAGGCGCAAGTCATCACCACGAAGGATGCATTGCCGAACGCCAGCCTGACCGCATCGCCCGCCGAATTGCCGCCGGCGTCATCGCGCGCGGGCTTCGGCAGCGGGATCGCATCCACCCTGCCCGCAAACCACGCCGCGGGAATCATCGCAACCGACAGCACGACAAAACCAGCCAGCCCCACCCGCCAGCCATAGCCGGCGCTGAGCATTTGCCCGAGCGGCGCGGATAAAAGCGCGCCCAGCGATCCGGCGCCCGATACGAGACCGAGGACGGTCGATCGCACGGTTTCCGGCACCGCGCGCGCCGCGACCGACATCGCGATTGCCGCTGCCGTGCACGCGAGCGACAGGCCGATCAGCAAGCCTCCGCCGATCATGACACTGATCAGCCCCTGCGCCGTCGCCATCAGCGTAAGGCCAGCGATATAGAAGATCGCGCCGGTCACCATGATCGCGCGGAAACCGAAGCGCACGGTCAGTGCGCCCGCGAGCGGTTGCAAGAATCCCCAGGCCAGGTTTTGTACGGCTATCGCCAGCGTGAAATCGGAGACGGAGATGCCGATGCCATGCGTCAGCGGCTGCATGAAAATGCCGAGCGACTGCCGCAGCCCCATGCTTAGAGTCAGCATGATCGAGGCACCGATCAGGATCGGCAATGTCGGCCGCAAGATCTGCAACAGGGGCATTGTTCTTGTTCTCCCGGCTTTCGGCACCGACCAAAATATCCGATTTCCGCCGGCCGAAATAAGTAAACAGACCTGTGTACTTAGGCTACAATGGTGCCTCACTGTCAAGTTGGAAGGACCTCGCGTATCCGCATGGCAAGTCTGCCCGCCAAGCCAAGCATGAAGGAACGGATTCTGGATACCGCCGACAGGCTGTTCTACCTCAGGGGGATTCGCGCCATCGGCGTCGACACGATCGTGGCCGAAATCGGCATCAGCAAGCGTACCCTCTACAATCACTTCCCGTCGAAGGACGCGCTGATATCGGCTTATCTCCAGCGGCGCTTCGTACAACCCAAACCGTCCGACAAGCCTCCGGCCGAACAGATTCTCGGAACCTTCGATTCGCTCGAACGGCGTTTTTCGCACAAGGATTTTCGCGGCTGCCCCTTCGTCAATGCCGTGGCCGAATTGGGTGCGGACGCCAAACCGGTGCGCAAGATCGCGATCGCCTTCAAGGAGAGCCGGCGCCTCTGGTTCCGTGACCTGCTGATACAGCTCGGCGTAACGGACGCGGAAGGGTTGGCGACCCAGCTTACATTGCTTGTCGATGGCTCGATCGCGCAGGACCTAGTGCGCGACGATCCCGCGATGGCGCGCGCGGCCAAGCAAGCCGCTAAAGTGCTTCTGGCGAGCGCCGGCGTCCGGATTGACGGGCCCGGATCAATATCGGCGCAGGGAAACAAGAAATAACGCGGGGCCTGCTTTAGGCGGCGTTCGCCACCACGCGATTACGCCCATCGTGCTTGGCGCGGTAAAGCGCCGTATCGGCGCGCTTGAGCACGTCGGCGACCGCCTCGCCCTTTCGCTCCAGCGTCGAGAGCCCGATCGAGATCGTGACTTCGATGCGCTTTTCGCCTTTGTTGACGGCGAAGGGCTCGCCGGCGACCGAGCGCCGCAAACGCTCCGCCACCATGCCGGCGACATGCAGATCGGTTTCCGGCATCACGATCACGAACTCCTCGCCGCCATAGCGGCAGGCGAGATCGATGCCGCGGATCGACTTGCGCACGCGCACCGCAAATTCACGCAGCACGTCGTCGCCGGCATCGTGACCGTAATTGTCGTTGATCGATTTGAAGAAGTCGATGTCGAGCATCATCAGAGCCAGCGGCTTGCCGCGGCTCGACGCCTGTTCGGCCAGCGTCGCCAGATGGCTTTCCATGTAACGACGATTGTGCAGGCCGGTCAGGGCATCGGTAATCGCGGCTTCAATCGAGTTCTGCACGTTGTCGCGCAGGTGATCGGTATAGCGGCGCTTGCGGATCTGGGTGCGGGCACGCGCCAGCAGCTCGTTCTTGTCGACGGGGCGCAGCAGATAATCGTTGACGCCGATCTCGAGCCCGCGGAGCAGCCGCGTATTGCTGTCAGCTTCCGCAATCGCCAGAATCGGCACGTGACGCGTGCGCTCGAGCGAGCGCGCCTGGCTGCAAAGCCGCAAGCCGTCGAAATTGTCGAGACCGAGCGAAACGATCAGCAGGTCATAGTTGCCGTCGGCGGCATGAAACAGCGCCTCGGCCGGATTGGCTTCGACATCGACCTTATGCTCGGTGCTCAGGACCGGAGCCAGCCGCTCATAGGAGGACGGCCGATCGTCGACCAGAAGGATACGGCCTCCCTTGCCGGTATCGGCCACCGCGCTGCGCTCCGGCGCCTGCACGCCGATTTCGAGCGAGGTAATGGCGCGCATCCGCAATTCGTCGGTCATCATCTTGAGCCGGGTCAGCGAACGCACGCGCGCGATCAGGACCACGTCGGATACCGGCTTGGTCAGGAAATCGTCGGCGCCGGCCTCCAGGCCGCGAACGCGGTCGGCTGGGCTATCAAGCGCCGTCACCATGACGACCGGGATGTAATGGGTGGCGGGGTTCGACTTCAGCCGGCGGCAGACCTCGAAGCCATCCATGTCCGGCATCATGACGTCGAGCAGGATGATGTCGCACTCGGCGCGCGCGCACATCGTCAGCGCTTCGGCGCCGCTAGCTGCGGTGAGCACATCGAAATATTCGGCCGACAACCGCGCTTCCAACAGTTTGACGTTGGCGGGAACATCGTCGACGACAAGAACGCGCGCGGACATTTCAAACTCCCCTATCCAATAAACCGTCGGACGGTCTCGATAAACTTGCCAACCGAGATCGGCTTGGACAGATAAGCCTCGCACCCGCCCTCACGGATACGCTCCTCGTCGCCCTTCATCGCGAACGCAGTGACCGCCACGACCGGAATGGAACGCAACTCCGGATCGTCCTTGATCCATCGCGTGACTTCGAGACCCGATACCTGCGGAAGCTGGATATCCATCAGGATCAGATCGGGACGAAGCTTGCGCACGAGATCGAGCGCCTCGAAACCGTTGCTGGTGCCGGAAGTCTGATAGCCATGTGCTTCAAGCAGATCGCGAAAGAGCTTCATATTGAGCTCGTTGTCCTCCACGATCAGGACGGTTTTTGCCATCCCGCCCCTCCACTCCCGGCGACACGAACCTTCAAGGCGAAGCCCCAAAAGCCGCTCGGCCCGTCAAAAAGTGAAATCAAACTAGCGCCAGATTCGCTCTAACCCGTTAAGCCGAAGTCCAACTTTCCAGACGTGGTTGTCAGTTGCTTGAACAGTTTCCGCAGACTCGGGCATGATCGTTTGGAAAATAGAAACCATAAGTTACGGAAAGGCAAATGGATCCCTTGAGAAAACCCACACGGAACCCTCGGGAAGTTGCTGAAATTGTTGCCGTTCAGGCGCTTTCCTTTATCGCAAGCGAGCCCGAGCGGCTGGGGGCCTTTCTGTCCGAAAGCGGCCTCGGACCCGAGACGCTGCGCAGCGCGGCCGCCAATCCCCAATTCCTGGCGCATGTGCTGGATTTCGTCATGCGCGACGACGCCACCGTGAAGGCATTTGCCGCCGTATCCCAACTTCATCCGACCAACATCGCCGCGGCCCATCAGGCGCTGATCGATCCAGGTTTAGAAGTGCCGTGACGCCCCCCTTACCGGCATCAGCAGACGGACCGACCTGCTTTTGCCGGGACTGCCTCCATGATCTGGAGTTCTCAGCCAGGCGGTGCGGCAATTGCGGCTCGCCGCGGCTGGTGCGTCACCGTGCACTCACTTCGCTGAACTTCGCCCATATCGATTGCGACGCCTTCTATGCCACGGTCGAGAAGCGCGACAATCCGGAGCTCGCCGACAAGCCGGTCATTATCGGCGGCGGCAAACGCGGCGTGGTCTCGGCCGCCTGCTACATCTCGCGCACCTTCGGCGTTCGCTCGGCGATGCCGATGTTCAAGGCGCTGGCCCTCTGCCCTTCAGCGGTCGTGATCCGGCCCGACATGGCCAAATATGTCCGGGTCGGCCGCGAAGTGCGCCACGCGATGCAGGCGCTAACGCCGCTGGTCGAGCCACTGTCCATCGACGAAGCGTTTCTCGACCTCAGTGGGACCCAGCGCGTTCACGGCATGATTCCCGGCAAGGTGCTGGCGCGCTTTGCGCAGCAAATCGAACGAGAGGTCGGTGTCACCGTTTCGGTTGGGCTTTCCTGCAACAAGTTTCTCGCCAAGATCGCCTCCGACCTCGACAAGCCGCGCGGCTTCGCTACTCTCGATCAGGACGACGCGCGCGTCATGCTGGCGGACAAGCCGGTCAGCTTCATCTTCGGCGTCGGACCGGCCACGCAAGAGCGCCTGGTCCAGCGCGGCTTTCGCCTGATCGCCGATTTGCAACGCGCCGACGAAACCGAGTTGATGAAGCAATTCGGCGGCGAGGGACAAAGACTGTGGCGGCTGGCGCGCGGCATCGACGACCGGCGCGTGGTAGCCGATCGCGGCGCCAAGACGATCTCGAGCGAAACCACCTTCGAGACCGACATCCGCGATTTTGCAACCCTCGAAAGACTGCTGTGGCGGCTGTCGGAGAAAGTCTCAAGCCGGCTCAAAAGCAGCGAACTGGCAGGGTCGACCATCACGTTGAAGCTGAAGACGGCCGATTTCCGACAACGCACCCGTTCGCAATCGATTCATGCCCCGACCCAGCTCGCGGCCAAGATTTTCGCGATATCGAGAGAGATGCTGGCAAAGGAAATCGACGGCACCGCCTTCCGCCTGATGGGCGCGGGCGTCAGCGCCCTTCGCTCCGGCAGCGACGCCCACGACACCGACATGCTGGACCGGCGCTCGGCGGATGCGGAACGCGCCATCGACGGCCTGCGCAAGAAATTCGGGGCGGCCGCGGTGATCAGGGGGATTGCCTATGAAGGGCCGGAAAAAACCGAAGAATAGTTCAAGCCGTCATTTGCACGGCTTGGAATCCTTGACGTTGAATTTTCCGAGCGCGCCGGAAATCACGAAGTCATTGTAGTCGAGCACCAGCGCCCGGGAGACGCCGTTTTCGAACAGCTCGAACGACATTGCGTAAAGCGGCGTCTGTTCGCCCTCTTCCGGCTTGGCGTCGTGATCGTAATAGCTCACCGTCACCGGCCAGCGGGTTGTCGATTTCATCACGTCGTTTTCGGTCGAGGGATCGGGCGAGGCAATGGTCTGATCGCCATGGATCGGCTGCCCGATCACCGCAAGCGTTGAGAAGACCTTTTCGCCATTGTCCGAACCGTCATAGACGGTCTGCTCCAGAATGGATTTGCCTTCCTTCGCGGCGGCAATGATGTGCTGAATCTGCTCGGTCGGGAATACGGTCGAGCCATCGAGATTGAAGGTCTTGGTCTGCGGCTGCTTGAGCTTGACGGAGATATGGTCGCCGACCCGTTCCGCGATCCCGTCGATCGGGCCGGTATCGACATCGTTCATCCGCGAGTCGATCTTGAAGCGGTAGGTCTTGCCGGCGGCATCTTCCCAGGATGTCGAACGCAGGTCCGACAGCGTCACCTTGTTCTCGCCATTGTCCATCTCGGACACCTGGCGGAATTCGGAGGTGTAGCCCTCGCAGGCGCTGCCCGTGAAGCTGTAGAGGATGCGGCCGTGAGCGCTGCTGATCGAATTGGATCCCCGCGACTTCAACAGGGTGAGTTCATAAAGTGCCTGGTGGGAAAGAAACGCGCCGTTGGCGGCGGCCTTGGCGCTTCCGGACAATCCCGCAGCCAATGCAGGCACGGCCAAAGTCAGCACCAACGATCTGGTGCTGCGGGACAAAGTCTGGAATGCGCGGGCCATGATTCATTCCTTAGATGATTTCACGAGGATATTCACCGACTCATTGCACCGCAACTGCGGCCAAAAGGCGGAAAATGTTGACTTGCCATGTTTTTCAGCATCGCTCCATCCGCCAGCCCTTCGCTTGCAAGTAGGGGCCTGATGCGCGAAACAATGTGAGCTGGTAATACGGGTGCCGGCAGCATCAAGCGGGGACGAACATGACGGGGACGGTCGAACAAAAGCTGGCATCACAGGGCATCACCCTGCATGAACCGCCGAATCCGGTGGCCAATTACGTGCCCTTCGTGCGCAGTGGGAATTTGCTGTTTGTATCCGGCCAGATTTGCCTCGGCGCAGACGGCAAGCTGATCGCCAAGGGCAAGCTTGGTGCCGGCGTGACCGTCGAGCAAGGCAATGCCGCCGCGCGCGGCTGCGCCATCAACCTTCTGGCGCAGGTCAAGGCCGCGCTTGGCCACCTCGACAAGGTGGCGCGGGTGGTTCGCCTTGGCGGTTTTGTCAATTCCGCACCTGATTTTCTGGATGGGCCAAAGGTTCTCAACGGTGCCTCCGACCTGATGGTCGCAGCCTTCGGCGACAAGGGCCGCCATGCCCGCACCACGGTCGGCGTGGCCTCGCTTCCAGCTGATGCCTCAGTCGAGGTCGAAGGGGTGTTCGAGGTCTCATAAGCAGGAGGCCCTTTCCGATGCGCGCCCCCGACTGGCTGACGGCGCGACCGGTGGCCCATCGCGGCCTGCATGATCGCGCCCGCGGCATTATTGAAAACATGCCAAGCGCGGCGCTCGCCGCCATCGACGGCAATTTTGCGATTGAATGCGATGTGCAACTCACCGGCGACGGTGAAGCCATGGTGCATCACGACGATGCGCTCGGCCGCCTCACCGAGGGTTCGGGCGCCCTGCTCGGCCTGACCGCGACAGCTTTGAAGGAAGTTCGCTTCAGGGGCACTTCAGAGCGGATGATGTCACTGGCCGACCTCTGCATCCTGGTCAGGGGACGCGTTCCGATCGTCGTCGAGGTCAAGAGCCATTTCGACGGCGACCGCCGGCTGGTGAAACGGATGGCGGAAGTGCTCGCCTCTTATTCCGGCCCAGTGGCCGGGATGTCATTCGATCCGGACCAGGTGGTCGCGCTTCGAGAAATGCTGCCGGAATCGCCGCGCGGCATCGTTGCGCAACGTCACTATACGGAAGCCGATTGGCCGGAGGCCACGCCAGCCCAACGCGCGGGCATGAGGCACCTGAAACACTTCTTGCGCACGCAGCCGCAGTTTGTCGCCTATTGGGTCAATGATCTGCCGGCGCCCGCGCCCTGGATCGCACGGCATATGTTCGGCCTGCCGCTCCTGACCTGGACGGTGCGCACGCCCGAGCAGCGGACGCGTGCGGCCCGCTATGCCGATCAAATGATCTTCGAGGGGTTCCAGCCTTGACAGGCGGACCTTGAAGTCCGCACCGCCTTGCACGATCTTAAACATAGGTCAGCGCGAACTATCGATGGATTCATCCGAAATCACCCTCGAAGCGGTTTCTTCCATCAGCCAGATTCCGGCTGAGGAATGGGACGCCTGCGCCAATCCGCCTGTTGCGACCGAAGGCTCTCGCGAAGGCTCCAAAAGCTCTTACAACCCCTTCGTTTCGCACGCCTTTTTCTCGGCCCTCGAGGCATCCGGATCAGCGGTCCCACGCACCGGCTGGGGGCCGCGACATCTGCTCGCCCGCTGCGACGGCGCGATCGCCGGCATCGTGCCCTGCTATCTGAAATCGCACTCGCAAGGCGAATACGTATTCGACCGCGGCTGGGCGGACGCCTATGAGCGCGCGGGCGGCAGCTATTACCCGAAACTCCAGGCCTCGGTTCCCTTTACGCCGGCCACCGGCCCTCGCCTTTTGATCCGCCACGACGTCGACCAGGACGAAATCCGAAATGCGCTTGCACGAGGGCTCGTCGGGCTGTGTCAGGCTACGGAGGCGTCCTCCGTGCATGTGACATTTGCACGCGAAGCCGAATGGAAATTGCTGGCAAGCCACGGCTTCCTGCAACGGACCGACCAGCAATTCCACTGGCACAATCAGGATTACCGCAGCTTCGACGACTTCCTCGCCACGTTGAATTCGCGTCACCGCAAGGCGATCAAGCGCGAGCGGCGCGAGGCGGTCGCCAACGGCATCACCATCCACGCGTTGAACGGCAGCGACATCACCGAGGAAGCCTGGGATGCGTTCTTTGCGTTCTACATGGAGACTGGCTCGCGCAAATGGGGCCGGCCCTATCTGACACGCAGTTTTTTCTCGCTGATCGGCGAAACCATGGCCAACGACGTGCTGCTGGTCATGGCGAGGCGCAATAATCGCTGGATTGCCGGCGCTATCAACTTCATCGGTTCTGAGGCGCTGTTCGGCCGCAACTGGGGCGCGATCGAGCATCACCCGTTCCTGCATTTCGAGGTGTGCTACTATCAGGCGATCGACGATGCGATCACGCGGGGCTTGAAAACGGTTGAAGCCGGCGCGCAAGGCGAGCACAAGATCGCCCGCGGATATCTGCCTCAAACCACCTATTCGGCGCATTTCATCGCCGACCCAGGCCTGCGTCACGCCATCAAGGACTATCTCAAGCGCGAGCGTGCCTATGTAGCCGAGATGGGACGCGAACTCACCGCGGCCGGACCGTTTCGTAAAGACAACGGCGCTTTGGGCGACGATTAGATCAGGAGTTTTTCATGCCCGCTTACGATCCGCAAAATCCCTTCGCCAAGATCCTGCGCGGCGAATTCCCCTGTTACAAGGTCTATGAGGACGACCACACGCTCGCCTTTCTCGACATCATGCCGCGCTGTGCGGGCCATACGCTGGTGATCCCGAAGGCGCCTGCCCGCAACATCCTGGATATTACGGCTGAGGATTTCGCCCACGTCGCGCGTGTCTCCCAGAAGATCGCGCGCGCCGCAATGACAGCGTTCGATGCGCAGGGCATCACCGTGCAGCAATTCTCGGAACCAGCCGGCGGACAGGTGGTGTTTCACCTGCACATGCATGTGATGCCGCGCCATGACGGCGTGGCGCTGCTTCCGCCCGCGAGCCGCAAGGAAGACGGCAAGGTGCTTGAGGCAAATGCGGCCAAACTGATCGCGGCGTTGAAGGGGTAAGAACTCAAACTCCCTCCCCAAGGGGGAGGGTTGGGTTGGGGGGTCGACCCAAAATTCGGTTCGAAAGATGACCCTCACCCGGATCGCACTGGGCGATGCTTCGCATCGGCAGGGGCGATCCGACCTCTCCCTTTCAGGGAGATGCGAAGAGCAGATCACTCCCCTTCCGTATCCCCACCCCTCTGCGCCGCGAGCGGTGAGAAATCGCAACGGTCCGGCTTGAGATCGATCAGCGGGGTTTCGTCGAGGCAATCGAGGCCGCGCACCAGCACGCTCGATCCCTCGATGCCGACGAATTTGACGATCGAGGTGCCGATCGGATTGGGTCTGACCGGTGAGCGCAGCGAAAACGTACCGCGCGTCTGTCCGTTTTTGTTCGGGCGTTGCACCACGAGATTGCGTGGCGAGCGATGCAGCCAGTAGATCACTTCCAGATGCGCGTAGAAATCGACGCCCTTGAGCGCCGGCACCCATGCCTCGAAAATCTCGATCCGGCAGATAGGGCCATCATGGCTGCCTTGTCGCGGTGTTTCCTCGCGCAATTTCCAAGGGGTGCGGATGCGGCCGATGAAGACGAGACCGGCATCGCCGGCCTCGGGCATGTCGACGGCGACCTCCCCCTCGCGCAACTTGATCTCTACGGTCATCGCTCTAGTGGTCCGATTCTAACATTCGTATCCCTTCGCAGCGGTCGCTTTTGCGAATGTTAGAATCAAAGGACCACTAATAATATAAGTTTCTAGTGGAGTTTTGGATTTGACATTCGCTTGACGAACTCGTGGCCAGGTAGGTAGCGAATGTCAAATCCACTCCACTAGTCCAACGAAATGTTCCGGTCCTTGACCACCGCCGACCATCGCGCGCGATCGGCTTCGATGAACTTGGCGATCTCGGCCGCGCTTTGCGGTCGCTTTACCGAATAGCCGATTTTCTGAAGCGACGCACGAAACGCATCGTCGTTCAGGGCCTGGTCGAGGCTGGCCTTGATGATTCCCGCAACATTCTCGGGCACCTTGGCTGGCACGGCAATCGCGAACCAGACGCTAACGAGGTAATCGGGGAAGCCGCTTTCGGCGATGGTCGGCACATCAGGCAATTCGGAGCGTCTTTGCGCCGAACTCACGCCGAGCGCCCGCAGCGACCCGGCCGTCACCGGAGGGTACGCCGTGCCAAAGGAATCGAACATCAGCTGGACGTTTCCCGCGAGAAGATCGACCATGGCGGGACCGGCTCCCTTGTAGGGCACGTGTGTCATCTCGATGCCGGCCATCTGCTTGAACATCTCGCCCGCGAGATGAATCACGCCTCCCGTTCCGGCCGAGGAGAAGCTGAGTTTTCCCGGATTCTGTTTGGCGTAAGCCACAAATTCGGCAACGGACTTCACTGGCAGAGAGGGGTGGACCTCCATCACGAGAGGGTCTTCCGTGACGATCGCCAACGTCCGAAAATCCCGATCGGGATCGTAGGCCAGCTTCTTGTAGAGCATGGGATTGAGCACAAACATCGAGCCGGAGACGACCAGCAGCGTGTACCCGTCCGCGTCACTCCGCGCGACCGCCTCGGAACCGATCGCGCCTTGCGCGCCAGGCTTGTTCTCGACGAACGCCGCCTGCTTGAGATCTCTCGCGAGATAATCCGCCACCACTCGCCCGACCACGTCGGTCGGACCGCCGGCAGCATAGGGGACCACGAGGCGCAGCGGCCGTACCGGAAATTCAGCCGCACTTCCCGCCGCAGCGAAAAAAGCCGCAGCGACAAACGCACCGATCAAGGCCGACTTGAAGTGTCTGCCCATTGCCGTTTCCTCCGCTGACGATGTTACGTCAGCGGCTGATCAAATCAGCAATGCGGCGATCAGCCAAGCCACCATTTTCCCGCGAGCATCAGGAACTCGCCGGAAACCACGCCGGCGAAGATCGACCGCCGCGTCAGCATGAAGACGATAAAACCTGCGACGACCGCGCCGTAGCGCAAAAGGCCGGGGACGCTCGCCAGCGCTCCCGGCGGGTGCACCAAAATCTCCGCGATCACGCCGGCCAGAATCGCGGTTGCGACCGCCTTGACCCACACCAGGAGATCAGACCCCTCGTCCAGCCCACTGCCGAGCCACAGTCCAAGCATGCGCCAGATCTGGTTCGGGATCACGCCCGCCACCAGAAGCAACAGCAGCGCGTGCCAATTGCCGAGGAAATCGCTCATGCGCTCTCCCGCCATTTATGGACGACAAAGGCAATGGTGCCGGCCGCAACCCCGCTGATCAGGATATCGAGGCCGCTGTCGAGCAGCGACGCCAGGGGATAGAGCGCAAGCCCGAGTCCGAGCGCCAGCCCGTCCGCGAGTTCTCTGGAGTTGCGCGCGGTGGAAAACAGAAACGCCAGCGGCGTCAGCAGCAGGATCGCCGAGCCGAATGTCTGTGTCAGGTTCGCGGCCAACTCATAGCCGATGGCGGTCGCGACCAGACCGATCAGCGCCAACCCACTGCCGAGCCCGTGGACAAAGGCGATACGACGCTCGCGCGGCACATGCGGCAGGAAGCGGTAACATTCGACCCAGAGCGTCACCGCAGTAAAATGCGCGACCAGCACAAGCTGTCGCCGCTTGGTCTGTGGCGTGCGCATCATCGGAAGCACCGCGACCACCATTGGAAACAGCCGGACCGCGCTCACGGTCACCGCGATCGCCGATTGCACGACGGAGGCGCCCGAGGCCAAAGTCGAGATCAGGATGATCTGCGCCGGCCCCGCCCAAACCAAGAGCGTGGCCAGCAAGGCCCAGGCCAACGAGAAATGCGTGTCATGGGCAAGTGCGCCGATGCCGATATAGGTGACGAACAGCACTGCCGAGAGAATGGTCCACCGAACCGCAGACATCCCCAACGCGTATGCGCGCAGGGGCTGATGCCATTGGGGTGAATCGAGCGGCGGAAAGACCATGTGAGCATGAACATTGCGTGAATCGAGGCGGCATAACGCTTTCGATTTGCATGCGCGTCAAGCGATCGCAGCCTCACGGCTGGCATGCAGAGTCGTCGTCAGCTCATAAACTCACGCCTTGAAATTGCGCAACACAAAACAGGCGCCGCCGGCACGGCGAATACGATTGCAGAGATCGTCGGCGGCCGGCCTGGTGTCGGCACCGATACGCACCTGATAGAACGGCCGCATGCCGCGGTGACGGTTCTGCGTACTAAGCAAGGTCGGCGTCTGGTCGCCGACCACGCTGCTCAATCGCGACACCGCACGCGAGTACATCGCCATCGCCAGGTCGCGATCGAATCCTCCGGCCAGCTGTACGCCCCACGGCTTAGCCGCGCCGAGCTCCACGCTCTGCTCGAGCCGGCTGACAAAATAGTTCGGCGCGCGCTTGAGCAGCGCCATCAAATCCTGGCAGGTCGTATGCACGGCCGCGCGGTCGGATATCCGGCCGCCCCGGCCGGCGGTCTGCCATTCCTCGACCGTGGCGCCGGTAATGCTTGAGACGTAATGGCGGGTCTCCTGCGGCATCGAGCCTGTGCCGGCGAGCCATTCCTGCACCCGCCGCGGCCCGGCATTATAGGCAGCCGCTGCCAGCCCGAGATTGCCGAACTGGCCGCGCAACTGGCTGAGGAATTCGGCGGATTTCGGCAACGCCTGGACCGGATCGAAGGGATCGAGCAGCCGCCGCTCGTTGGCCGTGCCCGGCATGAACTGCGCGATGCCTTGCGCGCGCTGGCCGCTGCGGGTCATCGGCCCCATGGCGTCGGACTGAAAGCGGCTTTCCTGCCAGATGACGCGGGCGAAAAACTCAAGCGGCAGATCGTTGGCGCGAGCCGCCGCTTCGATCATCAGACACACGGCCTCCCTTGTGTCGGGATCTGCCGGCTTCTCAGATGGTTTATCCGCCGCATTCTCCGATGGCTTGTCTTGCGGTTTGTCCTGCGATTTCTCTTGCGGATCGGTGGCCGGCGCTTCCACGCCAGGCTTCGCGGCCGGCGAACCGTCGTTCACGGGCGCGGCCTCCTGCGCGGCCGCGCTCGCGATCAACGTGACCCAAACCAGAAATGGGACCAGCGAACTTTTGGAACCTTGCATGGCAGTCCACTCTTGCATTGCCGTCCTGCCCTTCGACGTACACCATCCTTGACACCGGCCATGCGCCGTTTAGCTATCGTTGGATGATGGCGCCTTGATGAGAGTTTATATGGATAGCTCTTCTGACGACCGCACCGGCTTTGCATCGGACGAGAATGCGCCGATCCCCTATATGGCGCGCACGCGGGAATATTACGCCGCGATCGGCTACACCACGCCCTATCGCTGGGCGCATTATGTCGAGGCGCCGTTCCAGCCGTTGCGCAAGCCGCTCGCGCAGTCACGCGTTGCCCTCATCACCACCGCCGCGCCGTTCGACCCCGCCAAGGGTGATCAGGGGCCCGGCGCCAAATATAACGGCGGCGTCAAGTTCTATTCGGTCTACGACGGCGATACGTCGAAGCTGCATGATGTGCGGATTTCGCACGTCGCCTATGACCGCGTGCACACCTCGGCCGAGGACAGCGGCACCTGGTTCCCATTGCCGCAACTGCACCGGCTCGCCGCCGAAAACCGGATCGGCGAGGTCGCACCGCGTTTTTTTGGCGCGCCGACCAACCGGAGCCACCGCGTCACGATCGAGACCGACGCGCCTGAGATTCTCGCCCGCTGCCGGGCCGATGGCGTCGACGCCGCGGTTCTGGTGCCGAACTGTCCGGTCTGTCACCAGACGGTCAGCCTGGTCGCCCGGCATCTCGAGACCAACGGCATTCCCACGGTTGTGATGGGCTGCGCCAAGGATATCGTCGAGCACGCCGCGGTGCCCCGCTTCCTGTTCTCCGACTTCCCGCTCGGTAATTCCGCCGGCAAGCCGCAGGATGTGGCCTCGCAAGCTTTTACGCTGGAGCTGGCGCTGCGCGTGCTGGAAACCGCTCCATCCGCCCAAACCACCGTGCAATCGCCGCTACGATGGAGCGTCGATCCCGCCTGGAAACGCGACTACAACAACGTCGCAGCCTTGAGCGCCGAGGAACTTGCGCGGCGCCGGCGCGAATTCGACGCCCAGAAAGAAATTGCTCGCAACCTTCGCGAGACGGCGGCCTAAGTCTTCCAAAAATCGTGCTTAATGCCGCGGCCTGCGACATGATTTTCCTAACATCGATTTACGTTAACGCGGCTTTTTGGCTGCGCTGCCCTTTCTTGCGCCACCGGCTCGCGTAAAAGTCCGGCTTTCGATTGGGAGCTTTTCGATGCCGGAACGACGCCAGAGCGCGCGCGACAAGGTTATTTATGGCGGGGTCGCGGAGATCGCCGACAATGGAACGGCACGGGATTGCGTGGTGCGCGACATCTCCGAGCACGGCGCCCACCTCGAATTCAACAACGCAGTGCGCCTGCCCAAGGACTCGTTGCGGCTGACGATCGCGCGCAAGGGACGCTCTGTCATGGCCCGGATCATCTGGTGGCGCGACAATTTCGTCGGCGTGGCGTTCAACCCGGAACAGTCTTACGAGTTGCCCGGCTCGGATCTCGCCGAACGCCTGCGCAAAAGCGAAAAGAAAAAACGCCAGTTGCAGCGCCGCATCAAGGAATTGATAGAAGGCTAAGCCTTCAGGCTTTGCCGTGGATCATCTGGCGATCCCTTGTTTCCCCTCCCTCGTCCGCCCATAATCGCGACGTTACCGGGAGGAAAACAAAAAAATGCGCCTGTTCTTGATAGCCGCCGCCCTGATAGGGCTTGCGAGCGAAACCGCCTCGGCACAAACCGCCGACCGCACCATCGACGAAATCAAGACCGAAACGCTCGCCCGTGCCCAAACCGGCGCTTATCCTGCGTTGGGTATCCAGCCCGTTGACGCCAGCGAGGCGCTCTCCCGTATCAAGAGCCGTGAGCCGGATGATTGGGCGGCCGCCTGGAGCGCGGTTGCAGATACCTATATGGCCAAGGCCAAGGCCGCCACCGACCCCAAGGAAGCCGACGCCAATTTTGTGCGCGCCTGGCGCCTCTATTATTTCGGCCAGTGGCCATCGCCCACCTCGGCCGGCAAGCAGGCGGCGTATCAGAAGGCGGTCGACGCCTATCTGCAGCATGCCCGTTATTTCGATCCGCCGCTCGAAGTCGTGCACATCCCTTACGGGGACAGGGAAATCGTCGGTTACTTAAGATTGCCCGCCAACGCGCCGCGCCCGGTGCCTCTGGTGCTGGCGATTTCGGGTCTCGACAGCCGCAAGGAAACCGTGGCCGAGACCTATGCCGCCGCCATTCCCGAAGGAATCGGGTTCTTCGCCGTCGACAGCCCCGGCACCGGACAAGCCCCGCGCAAGGCGGACGAGAGCGCCGACGAGATCTACTCGCGCGTCCTCGATTATCTCGCGACCCGGAGCGAGATCGACAAGAACCGCATCCTCGTGCATGGCCAGAGTTTTGGCGCTTATTGGGCCGCCAAGCTCGCGCACACCGAGGCCAAGCGTCTGGTCGGCGCGGTCACCCAATCGCCGCCGATCCATCGCACATTCCAGGCCGATTTCTTTCGCGGCCGGATGTACACGCGCGAATATTTGTTCGACCTCGTTCCGGCGAGCCTGTTTGTCTATGGGATGAAATCGGCCGACGAGTTGATCGCTTTCCTGCCGAAGATGTCGCTGCAGACCCAGGGCCTGCTCGGCAAGCCCACCGCGCCCATTCTGGTCGTGGGTGGCACCCGCGATACACAAGTGCCGATCGACGATCTCGAATTGCTGATCAACAGCGGCACCGAGCCGCGCGAAGCCTGGATCAATCCGGCCGGCGGGCATATGGGCCGCACGGCCAATACATGGCCGGACCCGGTGATCTTCAGGAAGATCATCCTGCCGTGGGAGTTGCGCCACCTCAACGCCAAGGCGACACCTTAAAGGCTGGCGCCCCTTCGCGGCTGCGAAGGTTGCGACCAATATGCCTCTTTCAACGGGACCGCACTTCTGTAAGCTCGCGGCCGGCCCGGCCGGGTTAATCCTGCCGGGCTGATAACGACAATAAAAAAATCAACAATAAAAAAAGCCAAAAAACAGCCGGAGGAAACCTGATGCCAGCCACTTTTGTGCGCCGCGCCACCCTCAATCGCCGCGCGCTTCTCGCCGCCGGCGGAGGCCTGGCGGGCCTTCTCGCCACCGGCCGCGCTCCCGTCTTTGCCCAGACCCAGCCGAAGAAACTGGTCTTTGCCCACATCAATGCCGTGCCGGAATCGGCGGCCGTGGCCTTCGACTGGATGGCGAAGGAATTGACGGCGCGGACCAACGGTGCGCTCGAAATGCAGTTCTTCGGCAAGACGCTGATCCCGCAAGAGCTCGAGATCATGAACGCGGTCAAGTCCGGCAGCATCGCGATGGGAAGCCCGGCCGGAGCCGCCGCCACGATATTTCCCGAGATGGGCGCGCTGCTCGTGCCTTATCTGGTCAAGGACTACGCCTCGGCCTATGGCATGCTCAACGGCCAGATCGGCGACAAGCTGAGCAAGCAGATCGAAGACAATTACAAGCTCAAGGTGCTCTGCTATTTCGACTATGGCTTTCGCCATTTCTGGACCTCGAAGAAGCCGATCATCGAACCGAGAGATCTGCGCGGCCTGAAAATCCGCGTGCAGCAGTCGAAGATTTTCGGCGACACCATCAATGGGCTCGGCGGCAACGCGGTGCCGATGGCCTATGGCGAGGTCGTCACGGCTGCGAAACAGGGCGTGATCGACGGCGGCGACCTGCCCGTCGTCAACATGAAAGCGCTCAAGATTTACGAAGTCTCGAAATACGCCTCCCTCACCTATCACAATTACGGCCCGACCAACGCGGTGATGAACCTCGACATCTGGAACGGGTTGACGCCCGATCAACAGAAACTGGTTCTCGAATTGTCGCGCACCGCGCAGGAAAAGATTCGCCAATTGACCGAGTCGGTGGACCATTTCGAGGAGGCCAAGGCCCTGCTTGAGCCGCTCGGGATGACCGTGGTCGAGGCCAAGGTCGACGAATTCCGCAAAGTAGCGCAGCAGAAGATCTGGCCGGCTTACAAAGCGCAATACGGCGCCCTGTGGGACGAGATCGAAGGCTTCAAGGCCTGAGCCCACTCCTCCCGCCGGAATTTTTGACACGCATGCTGCGGATCCTCAAAACCGTCCCGAAAATCACGGTCACGGCGCTGATCGTGCTCGCGATCGCCAACCTCCTGGTCGGCGTCATCCTGCGTTATTTCGTCGGCGCCATCACCGACTGGCTCGATGTCGATCCGGTACCATTCACCTGGGTCGAGGAAGTCGGCGAATTATCGCTCGCCTGGCTGACGCTGATTGGCGCCGCAATCGGCATTCGGTCGCGCTCGCATTTTTCGCTATCGGTGTTCGTGCATCGCCTGCCGGAGGCCACGCAGCTCTGGATCGGTTGCTTCAATCACGCGCTGATTGCGGGCGTCGGTCTCCTGGTCGCGTGGTACGGCTGGAAGCTCTGCCTGCTCAACAGCGCCTTGAAGACGCCGGGGCTCGAGATCAGCCTCGCCTGGCTCTATGCGTCCGCCGTTGTCGGCGGCATTCTGATTGCGGTGTATGCGTTGGCGATGATGATTTCGCCACCAACGCTTCAAGATCCGCAACACTAGGGCGCGTCGTTCATGCTGCTTGCTGCGGTCGCCGCCATCTTCATTTTCCTGATCCTGCTCTCGATGCCGATCGTGTTCGCGCTGGCGGTTGCCGGCATCGCGGGCTTATGGATTGGCGGCTATCCGATGCAGCAATTGTCCTCGGCGCTGGTCTCGGGCTCGCAAAGCTGGGTGCTGCTGGCGATCCCTGCCTTCGTTTTCGCCGGCAACCTGATGGAACGTTGCGGCATGAGCCACGCGCTGGTCGAGCTAGCGCGCGCGCTGATCGGCTGGGTCAAAGGCGGGCTTGGCATGTCGGTGATCGTGGTGGCTTATTTTTTCTCCGACATCTGCGGATCGAAAATGGCGGAAGTGTCCGCGCTGGGTTCGGCGCTGATGCCGCCGTTGACAAGAGCCGGCTACGACCCGCGCGATTCGGCTTCGCTGATCGCGGCAGGCACCGCGATGGGCATGCTGGTGCCACCGGCCATCTTCATGATCGTGATCGCCCAGGTCACCAACACTTCCGCCGTGGCGCTGTTCGTCGCCGGGTTCGTTCCGGCCATGGTCATGATGTTCTGCCTGATGGCAGTCGTCTACATCCGGGCGCGACAAAAGAACTGGCCGGTCGATACCAGACCCAGCTTCAAACGCCTCGGCGAAGCCGCACTTCATGCGGCCGTGCCGATGGTGGTGCCGTTCGTCATTCTCGCGGGCTTCATTCTCGGCATCATCACCGCGACCGAGGCCGGCGCGGTGGTCGCGGGCTACGCCTTTCTCGCCGCGAAGCTTTATTATCGCAACGTGTCCTGGCGCGAGATGGGCAGGATCGCCTACGACAGCGCCATCCTCACGGCGGCCGTGGTGTTCCTGCTCGCGGTCGCCTCCGTCTATCAATATCTGATGGGCGTGAGCGGCGTGCCGCAGCTCCTTGGCCAAATGCTGTCGCCGCTGAAGGGACATCCCTGGCTGTTTCTCGCGGTGACCGCGATCGTGAGCTGTCTGTTTGGAATGGTGCTAGAAGGCCTTCCGGCCGCGGTGGTGCTGGTCCCGGTGGTCTTTCCGATTTCGGAATCGATGGGCATTGATCCCATCCATTTCAACATCGTTCAGACTGCAGCGGTCGGAATCGGTCTCTTCCTGCCGCCGATGGGCGTTGGGCTATTGATGGCGCTTCGTTTTGCAAAACTAAACGTGAGCGAACATTTCCGGACCTATCTACCGTATATCTGTGCCCTCTTCGTCGGCCTCTTGCTGATCATCTGCATTCCCGAGATCAGCCTGACACTGCCGAGGCTCGCCGGCTTGATCCGGTAGGCTCAGCTATCGGCCATCTGCGGATGACACCTTGCCACGGATCGGCGCCGGCGGCCGTCTTGCCTCGCCCGCTTCCAGAACAAAACGCTGATCCAATGAAAACCAGGGCGTCGCGAAACCGAACTCGTCCGAAGCTTCGTCATGGCGAATGTAGTTACCGATCAGCGCACGCGTGACGCCGAACTGCACGTCCGAGTCGATATGCGGATCGTCAGGCGAATAGACTTGCGAGATCAGCGTCTTGAATCCCGGCTTGAAGACCATGAAGTGCAGATGCGCCGGGCGAAAGTTGTGGCGGCGCGTGGCGCGCACCAGTTCGCCGACGGGACCGTCCACGGGGATCGGATAGCCGGCCGGCTTGACGCTAAGGAAATGAAATTTTCCAGCGCCATCGGAAACAAAGCGGCCGCGCAGATTCATCTCGGCCTGCGTGGCATCCTGATTTTCATAAAGACCTTCCGGCGAGGAATGCCAGACGTCGATTTCAGCGCCGGCCACTGGTTTTCCGCCGGCGTCTTCCAGCGAAACGCGAACAAGGAGTTCCGGTCCCGGCGTCGGCGAACGCACCAGCGAGTCCCCGCTCGCGCAGGGCGGCTGGTCGTCGCGCCAGAACGGGCCGAGCATATTGGCCTGGGTTTCGGTCTGGCCGTGATTGCCGTTGTTGAGCAGGCAGACCAGCGGGGACACGCCGAGCGACCCCGCCATCAGCATCACCTCGTTATGCGAGGCGGTCGTCTTCTGCCCCATAGTTGCGATCACGCGCACCGCCTCGCCAAATTCGCGTTCGGTCAGGCGGGTCTCCCGCACAAACCCGTGGAGGTGCCGAACCAGCGCCAGCAGGATTTCGCGTAAGCGCTCATCTTCGACGCGAGAAACGGCCGCTTCGACCGCCTCGGTCACGTCAGCCTGATTTTCGATGATCATGTTCGTTTCCTCACGCGGCTTTCCGCCAGCTTGTTTTAACAAAAAGGCCGGCGCAACGCGCCGGCCTTTCGCTTTAAAACTGTATCGCCTGCTTCAGGCCTTGACCAGCGGCACTCGGGAGGCCGGGCCCTTCGACCCGCCACCGCCGGGGCCACTCGGCTTCGGCTTTCGGGGCGCCGACCGCTTACGCGCGCCCGGCAGCTTCTCGGGCTTCGGCGTCACCGGCCCCTCGACAAAATCGAAGCCGATCTTGTCCTGAGCCGTCGCTTCGTCCTTGACCAGCACAACGCGGACGTGACCGCCGCCCTTGAGCTTGCCGAACAGAACCTCATCGGCCAGCGGCTTCTTGATGTGCTCCTGGATGATCCGCGCCATCGGCCGCGCGCCCATCTGCTCATCATAGCCATGCTGCACCAGCCAGGCCTTGGCCGGCTCGGACAGTTCGATCGTGACGTCGCGGTCGGCAAGCTGCGCCTCGAGTTGAAGCACGAACTTCTCCACCACCATGCCGATCACGTCCGCATTGAGATGCGCGAACGAAACGATGGCATCGAGACGGTTGCGGAATTCCGGCGCGAACTGCCGGTTGATGGCCTCGTGGTCGTCGCCTTCCCGCTTTGAGCGCGTGAAGCCGAACGCCTGACGCGCCAGATCGGCCGCGCCCGCATTCGTCGTCATGATCAGGATCACGTTGCGGAAGTTGACCTGCTTGCCGTTATGGTCGGTGAGCCGGCCGTGATCCATGATCTGGAGCAGGACGTTGTAGAGATCAGGATGCGCCTTCTCGATTTCGTCGAGCAGCACCACGCAATGCGGATGCTGGTCGACGCCATCGGTAAGAAGGCCGCCCTGATCGAAGCCGACGTAGCCGGGAGGCGCGCCGATCAGGCGCGACACGGTGTGCCGCTCCATATATTCGGACATATCGAAGCGCAGCAGCTCGACGCCGAGCGACGCCGCCAATTGCTTGGCTACCTCGGTTTTTCCGACGCCGGTCGGACCTGAAAACAGATAACTGCCGATCGGTTTCTCCGGCTCGCGCAAGCCCGCGCGCGCGAGCTTGATCGAGGCCGAAAGCGACTCGATCGCCTTGTCCTGGCCGAACACCACGCGTTTCAAGGTCTGTTCAAGATGCTTGAGCACCTCGGCATCGTCCTTCGAGACGCTCTTGGGCGGAATCCGCGCCATCGTGGCGATGGTGGTTTCGATTTCCTTGATACCGATCGTCTTCTTTCGCTTGTTCTCGGCCACCAGCATTTGCGCCGCACCGGACTCGTCGATCACGTCGATCGCCTTGTCCGGCAGCTTGCGGTCGTGGATGTAACGCGACGACAGCTGCACCGCGGCTTCAATCGCCTCGTTGGTGTATTTCAGCCGGTGATAGTCCTCGAAATAAGGCTTTAGGCCCTTGAGGATCGCAATCGCGTCCTCAACCGTCGGCTCGTTGACGTCGATCTTCTGGAAACGCCGCACCAGCGCGCGGTCCTTTTCGAAGTGCTGACGGTATTCCTTGTAGGTCGTCGAGCCCATGCAGCGGATCGTGCCGGAGGCCAACGCAGGCTTCAGCAAATTGGAGGCATCCATCGCGCCGCCGGAGGTCGCGCCTGCGCCAATCACGGTGTGGATTTCATCGATGAACAGGATCGCGTTGGGATGCGCCTCGAGCTCCTTGAGCACCTGCTTCAAGCGCTCTTCGAAGTCGCCACGATAGCGCGTGCCCGCGAGCAGCGTGCCCATATCGAGCGAAAACACCGTCGCGGCCGACAGCACTTCCGGCACCTCGCTGTCGACGATGCGCTTGGCGAGGCCTTCGGCGATCGCGGTCTTGCCGACACCGGCTTCGCCAACGAACAGCGGATTGTTCTTCTGCCGGCGGCACAGCACCTGGATCGCCCGGTTGATTTCGGAGTTGCGTCCGATCACCGGATCAATCTTGCCGTCACGGGCCTTCTTGTTGAGGTTGACGCAATAGGTCTCGAGCGCCTCCCCCTTCTTCTTGGAATCCTCGTTGCCCTTGGTCTCGGTCTCTTCGTCAACACCGCGCACGGGACGGGCTTCCGACACGCCGGGCCGCTTGGCAATACCGTGGCTGATATAGTTGACGGCGTCGTAACGCGTCATGTCCTGCTCTTGCAGGAAATAGGCGGCGTGGCTCTCTCGTTCGGCGAAGATCGCGATCAGCACATTGGCGCCGGTGACCTCCTCGCGCCCCGAGGACTGCACATGAATGACCGCGCGCTGAATCACGCGCTGAAAGCCGGCGGTCGGCTTGGCGTCATCGGCGCCGTCGGTCACGAGATTTTCGAATTCGGTTTCGAGATAGTTGACGAGGCTGGTGCGCAGCTTGTCGAGGTCGACGCTGCAGGCGCGCATCACGGCCGCCGCATCGCTGTCATCGATCAGCGAGAGCAGCAGATGTTCGAGCGTCGCATATTGGTGATGACGCTCGTTTGCAATCGCCAGCGCACGATGCAGGGATTGTTCTAGGCTTTGGGAAAAAGTCGGCATTCGCGTCCTCTATGGCCCCCTGCCATCATGATCGCCGTTGGCCCGTGAGGCAACAACAACGTTTATCATATATAGTTGCGTACGATCGAGGCAAAAGACCGCCTCGCATATTTCTCCCCGCACGCTGATGTGAGGGGGAAAGATTACCTTTATTTTTCCGGTAAACCGGTCCTGCAAATCCTTGCCGGACTCGTTCCGATGCAAGACCCGTTCCGATTTCAAACTATGAAAAGCGGGAATACGTAAAAACCCGGCCTTTTGGCCGGGACGCAACATCACTTCTTTTCCATCACGCATTGCAGGGGATGCTGGTGCTTGCGCGCAAAGTCCATCACTTGCGTAACTTTGGTTTCGGCGATCTCGTAGGTGAAAATACCGCACTCGCCGATGCCGTGATGATGGACGTGCAACATGATCTTGTTCGCCGCCTCGGCATCCTTCTGGAAGAATTTTTCCAGCACGTGAACGACAAACTCCATCGGCGTGTAGTCGTCATTCAGGATCAGCACCCGATAGAGACTGGGCCGTTTGGTTTTCGGCTTCACCTTGGTGATAACGGACGTCGCCGGGCCGCCGGTTCCGCCGGAGCGGTTGTCATCGTTGGCCATCCGAGAACGGAATGCGGCAATCGACGACGGCTGCGGATCAGGACTGTTAATCAAGCGTAACATGGCGGGAGTGTTTTGAAGTCCTCTGGTAAAGCTGAATAACGATCGGGCGAGGTTCTCGGCGACGGGAACCATCGGCCAACTCCACAACACCCTCTTGACCGTCTACCAAGTTTTGGCCCGGCCGCTGACCGACCGCGCGAAAAAGAATATGGGTCCAGCACTGTCTGGCCGCAAGCTCGTAAAACATTCACGGTCGCTTGGCTTGCCAGCAAAACCGATTCCCCGCGCGGCGTCCCGGCCAGACTAGTCAATTCGTTACGCTTTGACAAAGCAGGTCGCGAACTCACCCGACCACAGCTACCAGCCAAGCCTGTGATTCCCGGATCGGTGGCGACTTGAGAATTTGCTCTCACCCTTCGTCGCTTCGGCAGGTATTTTCGCGGTCTGGCCTTTGCCAGCGAGGCATGCGCTCCCGAAAGCCGACGGCGTCGTCGCGGCCGTGGATAAGGCCCGCCTGCCAGGCGGCCTGCACCCGCTCGGGCGGCCAGATTGTGCATTGCACAAGAAGGGGTGACTGTTACACTGAAAACTCAGAATCCCGTGCTTTCCCGCAAGCCTTTCTTAATCATTTGGAAACCGCAGCCCCCTACCCTGATTCCTCGGGTCTGCTCGATTGCGGGCAGGCTCGGAAATCTGTTTATGAACAGCGTCTTAGCTAGAATGGCGGACTGTCGGCCGACGGGCATGGGGTTAAATCCCCGCTGTCGGTTTTTGAACAGGGAAAGCTCACCAGGCCGTCGGGCATAATTTGGCCTCACGAAGCGGTGATCAAGACAGAAAATAGGACGGGAAAGTTCATGCTTCGGACCAGCTTGGTTACCTCGCGTCGTTGGCGAGTTTGCTCTTTCGGGTTTGTCGCGGTCACTGCCGCAGTCGCCTTCACCACCGGTACCGCCGAAGCGCGCCACCGGCACTCCTATCACCACGTACGCCATTACCACTCGGAGTCGCACGAGGATTACAGCCCGGCGTTCTCCTCGATCATCGTCGACGGCAATTCCGGCGCGACGCTGACGTCGACCAATCCCGATGCAAGCCGCCATCCCGCCTCGCTGACCAAAATCATGACGCTTTATCTGCTGTTCGAGCGCCTCGACGCCGGCAGGATCAAGCTCGACACCGAAATGCCGGTGTCCGAACACGCCTCCGAACAGGATCCGACCAAACTCGGCCTCATGCCGGGCCAGACCATCCGCGTCGAAGATGCGATCAAGGGGTTGGTGACGCGCTCGGCCAACGACGCCGCCGTCGTGATAGCCGAAGCGCTTGGCGGCAGCGAAGACGATTTCGCCAAGATGATGACCCGCAAAGCGCATATGCTCGGCATGAGCAAGACCACCTATCGCAACGCCTCGGGCCTGCCTGACGACGAACAGGTGACAAGCGCGCGCGATCAGTCAACGCTGGGCCGGGCGATCCAGGATCGCTTCCCGCGTTATTATCGCTACTTCTCGACCTCATCTTTCACGTTCCGCGGCCATTCGATCGCCAACCACAATCATCTGCTCGGCACGGTCGAGGGCGTCGATGGAATCAAGACCGGCTATACGCGCGCGTCCGGGTTCAACCTCGTGACATCGATGCGCCGGGGCAACCGCCATCTGGTCGGTGTTGTCATGGGCGGCCGCAGCGGCAGTTCGCGCGACGCCATCATGCGCAACCTGCTGGCGGAAAACCTCGATAAGGCTTCCACCAAGCGCACGGTTGCAGCAATCTCCGAACGCAACCCATCCGATACGAATGTAGAAGTTGCGGATGCCGAAACGCCGGCGCCGTCGCCTGCGGCACAGTCCGTCCAGTCCGCGCCGGTTTCGATCGTGCCGGCTCCGTCGCGACCGGCCGCCGCCGCTTCGCTGATGTCGCAAGCCAAGGCCGACGCCTCGTCGGTCAAGCCCGACGCCAAGACCGAACAGGCTAAAACCGAGCTCGCGCCGCTGACGAACGGTGTGCTCCAGGCCCAGGCCATCGCCGCCATCCCCGGCTCGTCGGAACCGATGAAGCCGGTCAAGGTGAAGACCGTCCAGATCAAGGCCGGCCAGACCAAATTGGCGGCTGCGGGTCCGGCCCAGCCGGCTCCTCCGGTCACGAGCGCCATACCGGCCCGGACCGACGTACCGGAAACCTCGAACGCGATTGTTGCCAAGGCTGAAAACGGCAAAGCCGACAGCGGAAAGGCCGACACCGGCACCGTCAACGCCGCACGCACCGCTCTGCCGCCGCAACCGGCCAACCACGGCACCGGTAACGGCATTCTCGGCGTCTTGCCCGCCTCCAGCCTTTCCGCCTCATCGCCTGCGCAGGCGATGGCCTACGCCGATCCCTCGCCTCGCCCCCAGCCAACCCCCAGCGTCCAGCCGAGCAGTGCGAGTAAGCCCGAGGTAACCCATACCGGATGGATCATTCAGGTCGGCGCGCTCGAGAGCGAGACCGAAGCGCTTCAGCGGATCGATGCCGCCCGAAACAAGGCGCATGGTCTGCTCAACAAGGCCGATTCATTCACCGAGCCGGTGGTCGCCAAGGACGATCGGAAGCTGTACCGCGCCCGCTTTGCCGGCCTCGACCGCGATCAGGCCGAGGCGGTCTGCAAGACGCTGAAACGCAGCGACATTTCTTGCATCACGGTTCATAACTAAGACTTAAATAAACTGCCAGGCGGCCTCCGAAAGGAGGCCGCCTTTGCTTTGCAAACTTCTCGTCAAGCTTTTCCGGTTAAACCTCAGGTGAAACCAGCCACGCCGGATAACGGCGGGCGATGACGGCGTCAGACGGACAGGAAGCGCTTCTCGGCTCTCAGCGTTTGATGGCGTGCCGGAGTTAGTTGTGATGCGTGCGAAGCAGAACCTCCTTGGCCTCGTTTACCCGGGCAGCGAGGTACGTCGACCCCCCCTGGTCGGGATGCAGTTTCTTCATGAGTCCACGATGGGCAAGGCCGATTTCGTCGCGCCCCGCCCCCGGCTTCAAGCCAAGGATCTGATAGGCCTCCTCTTCCGTCATTTTGCCGCTCGGCGCCGTACCGCGCTGCCGGCCTGCCGCGTCTCCTTGCGCGTTCTGACGCCAGGCGGGAAACCGGCGGTCCAGATAGCTTTCAAGTAACGGCACACTTTCAGCATCCAGTTCCCCAAACATGCCCAAGAGCGCCGGATAGTCGAAATCCGCCAGCGGGCGACCGGCGTTGGGGCCGGAAACGATCGTCCCGGTCAGCGCGCCGGTGTCGTGATCGAGCGTCATCTCGAAAAACCGGGAGCGCACGCGCGAGGCTTGGCCGTTCGAGCGCTGTCCCCCGCCAGCACCAAATAGTCCGCCGATTTGGCCAAAGGTCGGCGTTCCGAACGGCGCCCAACCCAATAGTCCGGCACCAAAGATGCCGAGTGGGAGCGCGACCGCAAGTTCGCCCTTGAGGCCGGTGAAGGCAGCCACCGCCAGCGCCAGCACGCCGCCACCGATCTTGACCGCTCGCGCAAGCACGGCCGGATTGGCCGCGCGGAACATTTGCAGCAGTAAATAGAGAACGATAACGGCGACAGCGCCTGCGACTAGGGTGGGCATGGCCGCAATATAGTTGCAGTCGGCAAAAAAAGCATGCCGGCCTCTTCTTTTGGGGGGCACGCCGTCAAAAAAGCGCGTTGGCGCTTCGCTATCGTGCCCGTATCATTTCGGGTCAGGAGCATTCGACAGGAGCGCAACATGGCGGTTCAGGGTTTGACGACCATCAAAAGCAGCCATGCGCCGCGCGAGACCATGAACCGGCTGGAAACCGCCGTCACCGCAAAGGGCCTGACGGTGTTTGCCCGAATCGATCACGCCGAGGGCGCGTCCGCCGTCGGCCTTTCGTTGCGGCCGACGGAGGTTTTGATCTTCGGAAATGCCAAAGGCGGTACGCCCCTGATGCAAGCCGTGCAGACCGTCGGGATCGACCTCCCGCTCAAGGCGCTGGTTTGGCAGGACGCCGCGGGCGACACGTGGCTATCCTGGAACGATCCGGCCTGGCTTGCCGCGCGACACGGCGTCAGCGGAGCCGAAGCGGTCACCGGCAAACTGACCGCTGTGTTGGACGACATCGCCAAAACCGCGACGGGCGCGTAAGTGCTGTCACTTCATCTGGCCTAACAATCTGGCCGCCCCGCCCTCGCTCCCTGACATCCGTAGCAGCGCTTCGCGCCCACCGGCTGCGTAAGCCGCTGCCGCGCGCAAAAGCTCGCGCAATTGTGCGGCGGCGCCTGGATCGAACCGCGACCACGCCCCACCTGTCAGCCGCGCAATTTCTCGAAACGCCTGCTCGACAGCAGCATCATGCCCCTCCTGAAACATGAACACGGGCACCTTGAGCAAACCCAATTCGCCGGCTCTCACGCAGAGGTCGTCGACGTTTTCCTCCATGGCGTCGCCGACGAACACCACGGCCCGCACGCCAGATGCTACCGCCTCGCGCCGCGCCTCCGATAATACTTTGCCGATCTGGGTATTGCCGCCGCGGCAATCGATCTTGCCCATCAGTTTCGCCAACGCGGCGCTATCGGAAATCCAGCCCGAGGCACGGCATTCATTCAGGCCCCGATAATAAACCAGACGGATGTCGAGGCTGCCGAGCGAGCCCGCTTCCCGAAACATGTCGGCCTGCAAGGCACACGCCATGTCCCATGTCGGTTGACGGCTCATGGTGGCATCGAGCGCGAAGACCAGGCGCCCTTTGCCGCCCGCCGTAAAGGGCGACATCGACTTTGCTTTGGCGACGAAGGCGGCAATGTCGTCGGAAGTCGACGGCTGCGGCAACGAGTTGCCCTCGCCGTCGCGCGCTACGCTTCCATCGGATTTCGAGTTGGTGGGCTCGCCGGCCATCACATGCTCCCGCAACCCAATGTGGGTCGGGGCGTGAGGGCCGTCAATGCGAGGTCATCAATGGGCGGAGGAAGTCAGTTGTGCGCGACCGGCGCATAGGGCGCGACAGGGCCGGCGTCGGTCATGACCGGCGGCGAACCGGTTTCAGCCGGCCGAAGATCGCTGTCGTCGTCCAGCATCTTGTCCAGCGTCTGCTGGATCGTCGTCTTGGCCTCGTCGGAGCCGGTATCGCGCATGTCATTGTGCTGGAACGAGGTGCGGACCACCGTGATTCCCGCCTTCGCGCAGATTTCGTCGTCGGGAATGACGCCGGGATCGGGCTTGAAGACGGGGTCTTTCGAACGGAAGGAGATGATCTTGAACCGACCGTCGGTCATGAACGGCACGCGCAGGTTATCCAGCGTGACTACTTTCTTGATTTGCTCGGGATACAGCTTGGCAAAATACATCGAGATATCGCCGCCGTTGGAATGCCCGACCATGGTCAGGTGATCGTAATCGGCGTTGGGCTGAACCGTCTTCAACTCTTCGATCGCAAAGCGGATGTTGGCGACACCCCGGTGATACTGCGGCAGGCGCCCGACATAGAGTTCGCCGACCTTGGTTACGAGCGGCGCATCGCTTGCGAGGTCGTGCTGGATGCTTGCCACCATATAGCCGCGGGCGGCAAAGAGGTTTGCCAAGAAGGAGTATTCGGTGAACTTGACGGTGTTGCCGTGATTGAGGATCACCACCGGCAGCTTGATCATGCCGGCATTCGCCTGCAACTCACGGTCGCGACGAACTGCGACGTCGATTTCAACCGGCCGATCGCCGCGCGCCGGATCATGAAACATCAGCGTTTCATGGCGGATCGCCCATTTGCTTGCGGTGAAATAGCCCACCGCAACCACAGCCGACAGGGAAAGTAGAACGGCAATTCCACGTTTCATGTTCGCCCTCTGCGGGACCGCATTGACCGCCTGGACATAACGTCCAGACTCTCTCTGGGTCACACAGCCTTAATATAATTCACGCTGCTGTGACGGAAAGACCAAATATTGGCACTTTGCCGCCCGATCATTGTGCGGCGCACTAATTCCAGAGCACAGATATCTCCGGAAACGCCCCCACCCAACGCGCGCAGAGATGGACGTTCAAGGTCAAAAACAGGTTCTGATTTTGGGTAAAAGCCCGGTAAAACAAAGCTCTGGTAAACCGTCTCTCGACCGGATCGGGACAATTCGACGGAAATTCGAAACCGCTTTGGCCCCGTTCTCGGCCGCGTGAGGAGGCCGGCACGATTTCAGGCACCGATGATGTCGTGGAGTTCCAGAGGCTTGTCGACCTGACTGAACCACTCGGCGCGGTTGGCGGCGCGGCGGCGACCACGTTCGTCCAGAGGCAATTTCAGTTGGCGCAATAGGCTCGTAACCTCCTCGCGCGCCGTCACGTGTCCGAGGTTCGGACGGGTACCCAGCGTTTCCTCATCGAGGTCGTCGAGCGCGGTCAGGCCGCGCGGGAAAAATTCGCGATACACCACCCGCTCGGCGAACCCGTCAATCGAACGAAAGCCGAGCCGCAACGACAATTCGTTCAGTCCGTCGGCAACAAGCTGCTTGTTCCGCGATCCCAGCATCGACAGGCGGTTGCGAACGACGATCCAGTCGGTGCTGACACCGTCGATCTGTCGGCGCCTGCGCCGCATGTCGCGCACCATCTCGGAATAGTGGCTTTCGCCGGTGACCGAATAGGTTTCGGGGTCGACGGTTCCAAGGACGTCGAAGTCGAGGAAGCTGTCGTTGATCGGGGTGACCAGCGTATCGGCCATCGAATGCGCCAGCCGCATCAGATAACTGTCGGAACCCGGGGTATCGATCACGATAAAATCGAAACAATGCTCGGCCGCCCTCACCGATTCCTCGAACTGCTCGAATTCGGTCGTCTCGTTTTCGGCGATTTGCATGGTCTGGCCGAGTTTGATGCAGCGGTGCACCGGAATCTTGAGATCGAGACCGGTCCGGCTTGCCCATGCGCGGCGGTTGTTGATGTAACGGGTGAAGCTTTGCTGGCGGCAATCGAGGTCGATGGTGGCGACGCGCTGTCCGGCCTTCAGCAAGGCGACGGCAATATGCAGGGCTGTGGTGGATTTGCCTGAGCCGCCCTTCTCATTGCCCAGCACGACGACATGAGCCGAGCCCGATTGACCCTGACTAGTCTGCAGCAACATGCATTCGACTCCCCTTTCTTCATCTTCAAATTACGCGTGAGCGCGGTCAAGTTAAATGCGCAAACGTCTTCGCAAATCGCAACGAAGCTTGCCGTGATGGTGAATCGCGCGGGCCTTGCGTCGGCATGCGGCAAAGATATTTCGCAAAGCGCCGATCGTGGCCGATGCCGGCCGGCTGTTGCCGCGCTTGGCGACTGGCCGCGGAGCTTGGTAGAGTCGGACAGTGTTCCGCTGCCGCGACACCACGCCTACCGCTCCTCCTCCCCTCGAAGATCGAGACCCGATGCCCTCACGCCCCATGATCGCCCGCACAATCCCCGCGCTGCGCCGCGCGCTCGACGGCCTTCGTGCGAGAAAAGCCTCGATCGCGCTGGTGCCGACCATGGGAGCACTCCATGACGGCCATGTGTCGCTGGTTCGCTTGGCCAAGCGACGCGCCCGCAAAGTCGTGGTTTCGGTCTTCGTGAACCCGACTCAGTTTGCGCCAACGGAGGATTTCGGATCCTACCCTCGGACCTGGAAAACCGACCTCGCCCGGCTGACGGCGGAAGATGTCGATCTGATCTGGAACCCCGACGTCAAGACCATGTATCCGGACGGCTTTGCCAGCCGCATCCTCATCGAGGGGCCGGCGACGGTCGATCTGGAAGACCGCTTCCGGCCGCATTTCTTCGGCGGTGTCGCCACCGTGGTCGGGAAGTTGTTCACGCAATGCCGACCCGACATCGCCATCTTCGGTGAAAAGGATTTCCAGCAATTGCGGGTGGTGGCGCGCATGGCCGCCGACCTTGACCTCGGCGTCAAGGTGATCGGTTCCAAAACCGTGCGCGAGCGCGACGGGCTGGCGATGTCGTCGCGCAACGTCTACCTGTCGCCCGCGGAGCGCCGCGCCGCGCCGGTTTTGTTCAATGCCATGAAAGAAACCGCGCGCCAGCTGCGCGCCGGGGAGAATATTCAAGCTGCCCAGGCCAGCGCCGTCGCGACGATCACCGCTGCGGGTTTTGCGGTGGATTATTTCGAGACGCGGCACGCCGAATCGCTGGCGCCGGTCACCTCGATCAAGGACGGACCCCTGCGCATTCTGGTCGCCGCCAAAATCGGCGCAACCCGGCTGATCGACAATATCGCGGTGTGAAGGCCAGGGAATCTAAACCAGGGAACCTAGAGCAGCCCGAGATCGCGCAGTTCGCGGCGCATCGGCTCGGGCATGGCGGCAACACTTGAAGCCGCCGATTTGGTGAGATCAGGCGGCGCAGCGTCGGCCTCGAAGTAGCGCCAGCCCTGGAAAGCACGCATCGGGCGCGGCGAAACCGAAATTAACTTCGGCTGCATCACCAGGCGGCATCGGCCGATGCCGTCCTTGTCGCGAAACGGCTCGATGGCGATCAGCTTTTCGCGCGCGGCGATTTCGCCGCGAATGACCCAATAGATCGAGCCGCCTGCCAGCAGTTCCTCGACGCGCTTGGGCGTCATCCGCGTGATGTGGATGTGATGGGCCGGCTGGCCTTTGCTTTTGGCGACCTTGATGCGATCGGCGATCCAGCCCTTGAGATCCTTCACAGAATCAGCGCCGACGGAAAGCTTGATCAGATGGAGCGGCATGTTTTTATATCGGGCAAACACTGACTAGGTTGACCTTCGCTACTTGCCCGGCCGCAGGTTCGTCAAGCGAATGTCAGAAAACCCTCAGAACTAGCGGGGGATCATTCCGCCGACGCAGCCGGTGCCGCAGATGTGGCCGGCGCAGGTGTCGCTGTGCGCGCGGGTTTTGGTGTCGGCGGTTTCTTGGCGGCTGCGGCTGTCGGTGATGCCGGTGCCGTCAGTGACGTCGGTGCGCCGGGCCGCGGGGACGCCGCGGCAGGGCTGGCCGTCGAAGGCGCAGTCTGGCGCGAAGCCGATGCGGTCGAGGGTTCCGGCGTCATGATGCTCACAGGCGGCGTCGAAGACGCACTTGGGAATTCGGCACTGGTCGGCTTGCCTGTCGGCACACCCGGTATGAGGGCGGTAACCGGCGCCACTGCGGGCGCCGCCGGCGCGTTCCAAAGCACCGAATACCGCGCAACCATTCCGTCATAGGTCCGCTCTTCGATATTCGACGCGAGGCGGCTCCGGTCCGTCAGGGATTTGAATGCGGCACAATCCGACAGCGTACAGTGGTCGCGCACCACCAGCACCTCAGCCATCAACCCGTACCGGTCGTGCTCGACCGAACGGCGCAGCACCTCAAGCTCCGGCGTCATATTCTTGTTGGCGTTCACTACATCGCCAAACCCGGTCAGACGGTTAATTTGGCGCGCGGCATAGGATAGCGCCGCGGCGGTTGCCTCCGGTGAGGCGAACACGGCCTTCTCGCAAGCTGCCAGAACCGCCTCTCCGGCCAGATCGTCAACGCAGGTGAGAGCAGGCAAGCTCGCCACCGCCGCCGAAGACGAGCGGCCATTCTCGATCGTACCGGGGCTACCTGGGCCGAAACCGCGCATGGTCGCCGTAAGAGCGATCCCGACCGCGAGCAGCGTGATAACCGTCAACGCGCCGTTCGCCACCGACTTTTCCGCCCGCAGCAGCGTGATCAGCACAATGACAGCGAAAAATCCCGCCGCAGCCAATGTCAGCCACATCGGAAATGCGGGAGAACGCCACATCTGATCGAGCGTGCCGGCCCAGACCCAATTCATGCGCGATGTCCCTTAACGCGATGTCCGTTAGCGCGGCAACGGCGCATTCGGCGTTTGCGAGCTTTAAGAATCCAAGGGCACTCGTGTCCCGATTCCGAAGTTCGTAGCATTTTACGGAGCCACGTTTCGAACTTCGGAATCGAAACGACACTAGCAAACCCGTTGATCTAGTGTGGCTTTGGTTCAGAAGTCCGCACAACGAACTCGCGGCGACAGTGATGCGGACTTCCGAACCGCCACACTAGCAAGAAAAAACCTTGTGTGACTTGATTCAGAAAACCGCGTGACGTTATGCAGCCAAATGCGGACTTCCAAAGCTCGGTCAACAGCCTGTTTCTGCGAACGGGGCCTTTTAACGACACGGCAGAAACGCAAAACAGGTTTCAGTCTGATGCATCAGATCAGGAAATCGCGAGATCAGGAAATCGCGAGCTGACTTTCCTTGGCTACTCGTTCGAACGCCTCGGTCGTGCTCTTGATCCGGTACTGACAGTCATCTCCGTCGGTCGGAAGCAGACGGATCACCTCATAGGTTCCGCTCGCGGCCGGACGTGCGATATTGCTGGCGGTAAAGTAGACGGACTCTCCAACCCTGTATTTATGACTCAACGCCCTCTCCATCACGCAAAACGTCAGCTGCCGCGCTTGGTCCCGCTTGCGTTAGCTGACTGAAACTATTGCACTATAGCACGCGGCCTGACTTTTTGGCCAGCGCGATCCGAACATGGCAAACATGACGATTTTGCAGGATTTTCAGTGAGATAAAGGGCCAGTCGCGGGCATATCGGCCGGCCCGACATGACCGGCTCGATTAGCCGGAAAATCCGCGTCGGAACCCGTGGTTCCGGCAAGCGAATATTACCGCCGGGCATGTGTTCCCGGCGGTCGGAAGACTGCTTTTTCGAGATCAGGCCGTATGCGGCAGCTTGCCGTCCGGGCTGGCGTGGTCGACGGCGCCGGGAAGCTGCTGCGCCAGGATCTGGGTGATCTGGTCGACCGGAATGTTGTACTTGGCGGCGAGTTGGCGGACGGTATCGCTGCCCAGCACCTGTTGCAGCTGTTCCGCGGTGATCGGCAGGTTCTGGCCGTTGCCAATCCAGGACTTCACCTGATCGCCGAGACCCGCCTGCTGCAACTTGGCCACAATGGCGGAAAGTCCGCCCTGACTGCCGTTCCCCAATACCTGGCTCAGCACAACCGGCAGAACGGCGGTCTCCAATTGTCCGAGTGCGCCCTTCAAAGCGGGCGAATTTTCCAATGAATCCAGAATTCCCATGGCCGAACCCCTTTTGGGCTTGTGAGCGACGTCGGTTCCAGATTCAGACCGCTTTTGCTTGATGAGGTCAAGCCGCCAATTCGGCGCTCGAGCCCGTTTTGACATCACGACCTGGCTCGAGCCGCGACGCCCGGCCAACGTTACAATCCATGACGTCGAAACGGAGCGTCACCGACGGATCAGTCTCTGAGGGGCGACTCTGTGCGAGGAGGAAGCGGTTCCACATCGGGCGCTCTCGGACCGATGTCCATCGGCGGCGCGATTTCGTCCGCCTGCGATTTGAGTCGAGCGGCCTTTTGAACCAACAGAGCCGCAAGTTCCGGGTTGTCTGTCGCACGAGCGACGTTCAACAGCGCCATCATCTGACGCGACAGATACGCCCTTCCAACCATCATGCACCCCCAACTTTCGTTTGCGCGCTCTCAACGTTCGCAGCCCCAATCGGTTTCGTAAAAAGTGCAAAAGTGATCACGGCCGATTCAATTGGAACGAGCTGTGATATTTTTCGCATACCGATTTTTCACTTATCGAAAAAACATAAGATCAGACCGCTTCGAATTTCTCGATGACCATCGTCTCGGCCAGGCCAGCCTTCGTCCATTCCGCAAATGCTGGGAAGGCCATCATCGTTTCCATGTAGCGTTGCGTCTCCTTGGTCACTGCAACGGCATAGGTACGAAAGCGATGGACTACCGGCGCGAACATGGCATCCGCCGCGCCAAAATCACCGAACAGAAACGGCCCGGACTGCGCGTGGCGATCGCGGCACTCGCCCCAGATTTCCTCAATGCGGGCCACATTGGCGCGCGCGTCGGCCGACAATTCGATCGCACCGACCGGCCGATGCAGGTTCATGCCGCATTCGTTGCGCAACGCTGCGAACCCCGAATGCATCTCGGCACAAACCGAACGGGCATGCGCACGGTCGGCGGGATGTTCGGGCCAAAGCCGTTTTTCCGGAAAACGCTCGGCGATATATTCGATGATCGCAAGCGAATCCCAGACGGTGACGTCACCATCAACCAGTATCGGCACTTTGCCCGAACGCGAGACGTCTAGAATGCGCTGCTTGTCGGCGGCGCCCGTGTAGAGGGGGATGACAGCCTCCTCGAACGGGATGTTGCCGGCACGTAGCGCAAGCCACGGCCGCATCGACCATGATGAATAGTTCTTGTTGCCGATCACGAGCTTCAGGGTCATTTCGAATCCGTTCTCGATGCAAGAATCAGCGGTGTCGTCCGGCGCGCGCTCGAGGCAGGCTTGAAACACGGCACGTTCCCGCGATCAAGCCAGTGGAATGTAGGAATCGGGACACTGGCAGATTGATGATCTAGCGTGCTTTGGTTTAGAAGTCCGCATAAAGGACTCGAGGCAAGGATGATGCGGACTTCTGAACCGCCACACCAGTGTGGCAGCATCCTGAAGGCTTCAACAGAGACGACACATGCGCGCTTATCTGGTCGATATCCTGGCCGTCGGCTTTTTCATTCTGGAATGGGCAGTCTATGCGCTCACCCTCGAACATAGCGCCTATGGACGCGACAGCCTTTCGGCGCGCATGCACGTCTATCGCGAGGTGTGGATCCGCCGCCTGCTCGACCGGGACGCCCGCATGGTCGATATGCAGATCTTGGGCTCGTTGCAGAACGGCACCGCGTTTTTTGCGTCCACCAGCCTGATTGCAGTCGGCGGCGGGCTGGCGCTGCTGCGCTCCACCAGCGAGGCGCTGAGCGTGCTTAAGGCGCTTCCCATCGATATCAGCCCGCCGCCGGCGCTTTGGGAAATCAAATGTGTCGGGCTGGTTCTGATTTTCATCTATACTTTTTTCAAATTCGCCTGGGCCTACCGCCTGTTCAACTACGTAGCCATCCTGCTCGGCTCGATGCCGCCGGCCTCGCAACGCGATACCCCGCAAGCCGAGGCGCATGTCGTCCGGACCACCCGATTGTTCGAGGCGGCCGGCCGGCATTTCAATCGCGGACAGCGCGCCTTCTTTTTCGCGCTCGGCTATCTCGGCTGGTTCGTCAGTCCGTGGGTTTTGTTCGTATCGACGGCAGCCGTGGTGATCGTCACCTGGCGCCGGCAATTTGCCTCCAGCGCCTGGCGGGCGATGGGAAGCTGATCGCAACCGGCTGTTCAGCGGTCAGGACTTGGCGAGCGCCGAAAACACCGTATCCGGAGCATGCGCGATCACGGCCAACAGCGCGCGCGCCGGTCCGCGCGGCATCCGTTTGCCCTGCTCCCAGTTGCGGATGGTCTCGACGGGAACGCCGAGGCGGCTTGCGAATTCGAGCTGCGTCAAGCAGGCCCGGCGGCGGAGATCGCGCACCACCGGTGCCGCAGCCGCGTCGGCCGGGGTGGCAGCGCGCGGCAGATCGGAAGCCGCCATGACCGGCGCGAGCGGAAACTCCTGCCCGTCCCTCAATTCGACGATACGTCCGTCTGCTTTCAGCCGAAGGCGCTGCATTCTCGCCTCATCTTGCGTGCATTGCGGGCCGCAAAGCTATGGCCCCTTGATGGCCTGGATATTCCGCGATCCGCGTTAAGGTTCGATTAACGATACTTTTGCCACCAGTCGCGGGCTGGCAGGCATGGGCTCCGGCTGCCGGTTTGGCAGGTATTGCAATGTCATCTAGGTTTGTTCTCATGCGAAGCTGTAATTCGTTCCCGACCAATCAATCCCGCCCGCAGGCAACGCTGTCAGGTCTCGTGATCGGGCTCGCCTTGATTGCGACTGCCTCGATCTCGCCCGCTTTCGCCGCGACCGCCCACGCCGCACCGTGCCCGCGCCCGGGGAAGCTTGGAACATCGCGGGTGCTTGAGGTCGATGTCTCGACCACACCGCGGGTCGGGCTTCAGAGTTTTCCGGAAACGCTTCCGCTTGCCGACCATGAAGTGGTTCTGACCTTCGACGACGGCCCCTGGCCGCCGACAACATCGAGGGTGCTAACGGCATTGGCGCAAGAATGCGTCCGGGCGACGTACTTCTTGATCGGAGAGCATGTGTCTGAACACCCGGACATCGTGCGCCGGATTGTGGCGGAAGGGCACACCGTCGCCACCCACACCTGGTCACATCCCAACCTGATGCAGATCAAGCACGAGCAAGCGATCGAGCAAATCGACCACGGTATTTCGGCGCTGGAAACGGTGTTGCATGGAAAAGCAACGACCATTCCAGCCACGCCGTTTTTTCGTTTCCCCGGCTTTCAGTCGACGCCTGAGACGCTCGATCTCTTACAATCGCGCGGAATCGTGGTATTCGGCGCCGATCTTTGGGCCAGCGACTGGAATAAGATGACCCCGAAGCAGGAATTGAAGCTGATCACGGACCGCCTCGAGGCCGCCGGCAAGGGAATCATTCTGTTCCACGACACCAAGACCCACACGGCTGCGATGATGCCAGCCTTCTTGCGATATCTCCGCGACAACGGCTATCACGTCGTTCATGTCATTCCGGCTGGACCTGCCGCCTCCGTAACCCACTAAAGACCCGAAACATGTGGACGTTCGACAATTGAGGCCGCATTCGGATTGCAGCATGTCATGATGGGCCGGTCTTGAAGCATGGGTGACGAAAGCTTGTTCATGGGCGGAGCGTGGCGTGGCGTACGGTTATGGCGGCAGGCGGCCTTGGCTTGCGGTCTGCTTTCCAGTTTTGCGGTCCACATCGCCTCTGCCGCCGATTGTCCCGGCCATCCTAACGCGCTCGGAACTTCGCGCACGCTGGTGGTCGATCCCCGGGAGCATCCCCGCATCGGCACCATGCAATATCCGGAAACGCTGCCGCTCGCCGATCATGAAGTGGTGCTGACCTTCGACGACGGGCCGTTGCCGCGCAACAGCAACAAGGTGCTGGACATCCTCGCGGCCGAATGCGTGAAGGCGACCTTCTTCACCATCGGCGAACAGGCGCGAAATTCTCCGGAAGGCGTCCGCAAGCTGCTCGCGGCGGACCACACCATCGGCACGCACACCCAGACTCACCCCTTGAGCATGAACCGCATGCCGATCGAGCGCGCCAAGCAGGAGATCGACGACGGAATTGCCTCGACAAAGGCCGCCCTCGGAGACAACGCCGACGCACTGGCGCCGTTCTTCCGGATTCCCGGGCTGTTGCGCGCCGAGAATGTCGAGGACTATCTCGCCGAACAGGGTGTCCAGGTCTGGAGCGCTGATTTTCTTGCCGACGACTGGCGGCATATCTCTTCCGCCCGGGTCTACGATCTCGCGATCAGCCGGCTTGAGGCCAAGGGCAAAGGCATTTTTCTGCTCCACGATATCCAGGCGCGCACCGTCGCCGCCTTGCCGCGGATTCTCGAAACATTGAAAGCGCGCGGCTACCGCATCGTCCATGTCGTGCCGGCGACCGCCGAGCGGCCGGCAACGCCGACTGAACCGCAGGAGTGGCTGCTACACCCCTCGCCGGAGGCGATCGCACACTGGCCGCAGGTTCCGAATTTTGTCTTCGCCGATCTCGGCAACCTTCCTGTCCCGGCCCGCTCCGACTTCGAGGAGGCGGAAGAGACTTCCACCCTGCTCCAGACATCTTTTGCCCGTCCGTCCTGGCCGCAGCCGCCCGGGCTCGCGCCGGAAAATACGACCGTGACCCTGGCAGCACCGGCGCCGAGCCTTTTCGAACTCCAGGGCGGTCTTGATGTCGCCCGCCGTGGCGCCGCCCTGTCGCGTCGCGCAAGGATCGCCTCAGTTGCGCACGACGCAGACACCAGGCGGCCGTCGCCTCGAGAAGCGCGGCGTCTGGCAAACGGCCGGCAAGGACGTTTTGCACACGCAGGCGGCCGCCAAGCCCGTCGTGCCGCGGCGAACGCCTCAAGCCAAAACGGGCCGTCGGTGCCGGCGGCACACCGCGGGCCGGTCAAGCGAATGGTTCAGGTCAGGAAGCGACGCGTTTAGTTCGTCACGATCTTGGACACGCATAACAGCACGATCAGCGCGAGAAATAGCAGATCGATATACGCCTTCATCTCGCCGGCCTGGCGCAGACTGGACACTTCGTTGACCACGAGCTTGCGCTGGGACGCCGCCGAATGCCCCTCGCCGGCCGCGGCTGCCAGACGGCGCGTTTCGCCCTCCAGCCGCTCGATGCGCTGAAAGAAGTAGAACGAACGCAACGCCGAGGCGGCCCGCATCGCGCTGTAGATCAGCACCATGATCGCAACGATGGCGCGCTGGTTGTACTTATCCAGGAAGTTGAGGCTGTAATAGACCATGATCAGGAAGAGGAAGTTGGAAGCGAACCGGTAGACGTAGCTCAAGAACTTCATGTGTGTGATCCATCCGATACAAGCATGGCCATCTGGAACGGACAGCCCCAGGGAACGTCACGATTAGATCGCAAGCCACAGTCGGTCCGGCGCAAGCAGATACGCCAGCGTTGTGACAGCGCAGCAACGGATACGCCGGCATCGTATCCGGAATCGGTGTTGGCTTCGCGGAGTGTCAAGCAGCAGAGCTGCCGACTCGCCTTCCGAACCCGCCCGCGTGGGCCGGCCCGGCATTCCAATTTTTTTATTGGCGCGCTCGGAGGGCTGGAAAAAGGTGAACTTTTTCAATGCCTTCCAACTTACCGACAGAACGTGAGGAGCTTTACCGTGGCCGACGGTACTTTTCAATTCCAAACTCGATTCTCCAGCCTCGCACCAACCAGTATCTTCAACGTTCGTGCCGCGCGGGTCACGATGAATGAGCCACGACCAGCCGCGAGCCTGCGTATCAAAACGGCCCTTGACGCTTCTCAACGCAGTAAATGATGCGTAAGGTTTGACGTGACGCGCTACCTCTTTGATACTGGACCATTTTATGGTTGAGCGCATTCCCGGCTATTGCACACTTTGCCGATCCCGGTGTGGCTCCACCACGATCGTCGACAACGGAAGAATGATCGGCGTCGAGAATCTGCCGGAGCATCCGACCGGCGGTGCGCTTTGTGCCAAGGGCCGCGCCGCACCCGAGATGACGCATAGCCCGCGACGGCTGACCAAACCGCTGCGCCGGACCGCGCCACGTGACGCCGCAGATCCAGGGTGGCGTGAAATTTCCTGGGACGAAGCGATGGACGAGATCGTCCAAAAGCTTGGCGACATCAGAACAACGTCCGGCGCCGAAGCCGTGGCGTTCGCCGTCACCACGCCGAGCGGCACACCGATGATCGACAGCTTTGAGTGGGTCGAGCGCTTCGTCCGCTGCTTCGGCAGTCCCAACCTGATCTATGCGGTCGAGATCTGCGGCTGGCACAAGGATTATGCCCACGCTCTGACTTATGGACGCGGCATCGGTTTTCCCGATTACGAACAGGCCGACGCGATCGTCTTGTGGGGACACAATCCGGCTCGCACATGGCTTGCGCAGGCCACGCGCGTCGCCGATGCAAGACGACGCGGCGCGCACGTCGCGGTGGTCGATCCCAAGCCGAACGGCTCGGGACAGGAAGCAGACATTTGGCTCCGAATTCGCCCCGGCGCAGATGGCGCTCTGGCGATGGGCGCGATCCGTCATCTCATCACGAATCGCTCGTTCGACGCGGACTTCGTGACGCGATGGACCAATGGACCGCTGCTGGTCGATACGCAGACAGGCGGTTTCGTTCGCGCGAATGAAATCTGGGACAACCAACCGCCGGAAGCTTTCGTTGCATTGGATCATACCGGCAAGCCGCATGCCTTCGATCCCCGTTTCGCGGTCAACGATCCGACCGATTGCCAGCTCGACGGCAACGCGACTCTGGCTGCCCGCGATGGCCGGGTCGTAACGGCGGCGACGGCGTTTTCCCTGCTGACGGCCGCGGCCGCCCCATACACTCTTGCCCATGTCGCACGCGTCACCTGGCTAGATGACCAGAAGATCGGCGCCTTCTATAAGCTATTCGAAAACAAACCGCGCCTCGCTTATCACTCATGGACCGGCGTCGGGCAGCACACCAACGCGACCATGACGGAGCGCGCGATCGGAACACTTTACGCACTCACCGGCGCCTGCGACCGGCAGGGTGGCAATGTCTGGCCGGTGCCCCCGCCGACGCGGACCGTCAACGACTATGCGTTGCTGCCGAAGGAGCAGCAGGCGAAGGCGCTCGGCATCGACGCGTTGCCGCTCGGGCCACCCAGCCGGGGCTGGATCACGGCGCGGGATTTCAGCCGCGCCGTGCTGGAGGGCGAACCCTACCGCGTTCGGGCGCTGATGAGTTTTGGGACCAATCTGGTGGTGTCGCAGGGACACTCCTCGCGCAACCGCCGCGCGTTGCGCGAAATCGACTTCCACGTTCACGTCGACATGTTCATGAATCCGACCGCCGAAAATGCCGACATCGTGCTGCCCGCCAGCATGCCCTGGGAACGCGACGCGCTGAAGATCGGTTTCGAGATTACGCAGGCAGCGGTCGAGACGGTTCAGTTCCGACCACAAATGATTCCCCAGCTTGGCGAATGCAAGGCGGACTACGAGATTGCGGCCGAACTCGCCGTCAGGTTCGGACTATTAAACGAATTTTTCGGCGGCGATATCCGCGCTGGCTGGAATTACCAGCTCGCGCCGCTCGGCGTGACGGTCGACGATTTGCGCCAACATCCAACGGGTAGGCGTTTCCCGCAAGCGTTCAGGTACGAGAAATACGCTATGAGGCAGCCGGACGCGACAATCAGAGGATTCGTCACCCCCACCCGCCGCGTCGAAATCTATTCGGAATTGATGCTCGAGCACGGCTATGCCCCGCTGGCTGGGCATATCGAGCCAGCCGAGAGCCCGTTTGCCGAGCCTATTGATCGACGTTTCCCGTTGGTGCTGACGACGGCAAAGAGCGGCTGGTTCGTGCATAGTTCGCATCGTCACGTCGCGTCCCTTCGCAAGAAGACGCCGGAACCGGCTATCGAAATAAGCGAGACGCTCGCCGCACAACGTGGGCTGAAGGAAGGCGATTGGGCCGTTGTCGAGACGCCCACCGGCGAAGTCCGGCTGCGCGTGCGCCTCAACGAAGCGCTGGACGACCGCGTCGCCGTCGCCGAGTTCGGCTGGTGGGAAGATTGTCCGCCGTTGGGCCTCGATGCGACGGGCGCCACCGGTCTGCAGACATCAAACATGAATGATGCCTTGAGCGACGCGACACGCGACCCCGTCAGCGGCTCGGTACCGCTGCGCGCGACGAGCTGCGATATTCGCAAGGACGAGCCAACGAGCCGCGGCCACTGGACCGGACGGCGCGCATTTTCAGTCGCCAAAATCCACCGCGAAGCGGACGATGTCGTGGCGCTCGACGTCGTGCCACGTGACGGTGGCAACCTGCCCACCTTCCGCCCGGGCCAGCATATCATGCTGAGCCTGCCGGGACTTGATCTTACCCGCGCCTACTCGCTGACGAGCCGTGACGGCTGCAGCTCATTGTCGATCGCGATCAAGAAGAGCGTGGCTGATTTGACCGTTGAGGCCAATCATCTTTCCGATCATGTACATCGGCTCAAAACCGGCGATGAAGTGTGGATCGAACCGCCACGCGGCATCTTTACGCCACCACTGGGCGGAGCCCGGCCGCTGATCTTCTTGGCCGGCGGCATAGGCGTCACGCCCTTTATCGGTCATCTCGAGGCGTTGGCCAAACGCGAGCCGGCCGAGCGTGTGGCCAGGGTGCTACTGCTTCACGGCTGCCGCAATGGCAGCGAACATCCGTTTGCCGGCCGGCTGCGGCAGTTGGCAGACTGGTTGCCGCAGCTTGAGCTCGTGACCGCGTATTCGACGCCGCGGGCACAGGATCGCTGCCCGCAGAATTATGACTACGCAGGCAGGCTGGATCTGTCGCCTGTCGATGCACTACTCTCGCAACGTCCCCTCGCCTATCTGTGCGGGTCACCGACCTTCACAGCGGCGATGACAGCGCAGCTGGTCGAACGCGGGATGCCGCGTTTCGACATCTTTACCGAGGCCTTTGCGTCCCCGCCGGTTGTCCCACCTTCGTTGACATCACAGACCATCCATATCGCCGGCAGCGACAGGAGCTTTGTCTGGGCTCCAGAGCTCGGCACCATCCTTGATGCTGCCGAAGCGGCAGGTCTTGCGCTTCCGAGCGGGTGCCGGGTCGGCCAATGCGAAAGCTGCGCCATGCGCATCGTCCACGGCAGTATCGCGCGTCTTGGCACTGAGGAAGGAGAACCCGATCAGTGTTTGACCTGCCAGGCCGTTCCACTGTCCGAATTGACGCTCGCGCTTTGACGACGGCGAATTTGGAAAAAACGACAATTTAACTGACCAGCCGATAACGGGGGCTCCGATGACCGATACGACGGATAGAAATTCTTTCCCAGAAGACGCGCCGACCCGGAGCAACCTCCTCGCCAATTTCTCGCAGCATATGGTCGGTTTCGCCGAACGCTGGTTTCCGGATGCCTATGTTTTCGTGCTGATCGCGGTGGTCGTGATCGCGCTCGGCACCATCGCGCATGGCGGCTCGCCGCTAACGGTCAGCCAGGCTTTCGGCGACGGATTCTGGAATCTGATTCCGTTTACGATGCAGATGGCGCTGGTCGCGGTCGGCGGTTATGTGGTTGCGATGTCACCACCGATTGCGGCCGCCATGCGGCGACTCGCCGGCGTGCCCACCACGGCGCGCGGCGCCGTCGTCTTTGTCGGCGTGCTGAGCATCCTGCTGTCGCTTCTCAATTGGGGGCTCAGCCTGATTTTCTCTGGCCTGCTGGTGCGTGAAATCGCTCGGCGCAAAGACATCCGGCTCGACTACCGCGCGGCAGGCGCCGCCGGTTATCTCGGTCTCGGTTGTGGTTTCACGCTCGGGATCACATCGTCGGCGGCTCAGCTTCAGGCTAACGCCGCCAGCATCCCAGGCTCGCTATTGCCTATCACCGGTGTCATCGGCTTCTCCGAGACGATCCTCACATGGCAAAACGTGGTGACGACAGTGATCGTAACCGTGCTGTCCGCCGTGATCTGCTATCTGACCGCTCCTAATCCCATGCAGGTCAAGACGGCCGAGGACCTCGGCGTTTCGCTCGATGATGATGGGATTGAACAGAAGAAGCCGGCCCGGCCTGGCGACTTTCTCGAATTCAGTCCCATCCTGACGATTTTGATCGTCGTGCTGGCGCTGGGCTGGCTCTGGCAGACGTTTCAGTCCGGCAATCCGCTGATCACCTTATCGGGCCTTAACACCTATAACTTTGTCTTTCTCATACTCGGCATTCTACTGCACTGGCGCCCGCGCAGCCTGCTCGACGCCTTCTCCAAGGCGATGCCGAGCGTCTCAGGCGTGCTGCTGCAATTTCCTTTCTATGCCGGCATTGCGCAGATGCTGACCAAAGTGCCGAACAGCAAGGGGATTACGCTCTCCGACACCATCGCTCACTGGTTCGTGGACGCCTCCGCCAATTCGACCGTTTTTTCGTTTCTGGTCGGAATCTATTCCGCGGTGCTCGGATTCTTTATCCCGTCGGCAGGCGGCAAATGGGTGATCGAAGCGCCCTACATCATGAAGGCCGCCAACGAGGTCGGCGCGCACCTCGGCTGGACCGTGATGATCTACAACATCGCCGAGACACTTCCAAACTTCATCAATCCGTTCTGGATGCTGCCCTTACTCGGCATTCTCGGCTTGAAGTCAAAGGATCTGATCGGCTACACGTCGGTGCAGTTCTTCATCCATTTCCCGATCATTATGATCGTGGCCGCGATCCTGATGACGACCTTCACTTATCACGCGCCTGTACTGCCTTGATTTCCACGGGAAACAGAAAGCTGTTTCGGCGCTTCGTTTGCGCGTCTCGAAAGCCGCTTGCCGGCTAAGATAGCGCCTCTATCTCGCGTCACCTGATTTCACGCAAGAAATCTCAACTTAGGTATAGCGTCGTGAGGGCGCGTTAGCCCTCGCAATCCTATCGATCTTCGTCGTGATCGCCGCTCGGAGCTTCGCCGTCACCGATATTGCGGCGGACCGAGTCGACATCAAACTTGAGTTGAAGAAGTCGCTGTCTCCGTAAGCCAGCCGTAACGTCAATGCGAAAGGCGCCCGCCTGCGCGTTTCCGCGTTAGTTAGGCCAGGCTGAACCGTGAGGCGCATCGCGACCTCATGAAAGCCGTCAAAAACCTCGAGCAAATGATTGCAGCTCAAGCAGCGAAACTCGCCGCTCTCGCCCGGCTTCGACATCAGTTCGATGCGTCTATAGCCAGCGTGGCACTTCGGACAGATGACGTCGGACACTCGCATGGTCGAAAACTATCATTTCACCCTAACCGGGTCATCCACAAATTATTCACAGGCCTGTCAAACAAGTTGACTACTGTAAGGGATTGGGGATTCGTGAAGTTTGGGGCGCTGGCTTGGAGTTATCCACAATGGCGCCAACTCCCTGGACTATGAATGTCACGGAAACCGCCCTCTTCGTGATCGTGGTGCTGGGCTTAGCCGGTGCCGGGACGTGGGTGTCGGTTATCGGCTGACGCCGGTTACCCGTGCTTTGCCACCGCGCGCCGCGCGTGAATCCTGACGTCCGGGCGCGCCGGTGGCTTCACAGGCGCGATACCGGTCCCGTTGCACGCGGGCACGGACGCTCGATTGGCCGTTCAACGGGCTTCTTCATTTCTTGCCGTTCAGGTTGTCGCTGAACCTCCGCGAGCGCCTTTTAGGATTCACGAAGTATTGCAGGTGGTCGCGACATCACGATCGCATTTTTAGCAGGCTGCCACGCGCTGCTCCAAGGATTTCGGATTGTAATTTGGATACAGGTTTGTCCCGCGTCGGCTTGATGATTTCAGATGAACTGATCTGTGCTTGCCTTCTGAACGCACGTTGGAATCAAAATCCGGCTACTTCATCAATGATTTCGATGAATTTTTTGACGAAACAGTGGATTCTGTCCCTTAATTAATTCAATAGGTTATGGGCGCGTTCAGAATGGACACACCCAGCTTATCCGCGAGGTCCGGGGGCGTAGTTGCGAGGCTCGTTAATCCGTGATCCAGAAACGGCCATGAACGTAGCTCAACGCCTGCCGCCTTCGCTCACTGCGCTTGATGCGGCTCTTGCCGCGCTCCTCGACGGTCTTGCACCCGTGGCCGTTGCCGAACTGCCTCTGAGCCAAGCGGTCGGTTGCGTCACGGCCGAACCGGTACCAATCCGGACGTATCCGCAACAGGACATCGCCTTGGTCGACGGATGGGCGTTCCGCGCCAGTGATCTGGTTGGCGTGTCCGCCTATGCGCCGCTGCCGCTGACGACAGCGCCCCGTTGGGTCGAGGCTGGCGATCCGATACCGGATGGTTGCGATTGCGTGATCGATGCCGACGGCATCGACCAGTCGGCCCCGGTCCCTCAAGTCATGGCCGACGCCTCCCCGGGACGCGGTGTGCGCCGACGCGGCGGCGATCTCCCGGATGGCTTCGTCATTGTCCCCGGCATGCAGCTTCGCCCATTCGACATCGTATTTGCACACGCAGCCCGGCTCGAAAAGATGAAGGTGCGCCGGCCAAGGTTGCGCTTGATCAATGTTCCAGCAACCAATGGCGACATCGAAACAGCGCATCTCATCCAGAAAAGCGCACGGTACGCCGGCGCCGAAGTGACATTCGCTGACGCTGGATCGCGCGGCGCCGCCTCCATAGCCGCCGAACTTGAAATGACCGCCTTTGATCTTTTCGTCACAGTCGGCGGCTCTGGCGTCGGCCGGACTGACGCGACCGTCCTGGCAATCGGACAACGCGGAGAAGTTTTCGCTCATGGACTGGCGCTCAGACCTGCCGTCACATCGGCGGTTGGCAGGATCGGAAGCACCCCGGTGCTTGCGCTGCCGGGTTCGGCGGCCGGCGCCTTGGCCGGATGGTGGACGTTGGGGCTGCCTGTCCTTGATCGGCTCTCCGGACGGCAGCCTCGTGAAGCCACGATCCTACCGCTGGCTCGTAAGCTCGCTTCCAGCGTCGGAATCGCCGAAATCGCTCTGCTTGAGCGCAACAACGGCTGTTGGGTGCCCCTTGCACTGGCAGATCTTCCCCTCCAGGCCATCATGAAGGCCAGCGCTTGGCTGGTAGTTCCGGGAAGTAGCGAAGGATTTCCGGCGGGAACGCCGGTCGGTGCCTATATGCTAATCTAATGCCGCGGGTGCCGACATGACCAACACATCCTTACCGAAGGACCGGAACTCGATCGATCAAGATCAATTCCTGACAATATTGTCGCGTGAGGAAGCGCTTGAACGCTTCGAAGCGGTGTTGTTTCCGCGGGAAGTATCCACCGAACAAAGAAAGCTCGTCGAAGCGGTTGGTTGCGCGTTGGCGAGAGATATCCTCTCGCCAATCGACGTACCGCCGTTCGACCGTTCAAATGTCGATGGATTTGCTGTCCGCTCGACCGACCTTGCTTCAGCCGCAGAATTTGCGTCGGTGCATCTGATCTTGAACGAGGAAGTCATCGCCTGCGGCACCGCACCCACTCAACTGGTACTGCCCGACACAGCGACGCCGATTGCAACTGGCGGACCAATTCCGCGCGGCGCGGATGCTGTCGTGATGGTGGAGCATACCGAGCCCTCCGGCGAACACGCGATCGAAGTACGTCGCTCTGCTTTCCCCGGGCAATTTGTGTCCTTTGCCGGGTCCGATATCGCTCGCGGCGAAGCGCTTTTGCGAGCCGGCACCGTGATCGGTTCGCGGGAGATCGGCATGCTTGCCGCCTGCGGAATCGCCGAGGTCCCCACTCGACGGAGCGTCCGCGTCGCTGTGATTTCAACCGGTGATGAGTTGGTTCAACCTGGCGAGCCGTTGCCGCCGGCAGCGATCTACGACAGCAATGGCGCTATCGTCGTCGCCGCGATCAACGAAAATGGCGGAAACGCAGTGTTTTGGGGCGCCATCCCAGACGACGAAGAGAAGCTCGAAGCGGCGATGCACCGGGCGCTCGCCGAAAGCGACATGGTCGTGCTGTCAGGCGGGACTTCGAAGGGAGCGGGTGACGTCTCCCATCGCATTATCGCGCGCCTCGGCCAACCCGGGATTATTTGTCACGGCGTCGCGCTGAAGCCAGGCAAGCCACTCTGCCTGGCCGTGTGTAACGACAAGCCTGTGGTGATTTTACCGGGCTTTCCGACCTCCGCCATGTTCACCTTCCATGACATGATCGTGCCGGTGCTTCGGCGGCTGGCCGGTCTCCCACCTCGTTCGGATGCGACGGTCACAGCGAAAGTGCCGGTAAGGATCGCATCTGAACTCGGGCGCACCGAGTTCGTTATGGTCTCGCTGGTCGAAGGCGCGGACGGTCTGATTGCCTATCCGTCAGGCAAAGGATCGGGGGCCGTTACATCGTTCTCGCAGGCTGACGGCTTCCTTCGGATCGACGCGCTGGCCGACCAGATGCCGGCCGGCAGCGAAGCCAAGGTGACGTTGTTCACGCCGCATGTACGCGTGCCCGACCTGGTTATCGTGGGCAGTCACTGCACAGGGCTCGACCTGGTGACGGCGCCGTTAGCGCATACCGGTCTTACTGTGCGTTCGATTGCGGTTGGCAGTCTCGGCGGCTTGGCGGCTGCGAAACGCGGCGAATGCGATTTTGCGCCGATCCACCTGCTCGACGATAAGACCGAAACCTACAACGCGCCCTTTTTGAGTGAGGGGCTCGATCTGGTGCCAGGATGGCGTCGTATGCAAGGAATCGTGTTCAAGAAAGGCGATCAACGTTTTGAGGGTTTGAACGCCGAACAGGCCGTGCGCAGCGCGATCGCTGATCCCACTTGCATCATGGTCAATCGCAATCAAGGGGCTGGCACGCGCATCCTGATCGACCGCCTGCTTGGTGAGGCGCGTCCAGACGGGTACTGGAACCAACCTCGATCGCATAATGCAGTCGCGGCGGCGGTGACGCAGGGACGCGCCGATTGGGGAATGACCATCGCACCAGTTGCGTGCGCAACGGATCTTGGCTTTATTCCTTTCGCTGAAGAACACTATGATTTTGCGCTTGTCGCGGCGCGGAAAGAGCGGCCAGCGGTTCGAGCATTCCTGGACGCACTTGCGTCACACCATACTCGCGCGGCACTCGAGAGCGCCGGTTTCAGGCCAGCGTTTGACAGTCAATGAAAAAGGCTGGCGCAATCGCACTGCTTTTAATCTGTTGGACTGCCGCTTTTGCGCAGGATCGCGCCATTACGGTCGCGTCAACGACGTCCACGGAGCAATCGGGCCTGTTTGGCTATCTCTTGCCCGTCTTTTCAAAAGCTTCAGGCATTACCGTGAAGGTCGTCGCCGTTGGCACAGGTCAAGCGTTGGATATCGGACGCCGGGGTGATGCAGATGTCGTCCTTGTCCATGATCGCCCTGCAGAGGACAAGTTTATGGCGGAGGGACAAGGCGTGAGGCGTTTCGATGTCATGTACAACGACTTCGTCATCGTCGGTCCGAAGAACGATCCCGCGCACGTCGCCGGCGACAAGAACGTATTAGAGGCACTGCGCAAGATCGCGGCGGCGGAGGCGCCATTTATCTCGCGCGGCGATTATTCCGGAACGCACGAAGCCGAATTACGGCTCTGGAAGGATGCGGGAATCGACATCACGGCGGCCCGGGGAAACTGGTACCGCGAGATTGGCCAAGGCATGGGTTCGGCGCTGAACATGGCGGCGTCATCGAATGCCTATCTGCTATCCGATCGGGGGACTTGGTTGTCATTCAAGAACCGGGAAGATCTCGCGATCCTGACCGAGGGCGACAAACGACTATTCAACCAGTACGGCGTCATGCTTGTGAACCCGGCGGAGCATCCGAACGTGAGGGCTTATGATGGGCAAGCCTTCGTCGACTGGCTCATCTCACCGAAAGGGCAAGAAACCATCGCAGGCTACAAGGTGGGCGACGAGCAGCTATTTTTCCCCGACGCGTCCCACTAACAGGAATGCTGCAGTCGAGACCGCTACGCTCAGCGCCAGCAAGATCAGTCCGAGCCCGAGTGCCAATGGAAGATCGCCCTTGCTTGTTTCCAGTGCGATCGCCGTGGTCATCGTCCGCGTGAAACTGCGAATATTGCCGCCCACGATGATAATGGCGCCGACTTCGGCGATGGCCCGACCGAATGCGGCAAGGAAGGCCGTTAGGAGCGAAGCCCGGCCGAGAGCGAGTAGCAAGGCCATACTGCGTACGGTGGACAGGCCGTCCGTGCGAGCAAGATCGCCATACTCGGCCCACAGCAAGGTGGACGGCCGATGTACCAGCGCGACCACGATCGGGGTGGCGAGCACCGTCTGCGCGATGACCATGGCCGTCGGCGTGAACAACAGCCCGGCGGACCCGAGAGGGCCCGACCGCGAAAGCAGTAGATAGAGTGCGAGCCCCACCACGACAGGGGGAAGACCGAGGAGCGCATTGATCAATACGATGATTGCCTCCCGCCCCCGAAAGCGGATTATCGCGAGCCACCCCCCGATCGGCGCGCCGACCACAAGTGCGACCGTGCTTGCCGTCAAGCTGACCCATAGCGACAGCGCGACGATTCCGAAAAGTTCGGGATCAGCTTTGCCGATCAGCGAGAGGGCGACCCCGACAGATCGAGCGAAGTCGTTCATTTGGTCAGTGCCTCCGCGCGGCCGGCTGTCGGCAAGCCTCGCTCACAACGTCATCTGTAGACTAAGCATAAACGTCCGCGGCGTTCCGAGGTACGCGGTGTTTGCGCCTGGACTTCCCACGATGTTGCCGTCGGCAATCGACGAATAATAGAAAACATTGCCGATATTCAGCACTTGGAACCGAGCCGTTATGATGTGCTTGTCGACGGTCGTCGAATAGCGAACACCCGCGTCGAATGTCGCGTAAGACGGAGCAAATGAATTGTTGAGATTGGTGGCTGCTCGTTCGCCTTCCGCATGAACACCGCCGGTCAGCGCGAACCCGTGCCAAACTACCGGATGATAGTCGATCGCGACGTCGGTTTTAAAGAGTGGAACACCGACAACCAGTCGGCCGTTCGTCGTAGCCAGCCCGGTATTCTCCAATCTTGCGTCTATGTAACTCAGGCCACCAAAGATCGACAGATCCTGGTAAATCGCGCCCTGAAGAAACAATTCGGCGCCATTGTTTCGTTGCATGCCAACGACCTCGAATATGTTCGTGACCGGATCGGTCGACGCAAACGGGCGTGTCATGTGAAATAGAGAGAAGGTAGCGAGAAGCGCGGGCGAGACTGCGTATTTAACGCCGACCTCATACTCCTGATCGTAATATGGCGCGAGAAACTGGTTGACGTTGGCTGTGCCGGCCGGCGCCTGATCGCTTTGCTCGACGCTGCTGGCCAAGGTCGCAAAGGTCGCAATCTTCTCAAAGGGCTTGTAGATCAAGCTCACGGTGGGACTGACGACGCCATTTGCCGTTTGTTGGCTGCTGATTGCGCCGGTCGCCAACCAACTCTCGGAATGCAGGAACGATGTACTGACCACGCTTTGCAAAGCCCACTGGTCGTTGAAGTGGAAGGTGTCACCGGTAACGATCGTCTGGTTCTGCAGAATGGCCGACTTGAATTGCCCGCCATTGTTTGGAACAGGTGGCAACGAGAACAGTGTGGGATCGGCGAGGTTTGAGGTGCCGGGGAGATTCTGCGCGATGGAGTTCACATAGGAATACTGGCCGTTGAAAAACCCGTTGGTCCCAAACGTCACTTCGTTTCGGAAGCCGAACAGATCGAATTTTCCATTCAACGATGCCGTGTTGCTGGCGATCGTGAAATGCGGGACGGCAGTAAAGTTCTTGATGACCGTGAAGTCACCATTGTTGTCCGTCATACTGTTGGTGATACCAAACAGATTGCGCACGGCATCCTGATAGAGGCCACCAATCTCGAAATTCCAGTCGTTATTAAACTCATGTTTGAGTTTGACGACGCCCGTATTGGTGATGAGATCCGTGCCGGCGCCCGGCTGTCCCAAGCCGAGCTTGGTCGGATCGACGGCAGCAGGAAGCAGGATGTTCGTCTTGCTGAAATAAGTGATGCTGCCAGGCAGCCCGGTGGCGTTGGTTTCATAGTGACTGAAATTGGTTTCGATGACGGTTCGATTGGCGAGATAGAAATCGATGGCGCCGCTCGCCAGCGTTCGGTTGGACGCGCTCTCCGGCGCCCAGCTTTCGCCTTCGCCGTGAACGACGTTGAACCGGTAGCCCACTTTTCCGTCAGGCGTGCGCCCGCCTACGTCGATATTCTCTGTGAAGACCGAATTTGAATCGAACCCCTGTGTATAGCTTGCGTAAGGACTATCTGACGGCCGTTTCAAAACGTAGTTGAAGACGCCAGCCGGCGTGGCGGGTCCGTAGAGCGATCCAGCCATCCCGTTCAGCACCTGGATGCCGGAGAGATTTTCGGTGGGGATCGCGGTGGTTCCGATGACGCTCAATCCATCGAGTCTGGTGTTCTGCACCACGGTTCCCTGGAAACCGCGGGATTGAGGACGGGACACCTCATAACCCTGCTGATTACGGATCTCGACGTCAGGAAGATACCGCAGCGCATCGTTGACTGTCTTGGGCTGGAGGTTCTCGAGCATGTCGTTCGATATGACCGTCATCGAGTACGGCGCGTCGAGGAGGCTGCGGTTTCCGAGGGGCCCGAAGTTTGCGATGCCCGTGTTGTAATTGGGATTTGTCGCCGCGTTGTGGACGCCTCCCGCGCCAGGCAGTCCTGGAGCGGCGGCAGCCGGCGATGGCGAGGCCAACCGACGCGCGACCCGCTTCTTTTTCTTCAACGGCTCGGCGGGCTTGGCGGCGGCCGTTTGGCCCTGCTGATCGGCCCGAGATTTTGGAGGTTCGACCGTCACCGGAGGGAGAGGCCCCTGCGGCGCCTGCTGAGCGAACGCAACGTCAGCAAACTCGGTATTCAAACTCGCCAGCAAAATGCCGGCCACCGCGACATACTTCATCCCCTGCCCCCAAGTACTTTACCGACTATGGATCAAGAAATTATCGCTGTATAAACTGAAACATAACGGTCTGTTCTGGCAATGACATCTATGCCACAGGAGCCATCTCTTTTTGGTCTTTCCCAGCAAAGCTTTGATCGATATTTTCTATCGGGCAATCCGGTTTTGTTATAGATCTCATCCGTCCGGAGGTTTGCATGCCCCGCAAGTTGATTGGTCTTCTCGCGACCGTTCTGGCCCTCTTTACACCAGCAAGGGCGGATACGTTGAAGGTAATGGGGGCTGGCAGCCTCCGCGCTGCAATGACGGATCTTTTGCAGCATTTTCCGAAGCAATCCGACGAGGTGGACACGCCGGAGTTCGGCGCCTCGGGTCTGATGCGCCAGAAGATCGAAGGCGGCGCGCATGTCGATGTATTTGCGTCTGCTGATTTAGAACAGCCCCATAAACTGGCCGCGGGACACCCCGAACGCCTGGTCATCCTCTTCGCGCGGAACACCCTTTGCGCGCTGGCTCGTCCGGAGTTGGGCCTCAACGGAGCCAACTTCCTCGATCGCTTACTGGATCCTGCCGTCAGGATTGCGACCTCGACGCCAGGGTCCGACCCACTGGGGACCTACAGCTGGGAGGTCTTCGCACGCGCTGATTCCGTCAAACCCGGAGCACGCGCGACGTTGGAGGCAAAGGCAAAGAAGCTTGTCGGGGGTGGAGAGAAGACGCCGCTATTGGTAGCCGGCAAAGGAGCCGTTGAAGGCATATTCCTATCCGATCAGGCCGACGTCATGCTCATTTATTGTAGCGCCGTTGCCGCCGTTCAGGAGGAAGTTCCGACCCTCACATCTGTCAAGTTGCCATCAGCGCTTGCTGTTCAGCCTGCGGACGGGTTGGTGATCCTCGAAAGCAAACCGGTTGCGCTGCGCTTCGCTGCATTCGTGATGTCGGAAGACGGGCAAGCCATCTTGCAAAGGCACGGCCTGGAGCCGATAGCGTCGGCCGATTCCAACAGAAGGTGAGCCCCTGCCCAGGCACATCAGGCCAGCTGTAGTTTCCGACGTAGAGCCGCAACTCGTCCCGCTCGCACACCTGCGAAGTTCCGTGGCAACCGCGCAAGGCCGCGCGCTGGTTGAAGAGCTCGCAGAACGGTATCCACGCAATAGCGGTGCCCGCGTCAGGCACTACATGCGCATCAAAACCAAGGCTGCTTATGAGACCGCAACGGCCGCTTTTCTCGCCGAACTGCTGTCAGCCAACTTGTCCGATCGTCGAAACCAATGGCTTAGTTGTTCTTTGGACAAAAACCGCTTCTCAGGACAACCTGTCTCGTCCAGAATGTTCGACAATGTCCGGAAAACCTGTGACCAAGGAACGCCTCGTGCAGGTAAGGCGGCACATACCCGGAAGGCACAGTTCTGACGAGCTATTTCCTTCTGAACGGCTGACACGCTATCGTGCGACGCTAAAGCTGCTGACAATCTGTGCCGAACACGGCATTACTCCGGATAAAGTGACAGAGTACTTCCAGATCGCTTGAGCATCCTTGCTGATCGGATCGGCAACGAAATCAGCTTATAGCCAGCTCATTCGGCAGCGGTCCGCATCTCGATTTTCTCCGCGCGCACCGCGCAGAACTTGAACTCCGGGATCTTCCCGAACGGATCGAGGGCCGGATTGGTCAGCAGGTTCGCTGCGGCTTCCGCATAACAGAATGGCATGAACACCATATTTTCGGGCACATCGCGGTCGGCGCGCACCTTGACCTCGACCGCGCCACGGCGGGTCTCAAGCCGCATAAAATCACCGGGCGCGAGCTTTTTCTTCCGCATATCCTTCGGCGACATGAACGCGACCGCCTCGGGCTCGATCTGGTCAAGCACAAGCGCACGCCGCGTCATCGAACCGGTGTGCCAATGTTCGAGCACGCGGCCGGTGGAGAGCACCATCGGATATTCGTCGTCGGGTATTTCATCCGGCGGGATGACTTTCGCCGGCACAATCTTGCCGCGGCCGCTTTCGGTCGGGAAACCGGTGGTGAAGATGATCTCGTTGCCCGGTTGATCCGGTCCATCCACGGGATACGTGACCGCGCCCTCACGCACGAGCCGGTCCCACGTAATGTTCTTGAGCGACGGCATCAGTTGCGCCATCTCGGTGAAGACCTCGCCCGGCCCTTCGTAGTTCCAAGGCAAGCCCATTCGTTTGCCAATCTCCTGGATAATCCAGAGATCCTGTCGAGCATCGCCCGGGGGCTTGATCACTTGGCGCGCCAATTGAACACGGCGGTCGGTGTTGGTGAAGGAGCCAGACTTTTCCGCAAACGCCGACGCCGGCAGGATGACATCAGCGTGGAACGCGGTCTCGGTGACAAACAGATCTTGCACCACAAGATGGTCTAACATAGCCAGCGCATGGCGCGCATGCTGCAAGTCGGGGTCCGACATCGCAGGGTTTTCGCCCTCGACATACATGCCGTGAATCGTTCCGGCATGGATCGCATTCATGATCTCGACGACGGTTAGTCCGCGCACCGGATCAAGCTCCTGGCCCCAAAGCTTCTCGAAGGCTCCTCTCAGATCGTTACGACCGACAGGCTGGTAATCCGGCAGGAACATCGGGATTAGTCCAGCGTCGGAGGCACCCTGCACGTTGTTCTGGCCGCGGAGTGGATGCAGACCGGTGCCCGGGCGGCCGATCTGACCGGTGATCAACGCCAACGCGATCAGGCAGCGCGCATTGTCGGTGCCGTGAATATGTTGGCTGATCCCCATTCCCCAAAAGATGATCGAAGATTTCGCGCGAGCGTACATCCGCGCCACCTCCCGAAGAGTCTGAGCTGGGATACCGCAAATCGGGGACATTCTCTCCGGCGTGAACTCGACGATCTTGGCCTTCAGCTCGTCATATCCCTCGGTGTAACCGGCAATGTATTGCTGGTCGGTCAACCCCTCGGTGATAATCGTATTGATCATCGCGTTCAGCATCGCGACATCGCTGCCGGGCTTGAACTGAAGATGTTTGGTGGCGTGGCGAGACAGCGTCTGACGCCGCGGATCCATCACGATCAGCTTGGCGCCGCGCTTGGTTGCGTTCTTGATGAAGGTCGCGGCAACGGGATGGTTGATTGTGGGATTGGCGCCGATCACCCATATGACTTCTGCGTCCGCAGCGGCTGCGAACGGTGCCGACACCGCTCCCGAGCTTATGCCTTCGAATAGTGCCGCAACCGATGAAGCATGGCAAAGCCGCGTACAATGGTCGACGTTGTTGGAGCCAAATCCGGTCCGGACGAGTTTCTGGAATAGATAGGCTTCTTCGTTCGATCCCTTAGCCGAGCCGAAGCCTGCGAGCGCCTTGGAGCCCTTTTCGTCTCGGATTTTGACGAGGCCTTTGGCTGCGATGTCGAGCGCCTCCTCCCAGGAAGCCTCGCGGAAGTGAGTAAACGGATTGGCCGGATCGACCTGATCGTTGGCGTCCTTTTTGACTCCAGGCAGCCGCACCAACGGCTTGGTTAGACGGTTGGGGTGATGGATGTAGTCGAAACCAAAGCGGCCTTTGACGCAGAGTCTATTGTGATTGGCCGGACCGTCGCGGCCTTCGGCGTAGATGACCTTCTCGTCCTTGACTTCATAGGTGACCTGGCAGCCAACGCCGCAATAAGGGCAAAGCGAATCGACCTTGCGGTCTGGATAGGTGACGCGGGTCTGGTTCTCATCGAGCATCACGGCGGGCATCAGTGCGCCAGTCGGGCAAGCCTGGACGCATTCGCCGCAGGCCACGCAGGTCGACTCTCCCATAGGATCATCGAAATCGAAGACGATCTTGGTGCCGTGGCTGCGATAGGCCATGCCGATGACGTCGTTGACCTGCACCTCGCGGCAAGCACGCACGCAGAGGCCACATTGGATGCAGGCGTCGAGATTGACGCGCATGGCCGGATGGCTGGCGTCGCCCTGCCAGCGCTCGGCGGCCGGGAAGCGGCTTTCGGTAACTTCGATCTTTTCGGCCCAGTGCCAGAACTTTGAATCGGGGTCGTGCGAGGTCTCGCGCGCCGGCTGGTCAGCAACCAACAGCTCCATCACCATTTTCTGCGCGGCGATGGCCCGGTCACTTGCGGATTTTACTTTCATGCCAACAGATGGCGTCCGCTTGCACGACGCTGCCAGCACCCGTTCGCCCTCGATCTCTACCATGCAAGCGCGGCAATTGCCGTCGGGCCGGTAGTCCGGCGCGGGCGAATAACACAGATGCGGAATATCGCGGCCCTGGCGTTTCGCCACCTGCCAGATGGTTTCGCCAGCGCTCGCTTCAACCTGCTGGCCGTCGAGCTCGAACTTGATCACCTGCGGTCCGCTGCCCTTGCCGCCGACCGTCCCGATCGGTTCGCTATGAGAGACCGTTATCCGCCCATCCGGCACGTTCTTGCCCCCTGCCGAACCTTTGGCGTCGTGGCCGTAGCCTTGCGGTGGGGAGTTCTGCTCGTTGCTCATTCAGCCCTCGTCGGAAACGGACGCCCCCAGGACACGCCTATTCGGCGGCTTGCTGGGGACGAAACTCGTCGGGGAAATACTTGATGACCGATGTCAGCGGATTGGAGGCCGCCTGCCCCAGTCCGCAGATTGAAGCATCACGCATCGCCTGACTCAATTGGCCAAGCAGCTCCTGGTTCCAGACCGGCTGCTGCATCAGGATCGCCGCTTTCTGGGTTCCGACACGGCACGGCGTGCACTGGCCGCAGCTTTCATCTTCGAAGAACTTCATCAGGTTCAGAGCGGCATCCCGGACGCTGTCGGCTTGGGACAGAACGACAACCGCGGCCGAACCGATAAAGCACCCGTATTTCTCCAGCGTGCCGAAATCGAGCGGAATGTCGTCCATTGCCGCCGGCAAGATCCCGCCTGACGCCCCTCCCGGCAAATAGGCGAAGAAATCGTGTCCATCCGCCATGCCGCCGCAGAATTCGTCAATCAGTTCGCGAACGGTGACGCCTGCGGGCGCGAGTTTCATGCCGGGATTTTTGACCCGACCGGAGACCGAATAGCTTCGCAGCCCGTGACGCTCATTGCGGCCGTGGCCCTTCCACCAATCAGCCCCCTTCTCGACGATGTCGCGCACCCACCACAGCGTCTCAACGTTGTTAATCAGGGTCGGCAAACCGAACAGGCCGACCTGGAACGGAAACGGAGGCTTGTGCCGGGGTAAGCCGCGCTTGCCTTCCAGACTTTCCAGAAGCGAGGATTCTTCGCCGCAGATGTAGGCACCAGCGCCGCGGCGCATATGAATATTCGGTCCGCTCGGCGGCAGCTTTGCGATCTCGCGCTCGAGGATTTGCCGCGAGGCCGGATACTCGTCGCGAAGATAGACATAGACGTCGGTCGCTTCGACCACGTGCGCACCGATCAGCATGCCTTCGAGAAAGCGATGCGGATCGGTTTCGAGATAGTAGCGGTCCTTGAACGTGCCAGGCTCGCCTTCGTCGCCATTGACGGCCATCAGCCGCGGACCTGGCTCCCCCAGCACCGAGCGCCATTTGCGTCCCGTCGGAAAGCCAGCACCGCCGAGACCGCGCAAACTCGCGTCGTCGAGCGATTTTAGCAAGTCTTCTTTTGGAAGAGCGCCGGAGCGGAGACGCCCCAACAGTTGGTAGCCACCACCGGCCGCGTAAGCGTCGAAGTCGACATAATCAGGCAGATGGGCGTGGGTGTCGCCGGCTTTCGCGGCGGCAAGGACGTTCGCAACGGTCGCATGATCCACGAAATTATGTCCGACCTCGGCAGCGGGCGCTGTATCGCAGCGACCAACGCAGGGCGCGCGCACCACGCGAACGCCAGGGCCGGCCGTATTCTGCAATTCATGAAGCAACTTTTCGCCGCCCAGCATGGCGCACGTGAGGGAATCGCAGACGCGAATGGTCAGCGGCGCGACCTCCGCCTCACCTTCCTTCACAATGTCAAAATGCGCATAGAAAGTCGCGGTCTCAAACACTTCGGCAAAAGCAAGCTTCATTTCATCAGCGAGTGCCGCAAGGTGCGCCGCGGAAATCTGATGATAGGTGTCCTGGATCAGGTGCAGATACTCGATCAGCAGGTCACGCTTCCTAGGCCGATCCCCTAATAGAAGTTCGATCTCATGCGCCGCGGTCAGATCGACCTGACGACCCTTGGGTGTCGATTTAGCCCGTTTCCTCCCTTCCCCGGGGTGCTCAAAGGCACGGACTTTGTGAACGTCCTCACTCATGGAAAAGTCGCGCGCTCCTTTAAGGCGAAAGCACTCGAAACCGATTCGGCAAGTCCTTGAACACGATCAGCTTTTGATCCCGGATTTCAAGGTCGCCGCAGCTAAACTCTAGCCCTTGGTATACCAGATGCAAGTCAATTCCAAATAAGTCTAAGGCAGCCGGCGCCGAAACCTTACGAACCCTTCGAAGGTCCCTCGTCCGCGGGGGTGCTCTCTGCCTTTTCGATCAGGAACACAATTCTCTTTTCGTCGCGTTCAGTGATTTCGACCTTATCGCCGGTCTCGCGGACCAAGTTCGGAATATCGATGACTGACAACGGATCGCTGCAGTGCACTTCAAGGAAATCGCCTGGCAAGATCGACTTCAACGCCTTGCGCGTCTTCAGCGCCGGCAACGGGCATCTGAGACCGGTGAGATTGAGCTTGGTCGTTATCATGCGTTAGGGCTTTAAAACATGTTGGCGTAACTGAGGAACCCGACGCTGTCGCCAGGCCCCACCTTGACGATGGATTCGCCGAGTTCCACCAGTCCATCGGTTTCGACCAAGGACGACAACAAGCCAGCTCCTTCGCGCGGAAATTTGGTCGCCTCCAACATAGCGTCCGCCGCCTTACGAAGCGTGACGCGGACATATTCGCGGCGGCCAAGTTTCTTCTTGTACCTGAAAGTCGCCCGTACCGGCATCGGTATTAACGGCGCAGACGCGGCTCCCGAAAGGGCCAGCACTGTGGGCCGCACCACGTGGACGAAGGTAACAAAACTAGCGACCGGGTTACCTGGCAGTCCGATAAACGGCGTACCATCGATGATTCCCATAGCCACCGGGCGGCCGGGCTTGATCGCCATCCGCCACAGAACGAGCGATCCTGCGCTTTCGACGGCCGCCTTGACGTGATCCTCCTCGCCAGTCGAGACACCACCGGTGGTGAGAATGAGGTCGTGTTGTCTTGCGGCCTGCTTCAGCGCGTTCGCCAGTGACGCCCGCTCATCGCGCAAGATGCCGAGATCGCTAACCTCACAGCCCAGCCTTCGGAGCATCGCCATCAACATGAAACGATTGGAGTCGAAGAGCTGAGCGGCTGCCCGCTCTGTCCCGGGCGAGGCCAGTTCATCGCCGGTCGAGAAAACCGCAATGCGAAGGCGTCGTACCACATCTAGCTGCGTTAGCCCAAAAGCGGCGGCAAGTGCGACATCCTGCGGGCGCAATCGTTGTCCGGATGTCAGGGCGAGATGGCCGAGCGGTATGTCCTCGCCGGCCGGGCGAACGTTTGCGCCCACCCTCAAGCCGGGCGGAAGCACCACCTGCCCTGTGGTATCAATTCGCACATCTTCCTGCATAAAAACGGTATCGGTGCCGTCGGGCATTGGTGCCCCGGTAAAGATCCGCACGGCGTGTGCGGGCCGCCCGGCTTTTGCTGGCGTACCCGCCTGCACGCGTCCACCTATCGGGAAAGCCCGTTCGCCGTCAGGCGGCAAGTCTCCGCCGTTCACGGCATAACCATCGACCGCAGAATTGGTGAAAGGCGGCAACGGCAAAGGCGCGGCAATGTCACGCGCCAGTATCCGGCCGTCGGCCTCTCCCAATGAAACAGCCTCTGTCTCGCCAACCGCTTTGACACGTGACGCGATGATCTCCACCGCCTCATCGACGGAGAGCATCGGCCCGCCAAAGGCAAAAGAGTCCTCAGAGAGCTGCGCCATGTCGGGTTTCAACCTTCGACTATCGTCGTGATATTGTGGATTAGAAATCGCGCCACCGCGGTATATCGTCGAAATTGGCGGGCCGCATCCGAAAGGAACATGACTAGCCAATGTCGAATGCGCTTTATATCTAGGTACGAGTGAGTTTCATACTAAGCACGGCGCACTGATGAAAATCGGGAAAACCCCCGTCCCCTTGATTGTCCCAGACCCAGAAGACCCGCGGTTAACCGAGCGGGTTATCGGCGTTGACCAAACCGGCATTAAAACTGAGATCAAAGTTCCGGTCGAGCGACCGTTAACGCTGTACCTCAACGCACAAGAGATCGTCACCATGATGACGATCAACGACTACCCCGAATATCTTGCGCTCGGCTACCTGCTGAACCAGAACATGCTCAAATACGACGACGTTGTCACCGAAGTCGAATATGACGACGACTTGCAGGTCGTCGTGGTGCGCACGGAGCATCACACTAATTTCGAAGCGAAGCTGAAAAAGCGAACGCAAACTTCAGGCTGTGCGCAAGGCACGGCGTTCGGCGACTTGCTTGAAGCGTTCGAAAAAGTTGCGCTTCCTAAAGCCAAGCTCCATACATCCTGGCTTTATCAGATGACCTACACGATCAACTCGATGCCATCGCTTTATCTCGAAGCAGGTGCGATCCACGGCTGCGTGCTTTGCAAGGAAGGTACGCCCGTCTGCTACACGGAAGACGTTGGTCGCCATAATGCTGTCGATAAGATTGCAGGCTGGATTTATCACCACAACGTCGATCCCACCGACAAGATCCTTTACACTACGGGACGACTTACCTCGGAGATGGTCATCAAGACGGTACGGATGGGCATTCCGATCCTCGTCTCTCGCTCGGGTTTCACCGCTTGGGGCGTCGATCTAGCGCGGCAGGTCGGGTTGACGCTAATTGGGCGAGCGCGCGGCAAACGCTTTACCGCACTATCAGGTCTAGAGCGCATCATATTCGACCAGAACCTTGAGTACGTTGAAGAAGAATCTGCACGGCATAGACGTAGGGGCGAAGGTCGTGACGATTGATGTGCCTCGGACGCCTGGCGTGTTGCTCGCTGGCGGTCTGGCACGGCGGATGGGCGGCGGCGACAAACCGATGCGCAAGATTGCCGGGCGCACTATCCTGGACCGCGTGATCGCGCGGCTAACGCCGCAATGCGACGGACTCGTTCTCAACGCCAACGGCGATCCTGCTAGGTTTGCTCAATTTGGCATCCCCGTGATCGCAGACAGCGTCGTGGGCTTTCCAGGTCCCCTCGCCGGTATACTTGCCGGGCTCGATTGGACCGCCGCAAACCGTCCCGGCGTAAATTGGATGCTGAGCGCAGCGGGGGACTGCCCGTTCTTGCCCCACGATCTGGTGGCTCGGCTCGATAGCGAACGAAGGCAGCAAAAAGCCGAGCTCGCGGTTGCGGCATCCGACGGCCAGACGCACCCGGTCATTGGTCTTTGGAGCGTCCGGCTTCGCGAGGAACTTCGCCAGGCGTTGGTCGTCGAAGGACTGCGGAAGATCGACCGGTGGACCTCCCGCTACCCGATTGCCACAATCGCTTGGCCGACCATTCCGTTCGATCCCTTCTTCAATGCGAACACCATTGAAGACATCGCCGAGGCCGAGCGGCTGGTGGCGCTGGACGAGAGCTAATCCGGCGGTGATTTACGGCGCGCCCAACATCAGGGCTTGGGCCCGTTCGTGGTGGTAGGATACATCAGCGACTGATCCTCAATGTCCTGGAGCGGTAGCTTGTGGACCTCCGCCATCGAATGGAGTTCCAGCAACGAAGGCATTGCAGCCGTCGCTTCTTTGAGGGCATCGGGCCGCGGGCTCAACAGCTCGCCACCAACAATGACAGCTAAAATCGCCAAAACAATGAGTACGGAACGCGTCATCGGAAGCCTCCGTTTCAATTTAGGTAAGGTCCTCTGGCCTAAATGGCCCGACACGTATTCTACGTTGGAATGCGCGCGCTCGGCTCGGCAAATGCCGTTGAAGAAGATTGTTGAACCAATTCCAATAGGATGGCCGAAGAGCCAACCGCGACGCCGACCAAAACCAAACAAGCAAGGGCGAATGCGCGCATTCGATAATCCTCAATCGCAGTCTCTTAACACATTTGTCGATCCGAGACCCTCATGGTTCGGACAACAATATGTGTTCACTCAGAAAGCGTAAAAGCGTGTGTCTCCACATCAATGAAGGTCCGTCCAAGAATACCAACAGATCTGTAGAAATCGGCGGATTTGGCCGCTTCGAGATCGACGAAAAAACGCCTTATCCAAGACGCAAGATGCTCCTCGAAGAAGATTCGGTCAGCGCCGTGTGGCGCAGAGATGTCTCCACCGATCAATCCTGCCATGACCTCGCAGAGAAAGCTGGCATGGTCTTCCGGCTCGATGCGCTCTGGCGCCTTCTCGACGCCAAGAGGCTGGAGCGTCTCCCGCAGCCGGGCTAAAGGGCGGCCGTACAGCGCGCCCGCCAAATAGTGCGAGGCATACGGCAACAAGGTGCTTCCCCCCACTCCGCCAAATAACGCCACATACTCGCGGGCAACACTTTCCTCGGTGGCTTGCCGGGCCGCTTCGGCCAACGCGGCATGAGCCAGCCCGATCGGGCTGCTATCGATAGACAGGCCAGCCAAACCAGACAGCAGTTCCGCGTCGGGACTATGGGAAAGCAAAGTCGCCAACAGCGCATATTCGCGCGCACGCGCGCGATCGAACTCGTCGATGCTGCGTTCAAGTAAATTCTGCGAAATTGTATCCACTGCGATTCTTAATCCTGTCGAAAGAACAAATACCGCTCAAACTAATTATCGCGGCAGAGCGCTGCCGTGACGCCGAGTGTTTCGAGCCTCACCAGCTGTCGATGGATTCTCATCTGCCGCAAAAACAGGCATTTTGTTGGGTACAGCGCTCAAAGTGACAAGAGGCGGCTCGGCGAGGACGGGGGATCGATCGGCAGCGCCGGCATCCTCGTTCGAAGGGACTATGGGTTCCGCGGCCGTTAAATCTTCATCCACACGAGGCCGCAGCCTGCTCGAGATTTGAGCAAAAACGTCGACACCAGCTTCCGTGGGGGCCAGTGGGCCGAAGCCTGGAATCGCGTTGGGATCGTTGAAATCCCACTGGTTCTCTGCAATCCCGATGAAATCTCGAATGGCAGGATCGCTCGCCCAGGCCTTCCGCAAGGCCGCTCGCGTCAAATCAGCCGGCACCCCCTTGCGCAGAAACGCAATGATGTCGCTATCGCCGACAATTGACTCAATGGAAGGCAGGCTCGCGGGATCAAATGGCGCTTCGGGCGCGGCCATTGCTTCGGAGCCAGGAGAAGCAGCCTCGATTTCTTCCTGGGCTTTCGCGACCTGTTTCAGTCGCGCCCAGCGCGATAACGGATTTTCCGGCTCACTCATCGCTTGCGGTCCCTGGCGGATTTTGAAGCAATGGCGTTTGTCGATTGCGTTGCCGTTTGACGAACGGGCGCTCCACATGGTGGGTCGCGACGAACCGGCTGACGGTGTCGGCGATTTCTTGGGGCATCGGGACCGCTTCGACCAGATTGTTGCCGGCATCCGTAAACGCTTCGCCCTCTGCCGGATCTGCCGTGACAACCAGCAATTCGTACGGAGGTTCAGACATCGTCGGGCGCATGTTGACCCATAGGCTCGGCGCCCCTGACGCGAGGTTTTCTCGATAATTGGTGGTCTCGGTACGATGCAATTCGATCACTGCTTCACCCGCATAGAAGCGCGTTACTTCGTTATCGCCGCCAAGTGGCGTCCAGGGCGTCGCCTCCGGCGTTCCCGCAAACACAGATACCGGCCGCCACAAAACATCGGCCCAGGCACTTTTTGCCTTTCGCCGCTCGACCACGACGCCAACAGCAATTCGTGTCAGGGCGGTTGATATCAACTCACAGCCTCCATATCGCGAACCGGCAATCCCGTCAGAAGATTTTGAGGCTTTATTCGGAGTACCTCTTTAGTCGTCATGGCCAGCAGCAGGTGAACCGGTTCGTCCCTCACCTTCTCAATCACGTCCGCAGGATCACGGAACAACAGCCGCAGCAGGCCGATCAACTGCGCACGCATCGCGTCGGTAACTTGCTCTCCTCGCCAGAGGGCGTCACCGATATGCGTCGCTTCCGAGCTCAATCCGACGTACCAATTCCATGGCAAATTCTGCATTTCCGCCACCGGCTCGACTACCACCTCGATGGCAAGCAGATGTGCCAGCCAGCGCGCGATGACGTCACAAAGCGCGGTTAAGCCACGTCCACCTGGCGAGAGATCGAGCGCCATATCAAAGCGGTCGCTTCGCTCCCAATAGCTTTGTGACGTTGCTTCGCTCAGGAGCTCAACGCCGGTGGCGGTCTGCAATCCCAGCAACGAGAACAGCGGCGACGACGGATGCTGTACGCCAACGGCTTCGGTCTCTTCGTCGACCGCGACGACTGCAGCCTCCTGAAACGAGATTTTTTGTGGCCGGAACAACATTTCGGCCGCGCGCAACACGAAAACATCCCCGCAGGCGTCTAACGCATTGCGCAGGATGACCTGAACCAACTGACCTACAAGTATCTGTGGGAAGTGGATGCTTTGCCGGGCAATACCAAGATAAGCCGCCTCCAGACTGTCGTGCCCGAGAAGCTGATCGCGCCAAGCGATCATCATCTGCCAATTCTCGCGTGCATCCGCGTCGGCTATCGCCGCGATCCGCGAAGTCGCGATTGGCAGCCTCGGTTCGCGCAACAGCGCCCGATGCAGGGCCTGCTCCTCAGCACACGCTTCCGGCGGTGGCACCAGCTCCGGGCGGGCCAGATACGCCTTCAAGAACTCATCCGTTACCAGCAAGCGACCCGCCGTGTTCCGGTCGAGCAAATGATGCCCGCAAGACAGCCAAAAATCGCAAGAACTCACCATTTGCCGCTATCTGTCCTGTGTCTCGGCATCGTGCTTTTGGCAACAGCAGTATATACTTCCGCGGAGTTCCGAGCCAGCGGTGCCGGCTATACCAAGAGGCTACTTGCAACCGTGACCTCAACACCCAATCCCGCGCGGCGGCTGCTGATCTGCTCTTGCGAAGGGACGATGCCGCTTGACGCTGATGCAGTCGGCCGTGGTTGTCACCTGGATACCACCTCAGCGACCCATCTCTGTGGCGCTGAACTCAACCGCTTCAAGACGATCGCATCCGAAGATGGTCCTCTCACGGTGGGATGCACCCAGCAGGCAACTCTGTTCAGAGATGTCGCTGGCGAAATCGGCCGCACGACCCCGCTGCAGTTTGCGAATATCCGCGAAACCGCCGGCTGGTCCAGCGAGGCGAAACATGCCGGGCCAAAGATGGCAGCCCTGCTGGCGGCCGCAGCTGAGCCGGTCCCGCCGACGCCCTCGGTCGAACTTCAAAGTGGCGGCATAATTCTCATCTGCGGAAGAGACGAGACCGCGGTTGAGGCCGCCAACCTGGTCAAGGACCACCTCGACGTCACCGTACTTATCGAGCCGCCGGCATCAATCGCCCCCCCAGGAAGAACCGAATTTCCGGTAGCGAAGGGCAAGGTGAGGGGCGCCAAAGGCCATCTCGGCGCGTTCGAGATCACAGTCGATGATTTCGCCGAGGCCGCTCCCTCCTCGCGCGAGGTGTTGACCTTCGGGCCTTCCCGTAACAACGCCCGCTCCAATTGCGACATCGTTCTTGATCTAACCGGCGGCGCCGCCCTGTTTTCTGCCGCTGATCTACGCGACGGCTATCTGCGGGCGGATCCGGCCAATCCTGCGGCGGTCTTGCAGGCCGTCCTCAAAGCTCGAGATCTCGTCGGCACCTTTGAGAAGCCGCGCTACATCAATTTTGAAGCCAGACTGTGCGCCCACTCGCGCTCGCATCGGACGGGTTGCACCCGATGTCTGGATCTGTGCCCGGCGGGCGCCATCAGCGCCGCAGGAGACCATGTCGCGATTAACGCGAATATCTGCGCGGGTTGCGGCCAATGTGCCGCCGCCTGCCCCACCGGCGCGGCATCATATGGACTGCCGCCCGAGGATGCGCTCATGCGCCGCCTCCGCTCGATGCTGATGGCGTTTCGCGAGGCCGGCGGCGAACGCGCCGTGGTGCTGCTTCACGACGAGGCGCACGGTTTGCCGCTGATCGACGCGCTGGCTCGATTTGGCGACGGACTGCCGGCGAACGTGTTGCCGTTTGCGGTCAACGAGATCACTCAGGTCGGGTTGGAAGCCATTATCGCCGCTTTCGCTTATGGTACGTCGGCGATGCGCTTTCTGCTGCGCGCAAAGCCACGTCACGACGTCGCGGGCCTGTCGCGGACGATCGCAGTAGCGGATCCGATCCTTGTCGGACTCAACTTTGGTGCGGACCGTATCGCGACGATCGAAACGGATGACCCGGACGACTTACTTGACGCGCTTCGTACGATTCCGCCACTCACGCCTACGCCACGCCCCGCAAGCTTCCACCCACTCGGAAAGAAGCGCGATGTGTTGCGCTTTGCCCTCAGCGAATTGCACCGTTCCGCTCCGGCTCCCGCCGACGTGATTGCTCTACCCGGTGGCGCTCCATTCGGAGCGGTCGAGATCGATGTGGATAATTGCACGCTGTGTTTGTCCTGCGTGTCGGCATGTCCGACCAGCGCCTTGCGCGACGATCCAGAACGACCAGTACTCCGGTTTATCGAGGATGCCTGCGTGCAATGTGGCCTCTGCCAGGCGACCTGTCCCGAGAAAGTCATCACGCTATCGCCCCGGATCGATTTTGGTGCCTCAAGAGCTCCCGCTCGCGTCCTCAAAGAGGAAGAGCCTTTCTGCTGCATCCGTTGCAACAAACCATTCGGTGTCAAAAGCAGCATCGAGCGCGTCGTGGCAAAGCTCGAGGGTAAGCACTGGATGTACAAGGCTTCGCCAGAAAGACTGGACGTTATCAAGATGTGCGAAGACTGCCGGGTCAACTTTGTTGCGGAGCAGGGTTTCGAAACCTACGGCGCAGCTCCCCTCGTCCGCACGACGGACGACTATCTGCGCGAAAGAGAAGCGCAACGCCCTCTGGGCGACAGCGGCGAATAGAACGAAGAAGACGTGGCGACGCCGATCATCCCGGTACGATCGGAAACTTTTCCTTGTGTAGAGCGGCCATCACCTGATCGTCGAATTTGAGGTGCGCTTTCACCAACTCGGGGGGTGTCAACGCGAGCCATTGATTGAGCGAGACATCGGCGTAGTAACTGCTCTTGAAAATCTCCAGGAAGCGCAGCGTCGTTGTCCCCGTGTTTTCGACATAGTGCCCCATCGCAAAGGGGACAAAGCCGACATCTCCGGCCTGGAAATCGAAGGTTCGCGCCTGACCCGAGGCGGCAAAAACGCCCATTCGTGCCTGTCCATCGATGTAATATTGCCATTCGTCGGTGTTGGGATGCCAATGCATCTCCCGCATCCCGCCAGGCTCGACCTCGACCAGCGCCGCCGCGATCGTCTTCGAAACAGGAAATACGCTGGTGTCAGTGATACGCACCGTGCCGCTTTTGGTCTTGCTCGGCTGCTGCGCCAGCATCTTATGGCTGAACGTCTGCGGCACTGGCGTGGCCCCGGCTATCTTGTCGGAATCGATCGGGCCGGGCACCTTGGCGTTAAAGATATAGAGCTCGCTTGGGTCCGGAAGATGGGCGAGTGAGGTGCCGGGAACGCCGAAGTTCTTCGCCAGCACGTCGTTTGGCGTATGTTTGAACCAATCACTCAATAGAAACGTGTTATCTTCGTCGAAATCGCCATCGTCGAACACCAGCAGAAACTCGCACCCGTCCGGGCTAAGGCCCTGGATCGAATGCGGAACGCCTGATGGAAAATACCACAGATCGCCAACGCCGACATCGTCGACAAAGTTGCGTCCCTGGGCGTCGATCGCGGTGATACGCGCCGTTCCGTAGAGCATGTAGGCCCATTCGGCGGCCTTGTGCCAGTGCAGCTCCCGAATGCCGCCGGCGTTCAGGCGCATATTCACGCCAGCGATTTCCTTGGAAATGCCAAGCTCTCGGACCGTGATCTGCCGGGTCCAACCGCCGGTTTCCTGCCGCACATGCGCGTCGGCGAACGAAAAACGCAGGTTGGGAAGCGTGCCGTGGTCGGTCGACGGAGGTACGAGCAAGTCCGGATTCTGCCGATCACGTACAACGTTGCGCGGTCCTGGATCGGTGCCACCGTGTCCGGGTCGCTGTGGTTGCGGGATCGGCTCGGCCGTTTGCGCATTGGCCGCAGATGCCAGTGTCAAAACACTACCGGCCGCAGTTGCCGCCAACATGGCGCGCCGCGTAACTTCATCCATCGTGGTTGCTCCTACAGAACCTTGGATTAGTGAGCCCCCGCTCGGATGTCGCCCCCCTTATTCCGCCGGCGTCGCGGAAGGTCGCCCGCCTTCCCTCTCAAGTTGCTCGGCGAGCCAGCGATCATGATGCTCCCTCGCCCAGTTAAGATCGACCTCGCCCTTGCCCATGGCTTCGAACGCGCCTTCCATTCCGAGCGTACCGATATAGATGTGCGCGAGAATGAGGGCGATGAACAAAAGGGCGACGATGGCGTGGGCTGCCTGCGCCAGCTGCATGTCGGCGATGTTGGTGCCGTAGAACGGAAACAGCAGCACAAATCCGGAAGCAGAGACTGCAATCCCGGCGGCAACGGACAGCCAGTAGACCATCTTCTCACCGAGATTGAACCGTCCTGCCGGCGCGTGCCTGTTTTTGATGAAGCCGCCACCTTGCCTGAGCCATTCGAAATCCACTCTCGCAAGCAGATTGTCCTTGAAGAAAATCACCATGATGATGAAGAGCCCGGCCACGAAGGCGAAGCTCGTAAAATTGTGCGTGTATTTGGCAACCTCGGAGATTTCGGAAAAAACCTCCGGACCGACAAGCGGTAGCAGCACGATCTTGCCGAAGGTGATGTTCAAGCCGGTCAGCCCGAGGACGACGAAAGAGACGGCCGTCAGCCAATGAGAGAAGCGCTCAAAGGCCTTGAAGCGGACGATCTTCTTACCCGAACGGCCGGCGGCGATGCGGATGCGTCCGATGATCAGATAGGCGAGCGCAAGAACCGCTATCGTTCCGACGATGACAATCGCGCCGCCCCAATGGAGAAGAACTTCGTGGAAATAATCCCATGTCCGGCCCATGGGCTGCATCAAGACGCTGGCCTTGACGTCGGGAATGTCGATGCGACCCTGAATCCGCGGAACCTGTTCAAGCAGCGTACGCTGGTTAGTGACGCTGGCATCCGGGTTTGGAGCGCCGTCGGGGCCGAGCTTTTGAGCGCAGAGAGGTGCCACGACAAGGCCGAGCAACATCAGGACGAGCGTCACGAGGCGAATGCGCGCGAAGAACGTCATGACAATCACCTATTCCAAGTTCCCTCGATCACGACGTCTCCCGCAGTGATTGAAGTCCGCCCGCTCATAGTTTGACGTCTTCGTGATAGGCCGTCTCCCAGCCCCAAGCACCCGAGCCGTATCCGCGCTTGCGAACCCGCTCTCCGTAGATCTGCGCGATCATGTCACCGTCGCCGGCCAGCAGAGATTTGGTCGAGCACATCTCGGCACACAATGGCAGTTTGCCTTGGCCGAAACGGTTTGACCCGTATTTCGCGTACTCCTCGGCACTGCCGGAGGCTTCCGGACCGCCGCCCCCTGCGCAATAGGTGCACTTATCCATTTTACCGCGTGAGCCGAAATTACCCACCTTCGGATACTGCGGCGCGCCGAACGGACAAGCATAGAAGCAATAACCGCAGCCGATGCACAAATCCTTGTTGTGGAGGACGATGCCGTCATCAGTCGGATAGATGCACGTCACCGGACATACCGCCGCGCAAGGCGCGTCAGTGCAATGCATGCAGGCCATCGAGACTGAGCGCTCCCCCGGTTTGCCATCATTGATCGTGACGACACGCCGGCGATTGATGCCCCAAGGCACTTCGTTCTCATTCTTACAGGCGGTGACACAGGCGTTGCAATCGATGCAGCGGTCCGCGTCGCAAAGAAATTTCATGCGTGCCATCGATTTTCCTCTCAGGCGGCCCTGATCTGGCAAAGTGTGGCTTTCGGCTCCTGCATACCGGTCGCAGGGTCGTAGCCGTACGTCGTCAGCGTGTTGACGCTCTCGCCCAATACGATCGGGTCGGCCCCTTTCGGGTATCTGGCACGTAAATCGGCGCCCTCGAACCAGCCGGCAAAATGAAAGGGCATCCAGGCAACGCCCCTACCGACGCGCTCCGTGACCAGCGCTTTCATCCTGGCGCGCGAGTTATTCTCCGGGCCGGTAACCCAGACCCAATCGCCATCCTTGACACCGCGATCGGCGGCATCCGTCACATTGATTTCCACGAACATGTGCTGCTTCAGTTCGGCGAGCCACCGATTGGACCGCGTCTCCTCGCCGCCGCCTTCGTATTCGACCAATCGGCCGGAGCTCAGGATCAGCGGAAACTGCTTGGCGATTCCGCGGTCGACGGCAGCTTTCTGCACCGAAAAACCGATATTAGGCACCCGGAACTGCTTGGCGTCCGGCAGCGTCGGATAATCCGCGACGAGGTCAGGACGCGGGGTGTAAATCGGCTCGCGATGCACTGGGATAGGATCTGGAAGATTCCAGGCGATCATGCGCGCCTTTGCGTTGCCGTAAGGCGAACAACCGTGCTCGATCGCCACGCGTTGAATCCCACCCGACAGATCGAGCGACCATGATACGGCATCTGGATTTGCGGCGTTGACGCGCTGGATCACTTCCAATTCTTGCGGCGTCAAATCCTTGTCCCAGCCCAATTTCTTCAGAACGCCAAGCGTGAATTCCGGATAGCCGTCCCTGATCTCCGAGCCGACCGAATAAGAGCCTTCGGCCAGCAAATTGTCATGATCTTCGCGCTCGACCTCCTGGCCGTTCTCCATCACCTTGCGCTTGACGACCCGCTCCACGCCGAACCGGGCTCGAAACGTGGCTCCCCCTTCTTTCACCGGAAGATTTGTGTTGTAGAGGATCGGCGTGCCGGGGTGCTTGAACTCCGGCGTTCCCCAGCACGGCCACGGCAGGCCGTAGTAATCGCCACCGACTTCAGGATCGTCCTTCGGCGCCCGCATCGTGACGAGGTCGAACTTGGCTTGGTTGCGCATATGCGCCTTAAGGCGTTCCGGCGACTGTCCGCAATAGCCGGTCGACCAGCCGCCACGATTGATCTCGCGCAGGAGGTCCTCTGCCGATACCTTGCCGTCCTCGACCTTGATATTCTTGAACATCAGGTCCGCAAAGCCAAGCTTGCGGGCCAGCATGTACATCATGTCGTAGTCGTTTTTCGATTCAAAGACGGGCTCGACGATCTTCTCGCCCCATTGCAGCGAGCGGTTCGAGGCCGTCCGCGAGCCGTCCATTTCGAAGCTAGTGCAAGCAGGCAGCAGATAGGTACCGTTCTTGCGCTCGGACAGCACCGACCACGCCGTAGGATACGGATCGCAAACCACAAGCAGTTCGAGCTTCTCGATGCCACGCACCGCTTCCGGCATACGGGTAATCGTGTTGACGCCATGTCCCATGATGAACATGGCCTGCACGGGATTAGGTTGGTTGACCTGATCCTTGGGCAGCAAAGTCGCGTCAAACCAGCGTGTGCTCGGAATACCGGGCGTCTCCATCAGCTTCTTGTCGGGGAAACGCGACTTCATCCAGTCGTAGTCGACTTCCCACACCCGACACCAATGCCGCCAAGCTTCTTCCGCCAGTCCGTAATAGAGCGGCAATGACGTCACATCGAGGCCGAGATCGGTCGCTCCCTGCACATTGGTGTGGCCGCGGAAGATGTTGGCACCGCCGCCGGCGATGCCCACATTGCCGGTAGCGAGCAAGAGAAGGCAGCTTGCGCGGACGTTAGCGGTCCCGGTGGTAAATTGGGTCTGGCCCATCGCCCAGATCAGTGTCGACGGCCTTTGCTTGGCGAAGATTTCAGCAATGTGCTTGACCTGGGCCTCAGGCAGGCCGGTGACACGCTCAACCTCTTTCGGATTCCATTTCGCTGCGTGCTTGCGAATCTCGTCAATGCCGTAAACGCGCTGGCTCAAAAACTCCTTGTCTTCCCAACCGTTCTCGAAAATGTGCCACAGCATGCCATAGATGGTAGCGATGTGGGTGCCCGGACGAACCCTCACGTATTCGGTGGCGTGGGCCGCAGTCCGCGTCATCCGCGGATCAACCACGATCATGTTCGCGCGGTTAAGCTCCTTGCCTTCCAGAATATGCTGCAACGAGACCGGATGGGCCTCAGCCGGATTGCCGCCCATAACCAGAATGGTCTTGGCGTTGCGGATGTCGTTGTAGCTATTCGTCATCGCACCGTAGCCCCAGGTGTTGGCTACGCCGGTAACCGTCGTGGAATGGCAGATACGCGCCTGATGATCGGAATTGTTGGTGCCCCAGAACGCGGCAAGCTTGCGGTTGAGGTAGGCGGCTTCGTTGGTGAACTTGGCTGAACCGAGCCAATAGACCGAATCTGGACCGGCCTTCTGACGAATATCGAGCAGCTTGTCGCCGATCTCGTCGATCGCCTTTTCCCAAGAAACACGGGTCCACTCGCCATTGACGAGCTTGACGGGATAGCGAAGGCGACGCTCGCTCAGGACATCATCGCGGACTGCGGCGCCCTTACAGCAATGCGAACCGCGATTGATCGGACTGTCATAGTCCGGCTCCTGCCCGATCCACACACCGTTGGCGACTTTTGCGATCACCGAACAGCCGACCGAACAATGGGTGCAAACGTTCTTGCGTGTCGTGACTGCCGCCCCTACGGGCGGCGGCGGCCCGGCGGCGGCCTTCCGCACGCCGGTCAGTGGAAGAGCGCCAAGCGTAGCGAGCGCTCCGGCAACAACACCGGAGCGCTTCAGAAACGCACGACGTCCCAACTCGCCATTTGATAGTGGTGCTTTGCTGTCGCCGTTTCTCTTCTCGGCACGCTTTTCAGACTTCCTTACGAGCACCGCACTTTCCCCTTATCGGGCCGGATAGCTGTTGACGCGGTAAAAATTACGGACTTCTGCAGACTCCGCTTGATAGCGGGCGCGACGCTTGTTTTTCAGATCAACGGATTGTGCGGAAGCCGGCTCCGGCAATTGCGAGCCGATCACCACGGCACCAGTACCGGCCAACGCTAAACGAAACAGGTCGCGCCGAGGAAATTTTCGCTCCAAATTCTCTGACATCGAGGGACCCTTCCAAACTAGCCCAGCTCCCAGCTTATCCGACGTCCGAATTGACCTCAATCAAATTGAAGTGCTATTCGGCGCTGCCTTTTATGTGAAAAACGCACGACTTCTTCGTTATTGCCGTTTTCGATGCGCCTCCGCGATAACCGATGTCGGCCCGCACCTTGCCGCGAAAGACCCAATACGACCAGATCGTGTACATCAAGATGGCCGGCAGTAGCACCAGCGTTCCGACAAGCAAGTAAGCCTGGGTCCGGTCCGAGGACGCCGCCTGCCACAACGTGAAATGAGGCGGCACGATCATCGGGAAGAGACTGATCGTAATCACGGTAAACGACAGTACGAAAAGGCCTATGCCACTGACGAACGCGAGAATCTCCGAATGGTCGGGAAAAAGCGCGTCGCGAATGGTGCAGGCACTATTCGACCGCAAAATTCTAATGGACTACCTCAATTCCGGTTTTTTAGCCGACGATCCTGCCGTCTGGATGCTCTATAAATTGTTAGCGATCGCAATGATGAATGAAGATCAGAAGCGCGCAAGTTTTTCTGCAACGCCTGTCTTCGCCGAATTACGCCAGCTTACGAATGAGATCGAAGAAGCACGCCAATATTTGATCCTCGCCGGCGGCAACCAACAAAATCGATGTTTTCTTTTGTCGTCGTACGAGTCAGTATTGCTTGCGCGCACAAAGGCGCGCTTGGTGTTGAGGACGCTGACTTGGAAAAGAACGGGAAGACGACCGCCCGTTCAGATGAAAATCTGGCAGATTCGGTAAGCACCTGATTTTGCTGAGTGAAACCTGGCTGGCGACGCAGTGCAGATCGCACCTGTCTCCGGGCTAATTCCCTGAAAACAGGGAATTTTACAGGGAAAATTACGAATTTAGGCAGACAGGCGGAAGTCTTAGAGCAAGAAACCGCTGTGCCGGAGGGACTTTTCTGTGGATTCCCTAAGCGAACTATCAGGGAAGTTTTTCCGAAGAACAGGGAATTTTAAATGGACAACAGGGATCTATGCATCCATTTCTTAGACGCTTGTTTGGCGGCTTAGCTGAAGTCGAACAAACCCCCTCCACGATCTGCGTCACGAGGGAAGAAGCTGCCTGTTCGAGGCGGGACTCACGCGCCGATCTCACCCGCTCGGCGCACCGACCTGCGGCGAAAGCCGCGAAACACCATTGCGAGTGCAGAGAGAGCGACACGAAGCGCCAATACTAAAAGCGTGATCTGCAGCCAGATCAGACCGCCCACCTCCCGAAAAACAAACTCTATCCGGGGACCCCAAGGAGACGGAATGTTGTCGCCGACAAATTCGATGCCTCGCTGGATCAACCGCTGCGCGCCGGTGAGAACTTCCGGGTCCTGATAGAAAGCCAAGGCTAGAAAGACCCAAGCTAGGATGACCGTCAACGTCCGGAAGGAATGGACCTTGAGGTGATATCGAAATCCGGGACGGCTGTCGTCGCGCACCATCGGTCCAAGACACCCGAGCCGGGTGCTCCTTATCCGGTCAAGCCCCTGGACTGCTCTTGGTTCCGCATGGCCCCGAGCTTTGTCGCCGTCGCCGAATCGATGGTCCTGAGCTGAGAGAAACGCTTCGCTTATCGTTTCGCGCGTGGAATGAACGCTGTCTTTGCCGCGATGCCTTCCTCAGTGATCCTGTAAAAGGCATCCTTTCCGTACGTCTCGATGGATGTTGCAGCTGGACACCAGGTGGCGAAGGCGAGCATAGCCATGGAAACGTGACGATGCCAGCCATGCCAGGATCGGCTCTCGTTGTGATCGAGGCCGAATTCGTTTTTCGCGGTCTCGAAACTGTCCTCGATCGCCCACCGAACGCGTCCACAGTCCTTGATTGGCGCTGTTGGTTTGTTCGGCCTCGAGATCGGCCAATTCGAGATAACATTTAAAGCAGATCGAGCCCGATCGGTTAGACGCCGTCGGCTCCCTGTCTGCCGAATCACAGTCGCGTGAATCCCCTCGCGATTACCTAAGCAGCGCGCCGTTTCCGAGGCGCCTTCGCCTTCTTAGGTTTTTCGATCTTCTTTGCTTCGCTAGACGCCGGCCGGCCGAGATCACCGAGCGATACGCTCAGAATTTCTCGCTGCGCCGCCAGCCAATGAGCGTCTGCTTTTCCATCGTCACGACCGCTCTCGATCCAAAGCTGGTACGCGCGCTCGCGGATGGCTTGATCTAATTCCTGCACCATAGGCCTCCTGTTCGCTGCTTCCGGAGAGCCTTCCTTGCGTGTTTCCCCGAGGGAATGGCGGCGGGCGCTACGCCGCCGGCCGTACCGGGCGGCTGCCAGCATCCTGGTTCCACCGCTTCGTAAGCGAAAACATCGACTTAGATGGTTAATGAACGGTTAACGTGAGGTTGGCCTATGATTTGAAATCCTATGAACAACAATCGCGTGCGACGAAACCATTCTGCGGAGTGCATGACATAGGCCGGCAACGCTTGTGTCCTACGACGTGACTCCTAGTTTCAGCCGCAGGAGGGGATCGTGAAGCAAGCATTCTTCTCGTGCGAGTTTCTCGCCCTCGCTTATGTCAGCTTCCTACTGTTTGGTTGCGGCGTCGTCGGTCGCGTCTTCAGTTAGAACGCTTGCGCATCGGCTTCTAACGCCGGCCGGTATTTCAACGGATAGACCCATTGGTCGCTGTCGGTACGATCGACCATGATGATGCATCAAAAAACGAAAATAGCCTTCAGGCGGACTTCGCTGTTGAAGACTCGCCAGCCGAACTCACTTGCCAAAAAATGCTTGGCGACCGTTCAGTTTATTCGCAGCATTATCGATTCAACGACCGCACGCGCAGCGCGCATCTTCGAGTGCGGCGATTGCGGCCAGCGCACTTGGGACGATTAATTACCCGGCAAAATGATGCGCCACAGAAAATAGCGGCGTCGTAAAGACGATCATCGCTAAGCGCGCCGAGGACGCTGCGGCTCAGCCGCACGCGGGTTATGTGCTGGGACATCGGAATCTCCGTAACCTCCGAGGCAATCGTCGTTGGGGCCGGAAGTTCCTATTTGGCATGAGGCAGCCTATTTTCGAAGCCGACCTATAAGGAGGGCTTAGCTTTTCGGGGGATTTCCGAGCGCCACAACTTGTCCGCTACATTTCAATGCGCTTGTATCTTGGTCTTGGGGAATCACATGAGCGATCAAACTGAAGCCGTCGTTCTAGCCGAGGACCAAATCAGGGATGATCACTCCCGCGTCTCCAAGGCCCGGCTCCGCTCACACCACTTAGTCGAATTGCTTGTTGCCTACGTCTCGGAGACCGATGCTGGTCTCCCGCGCGATCAGTTCTTGCGACTTGTGATCAACCGCATCGTTGACGAGTTGAGTGCGCCATTGCCGCGCTCGCGGTGATTTGGAATCCGGTCGGATGATTGCCCGCAAGCCGTTCGAACAAACGTCCGCCGAGAATAATGCGCTGATGTCCTATGGCGGCTAGCACTATTATCCGAAGGATGATCTGTGTCCGCAGTAACGCTGATCGCAGTGGAGTCCGCGTCCTTTCCTTGGCGGTAAAGCAGACATTACTGAAAGTGCAGCCCCGATGGCTAGTGACGCATTGCCGAAGCGACCAAGCTGAAGCGGTGGTCAAGGAGATCGAAGAAAAGGTGGCTGCCGTTACAAAGCAAACACTGACGAAGCCGAGCTAACGGCTAGAAGTTCATCCGCGTATATCATTTGGGCTAGGACTGATATTTACAGGCATGATCGGCAAGTACCGGCAGCGGAGCATCCTGGCGCTCACGCTAATGGTCTGCACAGTCTTTTCTTTATAATTCGGTGTTTTTTACCTTCGGATTGATTTTGGCTCACTTTTATCAAGTGCCGAATGAAAGGATCGGCTTCTATGTTGTTATTCGGCCTGCAATATTGACCCCCTAAGCCGGGGGATCGGCGTCCAAAAATTGGACGCCGATACGGGGTCAAATTTGCAAGCCGATTGACAGTTAGCCTCTTCCTCGGTCGCAAAATTCCCGGCATGCGAGACGGGGCCATATCCGGTACTTACGGCAACGGTCCAACGACCGTCCTTGATCATCCTCGAATGGAATTTTGGTTTCTCGCTCATCCAGGAATACGCGTCTGCAGCGGAATAGTTCGATCCCGAAGAGCACGGCCGGCCCTGCTGGGGGGAAGGTTCTGCCGACCGTGCAGGCCCTGACGGGCGGCTGTCAGCGACGCTAAAACCAATAACGCTTTCGAAGGTCAGTTCCATGAAATCTGGGAAGGGCGCGGGACCGAAGGCGCCGCCCAAAGCGAAACTGCGGGCCTATATGCCGGGGCGGGTTTGATCCACACGCGCGTGATGACGGGCGGTTAGGCGAGAGAGAAGCTCACAGGTCACGGCTTTGCAGGTTCAGCGCGCAGAGCATCCTCTTTGGCCTTTTCCTTGGCCTGTCCTTCGCGAGCAGCGATCAGAGCTTTCTTTAGCTTCGACTGCTCGTCGGCCGTCATGGCAGGTTTGTCAGGCCTAGGTGGCACATCTTCCACAGCCGGATAAGTGGTTGTCTTGGGATGGTCCGTTACTTCGGCTCGAGCGTCCATCAAGGATGAGACGCCCGCTGAACTTGCGCAACCGCCGAGCGATAGGCTCAACAACAGTAGCGCCCCTGACGCGAGCGCTGTTACCCGCACATTGCCATACGCAATACCCATGGCGCTTCGTTCGACGATCAATGCGGGGCAATTATGACTGTCAGTTTCAGTTCCGCTCGCGTAGTTAAGGGTAGGTTTCGTTCAGAATGCCCTATTGTGAGCCAGTTCTCGTCAGCCTTGCGCAGCACCTGCTAAACTCTTGATGCCGGGGATTTAAGGGCCGAGTCACAGGCGCCGGCGGACGCCATATTTCGAACCTGGCGCGTAGCTTTTTGTGCTAGCACGCTGATCCAATCACCTAGCCAACCCGCAGATTTTCCGCGGATGTTTTTCCGCGGTTTTCCGTCTCTTCGTAGCTCACCTTGGCACCCTCATTGAGGCTGCTCAGGCCTGCTTTCTCGACGGCTGAGATGTGCACGAATACATCTTTGCCGCCACGTCCGCACTCCCTTTTACCGCGCGACTGCAGCTTAAGGCGCTCAGACAGGGCCTCGCAAGCAAAACCCGCCGGGGTTGAGACCGGCGGGTCCTGTGGGTTTCATCCGAAAGGATCGCGATATTAGGCTCGCGACAGCAGCAACATACCGAAATCAAGTTGATGGTTTGTTACCGCTTGGGCCTCCTGGCATGTTCGGCCGCCGCTGCCGGTTGCGCTTCCTGATTGATTGGCGCCGGCGCTCGGCCTTTACTTTTTGCGCCCGTACGTTGCGGGCGTGTGCCTCGCAAGAAACGCTCAAGTCAATCTTGATTACGTTGTGGCCTCAACGGCGCCAGGAGAGTCACTAGTTGAGTTTTCGGTTTCGGGCTGTCCGATAGCGAGTTGACGGGAAAAGGAATCCACCGAGTCCGCACAGTTTGTAGACGGGGATTGGGATCTCGGATCGAGGACGAGTTTAGGGGTGGCGTGCTATGCACGCTGTCAGTTTTCGATGATGGATTTCAGCGCTTTCGATGATTGAGGTTATGCCTGCACCCTTCCCGACGGCTCGCAATTCTGGTACCATGGTTTATGGCAAAGACAAGTGTGGTACCAAAGAAAAAGCGCGGGCCTGCGCCGACTGGCAAGGGCACTCAGATCGGCGAGCGATGGCACCCCGCCGAGCTTGCGGCGATCGATGCTTGGATCGCGTCGTCGAGCGACAAAAAGCTCACTCGGGCACACGCCATAAGGCGATTGGTAGCGCTCGGGCTGACGGCGAAAACGAAGTGAAGGGCTGGAAATGGGTAGGAGATTTAAGGGTTCAAGTCTGCATCATCGCCACTTTACTCTTCGTAATTTGGGTAGCTTTGCAGCAGCAATATTTGAACCTCCTCCGAACTGATGGACACCTGTAGTAGGCTCGAAGAGCCAGGAGGTGTCGGATGGAAGGACGTCAACGTCGGTCGTTTACGGACGACTACAAGCGGCAGGCGGTTGATCTGGT
>NZ_JBEKRB010000012.1:0-136297 GCF_049519115.1 Bradyrhizobium sp.
TAGCAGAAGCATAGGTCAGCGCCACGATCTGTCCTACCCCCGGGGTCGACATCAACAGCCTGGCGTTTGCATTCAAACACGACATCGCGCGCACCCTTTTCTCAAACGTGTGGAACTCACCCCCCGCACGAATTCTGGAGGAATGGATTCCGGGCCTGCGCCTTACGGCGCATCCCGGAATGCCGACGCGAGAGTGTCTGGATCGCTTCGTCGCATTCGCTCCTCGCGATGACGGAGAGGTCCGGCAATGACTGAAAGCTCAATCCACCGAAACGCCCGCAAACTCGACCACCTTGCGCCATTTCTCGGTCTCGTCGGCAATGAGCTTGCCGAATTGCTCCGGCGTCATCGGCTTCGGGATGCCGCCGATGGCCGAAAGCCGCTCGATCAGCTTGGGATCTTTCAGCGCTTCGGCGACGGCCTTGTTGAGCGTCTCCACGATCTCCGGCGGCGTGCCCTTCGGCGCGGAGATGCCGTAGAAGCCGACCGATTCGAATCCCGGCACGGTTTCCGCGATCGCGGGAATATCGGGCAGGCCGAGCCAGCGCTGCGGCGAGGTGACGCCGAGAGCGCGCACCGTGCCGGCGCGCGATTGCTCGAGCCCCGAGGGCATGTTGTCGAAGATCAGCTGTACCTTGTTCGAGATAATGTCGGGAAAGGCGATCGCCGATCCGCGATAGGGCACGTGGACCATGTTGCATCCGGTCATCGCCTTGAACAGCTCGGCCGACATGTGCACCGAAGTGCCGTTACCCGACGACGCGTAGGAGATCTTGCCCGGATTGGCTTTGCAGTAGTCGATGAACTCGGCAACGGTTTTCACCGGCATCGCGTTGGAGATCACCAGCAGGTTGGTCAACTGCATGATGCTGGCGACCGGTACGGTGTCGCGGATAAAATCGTAGGACAGATGTTTGTAGAGCGAGGTCGAGATCGCATTGTTGGGCGCGACAAACAGTATGGTGTAGCCGTCCGGCGGCGAGTTGATAGCGGCGGCGGCCGCGATATTGCCGCCGGAGCCCGCGCGGTTTTCGACGACGAATTGCTGGCCGAGACGCTCCGACAACCATTGGCTCATGATGCGCGCCACCACATCGACCGGGCCGCCGGCGGCAAAACCGATCAGCCAGTGCACCGGGCGGTTCGGATAATCGGCGGCGAAAGCGGGCATTCCATTGGTTGCGAGACCGAGAAGACCAGTCAGGCCGATGACCGCCGCACGCAACCCATTCATGACAGCCACTCCATTCCAACGCTCTCGGAGCTATGCTTTCATACAAAGCGGGATTTGCCTACATTGGCTTTTGACGCACCCTACCGCCGTCGGAGGACGACAAGATGAAAATGACGCTTATGACGTGTGCTGCCTTGCTGCTCGCAGGCGGTGCTGCGGCGCAAGAAAAAACGACACTCATCATGGGTACGGCGACGCAAGGCGGCGGCTTTCCGGTTTATGGAAACGCCTTTGCGGCAGTCATCGCGGAAGCCGATCCGACCTTGTCGATCGAGACGCGCAACACCATGGGCTCCAGCGAGAACATGCCGATGATGGAGAAAGGCCAGCTCGACCTTGGGCTCGTCGCCGGCGAGTCCTTCTATCAAGCCTTGCAAGGTATCGGACGGCCTCCGCTCAAGCTCAGGATTCTGACCGCGATCTACGGCACCGCCGGCATGTTCGCGGTGCGCGGCGACAGCCCCTATCACAGCATTCAGGATCTGGTCGGCAAGACGGTTGCCTTCGGCGCCAAGGGCTCGGGCATTCCGATCCTCGGCCGCTACATGCTCGACGGGATCGAATTGAAGCAGGACGGGGATTTCAAATCGATTCTGCTTGATCACGCCGGCGAAGGGCCGGAGATGGTGCTCGATGGACGGGCTGATGCGATCTGGGGCGCCGGCATCGGCTATCCGGGATTCTTCGAACTTGCGAAGGGTCCATCGGGCGTGCGGTTCATCGCGCCGACAGCGGAAGAGATCACGCGGATGAGCGCGAAATATACGCTTCTGAAGCCGATGACGATTCCGGCCGGAAGCTATCCGGGCCAGACCGCGCCGATCCAATCGCTCGGCTCATGGAGTTTCGTGCTGACGCGGCTCGATCTGCCCGACGATGTCGCCTATCGCCTGGCGAAGGCGCTGCACGGCGCGGAAGGCGCGTTCTGCAAGAAGCTGAAGCAGGCTTGCGAGACCACGGCGGCAAATACGGTCGCGGCCGTTCCCGATATTCAGCTGATTCATCCCGGCGTGATGAAATACTATCGCGAGATCGGCGTAGTGAAGTGACCGCGGGTGTCTCGTGCCCCGGACGCAACGCAGCGAGTTTAGCGTGCGTTGCTGAGCCGGGGCCTAGTTTGTGGGTCCCGGATCTGCATCGCATCATTGCGTGACGCGCCGCGTCCGGGACACGAGGCCGTCACTTCTTCACCATCGGACAGGCCGGGTCCGGCGGCCCGAACGCATCGTCGCCGGAAATGGTCGCCAGCACATTGTAATAATCCCACGCGTATTTGGACTCTTCCGGCGTCTTCACCTGCACCAGCATCAGGTCATGAACCATCAGATTGTCCTCGCGCAAACGGCCGTTGCGGGCGAAAAAATCCTCGACCGGCTTTTCGCGCATTTTCGCCGCGACAGTGAGCGGCTCGTCGGTGCGGCTGGCCTCGATCGCCTTCAGATAATTCATCACCGCCGAATAGACGCCGGCCTGCCACATCGTCGGCATGACTTCCATCTTGGCGAAATAGCGTTTCGACCAGTCGCGCGCCTTGTCGTCCATGTCCCAGTAGAACGACGTCGTCAGCAACAGGCCCTGGGCTGCGGGAAGACCGAGCGCATGAATATCGGTGATCAGCGCGAGCAGGCCGGCCATTTGCTGGCCGCCTTTGAGGATGCCGAATTCGCCGGCGGCCTTGATTTCGCTGATGTTGTTCGGCGGTCCGGCGGCAATCCCGATGATCTTGGCCTTCGAAGCCTGGGCTTGCAGGATGAACGACGACACATCGGCGGCGGCAAAAGGCAGGCGAACCGCGCCGAGCACCTTGCCGTGGTTCTTCGCGATCACGGAGGAAGCGTCTCTTTCCAGCGAGTGGCCGAAGGCAGAGTCGTCGGTCAGGAAAAACCAGCTATCGCCGCCGCGCTTGACCACTTCGTGTGCGGTGCCGGTCGCCAGCGCGCGGGTATCGAACACCCACTGGATCGCGTAGGGCGAACAGTATTTGCCGTGGAAATCGGACGTGCCGGTCGACTGCGTAATGAACAGCCGGTGTTTTTCATTGGCGACGTTCTGGACCGCGAGCCCGACGGCCGACACCGGCACGTCCACGATCAGGTCGACCTGTTCGACGTCGTACCAGCGTCGCGCCAGCGTGGCGCCGACGTCGGGCTTGTTCTGATGATCGGCGGAGATCAGGACGATCGGTTTGCCCGCGACCAGTTTGCCGAAATCGTCAATCGCTATTTGGGCTGCGATCAGAGAGCCCCTGCCGGTCGCCGCCGAAGCCGGACCGTTCATGTCGGTGAGAACGCCGATCTTGACGACGTCGTCCGAGACTTGCGCCGATGCGGGCGCCGCACTCACAACCGCAGCGGCGAGGATCATGCCGGCGAGAATCAAGCTCTTGGCGAACATTGCGTTGTTTCCTTCTCACTTGGCGGCTCGGCCAAAAGGCCTCGTTCACATCCCTTTGGCTTGCATTCATTCGACCATTCCGCCCGCGCCGTCAACGCGAAGCCGTTGCATTTGGAAAGGCAACCCGCATGATGAGGCCGGGCGCGGGGCAAGTGGAATTTGGCATGAGACGGAGCCAATGATGAGCAAGGTAAAACCAGGATGAAGGTTATCGGCGTAGCCGGGTGGAGCGGCGCGGGGAAGACGACCCTGATTTCGCGCGTCATTCCCTATCTGCGTGAGCAGGGATTGCGTGTCTCCGTGATCAAGCACGCTCACCACGATTTCGATGTCGACATGCCGGGCAAGGATTCCTGGGTGCATCGCCAATCGGGTGCCGAGGAGGTACTGGTGTCGTCGGCCAACCGCTGGGCGCTGATGCATGAGTTGCGCGGGGCGGCCGAGCCGCAGTTGGCGGAATTGCTCCGGAAGATGTGGCCGGTCGATCTCGTGGTGATCGAGGGTTTTAAATCGGATCCGCATCGCAAGATCGAGGTGCATCGCAAGGCCAGCGGCAAGCCGCCGTTATTCACCGACGATCCCGCCATCGCCGGCATTGCGACGGATGCGGCCATCAAAACCACGCTTCCCGTCGTCGATCTCGACGACATCCCAGCGGTGGCTGCGATGATGCGGAAGTATGCGATCGCGGTGGAAGACGTGTTCGCCGCAAGCCTCAACAGGGTCTAAAGAGGCGGCATGAAGGCGAACAAGCTCGATCTCACCGGCCTGAAATGCCCATTGACGGCGTTGATGACGGCAAAGGCGCTGAAGGCACTCTCGCCGGGCGAGGTGCTGGAGGTTCATTGCACCGATCCGCTTTCGGTGATCGATATCCCTCACCTGGTTCGTCAGACCGGCGACAAGGTCGAGATCACGGAGCGCAGCGAGCAGCGGATCACCTTCGTGATCGAAAAAACAAATCACTCGATTGAAGATGCCAATCTCCCGCAGGGTCGAGACAATTAATCGCACCTTTCGCGAGACAAAACGGTCTTGCGCGCGAACGGTCTCTACCTTTTTCCTATCGACATTGAGGCAAGCTTCTGCCCCAATCCTTTCGGAGAGCGTGTCATACTTTGGCGGCACACCGCAAAATTGTGCAAAGCACAACGGAAGGCTGGGTGTTTCGCGGGGTTTATAGGGCCAGCAGGAAAAGCGGACATGCCCGGCAAAAGGGCAGCTGCAGGGAGGTTTGAATGACGACAATCAGCAGCGCGGGAACGGCGCCGAGCAACGGATCGGGAATTCTCGATCGCGAGCATACGATCGCCAAGGCCGGCTTCAATCGCTGGATGGTGCCACCGGCTGCACTTTGCATTCATCTGTGCATCGGCATGGCGTATGGGTTTTCCGTGTTCTGGCTGCCGCTGTCGCGCGCCGTCGGTCTCACCGCGCCGAAAGCCTGCCCCGATATTTCGCTGTGGCAAGAACTGGTCACCACGACCTGCGACTGGAAGGTCGCAAGCCTTGGCTGGATGTTCACGCTGTTCTTCGTTGTGCTCGGCGTTTCAGCCGCGATCTGGGGCGGTTGGCTCGAACGTGCCGGTCCACGCAAGGCCGGCGTCGTCGCCGCATTGTGCTGGGGCGGCGGTTTGTTGATCGGCGCGTTCGGCATCTACGTGCACCAGCTCTGGATCATGTGGCTGGGCTCCGGCGTCATCGGCGGCATCGGCCTTGGCCTCGGTTACATCTCGCCGGTCTCCACGCTGATCAAATGGTTCCCGGACCGCCGCGGCATGGCGACCGGATTTGCGATTGCCGGTTTCGGCGGCGGAACGCTGATCGGCGCGCCGCTCGCGAACCTCTTGATCAACTACTTCAAGACCTCGACCGACGTCGGGGTCTGGCAAACCTTTGCTACCATGGGCGTGATCTATTTCACTTTCATGATGATCGGTGCCTTTGCCTATCGCGTGGCTCCCGCCGGATGGCGTCCGGATGGCTGGACGCCGCCGAGCGAAAAGAAGTCGATGATCTCCGAGCATCACGTCCACCTCGACAACGCACACAGGACGCCTCAGTTCTGGCTGATCTGGTGGGTGCTGTGCTTGAACGTGTCCGCGGGCATCGGCGTGATCGGCATGGCTTCGCCGATGTTGCAGGAAATCTTCGCGGGCAAGCTGATCGGATTGCCGGACGTCGGTTTCAATGCGCTGAGCGTCGAGCAGAAGACGATCATCGCAGGCATCGCCGCAGGTTTTGCCGGCCTGATCTCTCTGTTCAACATCGGTGGCCGCGTGTTCTGGGCGTCGCTGTCCGATTTTATCGGCCGCAAGAACACCTATTACTGCTTCTTCCTGCTCGGCATTGTACTATATGCGCTGGCGCCTACATTTGCCACGACTGGCTCGAAAATGTTGTTCGTTGCCGCGTTCTGCGTCATCCTGTCGATGTATGGCGGAGGGTTTGCCACGGTGCCTGCCTATCTCGCCGATATGTTCGGCACGCAGTTCGTCGGCGCGATTCACGGCCGGCTGCTGACGGCTTGGTCGACCGCGGGCATCATCGGTCCGGTGGTGGTCAACTACATCCGCGAATTCCAGCTTGCCGCCGGCGTGCCGCGCGATCAGCTCTACAACACCACCATGTACATCCTGTGCGCGATGCTGTTCGCCGGCTTGATCTGCAATTACCTGATCAGGCCCGTCGATTCGAAATGGCAAATGAGCGAAGCGGAAGTCGCGAAGCTGCAGGAAAAGAATGCCGCCACGGGCGCGACGACGCCTTCAGGTTCGTTCGGCATCGGCAAGGGCGGCCTCGACGCAAGGTCGGCGCTGTTCTGGCTGTTTGTCGGCGTTCCCCTGGCTTGGGGCGTGTGGAAGACGCTGGAAAGCGCGGCGAAAATATTCTGATCGCGTTGCTACTTAGGTCGCGGAACGCCCGTTGGCGTTTCGCGGCGCCTGTCCTCAATCAATAACCAAAGAATTCATCCAGGGGGATTTTCCCATGCTTCGTCTTGCCACCTGCCTCGTCGCAGCTTCTCTGGTCGTAGGCGGCGTTCATCACGCCTCGGCACAGGCCACCGATACCAAGCCTTCCAGGATGAAGCTCACGGTTCAAAAACTGAAAGAGATGAAAGCGAAATGGTTGGCGAACCGGCCGAAGCTCAGGGCGTGCCGCGCCGAGGTAAAGGCCAAGGGGCTGGCCGGCGACGATCGCTGGTTCTACATCGCAGACTGCATGGAGCGGAGTTAGGCTCCGCCATCCGTCGCGCCGTTGCCGGCAGAGGTCACGAGCCGCAGCAGCGGCTTGAGATAATCGACGAACCGGTTGCCCTGATTTTCGACATCGAGCTCGAACCGCTCTGACGGAAAGATCGTCGCGCAGCCCGCTTGCCGGCAAGCCCGTCGCACAAAGGCGAGCGCCGAGCTCTTGAACAGAAAGATGCCGCCGTGCTCGCCTTTGGCATCGCGGGCGAGCCAAAAGCCGTCGCGGTTGCGGCCGACGAAGAAAACCGGAATCGATGCGTTGATGACGGCAGGATCGAGCGGCTGAAAGCATGTCGGCGAAGCCGCGGGGTTTGCGGTCTGCGATTCTGAAAAGCTGACATAGGTAAGCGACATGGCGATCATGGCGTGACCGGTGGCTTGCACGTTCACGAGCGCAAATTAGCATCATGAACTGATGAGACTTCGTCGGAATGATGTGGCCCTGATGGCCGTAGGATTGCGAGAGAGGCGGAGGCAGCCTTTCATAAGAAAGGAATAAAGACCGCGGGTGTTGGTTGTGCGGACCAACGCCGTTCGCCGGCATTTATTGTCCGTCTATGAAAGCGCTCTTGCGTCGGTCTCGAATTCCTATGTGCTTTCCGCGCATGTTCGGTTTCTCACCCAGTTTCGGAGATCACGGAGCAACCGATGCGGCCATTTTCGTTTCTCGTTTCAGCTCTCGCCTCGCGCATCCGCAAGATCGCGGACGCGCTCGGCCCATGGGAAATCAGGAAGTACCGCCCGGAACGCTACTATATGCGTGGTCCCGGGCCGAAATGGCGCGAGAAGCATTCGTCTCGGTCGGTGTGAGGTCATCTTCTCCGATCGCTGTGATCGCGTCTGTAATTCTGGACTTCGCCTGATCCGATAATCCGACAAGAGGCAGGCGGGTGTCGGCACGGATCGCGCCGCGCAGGCTCAGCGCATATTTGATCGCGGCCGGGTTCTCTTCCGCAACAAGAATCGATAGCGGTAAAAGCCGTTGGTGCAGGCGTTGCGCGAACTGTAGTCGGCCCAGCGTGACACTTGAAAAGATGTCCCGGCACATCAAAGGATCGATGTTCGATACAATCGAGATGCAGCCGTCGCCGCCGCCTGTCAGGAAAGCGAGGGCAGTCACATCGTCCCCCGACATCAGGCGGAATGGCGCCGGCGCCATCGAGCGCAGACGCGGCAGACGCGAGAGGTCTGCCGTCGAATCCTTCAGTCCGATGAATTGAGGCTTCTCCGCAAGCTTCAAGAGCGTGTCGTCAGCCATTCCCCGGATCGTTCGTACGGGAATATCATGGAGTATGACGGGCAACGCCGTCGAATTGGCAATCGCGCGGAAGTGAGCGTCAATGCCAGTCTGCATCGGCTTGTTATAGTAGGGCACGACCGACAGGAGAGCATCGGCGCCGGCCAATTCTGCCCGCCGGGCCCGCTCGACCCCCTGACTAGTTGAGTTTGACCCCGCGCCCGCGATGACGCGAACGCGACCATGAGCGATTTCGGCTGCGGTCCGAACGACGGCGTCGCACTCGGCCGAGGTCAGGGTCGAAAATTCGCCGGCGGTCTCGCAGACGACAATTGCCGTGACGCCTGCCTGTATCTGCCGCTCGCAAAGCCAGGCAAAGGCCGTCAGGTCAACCGCGCCAGCCTCATCGAATGGCGTGGGGATATCCGGGATGTAGCCTGTGAGCCACGTCGTCGAATTTGCGAACGGCGTCATTGTACGTCACGCGGCGTTTTCGATCTGATTGAAGCCCTGCCGGCAGGCGGACAGCACGAGCCCCTGATGGCACCTCACGCCCGCCTCAATCCGAAACCCCATCTGTTGGAGTTTTGTGCGAACCTTGAGACTGGAACTGCTCTCGTAGGAATCGATGAGAACTGCAACGGTCGCGTTGGTGCAAAGAAAAGGCGAGAGCTCGGTCAGAGCCTTTTCAAGAGACGTCGGGTTGCGATCGGCGAGCAACCCGATGGCGTGCTGTTTTCGCGGAACCCAGCTCGTCGAAATGGTGGCCACTCGCATGAAGCCGCGGCGCCGAAGCCCAAGGTAAAGTTCCATTCCGCCACTGCCGGCGATGATCGCGCGCTGCAGATGGGAAAGACCCGTAAGCCCGATCATGGTGTCGAGGATTTGTGCCTGATCGGAAGCGGAATGAAGCTGAACCATATTGTTCTCCTGGAGGATGGTGGCCGACGCCTCGTGCGGGCTTTCAAGCCATCCGGCCCGCGCCGTTGGGGTCGAGCTCTATTTCGCGCGCCAGCTCGACAATCGTTTCGGGATGGTACCCGTTTTCGAAGAGAGCGTATTTGAATGCCTGGGCTCGATTGACGAATAGTCCGCCATAAAGGCCATGTTGTTCCTGGGCGACCCAGTTACCGCGACGGTTCTTGCCAATAAACGTAATAGTCGATGCAGAGTTGCACGAGGGAGGTTCGGCGAGTTTCACGTTGGTATTCCTTGTTCATGGTGAGGCAAGTTTGTTCCCGATTGCTTTTTCCGCTCACGCCACCGATGGGAGAAGAGCGTGGGATCAGCAACCGGGGACTGGCTCTACTCGTGCCTCGAATATCTGCGCGAGCGGGTATGAATTCGATTGAGGCAAGCCGGCTATCTCATAAGCGCAGCATAAGACCGGGTGAGGCTTCTCAACTTAGGACATGAAAGTCGAATGAAACGATCAGGCAGCACAAGGCCGCGTAGGCAATCGCCTCGTCCCAGTGATTAAGAACGGATCCAAGCGGTTGCTCGCGCTTAAGCGTTGCCAGCACCGCACTCAGGATGATGGACATCAGCAGCAATAGCATCAGGCTTTGATCAAACCTGATGCTGCTGAACGCCGCGAATACAAGAAGAGTGACCATCCGCAGCCAGAAGCGGACGATGACTCGGATTGTCTGCGCTTCACGCGTCAGATGCGCGTTTGGCTGCTGCGACACGCCGGGCACTTTTTGTGAAAACTTGTCGCGGCAGAACGGCAGGTGTTGAGCGCATCATGCGCGCGCCGGTCCGGATGGGAGAACGCTTGACTCATGCCACCAATATCTTCGGTGGCGGATATGAATTCGAGAGCGGCGAGCCCCCAATTTCATTTGAGCTTCATAAAGCCGCGCGAAGCCGCTTCAGCCGAATGATACGGGAGATTCAAACGTGCAGGCGAGGCAGCACAGCGCTGCAAAGGCCATCGCCTCGTCCCAGTGATTGAGGGCCGCATCCAGCGGCTCCTCGCGATCGAACGCCGCGATGACGCCAGCGAGGATGGTCGACATCCACAGCATCACGGTGAGGCCGCGTTCAAAGCCGATGCCGCCCAATGCCGCGAATGCAAGGACGGCGGTCATGCGCAGACCGAAGCGCAGCATCACTTGCGTCGATTTCGACGCGAGCGTCAGTTGGCGGGCGCGGCTTGCAACAAACGATAGCATGACTCGATTTTCCGAATAGGAGGTTCGCGAACGGTGATCTGGCTTGCAAGGCTCGGGCCAGATGCGAGCTTTCTGATGGCGCCGCCTCGCTACAAGCAGCGGCGGTTCGAATCTGGATAAAAGCTCATTGGAAAACGAGGTTGGCCGGCGGCCGAAAATATAAATTATTCATATACGAAAAAGGCGCTGTCATTCGTCCGCACGCATTGGGCGCGAGACGCGAGCTTCAACGAAACGGATTGGTTTCGGTCAGAATACGGATTTGACGGCTACGCCCGAAGCAAGCTGAAGATGGTTCGGATTGGCCGGATCACACCACAGGCGAAACGCCTGTCCGCGCCGTGGCGGTGGTCCTTGCCATGGCATCCGGTCGTGCAACGTCGTGGTATAGGGGGCGCCGTTTTGTGGCGTGATTTGGAGCGTCACCTTGACGAGCCAGCTGTCGATCGGCGCAAACGGCAACTCTTCGGAATAAACCACGCGCGCGGTGCAGGGCCGTAACGCCTCTCGTGCCCCTTGCGCATGCGCAGCGTCAGTTGCCGATGTCGCGCCCGCGATCACGATGGCCGCAGCAATAACAGACTTCATGGTCATTCCCACTTGCTTGTTCAGCGATCTGGCTTGTTCGTTGATGGGATCAGCGGTGGCATGGAAGCGAGATTGCGGGCGGTGCACGATAAAATCAAGTTACCGGATGCTTACGCAACCTGATTCCCGGACGTTCAGTTCCGGCGGCGGGTGCCGAGCGCGAGAAGAACAAAGCCTGCGATGATCGCAGCAACGATGATCATCCAGTATTGGCCTTCGAAGCCAAAAAAGGAAAAGTGCTCGACCAGAAAGTGCAACGCCCCCGCGCCCCCATTTTCCGCGCAAGACGGAAGATTAAGCGTTTCGGCTTTAAAAATATATTATTTTTATATTTTCATTCAGCCATGGAACAGCCTGTCGCGGCACGCGCCTCGCGCAGCATTCGCCGCAGGCTGAGTCCGCATCGGGATTTAAAGGCTTTGGCGTTGCGGCTCAGTCCGCGGCGATATCTTCGAAGCGGGCCTGAAGGCGGTAGCCGACACCGGATTCGGTCACCAGAAGACGCGGGCGGTTGGGGTCGCTTTCGATTTTCTGGCGCAGCTTGCGCACGAGGATGCGCAAATACTGGATGTTGTCCCGCTGATTGCCGCTCCAGATATCCTTCAATAACTGGTCGTGCGTCACCACAAGTCCGACATGGGTCGCCAGGATATGAAGCAGGCGATATTCTTTCCGGGTCAGCCGGATCGGATGCTTGTTCAACGACACCGTCCGGGTCACGAGGTCGACCGAGAGAGGACCCGCCACCACGACCGGATTTTCGGTGGCGCTCTTGAAATACCGGCGAAGCGCCGCCTCGCTCCGCGCCAGCAGCTCGGCCATCCCGAACGGCTTGACCACGTAATCGTCGGCACCGGCCTGTAGCAGCCGGACTTTCTCGTCCTCGCCCGACACGATCGACAGAATGATGACCGGGACATTCGACCACGAGCGGATCCGCTCAAGCACTTCGGCGCCGTGAATATCCGGGAGGTTCAGATCGAGAATGATGAGATCCGGGGCGCTGAAGGTCGCCGCTTTCAGGCCGTCGGTGGCGTTTTCCGCCTCGATCACCGAATAGCCCTGTAGTTCGAATCCCGCGCGCAGGAAGCGCCTTATCTTGGACTCGTCCTCGATCAGCAGCACATTGTTGGCGGGCCTATTCATGGGATGCGACCGTGATGTCGGATTGTTTCGCCGCGGAGCCGGGCAGGGTGATGGTTGCGGTTGCGCCCAGCCCCTGTCCTGGACTGGCTATGTCGATGCTGCCGCCGTTGGCTCCGACAAAAATGGATGCGATCCAGAAGCCGAGGCCCGATCCTGGGATCGTTGCCTGGTGACGCTGGCTGCGGAACAGCCGGCGGCCCAGTTGAGGCCGCTCGTCGGCGGTGATGCCGACGCCTTGATCGGAAATCGACAGGATGATGTCGTCTTGTTTGGATTTGACGCTGACCAGGATCGTCGAGCCCGAGGGAGAATATTTGGCGGCGTTTTCGAGCAGCTGTCCGCAGGACTCTTCGATCAGACCGGAATCGACATGGGCCAGCGGCAGGTCATCGGCGAATTCGGTTTCGATGTGGTGTGCCGCGAGCCGGCGCGAGCGCGCCTTGATCGCGGCATTGACGATGTCTCTCGGATCGGCCCATTCGAGATGCGGGGTTACGCCGCCGGCGGTGACGCGTGTGGCGTTAAGAAGATTCTGGATGAAACGGTCGAGCTCGGCGACCTCGTCGGATATCGCTTCCACCAGCGAGCGGGCGCGGCTGTCGTTCTGAACGAGCGGAATGGAATCGAGCACGCTGGCCGAGCCGCGAATCGTCGCGAGCGGCGTGCGCAGCTCATGCGACAGCGTGCCATGGAACGCATCCCTCAATAACTGCGCTTGCAGGCGCAGCCGCGCATCTTCCATCGCCTTCTCGATGTCGATCCGCTGCAATGTCAGCGACACTTCCTCAATGATCGCCTCGAGGCGGAGCGTCCTGGCCTCCAGCGTTTCCACTGAGCCCACACCGATATCGACAGCGACGAGCCCCAGGATCGCGGTTTCCGAACTGACCATCCTCAATAGCCAGACATCCTGCGTCGGGGCGTCGATCACGGAACGAACCGATTGGCCGGCTGCGGTGATGGCCAGGGTGGCATGTTCTTTCACCACCTTCGGCACGGATCCGGATCTCGGCGGCTCAAGCTGGCCGTCGTTTTTCGCGGCAAAGAAGACCGCCGGCTGACCGAGCGTTTGCGACAGATAGTTCTCGATCGCGGAGACCAGTTCCGAGACAGTGAAACAGGCGGCAAGACGCCGCGAAAAATCATAGAGGTTGTGAATGTCACGTTCACGCTGGCGCAGCGTCTCGGTTTCCTGGCGCAGGCGGGAGGCGAGATTGCTGCTGACGAGCGCCACCACGAGGAACAGCAACAGGTCGATAACTTCCTGCGGATCCTCAACCTGGAAGCTGAAGATGGGCGGAAAGAAAAAGAAATCCGCTTCCGCCATGCTGACGATGGAGGCGAGCGTCGCCGGCCAGATTCCCCACCGGGTAGCGGCGATGATGACGGGAACGAGATAGGCGATCGGGACGAGGCTGGCGGCGACCGTCTGCTCCAGCAGCAACAACAACGCCGTGACCAGACTGACGCCGCCGAGCGACAGCAACAACGGAACGACGTCTGTTTGCAGGAAGCTTCGCGGCGCCAGGTTGCTGCTCGAAGCGACCGCTATGCCCTGATGCTTGCCGTTGGAAAGCTCTGGCTTGGCGAGCTTGGATGTGATCGGCAGAGGTGAATGCACAAGCGCATGCCCTTGTAGAGGAGTACATCGGTCGATCGTCGCTTTGGCCCAAAGCCTTAAGCTCAAAGGAGCCATCAGCTTAAGGCCGCAGCAAAAATCGTGCCCGGCAGTGAATGATAGTGGTGGCGAAAAAAATCGGCTCGCGAGGTCAAACAATCTCAAGGTGTACGCGACCCGCCTAGGCTCACCGCCCTCAGATCAATTCCTTGCTCCAATGTCGCCAACTACCCAGCAGGTGCAGCATTCTTCATATCGGCGTATAAAATCTATGCCGTTTACCCAGTAAAGAGATATAAAAGTAATATATTTTTGAGAGTGGCCGGCCTGCCGCCGTAATATTGCGCTAAATACAGCTACATCGCCTCGAGATAGCCGATCGCCGTCTGGTTGCAGGCGGTTTCCTCGGTCGGAACGCTGGAAATATCGGCGTCATGGGCGTTTCGAGGCGGCGCAAGGGCCGCGACGGCGGCCGAGTTCAGGTATTTCGGCGGATACAAATAGAACTCGATCAAAGGTGTATGAGGGCCGCGCGCGTTGGCCTTGAGGATGGCCCGCGATCGGGAGGCTTCCCGCGGGTAGATGCTGCTCCAGCCGGCAAAACGGCTCGCCAGGATTTCGAGCGACAGAATTGCCGTCGCGATTTTTACAAAGCCCTCGTTTGATTTCTTGGCGCTTCGGCTGGTCGAAGCCTTCCGGAGCAGTTGTCGAAACTGCCAATGCGTCTCGATAAAGGGCCCGAGTCCCGCCTTCCACAATATATCCGGTAGGCACGGATAGCCATGGATGTCGTGGAAACTCTCGATCAGCACCTGGCATTGCGAGATCAGGCTCTTCGGCAGGAAGGCGAAATCGACCTGTGCGGCCTCGCCGCCATTCGGCGCATGGTCTTTGTCATCTGCGCGCTCTGCTTCAAGGTCCATTGCCGCGCCTCATCGTCAGCGAACAGGCTTTTGCCCAATGCGACGCAGCATAACGATGAGCGACATATATGTTCGATATAGAAGTTGATCGCTCGACATAGAGAAAAGATATCGAATAGCGGTATGTCGATTGACATATATTGCGAAAAAGCAACACAGCACGAAAAACTATTAAAAACGATTGCTGGATATTCGAAATCCTACGCAGATTCCTACGAATTCTGCCGACGATAGCAGCACTGCGCGAGGCATTTGATACGTCAGTGAGCAAATCGCGCGAAAACTGGAAATAGAGATATTATTTTTTAATGAAACGGTGCAGCAAACCCTATCGATTTCATTGTTCCCACAACGAAAGATCAACCCGAGCGCGAATGGTCTCGCAAGGACGCTGGAATGGCGCCCCTTAAACCAACAGCTTGGGGCAAAGAATATGAAAAGACTTCTTTTGGCGGGTGTCGCATTGGCCGCCATGGGTTGGGTCGGCAGTGCGTACGCAGCGGATGCGTCGCTACCGACCAAGACGCCGACCTGTCGGGGCGTCATCGATCCCTACAAGAACTACGCGTGTCTCGATGCCTATCTCGGCACGACCTTCGCCGAGCGCTTCCTGAACTACTATCGGCTCGAGTGGGGTCATGAAGCGCCGCCGTCCGATCCCAAGGCGCCGCCATCGCGCCGCGCCTACTGGCCGGCGACCCCCGAATCGACGCCGCCTTATCCGTTTACGGAGTGGCCCTATGGCGGCACGACCAGCCTCGGCGTGACGCGGCCGAGTTCGATCGATAGTCCTTTGATGGTAGCGCTCAGCAACACCTCCGTCGGTCAGTGGATGAGCGACAACCACCTCCAGGTTTACGGCTGGGTCGATCCGAGCGGAAACCTTTCGACCTCTACCGTCAAGGGCGGAAACTCGCCGGCGGCTTACGCTTACAATCCGAACACCATCCAGCTCGACCAGGCGGTCGTGTACATCGAGCGCCTCCCGGATACGGTTCAGAAGGATCACGTCGACTGGGGCTTCCGCATCGCACCGATCTACGGCGAGAACTATCGCTACACCACGGCCTACGGCTTGTTCTCCAGCCAGTTGTTGAACCAGAACGCCAACAACGGCTTCGACATTCCGATGGCCTACGGCGAAATCTTCATTCCACAGGTGATGGAAGGCCTGATGATCCGGATCGGGCGATACATCTCGATTCCCGATATCGAAGCGCAGCTGGCGCCGAACAACTACATGTCGTCGCACTCGATGACATATACGTTCGACAACTATACCAACACCGGCATCATCGCCAATTTGGCCGTCACCAAGAACTGGATCCTCCAGGCGGGCGTCACCGTCGGCACCGAAGCCATGCCCTGGCACGTCGGAACGACGCTCACCAACCTCGATCCCAACCCGCTATTCCCGGGCAGCACGTTCAAGCAGGATCCCGGCGCCCAGCCAACCGGTACACTGGGCGTGCGCTGGACCAGCGATTCCGGCAACGACGACATCAACGTCGTCGCCAACGGCATCAACAGCGGCACCTGGGGCTACAACAACCTCCAGTGGTTCGGCGGTACATATTACCACAAGTTCAACGACCAGTGGCACATCTCGTTCGAGACCTATAACGAGCATCAGAACAACGTGCCGAACCAGCTCAATCCTCAGGTCATCAACGCGGCCGGCACCGGCTTCTTCCAGCTCGGCGGCACGCCGTTCTCGCCGCAATACATGCCGTTCAACTCGCCTTTCCTGGCGCAGTGTAAGACTCCGACGGAATTGTCCTGTACGGCGTCCTATCAGACCTTCCTCACTTACGTGAACTACCGGGTCACGCCGCTCGATAACATTTCCTATCGCGTGGAATACGTGAACGACTATCAGGGTCAGCGCACCGGCACCAAGACGGCATATTTTGAAACCGGCATCGGCTGGCAGCACTGGTTCTCGCCGCAGATCGAATTCCGGCCCGAGGTCTCTTACTACAAGTCGCTCGATGCGTTCGCGTTCAACGGCAATGCCAACCTCGGCATCGCGCCGAACAGGAACTACGCGATTATCGCGCTATCGGACATCATCATTCACTTCTGAGGCGTGGAAATGCCGCGGCGACGTGTCGCCCGGCCTTTCATCCGAAAAATTCGACAGGGGTTAAAAATGAAACGGATACTTCTTTCCAAGGTCTCGCTCGGGGTGCTCAGCCTGGTGTCTCCGGCCTTCGCCGCCGATCTTCCCTACGCGAAGGCGCCGTCGGCCGCGACCACGGTATATGACTGGACCGGCGTCTATGTCGGTGCGTTCGGTGGTGGCGGTTTCGGCAACCACAACGTCAACAACGCCACCGGTCAGGCCGTGCCGTTCGCGGATTTCACGGCCAACTACTCTTCCACCGGCGGAATAGCCGGCGGCGAGATCGGCTACAACTGGCAGAGCGGCAGCTTCGTCGCCGGCGTCGAGGGCAACCTGTTCTGGTCCGGCATCAAGGGCAACGACGCCGCGCAATTCAACGCAGGCGCGTTTCCCGGAGTCGGCGCGGTGGATGCGGACAACCTTCGCTGGGGCGGGACGCTGCTGGCACGCGCCGGCTACGCTATCGATCGCTGGATGTTCTTCTTCGAAGGTGGTTACGCCTTCGGCAGCATCCAGCATACCAATACCCCGCCCGTCGGGCTTGTCGACAGGTTCAATGTCCAGGCGAACGGCCTGACCGGCGGTGGTGGCGTCGCTTACGCGATCACCAACAACGTCATCGGCAAGTTCGAATATCGCTATACCAACTTCAACGGCTACAGCCGTCCCAATCCTCCGAACGGCCAGATTCCCTACACCACCGAGACCACTTACTCGGTCGTCACGCTCGGGCTCGACTTCAAATTCGGAGTTCCGGTCGTTGCGAAATACTGACGTCACGCTTGAGCCGATGGCCGGAAGTTCGGGAAGCCGAACTCATCCGGTGCGAGGCAAAATCAGGAGGACGATATGGATCGCGTAGCGGTGAGGGGAACACGAATCGGCGCCATTGCGCTGTTGGCTCTCGCTCTCTCTGGTGCAGTCTGCCGGGCGAGCGCCGCAGAGGCCGGTGAACGCAGTCCAAATCCGCCGCATCAGACGGCGGCTCGCAGCCAAAGGCTGGCAACGCCGCCGGTATCGTCCGAGCAGCAGGCCCATCTTGGATCGATGCGCTACTACGGCGGGCCCAAGTCTCCGATGTGGCGCGCGGCGAATTAGGCATTCGCATTCTGCCATCCCCTGGATGACCCACGGCTTTGGCTTGCTGGCCAAGCGATCGAGGACACTTGTGCGTAAGAGTTTGGGAAAGACGATGAAAAGGATGCACCTTGCGGGCCTTTTTCTGATCGCCGGTGGAGTGGCCGATGTCGCATGGGCGGCGGATGCCCCAGTGGCAGGTGGCGCTGCGGCTTGCACCCGGCTGGTCGACCCCTATACGAATTATGCCTGTCTCGAACCCTGGCTCGGCATGAGTTTTGCTGAGCGTCTCTACAACTACTACCGACTCGAATGGGGTCGTGCGGCCGCTCCGGTCGACCCAAAGGCGCCCCCGGCCAGCAGGCCGGAGTGGCCGCCGACCCCGCAAAGCACGCCGCCGATGCCGTTCAGTGAATGGCCCTATGGCGGGACCACCAATCTCGGCGTGACGCGGCCGAGTTCGGTCGACAGCCCGCTGATGGCGGCGCTTAACAATACGACCGCCGGGCAGTGGATGAACGACAACCACATCCAGGTTTACGGCTGGCTCGATCCCGGCGGCAACCTGTCGACCAGTACCGTGAAGGGCGGCAATGCGCCGGCGGCCTACAGCTACAATCCCAACACGGTGCAACTCGATCAGGCGGTGATCTATATCGAGCGGCTGCCGGACACGGTTCAGAAAGATCATGTCGACTGGGGTTTTCGCGTCGCGCCGATTTACGGCGAGAACTACCGCTACACCACCGCTTACGGTCTGTTCTCCAGCCAGTTCCTGAACCAGAATCTCAACAACGGCTTCGACATTCCGATGGCCTATGGCGAGGTGTTCATTCCGCAGGTGATGGAAGGGCTGATGATCCGGTTCGGGCGTTACATCTCGATTCCCGACATCGAAGCGCAACTCGCACCGAACAATTACATGTACTCGCATTCGATGACGTACACGTATGACAACTACACCAACACCGGCATCGGATTGACGCTGGCCGCCTCCAAAAACTGGATCTTCCAGTTGGGGGTCTCGACCGGCACTGAAGCGCTGCCCTGGCACGTCGGCGTGAACATCGCCAATCCCGACCCGAATCCGCTTTATCCAGGCACGACCATGTTGAAAGATCCCGGCGCCACGCCAAGCCTGACCGCGGGCGTGCGCTGGACCTCCAACGATGGCAACGACGACGTCAATGTCGTGGCCAACGGCATCAATGCCGGCCAGTGGGGCTATAACAATCTGCAATGGTATGGCCTGACCTACTATCACAAGTTCAACGATGCCTGGCACATCTCGTTTGAGACCTACAACGAGCACCAGAACAACGTGCCGAACCTGCTTAATCCGCTTGTCACAAACGCGGCCGGCACCGGCTTCTTCAACCTCGGCGGCACACCGTTCTCGCCGCAATACATGCCGTTCAATGCGCCGAGCCTTGCGAATTGCGGCAACACCGCGGTTTTTAGTTGCACCGCCTCGTTCCAAACCTTCCTGTTATATCTCAACGACAAGATAACGCCGCTCGACAACCTCACCTGGCGTGCCGAATTCGTCGACGATTACCAGGGCCAGCGCACTGGCACCAAGACCCGTTACGTCGAAGCCGGCTTTGGCTGGCAGCACTGGTTCTCGCCCCAGATCGAAATCCGGCCCGAAGTCTCCTATTACAGGTCGCTGGATGCACCTGCATTCAACGGCAACGCCAATCTTGGGATAGCGCCCAACAAGAACTTCGCGATTATAGGCGCGGCCGATATGATTATTCACTTCTGAATCGCGGGAATCAGCTGCCGGGAGGTCGCATGGATCGCCGGTGCCGGCGAAATGGCGCGGAACAGGACAAGCACGCCGGCGAATAGAGTTGTGGGTAGCCGGATTCTCCGTTGTTGACATCTTCGGCAATTGCTTGCCCAGGGTCCGGGCAAGCGAAGAATATCTGAGCAAATCGGCGGATAACCCGTTGTTCTGACTATTTTTATTATATGAAACCGTCTTAAAACAATTGTTCAATTCGAACAGTACGTAAGGCTAGTGTAAGCGCGATGCTGTAACGCAACATGATAAGGATGTTGTCACACAGCATCATAAGGGTGCTGTCACAGCATCATAAAAACGGGTGGCGAAGTTGGGGACTTTGGAGTGAGTGCTTTCGGAAAGCTGTCGAGATCCCGTGCGATCCTGCTCGCCGTGATTGTGATCGGCGGCGCCGCGCTGTTCTGGGGCCGGGGTTTCGTCGGACTGGCTGACGGGCAATCCGGCAGCAAGGAACGCGTTGCCTCGATCGAACCCGTCAAGCCTGCGGCAACCGACGAACAGGCCGTCGACCTGACGGACAAGCAGGCGGCCTCGATCAAGGTCGGAGCGATCGCCGCACGCGACTTTGCGCTGTTGAAAACGGCCGTCGGCACCATCGACTTCAACGAGAATCTGCTCGTTCAGGTATTCTCGCAGTATCAGGGCAAAATTCTCAAAGCCTTCTACAACATCGGCGACGAAGTGAAGGCGGGCGACGCGCTGTTCACGATCGACAGCCCCGATCTGCTGCAGGCGGAATCGACATTGCTGGCCGCCGCCGGCGTTCTCGAACTGCAAAAGCGGACGCTCGCGCGCGTGCTCAACCTGCTCAAGGCAGGCGGCAGCGCCCAGAAGGACGTGGACCAGTCGACATCCGATCAGCAGACCGCCGAAGGCAACTTCAAGGCCGCCAAGGACGCGGTGCGCATCTTCGGCAAGACCGACGCCGAAATCGAGCAGATCGTGGTCGACCGCAAGGTCGATTCCACGCTGCTAGTCCCAAGCCCGATTTCAGGGCGGATCGTGGCTCGCAGTGCTGCTCCCGGGTTCCTGGTCCAGCCGGGCAATGCGCCGGCTCCCTATACGGTCGCCGATCTCTCGACGATGTGGATGCTGGCCAATGTCATCGAGACCGATGCGCCGGCCTACAAGCTCGGGCAGCAGGTCCAGGTCACGGTGCCGGCTTATCCGGACAAGATCTTCACCGGCCGTGTGACCGCGCTCGGCGCGATGATCGATCCCAACACCCACCGGCAACTGGTGCGTTCCGAAATCGACGATCCTGAACATCTGCTGCGTTCGGGAATGTTCGCTAGCTTCGTCATTCATGTCGGCGATCCCGTCAGTTCGCTGGCGGTGCCGGCCGAGGGCGTGGTGAGGGAAGGTGACGGCACGATGTCGGTGTGGGCCACCAAGGACAACCGCCATTTCGTCAAGCGAACGGTGAAGACCGGATTGCAGCAGGATGGCTGGACACAGATTTTGACGGGGCTGATGCCCGGCGAGACCGTCGTCATGGATGGTGCGGTGTTCCTGAGCAACAAGCTCCTGTTGGGCGATGCCGGCTAAGCGGACGCTATCGGCTAACCCAAGTACAGATGGCGGTACCAGTTGATTAAGTCCCTGCTAGAGTTCGGCCTGACGCGCAGCGCGATCATCGTGCTGGGTCTCGTGGTGTTTTGCGCCGCCGGGCTTGTCGCGTTTTCAAAGCTGAACATCGAAGCCTATCCCAATCCGGCGCCGGTCATTCTGGAGATCACGGCGCAGGCGGCCGGTCTTTCCGCCGAGGAAATGGAAAAATACTACACGATCCCGATGGAGGTCGGCCTTTACCCGACGCCGGGCGTCGTCAACATCCGCTCGACTTCGTTCTACGGCCTGTCGTTCGTTCGCGTCACCTTCAGGTACGGCACCGACTTTTACTTTGCGCTTACGCAAGCCTCGATCAGCCTGCAGCAGAACGTCAACCTGCCGGGTAATCAGGTCGCGCAAATCCAGCAATCGAGCCTGGTCGGCGAAATCTATCGCTACCAGGTCGTCGGTCCTGCGCATTTCGGCCTGACCAATCTGCGCACGCTTGAGGATTACGTTGTCGCCCGGCGCTTCCTGACGATTCCCGGCGTGGTGCAGATCAATGCCTGGGGCGGCACGACCAAGCAGTTCAATGTCGATGCCGATTTGCAGAAGCTGGAAGCCTACAACATCACGATTCCGCAGCTCGTCACCGCGCTCGGCAACGCCAACATCAATGTCGGCGGACGTGAGATCACGATCGGGCAGCAATCGGTCAATATCCGCGGCGTCGGGCTGGTCGACTCAGGCGGCGCAGACGACGTCACCAAGGGTTACAAGGTCAAGGACATCGAGAATGTGGTCCTGACGCAGGTGAACGGTCTGCCGATCCAGGTCAAGGATATCGCCAGCGTCTCCGTCGGTTTTGTGCCGCGGCTCGGCATCGGCGGCAGAGACCATGACGACGACGTCGCCACCGCGATTGTGGTGATGGGACGAACCCAGCACACCAACGACATCATTCCGCGCGTCCAGGCCGAGGTTGCAAAACTCAACAGCGACGGCAGCCTGCCGCCGGGCGTCAAGATCGTTCCCTATTACGATCGAAGCTCGCTGGTCGGCATTACCACGCACACGGTGCTGCACAACCTTATTTTCGGCTGTCTGTTGGTTTTCATCATTCAATGGGTGTTTCTCGGCGATCTGCGCAGCGCCATTATCGTCAGCGCCAATATCCCGTTCGCGCTGTTCTTCGCCATCATCATTCTGGTGCTGCAAGGCGAAGACGCCAATCTGCTGTCGCTCGGCGCGGTCGACTTCGGCATCATCGTCGATTCCGCCGTCATCATGATGGAAAATATCTACCGGAATTTTCAGTCCTCGCCCGAGAGCCGGCAGACCTTGCTTCAGCATCTCTCGGAAGGTTATTGGGGCGCCGATCCCACGTCCGCACATAATCAGACCTCCGGCACCCCGAAGTGGACCGAGCGGCTGCGCATGATCTTTGTCAGCGCGCTCCAGGTCGACAAGGCCGTGTTCTTCACCGCCGCCATCACCGTCACCGCCTTCGTGCCGCTGTTTACGATGCAAGGGGTCGAGGGTCAGATTTTCGGGCCGATGGCGCGAACCTACGGTTACGCGCTCGCCGGCGCGTTGTTGGCGACCTTCACGGTGACGCCGGTTCTGGCCTCGCTGTTGTTGCCCAAGCACATTGAGGAAACCGAAACCTTCATCGTGCGGCTGCTCCGCAAGAGCTACACGCCGGTGCTGCGCTGGTCGCTGGCCAATCTCAAGGTCTCGGTGACGGTCGGTCTCGTGTTTCTGGGCTTGAGCGTGCTCGCGGCCTCCCGCCTCGGCAGCGAGTTTTTGCCGGCGCTGGAAGAAGGTAACTTCTGGATCCGCGCCGCGATGCCATCGACGATGTCGCTCGATTCCGGCACCGCCGTTACCGGCAAGATGCGCGAGATATTATTGCGCCACCCTGAAGTGGTTACCGTGGTCTCGCAGCACGGCCGTCCCGACAATGGCAGCGATGCTTCGCCGTTTTCCAATGTGGAGCTGTTCGCGCCGCTCAAGCCATTCGACGAGTGGCCGCCCAACCTGACCAAGGAAAAGCTGACGGAAGAGCTGCAGCAGGAATTCGCCGACGAATTGCCCGGCATCGGCTTCAACTTCTCGCAATATATCCAGGACAATGTCGAAGAGGCGTTGTCAGGTGTGAAGGGCGCCAATTCCGTTAAGGTGATCGGCCCTAATCTTGAAGTGCTCGAGAAGCTTGCCACCCAGGTGATGGACGAGATGGCGAAGATCCGCGGCGTCGCCGATCTCGGGATCTTCCATCTGCTCGGTCAGCCCAATCTCAACATCAAGATCGACCGCGAAAAGGCCGCCCGCTATGGGCTCAATACCGGCGACGTCAACACCGTCGTCCAGGCCGCGCTCGGCGGCACCACCGCCACTACGATCCTGGAAGGTGACCGGCAGTTCAATCTTGCCGTCAGGCTCGATCCTAAATACCGCAGCAGCATCGAGGCAGTTCGCAACCTCAAGGTCGCCTATTCGACGCCGTCCGGCACCAACGGCTACGTTCCGCTCAGCGAGCTTGCAGATATTACGCTCGATACCGGGGCTTCCTTCATCTACCGCGAGCGCAGCCAGCGCTACATTCCGATCAAGTTCAGTGTCCGCGGCCGCGATCTCGGCGGCACGGTTGCGGAAGCGCAGGAACGGGTCGGCAAGGCCATCAAGCTTCCGAATGGGTATCAGCTGGTCTGGGCCGGCGAATTCGACAGCCTTCAGGCCGCCAAGCAGCGGCTGGTGATCGTGGTTCCGATCACGCTGCTCCTGATTCTCGTGCTGTTGTACGGGCTGTTCAATTCGCTGCGCGACAGCCTGTTGTCGGTAGCCGGTATTCCCTTTGCGATCGGCGGTGGCCTGATTGCGCTTTATTTCGCCGACCTTGATTTTTCTGTCTCGGCCGCGATCGGCTTCATCTCGCTGTTTGGTGTCGCGGTGATGGACGGCATTCTCAACATCACCTATTTCCGCGAGCTACGCTCGCAGGGCATGGGGATCGCCGAAGCGGTGTTCCACGGCGCCGAGCAGCGCATGCGGCCGATGCTGATGACCGCGCTGTCGGCCGGCGTCGGCCTGTTCCCGGCCGCGATATCCCACGGAATCGGCAGCCAGGTGCAACGGCCGCTGGCAACCGTCGTCGTGGGTGGTATGTTCATCGGGCCGCTGCTTCTATTGGTCGTGGCGCCGGCGCTGCGAAAGATTTTCCTCTCGCGAGACGCCGAAGACGTTGCGATCGCCGGCGACCCGGCCGTAGTCACCGAAGGCAATCCCGATGGCTAGCGGCGTCAGCATGATGCGACAGAAACTCCGGGGCGCCGCAAGCGCGATCGCAATCGGCGCGATGTCGCTCCCCATTTCCGGCTGCGCGGTGGGACCGAACTTCAGCCCGGCGGACAAGCCCGACGTGACCGGCTATGTCAAAGGAAACTTGGCGTCGGCCGATCCCGGAAAGGGACCACCTTCCGTGCCCGGTCAGCGTTTCCTCAGCGGGGTTGACGTGTCGACGCGCTGGTGGGCGGCATTCAAATCGGAGCCGCTGAACCAACTGGTCAGGGAATCGGTCAATCACAATCCCAATCTTCAAGCCGCGGAGGCCGCGATCAAGATCGCGCGCTACAACGCGCTTGCCCAGCGCGGGCTGTTCTTTCCGCAAGTCACCGGCAACTCATCGACCCAGCAGATCCTCGTCGCCAATCCGCAGCAGGTGCCGCCGATCCCGACCGTGGGCCCGCAATCCGAATTTTCGCTGGTGACCAACCAGCTCACGGTGTCGTTTGTGCCGGACATCTGGGGCGGCAACTTCCGCGCCGTCGAGAGCCTGGACGCCACCGCCGAGCAGCAATTGTTCCAGCTCGAGGCCGCCTATCTGACGCTGACCAGCAATGTGGTGACGGCGGCGATACAGGAGGCCTCGCTGCGCGGGCAGATCGAGGCGACCCAGCGCATTATCGCAATCGAGAGACACCTGCTGGACATCCTGAAACGGCAGCAAAGCTTCGGTCAGGCCGCGCAGGCCGACGTGCTGGCGCAGGATGCGGCGCTGGCGCAGGCCGAGCAATTGCTGCCGCCGCTTGAGAAGCAGTTGGCCCAGCAGCGCGACCTCCTGACGGCGCTCGCCGGGCAATATGCGGCCGACGAGACCCGCCAGAAGTTCGATCTGGCGCATCTGAAGCTGCCGACCAATTTGCCGATCAGCCTGCCGGGCAAGCTTGTCGATCAGCGGCCCGACGTGCGCGCGGCGGAAGCCAATATGCATTCGGCGGCTGCACAAATCGGCGTCGCGATCGCGGCCCGCCTGCCCAATATCACGCTGTCCGCCAATGGCGGCTCGGCCGCGTTCAACTGGCCGCAGACGTTCGCGCCGGGCACCGGCTTCTTCACGTTGGGCGCTGCCGCGGCCGCGCCGATCTTCGACGGCCTGACGCTCTACCACAAACAGAAAGCCGCTGAAGCGGCGCTGGAGCAGGCCGAGGCGCAGTATCGCGCCACCGTGATCACCGCTTTCCAGAACGTCGCCGATGCCTTGCGGGCGTTGCAGGCGGACGCCAAGGCGATGCGCGCGGCGCGCCGTGCGGAAGACACCGCCAAGGCCAGCCTCGACATCGTCGAGAAGCAGCTCAACGAAGGCCAGGTCAATCAGCTGGCCGTGCTCAACGCGCAACAAACCTATCTGACGGCGGCCGTGGTGCGGGTGCAGACCGAGGCCAATCGCATCGCGGATACGGCGGCCCTGTTCATGGCGCTCGGCGGCAACTGGCCTTCGAACTGCACCGTGCCGGACTGGCGTACATGCGCGCTGGGTGAAGCGCCTGAGCCTGAGGTGGTTGCGGCTGCCGAAGCGAAATAGCAGGCAGCGGCCGTCAGAGCAAAGACTAAGCCAACGTGATGTCTTCAAATCGTGATTGCAGGCGGTAGCCGACGCCGGACTCCGTGATCAGAAGCCGCGGGTGATTGGGATCGGGCTCGATGATCTGCCGCAAGTCGCGGACCAGGATTCTTAAGTACTGGATGTTTTTCCTGACGCTGCCGCTCCAGATATCGTCCAGCAATTGATCATGCGTGACCACGAGCCCGAGATGGGTCGCGAGCACATGCAGCAGGCGATACTGCTTCCGGGTCAGTTTGATCTGGTTGTTGTTCAACAGCACCGTCCGGTTGACGAGATCGATCGAGAGCGGACCCGTGACCACCACAGGATTTTCCTTCTCGCTCTTGAAATATCGCCGTAGCGCCGCGTGGCTGCGCGCGATCAATTCGGCGATGCCGAACGGTTTGACCACGTAGTCGTCGGCGCCGGCCTCGAGCAGCCGTACCTTTTCTTCCTCGTTGGCCTCGACCGAAAGGACGATAATCGGGACATTGGACCAGGAGCGGACCAGATCGAGCACTTCGGTGCCACGGCGGTCGGGCAACGCCAGATCCAGAATAATAAGGTCAGGCGTGTTGAAGGTGGCGGCGTGCAGCCCTGCCGCGGCATCCTCGGCTTCCTGCACGGTGAAACCTCCGTGAAGCTCGAAGCCGGCGCGAATGAACCGCCGTATCTTCGGTTCGTCGTCGATCAACAACACGAGATTGGTGGGTTTACTCATCGTTTGAACCCACATCGTCCTCGTCGATCACGGCCTCCGGGAGGATAATGGAGACTGTGGTGCCGCGTCCAATACCCCCGCTTTCGATGTCGATCCATCCGTTATTGAAGTTGATGAAGGTGGAAGCGATCCAGAAGCCGAGGCCGGCGCCGGGCACGGTCTCGCGGTGACGCTCACCCCGGAACGATCGGCGGCCGAGTTGAGCGCGTTCTTCCGCCGTGATGCCGGCGCCCTGATCGGCGATCGATACCGTAACGCACGCCGTTCCCGAGCGGACCGTGACCGATATGGTCGAGCCCGGCGGCGAGTATTTCGCCGCGTTCTCCAACAGCTGGCCGCATGCTTCTTCCACCAGCGCGGAATCGACCTCGATCATCGGCAGGTCGTCGTCAAAGTCGACGTTGACCCGGTGGGCCGCCAATTGGCGAGACCTCTGCCGAACGGCCGCGTTGACGACGTCGCGCGGATCGGCGCAGGAAAGATGCGGCCGGATATCGCTGGCGCTGACGCGGGTCGCATGCAGGAGGTTGCCGATGAAACTGTCGAGACGTTCGGCCTCGTCGGTGATGGTCGAAACCAGCGGCAAAGCCTGATTTTCATCCCTGACGGACGGCATGGATTCCAGCACGCTCGCCGATCCCTTGATGGCTGCAAGCGGCGAGCGAAGTTCGTGCGACAGGTTGCCGTGGAACGCATCGCGTAACAGCTGGTCTTTCAAGCGATGCGAGGCTTCCTCCATCGCGCCGCCGATATCAAGCCGCTGAAGCGTTTGGGACGCTTCGCCAAGGATCGACTCAATGCAGCGGGTTTGCTTGTCGATGGCCGCGGACTGTGCCCCGCCGATATCGACGGCAATCACCCCGCGGGGGGTATCCGCCGAGGTGACGGTTCGAAGCAGCCAGATGTTATTTTTCTCCTCGTCCCGAACGATGCGCGAGGGCGCTTCGCCCGGCTTCATCATTGCCGCCACGCTGTTCCGGATGATGGCCGGAACGGTGTCGCCGATGGCCGGCCGGGAGGCCGCTGTCGACGCCGGGATAAAGAAGGCGGCATGGCGGCCGAATGTTTCGGTCAGATAGCCCTGAATGGCTTCAACCAGGTCCGTGACGGTGTGGCAGGCCGCCAGCCGCCGCGAGAAGCCGTAGAGATATTGCAGTTCGTCTTCGCGGCGACGCAGCGCTTCCTTTTCGTGGCGCAGCCGCGATGCAAGGTCGCCGCTGACCAGCGCAACCAGCAGAAACAACGACAGGTCGACGGCGGCCTGGGTGTCGTCGAGCCTGAAGCTGTAATACGGCGGAAAGAAAAAGAAATCCGCCGCCGCGGCGCTGGCGATGGCGGCAACGATCGCCGGCCAGGTGCCCCACCAGCTGGCGGCCACCATGACCGGGATCAGATAGACGATGGTCGCGAGATTGGCCGGAAAGAAGCGGCCGATCAGAAGCAGCCCTATGGTCGCGGCGCCGACCAGCGCAAGCGACATTGCGAGCGGCAAGCCGCCGCCCAGAATCAAGCGCCGCCAGGGCCTTGCGCTGGCGTGCGGAAGTTCGCGTGGGTCGAGCGCAACGCTGGACGTGAAGCGTGCCTCGCCCATGCGTTAGCCCGGCACAGGTGAGGCGGCCATCGGCAGAAGCTCGTTGATTTGCCGGTTCGCCGCGTGCAGGTCATCCGGCGGTAGCGACGGTTTCGACGCTTCGGTCTCGGTAACGTCGTGCTTGCCAGGCAGCGTCAGCGTCGCGATCGCCGCCGAACTCAGATGCTTTGGCGGATACAAATAGGATTCCATCAACGGCGTCGATGAGAAGCGAGCATGCCGTTTCAAAATCGACTTCGACGTGGATGCGGCCTGCGGATAGACCGTGCTCCAGCCGGCAAAATTGCTCGCTAGAATCTCAAGCGAGAGCAGTGTGGTCGCAATTTGCGTGAACCCGTCGTTGGCTTTCTTGGCGCTTCGGGTCGTCGAGGCCTTTTTGAGAATCTGGCGAAACTCACGATGGGTTTCGATGAAGGGGCCAAGCCCCGCTTTCCACAGGATATCCGGCAAGCAGCTATAGCCGTGCAGGCCGTGATAGCTTTCAATCAGGCTTCGGCATTGATTGCGCAGATTTCGAGGGAGAAAGCCGAAGTCAGGACTGCCATTGCTGTCCGAAGGCGTATCGTCAATTGCGCCGCCTGCCTGTGTTGCCCCGTCCATCGATTTGTCCCGCGTCCGGCAATCAACTTTGCTCAACGCGACGCAGCATAGCGAGCCCGGCCATATATCTTCGATGGATAGCGGAGCGCTTTTTTATAGGAAAAAAATAGGCGTAAACTTACTTGCGTCTTACAGTGCGATTGAATGCGACGCGTCTGCCTCGGCGAGTATGGCAAAAAGGTCTCACTGCCAGGAAAACTAACGCAGCGAATCGCCGACTTTAGCCAAAATAGGGCTGTTAGCGCCGGTAGTTTGAGCACGGCTGCAAGCAAGTGGCGCGAGTGTGGGCATTTTTGAGCCAAATCAACTACGCCCCTATTTTATTCCAATTAATTGGCCCGGTTCCCCCAATCGATCTTTGTCAGGAGCCTGTGACAGAAATCATTCGTTAACAACGCGGAACAAGCGCTCGGGGGAGTGCTGCTTCTCGCAACAGTTGGGGCGATTTCGATGAAGAGAGCTTTGCTAACAGGTGTCGCATTTACGGCGATGGGCCTGTTCAATGTTGCGCAAGCAGCCGACGCGAACATGCCGACGAAAGTTCCGGCGTGCAGGGGCACGATCGATCCCTACAAGAACTATGCGTGTCTCGACGCCTATCTCGGCACGACCTTTTTGGAGCGCTTCTTCAACTACTACCGGCTCGAATGGGGCCGTGATGCAGCGCCAGCCGATCCCAAGGCGCCGCCGTCGCGGCGCGCCAATTGGCCGGCGACGCCCGAGACGATTCCGCCCTATCCGTTCACCGAATGGCCGTATGGCGGCTCGACCAGCCTTGGTGTGACGCGGGCAAGTTCGATCGACAGCCCCCTGATGGCGGCGCTCAGCAATACCAGTACCGGAAGCTGGATGAACGATAACCACATCCAGGTCTACGGCTGGGTCAATGCCGGTGGCAACCTCTCGAACAACACCGTCAAGGGCGGCAACGCGCCAGCGGCGTATGACTACAATCCCAACACGGTGCAGCTCGACCAGGCGGTCGTCTATATCGAGCGGCTGCCCGACACCGTACAGAAAGACCACATCGATTGGGGTTTCCGCGTCGCGCCGATCTACGGTGAGAACTATCGTTACACGACGGCCTACGGATTGTTCTCGAGCCAGCTCTTGAATCAGAACCTCAATAACGGCTTCGACATCCCGATGGCCTATGGCGAGGTCTTCATTCCGCAGGTGCTGGACGGCTTGATGATCCGGTTCGGCCGCTACATCTCGATCCCGGACATCGAGGCCCAGCTTGCGCCAAACAACTACATGTATACGCACTCGATGACGTATACCTTCGACAACTACACCAACACCGGCGTCGAGTTCACGCTCGCGGCTACCAAAAACTGGCTGTTCCAGCTTGGCCTTACGGTCGGCACCGAGGCATTGCCCTGGCACGTTGGCCAAAGCATCACCAACCCGGATCCGAACCCGCTCTATCCAAACGCGACAATGCTGAAGGATCCCGGCGCGCAGTTCCCGAGCGTCAGTGTCGGGGTTCGTTACACCACCGATTCCGGCAACGACAACATCAACGTTGTCGCCAACGGCATCAACAGCGGCGTCTGGGGTTACAATAACCTCCAGTGGTTCGGCATGACCTATTATCACAAGTTCAACGACAAATGGCACGTCTCGTTCGAGATGTACGACGAGAGCCAGAAGAACGTTGCCAACGCGCTCAATCCGGCAGTCACCGGTCCGAACGGCTTCTTTACCCTCGGTGGCACGCCGTTCTCGCCGCAATACATGCCGTTCAACGCGCCGTTCCTCGCGCAATGCTCGAATGCGACGATTATTTCCTGTACCGCGGAAGTACGCACCGCCGTGGCCTATCTGAGCTACAAGCCGACCGCGCTCGATAACATCTCCTATCGCATCGAATATTTCGACGATCTGGAGGGGCAGCGGACCGGGACCAAGACCGCGTATTTCGAGACCGGCATCGGCTGGCAGCACTGGTTCTCGCCGCAAGTCGAGATCCGGCCTGAGGTGTCGTTCTACAAATCGCTGAACGGGTTCGCCTTCAACGGTAACTCCAACCTGGGCATCGCGCCGAACAAGAACACCGCTCTGATCGGTTCGGCGGACATCATCGTTCATTTCTGAGGCGTGGAAAGGAGGTGACGGCCAAGGCCGTCACACGTTTCACCAGGAACAATTCGACAGGGGCTAACAATGAAGCGAATTCTTTTCACAGCCGTCTCACTGGGGATGTTGGGGGTGCTGTCACCGTCGCAAGCTGCGGACCTGCCTTATGCCAAAGCGCCGCCGCCATCGGTCTATGACTGGACCGGTGCCTATGTCGGCGTGTTCGGCGGCGGCGGCTTCGGCAACCACAACGTCAACAACACCAATGGCCAGGCAGTGCCGTTTGCGGATTTCACCGCGAATTACAGTTCGCAAGGCGGATTGGCGGGCGGCGAAGCCGGCTATAATTGGCAAAGCGGCAATTACATCGTTGGCGTCGAGGGCGATCTGTTCTGGTCGGGCATCAGGGGCAACGACGCCGCGCAGTTCGCGAACGGTGCGTTCCCCGGTGTAGGCGGGGTCGATGCGGATAGTCTGCGCTGGGGCGGGACATTGCGCGTGCGGGGCGGCTTCACGGTCGACCGCTGGCTGATGTTTTTCACCGGCGGTTACGCCTTCGGCAGCCTTCAGCACACCAACACCCCGCCGGGTGGACCGGTCGATCAGTTCAACGTCCAGGGCAACGGTCTCACCGCCGGCGCCGGCTTCGCCTACGCGATCACCGACAACCTCAGCGCCAAGTTCGAGTACCGTTACTACAATTTCAACGGTTACAACCGCGCAGCTGTTGCCGCCACGGGGCTGACGCTGAACGGGCAAATTCCCTACACCACCGAGACCACCTATTCGGTCGTGACGGTCGGGCTTGATTTCAAGTTCGGCGGTCCGGTGGTTGCGAAATACTAAGCAGCCGCGGAAGCGACAGATTATGGCTTCTATCTGGATCCGAAAACTCGGGACCGCCATCGCCGCCGCAGCATTTTGTGCTGTGGTGGCGGGATATGTCAGCGGCTTGCAAAGCGCGATGCTGAAGAAGAGCTTCAGCCAGTTGCGTTACTACGGTGGACCGAAGTCCCCGATGTGGCGCGGCTGAGCGTTGAGAGCGACTCGTTGGTTCGCAAACAGATCGTCGATAATTGTTGCTTCCTCTCAATTAAGAATGCCCGCCGCGATATGATTCATTCTGGCGCGAGCAATGTTCGTGTCTTGCTTCCCCGTCGCTATCGTGTGGAACCATTTTCGGCTGCTCGCTGCATGGTGCAGTGACAGGTTGAGCGTTGGTCGGGCCGCCGCGCTGGTAATCTGTGCCGTACGCCGATGACCGAGAAGAAGCCCCCAAACCCAGTCGAGCTAAAAGATATCAAGCAGCGCACTGACGGTAGCGACTGGACACTCACAATATTTCTGGAGCGACGTCGCGCGCCCACTGGATGGGTCGCTCGCGATGCGGCGTGGCCGTTGGTAACTCAGATTGTTCAGGAAACGCTCAATCGACTTCCATCCGCGAGGGTCTATTTAGACTGTCGGTTCCCCGACAGCACGACTTCCCGCCGAGAGTTGTGAATATGATCCTGCTGCTACAAACAGCTTCGAGATGACGCCCAGCGCGGCGATGGCCTTCAGGAGGGCGCAAATGCGCGGCGAGCGTGAGAGCAGGAGCAGCATGGACTACAGAATCTTTTTGTTTCTAATCGTCGCAACGGCGCTGGAAACATTTGGTGATGCGGTCGTACGCATCGGAATTGGCCAAACCGCATGGCTGCCGCGTAGCGGCTTATTTCTCACCGGAGCGGTTCTTCTGTTTGGTTACGGCGTTTCACTCAACCTTGCGCCGATCGAATTCAACCGCGTGGTCGGACTCTATATCGCGATCCTTTTCGTCACTTGGCAGGTGGTCAATTTGATCGTGTTTCGCAGTCCGCCCGGCGTGCCGGTTGTGTTGGGCGGCTTGCTGATCGTCGCGGGCGGACTGATCGTCACGTTCTGGGAATAGGCCAATCAGGATACCGCAAGGCACGTGCTTGGGCAGCACCGCTGAATACCGACCGTTCCGATCAGCTTACAAAAACAAGCTTTGAAGAGTTTACCAGACCACGTAGGCGCACAGCGCTCCGAGCGGCAACAGCGCAAGGCCCATATACATCCAGGTGCGATAGGCGCCGGCATCCTTGGGCAGTTTGAAAACGTTGACGACAAACCATGCGCAAACGCCAACGCCCATCAGTACGCGAATGAGATCGCCGGGTGTCTCATAGATCGAGGAAAGCCGTTCGATCTGCGGGCTTGCCACGCGTGCGGTGAGAGCGATGAGCACGATCAGAAAAATCGTGCGAACCGCAACGCCACCAGCCCAGATGTGGGAAGGCAGTTTTGTGACTTCGGCCCTACGCGCTTGTGTTCCTGGCGAATCTGTTTCGGTGCGCATCGCACAATCCTGCATCAAACCGCTTAAAACGATATCTCTTATCGCGTTGCAGCGGCAAGTAGCTATTTTTCATATATAAACAGCAACAAACGACAGTAATACTGACGCTTTTTTGGTGCATCGCGTCGAAGCCCTTTCCAAGGCCTCAAGCCGACCTGTGGTCTTCAGGCAGGCCAGATTGAAGTGTCTTCGTTGATAAATCTGGAGTTCAATGCTGTTGGTGCAAGGGAGGAGACGACGCATGGCAGGCAGGCTGAAAACGGCTGGAATCACGCTAACCGCGGCGGCGACGCTGCTGATTCTCGTTCCCGCAGCCCACGCCCAAATGGGCAAGAAGGGCAGCCATGCGGCGCCCAGCACCGACACCAAGCCAAGGGTGGATGAGAAGGCCTACAAGGCCGCGCTCGACCGCATTCCGACACCGAAAAAGCCGTACGACCCCTGGGGCCAGGTCCACGATTCCGAGCCGGCAGCGAAATCGTCAGGCAAACCGAACTAGGATTTCGGCCTTCCTCCAGCCGAATCAGCGCGCGGTGACTCTGGCGTTCACCGCATCTCAAATCTCGATCACCTCTGGACTGCCCAAAGCTGCGGCAGCGGCAGTCACGCGCGAGCGTAGCCGCGATCTGGCGTGATCCTCGTTCGCCGTTTCGCATTAACCTAAAGGTGACGTATCTTTCAGCGGCGCCTCTGGCGTGCTGATCTTTTATGCATCTGCCGAATGTTTATTGCGCGCGACGAAGCTCGGTATCATGATCTTGCAACGAGACAACAAGGCGCCGTTCAGGCGTTGAGCCGAATGATCGGTCAGGAAACGCTCAACCAGGCTCCGTTGTCTTGGAAGTTCTCTTGGGATCATTGGAGGAAACCATGACCACACGCCTCGCAGCCATCGTACTTACCCTGCTGTTTGCCGCTGTCAGCTTGACCGGCCGCGCTGAAGCCGGCGCTTCGGCGAGCGCGCCGTCGAAAAATACCCGTGCGAGCCAGTTGGCCGCGCAACAGTCGAGCCAACACACGGCGAAGAACGATTTCGGGATCACCGAATACTCGTCGTCGTCGTCGCGAAATCGCTCGCACTGATTGATTAGCGACGAGCTAGTTGCGATTGACCTGATGATCTTCTGATTCGGCGCGCCGCGGCGGGTTGATGTCGTGCACCCATGTTCGCGCGCTCGACAGAATGTCGGGCCAAACGGCATCGACCTCGTCCTTGGTCATGCCGGGCCTGATCCGCGGGTCGTAGAGAATATTGAGAAGATACTGATCGTAGACGTCGAAGAAACCCATCTGGACGTCGTCGTTGAACATCGTCCACGGCACGGAAGCATCGTCGTTGATGGCGCCGAGCGCCTGTAGCAGCTCTTCATAGGCGCAATCGAAGAACGTGAAATCCCCGGCATCGATCGGCAGGATCACCTCGGCGCGGCGAATCCGAAAACGTTCGTCCTTGCCGATCCCCGACAGGCATTCCGGGTTGAGCGCCTGCTGGATTCGCTTCGCCTTGTCGTTGCCGTACAGCGCGCGGATGGTCGGTTTCAGCTTGCGCTCGGGAACCAGCCGCACCACCAGATTGGCGGCGCGGCGATCGTTGGTGACGTCGATGTCGAGATGATTCACCCGCGTGCGAATATCGGCCACGACGTTGGCAAGCTCATTGCGCCGGTCCGCGCTTGCCGTTTCCACGAAGATCCTCACCGGCTCGTCGAACTTGCGGACGCGGCCGGCCGGCTTGTCGAGTTGCAGCTCGGCGCCGAACGCGATCTTGAAAAAACCCTCCCTGATTTCGTCGTTGGAAAAATCAGTTCGCTCGGCGGCGCGGCGGCTTGCGATGTCGGGATTTTCTGCATGCGCTGAGATGCCGCCCGCTCCCGTGAATGCGGCCGTGACAACAGCCGAAACCGTCAGCGCGCGCCACCCTTTCGTCACGGCGTTGCGTGCGAGCAAGGAGAAAACGCTGGAAAGATTGATCGGCATATCTGTCTGTCGCTTCCTGGATAAAAAAATAATATCTTTTCTCTCAGCAAGTTAGCTTCGATTCAGGAGCAAGATTCATACCGCGCATGGACGCGGTCGATCGTGCGTGCGGCACCGAATGCGTTTCCGCAATCAACGTAGCGATGTCCGCATAGGATATCGGGATGACGCGCAGCGCTTCGTTATAGGGATGTTGTGGGATGTGAGCGGGAGCGCCGGTCTTTATGAGATTCTTATAACGTCGCGATCCCGCTCGCCTCGAAAACCTATGCAGTGGATGGCACTTCAACCGGCGAAAGAGTCGGCAGGTCTTATGTTCATACGGTTTGATCTGCCGCAACCCGGCTGTTCGCGTCTGCGCCAGATTGCGCACGCGAGCAGGCACCGTCAGGAGAACTCCATGTTGGACATAATTGTGCTGGCCCTCGGCCTTGGCTTCTTCGCCGCGGCGATCGGCTACACCTACGCCTGCGAACGGCTTTGAAGGCCTTGTCGAATGGATGATCCGAAGCACTTCAAAGGAAGATGACCATGATGTTCGATTACGCGCTCGCGGGCCTCGTCTCCGCAGGCCTGCTGTTTTACCTGACCTACGCGCTGCTGCGCCCCGAACGCTTCTGATTGCCGCATAAGGCCTTCGCGTCAACGCCGCCGCGATTCCAAAACTTCAAACTTCAGTTCAAAGGCATCCCTGCCATGACCGCCATCGGATGGATTCAAATTTTTCTGTTTTGCGCCGTTATCGTCGCGCTGACCAAACCGCTTGGCTGGTACATGACGCGCGTGTTCAATGGCGAGCGGACGTTATTGTCGCCGCTGCTTCGGCCGATCGAGGTCGCGATCTACTGGGTCGGCGGAGTCGATGAGAAGCGCGAGCAGCATTGGGTCACTTATACGCTCGCGATGCTGTTCTTCCATGTCGGCGGCTTTCTCATCCTTTATGCGGTGATGCGGCTGCAGACCGCACTTCCGTTCAACCCGGCGGGCCAATCGGCGGTCGCTGAAGACCTCGCTTTCAACACCGCGATCAGCTTCATCACCAACACCAACTGGCAGAACTACGGCGGCGAAAGCACGATGTCCTATCTCGTGCAGATGCTCGGCCTGACGCATCAGAATTTCCTGTCGGCCGCGACCGGCATTGCGCTCGCGGTCGCCTTGATCCGCGGCTTTTCCCGCGCCTCGGTGCGCACCGTCGGCAATTTCTGGGTCGACGTCACCCGCACCACGCTCTATGTGCTGCTGCCGATCTGCATCGTCTACACGCTGTTTCTGGTCTGGCAGGGCATGCCGCAGACGCTCGGGCCCTATATCGAGGCCACGACGCTGGAGGGGGCAAAGCAGACGATTGCAGTCGGGCCGGTGGCCTCGCAGGTCGCGATCAAGATGCTCGGCACCAATGGCGGCGGCTTCTTCAATGCCAACGCGGCGCATCCGTTCGAAAACCCGACCGCGCTCTCGAATTTCGTGCAGATGCTGTCGATCTTCCTGATCGGCGCGGCGCTGACCAACGTGTTCGGCCGCATGGTCGGCAATCAGCGGCAGGGCTGGGCGATCCTGGGCGTGATGGGCGTGCTGTTCGTCGCGGGCGTTGCCGTCACCTATTGGGCGGAAGCCAACGGCACCGCGGCGCTCGACGCGCTGGGGCTGACCGGCGGCAACATGGAAGGCAAGGAAGTCCGCTTCGGCATTATCGCCTCGAGCCTGTTTGCGGTGGTCACGACGGCGGCGTCCTGCGGCGCGGTCAATGCGATGCATGACAGCTTTACTGCGCTCGGCGGCATGATCCCTCTCATCAACATGCAGCTCGGCGAAATCATCGTCGGCGGCGTCGGCGCCGGCCTCTATGGCATGCTGCTGTTCGTCGTGCTGGCGATCTTCGTCGCCGGATTGATGGTCGGACGCACGCCGGAATATGTTGGCAAGAAGATCGAGGCGCGCGAGGTCAAGATGGCGATGCTTGCCATTCTCGTGCTGCCTCTGATGTATCTCGGCTGGACCGCGGTTGCCGTGGTGTTGCCGTCGACGGTTGCGGCCATGAACAATGCCGGCCCGCACGGCTTTACGGAGGTGCTCTACGCCTACACGTCGGCGACCGGCAATAACGGCTCGGCGTTTGGCGGGCTATCCGGCAATACGTTCTTCTATAATCTGACACTCGCAAGCGCGATGTTCGTCGGCCGCTTCTTCATGATCATTCCGGCGATGGCGATGGCGGGCTCGCTCGCAGCCAAGAAATCGATTCCACCCTCGGCCGGAACGCTGCCGACAACCGGCGGTTTGTTCGTGGGTCTCGTCGTCGGCGTCATCCTCATCATCGGCGGTCTCACTTTCTTCCCGGCGCTCGCGCTCGGCCCGATCGTCGAGCACCTGGCGATGAACGCCAACACCCTGTTCTGACCGGTCACTCTCGGAGTTACGTCCATGGAAGTCGTACAAAAAGCCAACAAGCGGATGCCGGTTGCGACCATGCTCGATCCGAAGATCGTGTGGCCCGCGATCGGCTCGGCCTTCGTCAAGCTCGATCCGAGGGCAATGGCCAGGAATCCCGTGATGTTCGTGGTCGAAGTCGTCGCCACGCTGACGACCGTGATTTTTGTGCGCGATCTCATCACCGGCGCCCCCGACCTCGGTTTTGCCTTTCAGATCATCCTGTGGCTGTGGTTCACGGTGCTGTTCGCCAATTTCGCCGAAGCCGTCGCCGAAGGCCGCGGCAAGGCGCAAGCCGAATCGCTGCGCAAAACCCGCACTGAAAGCCAGGCCAAACTTCTGGCCGGATCGGGCAGGGACTATCGCCTCGTGCCGGGCACCAGCCTGAAGGTCGGCGATATCGTGCTGGTCGAGGCCGGCGACAACATTCCCTCCGACGGCGAAATCATCGAAGGCGTGGCCTCGGTGAATGAAGCCGCGATCACCGGCGAATCCGCGCCCGTGATCCGGGAATCCGGCGGCGACCGTTCGGCGGTGACCGGCGGCACGCAAGTATTATCGGACTGGATCCGCGTGCGCATCACGGCGGCGCAGGGCTCGACCTTTATCGATCGCATGATCAAGCTGGTCGAGGGCGCCGAGCGGCAGAAGACGCCGAACGAAATCGCGCTCAATATCCTGCTGGCGGGCCTCACCATCATCTTCGTGTTCGCGACGGTGACGATCCCGAGTTACGCCGCTTATGCCGGCGGGCAGATTTCGGTGATCATCCTGGTGGCGTTGTTCGTCACGCTGATTCCGACCACCATCGGTGCGTTGCTGTCGGCGATCGGCATTGCCGGCATGGACCGGCTGGTACGCTTCAATGTGCTCGCGATGTCGGGCCGCGCGGTCGAAGCCGCCGGCGACGTCGATACACTTCTGCTCGACAAGACGGGCACCATCACGCTCGGTAATCGCCAGGCGACGGCATTTCGTCCGATTCGCGGCGTTTCCGAACAGGAATTGGCGGATGCGGCGCAACTCGCTTCGCTCGCGGATGAGACCCCGGAAGGCCGCTCGATCGTGGTGCTGGCCAAGGAGAAATATGGCATCCGCGGCCGCGACATGGCCGAATTGTCGGCGACCTTCGTTCCGTTCACGGCGCAGACCCGCATGAGCGGCATCGATGCCGGCGGCTCCTCGGTCCGCAAAGGCGCGGTCGAAGCGATCCTGAATTATGTCGGCGGCGGAGTGGCCCAGGTCGCAGCCGGCAACACGGTTCGCGCTTTGCAGCCATCCTTGAACTCCGACGCCGCGCGCGAAATCGCCGCTATCTCCGACGAAATCTCCAAATCCGGTGGCACGCCGCTCGCCGTTGCGAGGGACGGTCGTCTGCTTGGCGTCATTCACCTGAAGGACATCGTCAAGGGCGGCATCCGCGAGCGCTTTGCGGAGCTGCGTCGCATGGGCATCCGAACCGTGATGATCACAGGCGATAATCCGATGACGGCAGCCGCGATCGCCGCGGAAGCCGGTGTCGATGATTTTCTGGCTCAGGCAACCCCCGAAGATAAACTGAAGTTGATCCGCGACGAGCAGGCTAACGGCAAGCTGGTGGCGATGTGCGGCGACGGCACCAACGATGCACCCGCGCTGGCGCAGGCTGACGTCGGCGTTGCCATGAATACCGGCACCCAGGCCGCGCGCGAAGCCGGCAACATGGTCGATCTCGACTCCAACCCGACCAAGCTGATCGAGGTTGTCGAGATCGGCAAGCAGTTGTTGATGACGCGGGGCGCGCTCACGACGTTCTCGATCGCCAACGACGTCGCCAAATATTTCGCGATCATCCCCGCGATGTTCCTGGCGTTCTACCCGCAACTGGCGGTGCTCAACGTCATGCATCTGGCGAGCCCGCAAAGTGCGATTCTGTCGGCGATCATCTTCAACGCGCTGATTATCGTGGCGCTGATTCCGCTGGCGCTGAAAGGCGTCGCCTATCGTCCCATTGGCGCCGGTGCGCTGCTGCGCCGTAACCTGCTGGTCTATGGGCTGGGCGGCATCATCATTCCCTTTATCGGCATCAAGGCGATCGACCTCGTCGTCGCCGCCTTGCATTTGGCCTAACTTCATCAGGAGAACGACTATGCTTAGAGAAATCCGCCCGGCGATCCTGATCTTGCTGCTGCTGACGCTGATCACGGGTCTCGCCTATCCGCTCGCGATGACGGAAGTTGCAGGCGCGATCTTTCCGACACAAGCGCAAGGCAGCCTGATCGAGCGCGACGGCAAGGTGGTCGGCTCCGCGCTGATCGGGCAGGAATTCAAGGACGACAAATATTTCCATGGCCGTCTGTCGGCAACGACCGCGCCGGACCCGGCCGATTCGAGCAAGACGGTGCCTGCGCCCTATAATGCCGCGAATTCCGGCGCCTCGAATCTGGGCCCGACAAGCAAGGCGCTCAGCGATCGGATCAAGGAAGACGTCGACAAATTGAAAGCGGAAAATCCGTCCGCCAGCGTCCCGATTGATCTCGTCACGACGTCGGCGAGCGGGCTCGATCCCGATATCTCGCCGGAAGGCGCGCTATTCCAGGTGCCGCGCGTGGCGAAGGTGAGGGGTATGGGGGAGGATCGCGTCCGTCAGCTGGTCGCCGAAAACACCTCCGGGCGTCTGATCGGCCTGTTCGGCGAGCCCAGGGTTAACGTTCTGGCGCTTAACCTTGCGCTGGACGCGGCTGCCAAGCCTTAGCTCCACTAGGCTAGGTGCGGCGTGAGGACTATATTATTGCTATGGTTCAGCAGCCGCGCCGTGATCCCGAACAACGCCCTTCGCCGGAAGCCCTGCTGGAAGCAGCGCGGCGCGAGAACAGCGAGGCCGGGCGGCTGAAGATCTTCGTCGGCGCCGCTCCAGGCGTCGGCAAGACCTACGAAATGCTGCAAAGCGCCCACGCCCGGCAGAAGGCTGGCGTCGATGTCGTGGTCGGCATCGTCGAGACCCACGGGCGGGTCGAGACCGAGGCGCTTTTGCACGGGCTCGAGGTGATTCCGCGCAAACGCATTGCCTACAAGGATCAGGTCATCGAGGAAATGGACCTCGATGCGCTGATCGCGCGCCGGCCGCGGCTCGCGCTGGTCGATGAGCTCGCCCACACCAACGCGCCGGGCAGCCGTCACCCCAAGCGCTATCTCGATGTCGAGGAGCTGTTGTCGCGCGGCATCGATGTCTACACCGCGGTCAACATCCAGCACATCGAAAGCCTCAACGACGTGGTCGCGCAGATCACGCATGTCCGGGTGCGCGAAACCGTGCCGGATTCGGTCTTCGACCGCGCCGACGGCATCGAGCTGATCGACCTCACGCCCGACGATCTCATCCAACGGCTGAAGGAAGGCAAGGTCTACGTTCCGAAACAGGCCGAGCGGGCGCTGGAGCATTATTTCTCGCCGGGCAATCTCACCGCGCTGCGTGAGCTGGCGCTGCGGCGGACCGCCGAACGCGTCGACGAGCAACTCCTCAACCACATGCAGGCCAATGCCATCGCCGGTCCCTGGGCGGCCGGTGAACGCATTCTCGTCTGTATCAGCGAGGACCCGCGCTCGGCCGGCCTTGTGCGCTACACCAAGCGGCTCGCCGACCGGCTGCACGCGCCTTGGACGGCCATGAACATCGAGACACGGCGCTCGTTGCGCCTCGGCGACGTGGAGCGCGACCGTTTGGCCGATACGTTGCGGCTGGCGGAAGCGCTCGGTGGCGAGGCGCTGACGATTCCGGCTGTCGGCCGGCGGATCGCTGACGACGTCATCGGCTTTGCCCAGACCAACAATATCACCCAGATCATCATCGGAAAGGCGTCACGGAGCTGGTGGTTCGAGTTGTCGCGGGGATCGGTCGTGCACGATCTGGTCCGCCGCGCCGGCAATATCAGCGTCAATGTAATCGCAGGCGAGGAGCTTGCCGCCGATCCGGTGCCGAAAAAGACCGTGCGCACGGCGGAGCGGCACGAGCCGTTCAACCCAATGCCGTATCTGATGTCGCTCCTGATCGTCGGCGTCGGCCTTGCCGCGGCTGAATTCATTCAGCCGATGTTCGGGATCGAGAATGTCGATCTGGTGTTTCTCACCGCGGTGGTGGGCGTTGCGGTTCGCTTCGGGCTGTGGCCGTCGCTGCTCGCCAGTGTCGCGGCCTCGCTTTGCTATAATTTCTTCTTTCTGCCGCCGATCTACACCTTCACCATCACCGATCCCACCAACGTCGCGGCGTTCTTCTTCTTCATGCTGATCGCCATTCTCGTCTCCAACGTTGCCGCGCGCGTGCGCACGCAGGCAGACTCCGCAATCGGCAGGATACGAACGACCGAACTGCTGTACGCCTTCAGCCGCAAGCTGGCCAGTACCGCCACGCTCGACGACGTGCTGTGGGCGAGCGCCTATCAGACCGCCCTGATGCTGAAGGTGCGCGTGGTGCTGCTGTTGCCGGAGAACGGCGTGCTGACGGTGAAGGCGGGCTATCCGCCCGAGGATCAGCTCGACAAGGCCGATCTCGCCGCCGCCAACTGGGCCTGGGGCAACGACCGGCCCGCGGGGCGCGGCTCGGATACGTTGCCCGGCGCCAAGCGGCTGTTTCTGCCGATGCGAACCGGGCGCGGGTTGATCGGCGTGATCGGTATCGACGACGACAAGGCCGGCCCGCTGCTGACGCCGGATCAACGCCGGCTGCTCGACGCGCTGGTCGATCAAAGCGCGCTTGCGATCGAACGTGTTTTGCTGGTCGAGGACATGGACCGTGTCAAACGCACCGTGGAATCGGATCGCCTGCGCTCGGCGCTATTGACCTCGATTTCGCACGATCTGAAAACGCCGCTGGCTTCGGTGCTTGGCGCGGCCTCCACCATGCGCGATCTCGCCGGCGGGCTTAACGAGGCCGAGAAGCGCGATCTGCTGGCGACCGTGATCGACGAATCCGAGCGGCTCAATCGTTTTATCGCCAATCTGCTCGACATGACCAAGCTCGAATCCGGCGCCATCAAGCCGAATACCGCGCGGCACGATATCGGCGAAATCGTCGGCAGCGCTCTGCGGCGCGCCAGCAAGATTCTCGTCCACCATAAAGTATCGCTCGAACTTGAGGCCGATCTGCCTATGCTCGAACTCGACGCCGTGCTGTTCGAACAGGCGTTGTTCAATTTGCTGGACAACGCCGCGAAATATGCGCCGCCCGAAACCACGGTCTCGATCAAGGGATGGCGGGACAGGAATTTTGTCACGCTTCAGATCCTCGACGAAGGCGATGGCATTCCGCAAAACGAACTGGAAAGTGTGTTCGATAAATTCTACCGCGCCCAGAAGGGCGATCACGTCCGCCCCGGCACCGGGCTGGGATTGGCGATTTCCCGCGGCTTCATCGAGGCGATGGGCGGCATGATCGCCGCCGACAATCGCCGCGATCGCAGCGGCGCCGTGTTGACGATCCGCCTGCCTGTACCGTCTTCGGCCTCAAACGTACTGGATACCGCCGCATGAGCGCGCCCCTCATCAAAGTCCTTGTCATCGACGACGAGCCGCCGATCCGCAAATTGCTCCGGATGGGGCTGAGTACGCAGGGCTACGAAATCCTGGAGGCCCCGAACGGCAAGACCGGACTTGAGCTGCTCGCCGAGGACCCGGCCTTGATCATTCTCGATCTCGGCCTGCCCGACATCCAGGGACATGACCTGTTGCGGATGATCCGCGGCCGCAACGACAGCGTTCCGATCGTGGTGCTGTCGAGCCGCGGTGATGAGGCGGGCAAGGTTCAGGCGCTCGATCTCGGCGCCGACGACTACCTGACCAAGCCGTTCGGCATGGATGAATTGCTGGCCCGCATGCGCGCGGCATTGCGTCATCAGTTGCAGGTCCATGGTGAACGCCCGGTATTTCGCAGCGGCGATCTCTCCGTCGATCTGGTGCGCCGCATCGTGAAGGTCGGCGAGCGCGAGGTCAAGCTATCGCCGAAGGAATACGATCTGCTGCGGGTCATGGTGCAGCATGCCGGCAAGGTGTTGACCCACCGGCTCTTGCTTAAGGAATTATGGGACGAGATGACGGACGCGCAATATCTGCGCGTCTATGTGCGGCAACTCCGGCAGAAGATCGAGACCGATCCCGAGCGTCCGCAATTCGTGCTGACCGAAACCGGCATCGGCTATCGCCTGCGGGCGCAGGATTGAACGCGGATTATCCGAGCCGCTATCGCCGGCTTTCGGCGACCCGGACAAGGCTGCGAACCCCGCCTTCTACGCCAAGGCACAGAATCCAGTAAAACAGGATCGCGCAGATGAAGCTCGCGAACGGTACGTAAAAGGTCGCCTGAATCTCGTTCGCGGCGTAAGTCAGTTCCTGCACCGTGATGATCACCAGGAACGCGCTGTCCTTGATGACCTGGATCATCTGGTTGCCGAGCATCGGCACCGCATCGAGGAAAACCGGCGGCAGAATGATGCGCGTCACCAGCTTCCAGCCATGAAATCCCAGGGCGCGCGCGGCCTCGTTCGCCTCAGCAGGCTGCGCCTTCCAGGATCCCCGCAGAAGCTCGGCGACATAGGCGGCGTTGTAGATGGTCAACGCGGTAACCCCGGCCGTCATGTTGCTGAAAGTGACGCCGAGCGACGGCAGACCATAATAAATCAGATAGCAGAGCAGCATGAAGGGGACCGCACGGATGAGATCGATAGCCGTCTTCATCGGACGGACGACGGAGCTTCGACCCTGAACCAGAAGCCAGAATGCGGCGAACCCCACTATGCCCGCGAGTACCGATGAAATGACGACGATCTGAAGCGTGAGCGCCAATCCGCTCAGCATCTGATCGCGCTGCGACCACACGATCTCGAAACCGTGGAAATTCATGCCGCGTTCCCGGCGAGTTGGCGATTCTCAAAGAGCCGCTGAGCCAGAACGAGGGCTCCGATGATGGCGAGGTAGATCAGAAGCGCGACCGTGAACGGCGGCAGCGGTTGATAGGTGCTGGCTCCGATGCGCACTGCCGCGCGCGTCACGTCCGCCACCCCGATCACCGCAATGGCGGGGCTGACCTTGATCAACAGGGTCATCTCGTTGACCAGTGCCGGCAGTGCCGATCGCACGAGCTGCGGCAGGATGATGTGCTGAAGACGCAGGTTGCGCCGCATCCCGAAAGCCTTTGCGGCATCAAGCTGGTCTTTCGGGAACGTTAGCAAAGCTCCGCGCCAGATCTCGCAATTGTAGGCCATCGAACCGAGCGCAAGGGTGGACACGGCTGCGACCACCCTCGGAAGTTCAATCCCCAAAACCGGCAGGGCAAAGTAAACAAGCAGCATCAGCGTCACGGATGGCGTGGCGCGCAGCAGGCTCACGAGAATTGCAACCAGCCCGTCGAGGCCTGGCACCTTGGCCCATCGGATAAGTGCCAGCATAAGCCCAAGCGGGCTGCCGAGAACGATCGCGATCGCCGAGATCGCGATCGTATTGCCCGCGCCGGCAAGCAGCGCGAGATAATCGACGGTCGTCATCAGATATTGGCTACAGGTGTTTCCGACATGCTTTCGAACGTCGTATCGAACCACTTTTTCTGGAGCGCATACATCGAGCCGTCTTTGCGTGCGCCAAGCAGGAAGTCGTTGAACACCTTCAGAAGGTCCGTATTGCCCTTTTGCACGGCCCAGGCGATGTAAGTGGGCTTGGAAACCGCCTCGCCGAGTTCGAAGACTGTCGGCCGCTCTTTCGCAACCGTCGCCAGACTGAGGAATGTGTTGACCACATAGTCGATGCGGCCGATCGAGAGGTCCTGATAGGCTTCGGGATAGCCTTGGTAAGTCACGATCTTGCCGAGCTTGCCGCCGGTTGTCTTCAGCATATCCTCAAGCTGCGGCAGCAGCTTCAGCATGGCGCTTCCGGCTTCGACGCCGAGCGGCTTGCCATCGAGATCCTTGATCGACGTGATCTTGGGGTCGCCCTTGCGCTTGAGATAGAAATCGACCGAGGCAGCGACCGGACTCGTGAAATCGAGGGCCTGGATGCGCTCGGGAGTGACAAGGATCGCGGTCACGGCCGCATCGTATTTCCCGTTGGTGACGCCCGGCAGAATGCCGGTCCACGGGATGATGTCCTGTCGGATTTCGAACCCGACCTTCTTCTTCAGCATCTCGAGCAGCTCTTGGTCATAGCCGGTCGCCACGCCATCCTTCATGAATTCGAAAGGCCGGTAGTCATCCTCGGTGGCGACCGTCATGAAGCCGCGCTTGGTGATGCCTGCAAGGGTTTCGGCGTGGCTCAAACGAGGCAGGCCAATGGCTGCGGCGGCCGAAGCGGCGGCCGTCAGTACGTGACGTCTGGTCAGGCCGGAATCGATCTTCGAAGGCATATTGATCTCCTATGACTAACGTTATGAACCACTCAAATCAGGCAAGGAATGTGCCATCTATGCCGCTGGCGCTCTCGCCGCCTTCGCTTGCACCATCGACGACCTCCCCGGCGCGATACCCTTCAGACGGCGGACTGAGTTGCAGCTTGGCGCGCAGCCTGGATCGTGGCCGCTTGATCGCGGTATCGCGCCCAGATCGAATCCAGATACTCCATCGAGACCGGATCGAGGTCCGTTTGAGGCTCGGGATCTCGACTCCAATGGCTATAGGTGTCGACGCCGGCGACCGGCATGGCTGAGCGGGGACCAAGTGTCGAGCGGACGTGGGCGGCCATGTAGAAGAACGCCACTCCGATGCGCCGGTCGTCCGAGCGGTTTGGCAGCGAGTCATGCGCGGTGCGTTCGTGGTGTAATGAGAACTGTCCGGGCCTAAGCGGCATTTCAACCGCGAGGCTGTCGTCAATTCCACGCAGCGACTGGCCCCGCGCCAGTAGATTATTGGCATCGTAGGTTTCGTCGTGGACCAGATCCGGGCCGGTGTGACTTCCAGGTAGGACCCGCAGGCAGCCGCTTTCGGAAGTTGCCGGCGACAATGCTACCCATGCCGTGACGCTGTCGTGAGGGTCGAGTCCGTAATAGGCCGAGTCCTGATGCCAGGAGACGAAGCGTATGTCGTGCGCATTCTTGGCGAAGGCCGACGATCCGAACAGCAGCAGGTCGGGCCCAAGAAGCGACTGCACGGCCTTGACGATGGCCAGATGGCGGGCAAGCTCGCACATCCAGGGGAAAGCCAGGTGGGCCTTGATCTTGAGACGCTTGTTGACCTCCTCGCCGGACTGGGTCTCGTAAGCTTCGATCCGCGTGCGCAGCGCTGCGGCGTCAGTGGCGGAAATTGCGTCGAGCGGAAAGAGGTAGCCATTGGTTCGGAAAAAATCGACTTGTTGCTGCGTCAGTTGCGAACCCATCCGTCGCTCCCCTATTTCGATACTGCGCGTATCGTTTCTATGATAACAGCGGCTGTCAATGTCGAATTTTGTGCAGATTCCAGTTCCGGGGGACGTCAGGTCCGATGATTGATTTTGCGAAGAAAAAGCGGGCGGCGGCGAAGCCCGTGACCCGCGCACGCATCGGAAGGCCGCGCGATGAAGCAGCGCGTGCCGCAATCTTGAGGTCGGCCAACGCCATTCTCGAAAAGAAGGGGATCGCCGGCTTCACCATCGAAGCGGTCGCCGCGCGTGCAGGGGTTGCCAAAACCACAATCTACCGTTGGTGGCCCAGCAAGGGGTCGCTCGCGATGGCGGGCTTTCTGGCCGAGACGGCGCCGAAGATCTCTTACCCAAACAGCGGCTCGGCGGTGGCCGACCTGACCAGCCAATTGCGGCGGGTCGCAGCCGTCTACGGCGGCAAGACCGGGCGTGTGCTAGCAGCGATCCTTGCTGAGGGTCAACGCGACCCGAATACGATGGCGGCCTTTATCGAGGGCTATGCACGCCCGCGCCGTGAGGAGGCCAAAGCCATCTTGAGGGCCGGGGTTGAGCGCGGCGAACTGCGGGCGGAGATCGACCTTGAAGCGACACTCGATGCGCTTTACGGACCGATCTATTATCGCCTGCTCGTTCCGCTAACGCCACTCGAGCCCGAATGGGTTGAGAAGATGGCGACCCATGTCTTTTTCGGACTTCTGACCTCGAAGCGGCGTCAGCAGCGGGCTTCCAGCTAATTCGATACGAGCGATTTGCCGCAATCTCTCGTATTAGGCTCCTCGGAACAGACATGAGCAGTAGGAACCTATCCTAACTTGACGAGGTGTTTTGCCGCGCGTGCTGCAGCATCGATGTAGTTCCGACCGCCATGGATCAGCGTCAGCGACATCGCGCCTTCCGTCAACAAGACGATTTCCCGCGCGTGCTGCTGGGGCTTTGGTACCCGCGCCTTCGCCAGCTTGGCGGCCAACCACGCTTCGGTTTCGGCCTTGGCTTGCTTTGCAATCGCGCGGGCCGGGTGACCGGGCAGATCGGCAAGCTCAACGACGAGCCGGGTGAATCCCGATCCCGACCAACGCGGCGTCGTGCTTGCCCATCCGACGAGTTGCCCAAAGTAGGAATCGATCAGTCCGTCCCGGTCGGCAGGCATCCGATCGCCGATGCGTTTGAGTCTTTCGGCGGCGAGTTCACGATAATGAACCAGCACCGCGGCAAGCAGATCGTCCTTGCTGCGGAAGTGGGCGTAAACCGTCCGCTTCGTCACCTCAGCGCGTTCGGCGATACCATCAATGCTGGTGCGGGTGAACCCGGAGCGCCAGAAAGATTGATAGGCAGCATCGACTATCCGGCTCCGCGTCTCAGTGCTTTTTAGCCGCATGTTTGGCCGCCATCCCTAAAGTATACTGGGCAGTACGTTTACAGGTTTCGTTCAACCTGAAAAAGTCTTCGCCTGCGATTAACCTGTTTGCGCTGGGCCACCGCGCGAACCAGAGCTATCCGAAATGACCGGTACCTTTGCCTCAAAGCGCAACCGCAATTCTGTTCGCAGGCTAAATCAGAGCAAGGTACCGCCTGCCGCCGCCATCCGTGAGGCACTGATCGGTGTTCTCACATATGGAGCCCATCAATGAAAAGCGCCACCTGCATTGCGGAATTGCGCGATATTGCCTCACGCAAGGTACCGCGAGCGTTTTTCGATTATGTCTGCGCAGGCTCCTACGAAGAAGAGACGCTCCGGGAAAACGTAGACGATCTGCGGAAGATCAAGCTTCGTCAGCGCGTGCTGGTTGACATGAGCGGTCGGGATCTTACCACCACAGCTCTCGGTAAAAAAATCTCCTTGCCGATCGCGCTGGCGCCGGTGGCGTTGACCGGGCTGCAATACGGTAACGGAGAAATCCTTGCCGCACAGGCAGCGCACGAGGCCGGCATACCTTTTACGCTGAGTACGATGTCAATATGCTCGATCGAGCAGGTAGCCAAAGCGACCGGAAAGCCGTTCTGGTTTCAGCTCTATATGATGCGGGATCGTGGCTTCATCGCGGAATTGATTGGCCGTGCCAAGGCCGCCGGCTGCAGCGCGCTGGTCCTTACCGTCGATCTTCAGGTTCTGGGTCAACGGCATTGTGACGTACGGAATGGCTTGTCCGTTCCACCTGAACTCAGGCTCAGCAACGTTCTCGACATGGCGACCAAGCCGGCGTGGATTCTGAGTATGCTGAAGAGCAAGAGTAGAACATTTGGCAATCTTGCAGGTCACGTGAAGGGTATGCAGGATGTCAAATCCCTGGCGGAGTGGACGGCAACTCAGTTCGATCAGGCACTGAGCTGGAACGACATCGAGTGGGTCAAGGGTCAGTGGCCCGGGAAACTTATCCTGAAGGGAATTCTCGATATTCAAGACGCCAAGCTTGCGGTTAAATCCGGGGCCGACGCAATCGTGGTCTCCAACCATGGAGGCCGGCAGCTCGACGGAGCTTCATCGTCGATCTCGATTCTCCCTGCGATAGTCGATGCCGTAGGGTCCGGGATCGAGACCATGTTTGACGGAGGGATCCGAACCGGCATGGACATCATGCGTGCACTCGCGCTGGGCGCGAAGATTTGCCTGGTAGGCCGGTCGTATGCATGGGGTGTGGGAGCGGGCGGCAAAGAGGGTGCCACCAAAGCCATCGACATTCTTGCCAAGGAGTTGGACGTAACGATGGCTCTTTGCGGCTACAAGCGTGTGGTCGATGTCGATCGGCATGCGGTCGAACGCTTCAGTCATGGCCAACCGCCCGGAACGTGGACATGATGCGCATCGCATTCACGCTTGCCTTGAGCCTTTTGGTGGCTCCAGTAGTTTGCAGCAATACCCCGACTGCCCAAGAGGTTAAAGCGCCATCGCCCAGTGTCTGTGGCGCACCCCAAGCTCTCGATGACGGGTGGCAGACCGACGCGCCGGAGTCGCAAGGTTTTGATGGCTCGCGCCTGTGTGTGGTGGCTGACAGGCTAGAGGAAGCAGATGACGTGCACGGCATTGTCGTCGCGCGCCATGGCGTTGCCGCGCTCAACATGCGCTGCAGCGCGCGAATAGCTTTTACGTGCGAGGCTGCGGGTGCGTCAGACGCCCGGATTCGAATTAGCCGATGTCCAGATAGTGTGTCGCGAGACGCAATCTGTAGTATAAGGGTTATCTCTATTAAACTGTCATACCTGTCGTGTGGAGGAAATAGGGATGCCGCGCATGCGTACCGTGATCGCTATCGTTCTCCTTGGCGGGCTTCAATGTTTGATCGCCCCTGCGGGATTTGCAGCGGACGGAGAATCGGGGGAGGCGGCCTGGCCCACCAAGGCGTGGTCGGTTTCGACTCCCGAAGAGCAGGGGATGCAATCCGGCGCGCTGGCCCGGCTGGTGGAAACCGTCGGAAGCTATCCGCAGGACAGTTTGCTGATCGTTCGTCACGGCAAGATCGTGCTCGATGCCTATTATGCGCCCTATCAGCCCAACGTCACGCATGACCTGAGGTCGGTGACGAAGAGTGTCGTCAGCACGCTCACGGCCATCGAAATCAGGAACGGTCAACTCGAAAGCGTAGATCATCCCGTGATCGATCTGTTCCCCGACAAGCCGATTCAAAACATCGATGAGAACAAGAAAGCGATGACCGTGCAGCATCTGCTGGACATGACCTCGGGCATCGAGTGGACGGAGAAGGCCTACACGCCGGACGAAGCGGTGATGCGGATGTATCAGGCGCCGGACCGTACCGCATTCGTGCTGAACCAGCCGATGTCGAGTACTCCGGGCGCCAAATTTTACTACAACAGCGGCAATCCGTATGTGCTGTCGGCCTTGATTACCGCGAAGACCGGGCAAAACGCGCTGGATTTTGCAAAGAAGGAATTGTTTGGCCCATTGGGAATTACGAGCGCCAGGTGGGGCGGGGTCGATGCCCAGGGCGTGACGGATGGCGAAGCCGGGCTCTCGCTGGCGCCACACGATATGGCGAGATTTGGCTATCTCTACCTTCATAACGGGATGTGGGAAGGCAAGCAGATCATCCCGTCCTCTTGGGTGGATCGGGCGCGGTTGGGGAAGGTTGCTGCGACCTTCGGATTTCGATATGCGAATTTGTGGTGGTCGTTGCCCGAAAAGGGAGCCTACATGGGCCTTGGCCGCCATTCCCAGCTGATCATGGTGCTTCCAAAATTGGATATCGTTGTCGCCATGACCGGCGTCCTGCGGGACGACCAGCACTATCCGACGAGCCGGTTGATCGATGACATCGTGGGCGCAGTCAAATCCGACCAGCCGCTGCCTCCCGACCCGATCGCGCAGTCTCTCCTGACGGCCTCGATTGGTCAGGCAGCAACCGAGCGGCCATCGCCGCTTGGCGAAGCGCCCGAACTGGCAAAGCAAATTTCTGGAAAGACCTATCAGTTGGATAGCAACACCCTGAAGGTAAAGACCTTCAGCTTGAACCTGACCGATCCGGATCCCTCGTGGGTCATCACGACCGAAACCGGCAAGCCGGAGCGGCCCACGGCGCAATTTTCAGGGCTGCTTGGACTTGACGGAGTCTTTCGCAAAAGCCCGCCGGCGGCGTACGGCATCAACGCCACCAAAGGGCGTTGGGTGAATGAGCGCGCCTTTATGATCGAGCGCCGGATATTGGGATTTAGCCAGATGCAGTTTTGGACGCTCACCTTTGATGCCAACCAGGTCGACATTCATTTTGAAAACACCGACGGCACCAGGGCAGAGTTGCACGGGGAAACCAAGGACTGAAAAGAGGACTGATCGAACCGCTCGCTATCGAGCGGGAACCATCTTCCTCGGCGCCGATTAGTTCCGTGCCAGTGTGGCGGTTCAGAAGTCCGCATCGGTGGCGCCGCGAGTTGGACATGCGGACTTCTGAACCAAGGCCATACTAGATCTAAAAATTAGCTAGTGTCCCTTCGATTCCGAAGTTCGAAACAGGGCTCTGCAAAATACGACGAACTTCGGAATCGAGGCACTCGTGGGAGAAAAATCATGGCACGCAAAGCACGGAAGTATTCGAAGAAGGCGTCAAGCACGGTCGAACGCGCAATGAAAAAGCGCAAGGCCGGCACCTTGAAGAGCGGCCGCTCCGGCCGCACGGTCAAGAGCCGCAAGCAGGCGATCGCGATCGGCCTTTCCGAGGCGCGGGCCGCGGGCGCGAAGGTGCCGAAGAAAAGTGCGAAGCGAGGACGGAAAGCCAAGAAGCGAAAGGCGAGACGATAGGCGATGGCATCCGTCCGTCGTGTCCAAAACTCAGTTTGCCTTGCTATGCCGCGCCGGTGATCGGTGCGGCTTCTTTTTTGGAGCGCGCCGTGACGTCGCGTGGCGTGAGTGGGATGCAGCCGCTCGTCTGACGGCAGGGCCGTTTTTCAGGCTTTGCTTCAATGCATCCATCAGATTGACGACATTGTCGCGCGTTTCTTCCTTATCCGCCGGCCTGATCGGCTTGCCGGCGGCTTTGCGCCGGACCAGCGCCTTCAGCGCGTCCTCATATTCATCCTTGTATTTTGCAGGGTCAAAATGACCGGCCTTGGTTTGCAGAATATGGCCCGCTAGCTCAACCATATCTTTGGTGATTTTCGGGTTTCGAATGTCTTCAAAATACGTCTCCTCATCGCGCACCTCGTAGTCGAAGCGCAGCGTCGTGCCAAGGAGACCCTTGCCGAGCGGTTCGATGGCGATGATGTGCTCCCGATTGGTGAGCACGATGCGGGCGAGCGCGACGCGGCCTTGCTTCTTCATGGCATCGCGGATCACGACAAAGGCGTCAGCTCCCACCTTGCCATCCGGTACGATGTAGTAAGGATGGTTGAAATAGCGCTTGTCGATTTCCTCGGTAGGCACAAAACTGTCAATGTCGATCGTGTGGTTGCTCTCGATCCGGACCGCTTCGAGTTCTTCCTTTTCGATCTCGACATACTTCCCCTTTTTCAGCTCAAAGCCGCGGGCCTTCTGACCATTCTCGACGAGCTCGCCGGTTTCGGAATCGACCATCTGCTGCTTCAGCCGGTTGCCCGTCTCCTTGTTGATCATGTGGAAACTGGTTTTATCGGCGGTCGTGGAGGCGGGATAAAGCGCCACGGGGCAGCTGACGAGGGAAAGCTTCAGCGACCCTTTCCAATAGGCGCGCGCGACCATTACAATCTCTCCGTTGGTCCAATCTCTGGTTCGTCTTAGGCTCGCGGGAATGGACGGAACTTCAACGGGGTCAGCTGGTTTCGGTTCCGGATAGCTGGTTTGGCACCGTTGTTCGAATTTGAGGGTTTGCCGTGTCCCTGAAGAACCTTTCTACCTACCGGAAGAAGCGGGATTTCGACAAGACGACGGAGCCGAGCGGCGACGTGCCGGTCAAGCCGTCCCAACAGCGGCGCTTCGTGATCCAGAAGCACGATGCGACACGGCTGCATTACGATTTCAGGCTCGAATTTGACGGGGTCTTCAAGTCGTGGGCGGTCACACGCGGGCCGTCACTCGATCCGCACGACAAGCGCCTGGCGGTCGAGGTGGAAGATCATCCGCTCGACTACGGCGATTTCGAAGGCACGATTCCGAAAGGGCAATATGGCGGCGGCACCGTGCAGCTCTGGGATCGGGGCACCTGGGAATCGGACGATCCGGACAAAGGCTTCAAGAAGGGCGATCTCAAATTCACGCTGCACGGCGACAAGCTGCATGGCAGCTGGGTACTGGTGCGGATGCGGCACGACCGTAGCGGCGGCAAGCGCACCAACTGGCTTCTGATCAAGCATCGCGATGACTATGCGCGCGAAGGGAATGAAAATGATCTTCTCGAAGAAGATCGTTCGGTCGCCTCGGGCCGCACGATGGCGCAGATCGAGGCCGGCAAGGGCAAGGCGCCGACGCCGTTCATGACGAAAGCGGCCGGCCGCGGCAAGGCGGATGCGGTCTGGCATTCGAACCGGGGAGAGGCGGCGGAGGCGCGCGCACGGCCTAAGAAAGCGGCGGCGCCTGCGAAGGCGACAAAGGTAGACGAAATGCCTGAGTTCGTCGCCTTTGAATTGTGCACGTCAGTCGAAACGCCGCCGTCCGGGGAAGGCTGGAGCCACGAGATCAAATTCGACGGCTATCGCGTGCAGATGCGGGTCGAAGACGGCAAAGCGGTTTTAAGAACGCGCAAGGGCCTCGACTGGACCGACAAGTTCGAGGCGATTGCCAAAGCGGGCACAGCGCTACCCGATGCGATGATCGATGGCGAGATCGTTGCGCTCGATCATGAGGGTCACCCGAATTTTTCCGCGTTGCAGGCCGCGATTTCCGACGGCAAGACGGATCGCCTGATCTTCTACGCCTTCGATCTGTTATTTGCTGAAGGCGAAGACCTCCGCCGTCTACCGCTGGAGCAGCGAAAGGCGCGGCTGAAGCAAATGCTGAAGAGGGAGAAAAAGAAGACGGCTTCGATCCGTTATGTCGAGCATTTCGAGGCCAATGGCGAGGACGTTCTCGAATCGGCGAAGAAGCTAAAGCTCGAAGGTATCGTTTCCAAGAAGCTCAGTGCGCCCTATCGCTCCGGGCGCTCGGAAAGCTGGACCAAGACAAAATCCCGTGCCGGGCAGGAAGTCGTGCTCGGCGGCTGGAAGGCGACGCAAGGCAAATTCCGCTCGCTGATGGCCGGCGTCTATCGCGGCGATCATCTGGTCTTTGTCGGCATCATCGGAACCGGTTTCGGGCAGGACACGGTTCGGCGCATCATGCCCGCCTTGAAAAAGGCCGAGGCTGACCAAAGCCCGTTCGGCGGCAAGGACGCGCCGCGCAAAACCCGCGACATCCACTGGCTGAAGCCGGAGCTGGTCGCCGAAATTGAATTTGCCGGCTTTACCGAGGGCGGCAATATCCGGCAGGCCGCGTTCAAGGGCCTGCGCCAGGACAAGCCGGCAAGCGAAGTCGTCGCGGAGAAACCGGCCATGGTGAATGTCATCAGAACCTCGCCGAAAGCGTCCAGTAAATCCACCGAGGTCATGGGCGTGGTGATTTCGAAGCCGGACAAGGAGCTGTGGCCGGATGCCGGCGACGGCAAAGGCGTCACCAAGCTCGATCTCGCGCGCTATTTCGAGGTAGTCGGCGACTGGACGATGCCGCATCTGAAGGGCCGGCCGTGCTCGGTCGTACGCGCGCCCGATGGGATCAAAGGCGAGCAATTTTTTCAGCGCCACGCCATGCCGAGCACCTCGAACCTGCTTACGCTCGTCAAGGTCTCGGGCGATCGAAAACCCTATCTGCAGGTCGATCGGGTCGAGGGGCTGGCGGCCGTGGCGCAGTCCGGCGGGCTCGAACTGCATCCGTGGAATTGCGCGCCGGACGCGACTGATATTCCCGGCCGGCTGGTGTTCGATCTCGATCCGGCGCCGAATGTCGACTTTTCTGAAGTGATCGAGGCCGCCAAAGAGATGCGGCAGCGTCTTGAGGCGCTCGGGCTTGAAAGCTTCTGCAAGACCACCGGCGGCAAAGGGCTGCACGTTGTGGCGCCGCTGACCTACGGCGCCAGGGACAAAGTGACCTGGAAGGAAGCCAAGGCCTTTGCGCAAGGCGCCTGCCAGTGGATGGCCAACGACCATCCCGGGCAATATCTGCTCAACATGTCAAAGAAATTGCGCAAGGGAAAAATCTTCCTCGACTATTTGCGCAACGATCGCCTCGCCACCGCGGTTGCGGTGCTTTCGCCGCGGGCGCGCGATGGCGCTACGGTCTCGATGCCGCTGACCTGGACGCAGGTGCGCGGTGATCTCGATCCGAAGCGCTACACCGTTCGCAGCGTCCCGGCCTTGCTCGCGAAGAGCAAGGCCTGGGACGGCTACGACGATGCAGCATCATCGATCAAAAGCGCGATCAAGAGGTTGGCTGATAAATTATAGTCGAGCCTCAGAGTCGTCCGAGCAGCAGCAAGATCAGCAGGATTACGACAATGAGCCCGAGGCCGCCGCCGCCGTAATAGCCGGTGCCGTAGAACGGACCGCCGCCGATGCCACTAAAACCACCAAGCAGGGCGATCACCAAGATAATCAGAATGATTGTACCAATGGACATCTACTTCTCCTCCAGCCGATCATGGGTGCCAGTCGCGTGTTCGTGCCAGCCAACACATGGGAACCGTGAAAGTTCCCGCATCTCGCACCGCAACCATGTCGGATACGAACCAAAAACGGATTTTGCTTATGCGAATTGCCGGCTTCCCTTTGCGGCCGGCTTTGCCGCGCCGACGTAGCTGGCTTTCAACGCCGCCACCGGAAGATGCTTGAACAGACTGGCCAACGGTACTCTGGATGGTTTCGCGTTGCCCGCACCTTCGAATGCGTAACCGTCGACATGAAGCTCGCCCTCGAAAACCTCGCCGTTCGGCCAGATCCGGCCTTGCTCCGTAAGCGGAGCATACCACCGCGCCACCGCCACAATCACGGCATGCCGGCCGCGGCGGCGGGCAAACGCGATGACATGGTCACGATGAAGTCCGCTGACCTCAAGCGGTTCATAGTCGCCAGACGCGAAAACGTCCGCGAGTTCTTGGCGAAGCCTGAGCAGATGCCGCGTCCACGCCAGCTTGACGTGGCCTTCTGCCCAATCGCGGGCGAGGGTTGGCCAATCGGGCCGCTCCACCTGCTTGAGAACATCGGCGCGCTCGGTGAAATCGACCGGGCGGCGGTTGTCGGGATCGACCAGCGACAAATCCCAGAACTCGGTCCCCTGATAGAAGTCCGGCACGCCCGGCATCATCGCCTTCAGCGTGATCTGGCTCAGCGAATTGAGTGCGCCCAACAGCGCGACGCGGCGGGCGAAGATCTGCAGCGACTCGAGAAACTCGGCAGAGGCCGAAGGGTCCAGTATCCGTTCGACGAAGGTGCCAAGGGCCGCTTCATAGCCTTCATCGGGATTGAGCCAACTCGTTTCTTGTTTGCCCTCGCGCGCCGCCTTTACGGCGTAGGCTTGCAGGCGTTCGGTCAGCGAGCGGTCGGGCGGCGTCGTGAGCGGCCAGACCCCGAGCAGGGTCTGGTACAACATGTATTCGAAGGTCGCCGAAGGCGCACGCATGCTGTCCTCGGTGATAATATGCGGCGCATTGAGCACTTTCCAGCGGGCCACCGCGCCGGTCCATTCGCCCGCCAACTCGCTGAGCGCGACCAGACGGGCGCGGGCGTCCTCGCCCCGCTTGGTGTCGTGCGTGGCGGTCGTGGTCATGGCGTGCGGCCAATTCTGGACGCGGGTTTGCATCATCGCGTGGAAGGCTGCGGGCGACAACGCCGATGCGGAAGGTTCGCCGCCGACTTCGTTCAGTGCAAGCAGGCGGTGGCTGCGGTAAAAGGTCGTGTCCTCCAGCGATTTCGCCATCAGGGGGCCGGTGAATTGCTGCACTTTTAGTGCAAACCGGCGTACCCGCGTTGTGCTGTGCAGTGCGGAGCCGGGCTTGGCGAGGTCCATCGTGAGCGCATCACGCAGGAAATCAAAGAGGCCTTCGTCGGCATCATACCATTCGCTGCGCGCTTTTTCGATCGTCTCCGATATCAGGGCACGGTCGTCGGCGGAAGCGCCGGCCGCAGTCAGATAGGTGCGGTAGATCGGAAAATTCAGTACATAGAGTTCGAGCGCCTGGCGAAGACTGTCGGCAGAGAAGTCGCGCGTCGAATAGTGACCCGCCGCGATGCGCCCGAGCAGGCGCGCCAGCACGGTGAACTCGCTGGTCAGCAGCGTTTCCAGCACGCGTTGCTTGGCGGCCTTGAGCACCGGCGCGAGCGCGGGCGGCATGTTGCTGATCTGCCGCCAGGTTTCATCGAGCGCGTCCAGGCCGCTTTGGCTGACCAGCACGCGGGTGATGGTGTTGAGCGTCTCGTATCCGGTCGTGCCTTCGACGCCGGCGAATGGACGCAAGCTTTCGTGTTCGCCGAGAATTTTCTCGACCACGATATAGAAGGATCGCGCGGCTTTTCCGCTCGATTGCCGGATCAGGCGGCTCAGCCGCTGAAAATATTGCGCGGGATCGCGCAGGCCGTCGATATGATCGAGCCTCAAACCTTGCAGCTTGCCTTCGGCGATCAACTTGCCGACCAGGCGATGGGCAACGTTGAAGGTCGTGGCATCTTCGACCCGCAATCCCGCCAGCGAATTGACGTCGAAGAAGCGACGATAATTGATGTCGCTGGAGGCGAGCCGCCAATGTCCGAGTTTGTAGTGCTGGCGCTCGAGCAAATGGTGCAGCGCCAGCGTCTGAACCGGCCGGTCTTGTCCCGCGCGATAGGCGGCAAGCCCGCGATTGATGATTGCATCGCCGCCCTCAATGGCTTTTAACACCGCCTTGAAGTCGGGTGCCTCCTTGCGGTTGGGATGGCGCAGGCCATGGTAACGCGAGGTGAGGTCGAGAATGCTTTTGCCCGCGGCGCTGTTTTCGGCGGTAGCCTCCTTGACGATCGCGTTCAGGATTTCGCCGTAGCGCTCCGGCGCGATCGGCAGCCGATGTTCGAAATACCAGGCGGAAAAACTTCCCTCGCCGGCGTCGTAGCGCAGCTCGATTTCGCCGTTCTCCAGCGCCTTGCCGTAGGACGAGCCGAGGATCGGCAACAGCACGCCGCCGCGCGCGCGATACGGCAACAGCTCCCAGTCGATATCGAAGGAGACCGCGTGTGGAGAAGCCTCGCCCCATTCCAGCACGTCGAGCCACCATGGATTGTCCGCGAAATGCACGCCGACATGGTTGGGCACGAAGTCGAGGATCAGGCCCAGGTCGTGCGCCTTGAGGGCCGCGTTCAGCCGCTCAAAACCCTCGTCGCCGCCGAGTTCGGGGTTGATGAGGGTATGATTGACGACGTCGTAGCCGTGGGTCGAACCCTTGCGCGCCTTTGTGAAAGGTGAGGCGTAGACGTGGCTGATCCCGAGCGCTTTCAGATAGGGAACGATTGCCGTAGCCGCGTCGAAATCGAAATTCGCGGTCAACTGCAAACGGTAGGTTGAGATGGGAGTGCCCGCTGGCATCAGCCGGCCTCCAGACACCAGCACACTGACCACGGCTTCATGGCGTCGCCCGGCGTGCCCCAGATCGGCGAGCCCCGAACCTCCCTCGATTGCACCGCGATCGTGCGGTCTGACGGATTGGCGGCGAGTGACAGTCTTGCAGCAGTGCCGAGGTGCCAGTTCGCGTTCAGCGTTCCATCGTCGGCCACCCGCGCCTCGCCGAAACGCGCGCCCGCGAGGCGAGGCGTGATGTGGCGCCGGCGTATCGCCAGCAGTTCGCGTACCAGCGCGAGCCGTTCGCGCCCGCTGCTGTCTGTCGTTTCCCAATCCAGGATAGCGGAGCGAAAGGTGGCTTCGCTCAAGGGATCAGGGACGTCGTCGCCATAGGTCGCGTAAGCCCAGGCATATTCGTCGCGGCGGCCTTTGCGGACGGCTTCGCCGAGATCGCCCTTGAAGTCGCAGAAGAACGGGAAGGGGGCTTTCGAGCCCCATTCCTCGCCCATGAACAGCATGGGGATCGTGGGCGCGAGCAGGGTGATCGCGAGTGCCGCTTCGATCGCTTCGGAATTTGCGTGGCTCTCTAGCCGGTCGCCGAAGGCGCGGTTGCCGATCTGATCGTGGTTTTGCAAAAAATTGACGAACGCCGTGGGCGGAAGGCCGCCACTGGCTTCACCGCGCAGTTGGCCGCCGCGATGTTCGGAAGCTTCGCCCTGATAGACGAAGCCCGAGCCGAGGCAGCGGGCGATATCGGAAAGCGGCGCGCGCTGATAGTCGCGGTAGTAGCCCTGCTTCTCAGCCGTCAGTTTCACATGCCAGGCGTGATGGTAATCGTCGTTCCATTGCGCGCGATATTTTCCGCACGGCGGATCTTGGACGGGATCGAGCAGGCTGACGCGGTTGTCGTCATTTTCAAGCAAGAGATGAATGTGCCGGCCGGTTTCGTCGGCGAGTTGACCGGCCGCCAGGCTTAGGTCGTTCAGCATCGGGATTTCGCCGAGCTCGGCGATCGCGTGTACGGCGTCCAGCCGCAGCCCGTCGAAGCGGTATTGGTCCAACCAATAAAGCGCGTTCTCGATCGCAAAGGCGCGCACCTGCGGCACGCGGTAGTCGATCGCGCTGCCCCATGGGGTTTGCGCTTCAGTAAAGAACGAAGGCGCATAGCGACCGAGATAATTCCCCTCGGGACCGAAATGATTATAGACCACGTCGAGAAACACCATCAGCCCGCGTAAGTGCGCTTCATCGACGAGTAGCTTCAAGTCTTCGGGGCGGCCATAGGCGCTGTCGGGCGCGTACCACAACACACCGTCATAGCCCCAGTTGCGCAGGCCTGCGAAATCCGCCAGCGGCAGCAACTCCAGCGCGGTGATGCCGGTATCGACGAGATGGTCGAGCTTGCCGATCATGGCGCGATAGGTGCCTTCTTGCGTGAAGGTGCCGACATGGGCTTCCAGCAGAACGGTTTCATGCCAGGGCCGTCCACGCCAATCTGTGGCGCGCCAAACGTAATTGGTGGGCTCGATCACCTCGCTCGGGCCGAACACGTCGTCGGGCTGAAAGGCGGAAGCCGGATCCGGCACGTCGATCTCGTCGTCGATCCGAAACTTGTAGCGCGTGCCGGCTTTGGCGGCCGGCACATCGGCTTCGAACCAGCCGTGCTTGCAAGACGCGAGCGGGTAACGTTGCTGTTCCAGCAAAACGTCGACGCGTTGGGCCGCCGGCGCCCACAACCGGAATGTGGTGCCTTCGGGATTTAGTCTTGCGCCGAAATGCCGTTCATTCATGCCGAACCTAAAAACACCAGTACCGAGCGGGGCGGTGCGGTCGTCTCGCCTCCCGAGGGGAAGTCCGCTGCCGACTGCTTAACGTCGGCGGTGTTCAATAGTTGCCGCCAGCTCCTGTATTCGGGCATTTTCGGCAGCGTGAACGTGATCTCTTCGGGCGCGGCATTGAGCACAATAAAGACCGGTGGCTCGCCTTTTTCGGTCGGGCCGAGCACATAAGCGAGAAAGCGGCCTTCCGGAAAATTCCAGTCCTGCTCTGTCATGTCGTCGGCGGCCGGCGTTAGCCACAGCACGCCATAGGAGCCGTCGGCGCGCCGGCCGTCGAGCCAGCGGCGGGCGCGGATCTGTGGGAAGCTGCGGCGGACTTCGCTCACGTGGGCAATAAAATCGATAAGGTCGCTGCCCTCGCGCCCCATGCCTTCCCAGCCGATCCAGCCGGTCTCGTTGTCCTGGCAATAGGCATTGTTGTTGCCGTTCTGGGTGTTGCTGACCTCGTCGCCCGCCAGGATCAAAGGCACGCCCTGCGCGAGCAGAAGACAGGCGAGCTGGTTCCTCCTTAGCTGGTTGCGCAGCGCATTGATGGCGGGATCGTCGGTCGGGCCCTCGTGGCCGCAATTGTTGCTGTGGTTGTCGTTGGCGCCGTCGCGATTGTCTTCGCCATTGGCCTCGTTGTGCTTGGCGTTGTAGCTGAAGAGATCGTTGAGCGTGAAACCGTCATGCACGGTGATGTGGTTGATGCCGGCGCGCTGGACGCGTCCGTCATGATTGAAGAGATCGGAAGAGCCGGTCATGCGGCTGGAGATTTCGCCGATCAGGCTGCCTTCGCCGCTCCAGTAGCGGCGCATCGCGCTGCGATATCGATCGTTCCACTCCGACCATTGCGAGGGAAAGCCGCCGACCTGGTAGCCGCCCATGCCGAGATCCCAGGGTTCGGCGACCAGCTTGACGGAGGCGAGAACCGGGTCCTGGCGAACGGCCGTCAGGAAAGAGGCATTGCGGTCGAATCCGTTCGGGCCGCGGCCGAGCGTCGTGGCAAGGTCGAACCGGAAGCCATCGACGTGACAGACCTCGACCCAGTAACGCAGCGAATCCATCACCATCTGCAACACGCGCGGATGGGTGAGGTTGACCGAATTACCGCAGCCGGTGAAATCGTCGTAGTAACGCGGGTTGTCGGGCTTGAGCCAGTAATAGGAGGCGTTGTCGATGCCGCGGAACGACAGCGTCGGGCCCATGTGGTTGCCCTCCGCGGTGTGGTTATAGACCACGTCGAGCATCACTTCGATGCCGGCATCGTGCAATCGCGCCACGGCCGTGCGAAAGGAGTCGAGCGAATTGTCCTGCGCGTAACGCGCCTCCGGCGCAAAGAACGCCAGCGTGTTGTAGCCCCAGTAGTTCGAGAGTTTCTTTTCGACCAGCAGGCGGTCGTCGACCAGGCCATGGATCGGCAGCAATTCGATGGTGGTGACGCCGAGCCGCTTGAGATGCGCGATCATCGCGGGCGAGGCGAGGCCACCATAGGTGCCGCGCAGATTGGGCGGTACGTCGTCGCGCTTTTGCGTGAGCCCCTTGACATGGGCTTCATAGATGACGGTGTCTTCCCAGGGAATGGCGGGCCTTAATTCGCGCCGGCCCCAGTTAAAGGCTTCATCGACCACGACAGCTTTCGGCATGCCGCGTGCGTTGTCGCGCCGGTCGAACGAAAGATCCTCGCGCGCACTGCCGGTGCGATAACCGAAATGCGCATCGCTCCACACCAGGCGTCCGGCGAGCCGCCTCGCATAGGGATCGAGCACAAGCTTGTTCGGGTTGAAACGGTGGCCGTGCTCGGGCGCATAGGGGCCGTGAACACGATAGCCGTAAAGCTGGCCGGGCGAGACGTCGTTCAGATAGCCATGCCAGACGTCTTCGGTGCGCTCGGGCAGTTCGATGCGCTCGATCTCGCGCCGGCCCTGGCCGTCGAAAAGACAGAGCTCGACCTTTTGCGCATTGGCGGAGAACAACGCGAAGTTGGTCCCGCGTCCGTCCCAGCTTGCACCGAGCCGAAAGGGCGATCCGGCCGATAGTCGCATGCGCTATTGCTCCGTTTCCGAAATTCGTCACTGTTGCGGCACCCCTTCACGAACTTCGGAAACGAAAGAGCACTAGCTGACATGATAATCTCTAGTGCCGCTTTCGATTTGAAGTTCCTGGCGCGGGCTCGCTGCAAGGTATGCAGGAACTTCAAATCGGCGGCGCTAGTTATTTTCCGGTACGAGAAAAATGGTCGCCAAGGGCGGAATGGTCAATCTCAGCTCCGGCCCGACGCCCTCGAGCGTGCGGACCTCTCCGACATTGCCGACATTGCTGCCGCCGTAATGCAATGAATCCGTATTGAGAACCTCGCGCCATGTGCCCGCGAGCGGCACGGAAACGATGTAGTTATCATAGACGTTCGGAGAAAAATTCGTGACGACAAGACACCGCGCGCGCTCGTCCCTGCCTTTGCGCATCCAGGCAAAGACGTTGCCGCTGGCGTCATCAGCCACCAGCCATTCGAAGCCGGAAGGGTCGCAGTCGAGCTCATGCAGCGCCGGCGTTTCGCGGTAGAGCCAGTTCAGGTCGCGGACCACCGACTGGATGCCGGCGTGACGGCCGTCCTGAAGCAGATGCCAGTCGAGCGAATGGTCGTGATCCCATTCCCGCACTTGCGCGAATTCGCAGCCCATGAACAAAAGCTTCTTGCCGGGGTGGCCGAACATGAAGCCGTAATAGGCGCGCAGGTTCGCAAAGCGTTGCCAGTCGTCGCCCGGCATTCGCCCGAGGATCGAGTGTTTGCCGTGAACCACCTCGTCATGCGACAGCGGCAGGATGAAATTTTCCGAAAACGCATAGTGCAGGCCGAACAGGATATCGCCGTGATGATATTGGCGATGGATCGGCTCCTTGCTGATATAATTCAGCGTGTCGTGCATCCAGCCCATGTTCCATTTGTAGCCGAAGCCGAGCCCGCCATATTCCACCGGGCGCGACACCTGCGGCCATGCGGTCGATTCTTCGGCCGCGGTGGTGGCGTGCGGGAATTGACCGAATACTTCGGTGTTGAAGCGGCGGAGGAAGTCGATGGCGTCGAGATTTTCCCGACCGCCAAATCGGTTGGGCACCCATTCGCCTGCCGGCCGGCTGTAGTCTAGATAAAGCATCGAGGCGACCGCATCGACGCGCAGGCCGTCAATGCCGTAACGCTCGAGCCAGAACAGCGCGTTGGAGACCAGGAAGTTGACGGTCTCGGTGCGCCCGTAATTATAGATCAGCGTGCCCCAATCGAGATGCCGGCCTTGCAGCGGATTGGCGTGCTCGTAGAGCGCGGTGCCGTCGAACCGGCCGAGCCCGTGAGGATCGTCGGGGAAATGGCCGGGCACCCAGTCGAGCCAGACGCCGATCCCCTCGCGGTGACACGCCTCAACCAGGGCTGCGAAATCCTCCGGGTTGCCAAAGCGACTTGTTGGCGCAAAAAGCCCGGTTGGCTGATAACCCCACGATCCGTCGAACGGATGTTCGCTGACGGGGAGAAACTCGACATGGGTAAAGCCCATGTCATGGACGTAGGCCGGCAACTGCTCGGCCAGTTCACGATAGGTCAGCCATTCGTTATGGCCCTTGCGTCGCCACGATCCGAGATGAACCTCGTAGATCGATACCGGCCCGTTCAACGAATTTATGTCGGCAGGTGCCGGTCGCGGACGCGGCAACCTTTCCTCGTCGAATATAACCGACGCCGTGCTCGGGCGGATTTCGGCGGCAAAGGCCAGCGGATCGGACTTCAGCGGCAAATGTTCGCCCTGCCGGCTGAAGATGTTGAATTTGTAACGATCGCCGACCGCGGCATGCGGGATGAACAGCTCCCAATAGCCGAGGCCGCGCACGCGCATCGGATGACGTAGCGGATTCCAGAAGTTGAAATCGCCGACCACGCTGACGCGTTGCGCGTTGGGTGCAAGCACGACGAACGCCACGCCGGGCACGCCCTCCAGCTCCATCGGATGGGCGCCGAGCTTTTCATAAAGCCGCTGGTGGGTGCCTTCGCCGAGCAGATAAAGATCGTAGTCGGTCAGAACCGGCGGAAAGCGGTAGGGGTCGTCGAGATCGACCACCTTCTCGCCGAACCGGGCGCGCAACTGATACGCGCTCGAGCCGTTGGGAAGAAAGCCGGCGAACAGGCCGGCGTCGTGAATGCGCGTCAGGGCCGCGGCCTCGCCATGCGGGGCGATCGCGTCCACCTTCTGCGCGTCGGGCAGGAAGGCGCGCACGACCGTTCTGCCGTTTTCGTGATGGGGTCCGAGATACTGAAAGGGATCGGAGTGTCGGCCTTCCAGGATCGCGTAGGCTTCGGCAGTCAGATCGGTCATGCGGCCTCGCGGGCAGGCTGAGACAAAATCCGCAAGATGCGGGCGATCGCCGCCGGCGCGGCTTCCAGTCGTTGGTGTAGTTCGGTTTCAAGCACGTCGAAAGCCTTTTCAAGCAGGAAAAAGTGCACCATAGACTGCATGGCGCGGGAATCGGCGGGCCAGATCGATGAAAAGGTCATGGGCTCGCGATAGGAGGTCATAAAAGCTCCGGTGGCACGCTCCACCCACTCTGTCAGCGCCTTGCCGAGCCGGCCATTCTCATCGGGCGCAAGGTAAGGGGCGCGTCCGCGCGCGGCATGGCTTGAAGCCTCGATCGACCAGATCATGCTGGCGACGTCACGGGCTGCTGGCGCCTTGCGCCGGCGCTCCTCAAGCGGCCGGCGGACGTCGCCTTCGAAGCCGGTGAAGAACACGTCGTCCTTGACGATCAGCACCCGTCCGAGATGGAAGTCGCCGTGCAGACGCATGTTGAGAGACGGTATTCCCGGCGGCATCAGCTCGTTCAGGCGGACATGCAATTTGTCCTGCTGTGCCAGCAATTCGTCGATCATGGCCCGGTCAGCTTCGCCGAACGAATTGCGGCGCTGCCTCAAGCCCTGAAAGACCCGATCGGCGCTTTGCACAATCGCTGTGGTCCAGCGCGCGATGTCATCCGGCCGAACCGGTTCAGCCGTCAAGTCGGGTCCGCTGGCGGACGCGAGCGCCAAATGCAGTTCGGCCGCACGCCGGCCGATCTGTGACAGGTGGCGGACATAAGCCGTCTGCTCATCGCCCTCCCGGTTCTCGTTATCGGCGGCAAGCAGATGCTGCTCCTCGATCAGGCGATCAAGATAGGCCGCGCTGACCGTCCAGGCATCGCCCTGATTGCCGACCTGAACGTGAACGATCGCAATCGCACTTCGCGTATCACCTTCGATCAATTCGGCGCTGCCGAGCATCGCCGGTGTATTGGCAAAGTCCGCAACGTCGGTCAGGTAACGGCCGATCTCGATGGCCGGATTGATGCCGCCTTCGAGTTTGCGGAACAGCTTCACCGTATAATCGGCATCAACCAGCACGGAGCTGGTGAGGGGCGCGCTTTCAAGCAAGCCGATGCGTTCGGGCTGCCGGACGGCTTTGCCGGAGAATTTGTTCGTCGGCCTGAATTCGAGCTTCAAGCCGTTTTCCTCGATCGTGAGCGTTTGCGCCAGATTACGCAGCAGAAGCCCGATGAAGATGGTGTCGGCGGCGACGTCGAGCAGCGTGCCTTCGCGGGCGCCCTGACGCACCGCCGCCAGCGCGTTCGGGTTATAGCGTTCGCGATCAAAGCGCACCCACTCGATCTGCATCGGCAGCACGTAGCGGGTTTTGGCCTCATCCTCGGTGGCTTCGAAGAATGCAAGCCATGGCCGGTTGTCGCCGATGTCGCAAAACGGGATCGCCGACGTCAACGTGGGATGGATAGCGGACGCGTCGTGGAGCGGATACCAGCGCGAGCGGGCAAGGTGCCCCGGCAGCACGTCGCATTCAAATAGGCTGCGGGTACGGGCGAGCGACACCCAGGTCGCGCCGACCGGCACCACCAGCGTTTCGAATTCCGGCACGATCGAAGGCGCGGCGGGCTCCGACTTGTCGCGGTGCTGAAGCTGGAACCAGTAGAACCCGTAAGGCGCCAGCGTGATCATGTAAGGCAGCTCGCCGATCGCCGGGAAATGCGTGCGCCCGAGCATTTCCAGCGGGATGCGATCCCTGAAAGCGGACAAATCCAGTTCGGTCGCTTGCGCCGAGCGGGAAAGGTTGGCCACGCAAAGAATCACCTCATCGCCGAGCTGGCGGACATAGGCCAGCACCGAGCGATTGGCCGGCCGGATGAAGGTCATGCTGCCGCGCCCGAACGCGAGCGTCGACTTGCGTACCCCGATCAGTTTCTTGGTGGCGCTGAGCAGCGACGACAGGCTGCGCGACTGCGCCTCGACGTTGACCGCCTCATACCCATAGACCGAGTCCATGATGATCGGCGCATAAAGCCGCGCGGGATCGGCGCGGGAGAAGCCGCCGTTGCGGTCCGGCGTCCACTGCATCGGCGTGCGCACGCCATTGCGGTCGCCGAGATAGATATTGTCGCCCATGCCGATTTCGTCGCCGTAATAGATGATCGGCGTGCCGGGAAACGACAGCAGCATGGAATTCATCAGTTCGATCTTGCGCCGGTCGTTGTCCATCAATGGTGCGAGGCGCCTGCGAATGCCGACATTGATCCGCGCGCGCGGATCGTTGGCATAGGTCGACCACAGATAGTCGCGCTCGACGTCGGTAACCATTTCCAAGGTCAGTTCGTCGTGGTTGCGCAGGAACAGCGCCCATTGGCAGTCGGCCGGAATGTCCGGCGTCTGGCGCAAAATATCCGTGATGGGAAAGCGGTCTTCCTGGGCGATCGCCATGTAGATGCGCGGCATCAGCGGGAAATGATACGCCATGTGGCATTCATCGCTGTTGCCGAAATAGTACTGCACGTCCTCCGGCCACTGATTGGCTTCCGCGAGCAGCACCTTGCCCTTAGCGTATTTATCCAGCTCGGCGCGCATCCGGCGGATGATGGCATGCGTCTCCGGCAGGTTTTCGTTGTTGGTGCCGTCGCGCTCGCACAGATAGGGGATAGCGTCGAGACGGAAGCCGTCGACCCCGGTATCGAGCCAGCGCTTCATCACCTGGACCAGGGCGTTGACGACGCGGGGATTATCGAAGTTCAGATCCGGCTGGTGCGAAAAAAACCGGTGCCAGTAGAACTGGCCGGCTTCCGGATCCCAGGTCCAGTTCGACTTCTCCGTATCGGTAAAGATGATACGCGTGCCCAGATATTTCTGGTCGGTGTCGCTCCACACATACCAATTGCGTGCACTCGATTTCGGATCGCTGCGCTTGGCGCGCTTGAACCAGTGGTGCTGGTCCGAAGTGTGGTTGATGACGAGCTCGATGATGACCCGCAGGCCGCGCCGCTTGGCTTCGACGATGAAGCGGCGAAATTCCTTCATGTTGCCGAAATCGGGATTGATGGAGCCGTAATCGGCGATGTCGTAGCCGTCGTCGCGTCCCGGCGAGGGATAGAACGGCAACAGCCACAGCGTCGTCACGCCGAGGTCTTGCAGATAATCGAGCTTGTCGGTCAGCCCCGCGAAATCGCCAATGCCGTCATTGTTGCTGTCGGCGAACGCCTTGACGTGCAGCTGGTAAATAATGGCGTCCTTGTACCACAGCTCGTCGCCGTCGAGCGCGGCAGCCGGCGTTTCCTGTGTATCGATGGATGACATCAGATTCATCGGGGCCGGGGCGTGAGCGGAGGCTGGATTATGGTACGGTCGAGGCTCTGCGTGGCGCGCCGAGCCTCCGGCGGTTTCGGTGATTTTGTTCACGATGATGCTGTGGCCATGGATCGGTCCCATTTCGTTGGCGCGAAAGGAGATGCTGGGGACTATATAGAAAGCCGCTTCCCACCCTTTGGTTCCCCGCGGAACGGCATGGCGGGCGAGAGCGTTAGCCACTTCTATCCTCTTCCCGAATCAGTAGAATTTAGGGCGACCTCCCTCAGAACCTCTTTCCCCCTCCCTGTTCTCTTTTTGTGCAAATGGCGTGCCGAATGGACGTTTATACCCAGGCCAAGCAATTGGGCATCCAGACCGAATTTGTGGACGGTCAGGGTCACCGCCATGTGACGGATGCCACAGCCCTCAAGATCATCCTTAACGCCCTGCCGGAGCGAATTCCCTTCCGGCTGCTCGACGGACCGGTTGTTATTCGCGCCGGGAGGACCTCGCGCACCGAATTGAGCCCGGCCGCAGCGCTTCCCGTGGCCTGGAAGGTCGTCGCCGGTGAAAAGATTGTCGCGCAAGGCGAAGCGAGCCAGCGCACGGTCGCATGGCCCAGCGATTGGCAACAGGGGATTTACCGGCTTCAACTCACCGATGCGACCTCCTTGAGCGAGGATGTCCCGTTGATCGTCTCGACGCCAAAGGCCTATGGCGGCGATTTTGATCGCGGCTGGCTGCTGGCGGTCCAGCTTTACGGCGTCCGCTCTGCGCGCAATTGGGGCATCGGGGACTTTACCGATCTCTCCGCCTTGCTTGAATTGGCCGCAAATCTTGGCGCCGACGGGGTCGGCCTCAATCCGCTGCACGCTTTGTTCGACGACAAGCCGGCCGATTGCAGTCCTTATTCGCCCAACAGCCGGCTGTTTCTCAACGCGCTCTATATCGATATCGAACAGATCCCGGAATTTGAAGCCGGCGGCAAGGCCGGCAAAGCCGCCGCGCGGCTGCGCGAAGGCCATATCATCGACTACAAGGGCGTCGCCCAGTTGAAATGGCGGGCGCTGCGTACGGCCTTCGACAAATTCAGGGCAAAGTCGGGCGCAGGGCGGAGAGAGGATTTCGATGCCTTCCGCGCCGAGCGCTCGCCGCTGTTGTCGCGTTTTGCCTGCTTCGAGGTGTTGCGGCACAGGTTCGACGAGCCGTGGTGGGAGTGGCCTGCAGATTGGCGCACGCCCAACGATGTCGCATGTGCCAAGTTGCGTGAAGAAGACGCCGTCGAGATCGAATTCGTCGAATTCGTGCAATGGACCGCCGACCGGCAGTTGCGCGCCTGCCGGGATCAGGCACGTCGCCTCGGCATGAAAGTCGGGCTCTATCTCGACGTGGCGGTCGGCGTGCAGTCCGGCGGCTTCGATGCCTGGAACGAACAGACCGCGATCTCGCGTCATTTGTCGGTTGGCGCGCCGCCGGATCCGCTCAATCTCGCCGGCCAGAACTGGGGTCTTGCCGGCTTCAATGCGGCCGGTCTTGAACTGCAATCTTTCGCGCCATACCGCGAGATGCTGGCGGCCTCGATGCGCTATGCCGGCGCGGTCAGGCTCGACCACGTCCTCGGCCTGAAGCGGCTTTATCTGGTGCCGCACGGCTTTGCCGCCGATAACGGCGCCTATGTGCAGATGCCGTTCGAGGCGCTGTTGGCGGCGACCGCGCAGGAAAGCGCTGCGCACGCCTGCATCGTGATCGGCGAGGATCTCGGCACCGTTCCGGAAGGCTTTCGCGACACCATGGCGGAATGGGGCATCTGGTCGTATCAAGTCATGATGTTCGAGCGCGACGATAGCGGCGCCTTTCGGGGTCCCGATCGCTATTTGCCGAATGCACTCGTTACCTTCAACACCCATGATCTTTCGACTTATGCCGGTTGGCGTTCGTTCGGCGATCTGAAGATCAAGCGCTCGCTCGGCATCGATCCTGGCGAGAGCGACGACGCCCGCTGGCACGCGCTGGCGATGCTCGACGATGTGCTGCGCCATCACGCCATCGACGACAACGATCTCTATGCGGTTGCGGCTTTCCTCTCCAAGACGAAGTCGCGCCTGCTCGCGATCTCGCTCGAGGATCTGCTTGGCGTCATCGACCAGCCGAATATTCCCGGCACGGTGAACGAACATCCGAACTGGCGGCAGCGGTTGCCGGTTTCCCTCAACGACATCGCGCATAAAGTCGATATCGAGGCGTTGCAGGACGCAACGAGGGAGAGGGCGAGCGGCCATCGTGTGAGCCGCGCCAAAGTCAGCCGGTAACAAACCAAGTGTCCAGGATAGAAGATTACGGCCTGATCGGGGACTGCGAAACCGCTGCACTCGTCGGCCGTGACGGCTCGATCGACTGGCTGTGCTGGCCGGCCTTCGATTCGGATGCGTGTTTTGCAGCACTCCTCGGTACGCCCAAGAACGGCCGCTGGCTGATCGCGCCGGCGGAGGAGGTGGTGAACACGTCGCGCCGCTACTGGGACAACACGCTGATCCTGGAGACGCAGTTCGAGACCAAAGACGGCACGGTGGCCGTCGTCGATTTCATGCCGCCGCGTGGGCACGCTTCCGACGTCGTCCGCCTGGTGCGCGGCGTCAAAGGCCACGTGAAGATGCGGATGGAGCTTGTGATCCGCTTCGGCATGGGCGCCGACATTCCGTGGGTCAAGCGTACCGAAGACGGCGCGCTGCTCGCGATCAGCGGACCGGACATGGCGGTGCTGCGGACGCCGGTGGAATTGCGCGGCGAGGATATGACGACGGTTGCCGACTTCGAGGTGACTGAAGGCAAGACGGTCCCGTTCGTTTTCACCTACGGCCCGTCCCATCTGGAACTGCCCGACCCGATCGATCCCGCACAGGCTTTACAGGATACCGAGGATTTTTGGCTCGATTGGTGTAGCCGCTGCACCTACGAAGGCGATTGCCGCGACCTCGTGATGCGTTCGCTGATCACGTTGAAGGCGCTGACCTACGAGCCGACCGGCGGCATCGTCGCGGCGCCCACCAGTTCGTTGCCGGAAAAACTTGGCGGCGCGCGGAATTGGGACTACCGCTATTGCTGGCTGCGCGATGCGACCTTCACGCTGCTGGCGCTGATGAACTCGGGCTATACCGAGGAAGCTTCCGACTGGCACAATTGGCTATTGCGCGCGGCGGCAGGCTCCCCCGGCAATATGCAGATCATGTACGGCATCAAGGGGCAGCGCCGCCTGCTCGAATGGGAAGCGGAATGGCTGCCCGGCTACGAAGGCGCGCAGCCGGTGCGGGTCGGCAACGCCGCCCACGCCCAGATGCAACTCGATGTCTATGGCGAGTTGATCGACGCCTTCCACCAGTCGCGCGTGACCAAGCTGAAGCTGGAAGACGGCACCTGGGACCTCGAATGCGCCGTGCTCGAACATCTCGAGGAAGTCTGGGATCAGCGAGACCACGGCATCTGGGAACGGCGCGACAACGGGCGGCATTACGTTTTTTCCAAAGTCATGGCGTGGGTGGCGTTCGATCGCGGCATCAAGAGCGCCGAAATGTTCGGCTTCAAGGCGCCGCTCGATCGCTGGAAGGGTTTGCGCGACACCATCCATCGTGACGTCTGCGAAAAGGGATTCGATTCCGGGCTGAATAGCTTTGTCGAATCCTACGGCGCGAAAGTGTTCGATGCCAGCCTCCTTCTGCTGCCAGCAGTAGGCTTCTTGCCGGGTTCGGACCCGCGCATCCGCGGCACCATTGCCGCGATCGACCGCTACATGATGCGGGACGGCTTTGTGCTGCGGCACGACCCCCGCGAGGTCACCTCCGAGATCCAGCCGATCGAGGGCGCCTTTCTGGCCTGCACGCTCTGGCTCGCGGATGCCTGCGTGCTGGCCGGCGATCTCGACAAGGCGCAAACGCTGTTCGATCGCGTGGTCGGCGTCGCCAACGATCTCGGGCTGCTGGCGGAGGAGTTCGATTCCGGCGCGGGCCGCCAGACCGGCAACTTTCCGCAGGCGCTGACCCATATCGCGCTGATCAACACCGCGCATAATCTGGGCGAAGCCAAACACGCCAACGACCAGCCGGCGATGCAAAGGTCGAAGTAGCTTAGCTGTCGTCCCCTCTCCCACAAGGGGAGAGGGGAAGGGCAGCTCAGCCTGCCGTATTCTCTTTCAGAATCGCCTCCATCGCCTTGGCAAAACCCTCTTCCTCGTTCGAAGAGGTGACATGCGTAGCCTGCCGTTTCACGTCGTCGGTGGCGTTGCCCATCGCGAATGACGTGCCGGTGACCCGAAACATCGCGAGATCGTTCTGCATGTCGCCGATGGTGACAACCGCATCGGTCGAGATGCCAAGACGATGCGCGATCGTCTGCACGAAGGTGCCTTTGTTGACTCCGGGTGGCGTGATGTCGAGGTAATAGCTCTGCGAGCGTATCGCGGTCGCCAGTGTACCGAGCGCTTCCTGCACCTCGGCTTCGCAGCGTTGCAAACCGGCCGTGTCGGCGCTGGCGCCGACGATCTTGCAGGCCGATGCCAGATAGGGCGAAAAATCCGCAACGATGGTCGGATCGGCGCGGATTGCGCGCTTTTCGTTCGGGACGTAGGCGCCGTTCGGATCGCGGGTCAGCCACTGATCGCTGTTGAACAGCCAGATTTCAGCGCCGAATTTCTCGAGCAGTTCGAGGGCGTGCCGCGTCGCCGCTTCAGGGATCAAATGCTGTTCGACCGGGTTCAGGTTGGCATCGACAATGCAACTGCCGTTGAAGGCGCCGATGGGAAGCGTAATGCCCAACGGCTCGATCAGGAATCGCATGCCCAGCGTCGGACGGCTCGAGGTGATCGTAAAGCCGATGCCGGCTTCGTGCAGTTTTTGCACGGCGCCGATGGCACGATCGGTCAGGAGCTTTTCCTTGGTCAGGAGCGTGCCGTCGACGTCGGAAACAACGAGTGCGGTCTTGGTCATGGGCGGGTTGTCCTGACTTCGGTAGTAACTTGAGCGGCAATGTTGTCGACGATGGCCTCGACCGGCGCGTCGATGGAGACGATGAACGGGCGCTCGTCGGCTTGCGGCGGCTCCAGCGTCTTGAACTGGCTGTCCAGCAATCCCGGCGGCATGAAATGCCCCTTTCGCCGGACAAGCCGGTCGGCGATCAGGGCCTGGCTGCCGTCCAGAAACACGATGCGGATATCGCTGCGCCCGTGCACCAGTATCTCGCGATAGGCGCGTTTCAGCGCTGAGCAGGCCATCACGACGTGGCCGCCGGCATCGCATACCCGGTCGATCTCATCGGCGATCGCCTGCAGCCAGGGCCAGCGATCTTCGTCGGTGAGCGGATGACCGGCGCTCATCTTGGCGACGTTGCTTGGGGGATGAAAACGGTCGCCGTCCTCAAAGGTCCACTCCAAACGCTCGGCGAGGGCGGCTGCGATCGTGCTCTTGCCCGAACCCGATACGCCCATCACGATTAAAGCGCAGGGCGCTATGTCTGGTCTGTCGTTCAAGCGGTTTTTTCACCTAGCGCTGCCTGATCCACCAGCAGAACAGTTTCGCCAAGGGAGCGCGCCCGGTTTGCCGGCAGGCTTTCGTCCGTCGAAAGCTTGGCGAGTATCGCATGTTTTTCGTGGCCTGCGAGTTCGAACAGCATTTCGCGGCAGGAGGCGAGTGCGGGCAAAGTGAGGCTGACGCGCGGCACGAAGGGGTCGACATGGGCCTGCGGCACGCCCACGACCCAGCGTTCGGTTTCATTCACTGCGGGATAGCCCGGAAAGAGCGAGGCGGTGTGGCCGTCGGGACCAATCCCCATCAGCACGAGGTCGAACAGCGGCCGTGTGGGATCAAGCTGATCGGCGTCATAGAAGGTTTGTAACTCGCGCTGATAGCGCTCGGCGGATTGGTCCGGCGTTGCCACATCCGTCAGAATGGGGTGAATGTGGTCTTTGGGCGCGAAGCGGTCGAGGAAAATCCCGCGCGCCATCGCCATATTGTTCAGGGGATCGGCAGGCGATACGAAACGCTCGTCACCGATGAACCAGTGCATGCGGTCCCAGGGAATCCGTTTCGAATAGGCCTCGCTGGCCAGCAATCGATAAAGCTGTTTCGGGCTCGACCCGCCGGTCAGGCAAATCGCGATGCGACCAGGGTTGGCCTCGATCCGCGCCATCAGGCGCTTTGCTGCGGCATCGGCGAGCGCAACCGGATCGGCGACGACGATCCGGTTGATGGGGGTGGGGGACGGCATCCGGGTTAAGCGAACTTGCGCCAGTTGCGGCCGTCGCGCTTGAGCAGTTCGTCGGCCGCATCCGGGCCTTCGCTGCCGGCCTTGTAAGTTTGCAGGCCATTGGCACCCGCTTTCTTCCAGGCGTCCAGAAATGGCTGAACCGCCTGCCAGCCGGCCTCGACGCTGTCGGCGCGCTGAAACAGGATGTTGTCGCCGATCATGCAGTCGTAGATCAGCGTTTCATAACCGGTAGTCGGTTCGACCTGGAAATAATCCTTGTAGCGAAATTTCATCTCGACGCCGTCGATGTTGATCGTCGGGCCCGGCACCTTGGTGTTGAACTGAAGCGTAATGCCCTCGGTCGGCTCGACCGCGATGACAAGATAATTCTGCGACAGTTTATCGACCGGCGTGTCGCGGAACATCGCAAACGGCGCCTGTTTGAACTTGATCGCGACTTCGGTACGCTTCATGCCGAGCGCCTTGCCGGTGCGCAGGTAAAACGGCACACCGGCCCAGCGCCAGTTGTCGATGGTCAGTTTCAGCGCGGCGTAGGTCTCGGTCGTGCTGTCGGGTTTGACGTCCTTGGTTTTGCGATAGTCCGGGATGTCGACGTCGCCGTTCTTGCCGGCCTGGTATTGACCGCGCACCGAATTGTTCAGAGCCTCTTGTTCGGTCTGGGTCTGGATCGCCGCCAGCACCTCGGCCTTTTCCGAGCGCACCGCATGGGCCTCGAATTTCGCCGGCGGCTCCATCGCTACGAGTGACAAAAGCTGGAACAGGTGGTTCGGCACCATATCGCGCAGCGCGCCGGTGGCGTCGTAGAAGCTGCCGCGATGACCGACGTCGAGTTTTTCGTCGACGGTGATTTGCACATGGTCGATGTGGTTGCGATTCCAGATCGGCTCGAACATGCCGTTGGCAAACCGCAGCACCAGAATGTTCTGGACCGTTTCCTTGCCGAGATAGTGGTCGATCCGGTAAATCTGCGGCTCGTCGGCGATCTTGAGCAACTCGTCGTTGAGTGCCTTGGCCGACGCCAGGCTCGTGCCGAACGGCTTTTCCACCACAAGCCGCCGCCACGAACCGTTTTCCTTCAGCATGCCGGAGCGGCCGAGTTGCTTGGCGATCGGCGCGAAGGCGGATGGCGGCGTCGCCAGGTAGAACAGACGATTACCGCCGGTCTCGCGCTTGGCCTCCAGTTTGTTCAATTGCTCGGCCATTGCATCGAACGAGGCCGGATCGCTCGGATCGGCTTCGATGCTGGTAACGCATTCGAGCAGACGTTTGGCGATCGCCTCATCGACGGGACGGGTTTTATACTGGTTCAATCCCTTGAGAAGGCTTTCGCGCATGTCGTCGTTCGACATGCCGTTGCGCGCGACGCCGACCACGCAGAATTTTTCAGGCAGCAGATCGGCCGCGGCGAGATTGTACAGCGCAGGCAGCACGAGCCGGTGGGTGAGGTCGCCGGTGGCGCCGAAAATCACGAATGAGCAGGGATCCGGCTTGCGTTTCTTCGAAGATGGTTCGGTCACGAATGCGGCTCCTTGTGGCCGCCAAATCCCTCGCGCATAGCGGAGAGAATTTTTTCCGCAAACGTATGTTCCTTGCGCGAACGGAAGCGCGCGAACAACGCCGCGGTCAGCACTTCGGCCGGGACGGCCTCGTCGATGGCGGCGTTCACGGTCCAGCGGCCTTCGCCGGAATCCTCGACAAAGCCGGAATAGGTTCCAAGCGTCGGGTTTTTCGCCAGTGCCGACGCCGTCAGATCGAGCAGCCAGGACGGGATGACGCTGCCGCGCCGCCAGACTTCGGCGATGTCGGCAATATCGAGTTCGAATCGATGATCTTGCGGCAGCGCGTCGATATTGGCGTTCTTCAGGATATCGAAGCCCTCGGCATAGGCCTGCATCAGGCCATATTCGATGCCGTTGTGGACCATCTTGACGAAATGCCCGGCGCCGATCGGGCCGGCATGCAGATAGCCTTGCTCGACGCGCGGATCGCGTCCCTCCCGTCCGTTCGTGCGCGGGATGTCGCCGAGGCCGGGCGCTAATGTTTTAAAGATCGGATCGAGACGTTCGACCACCGACTTGTCGCCGCCGATCATCATGCAATAACCACGCTCGATGCCCCAGACGCCGCCGGAAGTGCCAACATCAACATAATGGATGCCGCGTTCTCTGAGCGTCTTGCCGCGGCGGACGTCGTCCTGCCAGAACGTGTTGCCGCCATCGATGATGATGTCGCCGGCTTCCATCAGCTTGGCAAGCGTCTCGATGGTGGTTTCGGTGATGTGGCCCGCCGGCAGCATCACCCAGGCGGTGCGTGGCTTTTCCAGTCGGCTTACGAATTCTTCCAGCGTGCCGCTGCCTGCCGCGCCTTCCGTGGCAATCGCGGCTACGGCTTTGGCGTCTTTGTCGTAGACCACGGTCGAATGCCCGTGGCGCATCAGTCGGCGGACAATATTGCCGCCCATCCGTCCCAAGCCGATCATGCCGAGTTGCATCGTGAGGTCCTTAGTTGAGTGTCTGCCGGATCGCGTGATCGAGCATCTTCAAGCTGGATTTGAGGTCGCCCTTGAGATGCACGCGCAACGCGCGCCGGCCACGTTCGGTCAGCACGCCGAAATCGCCGCGCGCTTGCGCTGCCTTGATCACGCCAAAGCTCGCCTTCTGGCCCGGCACCGGCAAATCCTTGGCATCGTCGGCGGTGATCTGAAGGAACACGCCAGAGTCCGGGCCGCCTTTGTAAGCTTGCCCAGTCGAGTGCAGGAAGCGCGGGCCAAATTCCGCGCAGGTGGCGACATGGCGCTGATCGCGAACCGCGAGGCGCGCGGCCTGCAATATATCGATATGCTCGGCGTTGCGCTCGATATAGGCAAGCAGCGCAACGTAGTCGCCGGAATCGATGCGAGAGAAGTGCGCTTTCAGCCAGGATTCGAGAGTCCCGTTCGCGCCGGCTTCACGCAGCTCGCTCGCATTGGCCTTGTCGGTATAGAGATCGGCCTCATTGATTGAAATCACCGGCTGCTCTTCCGGCAGCGTGCCGGATTTTTCGAAAGCCGCCGTCAGTTCGCGGGTCTTGATCTTGGCGGCCTCGACGTCCGGCTGGTTGAACGGGTTGATGCCGAGGATGGCGCCCGCCACGGCAGTCGCCATTTCGAAGCGGAAGAATTCCTGCCCGATGTGTTCGATTGATTTGATGACGATGCGAACGACGGGATGGCCGGCCTGTTCCAGCGCGTCGAGCTTTTCGTCATGGCTTGCGTCGTTTTCGCTCGCGGTGCGCAGATCGATGAAGAAGCGGTCGTTGCCGTAGACCGAGGCGTCGCCGAGTGTTTCGCCATCAATCGGAACGAGGCCTTTGCCTTCCTTGCCAGTGGATTCGGCGATCAGCTGCTCGGCCCAGGCGCCAAAGTCGGCAATTTTTTTCGACGAGAAGATCGTCACCTTGTCGCGGCCTTCGAGCCCTGCAAGCCCCATCGCGAGCCCGAGTTGAACGCCGGGATTTTCATGCGGCGGCACATCGGCACCGCAGGAGCGCACCATGGCGAGCGTATGATGGATCAGGCTCTTCACATCGATCCCGGCCGTCGCGGCAGGCACAAGACCGAACGGCGACAGTACCGAATAGCGGCCGCCGATCGTGGGATCGCCGTAGAAGGTGCGTGCGAAATCCTGTTTTGTTGCGACCTTCTCAAGCGAAGACCCAGGGTCAGTGACGGCGATGAAGCGATGTCCGGCCTTGTCCGCGCCGATGGCTTTCGAGACCTTGGCGAAGAAGTAGTCCTTCATCACGTTCGGCTCGGTGGTGCCGCCGGATTTGCTCGAGACGATGAACACGGTCTTCTTGAGATCGACCGCCTTTTCCATCGCGCGGACCTGCGCGGGGTCGGTGGAATCGAGCACGTGCAATTTCGGAAAGCCGGATTTTTTCGGGAATGTTTCCGCCAGGACTTCCGGCCCGAGGCTCGATCCGCCCATGCCGAGCACGACCGCATCCGAAAAATTCTGTCCCTTAACCCGCCGCGCATAGTCTTCGTAGTCGGCGATGTCGGCTTTGGCCGCGCTGTCGAGCCAGCCCAACCATTTGTTCTCGTCATCATTGGTCCAGATAGATTTATCCTTGTGCCAGAGCTTTCGGATCCTGGCCGAGGCGCGCCATTCCTCGGTGCTCTTCTCTACCGATTTTTCAAGACCGGGGCTGAGCGCCAGCTTCTGCGCGCCGATGGCGGCGCCGAGCACGGTGGCGCGCTTGTGGGCGACCGCGCCGTAGAGCTTGTCGGCGGCGTCCGCGAACAGTTTGACGCCATCCTTGACCAGATCTTTCGTGATCGCATCGAGCGAGATGCCGGATTTGTCGAGCTCAGCGAGGACGTGCTTGGCTTCCTCGACATTTTCCTCAAGGCTGTCGCGCGGCTTGCCGTGATCGCGGAAAGCATCGAGCGTCGCCGGCGGGACGGTATTGACCGTGTTCGGGCCGATCAACTCCTCGACATAGACGACGTCGCTATAGTCCTTGTTCTTGGCGCCGGTCGAGGCCCATAACAGCCGCTGCGGCTTGGCGCCCTTGGCGGCGAGCTTTTCCCAGCGCGCGCCGGAAAACAGCTCCTTGTATTCCTGATATGCGAGTTTCGCGTTGGCGATCGCGACCTTGCCCTTCAGGGCGGCCAACCGTTCCTTCTCGTGCGGGTCGTTGGCGCGCGCGATCTTCTCGTCCAGCTGCTTGTCGACCGCGCTGTCGATGCGGCTGACGAAGAAACTCGCGACGCTGGCGACATGGGTGGGATCGCCGCCGTTGGCGACGAGCTTTTCAAGGCCCGCGATATAGGCTTTCGCGACCTCGATATAGACCTGTTGCGAGAACAACAGCGTGATGTTGATGCTGATGCCTTCGCCGATCAGATGCTCGATCGCGGGCAGGCCCTCCGGCGTTGCCGGCACCTTCACCATCAGATTCTTGCGATGGACGGCCTTCCAGAGATGCTCGGCCTCCGCGATCGTGCCCTTGGTGTCCATCGCCAGATAAGGCGAGACTTCCAGGCTGACGAAGCCGTCATTGCCTTTATAGTGGTCATAGACCGGACGCAGCACGTCGGCGGCGTGCTGGATGTCCTCGACCGCGAGGTGTTCAAACAGGTCGGCGACGGGGCGGTCGCCCTTTTTCAGGGCGCTACCGATCGGGCCGTCATATTCGTCCGAACTGCCGATCGCTTTTTCAAAGATCGACGGATTGGAGGTCACGCCCTTGACGCCGTCGGTGTCGATCAGCTTCTTCAGCTCACCCTTGGCGACGAAGCCGCGTGCTAAAAAATCCAGCCAGACGGCCTGGCCATGGTTTTCGAGTGCTTTGACTGGATTCATGATGCCCTGTTTCGGTTCGAGCGGAGGTGGGTTCGGGGACATTAACCAGAGGCCTTGTCATCAACAATCCTTAGGCTTTGCTAGTGACCGGATTATGGGTGTCCCCGACCCATAACGCCGCGAGGAGGAGATCGATCCTCCCGATATCTCCGTAACCTGCCGCCTCCTATCACTTTTTAGATTTGTGACGGGTCAGACATGCCACCCGGTTCTCCCAATCTGCATGTCTGGCCTGCCGTGGCCAAAGCCTTCCGAGCCTTCTTTGTCGCTGCTATCGTACCTCCACAAAAACAAGTGCAGGGGAGGATACTTACATGCTGCCTGAGGACATCCGTGCCACCAGCCGCCGCCGTTTCTTGCAATATTGCGCGGCCTCACCGCTGCTGGCTTCCGGCGCATTCGCCGCCAAGGCCCTGGAAGCGCCGTCAAAACTGCCCGACCCCATGACCTGGGCGCCGCCGGGCAGCATCGATCTGATCAAAACTCCGAAAGAGGCGATCAACGTGTTCGATTTCGAGCCGGTCGCCCGCCAGAACGTGCCGCCGGCCCATTTCGGCTATATGGCCTCCGGGATCGACGACGAGGTCACGCTGCGCGCCAATCGCGACGATTTCAAACGATTTCAGTTGATGCCGCATCGCCTCAACGACGTCTCCAAGGTCGATACCTCGATCGAGCTGTTTGGAGTGAAATACGACTCGCCGATTTTCGTGTGTCCGACCGGCGCCAATCAGTTCTTCCATCCCGATGGCGAACTGGCGGTGGCGAGGGCCGCCAAGGCCGGCAATCACCTGCAGATGCTTTCGACCTCATCCAACTTCTCGGTCGACGACGTCACCAAGGCGCGCGGGGCGCCGGTCTGGTTTCAGCTCTACGCTTCGCCGAGCTTTGAAGTCGCAAAGGCCTTGATCAAGCGAGCCGACGGCGCCGGCTCTCCGGTGCTGATGGTAACTGTGGACCGGATCGCCGGCCGTAATCAGGAGACGCTGTTCCGGCTGATGAAGTCCGACACCCGCGAATGCTCGGGATGTCATGACCGTTCGAGTTTTGCTGCGCGGGCGCTGCGGCGGCACAACTACGACGGCATCGATTTGAGCGGCATCAAGGGCGCCGGCGAATCGTCCAATCTCGATTGGGACACCGTCAAGCGCATGCGCGACGTGACCAAGATGAAAATCATGCTCAAGGGCATCATCACCGCCGACGATGCCGAACTGGCCGTGCAGAACGGCATCGACGGCATCCTGGTGTCCAACCATGGCGGCCGCGGCGAGGACAATGGCCGCTCGACCATCGACGCGCTGCCCGAGATCATCGCCGCCGTGAAGGGACGCATGCCCGTGATCGTCGACTCCGGCTTCCGCCGCGGCACCGACGCGGTGAAGGCGCTGGCAATGGGCGCGCAGGCGGTAGGGGTCGGCCGTCCCTATTTGTGGGGGCTCGGCGCCTTCGGCCAGGAGGGCGTGGAGCGCGTGCTCGAACTCGTGCGCGTCGAAACCAGGGCCGCCATGCAGCAATGCGGCGCGAAGTCGGTGAAAGAGCTCAATGCGAGCTACGTGCGCCGGGTGACGTGAGGTGTTTCTTCACCTCTCCCCGGTGGGGAGAGGTCGGATCGCGTATGCGCGATCCAGGTGAGGGGGCGCTGCTCTCGTGATAAACCGTAACCCTTCACCCCAACCCTCTCCCAATGGGAGAGGGAGCGCAGTTTCTTTGCGGCAAGTCTACCGTAAACTGGCGTTGATCTTTTCCAGCGCGGCCGTGCCGGGGCAAAGCACATCGGCCTCCAGACGATTCAGCGGCTGCTCCACCGTGTTGAGGTGGGCATGCAGATCTTCCGCCTCGGGATCGACGTAAAGCAGTCCCGTGACGATCTGGCCCTTGGCGGCGTGTTTTTGCAAGAACGCCATCGCGCCGACGCGGTCGTGCGCGTCGTAATCGGCGTCGATCTTGCGGAGCGCAATCTTGCTGCCGTCGTGCTGTTCGACCACCTGCACCGTGCCCGGCGCGTAATCGACTGAAATGGGCTCGCGGCCGGTCAGCACGTCGAGGCGATTGACCGCATCGTTGTGCTCGCGCACGTAGTCGAAACTCTTGGTCGAGCCGGCGTGATTGTTGAACGCAATGCAAGGGCTGATGATGTCGATGAACGCCGCGCCCTTGTGCTCGATCGCGGCCGCAATCAGCGGCACCAGCTGGGTCTTGTCGCCTGAGAAGCTGCGCGCCACGAAGCTTGCGCCCAACTGAAGCGCAATGGCGACGAGGTCGACCGCGTTGTCGGTGTTGGTCACACCTTTTTTCGACTTCGAGCCGCGGTCGGCGGTTGCCGAGAACTGGCCCTTGGTGAGACCATACACGCCGTTGTTCTCGACAATGTAGGTCATGTTGACGCCACGCCGGATCGAATGCGCAAACTGGCCGAAGCCGATCGAGGCGGAATCGCCATCGCCGGAGACGCCGAGATAGATCAGGTCGCGGTTGGCGAGGTTGGCGCCGGTCAAAACCGACGGCATGCGGCCGTGCACCGTATTGAAGCCGTGGGAGTTGCCGAGGAAATAATCGGGCGTTTTCGAGGAGCAGCCGATGCCGGAAATCTTGGCGACAAGATGCGGTTCGATCGAAAGTTCGTAGCAAGCCTCGATGATGGAAGCGGTGATCGAGTCATGACCGCAGCCAGCACACAGCGTCGAAATCTTGCCTTCGTAATCGCGGTGGGTGTAGCCGAGACGATTCTTGGTCAGGCCCGGATGGTGGAATTTGGGCTTGGCGATATAGGTCATGACTTTACCTTGCGTAGCGGGGTGAGCTTCAGCTGGTCCTGATGTTCACCGATGGCATTGGCGATGAAACGAGCGGTGATCGGCGTGCCGTCGTAATGGCGGATCGGCACCAGCCGTACCGGGTCGATGCCGTTCTCGTTGACGATCAGCGAGCGAAGCTGGGCGTCGCGATTCTGCTCGACCACGTACACAAAGTCATGGTCGGCAATGAAACTTGCGACCGACGAATGGAACGGGAAGGCGCGAATGCGCATACGATCAAGCGCGTGGCCTTTCGCTTCCAGAAGCTGGATAGCCTCGTCCATCGCGGGTGCGGTCGAGCCGAAATAGAGCACGCCGTATTTGGTTGGCTTCGCCGCATTGGCCTGTAGCGGCCGCGGCACCATGTCCTGCGCGGTTTCGAACTTCCGCACCAGGCGCTGCATGTTGTCGGCATAGACCGCGCCTTCTTCCGAGTACCGCGCGTAGCGGTCGCGCGACGTGCCGCGAGTGAAGTAAGAGCCTTTGGTGGGGTGGGTGCCGGGATAGGTGCGATAGGGAATGCCGTCGCCGTCGACATCGAGGTAGCGGCCGAAGTCCCGGCCGTCGTCGAGCATCTCCGCCGTCATCACCTTGCCGCGGTCATACTGACGGGCATCGTCCCACTTCAAGGGCCGGCAGAGCCGGTGATTCATGCCGATGTCGAGATCGAGCATCACGAAAATCGTGGTCTGGAGCCGCTCGGCGAGATCGAAGGCCTGCGCTGCGAACTCAAAAGCTTCGGCCGGGTCTTCCGGGAACAGCAGCACGTGCTTGGTGTCGCCATGGGACGCGTAAGCGCAGGCAATGATGTCGCATTGCTGGGTGCGGGTCGGCATGCCCGTGGACGGGCCGGCGCGCTGCACGTTCATGATCACGGCCGGGATCTCGGCAAAGTATGAGAGCCCGATGAACTCGGTCATCAGCGAGATGCCGGGACCGGAGGTCGCAGTGAAAGCGCGCGCGCCGTTCCACGAGGCGCCGATCACGATGCCGATCGAGGCGAGTTCATCTTCGCCTTGCACGATCGCGTAGTTCGCTTTGCCGGTCGCGGGATCGTGCCTCAGCTTCTTGCAGTGGCTCGCAAAGGCGTCCGCCAGCGACGACGACGGCGTGATCGGATACCAGGCGCAGACGGTGGCGCCGCCATAGACCGCGCCCAACGCCGCCGCGCTGTTGCCTTCGATGAAGATGCGGTCGCCGACCCTGTCGGTCTTTTTCACGCGCAGACCAGTCGGGCATTTTAGGTTTTGCAACGCCCAGTCGCGGCCGAGATGCAGCGCGTGGACGTTCGAGGACAAGAGCTTTTCCTTGCCCTTGTACTGTTCGCCGATCAATTGCTCGATCAGCTTCGGGTCCATCTCGAGCAGCGCACAGAGCGCGCCGAGATAGATGATGTTCTTGAAGAGCTGGCGCTGGCGCGGATCGGTATAGGTCGAATTGGTGATCGCCGTCAGCGGCACCCCGATCACGGTGATGTCCGAGCGGAATTTCGACGTCGGCATCGGCTTGGTCGAATCGTAGAACAGATAGCCGCCCGGCTCGATGGAAGCGACGTCCTTGTCCCAGGTCTGCGGATTCATCGCCACCATCATGTCGACGCCGCCGCGTGCGCCAAGGTGGCCTTCTTCCGTCACCCGCACTTCATACCAGGTCGGCAGGCCCTGAATGTTGGACGGGAAGATGTTGCGTGGGCTAACCGGCACACCGTGGCGCAGGATGGCGCGGGCGAACAGTTCGTTGGCGCTCGCCGAACCCGAGCCATTGACATTGGCAAAGCGGACGACGAAGTCGTTTACGCTGCTGATCGGGCTTTGGTCGGACATGATGTTCCTGCTTGGGTCATATCGATGAGATATTTCTGCATATCCCAGGCGCCGGTGGGGCAGCGCTCGGCGCACAGCCCGCAATGCAGGCAGACGTCCTCGTCCTTGATCATGACGCGTCCGGTCTTGAGGTCGCTCGAGACGTAGAGGTCTTGATCCAGATGCGGCGACGGCGCCTTCAGCCGTTTGCGCAAATCCGCCTCGTCGCCATTCTCCGTGAAGGTGATGCAATCCATCGGGCAGATGTCGACGCAGGCATCGCACTCGATGCAGAGCGAGGTCGAGAACACCGTCTGCACATCGCAGTTGAGGCAGCGCTGCGCCTCGCCGAGCGCGAGCTTGACGTCATAGCCGAGCTCCACTTCGGCGCGGATGTCCTTCAGCGCGATCACCTTGTCGCGATGCGGCACCTTGAAGCGCTTGTCGTCGGAAACGTCGTTGTCGTAGCTCCACTCGTGGATGCCCATCTTCTGCGAAGAGATATGCACCTCCGGCAGCGGCCGTTCGTGGACATCTTCGCCGGAAACAAGCTTGTGGATCGAAAGCGCAGCGTCATGGCCGTGCGCGACCGCCCAGATGATGTTCTTCGGCCCAAATGCCGCGTCGCCGCCGAAGAACACCTTCGGATGCGTTGTACCCATGGTCTTGGGGTCGACCTTCGGCATGTCCCACTTGTCGAACTCGATGCCGCAATCGCGCTCGATCCAGGGAAACGCATTTTCCTGGCCGACCGCGACCAGCACGTCGTCGCAGGCAATGGTCTGGTCGGGCTCGCCTGTCGGCACCAGGTTGCGTTTACCCTCGGCGTCGCGTTCGGCCTTCACCTTCTGGAAGGTGACGCCGGTGAGCTTGCCTTTGTCATGGGTGAAGGCGATCGGGACCATGAAGTTGAGGATTGGAATATCCTCATGCATGGCGTCTTCTTTTTCCCAGGGGCTCGCCTTCATCTCCTCGAAGCCCGAGCGCACGATCACCTGGACTTTCTCGCCGCCGAGCCGGCGCGCGGTGCGGCAGCAATCCATCGCGGTGTTGCCGCCGCCGAGCACGATCACGCGCTTACCGATCGTGGTCGTATGGCCGAACGACACGTTGGAGAGCCAATCGATGCCGATATGAATGTTGCTTGCTGCTTCCTTGCGTCCGGGGATGTCGAGCTCGCGGCCGCGCGGCGCACCGGAGCCGACGAAGATCGCATCATAATTTTCGCCAATCAGCTTCTTCAGGCTGTCGATGCGAGTGCCTGCCTTGAACTCGATGCCGAGATTGAGGATGTAATCGGTCTCTTCGTCGACGACCGAATCCGGCAGACGGAATTTCGGAATTTGCGTTCGCATCATGCCGCCGGCCTTGGGGTCGGAATCGAACACGGTGCAGTGGTAGCCGAGCGGAGCAAGGTCGCGCGCCACCGTCAGTGAAGCCGGACCACCGCCGACAATCGCGATGCGCTTGCCGTTCTTGGCGCCTGCGCGCGGCATGCGTCCCTTGACGTCGTCCTTGAAGTCGGCGGCGACGCGCTTGAGGCGGCAGATCGCGACCGGAGTTTCCTCAACCCGGCCACGACGGCAGGCGGGCTCGCACGGGCGGTCGCAAGTGCGGCCCAAAATTCCCGGGAACACATTCGATTTCCAATTGATCATGTAGGCGTCGCTGTAGCGGCCTTCGGCGATCAAGCGGATATATTCCGGGACGGGTGTGTGCGCGGGGCAGGCCCATTGGCAGTCGACCACTTTATGGAAGTAGTCCGGCGCCGAGATATCAGTCGGTTTCATTCCCACCTTATCCGCGCACCAAACTTTATCGTAACTGGCGCGGCCTTATTTTGCTTGCGAACGCTCGGATGGTGGCGTTCTTTTCGGTTCTTGAATGGTATCATTAGCTTTTTGCATTAAAGCCCCAATCACGCTGATCTCCAAAGCCAATTTTGCTTGATCTTCAGCTTTCTTGCTGTTGCAACGTGTAACGCACTGCATAAAAACAAATTTATGTGGCGGTGCAGCATGTGGAGGTGCCGCAGCCGATGCGAAAATGTTTCTGCCTATGAAATTTCGGCTGAAATGTCCGCCTTGGCGATGTCCCACAGCAGGCGATAGACGCCGCTCGAAACCACCAGAGGCTTGAACGCGATGTTGTCGGTCAAGCGCATCACAGCGTCGCGTGCCGCCGCGATTTCAGTCGCATCGATCAAGACAAACCAGTCGCCGGCGCCGAGATCGGAATCCGATGCTTTATCGGTGAGCGGCTTGGACAGCACGGGATCGTTCTCGATGACGTGCATCGAGATGACGCCGTCAGTCGCCTGCGGATTAAGCACGGCGCGCAAGGCTTCGCGCAATTTGTTATACCCGCCGTTAGCAGGACGAACGCGAATTATACCGAGCACGGCGCCGCGGCCCGTACCTTTGCTAATCGTGATGCGCGCCACGCAGCGGATCATGTTCTTGAAGCGCGCGATATTTTCTCTTGACCACGCGGTCTGACTGGCGAGCACCTTGCGATAGGCGGGACTGTCGAGCACTTCGAAGGTCTCGGTGGAATAAGGGCTCAGATATTTCGGCATCGAACCCTCGATGGCGATGTAGCGCCGGGCCTCGACGAAGCCTGGTATAGCGACGCGCTCCTCCAGGTGTTCGCGGTCGTACCAGCGGTTGAAGTCGGCTTCGTGCGCGGCGTCGACATCCATCGACGTCAGCAACATACCTTGTCCTGCGATCGGCATTTGTTTTCTCCCGTCTCGTTTTCGTCATGGCCGGGCATAGCCGTTCGAAGAACGGCGTCGCTTCCGCTCGCCTATGCCCGGCCATCCAAGTATTCCTTACCGTTGCCAGCAAAGGCGTGGATGCCCGGCACAAGGCCGGGCATGACAGACTGTTGGGCTAGCCCGAAACCTTCGACGCCATGTCCGCGATTGCCTTCATCACGGCATTGCGCACGCCGGGATCATACAGCGTATGTCCCGCGCCCTGCACGATGCGAAGTTCGGCCTCCAGCCATCGGCTGGCGAGCGCGTGTGAGTTTGCGGGCGGGCACAGGAGGTCGTAACGTCCCTGGACGATGATGCCAGCAATGCCCTTGAGTTTCTCGGCGTCGTCCAGAAGCTGGTTGGGCCTCATGAAGCAATCATTGGCAAAGTAATGCGCTTCCATGAACGGCGTGGCGGGTAGCGCTCCGCCGCTTGATTTCAGTGCGACGAGATCGAGCCGCGTGCGCGAGGGCGCGTGCTCCGACAATATCCGCTCGGTGTCGTGCCAGGCGCGGGCGAAGGGCGAATGCGCCGCGACGTCGGAATCGAGGATGCGCCGCCAATAGGCCTCCAGCGGCTGTCCACGCTCGGCCTCGGGGACACGCTTAATGAAATCCTCGCTGAGCTCTGGATAGAAACGCGGTAATGTCTCCAGAAAGGCCGCATCAAGCTCGCGGCGGGTGCCGAGAAACGTCGCGCGCAACACGAGGCCCGAGACGCGGTCGGGATGGGCTTGCGCATAGGCCAGCGCCAGCGTGGCGCCCCAGGAGCCGCCGACCACCATCCATTTTTCAAAACCGAATTTCTCGCGGATCTTTTCCATGTCCGCGATCAGCTGCGGCAGCGTGTTGTGCTCGCGGCGGCCCTTCGGGCGGCTGCGCCCCGAGCCCCGCTGATCGAACAGCACCGCGTGGAAACGTTCGGGATCGAACAGCCGCCGATGATCGGGCTGGCATCCGCTGCCGGGCCCGCCATGCAGATAGACCGCAGGAATGCCGCCTTCGCGGCCGACGCTTTCGACATGGATGTCGTGACCATCGCCAACCGGCAGTAGTTCGGATGTCAGCGGTACGAACGGGTCCGCGCGTTGCGCAACCGGTTTGCCGGCATCCGCATCAGGTGGCACTTTCGCTCTCCAGCGTGCCGCCTGCGAAATTGCGATAGATGAAACGGTTGTGGTTGCCGGCCGCTTCCTCGGCCGCGACTTTGAAAATCCGATCGTGATGCGGCGACAGCGTGCAGGCCGGGTCGGTATTGCCGGCGTCGCCGGTCAGCGCAGAGGCCTGACAGCGGCAGCCGCCGAAATCGACTTCCTTGAACTCGCAGCTCTTGCAGGGCTCAGGCATCCAGCCGGTGCCGCGATAGCGGTTGAAGGCCTCGGAATTCTGCCAGATCCAGGCGATCGAATGATTGGAACGCACGGATTCGAATTCGAGCCCGGTGATGCTTTCCGCGGCATGGCAGGGCAAAATCTTGCCGGCGGGTGAGATGTTGAAGAATTGCCGTCCCCAGCCGCCCATGCATTTCTTCGGCCGCAGCGCGTAATAGTCCGGCACGACATAGTCGATGGCGAGAATGCCCTTCAGCCGCGCTTGCGCGTCCTCGACAATGCGGCTCGTCTCCTCGATCTGCGCCAGCGTCGGCATCAAAGCGGCGCGGTTCTTCAGCGCCCAGCCGTAATATTGCACGTTGGCGACTTCAAGCCGGTCGGCGTCGAGATCGACCGCCATCTGGATGATATCGGGCAGTTGATGCAGGTTCTGCCGGTGCATCACCGCGTTCACGGTCAGCGGCAGTTCAAGCTCGCGCGTCCAACTCGCGACTTCGAGCTTCTTGGCATGACCGCCTTTGAAGCCGCCAACGCGGTCGGCGACCGCGGGCTCATTGCCCTGAAAACTGATCTGCACATGGCAGAGGCCGGCATCGGCCAGCGTGGATAATTTTTCGCGGGTGAGCAAGACGGCGGAGGTGATCAGGTTGGAATAGAGCCCGACGTCGCTCGCATGCTGAACCAGTTCGACCAGGTCCTTGCGCGCGGTCGGCTCCCCGCCGGAAAAATGAATCTGCAATACGCCGATCTCGGCGAGCTCCGACAAAACCTTCTTCCATTCGGCCGTCGTCAGTTCGCTGGCGCCGCGGTCGAGCTCGACGGGGTTCGAACAATACGGGCATTGTAGCGGGCAGCGATGGGTTACTTCAGCCAGCACCGCCAACGGAATTCCGTGGGTCTCCGCGGTCGAACGTGTCCCCTCCAGCGCCGTAAGACTGTCCTTGGGATCGGTCGCAATCGGGCTCGCATCAGTCAGCGTGGGGCTCATGGCGTCTTCTCCCGCGCTTCGGTGAGAAAGCCCTTGTCGGCGAGGTCTTGCAGCATCGCGACCACGTCGGTCGCGATCGCCTCGCGAGGTGCGGCATATTTGGCGGCGAGTTGATCGATCATTTCGGCGACGCTGCGCGCGCCGTCGCAGAGGTGCAGAACTTCTACTGCGATCTCGTCCGGCGCGAGCACGCGTTCGGGCGCCAGGATCACCCAGACCTGTCGCGTCTCGTCGAATTTCAGCTTGGCGTGGCGCGGCAGTTTCGGCCGGCTCTCTTCGCTGACGCTGATGTTGCGGCCTGATGGCATGGTTTCTCGGCTTCTTCGGATCTAACTTGCCTTAGATCTAATTCGACTTGGGCACAAAGGCTCCGGGCGGGATATGGCCTTCGACATAGCCATGATACAGCGCATCGAGCTGAACCCATAGCACGTTGGTCTTGAAGATCAGCGCGTTGCAGACCGCTTCGCGCTGTTCCGGTGTCGTGGCATGGGCCTTGACGTAATCGAGCGCGAAACCGGCGTCGCGTGGCGCCTGGGTCAGGCGACGACTGAAATAGCTCATGATGTCCGGATTGACGAAATCATAGTGCGCCAGCATGCCGGAGATGCGTTCTTCGTGCAGGTTCGGTGCGAACAGTTCCGTCAGTGAAGAGGCGATGGCCTCCAGCGGGCTCTTGTCGCGCACAAAGTGCACGTAGGCTTCCACGGCAAAGCGCGTCGCCGGCAAAATGCCTTCGGTGGATTCGACATAAGTCGTGTCCAGGCCCAGTCCTTCAGTCAGCTTCAGCCAGCGCTCGATGCCGCCCTCGGCGCCGGGATCGCCGTCATGGTCTTCGATCCGGTGCCGCCACTCCATGCGGATGTTGCGGTCGCGAAAGCGCGAGATCACCACCGCATCCTTGATCGGGATCGTGCTCTGGTAATAGTAGCGGTTGAGCGCCCAGGCCTGCACCTGTCCCTTGTTGAGCTTGCCGCCGTGCAGCAGCCGGTGAAAGGGATGCAGACTGTGATAGCGCGTCTCGCCGATGTAACGGAGCGCGGCTTCCAGCTCAGTAACGCTGTTCAGCACGGTTTTGCCGCCGAGCGAAAACGCGGTCATCCCTTCCAGTTTCACGGCACTCAAAGCGTAATCTCCGTTCCATCGGCAGGAATATGCCATCCCGCCCGCATAACGGCCTCGCGTTCCTCGGAATCGTGCAGCAGGGCCGGGTTCGAATTGTTGATATGCAAGAATATCTTTCGCTCGATGCCGAGGTTTTCAAGGGCCGCGATCGCACCGGTTTCGCCCGACATCGAGATATGTCCCATGCTTCGCCCGGTCTTGGTGGAAAGGCCGGCCGCGATCAATTCGTCATCCCGCCACACCGTCCCGTCGAAGAACACCAGGCTAGCACCCTTCAGCCTTGATTTGAGATCGTTGGTCACCTCGGCGCAAGCGGCAACGAAATAGAAGACTTTGCCCGTGGCCTTATCGCAGATGCGAAGGCCAAGCGTGTCGCCGGCGGCTGCTTTCCCCTCGCGCCGCTCGCCTTCGAGATACCACGCGCCCTTGCCGGTAACCTCGAAGGGCAGGATCTCAATGCCGGAGGGCGATCCGTCCGGCAGTTTCGGTTCGAACGCCTGATCGGCCTCGACGGCCTGACGCTTGACGTCTCCGTTGAGCACGTTGAAGACGCTGTTGGACTTCAATGTCGCGAGCACTCTGGCGTGGGCGTAGATCGTAAATGGCGATCCCTCGCGCATCGACAATAGCCCCGTGATCGCGTCGATTTCGCCGTTGGTCAGGACCACGCCCGATATCGGCGAGTGACGAAGTTTGCCGGCGGCGGGATGAAGCTGCGGCGTCGCGATCAATTGCTGGCGCAGATCCGGCGAGGCATTGATCAGGAACCAGTGGTGCCCGTCGGCGCTGACGGCGAGCGAGGCCTGCGTGCTCTGAAGTTCTGGATTTCTGGTTCGCGCGGCCTGACATATCGGACAGCCGCAATTCCACTGTGGAACGCCACCACCTGCCGCCGCGCCCAGGACGACGACGCGCAACATGATCCGTCTCCCGGAATCTCTGAAAGCTGAATTTTAGGACGCTTGGAATTCTGGAAGCCGTCTTCGAAAACTGTCGCTTCGAAAATCTCGTCTTCCAAAAAATTCAAAGGTGGAAGCGGGTATGACGGACGCTCCCGAAAGGGCGCGTCACCCCGGCAATCCACCTTGGCTAGAATGTTGCTGTCTGCTGCCGCTTACTTGCGGGCGGCGCAGGCATACATGTTGATTTCCATGCCGACCGGCACTTCGACGATCTTCGGTGCTTTCCAGGCCATTTTGGCTCTCCTTAAAGTGAAACCGGACGAACTCCGCCCTTCCGACAAGGTAATACGGAACGAAAAGTTCGCCAGCGGAATCTTTTCTCCTGACAAGAGATTAAAAATGCTGCAATGCACAATCCTTTCCTCCCTGGCCTCCCGCTTTTCCGTCAAATCAATGACGCATCAATAGGTTCTTCTGAACACCGTCCCCAATGCGGGGATCGGCTGGACCGCTCCGGCCAATCCCCGATAAACCAACTGTGAAAAAATAGCCGGCGGTCCCCTGTCGGCATCGGATATTCAAAGCCGAAACAGGTTCGACCATGCCGCGATACTTTTTCAATACGCGAATCGGCAACGAGGTGATCTCCGATCCGGAAGGCGAAGAGCTGCGCAACCCGGATCGCGCCTGGGAGGTTGCCCGGGCTATGATCCATGAGCTTTTGAGGATCGAGGGGATGGAGGACCTGATGCGGGCGGTCCTCGAAGTGACGGATGACGAGGGCGAGATCGTCCTCGAATTTCCTTTTGCCGAGGCCATTCTCGAAGGCACCGATGAGGATGACGCCGATGCATCCGTCACGAAGCATTGATAGGCCGCGATTAACCAGAACGATCGAAGCCGGATAAAGTAGCAGCGTGGCGGTGCGCCCGCGAGGCGCTTTCGCCGCAACCGCTTGAAGATGTTTCCGATTGCGCACGGGCGCAAAAATATTCAAGAGTGTGGCCGCGAAGTCCGCCGTCACGGGCAGGGGTTAGCCCCGCACGGATCGAAGGCTTCCACAAAAGGGAGAAGATTATGAGGATCAGTTCATCGATGCCGCGCGGCCTCTTGCTGGCCGGCGCCTTCATTGGGGTTTTGAGTTACGGTGCGGCCGCGCAGACGGCCTCCCCGCCGGCCGCGGCGCCCGCCGCCGCCCCGGCACTTCCGCCGGGTTCGCCGCTGATCGGCCGTCCCGACAGTGAAGCCGCGCAAAAGATCGCGCCCGTCGTAGGTCCGCCGATCGCAACGGCGGCCGACAAGCTGCCCCTGGACAAGCTCAAGGCAGCAAGCGGCTTCAACGTCGAGGTTTACGCAGCCGGGATGCCGAATGCCCGTTCGATGGCGCTCGGCGACAAGGGCACGGTCTTCGTCGGCAGCCGTACCGTCGACAAGGTCTATGCCATCGTCAACAAGGACGGCAAACGCGAGGTCAAGATCATCGCCACCGGTCTCTACCGGCCGAATGGCGTCGCCTTCAAGGACGGCACGCTCTATATCGCCGAACTCTCGAAGGTGTCGAAGATCGAAAAGATCGAAGACAATCTCGACAATCCGCCGAAGCCCACTGTGATTTACGACAACCTGCCGAAGGACGAAGCCCACGGCTGGAAGTTCATCGCGATCGGTCCGGACAACAAGCTCTATGTCCCGGTCGGCCAGCCCGGCAACAACGTGCTGCATGACAAGGATCACGGTCAGATCCGCCGCATCAACCTCGACGGCTCGGGCGCGGAAGTGGTCGCCGTTGGCGTCCGCAACACGGTCGGCTTCGACTGGAATCCGGAAACCAAGCAGCTCTACTTCACCGACAACAGCCGCGACTGGTTTTCGGAAGACCTTCCGAACGACGAACTCAACCGCGTAACCAAGATCGGCGAGCATTTCGGCGCCCCTTATTGCTGGCAGGGCAACATTCCCGATACCGAATTCGGCTGGGGTCATACCTGCAGCGAGTTCACGCCGCCGGTCGGCCTGATGGGTCCGCACGCAGCCTCGCTCGGCATGCGGTTCTATACCGGCAAGATGTTCCCGGCGGCCTACAAGAACCAGATCATCGTCGCGCGTCATGGTTCGTGGAATCGGACCATCAAGTTCGGTGGTGACGTCGTCGTCGCTCATCTCAACAAGGACGGCACGGTCAAAAACATCGAGCCGATTCTCACCGGCTTCCTGCAGGACAACAAGTATGTCGGCCGCCCGGTCGACGTCATGCAGCTGAAGGACGGGTCGGTCCTCGTCTCCGACGATTGGAACGGCGCCGTCTGGCGCATCAGCTACGGCAAGCAAAAGGTCGCCGCGCAGTAAGCGCCGGGATCGTAATCGGGGGCGACCTTCGCGGTTCGCCCCCGATTTTCATTTTGGGAATGGGTGTCGAGGTCCGATCGATGCGGAAAACAACAATGATGGCGCTGTTCATGGCCGCATCGCTGGCGGGCTCGGTCAAAGCGGCAGACACCATCGAGCAGCGGGCGGTGACTTGCTTTGCCTGCCACGGCGAACAAGGCCAGTCCGAGATGGACAATACGCCCTCGCTCGGCGGCCAGCAGTCGGCGTACGCCCTGATCCAGTTGTTCATGTTTCGCGAAAAGCTCCGCACCTTCGATCCGATGAACGAGATGACGAAATCGTTCACCGATGACGACCTGCAGAAGTTTTCCGATTTCATCGCCAAATTGCCAAAGCCGCAGCCGCCCACTGAAGTTGGCGATCCCGCACGGATGCAAAAGGGGCTGGCGCTCGCGCAACAACACCGTTGCAACAGCTGCCACAACGCTGACTTTTCCGGCAAGGACAACATTCCGCGGCTTGCCAATCAGCGCGAGGATTATCTCAACAAAACGCTCGGCGAATACAAGGACAACAGCCGCCACGGCTACGACGGCACCATGGCGGACGTGATGGGCGAGGTGCCGAAGGAGCAGATCGCGGACCTCGCTTATTACATCTCGCACTATCGCTAGGCCTTAAGATCGCTGAAGCCGCTAGCATGGTGGTTCGGCTGGCGCTACAAACCTCTGGCGACAAAGGGGGCTGCACATGAAAGACATCTGGCGCCTGCCGGCGCAGGAACTGGCCGGGCTAATCAGGTCGAAGAAGGTTTCGGCCAAGGAAGCCGCGACGTCGGCGCTGGCGCGGCTCGATGCCGTCAATCCCGCGATCAACGCCGTGGTGGACCATCGCCCCGACGATGTGTTGTCGCAGGCGGCCGCGGTCGATGCGGCGATCGCGCGCGGCGAGGATGTCGGCGTGCTGGCGGGCGTGCCGGTCACGATCAAGGCGAATATCGACCAGGCGGGCTTTGCCAACACTAACGGCCTGAAGATGCAAGCCGACCTGATCGCAAAGGACAACAGTCCGGTGGTGGACAATCTGCGCAAGGCCGGCGCGGTCATCCTCGGGCGCACCAATTGTCCGGCGTTTTCCTATCGCTGGTTCACCACCAACCTCGTTCACGGCAACACCAAGAACCCGCGCGATCCGTCGATCACGCCGGGCGGCTCGTCCGGTGGCGCGGGAGCGGCGGTCGCAGCCGGCATCGGCCATATCGCCCACGGCACCGATATCGCGGGCTCTATCCGCTATCCCGCCTATGTCAACGGCGTGCACGGCCTGAGGACCACGACCGGCCGGATCGCGGCTTTCAATGCGGCGCTGCCCGAGCGCACGATCGGTCCGCAAATCGCGGCGGTCTCGGGTCCCCTGGCGCGCACCATCGGCGATCTGCGGATATCGCTCGCGGCGCTGTCGGCATACGATGTTCGCGATCCCTGGTGGGTGCCGGCGCCGCTCGAAGGCCCGCCAATGCCAAAGCGCGCGGCTCTGTGCGTCAATCCTGACGGACTTGATCCCGTGCCTGAGGTGAAAGCTGCGGTGATCGATGCCGCCAAGCGCCTGGAGCGCGACGGCTGGACCGTCGAAGAAGTCACGTCACTGCCGCCGCTGAAGGAAGCGGCCGAGCTTCAGACCAAACTCTGGCTCGGCGACAACTATGAAGGCCAGCTTGCGGCCGCCGAGCGCGAGGGCGATCCCGGCGCGCTCGCGTGTCTGCGCGGCAACAAGTCGAAGGTATTTCCGTTCGACGCGCTGACGCTGTCGAAGATTTTGACGCGGCGCGCGACGCTGGTTCGCGACTGGTCGTTGTTCCTGGACAAATATCCGGTGCTGCTGATGCCGGTGTCCGGCGAATTGCCGTTCCCCGATCAGCTCGACACCAAGGACGATGCGTCCTTTGCACGTGTTTGGCGCGCGCAGCTGCCGCAGATCGCGATCCCCTTCATGGGGCTGCCGGGCCTGACGGTGTCGACGGGACTGGTCGGGCGCGTGCCGGTCGGCGTTCATCTCGTCGCCGGTCGCTACCGCGAGGATCTTTGTTTGTTGGCGGGCGAGGCGATCGAGGCCGGCGGCACGCCGCCTTCGCCGATCGATCCGTTTCAGGGGTGAACATGGCTTCGATCTACGATTTCAATGCCACATCGCTCACGGGTGAGGACACCCCGCTCAAACGCTTTGAGGGCAAAGTGCTCCTGATCGTCAACACCGCAAGCGCTTGCGGATTCACGCCGCAATATAAAGGCCTCGAGGTCTTGCAGCAGAAATACGCCGCGCGCGGCTTTTCGGTACTCGGCTTCCCCTGCAACCAGTTCGGGCGCCAGGAGCCGGGCAGCGCAGCCGAGATCGGGCAGTTCTGTTCCTCGAACTACGCCGTCAGCTTTCCGATGTTCGACAAAATCGACGTCAACGGCGACAACGCCCATCCTCTGTATCAGTATCTCAAGAACGAAAAATCCGGGCTGCTCGGTTCGTCGATCAAATGGAATTTCACCAAATTCCTGATCGACCGTTCGGGAAAAGTGGTCGGGCGTCATGCGCCGACCACGACGCCGGAAGCGCTCACCAAGGATATCGAGGCATTGCTGTGAACGAGAAAAACGAATCTGGCACACCGGTCGAGTTTCCGGACCGCCTGTCCATCGATCCCCATAGCCCCTATTACAACGAGGCGATTTTGTCGCGCGACGTCGGCATTCGCTTCAAGGGCGTCGAGAAAAACAATGTCGAGGAATATTGCATCAGCGAGGGCTGGATTCGCGTTACGGCCGGCAATGCCAAGGACCGTTACGGAAACCCCTTGACCATCAAGGTGCATGGTCCGGTCGAACCTTACTTCCGGGATAAGCCGAAGACCTGACCATCGTCATGGCCGGGCTTGACCCGGCCATCCACGACTTTTCGTGGACAGATATTGAAGACGTGGATGCCCGGCACAAGGCCGGGCATGACAAGCAAAGCAAAAAGCTGAGAACAAAATGTCCGTTCGCATTCTCGACATCCAGGAAATCACCAAGCCGATCTCCTCGCCGATCCGCAACGCCTATATCGACTTCACCAAGATGACGACGAGCCTGGTCGCCGTCGTCACCGATGTCGTTCGCGACGGCAAGCGCGTGGTTGGCTACGGCTTCAATTCGAACGGCCGTTACGGGCAGGGCGGGCTGATCCGCGAGCGTTTTGCTGCGCGCATCAAGGAAGCCGATCCCAAGACGCTTCTCAACGAAGCCGGCGACAATCTCGATCCCGACAAGGTGTGGGCAACGCTGATGTCGAACGAGAAGCCCGGCGGGCACGGCGAGCGCTCGGTCGCCGTCGGCACCATCGACATGGCGGTGTGGGACGCGGTGGCGAAAGTCGCGAACAAGCCGCTGTTTTGCCTGCTCGCCGAGCGTCACAGCGTCAAGGCCAATCCGCGCGTCTTTGTCTATGCCGCCGGCGGCTATTATTATCCCGGCAAGGATATCTCGATGCTGCGGGCGGAGATGCGCGGCTATCTAGATCGCGGCTACAACGTCGTGAAGATGAAGATCGGCGGCGCATCAATCGAAGAGGATAGCGCGCGGATCGAGGCGGTGCTGAAGGAGATCGGCAAGGACGCGCAGTTGGCGGTCGATGCCAACGGCCGCTTCGATCTGGAGACCGCAATCGCCTACGCCAGGATGCTGCGCGACTATCCGCTGTTCTGGTACGAGGAAGCCGGCGATCCGCTCGACTTCCAGCTTCAGGCGGCGCTCGCCGAATTCTATCCCGCGCCGATGGCGACTGGTGAAAATCTCTTCAGCCATCAGGACGCGCGCAATCTGCTGCGCTATGGCGGCATGCGGGCCGACCGGGACTGGCTACAATTCGATTGCGCGTTGTCTTACGGGCTGTGCGAATATCAGCGCACGCTCGAGGTGCTTAAAGTGGCGGGCTGGTCGCCGAGCCGCTGCATCCCGCATGGCGGACATCAGATGTCGCTCAATATCGCCGCGGGTCTCGGGCTCGGCGGTAACGAGAGCTATCCCGACCTGTTCCAGCCCTATGGCGGTTTCCCGGACGGCGTGCGCGTGGAAAATGGGCACATCACGATGCCAGATCTTCCCGGTATCGGCTTTGAAGGAAAATCCGATCTCTACCGTGACATGAAGGCGCTCGCGGCGTAGGACGCGCGATTTCTCCGTCATTGCGAGCGCCAGCCAAAGAGTCGCGCGAATGCGCGCCGGCCGACAGGCTCCGCAATCCGGAAGACTTTCATATGCTGAAAGCTGGATTGCTTCGTCTCTTTCGCTCCTCGCAATGACGAAAACCTTTTCCGGTCGCCTTCTTAGAATCTCTCGAAGAAAACCCGCTCCCCCATGGCGCTCCCCATCCTCAATGGTCTAAGGCGGGCCACGCGAGATGTTGCGTAACATGGATCGAAATCGGCACGCGATGGATGAGCTGAACGGACGCATGATTGCTTGCCAGCTCCTGATTGCGGGCTTGATTGCGCGCGTCGCCAATGATTCTGCCGATCCCTTGCGGTTTCTCACCGATTTTCGCGACGAGATCAGAGCCGTCGTCGCTGGCGTGAACATCGCCGGAAGTGGAAATGCCGAGCGTGCGCGCGAGGCCGCCAAGCAAACCGTCGACGAATTGTTCTCGCTGATGAAGCCGCCGAGCAGCGATTGAGTCGCATGCTGAACACGCGTGAATGGTTGTCAGCTACCTGAAATTAGAACGGTTCAAATTGTCGTTTCAAATTCAAAATTAGAATCGATTTGATTTAGGAATATTCAAAGTGTCCCGGTGTTGACCGAAATTTTTTCGCTCGATACGAAACTCACCGGGGCTCGATATGGGTGTGGGACTTGATCGCCCCGAGTGAAGTTTGAAGTTGGGGCAAAAACAATGAGCCGGGTTAAGGCGCCGAAGTCGCTGCGTGTGAACGCAGTCCGCAATTCCCTTGACGAAAAACTGGATGGTTATTCCACCCGCAAGGTGTCCGCCGTGGCCAGCCTCGTTGCGGTCGCGTCGTTTTCCGGCGGTGCTGAAGCGCAGCAGTCGAATCTGCCGCCGGTTAGCGTTGATGCCCCGGTCGCGCGTGCGAAGCCGGCGAGCGCGCCGACACCGGATCAGGTGAGAGCGCGCAACGCGCTGCGCCGCGCCGCCAAGCGTCAGCAACAACAGGAAAAGCCTGCGCCGGCCGTGGCTACTCCGGCTTTGGCGCCGGATCGCGATCGCTATGCCGATCCGGCCGCGCCCTACAAGGGCGACCGCGTCCAGGCCTCGGGCAAATTCCCCGAACCGCTTCTGAACACGCCGAAGACGGTGACGGTGCTGACCAAGGACATCATCGAGGACAAGAACGCCACCACGCTCAAGCAGGCGATCCTGAGCACCGCGGGCGTCACGCTTGGAAGCGGCGAGGGCGGCAACGCGTTCGGCGACCGCTTTTTCATCCGCGGCTTCGACGCCCGCAACGACGTCTTCATCGACGGCGTGCGCGATTCGGGCGTCAGCGTTCGCGAGAATTTCTTCACCGAGCAGATCGAAATCCTGCGCGGGCCGATGTCGTCCTTTGCCGGCCGCGGCACCACTGGTGGTGCGATCAATATCGTCACCAAGGAAGCGCAGACCGACAAGAGCTTCTACAATATGGATACGACGTTCGGCACCGACGCGACCAAGCGGATCGTACTTGACGTCAACCAGGTGGTGAATCCGACGTTTGCGATTCGTGCCGGCGGCATGTTCCAGGACGCAGGTATAGCCGGCCGCAATGACGTCACCGACGACCGCAATGGCGCATTCCTCGCGACCAAGTGGACGCCTTCCGATGCGGTCAAGATCACCACGGATTACGTTCACACCGACCTGCACGGCATTCCCGATTTCGGTGTGCCGTACTACCGGCCTGGAGCGACCGGTTCGAGCAGCCAGCAGTTCACCTCGACAGCAGGCGGCCCGTTTCCGCTCTACGGCTCCAATCGCGACGAGTTCTATGGCTTCGTCAACCGTGACTTCTTCCATGTTCAGCAGGACATCGGCACGTTCAATACCGAGATCCATATCACGCCGGATCTCGTCGTCAGCGAAAAGATCCGCGACTCGCAGTCGCTCAACAATTACATCGGAACGCTGGCGGAAACTGCGATCCCGGCCACACCGTTGTCGTCGTCCACGTTCACGGCCAATCCGCAAAGCCGCTACCAAACCACCAACGTGCTCGCCAGCCAGTCGGAAGCGACCTACAAGTTCGATACCGGTGCCTTCAGGCACACGCTGACAGGCGGCGTCGAAGTCTCGCAGGAGACTTCCTCGATCGACAAATATACCGGTTTAACTTCGGAGTTGGTGACCGGGACGCCGTTCACGGGCAGCGGTTCTCTCTCCGGGGTGAGCGTTTTCAGTCCGCAATTTACCGGTCTTCCCTTCACCGGCACGCCGACGCTGACGGGCATGCCGACCAATATCCTGATCGATACGACCAGCACCTATGTGCTGGACTCGGTCAACTACCGCGACTTTCTCATCCTCAACGGCGGCATCCGTTACGACGACTACAAGATCAATACCTCCGGCTGGGGCACCGTTGGGGGCGGCGCCCCCAACACTTTCAACAGGCAAGCCGCGGAATTCGGTATGCCGAACTTCAACGTCGGCATCACGGTCAAGCCGCTGCCATACGCCAGCGTCTATGCGGCCTTTGCGACCTCGTCCGATCCGGTTGGCTCCGAATTTGACGGCACCAGCACCGCCTATGGCGGCCTCGCGCCGGTGGTGTCGGGCCAAGCAAACCAGATTTTCGGACCGGAAAAGAACAAGGCGTATGAAGTCGGCACCAAGTGGGAATTGTTCAATCGCCATCTGTTGCTGACGGGCGCGCTGTTCGAGACCACCAAGGACAACGCCCGCGAGGCCTTCAACGTCACCAGCACGGCGAACCAGACCGCCTCATGTCCCTATACGGTCACGAGTGGCAGCATTTCCTGCATTATCGCCGGGTCCGCCTATTATGTGCGCGGCATTGACCTGGAGGCCGCCGGCAAGATCACGGATAAATGGAGCGTGTTCGGCGGCATCGTGCTGATGCAGTCGCAGGTAACCAAGTCGAACGTGCCGACCGCGAACATGCCGCAGCCGCTGCTGTACACGACCGACGTCGGACTGCCGCTCGCCAACGTCGCGCATCAGTCCTTCAGCCTGTTGAGCAAGTACCAGCTCACCGATATTTGGGAACTCGGCGGCCAGGCGGTTTTCCGGTCGAAGGTCTATGGCGGCACGCTGCTCGCCGCCAATGAAGGCACTTCGATCCCGAGCTACTGGCGCTTCGATGCGTTCGCGGAGGCCAAGATCGACAAGAACTGGCGGCTCAAGCTCTACGTCAACAACATCTTCAACAAGCTCTATTACGACGCGCTCTATCAGAGCAACGCACCGTTTGCGCTGGAGGCGCCGGGTCGCGCCGCCTACCTGGTGCTGTCAGCGAGGTATTGATCCAACACGATGCTGACTTGCATTCCCAACGTGCTGAGCAAGGATGAAGTGGCGGATTTCCGCCGCATCATGGATGCCAGCACGTGGGAAGATGGCCGCTCGACCGCCGGCGCGCAATCGGCGCTGGTCAAAAGCAATGAGCAGTTGCCGCCCGACAGCGAGATCGCGCGCAAACTCGGCAACCGCATCGTCTCGCTGCTGACGTCCAATCCGCGGTTTATTTCCGCGGCGATCCCGCTGCATATCTTTCCGCCGCTGTTCAATCGCTACAACGCGGCGGAGGGGCATCATTTCGGCATCCACGTCGACAATGCCGTGCGCGGCGACCGTTTGACGGGATTGCGGATCCGCACCGATTTGTCGGTGACGCTGTTTCTGTCGGAGCCGGACGAATATGACGGCGGCGAATTGGTGGTCGAGGATCTCTGTGGCTCGCAGGAGATCAAGCTGCCGGCGGGCGATCTCGTGGTGTATCCGGCCTCCAGCCTCCACATGGTCACGCCGGTGACACGTGGTGCGCGCGTCGGCTCGTTTTTCTGGCTGCAAAGCATGATCCGCGACGCCCATGCGCGGAGTTTGATTTTCGATCTCGACGTCTCGATCCAGGCTCTGGTAGAGCGGCTTGGCCGCGACGATCCCGAGACGGTCAGGCTGACCGGCGTGTACCACAACCTGATCCGCGTCTGGGCGGAGGTGTAATCATCGCGCCGTCATTGCGAGCGATAGCGAAGCAATCCAGTTGGGGTCGCGAAACAAGTCTGGATTGCTTCGTCGCTTGCGCTCCTCGCAATGACGAGCGGGGAATCACCCCAGCCGCATGTCGAGCAGCCGGCGGCCTTCGCCCTTGAGCAGTTTCTTCACCGCATTGGACGCGACCACGGTGCCGTCATTGGCATAGGCTTCGTGGTTCTTCTCGATGTCGTCGAGACGATAGAGGTAGTTGACCATGATGCCGGCGGACTCGCGCTGGCCCTTGGCCGAAGTATCGCCGAGCCAGTTGATCCGCTCCAGCCGCGCACCGTTGCCGAGATGGAATCTCGCCACCGAATCGATCAGGCGGCCTTTGGAAGTGCGTGCCTTCAGGAAATAATGCGCAGCGAGCGGCTCGACGACAGCGCGCAATTGGCCTTCGAGTTCGGCATTCCTCCACCAGTCCGGCTCGTCCAGATGGCTGAGCAGCGACTTCTCCTCGTCGGACACCGGCAGGTCGCTGGCCGTTTTTAGCCATGACATGAAGCCCGGCACCGGCGACAGCGTCACGAAATCTTCCAGCTTCGGCAATTCGCGGCGCAATTCCTCCACCACCTGTTTGATCAGGAAGCTGCCAAAGGAAATGCCGCCGAGACCGCGCTGGGTGTTGGAGATCGAATAGAACACCGCAACGCGCGCCCGCTCGACCGCAACCGCCTGGCGATCTTCGGCCAGCAGCGGCGCGATCGCGCCAGGAATGGTTTCCGTCAGCGCCACCTCGACAAAGATCAAGGGCTCGTCGACCAGCGCGGGATGAAAGAAGGCGTAGCAGCGCCGGTCGACGGGATCGATGCGGCGGCGGAGATCGTCCCAGTCGCGAATCTCGTGCACGGCCTCATAGCGGATGATTTTTTCCAGAATGTTCGCTGGCGTCGACCAGTCAATCCTGCGCAGCACGAGAAATCCCCGATTGAACCATGAAGACAATAGATGCACGACGTCGCGGTCGAGCGCTCCAAGGGTCTTGTTGGCTTTCATCAGATCCAGCAGATCGGCGCGCATCGCCACCAGATCGCCGGTGCCGCCGGGCGCGCGGTTCAGCCTGCGGATCAATTCCTGCCGCCGCGGCTCGGAAGCAAAATGCAGGTCGCTCGCATCGGCGTTGTTCGGCTGCGTACGCCAGGCCCTGATGGCTTTCGCGAGCTTTTCGCGCTCCGGCCCGTAACTGGAAGAAAGTGTCTGGAAGAAGGAAAGCCGCTCGGTCTCATTGAGGTGACCGTAGCGATCGAGCACCTCGCGCGCCATCGCCGTGCCCGATGCTTCGCCCCGGCCCGAGAGCAGGGCTTCGCAGAGCTCGATCAGGCCGGCGGCGTCCGGCTTTTCCTCCGATGATCCCACACGGCGGAGCAGGGTGCGGCCGCGTTCGGAAATCGAGGTGAGGAGATCGGAAAAAAATGCGTTGTTCATGGAATGTCGGAATCGGCTTTTTGAGGCGGCTTCCGCTACTTTACACGAATTTATGGCTGAGGTGGTCACAATCAAGCGCGTGACATTCAGCCCGACTTGTCCGGTAACTTTCTTTTTTAAGGCTTTCCGGTGGACCGGTGCATGAGGCCCGCGTGTGACGGCCATGGGTATATGACGGTCACGGATATATAGAGTGTCCAGCCGCTGTTCGGTCAGGGACCGGACCTATTGCCGGTCGGTAAATTCGGTGGGTGTCTTGCCGGTCACCTGGCGGAACGCATGCGAGAAGGCCGGCACGCTGGCATAGCCGAACTCCCGGGCGATCTGCTTGACCGAGACGCCGGCTTTGGTGGACAACTTTTCGATGGCCGCCGCGATGCGTGCGCGCTGGCACCAGCTTTTGAAACTCAGTTGCGTTTCCGACGAAAACAGCCGCGACAAGGTTCGCGCCGACGCGCCGACCTTGCGTGCCAGGGTCTCGATTTCATGTGAAGAAGCGGGATCGCCGAGCACGATCTCGGCTGCGCGACGGCAGCGCGGCTCCTGGGGCAGCGGGATAAAGGTTGCCGAATCCTCGGCACGATGCAGTTCGAGCACGGCGAGCCGGATCAGAAGCGCAGTGCGCTCGGCGTCATTGCGCTCGTCGAACAAAGCGAGGATCGACTCGTGCAATAGACCGGACACGCGCACCACGAATTCGGAATCCAGGCTTGAAAGGAGTTTCTTGCGGCCGAGCCACTTCAGGTCGAAATACAGTGTGCGCATGTCGATGTCGGCGAGCACATCGATCGCGTGTTCGAGCCGGGCCGGCACCCATACCGCGCGATCCGGCGGCACCAGCCAGCGTCCCCTCGGGGTCGTGACCTGCATCGTGCCTTTAGCGGCGTACACAAGCTGCGCCTCGCGGTGCATGTGGGTGTCGAGCCGCACGCCCTTCTTGTAGTGGTTTGCAATCAAATGAACGCCGTCGCCGGTCGAGGTCCGGCGTCCCCGGATCGCAGCAATTGGCTTTTCGGCGATATTCATTGGCCGCATCCCGTCAGCGCATGTCCGTATAACCTATTTCGGTTATTGCAGGAATCATCCATGAACAACCCCACTCGCGTTATCGGCTTTGTCAACGCCGGCCATTTCATCGACCATTATTCGATGCTGATTTTCGCCGCCGCCGTCATCATCATGGGGCCGGCGCTCGGCATGGCCTATTCCGAACTGCTGCCGTATGCCACGCCGGGTTTCGTCGCCTTTGGCGCGGGCTCGCTGTTGACCGGATGGCTCGGCGACCGCTGGAGCCGCCGCCACATGATGGCGATCTTCTTTGTCGGCATCGGCGCCTCGATGATATCAGTCGGCTTCGTCCAGACGCCGCTCGAACTCGGCGCCGCTTTGTTGGCGATCGGTCTGTTCGCCTCGATCTATCACCCCGTCGGCACCGCGATGATCGTCTCCTATGCCGAGGCGCTCGGCCGCGAGATGGGTATCAACGGCGTGTGGGGCAATCTCGGCGTGGCGTCGTCGGCGCTGGTCACCGGCGTTGTCGGTCAGTATCTCGGCTGGCGCTGGGCCTTCATCCTGCCGGGTATCGTCACGATCGGAATCGGGCTTTGCTTCATGGCGATGGTGCGTCACGAAGACCGCAGTAATGTGAAGCAGGCGGCAGCGCAGGCCCGCGTCGCCAAGAAAGATATGTGGCGGGTGATCGTGGCGCTTTTGATCGTGGTGATCGCAATCTCCACCACCTTCAACGCGGTGACGGTGGCGCTGCCGAAACTGTTCGCCGAGCGACTGAATGGCCTCACCCAAAGCCCGGCGCTGTTGGGCGTGATCGCGGCCTGTGTCTATGTGTTCGGCGCGATGACGCAATACACGATCGGAAAATTAATCGACCGCTATTCGCTGAAAGCGGTGTCGCTGCCGCTGTCATTCGTGCTGGCGCCGTTTCTGTACGTCGCGGCCGAGCTGTCGAACTTGCCGCTCATCATCGCCGCGATCGGCATCGTGATGGGCGCGTTCGGCCAGGTCACCGTCAACGACGCCATGGTCGGCAAATACACCAGCGAGGAATGGCGCTCGCGCGCCTATGCCGTGCGCTATTTCGTCGGCTTTACCGCCGCCGGTGTTTCGGTCGGCCTGGTGGCGTGGCTCTACCAGCAGGGCGGATTCGTCACCATGCTGCACGCCTTTGCCGGCCTGTGTCTCCTGATCGTTGCGGCTGCGATCATTCTGCCGGTCGAGATCAGGACACAGGCTGCTAGAGCGAATTGAAGGTACGCCGGCGACATGGGCGGGAAATATGGCCTGATTCTTGAATAACGAACTCACGGGCTCAGACAGCGTCGTCGTGTCGTGAGGTTCTTATGGATATGCCATCGAGTGCCCCGGACGGCGGCCTGATCGATCGTGCGGTATCTCATCTCGATCTCGGCCAGGCGGGATCGATCCAAGAAACAATCCAAGACCAGGCGAAATTCCTTCATGCCGGCAGTCCATGGTTCCTGGCGCTGACCGCGCTTGGCGTCGTGTTCGGCGATATCGGTACCAGTCCCCTTTACGCATTTCAGGTCGCGCTGACAGGACTGGGCCATCCGGCTCCGACCGCGGCGGAGGTCATGGGCCTGGTCTCGCTCATTCTTTGGGCACTGATGGTGATGGTGTCGCTCAAATACGTGGTCTTCGTGCTGCGGGCCGACAATGACGGCGAGGGCGGAATCCTGGCGCTGCTGTCGCTGGTTGCTTCCGACCAGATCGCCAAGGGCGCCAGGCTTTCCGTGCTGGTGCTGCTGGGCGTAATCGGCGCCTCGCTGCTTTACGGCGACGGCGTCATTACGCCGGCGATCTCGGTGTTGTCGGCGATGGAGGGCCTCAAGCTGGTGGCGCCGGCCTTCGAGCATTTCATTCTGCCGGCCACGATTGCGGTGCTGGTCGGTTTGTTCGTCATCCAGCGGCATGGCACCGAGCGCATCGGCAAACTATTCGGACCGATCATGGTGGTGTGGTTCGTCGTGATCGGCGCACTCGGCGCGGCCAATATCTTCGCGGCGCCGGCCATTCTCGGCGCCGTCAATCCGCTTGAGGCCGCGCGCTTCCTCGCCGCCGATCCCAAGGTTTCCTTCGTCGTGATCGGCGCGGTGTTCCTCGCGCTCACCGGCGGCGAGGCGCTCTATGCCGACATGGGTCATGTCGGCGCTAGCGCCATTCGCCGCGCCTGGTTCGGATTGGTGTTGCCGGCGCTGTTGTTGAATTATTTCGGGCAAGGCGCGCTGATCCTCGCCGATCCCAGTGCCATCGACAATCCGTTCTACAAACTGGCGCCCGGCTGGGCGTTGATCCCGATGCTGGTGCTGGCGACGGCCGCGACCATCATTGCATCGCAGGCGCTGGTATCGGGCGTATTTTCGCTGACGCGTCAGGCGATGCAGATGGGACTGTGTCCGCGCGCGCGGATCGTTCCGACCTCGGCCGACGAAGCCGGGCAAATCTACGTTCCCGCCGCCAACTGGCTGTTGATGACGGGCACGCTGCTGACGGTCGTGCTGTTCAGATCGTCCGACAGCCTTGCCGCCGCCTACGGCATCGCCGTGTCCGGCACCATGCTGATCACGACGATCCTGCTTTATCGGGTGGCGGTCGCACGATGGAAATGGCCGCCCGGCATCGCCATTCCCGTGATCGCGATCTTCGGCGCGATCGACGCGACCTTCCTGGTTTCGAACTCCATCAAGATCGTCGAAGGCGGATGGTTTCCGCTGATCGTCGGCACGCTGATCGCGACGCTGATGCTGAGCTGGCGCAAGGGTTCGTCGGAAGTCCGAAACCGGCTTCACGACATGTCGATGCCGCTGAAGGAGTTTCTCCCTTATGCCGACAAGACGGTGATCGGCCGCGCGGCGGGCATGGGGGTGTGGCTGACCAAGGTCGATCACGGCGCATCGCCGATGCTGCTGCGCCATATCGAACACAACCGTGTGCTGCATGAGACCGTGGTGCTGTTGACGTTCCTGCCCGACCGCAGGCCGCGGGTGCCGTTTCACGAGCGGCATTCGGTGCACCGTCTCGGTCACGGCTTCTACCGGATCCAGGTCCGGCTCGGCTTCATGCAGACGCCGGATATTCCGCTGAGCCTGATCAACTGCAACAAGCTTGGGTTCGAAGCCGACCTCGACCACAAGAATTACTACATCGCGCACGAGACCATCGTGCGCCGCGAAGCGAGTTCGGCGATGGACCCGATCTCCTTTGCGATCTTCTCGTTCCTCAACCGGATCGCGAGCCGGGCGCCAGATTTTTTCAAGATTCCCCAGGACGCCATCATCGAGGTGGGCTTCCGCGTCGAAATCTGACCAGCGGTCGCCGCTCTTGCTCGGCAGACACAGGCCGCACAGTCGGGCTAGGCTTGAGGCCCCAACGGCCGATTCGCTGCCGGAAAATCCAGGCGCTTCAGCGGTATTGGCAGCGGGAATTGTCCCAAACCGGGCCTTTGGCCCGGCATGCTGTTTGCATTCTTTTTAGCCAATGTCCCCATTTGCCATATTTTTGCGGGGGAACTTGCCAACGAGCGGAGGCCCAATGACCATTGCAACCACAGTACCGATGGCCGGCGTTGAACGTTCGAGCATGAACTCCATCGTGTTTGCGAGCTGCTTTGGCACCATCATCGAATGGTACGACTTTCTGATCTACGCCACCGCGGCGGCGCTGGTGTTCAACAAGGCCTTCTTCCCGACCTTCGATCCGCTCGCCGGCACATTGGCCGCGCTCGGCAGTTACGCGGTTGGATTTCTAGCCCGCCCGCTGGGCGGCGCGCTGTTCGGCCATTTCGGCGATCGGCTTGGCCGCAAATCCATGCTGGTGCTGACGCTGTTCATCATGGGTCTGAGCACCTTTTTCATCGGCCTGTTGCCGACCTACGCCTCGATCGGGGTGTTTGCGCCGATGCTTCTGATCCTGCTGCGCGTCATCCAGGGCATCGGGCTTGGCGGCGAATGGGGCGGCGCCTCGCTGATGGTGCTCGAGCACGCGCCGGCCGACAAGCGCGGCCTCTACACGAGCTTCGTCCAGATCGGGTTTCCGATCGGGCTGGTGCTGGCCTCGCTGGTGTTCAGACTTGTCACCAAATTGCCAGAAGCGGATTTTGGCAGCTATGGCTGGCGCATTCCGTTCCTCATTAGCATCGTCCTGCTTGGCGTCGGCACTTTTGTCCGCTCGCGGGTACCGGAGACGCCGGTATTCGAGGGCATGAAGCAGCGTGACGGTCTTTCCAAAAATCCGGTGGGCGAAGCCGTCGGCAAGAATGCCAGATCCTTCCTGATTGCCGTCGGCCTGAAACTCTCCGAGGTGTCGTGGGTTTATATGCTGACGGTGTTCGTCGTCGGCTACGCCACGACGAAACTCGGTCTTGCCAAATCGCTGATGCTCGACGCGGTGATGTACGCCGCGCTGCTCGAACTCGTGAGCCTGCCGCTGTTCGGCTGGCTGTCGGACAAGTTCGGGCGCCGGCCGTTTTATATTCTTGGCGCGCTGTTCACGATCGTCTTTGCATTCCCGTTGTTCTGGATGGTGGAGAGCAAGAGCACGGTGCTGATCTTCACCGGCATCATGATCGCGATGAATTTCGGCCACGGCATGATGTTTGGCCTGGAATCCTGCTACTTCCCGGAACTGTTCGGCCCCCGCGTGCGCTACAGCGGCGCGTCGTTCGGCTTTCAGGTTTCGGCGGCGATCGGCGGCGGCTTCGCACCGATCCTCGCCACCGCGCTCGCCGGCTATTTCGGGGGCACCGGCGGCGTCGCAATCATGATGATCATTCTCGCGCTGATTACATTGGCTGCCGCCTTTGCGGCCCGCGAAACCCGCGGCGGCTCGCTGACGGATTAATCCTTCCATGCGCTTCGGCATCTTCATCTATGACGGTGTCGAACCGATCGATCTCGCCACCTTCGGCGTGCTGTCGATGGCGCGCCGGATTGCGCCGGAAATTTCGATCTGCACCATCGCGCCCCGCGCAGGTCTCGTCGCGCTTGCCAACGGCCTGAGTGTTTCGGCCGACTACGGCATTGACGATGCGCCCGCGTGCGACGTCGTCATCGTCACCGGCGGTCCCGGCTGGACCGTGCAGGCGAAGGCGCCCGCGACGCTCGATTATATCCGCCATGTCCATGCCGCAGGCCGTATCGCCTCGGTCTGCACCGGCGGCATGATCCTCGCCGCCAGCGGCGTACTGGACGGCGGGGCTGCTACGACCAAACGCGAGGTGGTGCCGCCGGAGACGTCACCGGTCGAGGTAATGCGGAAAACCTATGCCGCCATCGATGTGCGCGAGGCGATGCTGGTCGAGCGCCCCGACCGCGTCGTGACCGGCGGCGGCGTGACGCTCTGCATCGACACCACGCTGCATCTGCTCGCTACCATGCTCGGTGAGCGCGTCGCCGATGAGACCGCGCGGATCATGGAATACAGCCGCGCCTGGCGAGCCAACCGCGAGGCGTTCGCGCCGGTGCTTTCCGCCAAGCGCACGAGCTGAGACGAATAGCTGCCTCACCGAATTTTCATTCAAAGCATGGTGTTGCGGCCTGCGCTGATCGGCCATAATGAACGGGCTTAAGGCCCGAAGTTCAACAACGGGCCGGTGGGAGAAGGATTCATGCGTCATGTGTTTTTCGGCGGTCTCATTCTGGGCGTCTCGATCATGCTGACCGGTGTTGCCAATGCCGACGGCCTGAAAGATGAAATCGCGCCGACCGGCAAGCTGCGGGTCGCGATCGGGATTAGTGCTGCCGGCGGCGCGTACTGGTCGACGAAAACCGAAAACGGTTATGCCGGCGTGCCGGTCGACCTCGGCAAGGCGATGGCGGATCAGCTGGGCCTGCGGATCGAATATGTCGCTTTCCCGAATTCGGGGCAGATCACGGACGCGGCCGCCAAGGGCGCCTGGGACGTGAGTTTTCTGCCCGAGGATCCCGAGCGCGCCAAGAAGATCGCGTTCGGCCCGATCTACGAGGTGGCCGAGGCGACCTACATCGTCAAAGCAGGTTCGACGATCAAGAATTTCGCCGATCTCGATCAGCCCGGCGTCAAGGTCGTGGCGGTCAACGACACCACCACCATGCGCGGCGCGGAGGCGCATCTGAAGCAGGCCAAGGTCAGCGGTTATCAGACGTTTGACGAAATCTTCAGCCTGCTCAAAAATGGCGAAGTCGATGCGTTTGCGCTGTCGCGCGACCAGCTCAATGCGCTTTCGAAAAAGCTTCCGGGCACGCGCGTGCTCGATGAAACCTTCAGGCAGACGGTGACGGCGGTGGCCGTTCCGCTCAATCATCCTCTGTCGCTCGAATACGCCAGCAAGTTCATGACCGAGGCCAAGGCCAACGGCCTGTTGCGCAAGGCGTTCGACAATAACGGGCTGAAGGACACCCCGCTGCGGGCGAAGTGACCACTTCGCTGGGCCTAATGGTTCCCCTGGCGATGCAACGCATCGTCCGGTGACGCGCGACGTTTTATGCGCTGTTCGCTGACGGCCTCGCTTTCGCTCTGCCTGCTCGGGCGCGCCGCGCTCCTCACCATGAGGGTTTAGCCCCTCATCCTGAGGAGCGGCCACTTGGCCGCGTCTCCGAGGATGAGCCCGAACGAGTTACTTCCCGCTCTCAATCGGCTCAAGCCCGCTGTTGACGATGGTCTCCCGCGCCGCCGGCGAGGCGAGGAACCTGATCAGCGCCTTGGCGGCTTCCGGCTCCTTCGACACGGCAGCGACGCCGGCGGAGAACACCGTGACCTTCTGCAGGGCGTCCGGCAGCGGGCCGACGATGTCGATTCCCGGGACCGGCTTCAATTCGCTGATCTGCTGCATGCCAATCTCGGCATCGCCGCGCGCCACGATTTCAGCCACCGGAGTTGCGGGAATTTTCCGCGCCTTGTCCTTCATCTCGGCCGCGATGCCGAGCTTGTCGAACATCTCGGTCGAGATGTAGACGCCGCTGGCGCTGTCGGAATAGGCGACCGTCTTCGCCGCCAGCAGCGCGCGCTTGACCGCGTCCACGGAAGAGATGTCGGGCTTCGGGCTGCCTGCCTTGACCGCAACGCCGATCTTGGAGTTGACGAGGTCGACGCGGTCGCTGGCCTTGCCTTTCTTGATCAGGTCGTCGAGCGCGTAGCCGACCAAAATCAGGACGTCGGCGGGTTCGCCGCGCTCCAGCCGCACCGGAATCGCATTCACCGTCGTGCCCATCGACGGGCCATAGGCCGTGATCACCTTGTTGCCGGTCGCCTTCTCGAATTCCGGCACCAGCGTGTTGTAGGCCGCCGACAAACCGCCCGAGATCATCACGTGCACCTCGGCCGCGCTCGCAGCAGCGGGGAGCAGCAGCAGGATCGCAACGCCGGCGAACAGGCTGCGGAATTGGGCGGTCAACGGCTTCATGATCATTCCTCCCGGAGGCGCTCTTCTGTACGGCCCTCTTATCTTGCACGAGCCTACAAGGCAATGCGGAGGGGTCATATCAGGAAGTCACCTGCGAGGAGCGCGCGGCTTCGGCTTGCGCTAGGAAGTCTGCGCAAGCACGGGCGGCGCCGCCTGGTAGTCGGGTGCCGAGGCGAGGAATTGCGCATAGGCGGCCGCATCGGGCGGCGTGAACTTTTCCTTCAGGGCATTGCGGCGGCGCTGCGTTGTGCCGATGTCGGCCAGCAGCTCGTCGAAATGCTTGAAGTGATAAGGCGCGACGCACAGCCCGCCATAGACGCCTGCAGCCGGCCGCTCGACGCGCTTGAAATGCAGCATCATCTCGATGTTGTCGCGCATCGCTTGCGCGCTTGGCTGACGTGACAGCTGGCCGTCGGCATAGCGCACCAGCCAGTGCGCGGCCATGTCGGCGCAGAGCACGGTGCAGAAGCTGGAGTTGAAGCCGACAAAGCCGAGCTCCGGCAGATCCGGATTGGCGATCAGCCGATAGAGGCGATACTGGCCATCGGGCTCGACCAGTTTGCTGCGGTATTCCTCGGGCAGGAACGGCACCCCCAATCTGTAGCCAATCGCCAGCACCGCGATGTCGCAGCCTGCGCGCGCGCCATTGCTCATGACGATCTGGTCGCCTTCATAACGATCGAAGGTGCCGCGGATTGCCTTGATGCGGCCGTCTGCAACCATCGGGTAGAAGCCGGGGGTTGCGATCGGCACCGAGCAATTGACGCCGTCCTCGATCCTGGTCTCCGGGACCATTTTGCATTTGGCGAGCTTGAGCTGCGCCTTCAAAAGGCTCTCCAGCCCACGCCAGTTCGCCCACACGAATGGCTTTGCGATTTGATGCGCAAGCCGCGCCATCGGACCGATGCCCCAGCTCGCAAACATCTCCTCCTGCGCGCGGATGTAGAGGATGCGCTTGAAGTTGACGAGGCCGCCGATAAAATAGGGGATGCGCCAGACCGGCTCGCGGTAGACGATGGTGACCTCGCGCGCGCCGGAATTGACCGCGTTCACTGCGATGTCGGTCGCGGATTTCGAGCCGCCGAGCACCACGACCCGGCGTCCCTTGGCGAGCGACGCATCGCCATAATGCGACGAGTGTAGGATCTGGCCGCCTTGCGCCTTGAACGCGTCCTCGCCGGGAAGGCGCAAGTCTTGCGGATCGTTGAACTGGCCGGTGCAGATCGCGACGAAGTCGAAGTCTTCGCGGCTGGTCTGGTCCGGCGTCGTCAATTCCAGGGTCCAGCCGGGCTTGCCGTCGGCGCGGCGGCTCATGGCGGCGACCGCGGTGTTGAAGCGGATCAAGCGGTCGAGGCCGTGGCCTGATGCGTAGTCCTTGAGATAGGCGTGCACCTGAGGCCCCTTCGGCCATTCCGGATAGGAGTCCGGCATGGCCTTGTCGGTGTAGCGATAGAGGTCCTTGGGGCTTTGGGTCTGGACATCGGGATAGGTCCGCGAGGGATCCCAGACACCGCCCAGATTGGTGCTTTTCTCGACAATCGTAACCGTGTGACCGCGCGCGGCAAACGCCTTGGCCGCCGCGAGGCCGGAAACGCCGGCGCCGATCACGCAAACCTGCTTCTGGCTGACCATGTCTGTGCTCCGATGTTTGAGGCACCCGCCGCCATTCGGCCGCGAAGGGCGGCGCGTGCCTTGTCGTGGACCCGCCGCTTGGGCGCTAGTCGTTGGCTGCTAGTCGTTGGCCTCGGGCGGCAGGAAATCCACCTCGTGCTGAGCCGAGATACGCACCACTTCCACCGGATCAGTCAGGTTGTGCAGTTTGTCGAACAGCGCTTCCAGCTTCTGCATCGGCGACACCCAGAACAGCGCGCGCGCCGGCTTGTCGGACTTGTTGAAATAGCCGTGCGGTATGCCGCGCGGCAGGCGCACGAGGTCGCCTGCCTTGGCCTTTACCCAGACGCCGTCGAGCTTCAGGTCCAGGACGCCTTCCTGCACCAGGATGAACTCGTCCTGGGTGGGGTGGATGTGCACCGGCACGAACTGCCCGGGATCGCTGTTGGTCTCGAACGCGAAGGTGGACTCGGTCACGGCCTTGGGGAAGTAGACCTGACCCAGGATATTCCAGGTCTTGTCCTGAAAACCCTCGCCGTTGGGTGTGATGCCTTTCTCGAGTGCCGCCATGATCTTTCCCTCCGGTTGATCGTGGGCCGCAGCATCGGCCGCTCGGCGGCTCCTGTCTATCCGATAAACGAATCCGTCGTTTGGGACCTGCGCGGCGGCGCCGCGAAGAGCTTGGGCAGATTGCCTATTGTTCGCTCCAGCCGGCCGCTTGCCAGCGGACGAAACTATTATAAGCTTCAAGTAGATGTCGGAAGCGAGGTCTTGATTTCGAAGGCGAGCCTGTGGCGGACGCGGTCATTCCGAAAAGCGCTTGTGAGCCGATTTCACCCGACGCTGCAAGGCCTGGGTGTTCAAGGCTTGCGGGTTCAAGGCTTGCGGGTTCAAGGCTTGCGGGCTTTTGTCGCGTCGCCACGGTAGCGTCGACGACGCGGCTGAGCAGATTGGACGGATATTCTGTCCCCATGCGCTCGAGCCGCTGAGCTCGGCATCGTCGGCTTTTTCGGCGCGGCACAATTGCGCACCCTTCGACGGCTTCTCCATCAACTACGTCGCCTATGGCGGATCGGTGATGATCGATCCCGGCTGCCCGGAGCGTTTTTTCCTGGTGCAGCTTCCCTTGTCCGGGTCGGCGCGGGTGCGCACGGCTTCGCAGGACATCGGATGCGCGCCCGATATTGCGGCCTCGCTGCTGTCGCCGACGTGCCGACCGAGATGCTGTGGGAGAATGATTGCGCCCAGCTCATTCTTCTGGTGGAGCGAAAGCTGGTCGAACAGCGCGCGGCGGCGCTGGCCGGGCTGCCTTTGCAGACGGTCGAATTTGATCCGCTGATCGATTTGCGGCGGCCGGCGGGCCGCGGCTTGCGGGCACAGATGGAAGCGCTTGCCGACCTTGCCGAGTGCCTCGATGCTGGCCGTACCCTGTCGGCGGTCACCGCTGCCGATTGCCGCGAGGCGCTGCTCGATGCGCTTCTCCTCAGGCACCGCCATGGGCTGTCGGAACCGATCAGCAAATTCTCGGGCGCGGGCGAGACCTTGCCCGGCGCGCTGCGACGGGCGCGTGATTGCCTCCATGCCCATGCCGCCGAGCCGCTCGATCTCGCGCAGCTGGCGGCCGCATCCGGCATCCGCGCGCTGCAGCTCGGCTTCCAGCGCCATTTCGGCACCTCGATCTCGCAGATGCTGCTGGAGATCCGCTTGTCGCATCTCAATGCGCAGCTAAAGCGGGCAGCGCCCGATGCGCGCATCATCGATCTCGCCTTCGATCTTGGCTTCACCCATCTCGGCCGTATGGCGGGCGCCTATCGCGCCAAGTTCGGCGAGACGCCATCGGCGACACTGCGGCTGCATTGACGGTCATGCTCTGTCCGCACTGCGGACCGTTGTCTGGCGCGCTGCCCGAAAATGATGGGTCTTACGAGTTCACGTGCACGAAATCACGCAGCAACGGATAGATCTCGTTGTTCCAGCGGCGGCCCGAGAACACGCCGTAATGCCCGACGCCGGCTTGCAGATGATGCACCCGCCGATAGGCGCGCACGCCGGTACAGAGCTCTTGCGCGGCGAGGGTTTGCCCGACCGAACAGATATCGTCCTTTTCGCCCTCGACCGTCATCAAGCCCATGCGCTTGATGGCGGCGGGGTTCACCGGGCGCCCGCGATAGGTCAACTTGCCCTGCGGCAACAGATGCTCCTGAAACACGTCGCGGATGGTTTCGAGGTAAAACTCCGCCGGCAAATCCATCACCGCGAAATACTCGTCGTAAAAGGTCTTGATGGTCTCGGCCTTTTCGATTTCGCCCTTGGCGAGGTGGTTGGCGAGATCCATGTGCTGCTTGATGTGGCGCTCGAGGTTCATCGACACGAACGCGGTGACTTGCACGAAGCCGGGATAGACCTGCCGGAACGCGCCCTTGCACTGGAACGGCACGTAATTGATCAGGTTGCTCTCAAACCAGGTGAGCGGCTTGCTCTTGGCGAATTCGTTGACTTTGGTGGGCTGGATGCGGGTATCGATCGGGCCCGCCATCAGCGTCAGCGTCGCCGGGCGCGCGGGGTGATTGTCTTCGTTCATGATCGCGGCCGCAGCCAGCGCCGACACGGAAGGCTGGCAGATCGCCACTATATGTGCGCGCGGGCCGAGCTGGTCGAGAAACGTGATCAGGTGCTCGGTGTAATCGTCCAGCCCAAAGCGGCCATGGTGAAGCGGAATGTCGCGCGGATTGTGCCAGTCGGTGATGTAGACGTCGTGGTCCTGAAGTAGTGTCTGCACCGTGCCGCGCAACAGCGTCGCGAAATGGCCTGACATCGGCGCCACCAATAACAGCCGCGGCTGTTCGGGGCCGTTTTCCTTCTTGAAATGCAACAGAGAGCCGAACGGCGTGGCGAAGGCGACCTCCTCGGTCACCTCCAGTTCCTGATTGCCGACCATGACCCGGTCGATGCCATAGGCAGGGCGGGTATAGGTCAGGGACGTGCGCGAGATCAGTTCCAGCGCCGCCGCCAGGCGCCGGAAGAACTTGTCGGAAATACCCTGCGGCAGGAGGTTGAGGTATTTCAGCGCGTGCGCAGCCCCGGTCCGCCATGGCGCCGTCAGATCCGAATGGTTTTGGTAGGCTTGATACAATAACGACGTCATTCGAACCCCCGCTTATGTTGCTATGCAATATTGAAGCCACGGCGGAGTCAAACAGCCCAAAAAACTGGCACGTCGCTTGCTGCTAAAAAAAATGGAGAAAACGGAAGAAACGATGGAAAATAACGGGTAAACCAGCGGGTAAGCCCGGTAAGGAAAGGCCAAATGGCAAAGGCGACACTCACCATCAGCAGCAAGAACTACTCGTCCTGGTCGCTTCGCGGCTGGTTGCTGACGCGGTTTTCGGGGCTGGAATTCGAGGAGATCGTCACCGCGCCGGATGACCCTTCGGCACGGGCCGAAATCCTGCTGCTGTCGCCGACCATCCTGGTGCCGTGCTTGCGGCACGAGGGCGCGACCGTATGGGATACGCTGGCGATCGCCGAGTATCTCAACGAGATCCGGCCCGATGCCGGGCTGTTGCCCGCCGATCGGGTCCATCGGGCGCATTGCCGTTCGATTTGCGGCGAAATCCACTCCGGCTTCACGACGCTTCGGGCTTCGCTGCCGGTCAATCTCAAGGGGCATTTCCCCAACTTCAAGATCTGGATGCGCGCGCAGGCCGACGTCGACCGCGTTTGCACCATCTGGCGCGAGTGCCTTGCCGAGTCGGGCGGCCCGTTCCTGTTCGGCGAGCGCTCCATGGCGGACGCGATGTATGCGCCGGTCGTGACCCGCTTCAAGACTTATGACGTCAAGCTCGATGCGCGGATGAAGCAGTATGCCGACGTCATCCTGGGCATGCCGGAAATGCAGGAATGGATTGAGGCCGCGAAGGCTGAACCCTCCGATATCGAAGAGCTTGAGGTGGATTATTAGGCAGCGCGCGCCCGGCTCTGCCTGTTTGCACGGCTTACGCGTAAGGCGTGCCTTGCTCAACTTCATGCCATCGGGACTGGCTTTTTGAACCGACGCGATTGGCCGTCAGTTACCGGCAAAAATCGCCTGACCGAAATTCCGGACCGCATCCAACAGCTTCGTGGTGCCAGGCGCCATGATCCCGGAAATCGCCGCAGTGCAACGCGGCTGGCGTGATTTTCGCATAGCAACACGACGCTTTGAACGCGCCGATCCGTGCTGCCAAAAAATTGGACGCCGGCGATTGTCGCGATTTGCGTCAAACAGTGGTGGAGGCCTGAGATGAACCAGCATGCGGCCGTCAGCAAATTTTCCCACGTCAAACCCACCGATACCGAATTCAAGGGCGGAGGCCTTCGCGACTTCTTCCTGTATCGCGACCTCGGCATCGCGGCGGCGACCGGCGGGCAGGTGATCTGCCATCTCGTCAAGGCCAATGCCGACATGCCGCCGGAAGACGGCACCGGTTGGCATCGTCATGATTGCGATTTTCAGATCGTGATCATGATGAAGGGCTGGGCCCGCTTCATGTATGAGGACAAACCGACGCTGGTGCAGGCCGGCGATGTCGTCCATCAGCGGCCGGGGATCACGCACTACCTGTTCGATTACTCGCCGGACATGGAATATCTCGAAATCGTCAGCCCGGCCGATTTCAAGACCGTCGATATGCCGCCGGCCACCGACAAGGTGCCGCCGGTGACGCCCTGGAAGTAGCCGCTTTGTAACGCCCTCGGCGATTAACGATTCCGAGGCGTTATCGGTTGACGCCGCGCGCAAGTGGTCTGGATGTAGTGCTGACCATCTCATCCAGGCCGATATCTAGCCGTGAACATCGGGGCACGCGCCCGTTCATCTGATTCGGGCGCGATTCGTTCCACGCGCGTTCCAACCTATTAATGCCCGATCGTGTTGAGCCACTCAGGCGTCGCGTTTTGAGACAGGTTGAGCGCGTTCGGGGTTGAATCAGACGCGGCACTGGAGCTCGGATTCCGAAGTTCGCAAGCAATCGCGGCGGCCTCCGATGCGAATTTCGGAATCAAAGGAACTCTAGCAACCTATTGTTTCGAGTAGCGGCTTCGAATTTGAAGTTCCTATGACGAACTTGCCGCGATACCGACAGGAACTTCAAATTCGCCGAACTCGCCGCCAGGCGATGACGGTCGCCTCCAACGTGCCGCCGGACTCATGGTTGCGCCAGGCGCCGTTACTGAAGCTGCAGGCAAACGGCAGCTCATAGGTGCCGCTCTGGTCCTCGCATAACACCTGGACCGGCAGACCCGGCGGCGGCTCTCCTTCGCCATCGAATTGGGCCAGCCGTTTTTCGCGCGTTGCCATCTCTAGAGCTCCGATTCCGAAGTTCGCGTGATATTGCCGGCAGTCTCCGATGCGAACTTCGGAATCAAAGGAGCTCTAGCAATTATCGATTTCTAGTGCGGCCTTGAATTTGAAGTTCCTATGACGAATTTGCAGCGAAACTGATAGGAACTTCAAGTTCGCTGCACTCGTCCCGTTTCCGTCAGCGTCGATCAAGCTCAATGCGTGATTGAGGTCGCAGTGTGGTAGCTTTCAGCCATGAAAAGCTACTCTCAACAAGTTTACTGCGCGACATATGTTGGAGACATTGATTGAAACGAGGCTTGGATTGAAACGAGGTTTGCGATGATCGGCCGGTTTATTCTCGGCATAGGCGCTGTGGCGCTGGGCGCGAGCGTTACCCACGCGCAGGACGTTCCCGGCATCGAAATCTGCACCGTCGAAAAGACCATGGAGCGGCGCACCAGTTGTTTGCAAAGCAATGTCGAGTTTCTTCAGAAGACAATAGTGAAGCTGACGCTTGACCATCAGCAGAAACTCGATGCGGCCAACCGTCAGATCGAGGCGTTGAAAGTGAATCTCACCGCGCTGCAAAAAACGGTGAGCGATCTTCAGGCCGCGCAGCCGAAGCCGGCGGGGGATGCGAAGAAGACCGATACGCCACCCGCAAAAGAGACGACCGCCAAAGAAATACCTGCCAAGGAAACGCCCGCCAAAGACGGGGCGGTAAAAGAGGGCGGCAAGTAAAAACTCGAAGCAGCCTCGCGTTACGCGAACGCAAACATGCGTTGCGGCTGCTTGCAAGCCCCAAGGGCTTTGCCCTAACGTTGTTCAAACGTTGCGCGACCGGCCTGGCCGCAGGCGCGCATCGAGCATGATCCGGAAAAGTGGAAGCCGGTTTTCCGAATAAAGATCATGCTCAAGCAAACAAAGTCGGGAGGGAATGGATGGCCGAACTTCGCGTGCTCGCTACCGGCCTGGAATTTCCAGAAGGCCCGGTGGTGATGCCGGATGGCTCCGTGGTGCTGGTCGAAATCCGTGGGAAACGGCTGACACGGGTTTATCCTGATGGCCGAAAGAAAGTGGTTGCGGAAATTCCCGGCGGTCCCAACGGTGCGGCGCTCGGCCCCGATGGCAAAATTTACATCTGCAACAATGGCGGCTTTGCCTGGATTCCAACCGGCAAGATGATCATGCCGGGACCGCAGCCCGAGGATTATCTCGGCGGTTCGATCCAGCGCGTCGATCTGCAATCCGGCAAGGTCGAGACTGTCGTGACGAAATGCGGCGAGCACGCGCTACGCGGACCAAATGATCTGGTTTTCGACAAGCATGGCGGCCTGTGGTTCTCCGATCTCGGCAAGCGGCGGGCCCGCGACATGGATGTCGGCGCCTTCTATTATCTCAAGCCCGGCATGAAGGAGATCGTCGAGGGCGTGCATGGCATCCTGCCCGCGAACGGCATCGGGCTGTCGCCGGACGAGAAGACCGTCTACATCGCGGAGACGCCGACCGCGCGATTGTGGGCCTATGACATTCCTGAGCCCGGCACGGTGAAGCCGCGCGAGGTGATCTATCGCGGCGAGCGGGGCAGGCCGATCGCGGGGCTCGGCGGCTATCAGATGTTCGATTCGCTCGCGGTCGAGGCGGGCGGCAATGTCTGCGTCGCGACGCTGGTCTCAGGCTGCATCTCGGTGATCGCGCCTGATGGCCGGCTTATCGAACAGGTGCCGACCGGTGATCGCGTCACCACCAACATCGCCTTTGGCGGCGAGGGGTTGAAGACGGCCTACATTACGCTGTCCGGCAAGGGCGAACTTGCGGCAATGGACTGGGCGCGGCCGGGTTTGCCGCTGAATTTTTTGAATAGGTGACGGCTGCTTCGCCGAGAGGAGACATTAATGCCCTGGCCTGAACCGGTGACGCTTGTTGGCCCTTATGCGCGGCTCGAGCCGTTGTCGCACGCGCACGTCTCCGGGCTGACGGAAGCCGTCAAGGACGGCGATCTTTGGAAGCTCTGGTACACGGCGATCCCGAAGCCCGAAGATATGGCGAAGGAAATCGATCGCCGTCTGGGCCTGCAGACCAAGGGCCCAATGCTGCCCTTCACCGTGTTCGACGCCGACGGCCGGATCGCGGGCATGTCGACCTACATGAATATCGATGCGGCGAACCGGCGCGTCGAGATCGGATCGACCTGGTACGCTAAGCGGGTGCAACGCAGTGCGCTCAATACCCAGTGCAAGCTGCTGCTGTTGACGCACGCGTTCGAAAAGCTCGATTGCATCGCGGTCGAATTCCGCACGCATTTCTTCAATCACCAAAGCCGGCGCGGCATCGAGCGTCTCGGCGCCAAGCAGGACGGTATTTTGCGCAACCATCAGATTGCGCCAAACGGCACGCTGCGCGACACCGTTGTTTTCAGCATCATCGCCTCGGAATGGCCGACGGCGAAGGCGCATCTCACGTTTCAGCTCAACGACAAGCTGCGAACATAAAACGCGCGAGAACAAAAAGGCCCCGGAAACAAATCATGGATAAGTTCGACTATGTGATCGTCGGTGCAGGTTCGGCCGGTTGCGTGCTGGCCAATCGCCTGAGCGAAGATTCCGCGGCCAAAATCTGCGTGCTGGAGGCGGGTCCGCGCGACTGGCATCCGTACATTCATTTGCCGGCCGGCTTCATCAAGACCTTCCACATGCGCAGCGTGAATTGGGCCTATCAGCAGGAGGTGGGGCCGTGGACCAGCGGCCGCAGCATCTACGCGCCGCGCGGCAAGACGCTCGGCGGGTCGTCGTCGATCAACGGCCACATCTATAACCGCGGCCAGCGCCAGGATTTCGACACCTGGGCGCAGCTCGGCAACCGCGGCTGGGGCTATTCGGATATATTGCCGTATTTCAAGCGGCTCGAGCATCGAATCGGCCCCGGTGACGACACCTTTCGCGGCCGTGACGGCAATCTCACCGTCACCACCATGGATTGGCAGGACCCGCTGTGTGAGGCCTTCATGGCGGGTGCCATCTCACTCGGCATTCCGCGCAACCCCGATTACAACGGCGCGATCCAGGAAGGCGTGTCCTACGCCCAACGCACCATCAAGAACGGCCTTCGTGTCAGCGCCGCCACCGCTTTTCTGCATCCGGCGCGCAAGCGCGGCAATGTCGATGTGCGCACGCACGCGCATGCGACCGAAATCATCTTTGAGGACAAGCGCGCGATTGGCGTGCGTTACCGGCGCGGCGGCAAGAACGGCACGCTGCACGAGGTACGCGCGGCCAAGGAGGTGATCCTTTCCGGCGGCACCTATAATTCGCCGCAGCTTCTGCAATTGTCCGGCGTCGGTTCGCCCGAGCTATTGCAATCGCACGGCATCGAGGTGCGTCATGCGCTCGCGGGCGTCGGTGAGGGATTGCAGGATCACTACGCGCCGCGCTCGGTCGCACGCGTCAAGAACATCAAGACCATCAACGAACGCCGGCGCGGGCTCAGTCTCGTGGGCGAAGCCATCAAATGGGCGACGACGCGCCGCGGCTTGCTGTCGCTGTCGCCGACCATGGTCTATTGCTTCTGGCATTCCGGCGAGACCACGGAAAGCTCCGACCTGCAACTGACATTCACGCCCGCGAGCTACAAGGAAGGCGTGCAGGGCACGCTGGAAGATCTGCCGGGCATGACCGTCACCTCCTGGCAGCAACGCCCCGAAAGCCGCGGTTATGTTCGCATCCGCTCGGCCGATCCGTTTGCGCCGCCGATCATTCAGACCAACTATCTCACCGCCGAACTCGATCGCCGCGTCATCGTCGCCGGCATGAAGCTGGCACGGCGCTTACTGAAGTCGGAGCCGCTGTCGCAGTATTACGACTACGAGGATTTCCCCGGTCCCGACGTGCAGACCGACGCGGATTTTCTACAAGCCGCCACCAAGCGCGGCACCACGACGTTCCATCCCGGCTGCACCTGCCGCATGGGCCCTGCGGATGCCGCATGGGCCGTGGTCGACGACCAGTTGCGGGTTCATGGCCTCGAAGGCTTGCGCGTGGTCGATGCTTCGATCATGCCGCGGATGATTTCGGCCAATCTGAACGCGTCGACCCAGATGATTGCGGACAAGGCGAGCGATCTCATTCGCGGCAAGACGCCGCTGGAGGCGGTTACGTTTAACTGAGTGCGCCTCGCAATGATTTGAGGCGTCTCATTCAGAAGGAATGGCCGCCGCCGTCTGCCGATCCGCCGTCGGATCCACCCGACCAACCGTCGTTTTGAGTAGGTCCAAAATTGCTGTTGCTCCGATCCGGACTAACTTTCATGCCCTGACGAAACGCATAGCCGATAAAGCCCACGAGAACGACCACGCAAATAGGTGCAAGAATCCAATCGGGCATGATCTGATCTCCGTTTGCTCGCAGGTTCAGGCCAACCGTACGTTAGCAGGACTTTACGCTTCTCACCGGGAGCGACCGCAATTCGCGGCAGATTTTATTATAAATCGGCGCCGTTACACTTCTCGCACCGTTGAACTGATCACGTCTTTCGCGGCAGCGACTGGACCCGGTCCAGCAGCGAATGGCAGTAGTCCAGCGTCAGTTTCCGGTCGCCATACAGGATGTGATAGATGATCGGCGCCACCACGTGGTCGAGCACCTCATCGACATCGAACGGCACCTCGCCGCGCGCTTTGGCCCGCTCGGCGATCGTCGTCAGATGTTCCTTGGTAAAGCCTCCGCACTGAACGGTGTGGGCCCCTGCTTGAGAAAATACGTCCCTGAGCAATTCGCGGCCGACCGGCGACGACATTTCTTCCATGAATTGTTCGATGAACGTCCGCAGGTCCGACGCCATGGCGCCGGTGTCCTCGGGATCGGCGATCGGCCTCAGCCGCTGCACGGCGACGTCGGCGAACAGCGCCGACAGATCGCCCCACCGCCGGTAAATCGTCGACGGCGTTACGCCAGCGGCGGCGGCGATTTGCGGAACCGTCAGTTCGTCCCGGGAAGTTGCCGCGGCGAGACGCTGTACCGCCGCGTGCACGGCGCTCTGAATCCGTGCGCTTCGCCCGCCGACCCGAATGAACTCCCTGACGGTCACGCTTTCGCTCCCTGCAATCTTGCCATGCCCAAACGAGGGTCGACCTTAACGCAAATAATTTGCTTTAAGCCCTCAGGCTCCTATATGCCTAAGGCAATATATTAGCTTTAGGAGGCTCCCATGCAAGCCTGTCAGGCAAATTCGTCCAGCGCGGCCGCCGACGCGCTCGTTACCGTCCCGGAAAGCTCCGCCCGCACCCTGACGCGCGCCACCATGACCGTATTCAGTTTTGCAGGCGCGATGCTGATCGCGGCCAGCAGCAGCGCGGTGACGCCGCTTTATCATCTCTATCAGGCGTCGATGCATCTCACCCCGTTCTGGATCACGATTGTGTTCTCGAGCTATGTCGCGAGCCTGCTCACGGCGCTGCTGACGGTCGGTGGTTTGTCCGACTATGTCGGCCGCCGCCCGGTGATCCTGGTGGCCTTGCTGCTGAACGCCGCGGCGATGGTGCTGTTCTCGGAGGCGCAGGGCGTCGGGCAATTGATCCTGGCGCGAATGGTACAAGGCCTTAGCGTCGGCGTCGGCACGACTGCGTTGGGAGCTGCCATTCTCGATACCAACCGCGTCCGCGGACCTCTCCTCAATAGCGTGACGGCGTTTCTGGGCATGACCGCCGGTTCGCTCGGAGCGGCGGCGCTGATTACGTTCGCGTCCGACCCGTTGCACCGCGTGTATGAGGTTCTGCTCGGACTGACGGTGCTGCTGATCGCACTGCTGTATGTCATGCCCGAAAGCAGCACGCGAAAAATTGGCGCCCTGGCGTCGCTGCGTCCGCAGGTCCGTGTCCCGCCCCAGTCGCGGGTTATTCTCGCCAGACTCACGCCGGCCAATGTTGCGGCATGGTCGCTCGGCGGCCTCTATCTCTCGCTGATGCCGACCGTGGTGGCGACCGCCATGGGCATCGCCTCGCCCTGGGTCGGCGGCGTGGTCGTCGCGGCGTTGATGCTGACCGCGGCCATCGCGGTCGCGACATCCCGGAATTGGCCGGTGCGGCGCCTGATTGTGCTGAGCACGAGCACGTTGGGGCTGGGCGTGGCCATCACGATGATCGGAATCGAGCAGCAGCAAGTCGCGGCATTGTTGGCGGGGACGATGATCGCCGGCGCCGGATTCGGATCGACTTTTTCGGGAACGCTGCGTGCGCTACTGCCCACCGCCGAACCGCATCAGCGCGCCGGACTGCTATCGGCGTTCTATCTGCAATCCTATCTCGCCTTCGCCGTGCCCGCGGTCGTGGCCGGATTGTCCGTGCCGCAGATCGGGCTTGCGACCACGGCCTATATCTACGGCGCCGTCATTATCCTGCTCGCCTTCATCTCGATGATGGCATCGCTGTGGACGGAGAGATATCGTTTTCAAGCGAAGTGGAAGCCGGTTCGCGTTAAGAAAACGCGTCAAACAAAGACCAGAGCCCGGTTCTGATTCAATCAGAACCGAATGGGCGCTAGACTTCGCGCCGGCTCAGGAAGGCCAGCCGCTCGAACAGGTGCACGTCTTGTTCGTTTTTCAGCAGTGCGCCGTGCAGCGGCGGGATCAGCTTGCGCGGGTCACGCTCGCGCAGCATTTCCGGTGTGATGTCCTCGTTCAGCAGCAGCTTCAGCCAATCGAGCAGTTCGGAGGTCGAGGGCTTCTTCTTCAGACCCGGCACCTCGCGCACTTCGAAGAAGATGCGCAGCGCTTCTTCGACCAGGCGCTTTTTGATGTTGGGAAAGTGCACATCGACGATGCGGTTCATGGTAGAGGCATCGGGGAACTTGATGTAGTGGAAAAAGCAACGGCGCAGGAATGCGTCCGGCAATTCCTTCTCGTTGTTGGACGTGATCATGATGATCGGGCGCTGCCTCGCCTTGATCGTCTCGCCGGTCTCGTAGACATGGAATTCCATGCGGTCGAGTTCGAGCAAGAGGTCGTTGGGAAACTCGATGTCGGCCTTGTCGATTTCGTCGATCAGAAGCACCGGCCGCTGCTCGCTGGCAAAGGCGTCCCACAATTTTCCGCGCTTGATGTAATTCTTGATGTCGGAAACCCTGGCATCGCCGAGCTGGCTGTCGCGAAGCCGCGACACCGCGTCGTATTCGTAGAGACCCTGCTGGGCTTTGGTCGTGGACTTGATGTGCCAGGTCAAAAGCGGGGCTTTCAACGCCTTGGCGACTTCCTCGGCGAGTACGGTTTTGCCTGTGCCGGGTTCGCCCTTGATCAGAAGCGGCCGCTCGAGCACGATCGAGGCATTGACCGCGACCTTGAGGTCATCGGTCGCGACATAGTCCTTGGTGCCGGTAAATTTCATCGCCTATATCGCCCTGTAACGTGAGCCTCGAACATGAAACGACCGCCCATCCGGCGGTCGTTGTAGCCAATGTAATTGAAAAACCCTTGAGGTCCAGACCGTTGCCGACGGGCCGGCTACCCAGATCCGCATTGGCTGCTCTTGACGTAGGCAGTCTGCCGGGCAATCTGAAGGGTATGTTCCTGCAATTCTTCACATCGCTGCGCGAGGCGCAGGTCCCGGTGACCCTGCGCGAATATCTGACGTTGATGGAGGCGATCGACGCCGACCTCGCGGAGCACTCCGTGGAGAATTTTTACTACCTCGCGCGCACCACGCTGGTGAAGGACGAACGCAATCTCGATAAGTTCGACCGCGTGTTCGGTTCGGTGTTCAAGGGGCTGGAAAGCCTGCTCGATGCGATGCAGAAGGCCGATATTCCCGAGGAATGGCTGAAGAAGCTCGCCGAAAAATACCTCACCGAGGAAGAAAAGAAGCAGATCGAAGCCATGGGCTGGGACAAGCTCATGGAGACGCTTCGCAAGCGCCTGGAAGAGCAGAAGGGCCGTCACCAGGGCGGCAACAAGTGGATCGGCACGGCAGGCACGTCACCCTTTGGCGCCCATGGCTACAACCCGGAAGGCGTGCGGATCGGCCAGGAAAAGAACCGCAATTTCCGCGCCGTGAAGGTGTGGGATCGCCGAGAGTTCAAGGATCTCGACGGCAATGTCGAACTGGGCATTCGCAACATCAAGATCGCGCTGCGGCGGTTGCGCAAATTTGCCCGCACCGGCGCGCCCGACGAACTCGATCTCGACACCACGATCAAGGAAACCGCCAATCACGGCTATCTCGATGTACATATGCGTCCCGAGCGGCGCAACGCAGTAAAGGTTCTGGTGTTCTTCGATATCGGCGGCTCGATGGATTCCCATGTCAAGCAGGTCGAGGAATTGTTCTCGGCGGCGAAAAGCGAATTCAAGCACATGGAATATTTCTACTTCCACAACTGCCTCTATGAGGGCGTGTGGAAGCAGAACCGCCGGCGCTTTACGGATCGCACCCCGACCTGGGACGTGCTGCACAAATATCCGCACGACTACAAGGTCGTGTTCGTCGGTGATGCCTCGATGTCGCCTTACGAAGTCATGGTGCCGGGCGGCTCGGTCGAGCACGTCAACGAAGAAGCAGGCTCCGTCTGGCTCGAGCGCGTCATGCGCACCTATCCGCACGCGGTGTGGCTCAATCCGGTCGCGCAGAAGCATTGGGACTATTCGGAATCGACCACCATCATCAAACGCATTTTCGCCAATCGCATGTACCCGATCACGATCGAGGGGCTCGAGAACGCGATGAAGGAATTGGTGCGATAGAAACGGGTTTTTTGCGTGCCCCGGACGTAGCGCAGCGCTTGAGCGGTGCGCTGCAGAGCCGGGGCCTATTAGAGTTGTGCGTGGGTCCCAGCTCTGCGATGCATCGTCAGAACGCTGCACCGCGTCCGAGACAGGTAGCCCGAGAGGTAAGGAAACGGTTTATGCCCCAGACCATCCATCGCGGGATCAAATCCCTTGTCGACGAAGCCAATGCCGAGATCGAAACTGTGAGCGCGCTTGAGGCGATCAAGGCCGCGCAAAGCGACGAGGTCGTGATCGTGGATATCCGCGACCCGCGCGAGATCGAGCGCGACGGCAAGATTCCTGGCGCCTTTTCCTGCACGCGCGGCATGCTGGAATTCTGGATCGATCCGGCCAGTCCCTATGCCAAGCCGATTTTCCAGCAGGACAAGAAATTCATCTTTCATTGCGCGGGCGGGATGCGTTCGGCGCTCGCGGCCAAGACCGCGCAGGACATGGGCTTGAAGCCAGTGGCGCACATGGCTGGTGGCTTTGCCGCCTGGCGCGACGCCGGCGGCCCGACCGAAAAATGGGAACCGAAAAAGGTTTGAAAGATCGCCACCAACACAGCCGTCATGCCCGGCCTTGTGGCGGGCATCCACGTCTTGTCTTCATCAAACAAGAAAGACGTGGATGGCCGGGTCAAGCCCGGCCATGACAAGAAAACGGAGTCTTAATCTATGACGAAGACCAACGACCCTCTTGTCTCCACTGAATGGCTGGCTGAGCATCTCAAAGATGCGAAGGTGAAGCTCCTCGACGCCACCTTCAAACTGCCCGGCATGTTGCCGCTGCCGAAGGACGACTATCTCGCCGCGCATATTCCGGGTGCCGTGTATTTCGATGTCGATGCGGTGTCGGATCATTCCAACCCGTTGCCGCATATGTTTCCGAGTGCGGAGCAATTCGGCCGCGATGTCGGCGCGCTCGGTATCTCGAATGGCGACACCGTCGTGGTCTACGATGCCGGCGGCTGGGTTGCGGCCCCGCGGGTGTGGTGGATGTTCCTCTCTTACGGCCACCGCGATATCCGCATTCTCAACGGCGGCCTGAAGAAATGGCGCGCGGAAGGGCGCACTGTCGAGGCCGGCGAGGTGACGGCCAAACCAGCCACCTTCGACGCCAGCTATGATGCAAAGCGCGTGCGTTCGATCGAAGCGATGATCGCCAATGTCGCAAGCCGTGCCGAGCAGGTGATCGACGCCCGCGCGGCGGATCGCTTCGAGGGGCGCGCCGTAGAGCCGCGGCCGGGCATTCGCGCCGGTCACATTCCGGGCGCGCTCAACCTGCCCTACAACAACCTGTTCGATGCTTCGACCGGCACGATGAAGCCGCTCGAGGAGTTGAAGAAGGCCTTTGCTGGCGCTGGCGTCGATACAGCGAAGCCGATCGTGACCAGCTGCGGCTCGGGCGTTTCTGCGGCGGTATTGACGCTCGCGCTCTACCGGCTCGGCGTCGAGAACACCGCGCTCTATGACGGCTCGTGGTCGGAATGGGGCAAGGCCGACGGTCCCGCGATCGCGACAGGTCCTGCCTGATACTTCCCCGCTGTTATTGGCGGGGTGCCGAGGGCGGGGCCGGCGGGAAGGGCTGCGGCTGCGCGAACGGATTGGCCTGAAGCTGTTGGAGTGCCAGAAGCCGCGCGCGTGCGGCAAGCCTGCGCCGGTGTGGCGAGCGCCGGGCGTGCACGCGTTTTTTGATCACACCTTCACCGGGTTTGGCGCGATCGGATTTCACCACGGAGGCCGATGCGGCATCGGCGATGTCGACGGGCGGCCCGCCAAGCGTGGCGATTTTTGTCGTGGCGACATCGGCCCCGGGGGCCGTCGCCGGAGTCGCGGACGTCGGATTTGCCGGCGGCAGGAGGGCCGGCTCAGCCTGAGCCGTTGCTGGCTCGCTCCCGGCCGGTGCGGTATCCACAGCTGCGACCACCGTCATTTTTTGCACGTCGGCCGCTGGGGTAGTTTCGCTTGTGGGCGATACGGCCCCGACCGAGGTGGCCTCGGCGGCTGGCATATTTTCTTCGGTCGGCAGCGGCAAGGCTGCGTCGGCGGCCTTTGCGATCTCTGCCCGCGGCGTTTCCGTTGGCCTTAAGGCCGCGACCTGTTCGATGCCGGCGGATTCGGCGACAGGCGGCGGTTGGTCGGCGGGCACGGCCGTAACCTTCGCGGGTTCGCTTGCCTTCTCCATGGTGGTTGGTTCAATGCGCAGCGTGGCGAGCATGGGCAGCGTCGTGTCGGGATGCTGGGCGAAGGAGACTTCCGGCGCCGCGCGCCAGGAGGAATTGCTGGCAAAGGACTCATGAGCGGCGCGCAGCAGAGCGGCCGCACCCAGCCCGAAAACGAGGAGCGACATCGACAACATGATCGCTGCGAACAGGAAACGAAAACCGGGAAGCATGGCGCGCGGGATTCTTGCGTAAGCTGGCGAACGGGAACGCGGTGGCCACTGGGTTCGGGTGATTTAACGCGCACGAATCACGCGCATTCAAGAATAGCGCAACGGCTTTGCGGCGCTTATGAAATCTCGCCGCGATTCGAAATCGGAAGGCGGACTGTCACTTCGCCGCCGCAGGTATTCGTCGCAATCTTGGTCGCAGTCTTTGGCCGCGGTCCGGCTGATCAGGGGAACCGTTCCTGCCGACGCCAAAACCGGCCAAAAACCGGGTTCCGAGCCCCATCACGAAGGGTCGAGCCGGCCGTCAATAACGGTTATTGTCTTGAATGCGCCGCGATCTTACGTCATCTCCCGTTAACGATCCGGTGGCGCCTTTTGGTTATATAGGGCTTGGGGCTATACAAGAGTAATGATGACCAATTGCATTCTGACGATTTGTGCCGCGGTTTCTGCCGTCTTGGCGGTAGAGGCCGTGGGGATTTCGCTGGCGTCGGCGCAGGGCTATCCGCCCCCGGGGACGGTCTATTCGCCCTATCCGCCGTCCCGCTATCCGACGGACTATCGTGGCGCGCCCCGCCCGCAGGAATACGACGTGCTGGACGACGACGACGGTCCAAATGGCGGTCCCGGTTCGACCGCGCTGCCGCCGCCCGGTCCCGTGCTGTCGCCGAACGACCCCCGTTACAGCGGCCGCCCGGTTTATCCGGACCAGGGCCGTCCGATCCAGTCGCCCGACGATCCCCGCTATGGCCGTCCTCCCGGCGTTTATTCGGACCGCGGTCCTGTGATGTCGCCGGACGATCCGCGTTACGGCCGTCCCATGCCGCCTCCGGGCGGCTATTCCGGTCCCGTGGTGTCGCCCGATGATCCGCGCTATGGCCGCACGGATGCGCCGGCGGTCATCTATGCCGACCGCCCCGCCGGTCCGCCGCCGCAGCCGGCTTATGATCCCGCCGATGACTACGGTCGTGGCTCTCGCCCGCCCGCCGCCGTGGGCTTGAGTGGTAATGTCACCGGTAGCGTTCAGCCGCCGCAAGGCGCTGCCCCTCAGGGGCCGGAAAATCGATCCGCTTCACTGTTGCCGCCGGAAGAGCAGCCGGATGCGGCACCCGTCAGTCTGCCGCCGAACCTTCGCCGGCAGGAAGTGAATTTCGTCACCAAGGAGCCGCCGGGAACGCTGATCGTCGATACGCCCAACACCTATCTTTATTACGTACTGGGCAACAACCGCGCGGTCCGCTACGGCGTCCGTGTCGGCCGCGACGGATTCACCTGGAACGGCGTGCAGAAGATCTCGCGCAAGGCGGAATGGCCGGATTGGCATCCGCCGACCGAAATGATCGAACGCCAGCCCTATCTGCCGCGCTTCATGGCCGGTGGTCCGGGCAATCCCCTGGGCGCGCGCGCGATGTATCTCGGTAATACCGTCTATCGCATTCACGGCACCAACCAGCCGTCGACGATCGGCAAGTTCGTATCCTCGGGCTGTATCGGCATGCTGAACGAGGATGTCTCGGACCTGTTCGATCGCGTCAAGGTCGGCACCCGCGTGGTCGTGTGGCCCGGCAGCCCGCCGCCCGGCTCGACCACCACGGCGTCCGCGGCGCCTGTGCCCGGTCCGGCCGTGGCGCCAGGCGCGACCGGTGCGCAACCGGCCTCGGTGCCGCCGCTGCCTCCGCCGGTGACGGTGCGCTAAAGAAAATTACAAAAGGCGCGCCTTTTTGTATGACCGCCGGCTTACGCCAGCTTTCGCACCGGCTCGCCCTTGAACCAGCCATCGATGCCTTCGACCATCTGGGTGTAGTGGGCGATGAAGGTCTCCTGCGTGACGTAGCCGAGATGCGGCGTCAGCACGAGGTTGTCGAGCTTGCGGAAGGGATGGTCGACCGGTAGCGGCTCGACCGAGAACACGTCCACAGCGGCGCCCGCGATCTTGCGCGCTTTCAGCGTTTCCAGAAGCGCCATCTCGTCGATGATCGGCCCGCGCGCAGAGTTGACGATGAAGCTTGTCGGCTTCATGCGACCGAGTTCGGCCGCGCCGACGAGGCCGCGCGAACGGTCGCTCAACACCATATGGATGGTGATGATGTCGGCGGTCGAGAACAGCTCCTCTTTGGTGGCATAGGTCACGCCGACTTCCTTGCAGCGCTCGGCCGTCAGGTTCGGGCTCCAGGCGATCACGTTCATCCCGAACGTTTTCGCAATGGACGAAACCTTGGCGCCCAGTTTGCCGAGCCCGACCACGCCCAGCGTTTTGCCGTCAATTTCGATGCCGACATGCTTCTGCAGATATTCGCCGGCATGCATGCGGGCGTTTTCACGTCCGATATTGCGGGTCAGTTCCAGGATCATGCCCATGGTGAGCGCCGCGGTCGGATCGCGCGGCCAATTCGTACCGCAGACGACCACCCCTCTATCCTTGGCGGCTGCCATGTCGATCGCGGCGTTGCGCATCCCCGAGGTGATCAAAAGCTTCAGCTTGGGCAGCTGATCGAACATCGCGCGCGGAAACGGCGTGCGCTCGCGCATCGCCAGGATGATCTCGAAATCCTTCAGCGCGCTGACGGCGGCTTCGCCCGAGGCAAACGGCTGGTTGAAGACGGTGACGTCGACGCGATCCTCGATTTTGGACCAGTCCGCGAGTTTGAGCGAGAGATTGAGATAGTCATCGAGAATTGCACAGCGTAGCCGCGTCATGGCGAGATCCATTCATAGTGATGAGGACGGCGCCGGATCGCGCGCGTCTTCGAAAGAATGGTGGCATGGTCGCGCGCGGCGCTTTTTCAGGCAAGCGCTCTCGTCATCAAAATTGCGGTTGGAGAGGGTGGGAAGGCCGGAAATTGTCGTCATTCCGGGATGGTGCGTTAGCACCAGACCCGGAATCTCGAGATTCCGGATTGCCGCTTCGCGTCGTCCGGAATGACAGCGGAAGTTGAGCTCAGTTCGCCTTCCGGCGGGCGCTGGCCTGCTTGGCACGGCAGGCCGGGCCCGGTCCGCGCATGTAATGCAGTTCCGGCCGGTAGGGGTCGAAAGCCCTGGCGAAGAACGCGCCGAAGAAGGCCCGGATTCCGGCGAAGGGATGGGTGTGTCCGTCGCGGCGGTCTGCCGGGGAGGAGAGGGATGCCGAATCGATGCTCGCCAAATCGCTGCTTACCATGACGAATCCTGTCTTTTTTCCCGCGTCTTCTGACGGGCGGAGCGCTTTTTTCGAGCGCTGGCAGGAGTTTCGGACGCAACTTATTAAAAGAAGGTTTCAATTGTCGCGATCGGTGTTCTTACTGGAGCACTGGTGAACAGAGGGAAAACCGCCACCCCGCGGGGCGCAGCACCCGCTATGGTGCGGTAAGGGCGGCGAACTTCGGATTCGGGGCACGAGTGGAGTGGATTTGACATTCGCCTCCCGCTAGCCCGAAGTTCCCAAGCGAATGTCAAATCCACAACTCCACTAGAAACTGTATTTGCTGGTGGCCCTTTGATTCTGACATTCGCGAAAGTGGCTGCCGCGAAGGGGTGCGAATGTTAGAATCGGGCCACTAGCGGTTGCCCTTTGGGGGCCGCGCCGCTACATCAGCCCCAAGCTAAACATCCTTAAAAATCCGTATTCCAGGGGCCCCGATGGCGCGCCAATTCGTCTACTTCATGCAGGGTTTGACCAAGAGCTATCCCACCCGCAAGGTGCTGGATAACATTCATCTGCAGTTCTATCCCGACGCCAAGATCGGCGTGCTCGGCGTCAACGGTTCCGGTAAATCGACCCTGCTCAGGATCATGGCCGGGCTCGACAAGGAATATAACGGCGAGGCCTGGGTCGCCGATGGCGCGCGTGTCGGCTACCTCGAACAGGAGCCGCAACTCGACGCCAGCAAGACCGTCCGCGAGAACGTGATGCTGGGGGTGGCCAAGCAGAAGGCGATCCTCGACCGCTATAACGAACTCGCGGTCAACTATTCGGAAGAAACCGCCGACGAGATGACCAAATTGCAGGACGAGATCGAGGCCGGCGGCCTCTGGGATCTCGACAGCAAGGTCGACCAGGCGATGGACGCGCTGCGTTGTCCGCCTGACGATTCCGATGTGACCAAACTCTCGGGCGGTGAGCGGCGCCGCGTCGCGCTGTGTAAGCTCTTGCTCGACCAGCCCGAGCTGTTGCTGCTGGACGAACCGACCAACCATCTCGATGCCGAATCCGTGTCCTGGCTCGAAGGCCACTTGCGCAACTATCCCGGCGCAATCCTGATCGTCACCCACGATCGCTACTTCCTCGACAACGTCACCAGCTGGATTCTCGAACTCGACCGCGGCAAGGGCATTCCCTACGAAGGCAACTATTCGTCCTGGCTGCAGCAGAAGCAAAAGCGGCTTGAGCAGGAAGGCCGCGAAGACGCCGCGCATCAGCGTACGCTGGCGCGCGAGCAGGAGTGGATCGCGGCTTCGCCAAAGGCGCGCCAGGCCAAGTCCAAGGCGCGTTACCAGCGCTATGAGGAGCTTCTGAAGCAGGCATCCGAGAAGCAGACGCAGACCGCGCAGATCACGATTCCCGTCGCCGAGCGGCTCGGCCAGAACGTGGTCGACTTCGAAGGCCTGACCAAGGCTTATGGCGATCGCGTCCTGATCGACAATCTCACTTTCAAGCTGCCGCCGGGCGGCATTGTCGGCGTGATCGGTGCCAACGGCGCCGGCAAGACCACGCTGTTTCGGATGATCACCGGCCAGGAGAAACCGGACAGCGGCACGATCGCGGTCGGCGAGAGCGTGCATCTCGGTTATGTCGATCAGTCGCGCGACGATCTCGAGGCCAAGAAGACCGTGTGGGAGGAAATTTCCGGCGGCAACGAACTGATCCTGCTCGGCAAGCGCGAGGTCAATTCGCGCGGCTATTGCTCCTCGTTCAATTTCAAGGGCGCCGACCAGCAGAAGAAGGTCGGCGCGCTCTCGGGCGGCGAACGCAACCGCGTGCATCTGGCCAAGATGCTCAAGTCCGGCGCCAACCTGCTTCTGCTCGACGAGCCGACCAACGATCTCGACGTCGATACCTTGCGCGCGCTGGAAGAAGCGCTGGAGGATTTTGCGGGCTGCGCTGTGATCATCAGCCATGACCGCTGGTTCCTCGACCGCATCGCCACCCACATGCTCGCCTTCGAAGGCGACAGCCATGTCGAGTGGTTCGAAGGCAACTTCCAGGACTATGAAAAGGACAAGATGCGCCGGCTCGGCCAGGATTCCGTCATCCCGCATCGGGTGAAGTACAAGAAGCTGACGAGGTAGGGCTGGTCTGCTGCATCTGAAGAGCGTGTATGAACGACAATAGCTTTTCAAATTTGCTTTACCGGATCATCGCTCATTACAAATGGGAGCCGCAGCATCTTTCAGGCTCTATGAAGGAATTTGAAGATCGGGCCAGGAAACATGAATGCTTTCCTTCGATTTGCGTCATCGGCCACGATAGGATCGTCTCTGACAGAATGTGGTTTTGTAGACTCTGAACTTGCCTCTCAGGCCCTTGAATTGAAATTTCCTTCTGAGACGAAATTTACTCAGCCTGACGTTCTCATCGAATCGGATGAGGTTCGCGTATTTATAGTCAGTCAAGGTTGATTCGACCGTTAAGTTGGAGCAGGTCCAAAAGTATGCTCTTCTTCACGCGACGATGAACATTCGGGAGAGGAAGCGTCCTTATTTGATGTTTTTGACGAAGTATCAGTTTCCAGAATGGTGGAGTCCATCTAAGGATCGGGTCTCTTCAACAGACGTTCATTCATTTCTGGTTGAGCGCTTGGCCAAAGCTCAAGGTTTTGATTTTTTTAAGCAGGATCCCGATGAAACCATTCTCAAGGCGTATGACGAGGTAATACGGAGTATCAAATTCGGCGCGCACACTTGGAGCTCGTTAGGCAATCATCTCAAGGTGCTCTCGGCGGCCGTGGCTAAGAATCCCGATCGTGAGGTTGAATTCC